>CAZLBY010000001.1:0-212605 GCA_964558085.1 uncultured Caldisericales bacterium
TTTAGCAGAAGGAGGCAAAAATGAAAATTTGTCCAAAGTGTGGAAAAGAAAACAGTAACAATTCAGAGTATTGTAAATTTTGTGAAACAAAGTTAAGCATCACAGAAGAAGATTTTAAATGGGTTGTCATCACAACTACTGAAAACCAATTTGAAGCAGATATCATAAAAAATCTTCTCGAAGCAAACGGCATAGATGTAATGGTAAAAAGACCGGGTGCAGGCATTGGAGGATCTTCTATGTTAAGCAATCCTTTAATGGGAAGTGCAGGTGCCTGGAATGTATATGTCGCCCAGATAGACATGAAAAAATCAGAGAAGCTCTTAGATAAAGAAAATATACTTCATGAGGAAGATGATGGAACTCCTTAAAATGACAACAAAAGAAGTTAGAGAATATATAAAAAATAAACACACCATTATCATCCCTGTTGGCGCAACTGAAGAACATTCTGATGCACTTCCTCTCGGAACTGATACTTTCACTGCAGAAAAAATTGCCATTGAAACAGGAAAAAAAACAAAAACAATTGTAGCTCCCACAATTAGTGTAGGGAATTGCCATTCTGTCACATACATGTTCCCGGGTACAATTTCTATATCGCCTGTAACCCTTACAATGGTAATTAAAGATTACCTTGAATCTCTTTACAAACATGGATTTAGAAATTTTCTATTTGTCAATGGACATGGAGGAAATATTGCTCCGATCAGATGTGCCATAGACAGTGTTGTTCCCATTTTCAAAAAATCTCGCTTTGCGGTAGGTTCCTGGTGGCTCTTTAAAGAATTGGAAGAATTATATGACCATGCAGGTCATGCAGGGAGAGGAGAAGTATCAATGATACTTTATTTACATCCGGATCTTGTGCATAAGAACCTTTTCACAGAGGAAATAAGAATGTTGCCTCCATATTATGTTTCAGAAGATCTGGTAAAAGATAAAATCACAAAAACAGGTATTATAAATGATACGCAAAACGGAAATGCAAAACTCGGTAAAATTCTCTTCGAAAAATCTATAAAGGTTTACATAAGCATACTAAAAAAAATGGAATAAAAATGTATTTTTGCCTTCCCGGTTTCTAAATAAATTAACACTTAATTTTACCGTTCAATAATTTCTACATAGACAATTCTTTCACGCGGCCCGTCAAATTCACAAAAAAAGATACCTTGCCAGGTCCCAAGCATAATTTCCATGTTTTCAACAATAAATGTTCTACTAGAACCAGTAATAGCCGCTTTAATATGCGCTGCTCCGTTGCCTTCAATGTGGGAATAGACATCGTCCCACGGCACCAACCTGTCAAGAGTTTGCAAAATATCTTCTTTAACGGAAGGGTCTGTATCTTCGTTTACAACAATTGCAGCCGTTGTGTGCGGTACATAAACAGTGCACAAACCACTTTTTATCCCACTTGCCTCTACAATCTGTTTCACTTTGGAAGTAATATCTACAATCTCTGAATGTTTTTCAGTTTTTACACTAATTTTCCACATCTCTATCACCCCCAAGATTATTTTATTCCATTTTTTTGTATTTCAAAATATACTCGGACTTTAAACAAATACCTATCTAAAAAGCATAAAAAATGGCGTAAAAGTATTGAAAAAAAAATAAAATCTGCTATAAACTTGCAGGTAAGGTAATTTATTTTCTGCCTTATCAAATTTATCAAAGGGGGTGGCTGAAATGCGCACCGAAGGAAAACATATCCTCATGGATGTTTCTGGATGCAATCCAGAAATACTTAACAATTTAGAATTGTTAAAAAAAATCTTAAAAGAAGCTGCAGAATACGCTAATGCAACTGTATTAGACGTTGCATTTCACCATTTTACTCCTCAAGGTGTAAGTGGAGTTGTAGTTATTTCTGAATCCCATCTCTCCATACATACCTGGCCTGAATATGGTTATGCTGCTCTTGATTTTTACACCTGCGGTGATGCAGACCCTAAAACGGCCTGCAAATACGTAGCAAAAAAATTAAGTGCAACATATATACAAACAACAGAAATTGAAAGAGGAATGAAAAAAAACGAGAGATACACGCAAGAGGTTATTGGTAAAAAAGTGAAAGAAAATGGAGAAAAACTATCTGTACTTCCATGATGTTTTCGCCGCTGGCGAAGAGCATTTACATGGGATAAAAAACATTATTGCAGAAATTAAAACACCATACCAATTCATCCAATTAGTAGAAAGTTCCTTTTTTGGGAAGATGCTAATTATTGATGGAGATGTTCAATCTTCAGTAAAAGACGAATACATCTACCATGAATCTCTTGTACATCCCGCAATGCTGCTTCACCCAAACCCAAAAAATATTATTCTTTTAGGGGGAGGGGAAGGCGCAACGCTAAGAGAAGTGTTAAAACATAAAAACATAAAAAAAGTTATTATGGTAGATATTGACAAAGACGGAATTGACCTTGCAAAAAAATATTTAGGAGAGTGGCATAAAGGGTCTTTTGAAAACCCTAAGACAACCCTCATAAATACTGATGCAAGAAAATTTATCGAATCACAAGTTGCCTCAAATTCTACCGACATTGTAATAAGCGACTTAACTGAGCCCTTTGAAGCAGGCCCATCGTATAAACTATTTACAAAGGAATTTTTTGCAATCCTTTTTGATAGACTCACTGAAGATGGTATCTTCGTCTTACAAGCATCCATGCTGAGACCAGTCACTTACAGAATGCATAGAGCAATAAGGAATACTTTACTGCAAATATTCCCAGTGGTAAGAAGTTACTATGTATATGTACCAAGTTTCGACACAACATGGAGTTTTGTGCTAGCTTCCAAAAAATACGATCCCAAAACTGTAAGCATCGAAGAAATTGACGAAAAAATACAAAAGAGAATTGAAGGAGAATTAAAATTCTACGAAGGAGAATCGCACATGAGAGTTTTCTCTCTTCCAAAAGACATAAAAAAGATTCTCGCAGAAAACAAGGAAGAAATTATTACTGATTCTCACCCATTATTGCTCACAAGAAAAGAGAACATATGATTCTTATACGAAACGGCACATTTTTAACACTTACCGAGAAAAATGCAATTAAAGAAGGGAATCTTGTAATAAAAGATTCCCTTATTTATTATATAGGGCCACAAAAAGAATGGAAGGATAAATTCGATACAGTAATAGATGCAAAAAATCACATTGTGATGCCAGGATTTGTGAACGCTCACACGCATCTTGCAATGACTCTTATGCGTGGCATTGCCGATGATCTCTCTTTACAAGAATGGCTGTTTGATACAATCTTTCCAATAGAAAACAAACTAACCGAAAGGGATGTATATTTTGGCTCCCTACTTGGTATTGTTGAATCAATACGCGCTGGTGTTACTACAACAGCAGATTTCTACTTCCGCATGGAGAAATCTGCACAAGCAGTAAAAGAAAGCGGTATCCGTGCAAACCTTGGTTTTGGGCTTGCCTCAAAAATTGGTACAGACACACTAAAGCTAAAAGCAGCAGAAAAATTTATAAATAAATGGCAAGAAAGTGAAAATGGAAGAATATTAGCAAGCTTTGCTCCTCATGCTCCTTACACCTGCACACTACAATTCTTGAAAGCAATTAGCAATCATGCAAGAAAAATGAATGTTCTCGTGCAAACTCATCTTCACGAAACAAAGAAAGAGGTAGAAGAATTTAAGAAAAAATACGGAACAACTCCAATAGAAAAACTTGACACAATAGGGTTCTTCAATGCAAAAGTTAACGCTGCACATTGTGTATGGATGAACGATAACGATATAAATATTTTGAAGAATAACAATGTGGGTGTTACTCTAAATCCGCAAAGCAATCTGAAAACAGGCGCTGGGGTCCCATCAATAAATAAAATGTACAATGCCGGACTAACTATTTCTATCGGTACTGACGGTGCTGCATCAAACAATAATTTAGCACTCATTGAAGATGCAAGATTAACATCTCTTCTTGCAAAAGGTACTTCACTAAACCCTAAACTGCTAAATGCAAAAGAAATGCTTAAAATGGCAACTGTAAATGGTGCAAAAAATTTAGGCTTTAATGATGTGGGACTACTTAAAGAAGGATATAAAGCAGACATTATCTTGATAGATACTAAAAAACCACATCTTACACCATTCACTGATCCTTATTCTCTTGTCGCTTATTCTATGTATCCATCCGATATTGATACAGTGCTTATTGATGGAAAAATAGTAATGAAAAACAAAGAAATTCTCACAGTAGATGAGGAGAATATACTCAAAGAAGCAGAATCTTGCTATGAGCAACTACACACCTTTAATAAATAATAAAAATGTTTTAAAAAAAATTCATATTTCAATCACATTTAATATCTACTATTAATTAATAGTGTTCAAAATACTTTAAGAGGAGAAATGATACAAAATGAAAAAAATATGGCTTTCCTTACTAAGTGTAATATTATTATTCACTTTGACTGGATGTAGTATTATAAAAACCGGCTCAAATAGCCCCACGACCGCAAAAGATTTAACCACTGTAAAAGTGGAAAGAAAGAACATAGAAAGTGCCGTGAATCTCTCAGGTAGTGTGGCTATTGATCCAAAAATTACGATAGTATCTAAAGCTTCTGGCAAAGTAATTCAACTCTTTGCAAAAGAAGGTGATTGGATAGAAAAAGGAGATAAGATTGCAGAAATTGACTCAACGGTACCGCGGCTCAACTATCAGAATGCGTTGAGCAGCTACAATATAGCAAAAATCAATTATGAAATTGCTACACAACTGCACAACTCCGGAAACACAGTTACCCAGGCCGAAGCAAATGTTGAATCAGCAGAAGCTGCATACAGCATGGCAAAGCTAAACCTTGACATAGCTGCAAAAACTGATAATTCTCATATACAGGTAAATCAAGCAGAAGAGCAAGTAAAGCAAGCAGAAATCAACCTTGAGAATGCAAAAAACAACCTCTCTACCTTAGGAAGTAGCGAAGCAACCGATACTTCTATAAAAATAGCCGAGTTTCAACTAAACTCCCAGGAGCTCTCGCTTGCCATTGCACAGTTAAATTTAAAATCCTTAATGGAATCAGGTCCTACAGATGAAGACATAAAGCAAGCAGAAGAACAACTAAATCAAGCTAAAATTAATAACGATATTGCAAAAGAAAGGTTAAAGACATCAGCAAATAACCCAAACACACCAGATGAAGAGATTAAAATTCTTGAGAACCAGATCTTACTCACCGAAAGCAATATAAAACTTGCAGAGTTAAATCTTGATAGATTAAATAATTATGAAATTCCGTCTGAGGACGATATAGAAAGAGCAAGATATCAAACAGAACAGGCGAGGGTGGCATTGCAAATATCAATAGAAAATTATAACCAAGCAAAAATATCCAGAGATAACCAGGTAAAGCAAGCAGAAAATCAGGTTAGATTTGCAGAGTCACAACTTGCTGTTGCAAATGAAAACCTCAATATAGCAAAAAACAGTGCTTCCGCTTCTTCCGATAGCATTAAAATAAGAGAAGCACAGCTAACACAAGCAGGTGCAAGCCTAAAAATAGCAAAGATAAATTTAGATAACGCAAAGATTCAGATTGCAGTTGACAAATTGCAAATGGAACAAGCATACAATGCAATGCAAATATCACTTAAGAATTTGAATGATTATACTATTGCAGCTCCTATATCAGGTACTATTTTATCATTAGGTATTCAAGAGGGAGATACAGTATCAATGGGTGCTATCGCTGTAATAGGCAACACGGAAAACTTTATAGCAGAAGCATTTTCCGATGAAATTGATGCAGTGAATATAAAGAAAGGTCAGAGCGCTATCCTGAGCTTTGATGCATTTCCTCATAAAGAAGTTAAAGGTACAGTAGAATACATAGGGAACTCAACAACAGCTATTTCTGGCGTACAAGCTTATAAAATCAAAATAAAAATAAACGATTCATCGATAGCTTTAAAAGATGGATTAAGTGTAAGTGTGGATATTACTACACAAATGAAAAGCAATGTACTTGCTGTGCCTATTGAATCAGTTTTTTATCAGAATGAAAAGTATTATGTAGATGTCGTACAAAATGACGATACAATACAACGCATAGAAGTAGAAACAGGCATATCTTCGGATAATTATACGGAGATTATTTCTGGCCTTTCTGAAGGAGACACAATTCTTAGAGTACCTTCTAATTCAGTGTTTACCGAAGTCAAAGGAATAGAGATGCCGGGCGGAAAATAGAAAACTAGGCGGAAAAAAGGCGGAAATCTATGAATGAAATTATAAGAACAGAAAACTTAACAAAAACTTATCATCTAGGGGAAACAGATGTTAATGCACTAAAAAATATCTCTATAAGTATAAATAAAGGAGAACTTGTTTCAATAATAGGCCCGTCAGGTTCAGGAAAATCCACCCTCATGCATCTTCTTGGCTGTCTTGATACGCCGACAAGCGGAAAATATTTCTTAGAAGGGAAAGATGTTTCTAAGTTAAATGATACACAACTTGCAAATATAAGAAATAAAAAAATAGGCTTCGTGTTTCAAACCTTCAATTTGTTGCCACATCTTACCGTACTGGACAATGTAATTCTTCCTGTCGTATATAATGCACAAAGCAATCTTAAGGAGAAGGAAAAAAAAGCCATGGAACTTTTGGAAAATGCAGGTATAAAAGAAAGGGCAAAGCATCTTCCTGCGCAACTCTCCGGAGGAGAAAGACAGAGAGTAGCCATAGTAAGAGCATTGATTAATGACCCTCTTATTGTTTTTGCAGACGAGCCTACAGGCAATTTGGACTCAAAAACAGGACTTGAGATAATAAAAATCCTGAAAGAACTAAACGAAGAAAAAGGAGTTACCGAAATCATCGTAACTCACGACATTTCTATCACACAATTTACACATAAAATTATACACATAAAAGATGGCTTCATAGAGAAAGAAATAGAAAATGGACATGTAGCAAATATAGAGGAGATAAAGAAATGAAAATTGCAAGAATAATAAAAATGTCGCTTAACTCTCTAAAAATTAGTAAGACGAGAACGTTTCTTTCTATGCTGGGTGTTGTTGTAGGTGTTGCATCGCTTATTCTTATTACTTCTTTTGGATATGGCGCCCAATATGCCATCCTTTCAAATATTCAATCACTCGGATCAGACGTAATTATAATTACTCCCGGGCAAAAAACTAATTTATTTAAAGCAGCAATGTCAGGAACAAGTACAATTCTAAAACCTCTTACGTATGAAGATGTAAAATACCTTAAAAATAAATTGCCTAATGCACGAATTTCACCTGAGAATCATATAGGTGCTGTTGTGAAGTATGGAAACTTAACAGTTTCCACAACCGGTGCAGGAACAAATGCTGATGTATTATATGTATCAAATTACAAGATAGATTCGGGTAGGGGGTTTACTAATCAGGATATTAATAGTTATAGAAACGTGTGTATTTTGGGTACCACAACAAGAGATAATTTATTTGGCAATGTAGATCCAGTAGGCCAATATGTAAAAATAAATGACATAAAATACCGAGTTATAGGTACGTTAAAACCGATAGGTTCAATGGGAATGATGGACTTAGATGATATTATTGTGATGCCTATTACGACACTTCAAGCACATACAAGAGAAAAAGGCGTCCAAATAATTTACGCAAAAGCAATGGATGATATGCCAATGGATGTCCTTGGGGCGCGTATTAAAAGCCTTCTTCTTGTACGACACGGAACGGAGAATTTCTCAATAAACAACGAACAGCAATATATAGACCTTGCGAAAACAGTAACAGATACTTTAACCCTTATGCTTACGGCAATAGGGTCTATTGCACTTATCGTTGGGGGCATTGGTATTATGAATATTATGCTTGCATCTGTTGCTGAAAGAACACGTGAAATTGGAATACGCAAAGCAATAGGCGCAAGAAATATTGATGTTTTACTTCAGTTCCTCATGGAATCTACATTTATATCTGGAAGCGGAGGTATAATGGGGATTATCATCGGAGTAACACTCTCATTACTTGTTCCGCAGACTTTTATACCCACACACATTACAAGTACATCAATTATAATTGGGTTTAGTATAGCTGTTCTCATCGGTATGTTTTTTGGCGTTTACCCTGCACGGAAAGCTTCACTACTGAATCCAGTGGAAGCGCTAAGATATGAATAGGAGGCATAAATGAAAAAATCTATTGCTTTTGTTTTGATTGGTTTGTTTTTCCTACCCGTTACAGGACTTGCTAATACATCAAGTTATGTAAATGTAGAAATTTCTGACAGCTATGTAGGATATTCCCCAGAGTATTCAATGAATTTTTACCCTGAGACAGACTTAACAGAAAGCACAGAGATTATAGTTGCATTTGATAATAAAATTCCTATAAGACGATTAAATAACGCAAAAGACAGGATTGCTATAAACGGAATTTATCTTGCTGAAGACCCACAATTTTCAGGAAATAGTATTAAATTTTTCCTCCCTCTGAAACTGGAAAAACAAAAAGAAATCACAATTGTTATAGAAAAAGGTATAACTTTGAATCCACAGGACCCTGGATATTTCAAGCTTCATATAAAATACGGGAATAATGATTTAGAATCTCAGTATTACCACGTAACTGATATAAGTACAATTAAAAACCCTGAAATAAAACTTCTTGATGATAGTTTGGAAATCGATTTTTCATTAGGACAAAATGGTAATTTAGACAGATATACGACTACAGCATTTGGAAGGGGACCTTTTACTTTTGTACAAACTGTCCCCGGAGATTTCATATTTATTCGTTTTTCACCTATTCTTTCAGATTCTTTTACTGCAATTTCACGCAATAATATTAAGATAAATGGTACCAACCCACCCCTTTCACCTGAAGTTACAACACATTTTGAAGATACAGATATGGAAGAGAAAGAAATTGCTATTGTTGTGCCAAGAGATATAAATGCGGGAGATAATATAAAGATTGTTATCAATGGAATAACTTTACCTAAAAAACAGTCAGGAGATGCCTATGTTATGGCATGGACATCAAAAGAGATGCAACCTGTAGAATCTAATACAATCTCAATGAAGGGTGATTATTTCATTAATACATCTTTCGTTTCAACACCTTCTGCCCCAGACGGAAAAAATAAATTCTATGCTTCAGAAGTTACCCTTGATTTCAGTGTTGATACAGGTAGCTCCATCGATAAATATAATACTTATTATAGTAAGGATAATGAAAATTTTATACTTTACGAAGAAAAACCAATAGACTTAAATGACGGAATACAGAATATTTACTTTTATTCGGTAGGCTTCTCTGGCAGTAGAACATTCAAAGAGGATGTAAAAAAAATAGAGTTTAATATAGATACAACATCACCTATTATATTGCTTGAATCACAAAAGGAATCAAAGTCTCCCATTTATGAATTAAAGATCAAAATAGAAGACAATAATTTTGATTACGCCACAGTCACTGTTCACAATATAAAATTCGTGTTCAAAAGCAAAACATTTGATCTTCCCCTCTATTTATACAACGAAGAAACAACGTTCATAATTGAAGCAATAGATAAAGCTGGGAATAGCAGTAAATCAAGCGGTATTATCAAGCAATCTTAAAAAATAATTGAAAATTATTCAAGTTCTGATAGAATAATTTTCATGAAAGAATGGATCTATTTAATTTTTATAACATTTCTTCCTGGAATTGAACTAAGAGGTTCGATTCCAGTAGCTATTTTACACTACAATAAAAATATTTTTCTTAGCTCTGCGATAATAATTTGTGTGAACATATTACTCATACCTGTTGTTTTTCTAATGTGGCAACTGATAATATTTCTCGCAGAAAAAATAACCATAGTTGATAAATATCTTAACTATGTAAGAAAAAGAGCAAAACCACTAATTGATAAATACGGATTCTGGGGACTTGTCATTTTAGTGGCAATCCCCCTGCCAGGCACCGGGGCATACACTGGCGCGCTCGCAGCAGAGCTTTTTGCTACGAAGAAAAGAAAAGCTTTTCTTGCAATAGGGTTGGGTGTAATCATCGCAGGAATAATTGTTACGCTTGCTTCGATCGGAACAATTCCCCTAAAAGGAATAAACAAATAAATGTCTTATCTAGAAAAACTTAAAAGTATCCAGAAAAATGCCCGCCTTTATTTAATGAGTAACCTCCTGGCAGCAATAGGATTTAGCATTTTCTTCGTTATATTTAATATATATCTTCGTAAAATAGGAATTAGCACTGCACATATAGGCATGATAAACGCTGCTGTCCCATGGGGCCTGGCTTTTTTTATTTTTATCTCAGGTATCATTTCTGATAATATTGGAAGAAAAAAATCCTTCATATTGGGTATATGGATTGAGACCATCATGCTTTTACTCTTAATTCTCACCAAGAACCCTTACTTAATGATGGGGGCGGCATTTTTCCAGGGTATGGGTTCTTCTTTTTTTATCGTTTCAGAAGCACCATTTCTCACGGAAAGCAGCTCGAGTTTTGAACGCACACACTTATTCAGCTTTTCTTTTTCGGCACTTATTATAGGTGACTTTATCGGCTCACTTCTTAGCGGTTTCTTGCCCAGTATCCTCAGTAAATCAGAAATAATAGGAATGAAATACACTCTGTTCACTGGTATTATAATCCTCTTTGCATCTTCTTTTTTTCTGTATCAATTGAAGGAAAATTGGCAAAAGACAAAGCAAAAAATTAATTTCAACATGTTTTTTGAACCTTTTAAGGTATTAAAAAAAGATTATAAAAAATTGAAAATAGTTATTATATTTGCATCCACCAATCTCATGTTGGGTGCTGGAGCTGGTCTTATAATCCCGTTTTTCAACTTGTACTTTAAAGACAAATTTCAACTCCCTATAAGTTCTATAGGGATTATTTTCTCCATCGGAAGTATTGTCACAGCGACAGGTACATTAATAGCCCCTATGGTTAAAGAGCGTTTTGGAGCAATAAAAGCCATTGTTCTCATGCAAGCTCTTTCGCTGCCATTCATTCTTGTTCTTGCTTTTACTAAAAAAACTTACCTTGCCATTACATCATATTTTACAAGAGGTGCGCTCATGAACGCGGCAGTACCTATTAATCAAAACACTTATATGGAACTGGTTCCCGAGGACATCAGAGCATCAGCAGTAAGCCTCACAGAAATGTCATGGAATATTTCCTGGGGAATTGCTGCTTCTATTTCGGGTATACTGATTGGACGGTTTGGATATACAACACCCATTCTTCTTATGTTCGTTTTTTATTTCTCTGGAGTTTTGTTCTTCTACATAAATATGCGAAATTATAAAATAACCGATGAAAAGAGAAGTTAGAGTAGGGCTTACCAGCCAACTTTTTGCAAATCTTGCACTCTTTACACCCCATCTTTTTATTCCCCAACTTGCAGACTCATTTGGCGCAACAAAATTTGAGATAGGCCTTCTCTCTACGTTCTTCTCTGCTACTATTTTCCTTTCTTCCTGGTTTTTTTGGAAGAATCGCTGACCGAATAGGTAGACAAAGAATTATAATTATTGGATTCCTCGCATCTTCCGTCGCTTTTACGCTTGGATACTTTGCCAGCAATTATACCGAATTACTTCTCATCAGAATTTTAGGGGGTGCCACTGCAGGTATTTACCCCGGAGCACTCACAGCATATATATACGAAAAAAAGGTACAATGGGAAAATTCTCATCATTTGGAGCAATTGGCTCTGCTATTGCTCAATACATATCAGGTGTCGTAGCAACTCTATTAGGTTTACCATATTTATTATCAGTGGAATTTCATTTTTTATCTCGCTCATCTTTATTGCAGCTGGCATCAAAAAAGAGGAATACATAGCAATCAACATACCGCTTTTCCCGATCAATATAATTAAAAAGAACAAACATATATACATCCCCCTATTTTTAAGACATATGGGTGCTACGGGGATATGGGCTTTTTGGGTGCTATACCTGGGCCAGATAGGAGCAAACAATTACTGGAAGGGAATTTTATTTACATTTAACTACGCCACACAATTCTTGGTAATGTATTTTATTATGGATAAAATTTCAGGAAAAAAATCGATAGGATGGGGGCTTATTCTATCCGCAGCAATATTTTTATATTCTACTATTGTCCCTAATTACCTCTGGATCATCCCAGCAATGATTGCAACAGGATTTGCATGGTCATTTCTTTTTACAGGTTCACTAAAAGAAATTACTGAAAAAAATAAGGAAAAAGCAACAGCATCAGGACTAATTCAATCCTCAATAAGTCTTGGAAATATTTTTGGCCCCCTCGTAGCAGGGGTTATTGTAACTCTTACGGGCACGTACAAAGGAATAATGTACTTAGCTTTCTTTCTTACGATTATAGCTTACATATATTACTCTGTACAAATAAAAAAAGCTTAAATTCCTCTGTCAGTTGTCGATTCTTCTTCGAGTTTTTCCAAAATTTTATCCACTCCACCAAATCGCGGGTTTTTTCTTGCCACTCTCACTAAATACTCTTTACTCTTTTCTTTTTCCCCCAATTTATTATATGCAAGGCCTAAACCAAATAGCAAGGCAAGATCATCTTCCCTCATTGGAACTATCGGAGGTGCAAACTGTTTAAATACTTCTACCGCCTCTTCAAACCTCTTTAACTCAAACAAAGAGGCACCAAGAAGACGTGCTATCTTGATATTGCTATCCTCTACTTTTATTGTCTTTAATAACTCTACTGTTTTTCTAATATTTCCAGAATGATAAAAAATACTCGCGACAACAAATCTAAAAAACGGAGCATCCTTTTGCTCTAATTTTTTGGTTAAAACATCGGCAGCTTTCTTGTAACTTTTAGGATTTTTACACCTCCCAGCAACCAAGTACTTAATGTTATCTAAATTATTAGTTAACTCAATAGCCTTTAATATTAAATCTACCCCTTTTTCGCTATTTTCTTTATCAAGATATTTTTTTGCAGCAGTGAAATTGCGCATAGCTCTTTGTTCACTTCCAAATAGATAAAAACCATGTCCCACAAAAGTAACAGCCAACAAAATTATTCCAAACGTTCTTTTATCAGGCGTGAATGCAGAAAACGCAGCAAAAATATAACCTAACGTAAGTAACATAGGTAGAGAAATCAGTAAACTAAATTTTCTTTTCATAAAACCTCCATTTTCATAAACTATTTAATTGACAAACTTTTTCGATAAATCTTCTTGCAAAAAATCATTATTTTCTCTCTGTGCTGTAAGCGTCATATAAAAAAATACCTTTTCTGTCTCTATGCCTGCACCTTTTGGGGTACAATATAGATTTTACTTTCCTTTTAATTTATTTTTGAGTTTCTTCATCACAAAATATGCGCTTGTCATTTCATCTGCCTTTAATAGGTACAATACTATAAGGTAGGCAAGTGAGAATAAGACAAGAGAAGCAAAAAAATTCATCGCAACATACCAGTTTATCACAGGTAAAAAACTTTCTATTCTTCTAAAAGAATAATACATTATAATAATTCCAATAACTGAACCTGCTAAAAATTTTGAGATAGAAATAACAATCTTCTTGCTACCAAGCGACCTTACCTTTTTTCGAAGAAAGAAAAGCAGAAGAAACATATACAAATACAATCCAATACTTATTGCAAGCGCAATACCTGCATGTCCATAAATTTTTACAAGCATTCCCATAGCAACAACATCAAAAACAGCTACTGTAAGAGAAATAATAGTAGGTGTCCACATGTCTTTCATCGCAAAAAAAACACGCATAGAAACAACAGTAATCATTGTAGCAAATATCCCCAGAGAATAAAATTGAAAAGGTCGTGCAGTAAGTGCAACTGCCTCTATTCCAAATACACCCCGCTGAAAAACAATAGCCACAATAGTCTTATCAAATACAATGAATACAAACATAATAGGAACAATAAAAAAAGATGCAAATCGAATGCTTTTAGAAAAAATATTACCTAGCGCTTTCATATCCTTTTTCGTTGCAGCCTCCGAAAGAAACGGATAGTAGGATGTTGCAAGTGGCACTGTAAGTATTCCAATAGCAAATTGTCTTAGTTTATTCGCATACCCAAGAGATGCAATGCTTCCCTCCCTTAGACGAGAGGCAATATTGTTACTCACTACTGTCACAACATATTCAGAAAATTGCTGCATAATCAAAGGAATTGAAAGAATAATTAACATACCAAGAATTGTCCCCTTCGGATTAAAATTCCAGGAAAACTTAATAGACAAAGCATGTCTCGTATAAAACAGCATTACAAACACTTGAATCACAGAACCTATTAACATGCCTGCAGTGTATGAAAATACTCCTAAAGAATTGTGCCAGAGAATAAGCCCTGCTATTATTGACACATTCAGAATAAGAGGAACAAGTGCAGTAATAAGAAAATTTTTATGCGCCTGAGAAACTGCATAAAGAAAATTTGTAATGGCCCAGAAAAAAGAAATAATAGCAAAGAAATCTACAAGCCTCGCTGTAAGGTTAATAAGAGAATATTCGGTAAATCCAGGAGTAAACACATGCACAACCTGGAAGGAAAACACGCCCAGTAAAAGTATAGAAAAAAATAGACCTGCTAAAAAATAACTAAAAACAACATTAAAATCCCTAATAGTCTTTTCCCGGCTACTGTTCATAGCCTCAATAAATAAGGGGATAAAAGACAGTGCTATTGCACTTGAAACAATATTCTGCACAACAGAAGTAATGGGAAGTGTCGCATTCAAAGCATCAGCTGCATGAGTTGTGCCAAAATAAGCACTGAATAATATATCTCGAGCAAGCCCCAGTAATCTGCTGATAAAGGCGAAAGCCATAAATATTATAGATGCTTGTACAGCACCCTGCTTAAGATATTTTTTAACGTTCATTAATAAAGTATTTTTTAATAAATGGATAGAGGATAATGACAGCAGCCATCGCTAGAAGAATACCGGATGCAAAGCCCAATAAAGTTCGATAAAAAGAAATCAGAAAGGGTGTACGTAAGTGGGAAAATGTATCAACAATAGAAATTGAACCCATTATCCCAAGAAAAGAAAAAAGCAATAACCATTTTTTTCGCATTAAATACGCAGCAAAAACCGTAAGGAATACAGCAGGATATCCTATTAAAAATTCTTTTACTCTGGGGCGTGCAATAATCGTCTGCTCCAAAAACGCCCGGAATTTTAGCTCAAGCGATGAAATAGTTACGCCTGTATTCCCAGATCGTAAAATATACACAAGAAAGACACCTGCAATAAGGACAAGAACAACAATATGTCCTCCTTTCACTGTAATATCCCAAATTTTCTTCGCTTCATCAAACACGTTATAATGCGATTCAGATATATATTTATTATCAAAATCTGCACCAAATACATAAAGGTAGTTTATAACAAGGAAAATAAAGGGCGAGAGGTAAAGTACTTTTACTCCCCGGAACATATCTAAATTTAAAAGATAGGAACTGCCAGACAATACCGCTCCAACCAATAAACCTCCAACAAGTGATACAATAAGCATAAGGAATGAAATCGTAAATCCATTTTTTATAATATCTAAAAGATGAAACTTTCTCCCTCTATAATTCTTTTTTACAGCCAAAAACATGATAAGTGAAAAAGAACCTGTGATCAAAACCGCAGCGGCAAGTGCTGTCAATTTTTCCAGCATATTTTGCGAATAAAGAAGTAAAGAAATTCCCATTAGTAACGGGACAAAAAAACAGATGAGTGTAGATTTTTGTGAAAGGTTCAAAATAATTTTTATATACAGTGCAAACAAAGCAATTACGCCAAGATAGATTAAGAATACCACAATCCAATTTACACTCACTTCATCAATAGGATGTGGCATCCCAAATTCCATCCCTTTTTCTTGCCATAGAGTTATAAGTTTATCAATGTAATATTTATTCGTAGAAAGGTTTTGTTCATAGCTTGCCCCGACCCCAATAATAGGTTTCACATATATCACTCTAATATTTCTGTCTGGAATGGAGCGAAACCATCTATTAAAAATTTCTAAAGCTGTAAGTTTTAGCTGCTCTGCAGGATATATGGAATATACTCTTACAACATAGTAGTGTACTTTTTGGATAAACGCGGAAAGTCCTTCTTGACTATAAATACCTTTTTGAATAGGGGACTCTATTATATAAGTTAATATATGACTCTCATTAAAGAAGTCTGCAAGCTCGTCAACCCTATCTGGATAACCGGTAATGACAGTTCCATAAAACATAACTGATTCAATATTAAACTCTTCAATTGTGCTGATCAGCGTTTCAACATTTCTGTTGCCAGGAGAATATCGAGGCCTTAAAACAACTTGAAAGCCCATATCTTTAATTTTTTCAATCTTTTCATTATCAAAACCAACGCCATACTCAACAGCAGTTAAAATGTCAGAATGAATAATTATCGCATAAACTCCATCGCCATCAATAAATCCTGTCTCTTCAGAAAGATTGCTTAGCATTCTCTCTGCTAAACCCTTGTCTTCCGTCAGTACAACGACAAAAGAGGGTTGGATGATATCTCTATGCTTATCAACCTCAAGTTTATTCCTTAAAATATTATTAAAAGAAGGTGCAAGGAGATCGCTACCGTTAAAAAAGGTTATTTTCCCTTCGCCATAAAGAGTTTCAATACAATCTTCTACAACAGCAACTGAAGTAGCACCTGCTTCCTTCATTTCTTTAATGGTATCATAAACGTTTTGCCCATTTGTTGCAGAGAAGAGGTAAAAATCTGGATAATCAAGGGCTACATCAACTGTATTTTCCTTTCTCTCCGCGTTAATCCTTATAGCTACCTGAAACAGTGAAGCAATAATAGATAAAACAATAAAAAATAAAAGGATTTTTTTTAACTTATTGGTTTTCATATTTTTCCCCTTACATTCTTTCTTTTTTCTCAATCCCCATAAGATTCATTAAAAACGACAATACATTTAATGCATTATAAACAAGTGAAAGTCTTGGCTGTATATACCTTTCGGAAGAAAGAATATTATAGTTCTGATAAAAAGTATTAATTTTTTTACAAAGTTCTATTGTTATAAAAGGTATTCTATGTACAGAATATTTCCTCGCTACATTTTCAAGATCTCTCTCTAAATACATAAAATGGTTTAACAGAGCTTTTTCATTACTACTCTCAAGTAACGATAAATCTGTTTTATCAACACCTCTGTACTGAATATTTTTTTCTTTACCTTTTATTAAAATACTCTTTAAGCGTGCATATGTATATTGTACATAATACACAGGGTTATCGTTAGATTCTCTCTTTGCAAGATCTATATCAAAGTTAAGATGCGTATCACTGCTCTTCAAAAGAAAAAAGAAGCGAGCAGCATCCCTCCCCACTTCATTAATGAGCTCTTCGAGAGTAACAAAAGTACCTGAATGTTTTGACATCATTATTTCTTTTCCGTTCTCAAAAAGATGAACAATCTGATATATGACAATGCCAAGAAAATCTTCAGGTAATCCCATCCCCTGAATGAGAGCCTTCGTCGGAGCAATGTGCCCAAAATGGTCAGCGCCCCAAACATCAATGACTTTTCTAAAACCACGGTCCCACTTGTTTTTATGGTATGCAGCATCTACCAAAGTATAGGTAGGCTCTCCTGTTCCTCGTACAAGTACTCTGTCCTTATCATCACCAAACAGAGTAGACTGGAACCAAAGAGCATCATCTTTCTCATACGTATATCTAGACTTTCTAAAAATTTCAGTTGCCCTGTCCACTTCGCCACTGGAGTATAAAGAGGATTCATAAAACCAACTATCAAACGCTACCCCGAATTTTTCAAGCGACTCTTTAATACGACACATCATCTTTTCTTTGCCTATCTCCTGAATTTTATCGATGAGTGGGTGGCTTTCTCCATTTAGCAAGCTATCGCCATAATCATTTAATATTTCTGTAGCTATATCCTCAATATAAGCACCTTTATACGCTTCTTCAACAGGTTCTGCTTTTTTTTCTAATTTTTTCATATAGTAGTATGCAATAGATTTTGCAAAAAGGTTCATCTTGCTCCCTGCATCGTTTACATAGTATTCCTTTATTACATCAAATCCTTCCGCTTTAAATAAATTGCCTAGAACGTCCCCGATAATGCCACCTCGTCCATTTCCTACATGCAGAGGTCCGGTAGGATTTGCACTGACAAATTCAATCTGTACTTTTATGCCCTTTCTCTCTTTATAAAAATATTTCTCACCTTTTTCCTCTAACTCCTGCAAGAAATCCCTGTACACAGACGGTGCAAAGTAGAAATTCAAGTATCCAGATTTTGCAACAGAAATTGATGTAAAGTAAGAAAAATTTAAATGTTTGGAAATTTCCTCGGCTATGGAAAATGGTGGTTTGTGCAATATCTTGGCTAAATCAAACGAGACAGTCGTTGAAAAATCTCCAAACACTTCAGGCGAAGGAATAAATAGCACATCCGGAATTTTTGAAATGCCAGGATATATCGACTGAATTACATCTTGAATAATTTTTTCTAAGTTATCTATTTTCATTTATTTCCTTAAACACTAATGTTGGATTTCTTACTGCACGCACTTCATCAGGTCTGCTAACAGGCGTCGTATGAGGTGCTTGTTTAACAATCTCTGGATGTGTCTTTATCTCTTCAGATATTTTAATCATTGCGTCAATAAATAGATCAATATTCTCTTTTGACTCTGATTCAGTTGGTTCAATCATAATAGTTTCTTCAGCATATGGTTCAAAGTGAGGAAAATAAATTGTCGGTGGATGAAAACCATAATCCATAAGCCTTTTTGCAATATCAAGCGTTTTCACGCCGTACTCCTTATATTCTCGTCCTGTAAGCACGCATTCATGCATACAGAATCGATCATAGACAGGCTTATAAAATTTCTTTAACTTACTCATAACATAATTTGCATTGATAATACTTGTTTCAGCTGTTTCTTTAAGTCCTTCATCCCCCATAGAAAGAATCCACACATAAGCCTTGATAAGCACAGAAAAATTGCCAAAAAAAGCTCTTAGTCGACCAATACTCTTTTCCCCTACATCCTCAAAAAAATATTTCTCCCCGTTATAAGAAACAATAGGAGTCGGCAAATACTGGATGAGATGTTTCTTTACTCCAACAGGCCCAGCACCTGGCCCTCCTCCACCGTGCGGAGTAGAAAATGTTTTATGTAAGTTTAAATGAACAATATCAAAACCAGCATCACCCGGTCGCGCAATGCCAAGTAAGGCATTAAGATTGGCTCCATCGTAGTAAAGAAGCCCGCCTTTACTATGCACAACTTTCGCTATTTCTTCTATATTTTCATCGAAAAGCCCAACTGTATTAGGATTTGTAAGCATCAACCCTACTGTATCTTCATCCATTAACTTATGCAATTCTGCTAAATCAATACCACCTCTCTCGTTCGACTTCACCTCAACCACGTTAAACCCAGCCATAGCAGCAGATGCAGGGTTGGTTCCGTGAGCAGAATCAGGAATAAGCATTTTGTGGCGAAATTCTCCCCTGTCCATAAAATATTTACGCATAATCAATACCCCGGCAAGTTCACCATGAGCACCAGCAGCAGGAGAAAGAGTAAATTGATCCATACCGGTAATCTCAGACAAATATTGATTTAACTCATACATTACTTGTAAGCTCCCCTGAACAAAATCTTCGTCAACACACGGATGTGCATAGATAAAATTATCAAGCAAAGCAAGATGCTCATTAAGTTTCGGGTTATATTTCATCGTGCAAGAACCAAGCGGATAAAACCCGTCATCCAACCCATAATTAAGTTTGGAGAGTGTCGTAAAATGCCGCACTACATCTACTTCTGAAACTTCAGGAAGTTCTTTTTTAGTACGCGATAAAGCATACCCCGGAATACAATCTTTAAGGGAAATTTCTTTATACGAATCTTCCCTTAAAAAATAACCCTTTCTTCCCTTTACGCTTTTCTCATATATAAGTTTCAATTTGACACCCCAAGTATTTCAGCTATCTCATCTAACTCTTCCCGTTTAAAAATTTCTGTCACAGTAAATAGCAGATAATTTTCACACTTTTTATAGAATTTATCAACACGAAGTGGCGGAATAAATGATTTTCTGGATAATCTATTTTTCACCTCACCGATATCTATTTTACTCTTTACAACAAATTCATTAAAGAAAGGGTATTCAAAAACCTCAAAATTATTTGTTTCAGCAAGTTTTCTTTTTAAATAGTGAGCGGCTTTTGTATTAAGCAGAGCAACCTGATATAATCCATTCTTTCCTAAAAGAGATAAATATACATTTGCAGCTACAATATTTAACGCATGATTTGAACAAATGTTAGATGTTGCCTTTTCCCTCCTTATATCTTGCTCTCTCGCCCTCATTGTCATTACAAAAGCACGTTTCCCGTTCTTGTCCACCGTTTCTCCCGCTATCCTGCCAGGCAATTGTCTTAAGAACCTCGTCTTAGTTGCAAGATATCCGTTATACGGACCTCCAAAATTCAAATCCATACCAAACGATTGAGATTCCCCGGCAACAATATCCACGCCCATATCAGCAGGTGCAATAAGCAATCCCAAAGAAATACTTTCTGCAATAGACTGAATAAGTAAGGCACCAGTATCATGTGTTTCGGAAGCAATGGCAGCAATATTTTCAATGCCCCCAAAAAAATTAGGACTTTGTACAACTACCGCTGCTGTATTGGCATTTAACAAATTCTTCAGGTCAAAAAAATCAGTACATCCTTTATTAAACGGAAGCTCAATAATTTCTATATTATGAGGTTCAGTATAAGTATTAATTACTTCTCTATAATGCGGATGCAGAAGAGAAGAAACTATTATCCTATTCTTGTGAGTAATCCTTACCGCCATAAGCACTGCCTCGGCAACAGCGGATGCTCCATCATAAAGGGAAGGCACAACGACATCCATTTCAGTAAGTCTCGCAAGATGTGTCTGAAGCTCAAACATAGATTGTAAATTTCCTTGACTAATCTCTGGCTGATAAGGCGTATAGGATGTATAAAATTCTTCTCTTGAAACAATTGCTTTAACAACTTCTGGTATATAGTGTCTATACGCGCCTGCACCGATAAGAGGTTTAAAAGAAAAAAAATTCACGTTCTTCTCGGCAATCAAGTGTACCCATTCTCTTATCTCTTCCTCATCAAAAGGTCCGGGTATACTTAAAGCTCTTTTCAATCTTATATTTTCAGGAATATCTCTTATAAGTTCATTAAAAGAAGAAACGCCTATTTCCTTTAACATCCCCTTTTTCTCGTTATCTGTATTCGGGATGTATTTCATTCTATCACTCTTTCCGATATTCTGAATATTCCTTATCGCTCATCAAATTGCTTACTTCACTCAGATCCTCGACCTTTATCTTCACTATCCACCCCTTGCCGTAAGGGTCCTGGTTGATGATTGACGGAGTACCAACAACATCTACATTTACTTCAATTACTTCTCCTGAAACAGGGGCATTCAAATCTGAAGCAGCTTTTACAGATTCGATTGTTGTAAATACTTCACTTTGTTTCATTTCCTTTCCTTTGGCTACTTCTTCAATGTATACAATATCCCCAAGCTTATCCTGGGCATAATCAGAAATGCCAATTGTAGCGATATCCCCGTCTAAACTTACCCATTCATCTGATTTTGTATAAAAAATACCTTCCTTAAATTTATAACCCATAATAAATACCTCCAACTAGAAAATTTTTATATTCTACTACAAAATCGTCAAATTCTCAATACAGATTCTTTGAAACACGAATAAATTCTTCGAGAGAAAGATTTTCCCCGCGAATTTCGATGGGCAACCCAGTATTAATAATTGCCTTTTTTAAAATATCCCCATCAAAATCTTCCTTTAATGCATTAAATAGAGTCTTTCTTCTTTTAGAAAATGCTCCTTTAACTATACGAAACAATAAATCCTCATTTACAACTTGAATATCTGTCCTCCTCACGAGATTAATAAGCGTAGAGCTCACAAGGGGCATGGGATAGAAAAAATGAGGGGGAAATGTTTTCAAGAATTGTTTCTTAAAAAAGAAGTCTGTAAATATAGTAATGGACCCGTAATCTTTATTGCCCGGACCAGCAAGAAGTCTTTTAGCAAATTCTTTTTGAAACAACAAAACTGCTCTATTTATTGTCTTAATTTTTGCAATTTTTACAATAAGAGGGGAAGATATATTAAAAGGAATATTACCAAATAATTCTTCCACATCCCACTGTGAAAAATCAACCTTTAATGCATCCTGCATCACAATTTCAATATTTTCATGCCGAGCATCTTCATAATATGGTTCAAAACGCTTGTCTTTTTCTATCGCAATAATTTTTTTTGCTCTCTCTGCAACAGAATTCGTAATAAAAAGAAATCCTGGACCAATCTCTAAATATGTCCTGCCACTCGCAGGATTTATTGCATCTCTAATATAAAAAATGGCAGAACGATCTATAAGAAAGTTCTGCCCCAATCTCTTCGAAGGGTAAAGAGAATATTTTTTTATCAGTAATCTAACTTGCTCGGAAATTTCCATTTGCCTGGAAGTAAGTAGACAGTAACTGCTCTTCTACCCCATTGTAATGCATCATCTGTTGAATAAAAAAAGACATCAATGATATCCCCCTTTATTGCGCCACCGGTATCACCTGCAACAGCATACCCGTATCCTTTCACATAAAGGAGACTTCCCAATGGAATCACATTGGGGTCTACAGCCACAACACCAACACCGCTCCTTAATCCAGTTGCTGTAACCCAGGGATTACCGTCTGTCTCTATAGCATGTGGAGAATAAGCAGTTGCAATCATTGTGTATTTTTTTAAATACTCGCCATCAAAAGAAGCTTGTCCTGTTTCATATAATTGAGATACTGCTGGCTTAACAACTTTTTCACCTAATAATTCCTCTGTAATTTTTTTCCCGCCAAAATAAACAGTATAAAATTCTTTTTCAAGTACTCCATCTGTACCATTTCTAAATTTTACAACCTTTCCTTTTTCAAGAAGTCTATTCTCTCTATAAACTATTGTAAATGGAATAGCAATTTCGACTTTTCTAACAACCTCCATATAATGCTTTACAATAATTTCTTGGTTATCATAGATCCTGCTTTCTAAATCAAAATTTACATAATCCTTATCTCCAATATCAGTATTCTTCTCATTGAGTAGCTCCTGAACAGTCTTTTTTTCTGTAAAAAATGACATCTCTTTTCCATCTACAATCAAATGTACAGGTCTTGTTCGCCCAATAACAATTTTGCCCCTATAAAGTGTTTCGACAAGTCCGGGAATTACAACATCATTCTCTCCGATACCTATTTTTGCTTTACTTAGTATTTCATTGACAGTAAGAGCTTTTACAGAAAAAATCCGGGTTACATCAGCACCATCGACAATTGAATATGAGTGAATAAAAAACAATGAGCAGGAAAAGAGGATAAAGACAGAAAGCAATATAATTTTACTAATTTTTTTCATTGCTTTTTCTTTCCTTAAGCTGCTTTTCAATCGTTTCAAGCCTCATATCTATATCTTTTAAGGTACGAAGAAGCTCCCCCATCCAATCAATATCAAAATCACGAATTGAAACAGGAGTTAATTCGTCAATGTCTTCTAATTCATCCACCTCTAACCCATTAATTTGAGCTACAAGTGAAAGCTTATTTTTTGCAATAAGCTCGTTTTTTGCCGAATTTCCAATAAGCCGCGTAAGAAAAATTGTAGGGAAAAAATAATAAACCCCTCCATCATCTGTTATAAGATTTGCTCCTTCACAAAAACTTATAAGCGACAATGGGGAAATTTGAAGTATATTTCCATTACTTAAAACAAAAAGTATAGATAGCTTCTTTTTGTCATTATTTTTAATACGTGCAAACTGAAAAATCATCTTTTTGCTTATTTTAATTCCTTCGTCCCAGAAAATTTGTCTTGCTATCTCAGGAAATGCCTTTTTGAACTTCTTATCAACCGTCTTTACAAAATGAACAAGAAAAATAGAATAATCTGTATAAAAGATACCGTTCTCCTCATCCAGAACTCTAGTTTCTCTTATCTTCTCCTTTAATATTTTTTTTGAAGCACGGTTGACAGTTAAAAAGGCACCTTTCAATGTCTTTACTCTCATTAAACCTCCTCATAAATTAACACAACTAAGGCAATAGTTTAACAAAAATAGAATTTTATGCAAGTTTAAGCCTTGATACAGCATCCAGACGAAGATCGCTTGTTTGTCCCGCTTTATATCGCATAGCACCCGCCATTGCAATCATTGCGGCATTATCCATAGAAAGGTTTGGCCCAGGGAAATAAACATCCATGGCAGATTTCTTTGCAAACTTTTCTCGGAGCCTCTTATTCGCCGATACCCCTCCTACTACGCCAATGGCCTTGACATTGAAGTCTTTTGCAGCGCGGAGTGTCCTCTGAACAAGTATATCAGTCAATGCTTCCTCAAAGCTTGCAGCAATATCACTGATATGCTTTTCTATTTCATTTTTATGCTGATTCAAATAATAAATCCCTGCAGTTTTTAATCCACTATAACTAAATTCATACGGAGAACCTTTAAAATTTAAACGAGGAAAACGGTAAAAATGAGGATCTCCTTTGCTACCAAGCCGTTCAATAGCAGGTCCTCCCGGGTAACTGTATCCCAAAGCCCGTGCAAACTTATCAAGCGCCTCGCCTACTGCATCATCTCTTGTTTTCCCTATCAATTGATACGTGAGATGTTGCTTCATCAAAACAAGTTCAGTATGCCCTCCAGATACAATTAGAATAAGCAGTGGAAAAGGATTACTCGTTTGATATAGAGGAGAATCTTCAAGAAAAAGCGAATATATATGGCCCTCGAGATGATTTACGCCAACAAGAGGAATGTTAAGGCTAAATGAAATTGCCTTTGCCGCTTCAACGCCCACAAGTAGAGAACCAACAAGCCCCGGACCATAAGTCACAGAAACAATATCAATATCTTTTAATGTTTTACTGGAAAGATTCAGGGCTTCTTTAAGTACATATCCTATAAGTTCGGCATGTTTTCTCGATGCAATTTCAGGAACTATTCCTCCAAAATCCCTATGAAATTCATCCTGAGACGATAGGACGTTGCTTAATATTTTTCCTTTCTCGTTTAAAACAGCAACCGCTGTATCATCACATGATGTTTCAATCCCAAGAATGATCATTTAACACCTTTCGCATTATAAGCCCAGACTCCTCATCGCTATAATAATCAGGAATTATGCCACTAAACTCGAATCCCAGCTGTTTGTACAATTCCTGGCCAGCTATATTTGTTTCTCTTACCTCAAGATACACTTTTTTCTTTCGTTTCTTCTTTGCAAGCTTTATTACAAACTCTATCATCTTTCTTCCAACACCTCTCCTTCTATAATCAGGATGCACTGCAATATTTATAATGTGTACTTTCTCGGGTTCTATCCATATACCAAAGAACCCAATAATTTTATTTAAAAACTTCACAACATAGTATCTTGAATTACTATTGAATAGATAATCCATTATAAACACTTCTCTCGGCCAGGGATCGGGGTAAGCTAAAGTTTCGATTTGATATATCGCTCTTAAATCCTTTGTCGTTGCTAATGAAATATGTAGAGCTAACCCAATCATTTTTTCCTTTTGAATATCAAATTTACAGAACGGAGATATGTGGGAGTAAGAGAAAGAGGATCGTCTACTATACTTCCTTCTGTAAACTTCTCAAAAGATTTTTTTGCAAATTCATTCAACGTTGGAATATACACAATCACTCTTTTCTCCTTTAAAACATTTTTCAAAGAGCTCACAGGAGTGATAATTGTGGCTTCAATTTGCAACAATTCCTCCAGATTAATGCATAAATCCTGTTCCATTCGTTTTCCAAAATTAAAACGAGAGACAAAATATGCGTTTCTCCCAGCAGGAAGAACCGGTATCACTTCTCCCTCAAACCCCGACGCAATAAGCTCAAGTGAATTTAAAGCAACTAAGGGTATATTAAGTAAAAAAGCAAGCATTTTCCCTTCTACCACACCAATACGCGTCCCTGTAAAACTACCAGGTCCTTTTACAACCGATATAAAATCAATATCCTTCGGAGAAAAAGAAAAAAGCTCCATCATGCTTTTCACCACATAAAGAATATTATTTGGCTGCTTTAAAGGAGGATTTTCTGCCACAGAAAAAAATAACTTTTTCTTGGAAGAAAATACAATCATCGTAGGAGAAAACGCATTATTAATACAAAGTCCATTCATTAATATTCACTCCTTGTTCTAGTATCTCTATAGAAAGAATTCTTTTATTCTTCCCTGCTTTCTCTATGCGGATTTCAACAGATGGTTCGATATAATTCTTCACTTTTTCTGCCCATTCAATAAGAATAAATCCATCCCTATCAAAGTATTCAAAAAATCCCAATTCATCAATCTCTCCAAGATCCTTCAATCTGTACAAATCAAAATGATAGAAAGGTACTTTTCCTGAATAATACTCTCTAATAAAAACAAATGTAGGACTATCAACATTTTCTTCGATGCCCAATCCTTCAGCAAACCCTTTTGCAAAAACAGTCTTACCAGCACCTAATTCACCTTCAAGGAATAGCACTCCTTTCTTAGTACTGCTATCAATTAGATGCATTGCAAGATTCTTGCCAATCATTCTCGTTTCTTTCTCACTATGTGATACAATATTTGCATTTTTCATTTTTTCATTGCCCACTCGCTCATATAATAACAAATATCACTAAACTTTCAAAGAAAATAAGGATGTAAATTATATAAAAAAATATATTGCTTTCAACTTATTGTAAAATTTTTGAGTTTCAATCTATTTTAAAAAGACAATGTCGTACAAGAATATTTTCACTGGTCCAATAAGTATGTATTAACATTTTAAAAATTTTTATTTTAAAGTATTGACATGGAAACCAAACTTTATATAATATGTTTAGCACTCCGGGTAATAGAGTGCTAAAAATAATAAATATAACGGAAAAGGAGGTTTTAGTATGGCTAAAATTGAACCAATTGGCGATCGTCTTGTAGTACAAATTGAAGAATCTGAAGAAAAAACAAAATCAGGCATTGTATTGCCAGACACAGCGAAAGAGAAGCCACAAAAAGGTAAAGTCGTGGCAGTAGGCAGTGGTAGAATGCTTGATAGTGGGAAAAAAGTCCCTCTCGAAGTAAAAAAGGGAGATATAGTAATTTTCTCCAAGTATGCGGGAACAGAAGTAAAATTGGAAGAGGAAAAGTATTTGATCCTTTCCGAAAACGACATTTTAGCAATTCTTAAATAAGGAGGCAAAACATGGACGCAAAACAAATTCTATTCAGCACAGATGTAAGAAAAGCCATAAAAGATGGTGTCGACAAATTAACAAATACAGTAAAAGTTACACTTGGGCCAAAAGGAAGACACGTAGCATTAGAGAGAAAGTTTGGTTCTCCGGTACTCTCTGATGACGGTGTGACTATTGCAAAAGAAATTGAATTAGAAGATCCGTATGAGAATATTGGTGCACAGCTTGTAAAAGAAGTGGCATCCAAGACAGAAGATATTGCAGGTGATGGCACAACAACTGCAACAGTGCTAGCGCAAGTAATGATCAACGAAGGGATAAAGAATGTTACTGCCGGTGCAGACCCATTGCTCCTCAAAAAGGGAATGGATAAAGCTGTAAAAACAGTAGTAGAAGAAATGCAGCATCTTAAAAAAGATATCAGCACAAATGAAGAAATCGCACAAATTGGAACAGTATCTTCAAAATATCAAGAAATAGGTACTGCCATTGCAAACGCCTTAGAAAAAGTGGGTAAAAACGGTGTTATCACAGTCGAAGAATCGCAAGCCCTAGGCATTGATGTAAAAACAGTTGAGGGTATGCAATTTGATAGGGGATATGTGTCACCATATTTTGTGACTGATCCCGATAGAATGGAAACAGAATTAGAAGATCCTTTCATAGTCATCACAGATAAAAAAATATCTTCAGTACAGGAATTTTTGCCACTTTTAGAGAAAATTATCCAGAAAGGTAAACCATTCCTCATTATTGCAGATGATTTAACTGGTGAAGCCCTTGCAACACTGGTACTTAATAAAATAAAAGGGACTTTCTCCTGCGTAGCAGTGAAGGCACCTGGATTTGGCGACAGAAGAAAAGCAATGCTTCAGGACATTGCAATTCTTACGGGAGGTCAAGTCATATCAGAAGATCTTGGGCTTAAATTTGAAAGTGTAACGCTTGATATGCTAGGAAAAGCAGACATCATAAAAGTAGACAAAGACAATACAACAATTGTCGGTGGAAAAGGAAACAAAAAAGATATAAATGCAAGAATCAACCAGATTAAAGAACAAGTTAAAACAACCACTTCAAATTATGACAAAGAGAAATTGGAAGAAAGGCTTTCAAAACTTGCTGGAGGCGTTGCAATCATTAAGGTAGGCGGCGCTACAGAAACAGAGATGAAGGAAATGAAGCATAGAGTAGAAGACGCAGTAGCCGCAACAAAAGCAGCTCTTGCAGAAGGCATTGTAGCAGGCGGAGGAACAATATATTTAAACACGCTCCCTGCTCTTGATAAAATTAAAGCAGAAGGAGACGAAAAAACAGGTATTGAAATTGTAAAAAAAGCATTAAAAGAGCCAATAAAACTCATTGCACAGAATGCAGGATACGACGGAGTTATTGTACTTCATAAAGTATTGGAATCCAAGAAGAACATAGGATTTAATGCAGAAACAGGAAAATTTGAAGATATGTTCAAGGCAGGCATTATCGACCCACTCAAAGTTGTAAGAATTGCTCTACAAAATGCAGAAAGCATTGCATCACTCCTTATAAGTACAGAAGCCATCGTTGCAAGCATTCCCAAAGAAGAAAAACCATCTGCTCCACAATATCCAGGATATTAATATCTAAAAAATAGAATAAAAATGCCTCTCACAAGGAGAGGCATTTTTATTTGCATTAAATCTTCATACTAAAGTATACAAACAATATTTTACATAAAACTTTTTCCTTTTGACTAAAATTTGTAAATTAAACAAAAAATCTAAACTCACCTATTACAAAACAACAATTCCTAACGTAAACTTCGTAAAATACGATGCACGCCATTTTAAATACTTCCTCAAAACATCATCCCTCATTGCAAATCTGCAATCTTATTATACAATAACAATGGGAAGGAGGGTATGATGAATGAAGTAAATAACATTTTTACCATTTTATTCTGGTCTTTTATACTTCTTGCACTGATCAGTCCTTGGTTTAGGCAAAAAAATCTGGAAAGTGCACGACTCTCATTAATACACAAAATAGAAAAAAAGAGGAAATCACGAGTTATCGCGCTTATTCACAGACAAGAAACAATGGCTTTGCTCGGCTTCCCAATACTGAAATACATAAATATAGAGGACTCGGAAGCAATACTTCGAGCCATAAGATTAACACCAAAGAAAATACCAAAAAAGCCATCAAAATGAATAACGACAACGATACAGTAAACGTCAATAAAGTCGAAAGAATTGTAAGAGTAGCAATAGGGATTCTAATTTTCTATCTTGGCACTCAGGTAACAAATATCAAAAATTTATTCGATACTGGATATTACATGTCTCCTTCCGCAAAATACCTATTTGCTCGAATAATTGCCTTATCTCCAAATACTTTTAGAATTATTGGCTGGTTTGTTGGATTTGTACTCATCTTTACGGGCTTTAATGGCTTCTGCCCTTTCTATAAACTGTTCCACATCAATACAAATAAAAAATAACAGAAAAAGAATATTTTTTTGGTGTTGCAAGTTAATCCTTGTAAAATAAATTTATTTTACAAGGATCTTTTTAATAAAAAAGATTTTTCTTAACCAATACTCTTTTGTCTTATAAAAACCTATTTTATTGAACGCACAAATTGAATCCGTATTAAAAGAATCTATTGCAACACAAGCCCTTGAATATCCATATTCCTTAAATACATCTATGGCATATTTTGTTTCATTGTATATCAAACCCAACCCGCGAAATTCTGGAAATGTAAAGCAATCAAAAAAATAGATATCGCTTTTCCCTAATCTAAATAGCGAAAACTGCTCTTCAGAGCAGGCCAAAAAACAGTAAGAAGCAAATTCACCGTCAACAAAAGAAGCAACAAGTTTTATTGTCGCAGAAAGCCTGTATTTAAAAATACGGAGTTTTTCATATCCTAGATTTTTTTTAATCTTGGCTTTCAAAAAGGATGGTAACTCATCAAAAGAATAAAATATTTTGCTTTCTGATTTTACTCTCGACTCCATAAGCTTTACCTTATCAAAGGAAAGCTCAAAATAATAAATGATGCGTTTTTCATAGATACTCGACTTTAACATTTTTAAAAAATTTTCAGGTCCTATGCAAATCAAATAAAATAAAAGTAGTTTAATTCTTGTCATATTTTATTATAATATAAGCATGGAAATTACAAAAGAACAATTTGAAGAAATAATTAAAGAGAGTTTGGAGGAAATACCTGACTACTTTAAAAAACACATTCAAAATCTTGAATTCCTTACTATGGACTACCCAACAGTAGACATGTTGAAAAGAGTACATCTTTATAAAAAAGGCACTTTGCTTGGGTTATACGAAGGGATACCCCTTAGAAAAAGAGGGCCAGGATATCAAGGAGTACTTCCAGATCGTATAATACTGTTTATCGGCCCCATCCTTCATGAATCAAATAGAAAAAAAATACCACTCAAAGAAAAAGTTAAAAAAGTATTAATGCATGAAATTGGTCACTATTTTGGACTTTCGGAAAAAGAGTTAATAGAAATGAGGATTAGATGAAATTCAGAAGTATGATCAAAAAAAATCTATTCGTACTGCTTATATTAATATTTGTATTTTCTACCACAGAAACACTAAATGAAGCCAACTACACCCCTCACCAAACACCATTTCCCGTTCAAAAAGAATGGGGAGCAATGGATATATTGAAAAATGGGGGAACAATAAAGATACACCGTACTGCACGACCAAAAACACTAAAAGGACTGTATATAACAGGATGGACTGCAGGTTTAGATCGGTTTAGCGATTATATAAAAATTGCAAAAGAAACTGAGATAAATACATTCATCATAGATATAAAAGATGCAACGGGCTACCTCTCCTATGAATCAACTGTGCCGCTTTCAAAAGATATCAATTCTTCAATCAAAAAAATAAGCAATATACAAAAGATTGTTGCACAGTGCAAAGAAAACGGTATCTATCCTGTTGCAAGAATCGTTGTGTTTAAAGATCCACTTCTTGCTGCTAAAAGAAAAGATCTCGTAGTCAAAAAAAGTAATGGGGCAATCTATTATGATAGAAGCAATATTTCCTGGGTTGACCCGTATTCAGAAACAGTATGGCAATACAATGTGGATATAGCAGAAGAAGCTATTTCAATGGGATTTGAAGAAATACAGTTTGACTATATACGTTTCCCTGCCGTGTCAAATAGCATAGAGCTTTTATATCCTTCAAATAAAAAAGCCGTTTCAAAAGAAGATAATATCCAGTTATTCATTAAATATGCAACAGACCGGATACATAAATACGGAGTAAAAGTAGAAGTGGATATCTTTGGTTTGGTACTATCTGCAACAGATGATTTGGGAATAGGTCAAAATCTTGAAAAAATAGCTACCTATGCCGATTATTTATGTCCCATGGTTTACCCATCACATTACGCGCAAGGAAGTTATGGTATCAAAGATCCCGATGCTCATCCTTACGAAACAATTCTTTTGACCCTTCAGGATGGAATAAAACGCCTTAAAGCAATCGATTCAAAATGCAAACTTATACCGTATCTTCAAGATTTTTCATTATACCATTTTTACGGGAAAAATGAGATACAGCTAGAAAAAAAGGCAGTTTATAATAACGAGTTAACCGATTGGTTTCTGTGGAATGCTGCAAATCTATACACATTAGATGCGTTAGAAAAAGAATAGCAACAAAATAAAACTATTAAACTGAAACAACAAATTATAATAATAAACCGTGAATAAGGAAAGAAAAAGATGAGAGAAATTAAAGAACACCCGGTTCTGCATTTCAAGAAACAGAAAAAAATTCATTTTGTATTTGAAGGTAAAGAAATAGAGGCATATCAAAATGAAACGGTTGCAATGGCATTGTATCGCAACGGTTTGAATGTATTCTCTAAGAGCACTAAGCTCCACAGACCAAGAGGGATGTTCTGCGCAATAGGAAAATGCTCATCCTGTATGATGAGAGTAAACGGCATACCCAACATAAAAACCTGCATTCTTCCTGTAAGAGAAAGAATAGTTGTTGAAAGACAAGATGGAATGGGAGAAAAACCGGACAGAATCGAACATTTCCAGCCTCCAATTGAAATAAATAGAGACGTAGTCGTCATTGGAGGAGGACCAGCAGGTTTAAGTGCTGCAATTACACTTAAAAAATACGGAGTGTCACCATTAATCGTCGAACAAAATCCACTTCTTGGTGGGCAACTTATCAAGCAAACACATAAATTCTTTGGTTCGGAAAGAGAGAAAGCAGGAACAAGAGGCATAAAAATCGCATCCGAAATGATTAACACGATAAAAAAGGAAAATATTGAAAATTTTGTAAACAGTGTTGTATTTGCCTTCTATCCCCCTAATACAATTGGTGTATTCAAAAAAAATCAATTTGTAAAAATTAAAAGTAAATATTTCATATTTGCTACAGGAGCCGCAGAGAAAATGATACCATTCCCAGGAAATGACATTCCCGGAGTATTCGGTGCAGGCGCAGCACAAACATTAATGAATGTCTTCGGCATAAAACCAGGAAAATCCATATTGATGGTAGGAGCAGGAAATGTTGGCTTAATTGTTTCATATCAGATGCTTCAGGCTGGCATCAACGTAGAAGGAGTAATAGAAGCTCTGCCTAACATCGGGGGATACTTCGTACATGCAGCAAAACTCAGACGCTTTAATGTACCAATCCTTACCAGCACAACGGTTAAAGAAGTAAATGGAAACAAACATGTCGAACAAGCAGTGACAGTAGGTCTTGATAAAAAATTCAATGAAATTCCCGGCACAGAAAAAACATGGGATGTGGATACAGTATGTCTCTCTACTGGCCTTATACCATCAGTGACATTACTTGCACAAGCGGGATGCCAATTAAAATACGTGCCCTCTCTTAGCGGGTATGTCCCAATAAGAAATAGATTTCTCGAAACATCTCTTAAAAATACATTTGTAGCAGGAGACATTGATGGAATAGAAGAAGCATCAACCGCTATGATAGAAGGAGCAACTGCTGCATACTCGATACTCATTAAAATGGGAAAAGATGCAACAAAAGAAAGAGAATCTTCTATAAAAGAATTGAACATATTACGAAGCGGGCCTTTCGGAAAAAAAATAAGAGAAGGACTGAAAGAGGCACAATATGAGTAATTTTTTAAAGACAGGATTTTTAAAAACAGAGGATATAAAAGAAAATTTTCCATCAGTAGAAAAAATCAGAAAAAAACCCGTTGCTATCATTGAATGCCCACAAGAAATTCCGTGTAACCCCTGCGTCACATCCTGCACAGTACACGCAATCTCAATGAAAACAATCAATAGCATTCCCGATATAGATTTTAATAAATGTATTGGCTGCGGAAACTGCATCAAAATTTGCCCGGGACTTGCAATCTTTCTTATAAACATAAAAGGTGGAAATGGAATAGTAAGCTTGCCATATGAAATGCTACCGACACCAAAAAAGGGAGAAGAAGTTAACCTCTTAAATAGAAAAGGCGAAAAAATAGGAAAAGGAACAGTAACAAAAATTATCCTGCCAGAAAAAGACACAAGTGCTGCAATAATCACAGTACAGTTTAACGATCCGGAACTTGTGTATGAAGTAAGAAATATCGAGGTGTAAAATGAAGGATGAAGAAATTATTATCTGCAGATGCGAAGATATTACGTTAAAAGAAATAAAAGATGCAATCCATAAAGGATACAAAGATATTGAATCACTACGAAAATATTTACAACTAAGCACAGGGCCTTGCCAGGGAAAAACATGCATTCCTCTGACAGAAAAAATTCTTGCACAAGAATTAAAAAAAAGAATTGATGAAATAGAAATGCCTACAACACGTCCACCTGAAACTCCTGTGCCATTCGGAATATTTTCAAAGGTAAAGAAATGAAAAATCGGGACATTGTAATCATCGGGGGAGGCATTACAGGACTTGCCACCGCATACTACCTTGTTAAATCTGGTATTAAAAATATCTCTATCCTTGAAAAATCCTACTTAGGATCAGGATCCACAGGAAGATGTGGCTCAGGCATACGGCAACAATTTACAACAAAAGAACATATCGTTTTAATGAATGAAAGCGTAAAGCTCTGGAAAAAATGGAATAACGACCTTCCAATACCCATTCATTTTGAACAAGGTGGTTATTTATGGCTTTTAAGCAACAAGAAAGAACTTGCTCAGTATAAAGAATACGTAAAATACCAAAATACATTTGGTGTAGAAAGCACTATTATATCAACGAAAGAAGCAAAAGAAATTGTGCCAGATTTAAACACAGACGATGTAGTAGGAGCAAGTTGGTGCCATACAGATGGAAGTGCATATCCTTTTGACGTAATAAACGCACTGCAAATATTTCTTAAAGAGAGAAAAGTAGAAATAAATACATTTGAAGAAGTAAACGAAATCCACGCAAAAAATAATAAAATTCAAGAAGTAGTTACCAATAAAAACAGATATACAACAAATACTGTAATAAACGGTGCTGGATACGGAGCAAAATATATAGGGCAATTAGTCGGATTAAACCTTCCATTGCAACCATACAGACATCAAATTGCAGCTAGCGAACCTTTGCATAATTTTTTAGGCCCAATGGTTGTAAAAGACGAACTCTATTTTTTACAAACCCATAGAGGAAGAATTATAGGCGGAACAGACTTAAAAGAACCCCCGCTATCAAATCTGAACTCAACGTTAAACTTCCTTGAAGAGTATTCAAAACAAATTATAAGTGTTTTACCAATTCTTTCTTCGGTAAATATAATGAAGCAATGGGCAGGGTATTATATAGTAACACCTGATCGTCATCCAATATTAGGGCCAACAAAAATAAATGGATTCATACTGGGATGTGGATATTCTGGGCATGGTTTCATGTTAGGTCCAGTTGTAGGTAAACTTCTTGCATCGCTTATAGTTCACAAAAATATGTATATCCGCGAAGCAAATAATCTCACTTTAGAGCGCTTTAAAACAGGAAAACTTATCCAGGAAAGAGCAGTGATTGGATAAATACACAAAAAAGTAAAAGGAGAATATATAGAGCACAACCTATGCCATGAAACCACTTATTATTTATGTTTCAATGCATCACGGCAATACCGAGAAAATTGCCAAAGCAATGGCTGAAGTTCTAAACGCAGATATAACAAAATTATCCGAGGTCAAAGCAAATATTCTCAATCACTACGACCTTATTGGGTTTGGTTCAGGTATTTACTACGGAAAGCACTCCGAGGAATTGCTAAATTTTATCGATAGATTAGACAACCAAAAAGGAAAAATGGCGTTCGTTTTTTCCACAAGTGGAATAGATATCATCCCAATGATAAACGATTTCAATAAATTTTTACAAAAGAGATTATTAAAGAAAGGGTTTAAAATCATTGGAAAATTCAATTGCAGAGGATGGGATACATACCCGCTTATAGTAAAACCTTTCGGCGGCATTAACAAAAACAGGCCAAATAAAAAAGATAAAGAAAGCGCCAAAAGGTTTGCAACACATTTAAAGAACACTCTTATTTTTTAAAAACAAAATATGATAGTTTTAAATGCTACTTTGTATAATACTTTCCCCGCAATTTATCAAGGTCAAACATTAAAGAAGCCATCGGTCTATGAATTTTACCATCCTCATCTTCTACTACAATCAAAAGTTTGACTTTCTTTGGATATTTCCCATCAATAAGTTTTTGCACTAACTCTTTTATGCTAGTTTCTGCCAAACAAACCTCACCTTCTTTCAATTCATAAGGAAGACTTCCTGAACTTAAAAATTTTGGAATAGCCTCAAATTCATTGCGAGGTACCTTAATCTTTATAGATTTTATCACAGCCGTTTTATTCCCGATATTCGTAATTTTAATAATAAGAATCCTTGAATTTTGATTAAGTTCATCATCTATAAGCCTGCTAGAAAGAGCGATAGATAGTTTGGATTCAAGTTTAAAAAATGATAAGCCCAATTTTGCCACCTCCTCTTTATATGTATTATACGACTTTACTCAATTTATCTAAATCTGTGCTCAATTTCTCTTAAGATAAATAATAAACTGATAAAAATTTTTATTATCTTGACTTTTTTCTCAAAATCCATAAAATGTCAGTGATATTAAAATTTTTTGTAAGTTGCTAAAATTTTTTGTAAGGAGCAAAAAATGCCTTCAAAAGAGGATGAAGCAATTATAAAAGCATTAAAACCCATAACAAAAGGCATTGCAGCATTACTCGGAAAAAACTGTGAAGTCGTATTGCATTCATTTATGGGCTCCCAACATTCAATCATTGCCATTGAAAATGGAGAAATTACAAACAGGAAAATCGGCTCATCCCTCACTAACTCAGGACTAGAAATATTAAATGAAGCTATTCAAAACAATAAAGAAATCGTAGGTCCATACAAAAGCATTTCCTCTACAGGAATTCCCCTGCGTTCCGTTACTGTTCCTATCCGGAACAGAAAAGATAAATTGATAGCATCTCTTTGCCTTAATATGAATCTTACTGCGGCTATTTCACTGGACGAATTTCTTAAATCTCTTACACAATTTGCAGAAGACAAGACTTTAAGCAAAGACATCTCAAAAAATACATCTCACTCTACCATCGGATTAATGAAGAAAATCTTTGACGAAGTTGCTTATGCTGCATGCATAAAAAACAACCTTTCAACAAGTCAAAAAAATAAGTTAATTGTAAAAAAATTGCGCAAACAACAATTCTTTCAGATTAAAAATTCAGTTGAATTTATAGCTAACAAATTAAACGTATCCCAATTTACAATTTATAACTATATACGTGAAATAAAAAAATCAGAAGAGGATGGAGGCAATAATGGGAAAAAGTATCGTTGAAAAAATCATTGAGAGCCACATGGTAGATGGTATTCCGAAAAAAGGAGAAGAAATTGGCATACGTATCGATCAAACACTCACACAGGACGCAACTGGAACTGCAACATATCTTGAATTCGAAGCAATGGGATTTAGAGAAGTAAAAACAGAAGCAGTCAGTTATATAGATCACAACACAGTCCAGGTAGGGTTTGAAAATGCTGATGACCATCGTTATTTGCAGACTGTCGCAAAAAAATATGGCATTATACTTTCCCGTCCAGGAAACGGCATTTGCCATCAAGTACAATTAGAACAATTTGCAAAACCCGGAAATGTCTTAATAGGTGCAGACTCCCATACACCAACGGCAGGAGGTATTGGAGAAATGGCAATCGGTGTCGGAGGGCTTGATGTAGCAGTTGCAATGGGAGGAGGTCCATTCTACCTTACATATCCCAAAATAATAAAGATAGAACTTACAGGAAAGCTACAACACTGGGTTTCAGCAAAAGACGTTATACTAAAAATCTTGTCCATACTTACAACAAAAGGTAACGTAGGTTGCGCAATAGAATATAGTGGAGATGGCGTGAAAACACTTACCATTCCAGAACGTGCAACAATTACAAACATGGGCGCAGAAACAGGGGTAACTACATCCATCTTCCCCTCTGACGAGCAAACACACAACTTTATGAAAAAACAAGGAAGAGAGAAAGATTGGATCCCACTTGAGGCCGATCCGGATGCACCTTACGACAAAATAATAAAAATTAATCTCTCAGAGATAGAACCAATGGTTGCATGCCCCGATTCACCAGACAATGTAAAAACAGTAAAAGAAATTGCTGGATTAAAAGTTGACCAAATTGCCATCGGAAGCTGCACAAATTCTTCATATAAAGATTTAATGACTGTCGCACATATTCTAAAAGGGCGTATTACAAGTGAAGATCTTGAATTTGGCGTCGCACCAGGATCAAGACAGGTAATAGAAATGATAGAAAAGGAAAAAAGTCTAGCGTCAATTATAAAAGCAGGAGCAAGAATTTTTGAATCTGCCTGCGGTTTTTGCATTGGCAACAGCTTCGCACCCGGAACAGATGCTGTGTCTGTCCGAACAAATAACCGCAATTTTAAAGGACGCTGCGGAACGAAAAGTGCAAAAGTGTACCTTGTAAGTTCAGAAACAGCTGCTGCAACAGCTATAACAGGAAAAATTACAGATCCAAGAGATCTTGAAAAAATGGGGATTAAATATGAAGAAATAAAAATGCCAGAAACATTTGAAATAGACAACTCCATGTTTATCTTTCCACTGCCAAAAGAAGAAAGAGAAAAAATAGAAATATTCAAAGGCCCAAACATAAAGCCCATCCCAAAAAACGAACCCCCACAAGAAACAATAAATGGCACTGTAATAATTAAAACGGTGGATAAAACAACGACAGACCATATAATGCCCGCAGGTCCCTATCTTAAATATCGTTCAAATGTACCAGAATACGCAACTCATGTATTTGAGCCCATAGACCCACACTTTTCCGAACGTGCTTTAAAAAATAAAGAACACGGTATAGCAAATATTATTGTGGGAGGGGAAAGCTACGGACAGGGCTCATCAAGAGAACATGCAGCATTATGTCCCATGTATCTCGGAGTAAAGGCAGTTATTGCAAAAACAATAGAAAGAATACACCAGGCAAACCTTGTAAATTTTGGTATAGTACCTTTACTGTTCGATAACCCCTCAGATTATAATGAAATAGAACAAGGCGATAGTATTGAAATAGCCAACATCAAAAAAGCAATAGAAAATGGAGAAAAAGAGATCAAAACAAAAAACATAACAAAAAACAAAGAAATCACACTTAAATTGTATCTTTCAGATAGGCAACAAAAAATTATACTTGCTGGAGGGCTATTGCCCTTTACAGCACAAGGAGATGTAAAATGAAAATTACAGTAGAAAATGGCAAAATGCATGTGCCAAACAACCCCACAATTCCATACATAATAGGGGATGGAATTGGGAGAGACATTACACCTGTTGCCATTAAAGTGTTTGATGCGGCAGTAGAAAAAGCTTATAATGGCCAAAGAAAAGTGGAGTGGCTAAAAATTCTTGCAGGAGAAGAAGCATTAGAAAAAAAGGGGGAACCACTTCCGAAGGAAACAATAGAAGCAATAAAAGAATATGTTGTTTCAATAAAAGGCCCTCTTACAACACCAGTCGGTGGTGGATACAGATCGCTTAATGTTACTATGAGACAAGTCCTGGACCTATTTGTCTGCTTCCGCCCGGTAAGATATTTTACTGGCGTACCCTCCCCTATGAAACATCCAGAATTATTGGATGTAATCATATTCAGAGAAAATACTGAAGATGTATACGCAGGAATCGAATGGCCGTATGATTCAAAAGAATCAATTGAAATAAAAAACTTCCTGAAAGATAAATTAAACGTTAATATAAAAGAAAACTCGGGTATCGGAATAAAACCAATTAGCATATCTGGGTCAAAGAGGATAGGGAAAGCAGCTATAGATTATGCACTTAAATATGGAAGAAAATCCGTAACAATTATGCACAAAGGAAATATTATGAAATACACGGAAGGACTCTTTAAAAATGCAATTTACCAACTTGCAGAAGAAGAATATAAAGATACAGTAATCACAGAAAAAGAACTAACAGAAAAATACAATGGAAAAATGCCTGACGGAAAAATCGTTCTGAATGATAGAATTGCAGATGCAATGTTCCAGCAGCTACTACTTCGCCCGAGTGAATACGATATAATTGTCGCACCAAACCTGAACGGTGACTATATTTCAGATGCTTGCGCCGCACAGGTTGGCGGACTAGGTATGGCTCCGGGAGGAAACATAAATTTTAACACACACGTCGCACTGTTTGAAGCAACACATGGCTCTGCCCCAAAACATGCCGGAAAAAACGAAATAAATCCCGGTTCGATGATCCTATCCGGTGCTGAAATGTTTGAGTATATGGGATGGGATGAAGTAAAAAAGGTAATTATCACTGCAATAGAGAAGACAATCCAAGAAAAATATGTAACCTACGACCTGGCAAGACAAATAGACGGAGCAAGAAAAGTATCTACTTCAGATTTTGGCGATAGAATAATCAAAAATATGGAGGATATTTAATGGCGCAATGTGGAATAAGAGAATATGCAGCAAAAAAACTCTTATCAAAATATATTAATGAATACTCTAGCGGAAAATTTCAGTATAAAGGTGAAGTAGCCCTCGTAACCCCTGAAAACAGTATTGAAACAATTGCAGAAAAAAATAATTGGATTAAAGAAAAACGCCTCGTTGTAAAACCTGACCAACTATTCGGAAAAAGAGGGAAGCACAATCTTGTACTGCTTAACACAACATATGATGAAGCAAAACAGTGGATAAATGAAAGAATGGGAAAGGTTGTTGAAATTGGAAAAACAAAAGGACCACTGACCCACTTTCTCGTAGAGCCATTTGTTCCACACTCAAAAGAATGCTACATTGCAATTAAAACTGAACAATGTGGAGATAAAATATTTTTTTCAGAAACAGGCGGAGTAGAAATTGAAGAAAATTGGGAAAAAGTAAAAGAATATTTTGTCCCTATCCTTGAATCGATAGACATTGTAAACTTTTCAACTGTAGATGAAACAATAAGAGGATTTATAAAAGTATTATACAAATTATTCGTAGAATTGGATTTCACATACCTCGAGATAAATCCTTTCACAATAATTAACAATGAAGTTATTCCACTGGACCTCGTAGCGCGACTGGATGACACGGCTCTATTCTGGAATAAAGATAAATGGGGAGATATTGAATTTCCTACACCCTTTGGAAGAACATTTACTGAAAAGGAGCAATTTATAAGAGACATGGACGAAAAAACTGGTGCCTCATTAAAACTAACCCTACTTAATCCAAAAGGACGTGTCTGGCAAATGGTAGCAGGTGGGGGAGCAAGTGTTGTGTATGCAGACACAGTAGTAGACCTTGGATATGGCAAAGAGCTTGCAAATTATGGGGAATATTCAGGCAATCCATCCGAGGAAGAAACCTACCTTTATGCAAAAACCATACTGGATCTTATGGCAAGAGAAAAAGACCCAAAAGGTAAAATATTAATCATAGGCGGAGGTATTGCAAATTTTACTGATGTTGCGAAAACATTTAAAGGAATCATAAGAGCAATAAGAGAATATAAAGATAAGATAAAAGAAACCAATGTAAAAATATATGTAAGAAGAGGAGGACCAAACTACAAGCAAGGACTTGCCCTTATGAAAAATTTAGGGGAAGAGATCGGCATCCCAATTGAAGTATACGGCCCGGAACTTCACATGACTCGTATTGTTGGTATTGCCCTGAAAGGAGAAAGAGATGAAACAGCCATTTAGCAAAGAAACCCAGAGCATTATATATGGCAAACAACTAAAAGCAGTTCAGCGAATGTTAGATTTTGATTATATCTCTCAAAGAAAAATACCATCTATTGCGTGCATTGTAGACCCCAACGGTAGCGGCATTGAAACAGCATTTTTCGGAAGCAAAGAAATTATAATACCCGTTTACAATACTCTTAGCGATGCAGCAAAATATCATCCTAATGCAACGGTAATGGTTAATTTTGCATCATACCGTTCTGCCTTTGAAACAACAGTTCAAGCACTGGACATCTCTACAATTGAGCTTATTGCGGTAATTGCAGAAGGAATACCCGAACGAAAAGAAAGAATAATGGAAGCTTTAGCTAAAGAAAAAGGGAAAATAATTATTGGCCCTGCAACAGTAGGAGGCATTGCCGCAGGTAAATTTAGAATCGGCAATACCGGAGGAAGCGTTGAAAATCTCATTGCATCAAAACTTTACAGAAGTGGGAGCGTTGGACTTGTAACAAAATCGGGAGGTATGTTAAACGAAATGTTTAACATCATTGCAAGAGCAGCAGATGGCATTAATGAAGGCATTGCGATTGGAGGAGACAGATACCCATGTTCTTCTCTCATCGACCATCTATTGCGCCACGAAGAGAAAGAAGAGATTAAACTTCATGTAATGCTCGGGGAAGTGGGTGGAAAAGAAGAATACAAAATTGTTGAAGCGCTAAAAGATGGGAAAATCAAAAAACCACTTATCGCCTGGGTTACAGGAACATGCGCAAAAATATTTCCAACAGAAGTACAATTTGGCCATGCAGGAGCACGCGCAAGTGGCGAACAAGAAACAGCAGATGCCAAAAATATAGCCCTAAAAGAAGCAGGAGCTATTGTTCCAGATTCTTTCGACGGACTGTTTGAAAAAATAAAAGAAGTTTATAATAATCTAAAATCTCAGGGCATTACTGGCAAAATTGAAGAATTTGCTCCACCTGACATACCTATTGATTATAAAAAAGCAATAAAAGAAGGTATTATAAGACACCACAAAGAATTTATTACAACGATTTCAGACGACAGAGGGGAAGAAGTAAAATATGCCGGCATTCCACTATCACAAATTATAGAAGAGGGAAAAAGCATAGGAGATATTATAGGTTTGCTATGGCTTAATAAAAAACTCCCAGAATATGCTACAAAATTCATCGAGCTTATCATCGAAATTGTGGCAGACCATGGACCCTGCGTTTCTGGCGCACATAATGCTATAGTAGCAGCACGAGCAGGAAAAGACCTTGTGTCTTCATTAGTCTCAGGCATACTCACCATTGGGCCACGCTTTGGAGGTGCAATAGATGGAGCGGGACATTATTTTAAATGGGCAAAAGACAGTGGACTTTCACCAAAAAAATTTGTTGATGAAATGAAGAAAAAAAGTACGCCTATACCAGGGATAGGACATAAAGTAAAAAGCATAAGAAACCCAGACAAAAGAGTAGAGTTGCTTAAAAATTATGCAAAAACATACTTCCCCAAAACAGAATATCTTGATTATGCACTCGAAGTAGAAAAAATTACAACGGCAAAAAAAGAAAATCTTATCTTAAATGTCGATGGCTGTACAGGCGTTTTACTTGTAGATCTAATGAAATCTATCGGCTTTACGAACGAAGAAATAGAGAAAAGAATCAATGCAGGTGTTCTAAATGCATTCTTTGTGCTAGGAAGAAGCATCGGTATAATTGGGCACGTAATTGATCAGAAACTCCTTGAAACAAAACTTTACAGAACTCCATATGAAGACGTGCTTTACACATTACCTAAGGAGAAAGAATTATAAATAACCTTTATTGCTAGTCCTTTTCACCTTCCTGTTAGCCAGATAAGGAGGGGGGGTTATGTTTTTATCTATTCCAAAATAAGCAAATGTATAGTATAATATGCCATGCCAATATTTTATTATCATATTAAAAAGGATGCACAAGAAATAGCAGTTGAAGAAAAAACTCTCATTCATCACCTTAGAGACGTAATGAGGGTTGGCAAAAATGAAAGCATAAGATTCTTCGACAATAATTATATATATACTACAAAAGTAAGAGAAATTACAAAAACAAAAATTGCTTGTCACATTGAAAAGAAAACAAGAGCTAAGCAATTCTTACCAGAAATTTCAATTGTCCAATCCATCATTAAACCCCAACTATTAGAAGAAGTAATAAAGCTCTGCGTTCCTGTAGGAGTGCAAACATTTTTCTTTACAAAAATGGATAAAAGCCAAAAATATAACATCGAAAAGAAAATTCAACGACTCAATGCAATTGCACTATCTGTAGCAGAACAATCAGAAGTTGCATTTATCCCAAAAGTAGCCCTGTTAAATGGAATAGAAGATTTTTTCAAACTAAAAGATGAGAGCTTTTCTATTGTACTGGAACCATCTGCACAGCAAAACATTATATCTCTTTTAAAAAATACAATGCTCAAAAAACTATCAATTATGATAGGACCTGAAGGGGTTTTTAGCAAAAAAGAAATGGAAATGTTTAACGTTCATAATATACCTTTTGTTTTCTTGAATACAGGGATATTCCGCTCAGAACTTGCAGGGTTTGCAAGTACACTCATAGTAAGAGAACTTGCGTCGAATCGCTAACAACTAGCAAATCCCGATCTTACTTAAGTAATTCCTTTGAAATTTTATTCTGCTTATCAATAAATTTTTTCTCGTCTAATTTTGTAAAATGTCCATCTTCTATTACAACTTCGCCATTAATCATTGAGAAATCTACAGATTTTGCATCACAAAGCACAAGGGATGCAATAGGATCAGTAAGTCCTCCCGCAAATTCAAGTCGATCCATCTTAAAGCCGATAATGTCCGCTGCTTTACCCTTTTCAATAGAGCCAATTTCTTTCCCCATTCTTAAAACTTTTGCCCCTCCGATTGTAGCAAAAGATAAAGCTTCACGTGGAGTCAAAGCATCTGCTCCATACTTTACGCGTTGAAGAAGCAGTGCATTTCTAATTTCGAGCAAAAAGTTCCCTGAATCATTTGAAGAACTTCCATCCACTCCTAATCCTATTCTCATTGCCGTATTCTTCATTTTAGCAACAGGCGCAATACCAGAGCCCAGTCTCATATTTGAAGTAGGGCAGTGGGCCATACCCACATTACTAGCAGAAAGTTTTTTTATGTCCTGTTCACTCACATGCACAAGATGAGCAAACCATACATTTGAATCTAGCCACCCTACTTTTTCCATATAATCAACAGGTCTCACCCCAAATTTAGAGAGGCAAAACTCCTCTTCATCCTTTGTTTCTGCAAGATGAGTATGCAGCAAAAGATTATACTTCCGCGCAAGAGTAACGCTTTCATGCATTAATTCTTCCGTAACAGAAAATGGCGAACAAGGCGCAAGAGCAACTCGGTGCATAGAAAAACGAGAGGGATCATGATATTCTTCAACAACTCGCTCTGAATCTCTTAAAATTTCATCTTCGGTTTGCACTACAGAATCAGGAGGTAATCCTCCATCCTTTTTAGAAAGAGACATACTACCTCTCGTCCCGTAGAAACGCACCCCTGTAATATCAGCCCCTTCCATCTGTGCATCAAATAGATAAGGGTGCCCTTTTGGGAAAAGATATAAATGGTCAGTCGTGGTCGTGACGCCACTTTTCATCAGTTCAAGAATGGCTGTAACTGTAGATATCATCACAGCTTCCTCGTCTATATTCTTCCATTTTTCATAAAGAAAAATTAACCAATCAAATAATTTTGTATTCTGCACCTCGGGAACTGCTCTGAAAAGTGATTGGTAAAAATGATGATGGGTATTGACAAATCCAGGTAAGAAAACCATTCCCTTTCCGGAAATTTCTTTATCAATTTCAAAATCAGGAAAAACTCCACTGCCTATTTCTTTTATTACATTATCCTCAATGTAGATCCAACCATTTTTAATTTCATCCAAGTTTCGATTAAACGTAGCAATAATATCTATATCTCTAATGACTGTTTTCATTCTGTCTTTCCTTTCTCTTTAAGAAGTGTGTAAACTATTTCACTTGTTGCAGGAATCCTAAAAATTCTTACTCCTACAGCATTGTAAATTGCATTTGTAATAGCAGGAGCAGTAGCACACATAACAGTTTCTGCAACACCTTTAGCGCGATATGGTCCTGTTTCTTCCGGGTCAGTAACAGTAACTGTTTCAATATCGGAAGGAGCATCCTCTACGGAAGGAATAATATACGTGGAAAAATTTGTCGTTTTAAATATTCCTTTCTTAATAATCATGTTTTCAAAAAGCCCATATCCCATACCCATAACAAAACCACCCTCAGATTGTGCTTCGAGCCCTTGTCTATTTATTACTTCACCTGCATCTATCACCTCTGCACCTTTCAACACTTTTGTTTGACCAGTAAGAGTATTAACCTCTACAAGAGCAAGATGGGCAGAAAATGCAAAGATATGGTGAGGAAGCCCAAAAGCATTTTCAACTTTCATATCCGCAAGTGGCATAAGAAAATAACCCTCAGTTTCAGGAAGATGATGCGTTTTTTTCATAAATTGTGCTGCAATTTCTTCATATAAAATCTTTTTTTCTGACCGATTTTTCATACATATATAACCATTCTTAGCATCAAAATTATCAACAGAAACTTTTAACATTTCAGATGCTTTCTCCTTTAAAACTGTCATCATTTTCTCTGCCGCAATAATAGTTGCTTTTCCACCTAAATATACCCCTCTCGATGCACTTGTAGGTCCTGAATCTGCAGTAGTATCAGTATCACCAAGTAAAACGTTTATCTTATCTATCGGGCATTTCATCATTTCTGCTGCAATTTGCGCATATGAAGTGCCAATTCCCTGGCCATAGTCCACCAAACCTACCCCAACCTCAAAACCACCGTTTTCACAAAACTTTAAAATAGCACCACCGTAATCAGGAAGTCCAACTCCGAGGCCAGTGCCTTGATACGTAAGAGCAAAACCAAAACCCCTTTTAATCCATGGCTTTTTAGTGTTTTTTACAAGATATTTTTCTCTTTCTTTCCACAGTTTCGTTTTGCTTATACCATCCAATACAGCTACAGTGCCTACGCTTGTTGTAAGCTTATTGCCCACGGGAGCTATATCTCCTTTTCGCAAAGCATTTTTCTTACGCAATTCAATGGGATCAATCCCTAATTTTTCAGCTATGATGTCCATCTGTGTTTCCATTGCAAATGTTGCTTGAGGTACACCAAACCCTCGAAACGCACCAGAGACACCATTGTTCGTATAAATACAATAACCTTCTAGATCTACATTAGATAATTTATAAGGACCACAAGCATGCTCTATGGCAAGATTTAACACAGGGCCACCAAGGGATGCATATGCTCCAGTATCCGCATATATTGTCACCTTATTTGCAACTAATGTTCCATCTTTTTTAACTCCAGTTTTATACTTCATAATCATTGGATGCCTTTTCCAATAGGAAACAATGGACTCCTCCCGAGACATAACAATTTTTACAGGCCGTTTTGTTTTTAATGCAAGCAATCCTAAAATAGGCTGTATGGTAAGCTCGTCTTTGCCACCAAACGCTCCACCTACCGGATAGGATACAACATGAATTTTTCGTGGATTTAGAGCAAGGCAACGGGAGAGTTGCATCTGGTCTCTCTGCGGATACTGAGAACCCGCATAAACAGAAAGAGTCCCGTCTTTTTCAAGCTTTGAAACACCTGATTCTGTTTCCAAGAATACATGTTCTTGCATTCCCGTATAGTAGGTGTGTTCCACTATGACATCCGCTTCTTTAAACCCTTTCTTTACATCACCTCGATTAATTTTCGTGTGGAGATGTATATTACTACCCTCATGTACCTTTGGAGCATCAGGATGTATAGCTTTAATGGGATCATCTACAATAGGAAGTGGTTCATAGTCAACAGTTATGAGCTTTATTGCTTCTTCCGCTATTTCTTTTGTCTCAGCAGCAACAGCAGCAACAGCATCGCCAATGTATCTTACTTTATCCTCACATAACACGGGCTGATCCGGCGTAACAATGCCAAAACCATTTAACCCGGGAACATCTTCCCATGTAACAACAGCAACAACACCGGGAAGAGCTTTTGCCTGCGATGTATCAATCTTTTTTATCAATGCATGTGAATATTTTGCACGTAATATTTTGCCGAAAAGCATTCCAGGAAAATTAAGGTCGGACATGTATTTAATTTTTCCAGAAGCCTTATCTGCAGCATCAATTCTTGGCACACTTTTTCCTATGTATTTAAAGTCTTTCATAGTTATGCCTTTCTCTTCCAATCATTAGCACGTAGGTCAAGTAATCCTTCGTACAAAAGATTTATACTCATATCCTGCCGATACTTAAGAGATGCTCTTATATCAGATATTGGAGAGACCTCTCTAAAAACAAGTCGTGCAATGTAATGAATCTGCTTGGGGGAATCTAAAGAACTGCTAATAATAGCTTTTTCTACTCTTCGCCCCCTTACAACTGTCGGTGCAACTGCTCCAAACGCAACAACTGCCCTATCAAATGTATTTGTCCCTGCCCTTCTTCTTCTCATTTTTACTGCAACATTCAAAACAGCTATCGCAAGCGCATCTCTCTGGCCTAATTTTTTAAAGAAACCTGTTTCGTTTTCTTCCAGTTCAGGCATAAAAATATCGATAAGTAATTCATTTGGCTCTAAAATAGTCTTTCCCGGACCTGTAAAAAATTCTTCAATAGAAACAACTCTCTCACCGTTAATGCTTTTAAGTTTAAGCTTTGCGGTTTGAACAAATAACGCAGAAATAGAATCACCAGCAGGAGAAGCATTTGCTATATTTCCGCCAAGCGTTCCTCTGTTCCGTATTTGCGGAGAGCCAATAGCGGCACAGGCTTCTCTTAAAATGAAAGCATATTTATCTATAACTTCTGACTCTAAAATGTCTGTGTGGGTAGTCAAAGGTAAAACATGAATTGTTCCATTTTCTCTAAAGATACCGTTTAATTCTTTAATCCTGCTAATATCTAAAATGTTATTCTCTTTTACCATATCCTGTTTTAACCTTACAACAAGATCGGTACCTCCGGCAAGAATTCTTATATCCTGCTTAAATTCGTCAAGATATTGTAGTGCGCTATCAATTGTGTCAGCTCTTAAATAGTTCAGTGCCTTCATCATGTATTTTTTTCTCTGTTTTAACTTTGTCAACCGCACCTCTTCTTACGGCAATTATCTCTGCAAGGATAGCAATCGCAATCTCAAAAGGGGTATCCCCCTCTATAGCAATACCAGTAGGCGCGTATATGCTCTCCAAAAAATCACTGCTTATTCCTAACTCTTTCGTCTTTTCAAAGCATTTGTTCCTTCTGTTTAAACTTCCTATCATACCAATATACTGATACTTTATATTTTTTTCATATAGTGCCTTTAAAATATATGGATCGTCTTCTCCGCCTGATGTCACAATGACAACAACTGCGCCATCATTTAGAGGCATATTCCTCACAGTTTCATAAAGATTGCTATTCACAAATATTGATGCCTTGGAAAACATTTCTTCATTCGCAAAATCTGCTCTTTTATCAGAAACTATCACATCAAAAGAATCATCCAGCATAGTTATATCATACAATTTTTTCCCAATGTGCCCTGCACCAAATATTACAAATTGCTGCTTCGGTCCCACATATTCCATATATACAGAGAGTGTTCCGCCACACACCATACCAAGGGAAGTTTCATTACCCTCTTGCAAAGTATATGTTTTTAAAAATGGCTTTCTCGTTCTAAACAAATTCATCGCAGTATCTATTACATCTTTTTCAACAACGCCTCCGCCAACCGTACCAAAAAATTTGCCATCAGGCAAAATCACCATTTTAAAACCTGTTTTACCAGCAGTTGAATTTTCCGCACTAACAACGGCCGCTAAAACAAACTCTTTCTTACCATGGATAAGCTCCACGATTTTTTCATAAATTTCTTGCATCGATAAAACCCCCTTCACCCATTTTTATAAGTATATCACGAGAAATTATATAATTGGAAAGTATAATTGGCATAATTCTGTGAAAACTTGTTCCCTTCTCCATAAATCCTGCGGAAGAAGGAATGCCAAGGATAACTTTCCCGTCTCTGTATGCCAAAAGAAATGTGGTTCCCGGCCATATTGGTACGCCATACATCACTATATCTGCCCCCATTTTTTCAATTCCTTCAACAGTATTGTCATCCGGGTCAACAGCCATGCCACCCATATATATTATTATATCCGAACCTTTCTCAAACGCATCCATTCCGCTCTCCCGGATCTGGGAAACATCATCGGGAAGAACTTTTTCTAAAACAATGTCCTGCCCCAACTGTTCAAGATATTGCTTTACCCGTCCACTCATCGTCTCTTCTCGTCTTCCTTCGATAAACTCATTTCCAACAGGAAAAAGAGCTATTTTATGATTTTTAATAGACAAAAGGTCTATAATAGGGTAATATTCTTCTGCAATGTTCCTTATTTCATCCATTTCAGTTACCGATATTTCAAGTGGCATTACTTTGCCTATAGCAACGGGAGTATCTTTTTCTACAAACGAAAAATTATGCTTTGCAGCAACACGCGGGTTTTTTAATCGATTTATTTCTTCAAGCCCTTTCGTATTTAGAATAAGAACGCCCTTAATTTCAGCAAAAAGCTTTACTTTGGATTCGCTTGGAAAGCTTAACCTGAGATTTTCTTTTTTTATTAAACTCATCATCTCTATCACCGCATCATCCTCGTGAATAAAACCTTCTCTCTCGCTAAATATCCATACATAGTGTTTCCCTATTGAAAGAAGAGGTATAATATCGTCTTTTCTTATAATATGCCCTTTCTTAAAAAGAGGGCCTTTTTTAACACCAGGAACAACTTCTGTCACATCAGCGCCTAAAATTTTTCCTACCGCTTTTTGCGTTTCTATTTTTTCCATATATCTTTAATCCTCTCATATTCTTCTTTTGTATCCATGTCAATAAGAACTCCTTCGCTTTTCATTTCTAAAAAATTTATTATATCGCTATGCCTGCCTAACACATCTTTTAATGTCGTTTTCTCTGCATCCATTGCTAAAATTTCGTTTCTCATTGTATAGGGGATTATAATAGGATGTCCCTTTCTCCCTTGAAAGGTTGGAATAAATACTTTATCTTTTATATAATTTTCTGTTAATTCATTAATAATATCGCACGTAATAAGCACTTGATCGCCAAGTCCTATCAAAATTCCTTCCGCGTCCTTTATCTCTGCTAGCCCTACCTGAATAGAAGAAAGCATCTCTTTCTTAAAATCTTTATTTACAACTACTTTAAGTTTGTTGCTGCTAATTTTTTCATCAATAGTTTTTTTAACATCATCTGCTCTGTATCCAAGGACCAACGCAACCTCGGAAAGAGACGACGCAAGATACTCCTTTAAAACTGTTTCCACCACAATTTCCTCGCCTATTGGGAGTAAGGGCTTTAATTTTCCCATTCTCTTTGATTCCCCTGCAAAAAGCACAATACCTTTAATGTTATTTGCCAATATCTTTACTCGCCCTTTCTACCGCCTTTATAATTTTTACATATCCCGTGCAACGGCAAAGATTCCCAGAAATCCCTTCTCTTATCTCAGAAATCGAAGGATTCGGGTTTTTGTTGAGTAGATAAAGAGATGACATGATCATTCCCGGTGTACAAAAACCGCACTGTATAGCTCCTTCCTCCAAAAATGCTTTCTGTATAGAAAGCATTTTTCTCTCAACATCTGTCCCTTCAATTGTGACAATTTCTGCACCATCTGCCTGAGGCGCAAGAATTAAACAGGCATTCACGCTTCTCCCATTAAACAAAATTGTGCATGCACCACATTCTCCCCTACCACAACCTTCTTTTGTCCCGGTAAGATGCATTTTATCTCGTATAACATCAAGAAGTACTGCATTGACAGGAACGCTCAGTTTATACTTCTCGCCGTTCAGAGCAAAACCAATATCCATTTTCTGCGCCATTTCACTTTTTTTCTACAAAATAATACACACTGTTACTGCCCTCTATTTTTTCATTCATCTTAATTGCATCCACAGGGCAAACCTGCATACACATTGCACATCCAACACATTTTTCCTCATCGAAGTGAGGCAATCTCTTTTCACTATCCCAATCAATTGCCATATGCCCACCATCGAAACAAGCTGAATAGCAAAGGCCGCATCCAACACATTTTTCCTCTATTAATTCAGCAAGAGTTTTGGGCGAGGGAAGCTCATCCTGAGATTTGATATTCGGTAGTGCCTTTCCAACAACATCCAGAGGAGAATTAAAACCCATATCAGATAAATAATGAGCAAAACCTCTTTTCAAATCCTCTATTGTCCTAAATCCGTAATGCATAGGCAATGTACAGAATTGCACATTCAAAGCTCCGACAGACATAAATTCTACGGCATCTCTCCAATTAAATGCACCACCGTTCCCGGAAATTGTAATGTCCACATTTTTGGCAATTTCTGCAATGGTACGCAAAGTAATAGGTTTTATGGCAGGGCCCGAAAGACCTGAATATGCGCCTTTGCCAAAAAGAGAAGGATATGGTTCAAATGTATTTATATCAATGCCTAATAAAGATGGGATTGTATTACTCGCAGTAATGCCATCTGCGCCACCTCTTTTTACGGCTTTTGCTACTTCAACAATGTCCGTAACCTGCGGGGTTATCTTAATAAACACGGGAGTATCCTCTGCTGCCTCTTTTACCCAGCGTGTCACTTTCTCCGTCGCTTCGATACTTTGAGCAAGCATTCTCCCAGCTTCTTCCCCCATGCTTCCTTGAGGGCAACTAAAACTACATTCTATAAGATCAACACCAGCTTTTTTCAATCGCCACACAAGTGTCTGCCAATCTTCCTTTTTTGTACCCATGATAGATGCGCCAATCATTTTTTCAGGAAACACTTCCTTTAACGTCTTTACCCTCTTTTCAATTTCATCAATCTGATATCCAGAAATAAGATCAATATTACCCAAACCAATAATTTTTCTGCTCATCGAACCAAATGAAGACATCATAGGATATTTAAGCAGCACAGAATTTCCTTCGACAGACGTCGTCTTTAATATTACGCCTCCCCAACCTGCTTTTAATCCATTATATACTATATCAAACTCATCCGTAGGAGGTGCTGCGGAAAGAATAAAGGGATTCTCCAGGCGAATGCCTAAAAATTCCATAGAAAGATCTATTTTTTTATACATTTTTTCCTCCCTCTAAATATTTCGCAATGTTTTGCGCAGCTTTTTTGCCATCTGCTACGCATTCAACAACAGTGCTTGCTCCCCTTACAATATCACCTCCAGCGAAAACACCTTTTATATTTGTCATTAAACCATCACTGACTTTTACTAAACCTTTCGCGTCTCTTTTCACCTTAGGAAAATAAACATCAGCTTTTTGCCCTATGGCAATCACCACAGCATCGAGAGGAATTACAAAATCAGAATTTGGGATTGGTACAGGGTGTCTCCTTCCGGACGTATCTTTTTCGCCAAGGTGTGCTCTTGTCACAACAAGCCCCTCTACCCTTTTATCACCTTTAATCTTCTTTGGAATTGCAAGGAATTGGAATGTTACGCCTACCTCGATTGCTTCTTCAATTTCTTTCTTAAACGCCTTCAGTTCTTTTGTACCTCTTCTATATATCACCTCGACATCGCGTAATGGATCTTCAATTTTCAAAACACTTGCTACTTCCACTGCCACATTACCGCCACCTATTACTCCTACTCTTTTAAAGTGTGGTAATCTGGCACCTGATTTTGCCCGTTTAAGAAGTTCTCGCGAATAGTAAACACCGTCTAAGTTATTCCCGGGTATATCTAAGTTAAGCTCGCCAGAAAGGCCTGTTGAGATAAAAATTGCGCTGTACTCTTTATCTAATTCTTCCAATGATTTTATTGTGGTATCTTTTATCTCCGACACAAAATTATGATGAACAAAGCAATCTTCTTTTTTTTCTATTTCTTCGGGAAGTCGTGTTGCAGATATTTCATTAGCAGGAACTCCTCCCAACTGCTTCTTTTCAAAAACAACCGGCTGATAGCCAAATCTTCTTAGCTCTCTTGCACAAGTAAGACCTGCAGGACCGCCACCTACAATAGCAACTTTTCCCTTTGTAGCAGGCACAAGTTCAAGGTTTTCGGAAGGGTCTGTATTATCCGTTATATATCTGTGAAGCTCTCTAATTTTAATGGGTGTATCCATTTTTATCCTTGTGCAAGCACTTTGACAGAAGCTCTCTTCAGGACAAATTCTGCCACACGTTTCAATAAATGGATGTGCTTCCTGGATAATTTCTCTTGCCCCTTTTAGATTATCAGTGCGGATGGATTGAATAAATTCAGCAATAGGAACATGTGCTGGACATGCTGTTTCACAAGGAGCATCATAACAATAAAGACATCGTTCGGCTTCTATCGCGGCTTGCTCCTTTGAGAATGTTTTTTCGATTTCTTCCATTATACCTTCACTCCTTTCTGATATTTGTTAAAATTTATTATACCTTCGTTTAATAAACTGTCAAGAAGTGCAAATTGCCTCACCTGCTTCATAGAGCTTAACGCAATATAGAAAATTAAAAGATAACACAGTATAGAACCTATAGCAAACAGTACTATTTATAAGAAACAATTATAATGACTTCTCCTTTTACAGAGCGGCCCTCTAGTTTATTAAGAATATCTGACGCTCTACCTCTCAATGCTTCCTCATGAATCTTTGTAATTTCACGGGTTACCGCAACATTTACATCACCTGCACTTTCTATAAGCTCAGAGAGGAATTGCTTTACCCTGAAAGGGGATTCAAAAAAAATAACAGGGCCAGAAAAATCTTTGAAACCTTGTAGAATTTTTTTTCTTTTTCCTTTTTTCCTTGGGAGAAATCCATAAAAAATAAAATGAGCAGGAGAAAACCCTGAAAGAAGAAGTGCCGGGACAAAAGAAGTAGGGCCAGGCAAAACCTCAATATGTATTCCTTTATCAATACAAGCTTTAATAAGTTTATAGCCAGGATCAGAAATGCCAGGAGTACCTGCATCTGTCACAAGAGCAATCTCTTTTCCTTTTTCCATTTCTTCCACAAGTTTTTCTAACTTACGTGCACTGGAATAACTATGGAAACTTGTAATCGGAGTATGTATAGCGTATTTGTTTAATAAAATACGGGTAACTCGTGTGTCTTCTGAGGATATAAGATCCACCTTCCTCAACACAAGAATTACCCGTAGAGTAATATCCTTTAAATTGCCAATCGGTGTAGGGCATACATACAAACTCATTATTTTGTATCAGATTCGCTACTTTTACTTATTTCGATTTCGTCTCCCACCTTAATATCGTTAAAGTTTTTCAATCCTATACCACATTCATATCCCCTTGCAACTTCTTTTACATCCTTTTTGAATCTTTTCAGGGATGAAATCGTTGTATCGTATATGACGGCATTATCACGCAAAACTTTTGCTTTGGCATCCCTTACTATCTTGCCGTCACTAATAATACAACCGGCTATCGTGCCAGTACCACTTACCTTAAATACTTGCTTTACAGTAGCCCTGCCAACTACCACTTCTTTAACTTCTAGTTTAACCATTCCTTTAAGCAATCGTTCAATATCGTCTATTAATTCAAAGATAATATCATAAGTCCTTATTTCTATTTTTCTCGCTTTGGCATCTTTTTTAGCCTCAGTAGTAGGACGTACGCTAAAACCTAATATGACCGCTTTTGTCGCTTCTGCAAGCAAAATATCGCTTTTAACTATTCCGCCAACACCTTCATGAATAACATCAATAGGAACAGAGGATTTAAGTTCTTTTATTGCATGTTTTACTGCTTCAAGCGAGCCTTGAGTATCAGCCTTAAGAATAACAAAAAGTTTTTTAAGCTCCTTTTCCTCCATCTCTCTAAATAAGTCATCCATAGTTTTAGAAACAATCTGAGTCTCCATTTGTTGGGCTCTTCTTCCAATTTCAATCTGCTTTGTTTCCTCTTTTGCATCCTTAATATTATCTATTACATAAAATATCTCACCCGCCTTCGGCACGCTGGGAAGTCCTGCAATTCCCACAACAGAAACAGCTTTAATTTTTTTGACCATTTTGCCTCTAATATCTGTAAGAAATCTCACTCTTCCAACAACATCTCCTACTCTAATATAATCACTTGCTTTTAATGTACCAGTTTGAACAACTACCGTAGCAAGTGGGCCAATATTTTTATGCATTTCTGATTCAATTACAGTACCTGAACAAAGGGTAGTAGGATTTGTTTTAAGTTCAAGAAGTTCAGCTTGTAAATTAATCATTTCAAGAAGCTCTCCCACGCCTTTTCCTGTCTTCGCCGAAACATTGGCATATATTGTTGATCCACCCCAATCCTCTGGAAGTAGACTTCTATCAGCAAGTTGTTTTTTTACAGCCTCTGGATCAGCATTTGGCCTATCAATTTTATTAAGTGCTACAATAATTGGAACATCAGCAGCGCGAGCATGATCGAGCGATTCTATCGTTTGGTCCTTAACACCCTCATCTGCTGCAACAACAAGAATAACAATATCCGTAACTAACGATCCTCTCAAGCGCATTTCCGTAAATGCCTCATGCCCCGGAGTATCAATAAAGATTATTTCTTTTCCATTTACATTAACAACAGAGGCTCCAATTGCCTGAGTAATCTGCCCTTTCTCTTGGGCAGCAATAGATGTCTTTCTTATTGTATCAAGCAATGTAGTCTTGCCGTGGTCTACATGCCCCATTACAGTTACAACAGGCGCACGGGAACACAATTGTTTTAAGAATTCTTTATCTTTAAACTCTGGAACATCAAAATTTAACTCAGAAGCAAGATAATGTACTTCAGTCTTTGAGAGCTTTCTGTCCGGTTTATAAGGAATTCCCAGTTTCATAATTCGTTCCTTTACTGTCCTTGCCGGGACCTTAAAGCGTTTCGCAAACTCCTCGACATTAATATCTCCAGATATCTTTTGAGATTTTTTCTCCGTAACTTCCTGTTTTTTGTGCATCTCCTTAACATACTCTTCTGCTAAAAAAATCGCATCAGGCTCCAGTGACGATAAATGCCCCTTCACATCAACTCCCAATTCCCCTAAAATCTTAATCAATTTGGGAGACTTTATTCCCATTTTTTTAGCAACTTCATAAACTCTCATTTTATTTTTGTTCACTTGCATCACCTTCCTCTGATAATTCAATAAGGTGAATCCTGTACCCAGTAAGATTAGAAGCAAGTTTTACATTAATGCCTCCTCCTCCAAGTGTTGAAGAATAATTTTTAGAAGAGACATAAACATTAGCTTCTTTAGTCTTAGGAATAATTTCCACTCTCTCAACTTTCCCCGGACTTAGTGCATTCTCTATATAGATTTCAGGATTTGTATTATACCTGATTACATCAATTCTCTCTCTGTTCAATTCCCTTGAAACTGCATTAATTCGCATGCCTTTAGTGCCAATACATGCTCCCACAGGATCAACCCGTAAATTTTTTGTAGCAACAGCCATTTTAGCTCTTACACCTGGCTCTCTTATGATAGCCTTAACTTCAACAATGCCCTGCTGAACTTCTGGCACTTCCCTATTTACGAGTTTTTCCAAAAATTCTGTGCACGCACGAGATAAAATAATTTGAGGACCTTTAACGCTGCTTTTCACCTCTTTTATTAACGCCTTCACCAAACTGTCTTTTCTTAACTGCTCTCCAGGAATAGCTTCCTCTGGGATTATAACACCCTCAATATTGTGAGGCTCAATACTTACGCCAATTTCACCTCTTCCTTTCTTTCTTGTCACCCTTCCCGTGATTACTGTGCCTACAAGCTCAGAAAATTCTTCAAATGCAACTTCTCGTTTCTTCTCAAGTATTTTTTGCTGAAAAACTTGCCGCGCTGTGCGAATTCCCGTCGAGGAAAGTTTACTTGTTGGAATTTCAATAAGAACGGTACCACCTATTTCTACATCGTCAGTAAACTTCTTTGCCTCTTCAGCGCTTATTTCAAGCACTGGATTTTCTACCTGTTCCACAATTGTCTTCTCTGCATGAATTTTGACACTACCACGAGAAAGGTCTATTTTAACAACAGAATTCTGCTCATTAAATGTTTTTCTATAAGCAGCTTTCAATGCCTCCTGTATAACTTCCATAATATAATCCTTAGAAACGCCTTCTTCCTCTTCTATGTTCCTCAATATATCAATATCTATCATCTTTTCCCACCTCTCTTTTCTAATGATCTGCTATAAAGAGAAATTTTCACCACCTTGTCGAATGGCACTTCTAATTTTTCTCCATTTTTTTTAAATATAACATTATCACCAGAAAATCCTTCAAGCATAGCTTCTTCTTTTATTATATTCTCTCCGGCCTTAAAAGAAACTTTTACCTCATTTCCAGCAAAAATATTAATTTCTTCCCTTGTTTTCAAAACCCTACTCAACCCAGGTGAAGAAAGTGCAATACTGTATGCCCCTTCAAGCCCAACAGAAAAAAGTTCACTCTGAATTTCCCTCGTTACGTTTTCCAAGTCTTTAATACCTACGATACCACCCCTTCGATAAATAACTGCTTCAATTCTGTCGCCCAGAACCAAACACTCTACCAATATTAATCCGAATCGCTCAGCACTTCTCTTTGCAATTTCATTTATTCTATCCATAACTTCTCTCCATCAAACGAAAAAGTGGGCACATTTATTCCCACTTCTCCATATAAAACCTATAAATATTGTAAAGGAAATTTCAAATTTTGCAAATAGAAAATAATTAAAATTTTCTTTAAAATAACCGAACTTTTTAGATATCAGCCTGTCTAAAAATAAAAAGGAGGAAAAAATGGAAGACTTTGTAAATTTTTTAAAGAAAAACAAAATTGTTTTAGCCTTACTCATCGTCGTGATGATAATAGGTATCGGCGGGGTAAGTTACCTTTCTCTTGGAACAAAAATAATCAGAACTGAAAAAACAATGTCTCCACAAAATCAGATAAACGAGTCTCTGCACTACTTAAACGCAACCTTTGAAGATGAAACTACAAGAGAATCTGGGACCTACCTTAGCGAAAACAATGTAGATACACAGTTTGGCATTAAAATAATCAAGAACGGCAGTACAAGCTTGCAGGTAGAAAAAGGGAAATTTTTCGAGGTATGGAATAATATCATCTTTACTGCAAAAGGTTTGAATGGTTTTGTTTCAAATTCAAACTATTATAAACAAGATGAACACTATTATGGGACAGTTAGTATAATGATTCCTTCTAAAGATTTTGATACATTTGCTGAACAAATTTCAAAACTTGGAAAAACAGAAAATATGCGCGTGTCAACCAAGGATGTCACAGGTGAATACGTAGATCTTTCATCAAGAATCAAAGTACTTGAATCACAAAAAAATCTCCTTCTTTCTTGGCTAAGTAAATCAGACGATATACAAGATATGATTGCCCTAAGAAATGAACTGGAAAAAGTAGAAAGCGAAATCGAACAAATTAAAGGAAGAATGAATTACATCACATTTCACACAGATTTTTCTGAGATTACAATAAGCATCACAGAAGAAGGGAAAATTCCAGTAGAAAAACCAGAAATACTTCTGCGCCTTATTGCTGCATGGAAAATAGCATTGAACGCCCTTGTTTCTTCACTAACTGGATTTATAATATTTGTTGGCTGGATAATTCCATGGGTTATTATCCTATACATAATTTATTTAATTTATAAAAAAAGAAAAGGAGGCACAGCATGAGTAAAAAATTTATCGCCATTTTTATTTTGACTGTACTAGTTTTAAGTACCGTAGTAATTGGTGGAAACACATTACCACAAGGTAGTGTAGCCGCGGAGAACCTAAGTGTGGATGAACACCATCTAATATCTGCAACAGAACAGGCACTATACAAGTAATACCTGATATCGCGTATGTATCGTTCGGAATACAGACAGAAAACAGAGATGCAAGTGCTGCGATGGAAGAGATGTCCTTTCAAGTAAACGCAATTATCAACGCACCTGAAAGAAAGAGAGATAAAAGAAGAGGATATTAAAACAACGGGATTAAGTCTTGTGCCTGTGTATCGCTGGGATAAAGAAACAGGAAAATCTATTTTAGATTACTACAGAGCAAGTGAGTCTTTCAGAGTAAAATGCACAGTTAACAATGCCGGAGCAATTCTCACCTGTGCAGGGAAAAATGGAGCAAATATAATACATGGAATCTCATTTGACATCTCAAACCATGAAGAACTAAAACTCGAAGCAATTAAAAAAGCAATGGATAATGCAAAAGCACAAGCAGAAATATCGTTAGATGGAACAAGATATGTGGTTACTGGAATAAAAACTATTTCTATTGGCTCTATTCTCGATCAAACACGAGGTATCGATATAGCATTCGCAGGAAAAGACGCAGAAAATATAGAAATTCCAGTAGAAGGTGGAATGCTTACAATTCAGGCAACCGTACAAGTTATATACACATTTGATTAATAAGCGTTAACAAATGACGGGTATCTTGCCAGTATTTACTGAATTGAAGATACCCGTCATTTAATTTTACACAAAGAGTTTGATAGTTCTAGTAAATCAAAATATACAACTTAAGCAATATAATGTAACTTTTTCAAAATTAATAAAAACCATTTTTTTCTTGAGCAATTAATTTGACAAAACTTGAAATATGCGTATAATCCTCTCGGAGTTGTGCCCTGGCCCTATCCTGCATCTCTGTGACCAAAAACTTTTGCATCTCTCCAAGATTCGAGAGATTGAAAGACGAGAGGGGAAGGGTTGGGGCTCTTTGACTTATCACAGAATAACAATAAAATAGAAAAGACAATAAATTTCCGCATGAAAGGATAAATATGCATAAAAATAGTATCGGCGTAAATCTTCTTATTTTTATGAACAGATTTTTTAATCGCCCTGTTCATCCATTCAATCTGGAAGATGCAGCAATAAAAACATTTGCAGAGTGGGAATTTGAGCAATCAAAGCGCATCAATTCTTACTACCTTCCTGAAACAGACCTTTTAAGAGAAATACAGAACAAGACTATACTGGATATCGGGGCAGGCAGTGGAGGAAAAAGCACATTCTATGCATTAAATGGGGCCAAAAAAGTAATAGGAATAGACACAGAAAAAGGATTTATAAAACAGGCAAAAGCATTTGCGATGTCGAAAAACACAAGGAACATTGAATTCCATGTAGTAAATGCGGAGAATATGTCTTTTAAGGAAAGTTCAATTGATATCTGCGTAATGAACGATGTATTTGAACACCTGCAAAATCCCGAAAAAATATTGAAAGAAGCTCACAGAGTACTAAAAGGCGGAGGTAAAATTTTTATCAATTCGCCACCGTACTACCACCCGTACGGCGCGCACCTTTCTGATCTCATTGGTATCCCTTATGTACATATCCTGTTTCCCGAATCTGTCCTTATAAATGCATATAAAAAACTTGCAGAAAATACAAAATCCTATGAAAAAAGAGTAAATTTAAGATTCGGTACGGTAAATGGAGAAGAAAAAATCACATATATAAATAGAATGACAGTAAAACGATTCGATCACATTATAAAATATGAAAACCCATTTAAACCAACCCATTGCAAGCTTATGCCGCTGAAAGAAAAGGGTAGATTTTTATTAAAAACACCTCTAAGAGAGTTTTTTACAAAAATGATTGTTTTTGTGGGTGAAAAAAACTAAAATAAAAATTGCATCGCACTAAAGTATTCAGCTATTGTTACTCCCCTTTTGAGGAATAACTTTATAAAATATTACTACTCCACCTTCCCAATCTCTTTAACAATATTTACTATAACTTCAACCGCTTTCTCCATAGCAAATATTGGTATATATTCATATACGCCGTGAAAATTATGCCCACCTGAAAATAAATTTGGTGTTGGTAATCCCATAAATGAAAATTGAGCTCCATCAGTTCCACCTCGTATCGGCTTTACAATGGGATTGATTCTAGCGTCTTTAATTGCCTTTAGTGCAATATCAATTAGTTGAGGATTTTTTGCAATGATCTCTTTCATGTTGTAATACGTATCTTTAAGTTTTAGCTCTATCGTCCCCTTGCCATATTTCTTATTAATAAAATGCACACATTCTCTTGCAAATTTCTTTCTTCTTTCAAACCTCTCTTTATCATGGTCTCTTATAATACATCTCTGGACCGTCTTCTCTACTCCTCCACTCATTTCGTATATATGATAAAACCCTTCATACTTTTCTGTAAATTCTGGAGCTTCACCTTTTGGAAAAAGTTCAAGCAATTCAGTTGCAATACGAATTGCGTTCTTCATTATGCCCTTAGCACTTCCAGGATGAATACTTTTGCCATGAATAATAAAAGTAGCTGATGCAGCATTAAAATTTTCGTATTCAAAGCTACCAATCTCATCTCCATCCATCGTATACGCATAGTCAGCCCCGAACTTCTTTACATTAAATTTTTTTGGCCCCTTACCTATCTCTTCATCGGGAGTAAATGCAAACTTTACCGTACCATGTTTTATCTCCGGGTGTTCTACCAAATATTGAACAGCAGTCACTATCTCAGCAATACCTGCTTTATCATCAGCACCAAGAAGAGTCGTTCCATCAGTAACAATAATGTCTTTCCCATAATAATTCTTCATTGCAGGAAATTCCTGAACTTTCAAAACAATGCCCAACTTTTTATTTAATACGATATCTCCGCCTTTATAATTTTTCACTATACGTGGCTTCACATTTTTGCCAGATACCTCGGGAGATGTATCCAGATGGGCAACAAAACCAACAACAGGGACACTCCTTCTAATATTTGAAGGGACACTCCCCATAACATATCCATTTTTATCTATCTCAACATCAATACCCATACCCTTCATTTCTTCCGATAGTCTTCTTCCCAACTTAAGCTGTTTTGCCGTACTTGGCGTGGTAGAAGAATCTTCGCTTGATTGCGTGTCATAAGAAATATAATCAAGAAATCGCTTTGTAACGCCTTGCATAATATTGCCTCCTCTCATATTTTGTTATATTGTAGCATTTTTTCAATACAATAAAAACCTTGAATAAATAGTAAAAATAAATAAAATAACAGCATGAAGTCACAAGAAAATAAAGTAGTTAATTTTATCGAAAATAATGTCTCGTTATTTTTAATAATAAGCATACCTTTTGGATTGCTTTTTCCTTATTTTGCATTTCTCAAAAATTATATCACTTACCTCCTTATGCTGGTTTTATTCGTTACATTTTTAAAGATGGATATAATGGAGATTATACATCACATCAAAAGACCTATGCTGCTACTCTATATTGAGGGTATGAGCCTAATTACCGCTCCAATCATTGTTTATTTCGTTCTTACGTTGCTCAAATTCGATTACATCGTAGTAGCAGCTCTTGTACTGCTGGCGGCAGCGCCTGCAGGAGTAGCATCATCTGCAATGACTGACTTAACTTCCGGAGACACATCTTTGAATGTTGTTATAATCTTTGTAAGTCACTTAATAGCCCCGTTTGCCATTCCATTCCTTTTCTTTGTCCTTTTTAGAAAATATATAAGACTTGACTATTTTAATGTACTCATCACTATGGCTAAGCTCATTTTAATCCCACTGGCAGCTGCTCTACTCTCAAAACAATTTTTCAAAGAAAAATTAAATTTCATAAAAGAAAGAAGCAGTCTGTTAACCATAATACCCGTATTTCTTATTTCACTAACAGTAATATCTATAAATGCACCGTTTATAAAATCTAATCCATTCCAGGTAGTGAAATATTTGTTAATCGTGTATCCTGAGTATTTTTTCTTTATGGTCTTTGGGTTCGTTATAGTTTTCTGGTTAAACCTGAAAGAAAAAATTGCCGTATCTAACTCAAAAACATTTGCAAATGTATCCATTGCAATGGTTCTTGCATTTGAATTTCTTGACCCGAAAGCCGCTTTAATCGTTGCACTTGCACAACTACCATGGCCCACAATGCTTGTCCCCGTCAACATAATGTTAAAGTTTATCAGAAAGAAAACACTTGAAAATCAGTAGTCGTAACTACCTATTCTTATCCCTTTTTCTCAAGTTCTATTAACTTCTCTGCAGCGAAAAGCGAAGCAAGCTTTGAATGCTCGTAATAAATGCCCCCTTGCAAATAAACTGCATACGGCTCTCTCATCGGCGCATCAGCCGATAATTCAATTGAAGAACCTTGTATAAATGTACCTGCTGCCATTAAAATATCATTTTCATAACCTGCAAGTGGCGATGGCAAAATTTCAGAATCCCAATCTATTGGTGATACAGCCTGGACAGCCTGTGCAAACGTAACAAGCTTTTCGGAAGATCCTAAGAGAATTGCCTGAACAATATCACCCCGCTCTTCATTAAAAAGGGGTTTTACATCATATCCCAACTCGCTAAAGAACTTTGCGGCAAAAATTGCTCCTTTTAACGCGTTAGACACAACAAGCGGAGCAAAAAAAACACCTTGAAGAAAGAGACGAGTAAGAGAAAGCATTGGCCCAATTTCCCTGCCCGTTCCCGGAGCAGTAAGCATCGCTTCAATCTTTTTGATGTATTTTTCTTTTCCAACAATGTAACCACCTGTTGGAGTAATTGCTCCACCCATATTTTTTATAAGGGACCCCACCATGATATCGGCACCTACTTCCGTTGGTTCCTTCTCATCAACAAATTCCCCGTAGCAATTGTCTACCATGATACAAATATTCGGATTAACTGCTTTTGCCTTTTTTATCATCTTGCTAATCTCCCCGATTGTGAGAGATTTTTTGTATGAGTATCCGCCCGATCGTTGAATAACTCCTACGGCTGCTCTTTTTATTTTTTCTTCTTCAATATTTTTAGCCATATCTGTTTTATCAAACTTTATTCCATATTCTTCCAGAGAACCTGTCGCTTTCCTTAATCCTATTATGGCTTCACCTGTTTCATAGGGATCCCCACTCAGGTAAAGAAGCGTATCAGCAGGACGAAGCAGACCAAAAAACGAAATGGAAATTGCATGCGTACCGGAAACAATTTGAGGCCTAACAAGTGCTGCTTCTGTATTGAAAATCCTTTTGTAGACTTCTTCTACTTTATCTCTGCCCGGGTCAGAAAGCCCATATCCCGTTGTATCCCTGAAATGAAAAACAGAAATATGAGATTCTCTGAACGCATCTAATACTTTATAAAAATTACTACCCTTTATCTTGTCTACCTTTTTGAACTCCCCTGAAAGCTCGCCTTCGCATCGCTCAGCAAGATTTATAAGTTCTTCTCTAATTCGAATATTCATATAAAAACTCCTTTACAAGTTTTTCTGCCTTCTCTTTTGCGTCATTTAAATCTACTGTATCAATCCAGTGCACATTATTCTCCTTTTTAAACCAGGTAATTTGTTTTTTGGCAAGATGTCTTGTCCTTTTTTTAATTTCTTCTTTAGCTTCTTTAAGAGAAATGGTTCCGTTAAGGTATTGCAAAACTTCACTGTATCCAATTGCCTGCAAAGCTGTTTTTGACCAACTGGGATAAATATCCCTTAACCTTTGTACTTCTTCTACAAAACCTCTATCAAACATTTCTTCTACGCGCTTTTCAATATCCCGATAGAGAAGTTTCCTCTCTTTTGTTAATCCTATTTTTAAGAACTCACAACGAACTTCCTGGTTCTCAACAGAAGAAATTTTACACCCGGTTTGCCTGAAAAATTCAATAATCCTTATAAGGCGCTTCCTGTCACTGACCTTGTCTGAAGCATCTTTATCGATACTTTCTGCCATTTTTCTTAAAGCAGCAAAAGGCAACATATTAAGCTCTTCCCGCAATAATGCATCAGGAGGTGCTGAAAATTCAACAGGGAATCCTTCTGTAATACTCCTTATATACAAACCTGACCCACCGACTATCAGTGGCACCTTTCCCCGTTTAAAAATGTTGCTAATCGCCACCTCGGCATGTTTTTTAAACTCTGCAACATTAAATTCTTCCTGCACAGTTACAACATCGACTAAATGGTGCGGGATTTTGCTTCGGATATCTTTCCCCACTTTATCCGTCCCTATCTCCATTCCGCTATAAAACTGCATAGAATCTGCAGATATAATCTCGACTGAAAATTTCTCCGCAATACATAAACTGAGTTGCGTCTTATGTGTTGCAGTAGGTCCTAAAATAATAATAATTTTTTTCATTTGCCTCGCAGGTGAATAAAATCAGCATCGACAATCTCCGTCTCAATGATATCGCCAACACGTGCTGCACACCCCTCTACAATAACCAATTTATCCTGTGGTATCCTGCCAAAAACCTGTGCTCCAACAATTGACTCAATCAAAATCTCCACAGTTTTTCCTATGTAAGAGCGGTTTTTCTTTAAAGAAATGGCATTCTGCAAGAAAAGAAGGTCGTTCAATCTTCTCTTTTTTTCCTTCTCGTCAATCTGTTCTTCCATCACTGCTGCCGGAGTATTTGGTCTCTTTGAATAAGCAGCAACAAAACTTTTATCAAATTGCACATACTCAACAAGCGATTTAGTTTCATTGTAATCTTTTTCGCTTTCTCCGGGAAATCCTACAATAATATCAGTAGTAATACTTGTATAAGGGAAAAGCAGCCGCACGTTGTCTATAAGCTCAATATATTGCTCCCGCGTATAGCCTCTCTTCATAGATTTTAATATTTCATTGCTCCCTGACTGTACAGGCAAATGAAAATGTGCGCACAGCTTTTTTAACTTCCTCATTCGTTCCAAAACAGAAAGAGTAAAATCCGCAGGATGAGGGGTAAGATACCTTAATCTCTTAAGGCCCGGGACTTTATCAACTTCTTCAAGTATTTCAATAAAACCATTTTTATACCCTATATCACGCCCGTAGTGATTAATATTTTGCCCTAGTAAAACAACTTCCTGCGTACCATTTTTAACGAGTTTATTTACCTCTTCCAATATTTCTTCTTTTGTCCTGCTCCGCTCCCTCCCCTTAGCAATAGGAACAATACAATAACTACAAAAATCGTTGCACCCATAAATAATAGGTACATATGCAAACACTTTTTTTGCGAGGGAAATTTTTTTCTCACCCATTACAGAAAGTAGTTTTCTTAACTTTTTAATACGGTCATCAAGAGGTTCATATCCTTTAGATAGAGCAACAATACTTTTTTCACCAACTCTCTTTATTGCCTGTTCGTTTACACTGGCAACGCATCCTGTTACAACAGATACCGGGTGACCTTGTTTTTCAAAAAGTTTTCTTATGCGTCCTATTTTGCTGAGAAGCTTTAAATTCGCCTTTTCCCGAACAGCACAGCTATTCAATAGAATTAAATCCGCATCTTCGTCCTTTTCCACCTCGTTATATCCTAAAGACAGGAGTACCTCTCTAAATTTTTCGGACTCATATTCATTAATCTGGCAACCATACGTGACAATCTTAAAATTTTTCATAAAGCTTTTTGCACTCCTTCTCAAGTATTTGCCTTTTCAAAGCTCCCAGTTCTTTTCCTTCCACATTGAATTTTTCTCCTAACTTACTGCCATCAACCTTTACTTTGCTGCATTCAACAAAAAATTTGCCCTCCTTTGCCACCTCTCCCTCTTCTAACGAAAAAAGAGCTGCTGCTAAAGGAACACAAATACTTCTATATCGAGTAAAAAGAGAAAACAATGAATCAAAACCATCCTCTACTTTTTCTCCAGCAATTTTAGTCGCTATTTCGGCTTCCTTCCGGTTTAAACCTAAAATATCCAATACAGGATAATCTAAAAGAACATATGAAAATAATGCCACAATAAAAACATCTCTGTATGTAAAATCTCTGTTAATCTTTTTATCTAATTCATTAAACTGCCTGGATAAATCAGCTTTTTTAAGAATAAACGAAAAATCTTTTCCAGGAAAAAATATTTCAAGTACTTTTAAGACAGATAAAATATCTAAATTAAGAATCTTTTTTAGTTCCTCTCTTCGTCTCTCTCTTTTGGTCGATTCAAGAGAAAAAAATGCACTTTTAATCTGTTCCTTCGTATCTTCGTCGATGGAAAGACCGAATGCTGCTGCAAGCCGAATCCCCCGAAGAACACGTACCGGATCTTCACTAATAGAAGTTGGAGAAACAGCCCTCAACACGCAATTTTTAAGGTCCTCCAGTGAAATATCTCTGTAAAAAAACTTTTTCCCGGAAAGGGAATAACAGATAGCATTAATTGTATAATCCCGCAGCATAAGATTGTTGTCAATACTATTTGTAATTTTCATAAAATCAAATGTATAATCCCCTTGAATAGTTCGCAAAAGCAAAAAGTCCTTTGCATTCAAAAAAAAGTATTTCAGACTGCTATTTTCAAAAAAATCCAAAACTTTTTCAAAGTCGTTTTCCTTTACTATAAAATCAAAATCTTTAAGATCTTTGCCGTAAAAAGCATCCCTTATAGCTCCTCCGACAATATAGATGTCACTTATCTTTGCCTTCAGTGCCTCAACAAATGTATCTGAAAGTACATCAGTTATAATGGTTTTTACTCTCTCCATCTTCCTCTCGATATGCTTTTTGCCTTGCCATTACTTGCAATATCAATGACTACAAAATCTAAAATTACACTACCTTCTGCAACTTCAAATGTTAACGGAAGAAGTGTTAAAAATCTTTTGATTGCCAACTCTTTTTTTACTCCTATAACAGATTCTTCTACGCCAGCCATTCCAACATCTGTAATATAAGCTGTGCCACGTGAAAGAATTGTTTCATCTGCAGTAGGCACATGTGTATGCGTGCCAACAACTGCGCTTACAAGTCCGTCCATGAAAAAGCCAAAAGCTCTCTTTTCGCTGGTTGCCTCAGCATGAAAATCAACCATTATGCAAGAAGTCTCTTTTTGCATCGCTTCAACTAACTGTTTTCCCACAACAAAAGGCGAATCGAGTGGAGGTAGCTCTATCCTTCCCTGCAAATTCACTACTCCCAATTTCATACCATCTTTTTCAATTACAACATGACCTTTGCCTCTCGCACCTGGTGGGAAATTTGCAGGACGCAAAAGAAACGGAAAATCATCAAACTGATTCCAAAATTGTTTCTTATCGAAACTATGGTTCCCTCCAGTAATGACATCTACGCCAAAGGAAAAAAGTTCCCGCGCACTTTTTTCTGTGATTCCCGTCCCATGCGCTGCATTTTCTCCATTCAAGATAATAAAATCAGGATGGTGCCTTTCCCTCAATTCAGGCAGTGCCTTTCTAACAGCTTTTCTTCCAGGCTTACCAAACACATCTCCAATAAAAAGTATTTTCATTTATCTCTCCCATCACAAACAAAAGGAGCCGGCAAAAATAGTACCGGCCTCTGTATATGTCTTAAAAACTAACTTATTATTCCTTTTTCGCTTCTTTTTTCTGTTCTTCTTCACCAGCTTTTTCACCAGCTTTTTCACCAGCTTTTTCACCAGCTTCTTCACCAGCTTCAGCTTCCACCGGTACCACTTCTTCCTTTGTAGGATGCCCAATTCCTAATACAACTACATCTAACGGAGTAAGTACTTTCACTTTATCAGAAAGAACAAGGTCACTTACGTGCATAACATCGTTTATATCAAGTTCTGTTACATCAATCTCAATTTTGTCAGGAATGTCAAGAGGAGCAGCTTCTACCTTGAGGTCATATAGCATATGCTTAAGTACACCGCCAACTTTTACCCCTTTCGATTCACCTACAACCACAATCGGTATCTTTGTAAGCACAGGTTTATCCAGATCTACTTCTAGAAAATCCACATGCACAATCTTATCGCCGAAAGGGTCTTTTTGTATATCTTTAAGGATTGTAGAGTAAGTAGCGCCATCAATGTCGAGGCTAATAATAACACTTCTCCCTTTATGTTTTATAATGTTAATAAATTCCTTTTCGTTAATTGCAATAGGAATAGGTTTTGCGGTCTTTCCGTAAGCTATAGCAGGAATAAATCCTTCGCTGCGAAACTTCTTTAACATTCCTTTAGTAGAAACATCTCTCTTCGTTGCCTTAAATGCTATCTTTTCCATATATATATCTCCTTTATAGTTTTTGAGATTTAATTATAACATTCTTTTAATCTTTTTCAAACAATGCACTTATAGATTCATGTAAAAATACTCTTTTAATCGCCTCTCCTATCAGCGGGGCTACACTAAGAACCTTAACTTTATCAGGTAAATGATTACGTTCTTCCACAGGAATCGTATCCGTTACAATTATTTCCTTTATGGGTGATTTCTCAAATTTCTTCAAACTATCTTTTGCAAATATTCCATGTGTTGCACATACATAAACCTCTTTTGCTCCCCTTTTTAAAACTTCTTCTGTCGCGTTAATGATAGTATTGCCCGTATGGATCGCATCGTCAACAAAAATAACGCTTTTCCCCCCAACTTCACCAATAAGTCTGCTCGTTTCTACTTCTTCTGGCCCAAGTCTTCTCTTGACAAATATTGCCTGGGTTGAGCGAGGTATCTCTTTAGCAAATTCAGTCGCCCGAGCTACACCTCCCACGTCAGGAGAAACAACAACAGGATGCTCAATATTTTTTCCACGCATATAACCAGCAAGTATCAACGCAGCCGTAAGATTATCCATCGGTATGTCAAAAAACCCCTGTATCTGACCTGCATGCAAATCTACAGACATTACCCTATCCGCACCTGCCATCGTAATGAGATTTGCAACAAGTTTTGCTGAAATAGGCTCCCTGGATTTTGTCTTTCTATCCTGTCGTGCATATCCAAAAAATGGAATAGCAGCACCTACAGTGTTCGCCGATGCTCTTTTCAAAGCATCAATCATAATAAGTAACTCCATTAAATTATCCGCCGGGGAAAAAGTCGGTTGAATGACAAATATATCTCTCCCTCGTACATTTTCAAGGCATCTTACATGAATTTCTCCATCGGGAAAATAATTAATAATCGCCTTCCCCAGTGGTAAATCAAGATATTTTGCAATTTTTTCAGAAAGCTGCCTATTTGCCGTGCCAGAAAAAATTTTTATTCCTTTCCCTTTCAAATCAACCATTCCTTTTTTTCCTCCTCTTTGACCATTCTTTTTTATTTATTTGTTTAGCCCGCCCAATAGCAAGCGCATCCTCAGGAACTTCTTCGGTAATCACAGACCCGGCTGCTGTATACGCACCTTTCCCTATTCTGACAGGCGCTACAAGTGTATTGTGGGAGCCAATAAATACATCTTCCTCTATAAACGTGGGGTTCTTCTTACTTTGAAATCCATCATAATTGCAAGTGATTGTTCCTGCTCCAATATTCACATTTTTCCCAACTATCGTATCGCCAATATAACTCAAATGCGGAACTTTTGTGTTTTCTCCAAACTGAGATTTCTTTACTTCAACAAAAGTACCTATCTTAACATTCTTGCTCATTTTGCTATCAGGCCTCACATAAGCAAATGGGCCTATTTTGCAATTATCTCCTACATTAGCCTGCCTTACTACACTATACTCCACACCCACATTATTTTTAATAACAGAATTAACAATACGCGTATTGGGACCGATCACGCAATCTTTCCCTATAGTTGTTTTCCCCTGGATTAACACTCCTGGAAGAATTGCCACGTCATTCTCTATTTTTGCATCAAAATCAATACATACAGTGTCCGTATTTATAATTGTAACACCTGCAAGCATTAACTTATCAAGTATCTCTCCTTGAATAATTTTTGTTGCAATAGAAAGTTCTTTTCTATTGTTAACACCATACACAGGAAATTTCCTTTCTAACTTTTTTACACTTACTTTTACGCCTTTTTCCTTTAATATTGTAAGCGCGTCCGTTAAATAATACTCTTTTTGCAAATTATTGGGAGTAATTTCGTTAACTGCTTCGACAAGATATTTTTTTGCAAATACATATATTCCTGTATTGATCTCGTTTATTTTCTTCTCTTCCTCTGTTGCGTCTTTTTCTTCAACGATCTTCACAAAATCAGTCTTATCCCTGACTATTCTGCCAAAACCAATCGGATCATCAGATAAAGCAGTAAGCAATACTACACCACTCTTAGTGTCTTTATAAAAAACAAGAAGTTCTTTAAGATCAGAGGATTTTATCAAAGGATTATCTCCTGTGACGATGAGCACTGGTGTCTCATCTGGCATATTGCTAGTTGCGGTAAGTGCTTGCCTTACTGCATCTCCTGTCCCGAGAGGGACTTTTTGATAAACCAGTTCAACATTAGAAAAAGCATCTCTGTCCATTTCTTCGGAAATTACTACAATAACTTTATCAGATATCTCCTTTGCAGCATCTATCACGTATTGTACCATAGGTCTCCCGCAAATTGGGTGCATCACTTTCGGAAGAGACGAATGCATCCTCTTTCCTACGCCAGCAGCTAAAACAATACATACTTTTTTCATCATCCACAACTCCTTATTGTCAGGCCATAAATCTTATTTAAACAACAAAACATCCCATTGCCATATTTTTCATAATCAACATCATTTTCTCTTCGATATCAATAATGCAAAGCAGTGCTCTGTGCCTAACGACAGATTATGGCAACAATTTAACACGTTTCTTTGTATTTACGCAACACTCCAAGCGCGTAATCTATATCACTCTCAGTATGGTCAGCGCAGATTTGGAATCGTATCTCTTGATCTCCTTTTGGAACTACAGGAAAATTAAGACCAGTTGCTAAAATACCGTTATCTTTTAAATATCCAACAAGTTCTGTGGTCTTCTCCGTATCCCTCACCATGAGAGGCACAATAGGATGCTCTCCTTTTATTACCTCATACCCCATATCTATTAAGCCAGATTCAAACCATGCAGTCATCTCACGCAGATGCTTTAGCATCGCCCTTCCCTCATCGCTATCCAATACTTCTAATGAAGCAAGAGCAGCACTTGCCTCCGGTGGAGTAATAGGATTAGAATAAATATAAAACGGAGCAGTTTCACGTAAAAACCCTATTACTTCTGCACTGCTTACCACGTATCCACCATTTACTCCGAGAGCCTTGCCAAGCGTTGCAACTAATACATCAATTCTATCTTCATGCGTATATTCCGTTGTTCCTCTACCTGTTTCTCCAATAGCACCAACGCCATGTGAATCATCAACAAATGTAAGAACCCCTTCTTCGAAACTAGAATTATATTTTTCAGCTAAATCTGCTATTTCTTTAAGCAGAGCATGATCTCCCCTCATACTAAAGATGCCATCAGTTACAATTATAACCCGCTTGCAATTGCCAACTGAACTCTTTAAAATTGACGCTAGGCTATCCATATCATTATGTTTATATATCTTTTTGTCCCTCGGCCTGGATAATTTTATACCATTAATAATACAATTATGATTCAATTCATCGCTTATCACAATAGTATCTTGCGTAATCATAGACGCTAATATCCCTACCACTGCCGAATATGCGGAACTAAAGATCATAGCTGCTTCTCTGTTATGGAATTCAGCAAGTTTTTTCTCCAGCGCTATATGAGGAGTATAAGTACCACTTATAAATCTTACAGCACCAGGTCCAGCCCCAAATTCCTTTGCAGCTTTTTCCTCAGCTTCTATTACCTCTTTTCTTAAAGACATCCCAAGATAGTTATTCGCGTTCATTCGCAAAAATTCTTTTTCACCATAACCTTTTATAAAATACCTAGGACCCTTGTCACCTTGTGCCGGTTTTATGCCAGATATTACCGTCTCATTCCCTTTAAGTATCTTTTTATCTTCTAGCTCTTTTAAATGAGCCGATAATATCTCTTTAATTTTATCAAGTGGCATTATTCCGCCTCCCTATCTATATTTTAATTGCTAACTTATTTGACAGCTTATCAAGCATGTCCTTTGTCATAGAAGCAAGATTATATTCTGGTTTCCATCCCCACTCTTCTTTAGCAGCACTGTCGTCCATTTTGTTGGGCCAGGAATCGGCAATTGCCTGCCTCATTGGGTCAATGACATATTCCATAACAAAATCCGGGATATATTTTTTAATTTCATTTGCAATATCCTTAGGAGCAAAACTCATTGCCGTCACATTAAAAGCATTTCTATGCATTAATTTATCAGGATTTGCCTCCATAATATCAATTGCTGCTTTTATCGTGTCTGGCATATACATCATATCCATATATGTATCGGGCTTTAAATAACACGTATACCTTCTATACTTAAGAGCTTCATAAAAGATTTCAACAGAATAATCAGTGGTCCCCCCGCCAGGTAATGTTACATAAGAAATGATACCGGGAAAACGCACCCCCCGAGTATCCACCCCAAATTTTTTAAAATAATAATCACAAAGTAATTCTCCTGCAATCTTAGTAACGCCATACATTGTATTGGGTCGTTGAATAGTATCTTGAGGTGTGTTATCTTTTGGCGTATTGGGACCAAATGCACCAATGGAACTAGGGGTAAAAACAGCACATCTATGCTCACGCGCAACATCTAAAACATTGCAAAGCCCGTTAATGTTTACATTCCAGGCAAGTTTCGGCTTGGCTTCTGCCACTGCAGAAAGTATCGCTGCCAAATGGTAAATAGTATCTATTTTGTGCTTTTTCACAACTTCCTCAATCGTACCAATTTCTGCGCAGTCGATAATTTCAAATGGTCCAGAATTAAGCAACTCTTCACTAGGTTTTCTTTTATGTCCCACTGCTACTACATTTTCATTGCCATACTTTCCACGCAGAGCTAATGTAAGCTCGGAACCAATCTGCCCCGTTGCTCCAGTCACTAAAATCTTTTGCATAAATGTCGTACCTCCTCTTTTAGTCACTATCAAAATAGGATTCAACTTACTAGTTCCTAATACACCATTTTTTTAAAGCTTGTAATCCTTCCTAAATACGTTTCTACTCTCCCAATGTAGGAGCTTTACTGCAAGAACAATGCCTTTCGCCAGGAATATTTATTACTGTTTCACTTAAAACATTGCGAAGCATTTTGTTCATTTCTCCCATTTTTCTTACCACTTCCTTATGAGAAATCATATGATCAGAAATACCTGCTGCATAATTTGTTACAGCAGCAATCGTAGCATAACACATACCTAGTTCTCTTGCTAACACTACTTCGGGAACGCCAGTCATTCCAACCACATCCCCACCTAAAATACTGTAAGCCTGTATTTCCGCTCTTGTTTCAAATCTTGGGCCTTCTACAGATACATACGTACCTTTTTTGGAATAAGGATAGTCAAATTTCTCCATTGCTTTTTGAATGACAGTAGCTAACTCAGGACAATATGGATCTGTACAATCTGTATGCACTACCTTACCTTGAGAAAAAAAAGTATCTTCTCTCTTCTTTGTAAAATCAAGAAATTGATCAACAATAACAAACGTGTTAGGCAAAATTTCTCTATTAATTGAACCCACTGCAGCAGTTGCAATAATGCGCTCTACACCCAACTTGTATAAAGAAAAAATATTGGCTCTGTAGTTTATTTTATGTGGTGGCACGGTATGCCCTGTGCCGTGGCGAGCTTCGAAAAACACATTTCTTCCTTCCAATTCTCCTTGCATAAGCTTCACAGTGCCAAATTCAGTTTTTACAGCTATTGACTCTGCATTTTGTAAAAAATCTGGCGTATAAACACCAGTACCACCAATAATGCCGATGCTTTTCATGTTTACCTCCATCCCATTTTAACATTTTTTAAGAATTTTTCTATTGATTTTAAAGACTTTATATCTATAATTATTTGACGGGGCAGTAGTTCAGCGGGAGAACGCATCCCTCGCACGGATGAGGTCAGGGGTTCAAATCCCCTCTGCTCCACCAAATTTTTCCAAAATAAAAGTAACAGGTCCGTCATTGACAAGATCTACTTCCATATATGCACCAAAAATACCTGTTCTGATAATCTTGACCTGCTTTTTTATTTCTTCCACGAATAATTTATAAAGCGAAATTGCCAAATCCTCTCCTGCCGCATTGCTAAAACCAGGTCGATTGCCCTTCTTAATGTGAGAGGCAAGTGTAAATTGCGAGATAATCATAACCTCACCGTTTATATCCTGCAGAGAAAGATTCATCTTTCCATGTTCGTCAGGAAAAATCCGCAGTTCGCAAGCTTTTTTTGCAAGATACTTTGTTTCTCTTTCCGTATCTCCCTTTTCCACGCCAATTAAAATGAGCAGTCCATTGCCAATTGTTGAAACGATCTTACCGTCAACACTAACTGACGCTCTCTTCACTCTCTGAAGAACTATCCTCATATATTCTCCTTTTACTCCACCGTACCGTTATTACTTCAGGAATAAGCTTAATTTCCCTTGCAATATCCGTTACAAGAGAAGGTTTCTCGGCAACAAAAGAAAAACGTAAATACGATTGATAATACCCGTGTTTCCTTTTTTCTGTCCTATTTGATGTACGAAAGTTCTCTATATTCACATTCATTTCACTCGTAACTCTTGATATTCTATAAATAATACCTGGCACATTCCAAACAGTTACTCTGAAATATACCAAAAATTTTGCCTTCCCCTTTGCTTCCCAGGCAGCAGGCAACACTTTCCCGCCGCTGCTTATAATCGCATCTAAATTCGGGCAATCCTTCTTGTGAATCTTTATTCCCCTTCCTCTCGTTACATAACCTATAATTGGATCTTGCGGTTCCGGATTACAACATCTTGCAATAGATATCTTTATTCCTTTAACGCCAGGGACAGCAGGATAATAAACTGTTTCTTCCTTCTGAAAAATGCGCGGAGTAGCTTTGCGTACATAAGGTCTTTTGGCTTCTTTCCTCTCCTGCTGCTCTTCCTTTTTCTCGCTCTTTTCTTCCGGCGTTTCTCGCAGTTTTCTGAGCCAATACCTAATTTTTGAACGTGCAGAAGAAGTTCTTACAAACTGTAACCAATCAAGTTTTGGTCCAGTTGAAGACCTTGACGTAAGAATTTCTACGCGGTCTCCCGTCTTCAGCTCTGTCTGCAGAGGGACAATAGCGCCATTTATTTTAGCTCCAACACAATAATTCCCGACATCCGTGTGTACTTTGTATGCAAAATCAATAGGAGTAGCACCCACTGGGAGATCAATAACATCGCCTTTTGGCGTAAAAACAAGCACCTCTTCGCTAAATAAATCTCCTTTTACCATTTCTACAAATTCTTTTGTAGACCGAACTTCTTTTTGCCAATCAACAATCTGGCGAAGCCACATCAATTTACTCTCATAATCCTTATCAAGCTGAACGCCTTCTTTATATTTCCAATGTGCTGCTATGCCAATTTCATCATGCTTATGCATTTCTCTTGTTCTAATTTGAATTTCAAGTGGCTCCCCAGATTTTGTGATAACCGTTGTATGGAGAGACCGATAACCATTGGGCTTCGGCATCGCTATATAATCCTTCACCCTCCCGGGAATTGGTTTATACACATTGTGAAGAATGCCTAATACCTGATAACACTCAGGAACAGATAACACAATGATTCGCACAGCGACAAGGTCATAAATTTCATCAAACTCTTTTTCCTCACGCACCATTTTTCTGTATATGCTATAAAGATTTTTTGGCCGCCCGGAAATCTCTGCTTTTATATTTTGCTCGCTCAGTAAATCCTTGATTTCCTTCACAATGTCACTGACAAATTTTTCTCTCTCGCCTCTTTTGCTTGAAACTTTTTTGGCAAGCTCGTAATATTCATCCTGCTTGAGATATCTAAAACTTAAATCCTCTAATTCCCATTTTATTTTGTAGATACCCAGCCTGTGTGCAAGCGGAACATAAATATCCATTGTATCCATTGCAATCTGATTTTGCCTATCAGGGGGGAGAAAAAATAGAGTCCTCATATTATGCAATCGGTCTGCCAACTTTATAATGACAACTCTCACATCTGAAGCCATTGAAAGGAGCATCTTGCGAAGATTTTCAAGCTTTGTTTCTTCGGAAGAAAAATGATCCATATATTCTAATTTTGTAACACCATCAACAAGAAAAGCAATATTTTCTCCAAACTCTTTTTTAATTTTATCCAGAGTAACAGATGTATCTTCAACAACATCATGAAGAAGTGCTGCAGCATAACTTTCTGCGTCAAGTCGCATCTCAGCAAGGATAAGTGCGACATGGAGCGGATGGATAATATATTTATCGCCCGACTCTCTTGCCTGTTCGCCGTGTGCTTTTTTTGCGAAGTCGTAAGCACTTTTAACCAAAGAAATCTCCTCGTCGCCAAGATAAGAGGAGATTTCTTTAAGTAATTTTTCGAATAATGTTTGCTCGTTCAAGTTAATCGAAGTTTATTAATGAAAATACAGGATATTTCTTTAACTTCTCTTCTCCTTTAAGGTTCTTCAAAATAATAATAAAACCCCAACCAATAATTTTTCCACCAGCTTCTTCGACAAGATCGCTCGCTGCAGCTGCAGTGCCTCCGGTAGCAAGCAAATCGTCTATCATCAATATTCTTTCTCCCTTTTTTATGCCATCTTTATGCATCTCTAAGATAGACATACCGTACTCTAATTGGTATTCCTTTCTTGCCAATTCAAAAGGAAGCTTGCCTGGTTTTCTTATTGGCACAAAACCTACACCAAGTTTAACAGCAATGGGAGCACCTATCATCAATCCCCTTGCTTCAATACCTATCACTTTATCAATACCTTTGTTTTTAAAAAAATCTGCAAGTTGCTCAATCGCATAGTCAAATGCTTTGCCATCAGAAAGTAAAGGCGTGATATCCCGAAATAGAATTCCTTTCTGCGGGAAATCTGGAATGTTCCGTATATACTTTGTTAAATCCATTTTTACCTCCTCCCTTATCGCTACATTAAATTATATCCAAAAATGTTTACTCAGCAAAAGATAAAAACATTATCTTCTTTTCCTCTTAGATTTTTTTCCTCTCTTTTTCTTTAAAGCCTTTTTGCTTAAAGAAACTTTCTTATCCGTATGGGATTCACCAGCAGTAGTTTCAACACGAGGCTCTACAGAGATAACGCGCTTTTCCGTCACGCTACTTACCTTTTCCCTACCCTTGTGCCATAATACAAGAAGTGGAGAAGCAATGTAAATCGAAGAGTAAGTTCCTGCAAGCAATCCAAACATTAGTGTCATTGAAAAATCTCTCATTGTAGGCCCCGCAAAAACGACCAACGCAAAGGATGCAAAAAATGTTGTAATGGAAGTATTCATAGATCTTACCCAAACGTCAGTGATGCTTTTGTTGACAAGCACAGGGAAAGTTTCCTTTCCTCTAAACTTTACATTTTCTCGTACTCTATCCATCACAACGACACTATCTTCCACGGAATATGTTATAATGGTAAGCAATGCTCCTATAAATGGAGCATTAAGTTCTATTCTGAAAAGTGCAAGCAAGCCAAGAGTAACGAATATATCATGAATCAAGGCAATAATGGTTGCAAGGCCAAATTTAAATGTGAATCGCATTGTAATATAAAAAAGTATAAAGAGGAGAGCAAGGGCAAGTGAAATAATCCCACTCTTTTTAAGTTCATTGCCAATGACCGACGCAATAGAAGTAATACCAATTTGCTCCGTGTCTACTTTAGCTACATTAGTAGATATTTCATCAATAATTCTATCTTTTACATCAGTATTCAATGTCTCTGCTTTGATTTTAATAAAAATTTTGTTCCCTTGCGCTTCCTGAATAATTGCATCTTTAAACCCCTCAGAAGCAAGAATGTCACGCACTGCTCCTACGTCTGGTCTTTCCTCGCATGTAAGGGTAATTACCGTCCCTCCCATAAAATCAATGCCAAAATTCAAGGGGGACCCAATAGTAAGCTGATTAACTACCATTGAAGTAATGCCAACTAAAATGATAGCAACAGAAATAAGTATCCAGAGCTTTGTATGCTTTATAATATTCCAATTTGCTATTTTCTCTCTCAAGTTCATCTGCACACCCCCTATATCCCAAACATCCACGGTTTCTTTACTGCGGAATCCGGAATCAGTAAATTAGCAAGAGAATGGGTCACAACAACTCCGCTCAAAAAACCTACAAGAATACCTACAGAAACAGTTACAGCAAATCCTTTAATCACGCCGGAACCAAAATAAAACAACACTATTGCACCAACAAGAACCGTCAAGTTTGAATCAAATACCGTCCTGAGCGCTTTGGCAAAACCAGCCGAAATAATGGAGCGCGTTGATTTGCCAAGCTTTAACTCTTCTTTCATCCTCTCAAATACAATAACATTAATATCTACTGCCATACCAAGTGAAAGAATTGCACCTCCTATAGCAGGTAGTGATAATGTTGCATGTAGTAAGAAAAGTAGAGCCACCTCAACTGTCATATAAAATACAAGTGCTATGGCTGCAAGAACACCAAGAAAACGATAGAAGAAAATCATATAAAGGAAAATGAGAAGTATTGCAATAATTATCGCAATTAAAGCCATTTTAACAGACCTCTGTCCAAGAGAAGGACCCACAACATCTTCCTCTATAAAATTAAGTTTAACAGGAAGTGCACCACTTCTCAAAAGTGCCGCATAATCCGCAGCTTCTTCACCCGTAAAGCCTCCTTCAATAATTCCTTCTCCTCCAGTAATGGCACTCCTCACAACTGGATTCATCAACAATTTATTATCAAGATAAATTGCAATTGTTTTGCCCACGTTCTGAGCAGTAACATCAGCAAATATCTTAGTGCCCTCACTATCCAATTTAAACTCTATGATGGGTTCACCAAGAGACTCGGAATCATTGCTAAATGCAAGATTTGCATCTTTTAAATGATCGCCCGTTAAAACAACGGTACCATCTTCAGTTTTGAATTGAAGCAATGCTATCTGCCCTATAAGTTCTTTTGCACGCTGTGGATCTTTCCATCCGGGAAGCTCTACATCAATTCGCATCCAGTGTGCACCCTTTTCTTGTACGACAATGGCCTCACTCAAACCAAGATTGTTTACCCTTCTCTCTAAAACACCCAGTGTACTTTCCATTTTTTCCCTTGTTACTTGTACTTCCGGGGTGTTCTCTGCTTCTAAAACAAATTTCACACCACCCTTAAGATCTAAGCCAAACCTTGGTTTCACTACCTGTTCCAAAGATGTTAGTTCTTCTAATGGCTTGTTCAATGCACGAATTCCAACATAATCAACGCAGAAAGCTGTAAGGAATATAAGCGCAATAACAATAACAGCCACAATTCTCTTTTTCCTCATCCTAAACCCTCCTCATTTCATTAAATTCATAAAATTAATATAAAGAAAACTTCCCTTTTGTCAATTAAGAAAGCTTTGTTTTGTTTACTTCTAAACGAAACTCATAATCTAAAACTGATGCTGCTTTTCTACACATAACCATTCGGGTAAGAAATATTTCAAAAAATTCCATTACCTGGCAAATTTTTGTATCAATATTTAAATTAAGGGAGATTTCTTTTTTCTCCTGATCCACAAAAATACTCGATTTTACAACAGCAAAGTTTACACGGTCATGTATGTCAAAAGTTGCAGGATTTGAATTTCTTACCCTGCTTCTGTGGACGTCTGCCTTGTCAGCTAACACAACAGCTGCTGTTATAGGGTTCGTAGCAATACCTGAAGGCTCTTCGTGATTTGCAATTGCCCCGCCTACAGCTACAATTTCATTCATGTCGCCATCCATTTCTTCCAGTACGCGCATAGCAAGAATAGCCCCATTCTGAGAATGATTTTCTCTGCCAAGGAAATTGCCCATATCATGCATCCATCCGGCAATGGCAGCAAGTTCAACTTCTTGTTTCGAGAATCCTATTTTCTTTAATATTTTGAAAGCAAGATCTGCTGTTATGCCGACATGTCTGAATCCATGTTCAGTATACCCTATTTCACCAAGATAGTCATCGGATTTTTTAATATATATTTTCACTTTTTCGTTATTTTTTACATCTTTAAGATAAATTCTCATTCTCTGTTCCTCAGAAAATCTTTTAATTTATCAAAATCTTCTTGCAATGTACCCTTCAAAGCTCCATGATAAAGCACAGCAGCAGGATGGTACATAGGCATAAATGTAAAACCATCCTTTTTAATAATAGTTCCGTGTATCTTACCAATGCTAAGCTCGGAAGAAATTAAAGTTTTAAGAGGTGTATTCCCTAACGTACAGATTACTTCCGGTTGCACAAGAGCTATCTGTGCTATAAGGTACGGTTTACAAGCATCTACTTCTAAGGGAAGCGGGACTCTATTATTTGGCGGACGGCATTTTACCATATTTCCAATAAACACATTTTCTCTTTTAAGATCAATACCTGCCAACAACTCATCCAAAAATTTACCTGCAGCTCCAACAAATGGGCGTCCCGTTAAATCTTCTTGCTTGCCAGGACCTTCACCGATAAAAAAAATACGAGCATTTATAGCTCCTTCACCAGGTACAGGCAACGTTCTTGTCTTGCAAAGAGAACACTTATTGCAATTATTTATGTTGTTGGAGATCTCGCTAAAAAGTTGATTATTCACCCTACAGATCTCCCGACAAGTACTTTTCCTCTTTCACTTGAGGAGGCATCCCTGGCAAATGTCAAAAATTCATCAAATCGAACTGACTCCACTTCTTGCATAAGTGTTTTTATACTCTTTACTTTTCCTTGAAACATGCCCTGTACGCCATTTCTTTGCATACGCCCGCTGCTGCTTTCCAGCCCAAGAACTAAATTTCCAAGAATATACTCCCTAACATCCTGAAATTCTTCCTTAGATATCCCCTTCACTCGAATATTATCAATCTCTTTGTTTATGATATTTTCTACTTTTTCGATATTTTCGGGAAGTGCCGAAGCATAAATAACCGTCCCACCCGTATCGGAAAAACTAACCGGATATGCATAAACAGTATAAACAAGCCCAGATTTTTCTCTCAGTTTTTGAAAAAGCCTGGAAGACATATTGCCTCCAAGAATCGTTGTGTACATAGATTGGAGAATGCTGCGCCTACTAAATGATTTTTCTCCTTTTAAAGTGATAGCAAGATGGATCTGCGCTCCATCCTTTTCAAATAACCTCTTCTGAAATGAAAAAATAGGCGGGTCGTTAAAAATATCAATCTCACTCCCGTTAGGCATATTAGAAAAATATTCTTCTATGTAATTGCTTATCGTTTTTTTATCGATATCCCCAACAACAGAAACAAAAATATTCTCCTTGCTAAACGAATTATTGAACCATTTCAGTAGATCTGAACGTTTCAATTTTTCTACTGTTTCCTTCTCCCCAAGAGGATTATTAGCTATGAAGTTATCGCCCCATATAGATCTAAGTACCTCCGATTGACAAATATCCTGTGGCGTATCATAATACTCATTGATTTCTTCCATTATTACTGCTCTTTCTCTATTTAAAAGAGTTTTATTAAAAAGAGGATTAATTAAAATATCTGATAGAACATCAAACCCTTTCTCGGCATGCTTGCTAAGAAGCTTCGTGTAAAAAAGAGAATATTCCGAAGATGTATAAGCGTTCAATCCGCCACCAAGACGCTCTATTTCGTGTGATACTTGAAACGATGTACGCCTTTTAGTGCCCTTAAAAACTGCGTGCTCAATAAAATGAGCTATGCCCAGCTCATTTTTACTTTCGTAGCGGCTTCCAGATTTTACAAACACACCGATTATCACGGAAGGAAAAGATTTATTCTCTTCAATAAAATATCGTATGCCGCTTGAAGTTTTATCTATAGAAAAATATTCTTTACTTTTTGTCATTCCTTTTTTTGAGATGAGTTTTCCTCTAATCCCTTCCTTGTAAGTTGAATCTTGCCATTGTCTTCCACTTTCATCACTCTTACTTTTATTTCATCTCCGACCTTGATCTCTTTGTTGATATCTTTTACAAATTTATCTGACAGTTGAGAAACATGAAGAAGTCCCACCGAATTTGGCAGAATTTGTACAAAAGCACCAAAATTTTTAATATCCACCACTTTACCGGTGTATATTTTATTCGCCTCGGGCTCTTCAAGTAGGCCAATTATTTGAGCTCTTATCCGCTCGCCTATCTCTCCATCAGGAGCACTAATATATACTGTTCCGTCAGGTTCGATATTAACATCCGACTCTGTTTCTCCAATGATACCCTTAATTGTTTTGCCGCCAGGGCCTATAAGCAACCCTATTTTATTTGGGCTAATTTTTATCGTAAAAATGCGCGGTGCATATGGGGAAATCTCTTTTCTTGGTTCGGGAAGAACACTCAGCATCTTTTCTAATATGAAAAGCCTTGCATCTTTTGCCTGGTTCAAAGCTTCCTTTAAAATTTCAAGTTTAATACCTTTTAATTTAATATCCATTTGAAGTGCAGTTATTCCATCTTTAGTTCCCGTAACCTTAAAATCCATGTCTCCAAAATGATCTTCCGCTCCCTGAATATCAGTAAGAATGGTATATCGTTCTCCTTCACTTACAAGGCCCATTGCAATACCTGCAACAGCCTTTTTGATGGGTACACCCGCATCCATAAGTGCAAGAGTGGATCCGCAAGTAGATGCCATCGATGAAGAACCGTTCGATTCGAGTACTTCGGAAATAACCCTTATTGTATACGGAAATTCTTCTTCAGAAGGCAGTACTGGTAATAGAGCTCTTTCAGCAAGTGCGCCGTGGCCTATTTCTCTCCTGCTGGGTCCCCTCATAGGCTTTACTTCGCCTACTGAAAATGATGGGAAGTTATAGTAATGCATATATCGTTTTTTAAATTCCGGCTCAAGCGACTCTATAAGCTGTCCTGCGCCCTGAGCACCAAGCGTTGCAATAGATAAAACCTGCGTTTGCCCTCTCGTAAAGAGTCCGCTGCCATGCGTATGCTTCAACAATCCTACCTCGATGTTTATATCTCGTATTTCGCTAAATTTTCTACCGTCTACCCTTATTCCTTCCAGCGTACGTTTTCTCAAATATTTTTCCAAAAGTTCATCGAAAATATCGTTGATATCCGTTTTCTTTTCGGGATTTTCTTCTAACGCTTCTTTTATAATTTCTTCTTTTATATCATCCAGAGCTTTTTCCCTTTGAATTTTTTCGGTGCTCTGTAAAGCAACTTCAATTTTAGAAAGAAATAAAGGAGCAATAGCCTCTTTCAACGACTCATCAGCCACAGTTTCAGCTATGATAATTTTCTCTTTCCCTACCGCTTCTCTCAACTCTTCTTGAATGAGAGCAAGTTTTTTAATCTCAGGAATTGCAAATTCTATTGCAGCAATCATTTGGTCTTCTGAAATCTCATTTGCTCCAGCCTCAACCATCAAAAGAGCATCTTTTGTCCCGGCAATGCTTAAATTTAAATCGCTTTCCTTCAATTCTTTTTCTGATGGATTTACCACAAATTTACCATCAACAAAGCCAACTTTAACAGCACCCACGGCTTCGGTAAATGGTTCGTCCGAAATAAGCGATGCTGCTGAGGCAGCGCTGAGAGCAAGTATTTCCGGAGAAATCTCTCCTCCAGAAGAAAGAACGTACATAATAACTTGAACGGGTCTCCTAAACTGTTCAGGAAACAGAGGACGTAATGCTCTATCTATAAGCCTTGAACTAAGCGTTTCTTTCTCAGACGGTCTTCCTCCTCTTTTGAAAAATCCACCAGGAATTTTGCCTACAGCATACATTTTTTCAGAATATGCTACAGTAAGTGGGAAAAAATCCATCGGCTCCGAGGATTCTTTTCCCATAGTAGATACTGCCAATACAACAGTTTCACCGCAAGAAGCAACCACTGCACCACCTGCCTGCTTTGCTACTCTGCCTACTTCAAACTTAACACTTTTTCCACTAATTTCAATCTCTTTAGTTGTAATCATATTATGCTCTCAACTTAAGATCCTTAACGATCTTATTGTACCGCTTTTTATCAACATTCTTCAAATAATTTAGAAGCCTTCTCCGCTCGCCAACCATTTTAAACAAACCACGCTTTGAGGTATAATCTTGTTTGAATGTTTGCAAGTGCTTGGTAAGATTAGAAATTCTACTTGTGAGAAGCGCTATCTGAACCTCAGGAGAACCAGTGTCTCCATCATGTCGTTGAAATCTTTTGATGATTTCTTCTTTTTCTTCTTTTGTAATCATAAATCCTCCTTAAATTATTATATTTTAGCTTTCATCGAAGGTTATCGTCGGAGCCTCGATATTCCTCGTTAAAAGTCAAATTATATTATATACATTTATTGAAGTAATGCAAACGAAAATAAATCTTTGCTTCTCCTACATCTTGATGAATTTGTTCAATTAGATCCTGTGGCTTATCAAATTTTTTTTCGTCACGTATTCTCTTTAAAAAGTGCAGCTTCACATCAGCTCCATAAAGATCTTTCTTTACATCTATAAAATATATTTCTGCTTTTATTTGATTATTTTTTTCAAATGTAGGATTAAACCCCACATTTGCAACAGATTGAAAAAATTTACCTCCTGTTTCCGCAAGAGTTATATAAACTCCAACTGGTGGAAGCAATTTGTCTCCATTTTTATACGCAATATTTGCAGTAGGAAACCCCAGCAAGCGCCCTACACCTTTTCCTTTTACCACATCCCCTGAAATAAAGAACATGTATCCCAAAAAATCATTTGCCATTTCTATTTTGCCATTCATAATGAGATGATGTACAAATGAGCTTGAAACTGTCTTCCCCTTAATATTAAACAAAGGAACAGAATATATATCTATGCCAAATGGTTTTGCAAGTTTTTTCAGGTATGCCACATCGCCAGTCCGCTTATATCCGAACCTAAAATCTTCGCCTACAACAATACCTTTGCCATTTACTTTTTGAACCATTTCTTTTTCAAAAAATTCTTCAGGGGATAATTTCATAAATTTATTACACATTTTTACAATATAAACACATTGTATACCGTTTTTCCCAAGAAGAAATAGTTTTTCCTCAAGCAGTGTGAGAAATTTTCTTTTAATTTCCTTTATTGGATGGCTATAGAAAGTGTAAACCAAAGGGATTGCATTTTTCATCTTTGCAACTTTTATTGTTTCTTCAATGAGCGATTTATGGCCTCTGTGCACGCCATCAAACATACCTATTGTAACTACAGTATCTTCTTTAACGTAATCACCATATTTATATATCTTCATTCAACACCTTCTCAGGATACACCTTACCATCTCTATTCCTGCCAATGCCTATAAAAACTCCCTTTTCATCTTTGACAACAACTTTGTCTACGGTAATATCTAAGCCGTTCTTAAACCGATCTGCTTCCTTTACAAAAAACACGGGTAGATCAATTGCACGATCAGCAGCCAAAAAACCTTTATTAAAATTGCCGCTCTTAATTCTTCCAAAAGTAGTAGCATCGCTAATACAGAATCTTCCAATAGAAAGCCGCGTAATAGCAGAGAGAGTAGCAAAAGTGCCTAATGCTCTTCCCATATCTCTTGCAATAGACCTCATATATGTCCCCTTCGAACAAGTAATATCAAGCACAAGTTTATTGCAATGAAAAGAAATAATTGACATTTTATGTATTTCTACCTGACAGGGCTTCTTTTTAATAATTTCTCCCTGTCTTGCATATTTGTAAAAAGGTTTTCCTTTAAATTTTTTTGCCGAATAGTCAGGGGGGATCTGCTCTATCATACCAATAAATTGAGCCTGGACTCTTTTTATTTCTTCGATAGTCACTACAGAATCTTTCTGATTTACTATGCTGCCAGTAATATCGTCAGTATCCGTCTCAATTCCAAATTGAATCTGTATTACATATCTTTTTTCATCTGTATCAATATAAGGAATAAAACGTGTTGCGCTGTTCAGAGCAACAATCATAAGCCCCGTAGCCATAGGGTCAAGTGTTCCTATGTGGCCTGCCTTTTTGGCGTTAAGGATTTTTTTCACTCTATTTGTAATAGCAAAAGAAGTAAGGCCAAATGGTTTAGCAATTAATAAAATATTCTTTTCCAATATATCCATTATGCAATCCAACCCTTTCAAGTTTAAGAATCTTGATTTTATTATCTATCCCACCAGAAAATCCACCGATTTCTCCATTGCTTCTTACAACCCTGTGGCAGGGAATAATTATAGGAAGAGGGTTATTTCTCATAGCTGCTCCAACAAGTCTGGCATATCTTTTGTCACCAAAAACTGCACTGGAGATACCACCGTAAGAAGAAACTTTGCCGTATGGTATTTTTTGCACTTCTTTAAAGATTGGCATAAATTTTGAATAAAATGCAGGCACCTGATATTTCAGTGCGCTAGTGCTTCCCTTCCAATATTCTTTAATAGAAAAATTAAGCTCCTGGTTGTTTTGAAACACGCAATGATCAACAAACGTAATTTTTGATATAATTCCAGATTTCTCTTCTATCTTAAATAAAATACCGTAGAAATTAATGCAATATACCCCATCACTCATTATTTGCAGATTCAATAGTAACGCTTACGGATTCTGGCTGTACTATGGAAATTACAACAGCTGCAGGTATGCCTTCTACTACAACGGGTAATTGATATGTTCCGTTAACAATACCGGTAGCGTCTACAACGGCAACAATGGTAAGAGCATCAATAGTATCAATATCTTCTTTAAAACCAGAAACGATCACTTCAACCTCCTCAGGATGAGCTTTGCCCACGAGATCATCGTCTGTTTTAACAATAACAGTTAGGGTAAACTTTTTCCCTATGATAGGCTTTACTTCAATTTTTACTTTGCAACTTTCAGCACCAATAATATTCACTCCTTCCGGCACGATAAGTAAGGGTTCAAATTCAGTAGATTTTGTGATATCGCCTATATTTAAAATATCAGTAGTGATATAAGAAACATCGGATAAAGACATAAAATCGCCAGATATAGAAATAACGGCTGGCTCTACTAAGATAGATTTTATTCCAAACCCTTTAAAAACAGCGCCATCAAGGTTAGGAACGATAGGCACTATTTTTGCAACAGCAACACTACTCTGAGAAACCTTAACCATGCAATTAATGGGACTAACCTGCACGTCTATTATATTTTCCCCGTTTTTTCCAAATATTTTCACCGGGAGAGTTAAATTTGTTTCTTCTGTAATTCCTGTAAGGTCAATTTGAATAAATACTTCTTTGATGCTGGCTAAGACACTTTCAGGACCAGTAATACTTGCTTTATCGGGAGTAATGATGGGTACCCCCGGAAGAAAACCCTCTTCTGCTTCACCGCTAAATTTTACACCTATCAGCATGACAATTGTAGTTAATTTTTCAAGGCTTACTCTCGCTTTTTCAGGAGCTACTTTTTCTATTGTTACTTCTGCAAGGGGAGATTTTGCATCAACATCTACATAATATTCACCAAGTGTTTTGCCAGAAAGATCAATCAATGCAGTAAAATCCTGCTCTTTTAGACCAAGAATCAATCTGCTCGGTCCTCCAGCAGTAACATTTACATAATCTGTTTTACTTTTAATAACAACGCCGGGTTCCATATTTATCGCCACCACAGGTACCTTAAATGTGCGTACCACAGTAGGACCTTGCACGCCTGCCACATAATACCATATCAATATGGCAAGTATAATCGAAATAACCTTTATATTAAAAATTTTCAAGAAAAATTTTTTCATTCTACTTGCGTATTTCCTCCCTTTCGGACCATGTCGGTTTTGCCATAACAAGCAACATGCCACGGAGTTCTAATGGACTAAGATAACGGGTTAATTTTCCTTTTATTGCAAGAGAGATGATACCTGTTTGCTCGGAAACAACTATTGACAAAGCATCTGTCTCTGCTGTTATTCCTACAGCCGCCCTGTGCCTTGTCCCAATTTCCTCTTTATCAAGCGATTCATCAAGAGAAAGAGGAAGTATACAACGTGCAGCCTCTATTCTCAGATCTTTGATAATTACAGCGCCATCATGAAGAGATGTATTAGGATAAAAAATTGTATTAAGCAGCTCTGACTTCACAAATGCTTTGATAGACACACCCGTTTCTATATATTCCAGTAAAGGCGTGCTCCTCTCTATCACAATTAAAGCACCCATTTTATTGAGAGACAAAAATTTTACACTTTTTACTATCTCGTCAACGATACTTTGAAAATCTTCCATGCTAATAAGCTCCATTTTTTCACCAATAGCAATTCCTTTTCCCAGCCCTGTAAACCATTTTCTCAGCTCCGGTTGAAATACAACGACAAAAAGAAACGGAAGAAATGTCACAGAAAAACGAAGCAAGCCGTTCATTACATAACCCACCGTAACAAGATGAATCGAGTTGCTTACCCTTGCTAAAATTATCAAAGCAATAAAATAGATAGCGATGCCCTCTGCAAGTTGCAACGTTCTGGTATGCTGAATAGCACGCAACGCAAAATAAATAGCCATGCTCACTATCAGAATATCAACAACAGTAAGCGCAACATACTTTGCATTAAAATTAGCAATCATAAAATTAATCATTTCATTCATTAGTATGTTTTACCAAAATTTTATATTTTTTGCAAGAAGAAACGCCTATAAAAATGCTCTTTCCCTTCAACAACTATGCCACATAAATATGCGAACCTTGTTCGTCCTTTGTAACACGAAGTTCATAGGGAAAACTTTCCTTTACTTCAGCAACATGAGTTATAATAAGAACTTTTTTAAACTCAGTTTTTATTGCATTAAGTTCTTCAAGTACATTTGCTCTGCCTGATTCGTCTTGACTGCCAAAACCTTCATCAATAATTAACATTTCCAATGGCATACCAGAAAGAGATGCCAAAAAGAGAGAAATGCCAATCCTTGTTGCAAGATTAATTCTAAACTGCTCTCCTCCACTGAAAAGTACATATCGCCTTCGCATTCCCTTATCGTATACTTCTATGTCTAATGTATTTTTTTCTTCACCTTTTCTGGTTGCCTTCACTGTTCTAAATTTTAGTTGCATTGTTCCGCCACTCATCTTCCTTAAAATTTCATTTGAAATATCTTCTATTTGCGGTACAACACTCCTGATAATAAGGCTTTGAATTCCTTCTTTTCCAAACATATCGACACAAACATCCAAAATACGCTCATCATCATCCATTTTCGCTATCTCAATCAACTTTTTATCAAGTTCACTTTTCTCTTCTTCGACTTTTTTGCTCTGCTCTTCAATGCGAATCATCATATCATGCTCACTGTGATATTGAAAAGATATATCTTTAAATTTCTTCTCGATATAATTGTAGTTTTCATTAACATCGCCCAGGTTTTCAATTTCTTCTACTGTTTTCTTAATTTTTCCTGTTAATTCCTTTATCTCCTTCTCCCCTTTCTCTCTCCCCTTATAAAGAGACAAAAGGTGCTTTTCCCCCTCTTCTTTACGCGCTTTTGCCTCTCTGAGGTCCAGAAAAAGCATTCGATAATCTTGCAAGGTTTTCTTCTTTTTCTTGCACTCATTAAATATTTTTTCACTGAAATCAATACTTTCTATAAATTTCTCTAGTTTCAGAATTTCTTTTTTTTCTTTTGACAAAAACTCGGGGTCCTCAAGTATTCGCTTCACATCTTTCATCTCACGCAGCCACTTTTCACTCTGCTCCTTCGCTGCATCGATATTTTTTCCAATTGCTTCTATTTTATTCTGCGAAACAGCCTGCTCGGACTGAACATCGCGCAAAATCTTGCTTAACTGCTGCTTCTTCTCTTCATTTTTTTCCAATACATCTTCTTTGACTTTTGTCTTTTCTTCAAACTCATTAAGACCTACCACCATCTCTTTAAATTTATTAAAAGCGTCCATTTCCACATCCGACATTACGTTCCTTTTAAGAGCGATATCTTTTTCCTTGATTTTTTCAAGAATTTTCTCCCGCTGTGTCTCTTTTACCAATTTCACCGCTTTTAACGAATGTATCTCTTTTGTGTATTTTCCAAGCTTCTCTTTTAGCTCTACAAGTATTTTTACATTAAATACAGTTTGAATGGATTCTATTTCTCCATCCAGCTTCGAAAGAGCCAGATTTTTTTTGCGAAGGAGATTTTCGCTTTCAGCAATCTCCTCCGTATATTTCAGCTCTACCTCTTTTCTATGTTCATCAGTGAGAGGAGAGCCGCAAAGAGGGCAGTTTTTTGTTTCTTCAGAAATAAAGCGGAGTTTCTCTCTGAATGTAAAAAGATTAGCTTTCACCATTTTAATTTCGCTTGAGAGAGATGCTTTTCTTTTTATAAGCTCCTCTTTTTTATTTTCCCCGTCCTCCTTCTCTTTCTCAACACGTCTGATCTCGGCTTCTATTCTGTCAATTTCTTTTTTAATAGTTTCCAATGCAATTTTCTTTAGTGCGCTCTCAATATCTTCAATTTCCTTTTTTAACTTTTCCCTCTCCATGCTAAGCGTAGATAAACGCTCCTCTTTTCTGCGTTCCAATTCTCCTATGCTATTTTTTGCTTTTTCCTTTTCCTTACATATATTACGTAAAGTTTTTATTTCTTCCTTTGCTGAAAAAATGCTTTTCTCTATTTCTCTTTCTCGGGCTTCTAAATCACTCTTTTTCTTAAGCAATTTTTCATTTTTTACTTTTTCAGCTTGCCCTTCGCTAGCGAAATTCTTAAGAGAATCTTGATTTTCTTTAATTCTTCCTCCTAAATAGGTTTGCTTCCGCACTTTTATTACTGTCTCTCTTTCTACCGTATTTTTAAGCAACTCCTTTTTTATTTCAGCTTGCGAAATCTTATTCTTTTTTTCCAGAAGCTCATTATATAAATTTTCATTTTCAACATATGCATTATAGCCGTTTATTATTTCTTCTTTCCTTTTTAGTATCTCTTCTATCCGTAAAAGTTTTTCCTTTTCCTTTTCGACTTCATCTTGTCTTTGAAGGACGGTCTTATCGTGCTTCTCTTTTTCTCTAGAAAAATGCTCGCTCAATTGTTTAAGTTGATGCCATTCATTCGACTGTTTTCGAGCATTTTCATATTTCTCTTCTATTTTTTCTTTTCTTTCCTTTAAAGATGCAACTTGCTTCTTCTTGTCCACAAGAGCTTTCTCTATTTCCCTGTTATCATCTATCAATTTTTTGGTATTCTTTATACTTATTTTAAGAGCATCTTTTAATGCTTTAATCTCTCTCCTTTCATCCAGCGCTCTTTCGCGTGCATATTCATAAATATCAAGGCCAAGCATCTCGCGAACAATCTCCATCTTCTCTGACGGTTTTTTAGCAGTAAAAAAATCAGATTTCCCCTGCAAAATGAAAGAAGATGTAATAAATGCATCATAATTCATTCCGATAATCTCTAGAATTTTTTCATCCGTTTCCCTTATCTTATTCTCAGAGATATTTACAAATCCACCATCTTTTTCAACTTCCAATAAAATATCCGATTTACTGTTTATCTTATCGTATGTCCTCGTAATTCTGTATCTATCGCCATTCTGCATAAATTGAAATACTACTTTTAGGTCAGTTTTCCCGGAAGCTACAATATCTTCCACGCCCTTCCTGTTCCCTTCAACCCCTCTAGCCCTGCTGAATAGAGCAAATGTAATAGCATCAAGAATAGCAGACTTCCCCTGTCCGTTTTCGCCTGACAGAAGCCCAATATGAAAATTTGTGAAATCAAGCTTTTGTTCTGTTGTATAACTTAAAAATCCTCTAACTGTAAGAATTTCTGGGATCATTGCCTATTCCTCTTTCAGAAAAGAAATCGCTCTTTTAAAAATTTCCTCTCTGTGCTTTTTTACAAATGCGCTATCCTGGCGTTTAATATATTTTTCCACCGCTTCTTCCGGGGAAATACTAAGACTCATATTGCTTCTTACAATATTATTTTGCAAGGTACGCCTATCTTCCATCCCTGCAAATATCTTTGCTTCTTTTTTTGCTCTGTCTACTAATTTTTTGAATAATTTCTCATTCTGCAAATCACCTGAAAGAATTATTCTCACAATGCTTTCCTTTACCCTGTCCCATTGTATAGCGTCAATATCTTTATCGTTGCTTATTCTTATTGTATAAAATTTGCGAGCAAAAGGGTTTTCAACAAACATAAAAGATGTTTTTCCCATACTCTCCGAAATCTCTACATCAAAAAATCCCTTCTTACCAGTTTCCTCTCCAAAATTTATTCTGTCCAAAGAACCTGGATACACAACAGGATGCCCAAATTTTTTTGTAGAAATAATCTGCATTTTATGGAAATGCCCCATTGCAATATAAGAAAATTCCTTTCTATCAAGTTGTTCAGTAGATACGGGAACATCTGCTGCAAAATAAATGTACTTTTCCTCTCCCACTTCGCCCTCAGATAAGGGAAGATGAGCTACAAGAACAGTAGGAAACTTTCGGTCAATTTTTTCCAAAAAATAATCGATGCCACTAAAAATCTTTTCGTTCATTATGTACCCAATTTCTTTTTCGCTTTTCTCCCTATACTCGTCCTTTGCAAGAAGATTACGCTTAAAAGGATATGGAACAGTTATAATATTTAAAGAATCTAACCTGTAATGTCCTATCTTTTTAGCAATAATAACATCTTCAATTTCAAGTTCATCATAAAGATCAAGGTGAATATCTCTACTTGGATTGGGAGATCCCTCATGATTCCCAGTAAGAATAAATACTTTCACCCCGTTTTGTACAAGTTCTTTTACGGTATGAGCAAACCCACGTTGGATAAAAGCAGGGGGATCTCGCCTATCAAATATATCGCCAGCAATAATAAAAAGCTCTATGTTTTTTTCTATTGCATATTGCGCAGCAAACTGAAGCGAGAGAAATGGGTTAAAATCCCTTTCCTTATCATAAGACCTGAAACCGAGATGCAAATCAGCTATATGTATAAATCTCATCTTACGTGATAACCGCCATCAATAAATATTGCATCTCCTGTAATGTAAGATGCACTATCCGAAAGAAGAAAAACGATAACTTTTGCAACTTCTTCTGCTGTTCCTGCTCTTCTCAGCGGCACTCTTTCCAAAAACTTATGCCTCTCTACGGCAAATGATTCAGAAAAAAAATCATCAGTCATCTGCGTCTTAATAAGGCCCGGAACCACAGCATTGACCCGTACCTTTTTATCTCCCAGCTCCGAAGCAAGTGCTCTTACAAGCCCTATAACAGCTGCCTTAGAAAGCGCATAACCAGAAGATGGTGGATTTATTGCCCCAAAAAATGCATCAATTGAAGAAACGAAAACAGCACTTCCCTCTTCCATAAAGACAAGTATTTTTTGTAACAGTTCAAAACCAGATTCAACATTGATCAGTTCCATTTTCCTTAGTTCATGCATCCTAAATGTTTCAAAGGGTTCTGTGTATATCACACCCGCACAGTGCACAAAACCATCAATGCGACATGAAAATTGCTTAATTTTATCTACCAAATACTCAATATTGCCACTACCTGAAAAATCATGCTGGATAGTTTTTATATTTTTATGAAGTAAAGCCGTACTTTCCAAATGTGATTTTGTTCTTCCAATAGAAATCACAGTAGCTCCCTTTTCTGCAAGTAAAAGAGAGGAGGCCTTCCCTATACCGGAAGAGCCTCCTGTAATAACATATGTTTTTCCCTTAAAATACTCTAAATCACTCACTTTTTAATATTCGGTATCATACAAAGAAACACAACTTTTTCAGCTCCAACATTTTCATAAGCATGAGGTACGTCGGGTTCAATGTAAAGAGCAACACCTTCATCTACAATTTTTTCCTCCCCACCTACCATGACTTTGCATTTGCCTTTAAGTAAATAGATTTCATGCTCCCAAGAATGGTTATGCGAGGGAATGACAGCGCCTGGCTCCATTTCAAAATAGCGCATAAAAAAATTTTTACCTTCTTCTGCTGCTATAAGCCATCTTATCGTGACTCCCTTTAACACTTTCCCGTTCATTTCAACGGGTTTTCCCTCCATTTTAGACGGATCAACTATTTTCATCATTCCCCTCCAAGGAATTTCTTTGCAATTTCTACGCCTTTTTCAAGCGCTCTTTCATTAGCCGGAATAAATTTTTCTTTCTTTCCTTTAAAAAATAACTTCATTGCATTTTTCACACTATCAAGAGAAACAGATTTTTCAATAGCTACATACACACCAAGAAGAATCATATTTACAACTTTTTCGTTGCCAAGTTCTTTTGCAATAGTTTGAGCATCAACCTCAACTACTCTCAGATCGTTCCGTTTAACTTCTCGCGGAATGAGCGATTTATTTAAAACCAACAACCCATCCTTCTTCATCATAGGCTCAAACTTGTCAAGAGAAGGAAGATTTAAAATAATAGCTGCCTCAGGATACGAAATAATAGGAGATGCAATGGGTTCATCTGAAATAATCACGTCACAATTTGCAGTCCCCCCACGCATCTCAGGACCATAAGAAGGAAGAAATGTGACATATTTATTATCCTCTTTGCCTGCTTCGGCAAGAAGCTCTCCTACCAGCATAACACCTTGGCCGCCAAATCCAGCAATAATTACTTTCTTTTCCATATCACTCCACCCCTTCAGCAACCTTGAACTCCCCAATTGGGAATACGGGAAGTACTTCTTTCCTTATTCTTTCCATCGCTTCTACCGATGTCATTTTCCAATTTGTAGGACAGGAAGAAATCATCTCAACAAGAGAAAATCCTACGCCGTTTACCTGGGCATTAAATGCCTTTTTCAAAAACTTCTTTGCCTGAATAATATGCTGGGGACTGTCTAATGCTGCTCTTGCAATGTAAGCAGTAGCTTCCAGTGTTGCAAGCATTTCAGGAACATGCATTGGAAACCCGGTAAGTTTTGGATCCCTCCCATAAGGAGAAGTCGTTGTCTTCTGCCCTATTAAAGTCGTAGGCGCCATCTGTCCTCCCGTCATTCCGTAGTTTCCGTTGTTAACATATACAACGGTTATTTTTTCTCCCCTTGATGCTGCATGCACGGTTTCTGCTATACCAATTGAAGCAAGATCTCCGTCACCCTGATATGTCATCACGAAGGACTCCGGGTGAGTTCGTTTCATACCTGTTGCCATTGCGCAGGCTCTCCCGTGAGCAGCCTCCACTGCATCCGTGCCAATAAAATAGTAACCAAATACAGAGCAACCAACAGGCCAGACAATAACAGTTTCTCTTGTAAGATTCATTTCTTCAAGGAGTTCTGCAACAAGTCTGTGTGCAATACCGTGAGGACAACCGGGACAATACGTAGTAGGCCTATCCGTAATTGGTTCTGGCTTCTTATATACTGTCTTCATTACCTGCCTCCTTCCATATGCTTTTTAAATTCTGTATATATGTCTTCAGCGCTGGGAACAATACCGCCAAGCTTTCCATAGAAGTAAACCGGCTTTCTGCCATTTACTGCAAGCTTCACATCTTCAAGCATCTGCCCTGCATTTAGTTCAGAATCAAAGAAAAATTTCAGTTGCTCTGCTCTCTTCTCTATAAGTTTTGTCGGAAATGGCCAGAGAGTAATAGGCCTAATAAGACCGAGTTTTATTCCTTCGTCTCTTGCCATGCCAATAACTGTCTTCGCAATTCTTGCAACCGTGCCAAAAGCAGTAATTGCATATTCTGCATCATCCATTTTATACTCTTCAAACCGAACTTCATTTTTTTCAATCTTTTTATATTTCTCTTGAAGATGAAAATTCATCTTCTCTAACCCTTCTGGAAAGATTTCAAGCGAAGTAATAATATTTCTATGGCCTCTATCCCTTTGTCCTACCGTTGCCCAATCAGGTGCTTTAAATTTCTTCACGTCCACCCATTCCTTAAATTCTACAGGTTCCATCATCTGCCCCATCAATCCGTCTACAAGCACTACTACCATAATCCTGTACTTATCGGCAAGGTCAAATGCATCAAACATTAAATCTGCTTCTTCTTGTAAGGTATGAGGTGCAATAACAATGGAATGGTAATCGCCATGACCTCCTCCTTTAACTGCCTGGAAATAGTCAGCTTGAGCCGGTGCAATATCACCAAGACCAGGCCCTCCCCTCATTGCATTGACAACCACGCATGGGACATCTGAATTTGCAATATAACTAAACCCTTCCTGCATCAAGCTAATACCCGGGCTTGAGGAAGTCGTAATGACTCTTGTGCCCGTGCAAGCTGCACCGTAAACCATATTGATCGCAGCCACTTCACTTTCTGCCTGCAAAAATACCCTTCCAAGTTTAGGCATCTGCCGACTAAAATATTCTGGTACTTCATTCTGAGGTGTAATAGGATATCCAAAAAAAGCCATACAACCCGCTCTTATGGCTGCTTCTGCTATTACTTCAGCACCTTTCATTAATGTTTTTTCTCCCATAACCCTTCTCTCCTTACCTTTTCACAAGCTCTGGTTTTCTTACTTCCGCAATTGCCGCATCCGGACAGATCAAATAACAAAATCCACAGGAAATACAATTCTCATTATCAAACAACTCTACAGGGTGATAACCTTTTGAATTTAATTTTTCTGAGATTTTTAACACATGTTTTGGGCATACAGCAACACAGAGCCCACAGCTCTTGCATCTCTCTTCATTAACTAAAACTTTTTTCTCCATATACTGCCCCTCCTTTTAACTACTCTCCCAATCGAGGGAGAGGACTAACAAACAGTTTTAATGGTAAAATTGGTACATCTAAATCTCTAACAAGATTTTGATGTTCTTCATCGACACAAGCAAAGTAAATTGAAATTTTTGTCTCTTCTGAAACCTCTTTAACAATTTCATACTCATTCCTTATAACTCTTCCTGTTGTTTCCCACCTCAAGTGTGTGTTAAAAACAAGAGCATTTATTGTAAGTTTAGATGCATCTTGAATTTGCGCCATTGCTTCGATTATTTCCTTTGTATTTGAGGTCTCGGGACGTCTTGTATTAACAACAAAAAAGAAATTATAGTTTCCTTCAGGAAACAAATTTTTGAATTGGGCAATAGCACCTGCACCATAAGGATCTCCGCCGATATCCAGTATCTTTTGTTTCTCTTTTTCCATCAACTTACTGATAATATGCGAAGGGAGGATAGGAAGATCTATTCTTCTTGTAACATCAGGAGGAGAAACAATTTCTATGTCATCATACATTGATATTTTATCCTTTATATCTCTTATTCTGACATACGGTTTGACAATATCCATATCAAAGAGTACATTAGGTATGTTTTGTTCTGACATCTTGATTGCAATGTTTACCGCAATTTCTGTCTTACCAGAACCAATTCTTCCACCAAAAATCTGTGATTCTTTATCTAAAAGCGATTTTACATCAAACACTTTCATACAGCTTTGTCTCTTCTTCTTTTCTTATAACCCTTAATACGCCTTGTGCAATTGCGTTTAATTCATATTCGCCAGGATAAACTTTTACAGGCGCAATAAATGACACCCTTTCCTTTATCCACTCAGTTAATATCTTAGAGTAAGCGATACCCCCGGTAACAATAATAGCATCGACATTTCCTTGCAACACAGTACTCATCTCGCCAATAGTCTTTGCAATCTGATATGCCATCGCTTCGTACACAAGTTTTGCGTGTTTATCCCCATTTTTTATCCTCTTCTCTGCTTCAATTGCAGAGTTTATACCTAAATGAGAAACAAGCCCACCTTTACCTGCAAGGTTCTTCTTCATTTCTTCATAAGTATATTTTTTTGAGTAACAAAGATTTACAAGGCCTATTACAGGCAATTCACCTGCACGTTCCGGAGAAAATGGCCCGTCACCATTTAAAGCATTATTTACATCAATTGCTTTTCCTTTGCAGTGTGCTGCAATAGATATACCACCACCAAGGTGCACAACAATAAGATTCGCATCTTTATATGTTTTTCCGAGTTCTTTTGCAGCTTGCCGTGCAATGAACTTTTGGTTTAAAGCATGCCATATAGCCACTCTCCTAATACCTTTAAAACCGGAAATCTTTGCAACTTCATTCATCTCATCAACAATAACAGGATCAACAATAAAAGCAGGTTTGCCTATATTTATCGAAAAAGCATGCGCAATAATAGCACCAAGATTTGACGCATGCTCTCCGTATCTTGCGCTACTCAGATCGTTAACCATATCTTCGTTCACCAGGTACGTACCAGATTCAAGAGGGTGAAGCAATCCTCCTCTTGCTCCAATCGCAGAAATTTCTTCCAACAAAACACCTTTGCTCTTTAGGGTGTCCAGAATAAGTTTTGTCCTAAATTCATGCTGGTCGATATTTTTTTTATACTGCTTAATCTCATCAGCGCTATGTCGAATAGTTTCATTGAATATTTCTTTTTCATCTTGAAACACGGCAATTTTTGTTGAGGTAGATCCCGGATTAACAACAAGGATACATTCCATTTACTCTCTCCTCTCAATAAAAATGGGGGCTTAGCCCCCATTTTTATCTATGCCCAGCCTTTTACCTTTATAGCTTCTGCAACACGTTCCACGGCAACCATATCTGTTGCCATTCTCATTGTAATGCCACCTTCGTTCTTTTTAAACATCTCATGCGTCCTATGGAATGCGTCTTTCATAATTTTCTCAAGTTTTTCATATGTTTCTTCTTCTGCCCAGTAATAACCATATATATTCTGTACCCATTCAAAATAAGAAACTGTTACTCCGCCAGCATTTGCAAGAATATCGGGGACAACAAGTACCTTATTTTGAGTAAGAATTGGGTCAGCTTCAGGTGTCACAGGGCCATTTGCAAGTTCTGTGATAATCTTAGCTTTAATCCGTGCTGCATTCTTCCCTGTAATTTGTGCCTGCAATGCAGCTGGAACAAGAATATCAACATCGAGTTCAAGCAATGCTTCATTACTAATGTCCTGTGCGCCAGGAAAACCCTTTACGGTATGATGTTCTGCCTTATAATCATAGAGAGTAAATGGATCAATGCCGTCAGGATTGTATACCCCGCCTTTAGAATCTGTTGCAGCAATAATTTTCACGCCATCTTTATAAAGCAATTTTGCAGCAAACGAACCTGCATTGCCGTATCCTTGAATAGCCGCAGTCGCATTTTTCATATCAAGCCCAATCACCTTTGCGGCTTCCCTTGTCGTATACAAACCGCCCATTGCGGTAGCATTTCCTCTACCTTTGGCGCCGCCGACAATAAGAGGTTTTCCTGTGATAACACCAGGTGCTTTGTGTCCTACAATTTTTTCATACTCATCTACCATCCACGCCATAATCTGTGGATTTGTGTATACATCTGGCGCAGGAATATCTTTATCAGGCCCGATAAAATAAGCAATCGCATCAATATATCCGCGACTCAATCTCTCAATCTCTCCTTGAGACATTTCCTTCGGATTGCAGATAACTCCACCTTTTCCACCACCGTACGGAATACCTACCACAGCGCACTTCAATGTCATAAGTGTTGCAAGCGCTTTCACGTCATCAAATGTTTCATTTGGATGAAACCTAAGGCCGCCCTTTGTTGGCCCGCAAGCATCGTTATGCTGCACTCTAAAACCTGTAAAAATCTTTGTCTTACCGTTATCCATTTTCACGGGAATAGAAACCTGAAGAGAACGAAGAGGATGTTTGAGAATTTCAATAATTTCTGTAGACGTGCCCAGTTTTTCACCGGCAACCTGGATCCTTTCCTGTGCTACTTCAAACCATGTTTTACCCATAATAAAAACCTCCTTTGAGATGTATGCTACATATGCTTGACAACTTTCTTGCAGTAGCAGCAAAAAAACACTTAGAAAAATTTGATTTCATTTTCATCACGACACATTATAATACTTGGCATTTTTTTTTCAATATATTTAATCACATTGTGAAAAATATAACGCATTTTTAACTCTTTCTATAAGTTCGTCCTTATGTGCATATATGTCATCTGTTATCTTAATTTTTGGAAAATGCCAGTCTTCATAAAAATGTTTATATCTTTTATCTAAACTTTCCAAATATTCTCTGGGGATCTTCTCAAAATCTCTTCCTCTGCCTGCTATATTTCTCATTAATTCGTCGATATCTTTTTCCAGATAAATAAGAAGATTCGGGGAAGGAAGGTGTCCCACCATAAGGTTATAAAGCTTATTGTACACCGCCCACTCTTCATCTGTCATAAGCCCTTCTTCATGAAGAGAGCGTGCAAATACTTCTTTGTCCTCGTAAATGGAACGGTCAAGAACAGCAGGGACAGTTGAAAGCAAAACGTGGTGAAGGATTTGTTCATAACGCAGCGCAAGAAAATTAATCTGTGTAGCAAAAGCCCACCTCTTCATATCCTTATAATAATTTTTAAGAAAAAGGTTCCCTTGAAAATCTTCAAAATAAACGCTAAAGCCCATCTCTTTTGATACAATTTGAGAAAGGGAAGTTTTTCCTGCGCCAATGTTTCCCGAAACTACGATATACATTATTCCATCTCCTTAAGCAATGCACTTGCTATAATAAGTTTTTGAATCTCATTTGTTCCTTCTATAATTTCGTACATTTTGGCCTCCTTGTATAGCCGCTCCACCGCATAATCTTGTATAAAACCATACCCTCCAAAAATCTGCACAGCAAGGCGGGATACATCCACAGCCACCTGCGCTGTAAAATATTTTGCCATTGCCGCAATCTTTGCAGCATCTCTGTGTTTTTGATCGGCAGCTTCAGCCGCTTTCAAAGTAAGGAGTTCAGCAGCCTCCACCTTTGTGCCCATATCTGCAATATGAGATTGTATCATTTCGAAAGAACTTATCGGTTTTCCAAACTGTTCCCTCTGCTTACTGTATCTTACGCTTTCAATTAAAGCGTGTTTTGCAAGCCCCACAGCAGCAGAAGCAGCAGCAACACGGCCTATATCCAGTACTTTTTTTACGATAATAAATCCTGTTCCCTCGCGTCCAAGCAGTCTCTCTTTGGGAATCCTCACACCGTTCAAAAGCAAAGAGGCATTAGGAAGACCTGGAAAAGCCATCTTTTTTTCCTGTCTCCCTATAACAAAATTTTTATCTTCTCTTTCAACGACAAAAGCAGAAATACCTCTTGCTCCTCTCTCTTTATCCGTCTTTGCCATGACGATATATAAATCAGATAAACCTGCATTGGTAGTAAATACCTTTGTGCCGTTCAAGATATAAAAATCGCCATCTCTTATGGCTTCCGTTTCTATCGAAGCCGGATCAGACCCTGCATTTTGTTCGGTAAGAGCAAAAGAGCCAATTAACCGCCCTTTTATTAAATCCGGGAGGTATTTTTCTTTCTGCTCTGCTCCTCCTCCAAAAAGGACAGAAAATACGGCAAGACAATGCGCTCCAAGAATGCTTGCAATCGTACCGCTATATTGCGAAATAATAATTGCTGTTTTTGAATAAAGAATAGTACTTTTCCCTAGCCCTCCATATTCCTTAGGAAAAGGTAGCGCCATAAAACCATGAGAAGAAAGTTCTTTTAAGATTTCTTTTACAAATTTACCATCAAGATCGATCTCTTTTTCATACGGCTGAATATATTTTTTGCAAAAATCATGCACAGCAGCCAATATTTCATTTTCCATGCTTCACCTCTTCCTTTCGCTTGTAAAATCTAAATCATTTTATATTATAAGATAAAATTTTCAAAATGCATCAAGGAGAAAAATGTTAATAGTAGATAAAATAAGTTTTGTAAATGAAGGGGAAAAAATTTTAAGAGATGTCACTTTCTCGGTAGATAGAGAACATAAAATTCTTGTAGGAGAAAATGGTACGGGAAAGACCACGCTACTGGAAATCATCATTGGATCCCTTACACCAGATAGCGGTAAAGTTCTTTTAAACGGAACTTTTGCATACATACCGCAGGAAATAAAATTTTTAGATAGAACCGGGATAGAAGAAATAGAAAGTGCATTTCAAAACATTAAAACTATCGAAGAGAAGCTTTCTCGCATAGAAAAAAGTGAAAACTTTAACGAAAAATACGGCAAATTAATCGCGCAATATGAAAGTATCGGAGGATATAATTATAAACAGAAAATGTACAGTATGATGGATAAGTTCCACTTAAGCGAAGAAACAGTTTCATTAAAACTACGAAATATGAGCGGAGGCGAACGCACAAAATGCTTAATTATCAAAGCACTTCTTTTACAACCAGATCTGCTCATTCTGGACGAACCAACAAACCACCTGGATATAGAATCGATAGAAACATTGGAAGAAAGTTTGAAAAAATTTAACGGGGGCTTGCTCATCGTTTCGCACGATAAAACATTTATTAACCGCATAACAACTCATATACTTCACTTAAAAGGCGGAGAGGTAGAAGAATATAAAGGAAACTACGACAAATTTGATGAAACAAAAAACAGAAACGACACCACTAAAATAAAAGAAAGAGAAAGATTGTTAAAGATAATTGAAAAAGAAAAAATATTCATAGAAAAATTCAGGTATGGTACAAGGGCAAAACAGGCAAAAAGCAGGGAGAAAAAACTACAGAAAATCGAAGTCCCTGAAGTAGAAAAAGAGAGGCAGAAGAAAATACAAATAGAAATGGCAGAGAGAGGCGGAGAAAAGGTAGCAGAATTGTTTCACATAAAGAAGAGTTTTAACCAGAAAAATGTTCTTAATGATATAAACCTTTTAATAAAGCGGAAGGAAAGAATAGGAATACTTGGAAGAAACGGCAGCGGAAAATCCACCCTGCTCAAAATTATTGTAGGAAAAGAAAACGCAGATTCTGGCAGTGTAAAAATCGGTAATAGCATAAACGTTGGTTACTTTCCACAAGATGCATTTCTCATGGATCCTGAATCAACACCGCTAGACGAAATAATCGCATATGGATACACAATCCCGGATGCAAGAGATGTTTTAGCGCTATTTGACTTCACAGGAGATGATGTCTTTAAAAAAATAAGAGAGTTCAGCGGCGGCGAAAAGAAAAAACTGCTCCTTGCAAAAATGAGCATAATGAAAGGGAATTTCCTGGTACTTGACGAAGTTACAAACCACCTGAGCATCCCGATGAAAGAAGTAGTGCTGGAAGCGCTAAAAAATTTCGACGGCACAATTCTGCTTGTAACACACGACAGATACGTATTAAAAAATTTAGTCAACAAAACATATTATTTGAAAAACGGGAAATTACACACCAAGCAATTAGAGGACGAAAAAAACACGAAAGATAGTTCGCAAAAAGAAATAAATAAAATAAATAGCCGCATCGCCTATCTCGAAAAACTTTTAAAGAACGAACACAGTAACGAGAAAAAAATAAAAGAACTCAATATATTAAAAAAGAAAGTCCAGCTACTTTACAAAAAGAGTAAATAAGACAGCATAAACAAGAGCAGGCAAGAGATTTAATATTTTTATCTTTCTTATATGCAAAAGTTCAAATCCTAATGCAATAATGAGCACTCCACCGACAGATGTAAGATTGTTAATATACGCGGGATTTGCAAGAAACTGCAATTTACTTCCCAGAAGCGTCAAACTTCCCTGAATAACGAGCACGGAACCGGCAGAAAAAATAACGCCAATACCAAAACTTGACGCAAGCGTAAGAGAAGTAATGCCATCCATAACAGATTTTGTGTATAGAAGGGTAGAATCACCAGTAAGTCCTTCCTGAATAGAGCCCACGACAGTCATAGCGCCAACACAGAAAATAAGTGTTGCCGTGATAAAACCTTCTACAAAATGTGGAGAATCAGGAGACACTCTACTTTTAAACCGTTCTATTACGCTGGTAAGATGTGCTTCAAGTCGCAACGCCTCCCCCGTAATCCCACCAAAAACAAGTGCAAGAAACACAATGATGAAATGCTCTCCCCTTAGCATCATTGATGTTCCTATCAAAAAAGTAAACAGCCCGATTGCCTGAATAATAACGGCTTTAAAGCGCTCTGGAAGTCTATCCCCGACAAAAATCCCAATGCTGCTTCCGAATATAACTGCAACAACATTTACAATCGTCCCTTTCATACAAAAATTATATATCTTTCAAACATTTTGGCAACAGCAAATATATATACAAACTAAATACATTTTTTTGCATATTGTGAAAATTTTCTCACAACATATTGACATATTAAAATATTATAATATAATGGTATTATAATGAAACCAAAAAAAGAATTATACGAAGATTTAAAAACATGCATTAAATTATCAGAATTTATTACGGCACTGGGGAATCCGAGAAGAGTTGCAATAGTATGTTTTCTTAAAAGTGAGCCAAAAAATGTAAGCATGATTTCTGAAACACTGAATATACCGCAATCTTCTGTATCAATCCACCTCAATAATTTACGCAATATGGGATGGGTAAAAAAAGAAAGAAAAGGGAGAGAAGTCTTTTATAAAATAAGCGATAAAAAAATAATATCACTATTAGAAGATTTATCGAGACAATTTTTAATCATAAAAGAAAGGAGGTAATAATCATGACAGACGTAGCAACAGATGCACAGAAACATCTTGACCAGTTCCACGACCTCATCCAGAAGCTTGGAACAGCTGAGCCAGATTTTACAGGTGCTTTTATGGAATTCGTAAAGCAGGCAGAAAAACCAGGCGTACTTACAACAAAAACAAAAGAACTCATATCTATAGCGCTCAGCGTTGCAGCTCGCTGTCCGTTTTGCATTGCATTCCACGTAAAAAATGCAATTGCAGAAGGGACAACAAAAAAAGAAATCCTTGAATCCTGTTTAGTGGCAGGCCTTATGGGAGGCGGCCCAGCAGTTGCATACATCAGATACGCAGTTGATGCATGTGACCAGTTTGGTGCAAAATAATTAATTCTTTACCTTAAAAGCCCTCCTTTAAAAGAGGGCTTTTAAAAATACTTGTAAAAATTATTTTTTAATCTTATATAATAAAAGTAGTTAAGGAGGCACAAATAAAATGGAAGAATTTGATGTAGCAATTATAGGGGCGGGTTCCGGTGGATATGTTGCAGCGATAAGAGCCGCAGACTTGGGGAAAAAAGTTGTAATCATCGAACACAGAGAAATCGGTGGAACATGTTTAAATAGGGGTTGCATTCCTACAAAAACACTGCTAAAAATAGCAGAAATATATATCAATGCAAAAGAATCCAAATCATTTGGCATAATAGTTGAAAATGTATCTTTTGACCCGAATGCAATCCAGAGAAGAAAAGACGCAGTTATACGACGACTCGTAGCAGGCATAGACTTCCTATTTAAGGCGAGGAAGATTGTAGTAAAAAAGGGAAACGGGAAACTTTTAGGCCCACACACAATAGAAATCACAAGTGGTGAAGGCACAGAAAAAATAAAAGCAAAAGATATTGTTATTGCAACAGGATCAGAACCAGCAATGATACCAGCATTCAAAATTGATAGAAAAAATGTACTAACAAGTGACGAAGCACTGAACCTCACGGAATATCCCAAAAACATACTTATTGTGGGAGCAGGAGCAATTGGCATTGAATTTGCGACAATTCTTTCCGCATTCGGTACAAAAGTAACCATCGTCGAAATGATGCCGCAAGTTGTCCCAACACTAAAAGACATAAAACTTGCATCAATGGTCCAGAGAATGCTCGTTAAAAAAGGCATTGAAATAAAAACAGGAACAAAAATTGATAATATAGAAATACAAGGAAATGGAAATGTCGTATCCACTTTAAGTAGCGGAGAGGAAATTACAACTGAAAAAGTATTAATTTCCATTGGAAGAAAACTAAATTCAACGGGCATAGGAATAGAAGAATTAGGCATTGAAACTGAAAGAGGAAAAATCTTAGTCGATGAAAAACTTAGAACAAACATACCAAATATTTACGCAATAGGCGACGTAATAGGCGGATTACTCCTTGCACATAAAGCACAAAAAGAAGGAGATATTGTCGCAGAAATCATTGCCGGAAAAGATAAAAAAATGGATTACAGAGTCGTGCCCTGGGCCATCTTCTCATCGCCAGAAATTGCATCGGTAGGGCTAACGGAAGAAGAAGCAAAAGAAAACGGTATCGATACTGTTATAGGCGAATTCCCATTCATCGCAAATGGAAAAGCAGTAGTTATAAATAGTACAGACGGAGAAGTAAAAATTATTGCAAAGAACGATACAAAAGAAATTATCGGCGCACAAATCGTCGGGCCGGAAGCATCCGTGATGATAGCAGAGCTTGCGCTGGCAATGGAAAGAAAACTTACTTTAAACGATATAGCAAATACCATTCATGCCCATCCAACACTTCCAGAAGCAATAATGGAAGCAGCAAAAAGTGGACTGGGCAAAGCAATTCATGCGGTAAAAAAGTAAAAAAATCTCCATTAAAATTTGATAAATATAAAAAGGGCTCTCAGTAGAGCCCTTTTTATATGGATTTGAAACGAAAAGATAATTTTTGGTATTAACCCGTATATTATTTTATTTGTAAAAAATATTTGTAATTTTTTCGAATTTTCGTTAAAATACCATTAAAGACATCGGGAGGAAAATATAAGTGAATATACCATTTGCAACAGTTGAAAGAATAGCAAAATATTTAAGGTGCTTGAAGCGTATAAAAAATAAAAAAATTAAGTTTGTATCGTCGCAAGTACTGGCAGAACATACCAAAGTAACAGCCGAACAGGTACGAAAAGACCTCGCGTGCTTTGGTAAATTTGGCAGGACGGGTGCAGGTTATGATACAGAAAAACTTGCAAAAAAATTAGAGAAAATACTCAACCCAAAACCATACTGGAATGTTTGCATTATAGGAGCAGGTGCCCTCGGACATGCTCTGACAAACTACCCCGGCTTTAAAAAAGCTGGGTTTAATGTCGCCGCTCTGTTTGATAGCGATCCCCAAAAAATAGGAAACAAAATTGGCACCGCAAAGATATATGATGTTAAAAAATTTTCAGAAATTACAGAAAAAAAGGAAATAGAAATCGCTATTATTGCTACGCCTGAAAACGCAAAAGAAGAAATCGAACAAATTATAGCGAAGAGCAAAATCAAAGGAATACTTAATTTTACACCAGTAACGTTAAATATAAAAAGCAGGCGAAAAATACCAATCATTGATGTAGACTTATCCCAAAAAATGTATATACTATCTTTTTTAATTACAAAAGAAAAAAGGAGGCAATAAATGGATATTTTGACACTAAATTGTGGCAGTTCATCAGCAAAATATCAATTGTACAGGTGGAAAGAAAAAAGAATTCTTGCAAAAGGAATTGTAGAAAGAGTAACAATCGGTGGCTCATTCATCGTCCACGAAGTCATGGGGAAAGAAAAAGTAAAGGTAGAAAGGGAATGTCCCACTCACAAAGAAGCTATTGCACTTATTATGGAAACGCTAGCGCACCCGGAATACGGAGTTATTGACAATGTATCTCAAATACAAGCAGTGGGTCACAGGGCAGTACACGGTGGAGAAAAATTCAAAAAATCCGTCATCGTTAACGACGAAGCAATGAACACATTTAAAGAACTTGCAGACCTTGCCCCGCTACACAACCCCCCAAATATTATGGGTATCGAGGCGGCACAGCAGCTCATGCCAAATATCCCACACATGGCAATTATGGACACGGCATGGCACCAAACGATGCCAGATTTTTCATACATATATGCACTTCCGTACGAATGGTACGAAAAAAACCATATAAGAAGGTACGGCTTCCACGGAACTTCACTTCTTTATGTCGCCAAAAGAGCCTCAGTACTTCTTGGAAAAGATCCTTTTAAAACAAACATCGTTTCAGCGCACATTGGAAACGGTGTAAGTTTTAATGCCGTAAAAAACGGTGTTTCCTTTGACACAAGCATGGGATTAACGCCTCTGGAAGGAGCAGTAATGGGAACTCGTGCAGGCGACCACGATGCTGGAATTGACCTGTACATGATGGATAAATTAGGGCTCTCGCCAAGCGAAATGAATAAAATATTGAACAAAAAGAGCGGAGTTTTAGGAATTACTGGCAAGTACACAGACAGAAGAGACATAGAAATTGCAGCAAGAAAAGGAGACAAGCGCGCCAAACTTGCCATCGAAATTGAAGGATACAGAGGCAAAAAATATATTGGCGCTTATATGGCAGCGCTGGGACACACCGATGCCATCGTATTTACTGCAGGCGTAGGGGAAATGAGTCCGACAATCAGAAATAAGATGGTCCAGGGGCTTGAAGAATTTGGCGTGATAATAGACCCGGAAAAAAACGAACTCTCCCGCACAAGAAACGCAGAAACAGACATTACAGGCAAAGGTTCAAAAGTAAAGATATTTGTTATACCTACTGATGAAGAACTTGTAATGACAGAAGACACAGTAGCACTGCTTGAGGGAAGATATGACGTACATACAAATTTCCGTTATTCGTTCCAGGATTCACACTATGTAAACAAACTACGTGAAGAAAACTTTAATAAAGAATTAGAAAAAAATCCGGAATTTCTAAAGATAAAAGCAAAAATTAAAGCCCTCTTATGAGGGCTTTTTCTTCGCTTAAATGCGCTTAAACAATTTTTTCATTAATAAACAGCGTAGCAAAAGAGTCAGCAGCAGGAAGACGCGCAGCATGTATCCCAGTTGCTGCGGCCATAAAATTTATTTATGGTACTTCTCACCCCTTATAATGGTGAACGCGCGGTAAATCTGCTCAACAAGCACCATTCTTGCCATTTCATGCGGAAGAGTCATCTTTGAAAGCGAAAGAAGAAAATCGGCTTTTTTACGGAACTCATCAGAAAACCCTTCTGCTCCCCCCACAAAAAACACAATGTCCTTCACAGAAGAAATCATCATTTTTTCTATAAACAAAGCAAATGCACCAGATGTAAGCACTTTTCCTTTTTCATCAAGCAAAACATTAAAAGCATCAGCATCGATAAATCGGTTAAGGTGTTCTTCCTTTACCTCAACTATTTCAAAAGGAATGTAGTGGACAATCCGTTTTGAATAATCCAATATGCCTTTCTTTATGTATTCCTTTTTTATTTTGCCGACTGCAATAATTTTTATCCGCATACCCTATTTTAAAATTTTTTAAAATTTAGTAAAATGAAGTATGGAAAATAAAGTACCTGAAATTAAAAACAGCTGCGTTAAATTTATCTACAATGGAACAGCAAAAAAAGTGTCCATCGCGGGAGATTTTAACGACTGGGAAAAAGAACCTTTGTTTCAAATAAAAGAAAATGAATGGGCTATAACAAAGGAATTCCCCCTGAACGCGCGATTTGATTACAAGTTCATCGTGGATAAAGAAGAAATGCTGGATCCATTGAATCCGAATAAAACTGAAGGGGGCTTTGGCTTTAATTCCGAACTGCAAATGCCCCGTTTTCATTATCCTATTGCAACAAAGTTCCACCAGAATATTCCTCACGGAACTATTAAAAAATATACGATCGATGGTAGCAACTACTGTAATTGCAAACGAGATGTTTATCTCTACAAGCCATATAAATCGCCGCACAAAAAGCCCCCGTTGCTCATATTCCAGGACGGTTTAGAATACATCATATTTGGCTCAGCACGAAATACATTGGATTATCTCACATATAAAGAAGAAATACCAGACACATACGCCCTGTTTGTCGATATACGCAAAGAAAATCGGCCAAAAGAGTACTCTCCCAACTCATGTTACGGAGAGTTCCTCGCAGAGACCATTCAATTTGCAGAAAAAAAAGTAAACATAAAATTCGACAAAAAATACCTCGTTGGGGTTTCTTTGGGAGGTTTTGTATCCGTTGCTCTCCTTCTTGAATATCCTACCCTATTTAACGGAGCCATTTCACAGTCAGGCGCTTTTCTCTTCGAAAAAGAAACGGATTTTGGTAATCTCAACAAAAAAATCATCTATATGGACAGTGGAAAGTACGAAAAGAAGATAAACAGTTCGTTAAATATACTTAACCTGAACAAAAAATACAAACAAAAATTTAAAAAAAGCGGAGCTACAGTTTCTTGCAAAGAGTGGAACGACGGGCACTCCTGGGGTAATTGGAAAGCACACCTTCCCCTTGCACTACAATATATTTTTACTTCGGGTCATACCAAACACAACACGAAGTAAAGGAAAATAATGATTATAAGAAAAATAAAAAAAGAATCGCTTTTAGAAGAGCTCAAGTTAATTGGAGTAGATGAAAGGGCCTTTGACATATTCAAAGATAAAAGCAACCTGATACTTTTGAAACTGCACAATATCAATGCCAAAGGCGCAAATATTCTTAAGCAAGAATTTATCAGCGCAGGTGGAGATGTAGCAGTGCACCGAGATGTTGCAAGCTGGAAAATATCCTCGACTGACTGCCTGCTGATAGGCACGGAGCGCACATACAAAACAGTCCTAAAAAAACTTGCATTTGAACCTTTCTTCGGCCTCAACAAAATAGGGGAACTGGTGCAGAAAACTATCGCATCCAAACAACTCCCTGCATGCAGTATAAGAAACAAAATATTTGATTTTGAAAAAGAAAAATTCATTATGGGCATCTTGAACATCACCCCTGATTCCTTTTCCGACGGTGGCCTGTACAACAGCATCGAAAAAGCGTTAAAGCGCGTACAAACAATGATCGAAGAAGAAGCAGATATTATAGACATAGGCGGCGAATCCACGCGCCCCGGTGCAGAAAAAATAACCGAAGAAGAAGAAAAGAAAAGGACAATACCAATAATAAAAGAAATCAGAAAAAATTTTCCGGACATACCCATCTCAATAGACACCTATAAAGCATCCGTTGCAGAAGAAGCACTTAAAAACGGCGCAGACATCATTAATGACATCAGTGGGCTGCAATTTGACGAGAAAATGCAAGCCATTGCAAGAGAGTTTGACGCCCCGGTAGTTATAATGCACATAAAAGGCACTCCCAAAAACATGCAGCAAAACCCGCAATACGAAGATGTAATGAAAGAACTTTTGGAATACTTTGACGAAAGAATAAATGCACTAACAAACTTCGGCATCAAAAAAATCATCATTGACCCAGGCATTGGATTCGGAAAAAGATTGGAAGACAACCTGAAAATCATAAAAAACATAGACGAATTCAGCATCTTTAACCTGCCTGTCCTTCTCGGCGTTTCGCGGAAATCATTTATCGGAAGCGTGCTTGACAAAACAGTAGAAAACAGGCTTTACGGCTCTGCCGCGGCAAATGCGTATGTACTGCTGAAAGGCGCAAGCATCATAAGGGTTCACGACATTACGCTACATAAAGATTTAATCAAAGTGCTTAAAGCAATAGAAAATGCATAGAGCGTTCATCGCAATCGGCACAAACCTCGGAGATAGGAAAAGAAACATCGAGCTTGCCGTTAAAAAAATGGAAGCAACCCAGATTGCTGTCATCAAAAAATCTCCCATATACTCAACTATGCCGTATGGTTATAAAAACCAGCCGATATTTCTAAACTGCGTTGTAGAAACACAAACAGATATGTCGGTAGAAGAGCTACTGCACACACTTCAAAAAATAGAAAAAGAAATGGGGAGAACAAAAAAAATCCGATGGGGCCCAAGAATTATCGATTTAGACATCATATTTTTTGACAACAACATCATAAACAAACCAGATCTACAAATACCACATCCGGACATGCAAAATAGGGATTTTGTCTTAAAACCGCTGAAAGACATCGCGGGAGATTTTATGCATCCCGTCCTTCACAAAACGGTAAAAGAACTTTTAGAACAATTAACCAGCTAACTTTTTTTGATGAAGTGTAATAACTGTCAATTCAGGCAGAGACAAAAAACGCACAGGAATGTGGCTCGTGCCGATGCCTCGATTTACGTACAGGTAAGTCCTTTTCACTCTGAACAACCCTGATAGAAAACGCATTCCAAATTTAGAAGGCACAAAAATAGCCGTTATAAACGGCACTTTAACCTGCCCGCCGTGCGTATGTCCGGAAAGCACAAGTTGAGGTTTGTATTTCACGGCATCATAGATAATATCAGGACAATGCGTAAGCATAACAACAAAACTGTTTTTAGGGATACTTTTAAATGTTTTTCCAAGATCTTCATTTCCTGTAAATGAATCATCCGTACCTGCAATAAAGAGTTCTTTCCCATTTCTTTCAATAACAGCGGACCTGTTTATAAGTACTGAGATCCCACTATCCTCAATGCTTTTTACGAGAAAATCAAGATTTTTAACCCTGTGGTCCCAATTGCCCAACACTGCAAACACAGATCGGCTTTTTTCCGCAATGTTTTTGCAAAAACCTTTACCTAACTCCGTTAAATGTTTGCCGTTAAAATCACCGGTTATTGCAATCATATCCGGTTTTTCCGTGTTAATCGCCGTCAAAACCTTTACATGAAGAGGCGTAAAGTTCGAAAGGTGAAAATCCGAAACCTGAACAATTTTAAACCCGTCAAACTCATCAGGCAAATCATCAAATAGCAAATCAAGCCGCTCAATCGAAAGCAAAAACGGCTCAATTAAAAATGCATAAACAAGCAGCCCTAAAAAAACTAAACCAACATATTTCATTTTCAGTCTACCCTCTTCTTTATCCAAATTCTAACATAAATGCAGTACAGACCTAAATAAAGACACGACTGCAAGAAAAAGAATTTTAACTTACCCTACCTATTCGGCAAACTTCAAACTTTCTTGAATATATTTCTTGACCGTTTCTTCGGTAAGTTGGGGGAATTCATCATAATACGGAGACACCGCGTAAAAATATCTATCCACTAGCGGGCAAATGACTTCGCCAAGTTGCTTAAGCTTTTCATACCCTTCAAGTGAAGCAACAGGCACAAATACATAAAGCTTTGCAGGGTTCAACGCTTTAAGAGTTTTTGCGGCAAGAAAAAGTGTTTCGCCTGTCGCAATGCCGTCGTCGACAATTAATATATTCTTCTTTTTAACAACTGAATAATCAAACTTCAGTCCGAACGCCTTTTCTCTTCTTTCAAGCTCTGTCATTGTCTTTTCCTTTGCTGCTTCCACGTAATCGCTTGCTTCTCCTTCTGCCAGTTCGTTCAATACAACTTCCCCGGTAATCGAAACAGCTCCTATTGCAAGCTCAGGATTGTAAGATGCGGGTATTTTATGGATGATGACAGGGAGAATGGCTTTTCTCAAAGCCTTTGCAATTGGATAAGCAATTTCCACCCCGCCTCTGGGCACTGCAAATAAAAAAGAGAGGTTTTTGTCTAAACCTCTCTTAATAATTTCATCTAAAAGAATTTCCCCTGCGTGAATCCTATTTTTATACACTTTTTAAATCTGTTTTAGGCCCTTCTTTCTGAGGAATCTCTTTTTTTTCTAAAGTTTTTGTAACGCATTTCCCGGTGAAAACTGCCCCTTCCTCCACGGAAAATTTATCCGTTGTGATATCACCGTACACTTTCCCTGACGCAACAATTTCTACAATTTCTGTTGCCGTAATGTTTCCTTCAACCTGCCCTAAAACAACAACTTTCGCCGCATCGATGTCAGCTTTGGTTACCGATGATTCAGCAATAGTAATTAGGCCCTTCCCTTTAATAGAGCCTTCAATCTTTCCCTCAACGCGAAGGGAACCGGGACATACAACATCGCCTTTCACGGATAAATCTTTCGCAAAAACAGATTGACTTGAACTGCCCTGTACTCTACTCATGCTTTCTTTTTTTGATGAACCAAATGCCATTCTTTTTGACCTCCTATTTTAGATAATCTAGTGGATTTACTGAAATTCCGTTTACTCGTATTTCGTAGTGAAGGTGAGCTCCGGTAGAAAAACCCGTGTTTCCTTCATATCCTATTACCTGCCCTTTCTTTACGGTTTCGCCACATTTAACCGCAGTCCTGGACAAATGGCCATAAAACGTTTCTATACCATCTCTATGATAAATCTCAACAGTATAACCAAATCCACCACTCCACCCCTCATACGTGACAGTGCCACCAGCAGTTGCACGGACTGGAGCACCGTAATAAGCACAAATATCTACCCCTTTGTGAAACTCCCATCCTCCGCCAAACGGGTTTGTCCTCCATCCAAAATAAGAAGATATGTATCCCTGAAGAGGCCATATGTTGGGAGTCTGCGCAAGAAGCACATTATATTCATCTGCCGCGCCTTTTAATAAATTTAACGTTGCTGCTCTCTCTTCGGCAATCGAAGTCACATTGCTCTGCTCATACAAAAGCTGTGCAACACTGACAGGCAGTTCCTCTGAAGATTCCAATTTAGCTTGTGGAGTTCGGTCAAGCACGTACTCAAGGCTCACTTTGGAATCACCTAATTTTAATGAATCTCTCACCTGTTTTTCAAGAGAAGAAAGATAAACAATATATTCTTCGAATGCGCCAAGCTTTGACTTCGTCTTGGCTACTTCATCTTGCACCTGCTGAAGCTCACGTGCCTGAGCAGAAATAATATCATCGAATTTCATCCCTTTAAAAAATGCAATTTCGTCGTTGAGTTTTTTATAAGAAAAAGCGAAAGAAGTAACTAATGCAATTAAGACGACAAAAACAACTAAACTTGTGTAAATTTGTTTTGAGGTAATTTTGATTACTTTCATTTTTCCTTGGTAATAGGGCATAATTATCAAAGAAAAACCACCTCTTTTACGAATATTCTTTTTCTTTGTTCTTATCTTGTGTCTCTCAAGGTCCATTAACTTCCTCCTTCTGGAATTTTTAATACTACCAAAAATATACTGCATATTTTTTTAAAGTCAATAGTAAATCAAAAAAAAATCAAAATGAAATATTATTTATATTTTTGCACGCTCTTTTTCCTCGTCATTGCATTCTTCCTCGTCATTGCATTCTTCCTCGTCATTGCGCTCTTTTCCTTGGCACGCATTACGCCAAGTGCTCACGTAGTGGCTGTGGCAATCCGACAGCTTCATCGTCGTTGCGCTCTTTTCTATCAATCCCATCCTCAGCAACAAGAAATTTTTATTATGCTATAGGCCTAAAAAGCTTTCAAAGTTACCTTGCGTGATTAAATGTGTTTTGGTGTCAGGATATGCGCCAATAAAAGTTCTTGGAAATTTCGCTCTTGCTTTCCTGCTCCATTTGAATTCATATGCAAACAACTTTCTCTCCTGTTCCTCTATATAATCAATCTCCTGCTGTTGTGTTGTACGCCAGAAGTATCTTTTTACAATAATATTATTGTAATAGAGATATTTCATACGTTCGCTTATGAGGAAGTTTTCCCATAAAGCTCCCGTATCGCTGCGATTAATCAAAGGATTAAAATTCTCTATGATGGCATTGCGAATTCCATTATCATAAAAATATATTTTTTTCCCTTTTTTAATTTCATTGCGTACATTGCGGCTAAAAGCAGGCAAGCGGAATAACACAAAAGATTTTTCGAGAAGATCTATGTATTTTTCTACAGTTTCTTGATTTGCATCTACAAGCTGAGCAACTTCATTGTAGGAAACTTCGTTTCCTAATTGCAGGGCTAAAGCTCTCAGTATTTTTTCAAGAAGCACTGGCTTTTTAATCTGCCCCAGAGTTAATAAATCTCTATATAAATAGCTATTAGCAAGTAACTTAAGCAGCTCTTTCTCTTCTCCGGGTTTTGTTACAATTTCGGGATAGTAACCATAAATAAGACGGTGCTCTAAGAGTCGTTTTTCTTCCAGCAGGCCATGATGTTCAACCATCTCAGAAAACGATAATGGGAAAAGCATAAATTCATACTTGCGACCTGTCAGAGGTTCATTGATTTCATTAGTTAAGTCAAAAGAAGACGAACCCGTAACGACAACCTGAACATCTTTAATCTGGTCAGCAAAAAGCTTTAACGTGATACCAATATTTTTAACTCGCTGAGCCTCGTCGATAAAAACAATTTTGTGATTGCCTATGACAGATTTTAAGTAGGTTGAGGTGGTATCTGTTAATAATTCTCTTACATCTGCTTCATCTGCATTGAGATATAAAACCTTTTCCTTTCTCTTTTTCAAAAGCATTTCAATTAAAGTTGTTTTACCCACCTGTCTTGCACCTGAAAGCATAATGATTTTTCCTTTAAAAAAATGCTTAACTAATTGCTTTTCTATTTCTCTGTTTATCATCATAACTCCTTTTTAGCAATATTATTATAATATTATTTGGTTACAACCGAAATAAATTATAATATTTTTCGATTAAATTGCAAGAGGATTTTTTTATTTCCCATTGTGTAATGAGAAAATAGAATATGTTCCAAATTCTTCGATTGATTTTGTGTGCCTTCTTTCCGGCAATTTCTCTTTTACTTTATGTCACACTGGTGCCAGGCACCAGTGTGACATAATCTCTGTTTTTAAAGCTGGGACTGCCACGGCAACAAGTTGCCTCGCAGTGACGAAGAAGAAACCATTGTGCATTCTTTTCGCAGTCATTGCACATTTCTTTCCTTAACAAAAGCAAATCGGTTAAAATAGTGCCAGGCACCATTTTAACCGATTTGTAAGACTGCCGAGTCATTGCGTTTTTTCAAAGCGAGAAGGGAGGGGAGATCTCCCCTCCCTTTCAGAAAATTTATGGTTTAGGGTAAGTAATTGTAATTGTTTTAGTTGTATCTTCCCACCCAACTTCTGCGCCAAGAGATTCTGTAACAAAACGGAGTGGTAGCATTGTCCTATCGTTTCTTATAATCGGCTTCACATTATGATTGCCTTCATCTATCCATACTTCTGTTCCGTTTACTTTTGCTTTTGGATTATCAATCCAGAGCTCTATCACCGTTCCTTTGAGGTTTATTGTTACCTTCCTTGTCGCGCTTTCCCAGCCAATTGTTCCGCCCAAAGTTTCAACAATTGCCCTGATTGGAACAACAGTCCTGCCCCATGAAGAAATGATTAGAGGCTTTGTGCCTCTGCCCGGGTCGATTTCCTGTTGAACTCCGTTTACACTCATCATCGGATTATCCGGTTGGAGCGTAATCACAGTAGCAGTTGATAATGTCACGGTCTTTGTGACTGTTTTAGAAAGGTCGTATTTATTCGTTGCAACAACTGTAATCATATTCGATCCGTCTTTAAGATACAAACTTCCGGTAAAGCTACCGTCACCTTTAACTGTAACAGCTTTGCCGTTTACAGTAACCGTTGCGTCAGGATCAGTTTTACCAGAAAAATAGTAATAAGAGCTGTCAACTGTTTCGCCGGCAGGGATATTCACGGTAAGAGACGGCGGCACAGGATTTACAACCTCAATATTCAGATTATTTGCCTCAACGGGTATGTCTTTGCCTTTTGCATCTTTGAGTAGCACTTCGTTAATCTGAATTGTTGTTTTCCCTTCGGCAACCCCTTTAAAGTATATTTTGGCAACTTCTCCCAAACCCGTCTTTCCGGCTGCGCTACCCACAAGCGTATATCCAATATTAATAATACCGGGTTTTGAGTGATTTTCTATAAAGAGCGCATCCTCACCAAGCAAAGTTCCTTGCACAACTTTTTCTACCGTCATAAGATTAGGATCGTACCCCAGAACGATAGAAACACCGTAAAGATTTTCAACAGCTCCAACCATTACAGGAATTGCCGTGCTCTCCTTCATTGGAATCATATCACCGACCATTTTTACAGACACGGGTGGTTTTTCCGGCACTGTCACAGTGACTATAAGTTTTTTTACAAGTGTCGTATCACCCTGCGAAACAACTGTTGTAGTAAAATATCCTGTATCATACGGTTTTGCAGAAGAAGACACAGATACAGTAATCGGGATAATCAGCCTCTTCCCGGAAAGCAAACTGCCGCTTTCAGGAAAATCAGAGATACTCCACCCGGAAGGAAATGAAGACTCAATGGAAAAAGCATAATCGTCATCATCATTTCCTCTGTTTTCTAAGACGATATTGAATGCCTTGCTGTCATCCGCATAAATCATTGGATTTTCAACAGAAGAAACGATCCTGAAATCATAATTCTTCTGCTCTGGCGCAGTAAAGCTCAAAATCCTGACTACATTGTGAAAGCAGTCCGCAACGTACAGTTTTCCGTCAGGACCAAAGTTCATATTAACAGGTTCATACAGGAACCTGTCCGTCCTCCAGAGAAAATTGCCGTCGCTGTCAAATGCCTGAATGCGTCCATTTTCCGTATCGGCTACAAGAATCTCTCCGCTCGGGCTTACAGCGGCACCGTACGGAATCCAGAGTCTTCCTTCGCCTCTTCCCGCTCCACTAAACGATTTCTTTAGAGTTCCGTCACTGCCGTACTTGTAAACTTTATTATCGTCAGTCGTAGTAAAGTAAAAATTTCCGCTCCCGTCAATGGCAAATCCTGTCGGAGCATGTGTGGTAGTAAATTGGCTGATGAATGTACCGTTCGGCTTAAACCCGGCAATTGTCTGCGTGCCATTACTCGCGCACCATATATTCCCTTTGCTATCAAATGCCATCTGGGCTATATCGGTTACTTTTCCTTCGCCAATTTTGGTAACAAAATTCCAATTTTCATCGAATTTTGCTATATAATGTTGCGTGCCAATATACACAAAACCGATTCCATCAGTAATTATGCCGCCCATCGCGTTGAAATATTCCGTTTCGCTTATTCCCTCCATCTTTTTAATCAATGTACCATCTTCCTTAAAGACAATGACTTCACCTGCATCTGAAAAATTGCCCCAGCTTGTTACCCAGATATTTCCCTTTGAGTCAATTGCTGCACCGATGGGGTTCATCAATCGTCCTTCAGCACTTATATCAAAATCTATCTTCTGCACATAACTTCCGTCTACTGCAAACTCCGTGAGCCGTGTCCCGAGAGGATAGCCAAACGGATTGCCAACCTCATGAAAATAACCAGCATCATATGCAAACACACTGCCAGCAGCATTCACTGCAACACCGGCAGGAGTATAAAAAGAACCGTTAGGTTGAGGATATGCAGTAGCCCTGCTGCCAAAGTTCATAAGGAATTCGCCTTTTGAATCAAACTTTTCTATAACAGGGTGCATTGGGTTTCCCAACCCTCTGTCCACGACATAAATATTGTCATCGGCATCAACTGCAACATCAAATGGATACACAAACTCCCCATCGCTTCCGCCTTTGCCTCCAAACGACAAAATATCGTTTCCGCTACTGTCCAGCTTATGCACAATGCATTTATTCATATCGACAACAAGCAGATCGTTCCCGCTGAGACACATACCGCCCGGGTTAGAAAGCGTTCCGCTTGCAATAACTTTTTTAAAGTTCCCGCTAGTGTCAAACACCTCCACTCGATGGTTCATCTGGTCAGATACATAAACGTTGTCGCTGCCATCCACTGCAATGCCGGATGGGCCGTTGAATTCGCCGTCACCGCTTCCCTCTGTCCCGGCATTCAAAATCCAGTTACCATCTTTGTCGAACTTTGCCCAGTAATTGTTAAAGAAATCCGCCACATAAAAATTACCATCCATATCTACGGCTACATCAACAGGATACTGCAGCATTCCTGGCCCTTTGCCAAGTTCGCCAAATGTAAATTGGTTTACAAGATTCTCATCAAACACATGTACTCTTCCATATGATGTATCGCAGATGACTAGTTCCCCGTTTTCCGTGAATGTCATACCCTGCATCGGATAAGAATAGTTGCTCTTAAAATCATCTTCATAAGTATTTGCAAGTTCAAGTGTCATTGCCCCAACGTATTCTTGCGGCATAACGCCAATCACTCCGACCTGATACACCTCTTTCACGCCTGCTTTTGCAGTCATCGGGGTAAAAGCAAACATAGACAAAACAAAGGATAAAATAATCGCGAATATTACTATCTTTTTCATCACATTACCCCCTTATGGATAAATCTCGCCAAAATGCGTAGCAAAAATTATCAAATCTTTCCCGTTAACAACACTGTCTCCGTTAAAGTCCGCCTGTGGGTTGTAATCTGGATCCCCAGTTCCGCTTCCAAAACTCTTCGTAAACAGTTCAACATCTTTACTGTCAACCGTATTATCACGGTTCAAATCCCATGGATTTGGAGCTTCCGTAACAGTAAGGACCGTTGGAATAAATAGGGAAAGAACTTCTCCCTCCTCACCGCTCAACAGCGCTTCCTTAAAACCAATCTTAGAGGTTCCAACGCCCTTTCCTATCATATTAAATGAAAGAAGCGTCCCTTTGCCGGCTTTTGCAGTGCCTTCTTTCATAGATATTGTTATGAAAAACTCTCCGGTAAAATTGTCCAAACGGTAATTAAACACTGTCTCTCCTGAACCGCTGAAAAACTCTCCTTCCGCGATGCTATCTGGATCAATACTCAACTTTGTAGCATCAAATGTTACAACCGTGCTAACGCTTGAAAGTTTATCAGAAACGGTAATATTCACGTTAGCGGCAACAGTATCACCCTGCACAATGCTGTCCTTTTCGGTAGCTATTGTCACCATCGTTTTAGGAGCATTCGCCACCGTGAATTCGCCGCTCTCAACAGCTGCATCATTAATAATGGGATTTTGTACGTCATTGTTCGATTCAACGGCAGCCACCTCCCATTTGTAAGTGCCTTCATCAAGGAAGTAACTCCCTGATATATCTCTGCCGTCCCATGTAAATGTGTAATCTCCTACAAGCAGCAGCGCTTTATTATATATAAGACCAAGAAGGTTACCGTCTATATCAGATACTCTTATCTGCATTTCATCTATAATATTTGCATTTGTCGCTCTATCCTTCGGTTCAGGCGGTGGAATAAGGGAGCCTGTGCCGAGAGTAAAGTTAAAATCCATCGTGCTTACGTTCGGCGTAATAGTATCGGTAGAGGTGGAAACATTGGTTAAAATTTCCGGTATTTCCACATCGCCGTTCCATAAAACAAAAGGCACGTGCAACTTCGTATTCTCGGATTCAACATAGATAACCCCTTCGTGCGGTCCTTTTGAAAGCTTTGTCTGATCCGCAGTAAACGTCACACTAAACGTTGCCGTTTTTCCGGCGTCAACAGTTAGCGACGTCTTGCTGGCAGATGCAGTAAGCCCCTCAGTCAAAACAGATGTAAGTTCCGAGGAAATTGAAAAGGTTTCACCGCTTTCCGAAAGGTTTTGCACGGTAAACGTTACCGGCTTAATATTAGCCACTTTGGCAAGCAAATCATAAGGTTCAACAATTGCAGTAGTTGTTGCAGCAGCGGGAATGTTTATACGCCCTGCTCCCTGCAAAGTCCATGTGATAATCCTTCCCGTTTCAGGATTTGTAAGAAGTGTTGCAGTATTCATTAACGCAGATTTAATCTGCTCGGAGTTCCAGGAAGGATGCATCTGCTTGATAAGGCAAATTGCTCCGGTAACAAACGGTGCTGCCATAGAAGTACCCTGCCAGCTTGCATATTTTCCGTTAGGCACAGAAGAGTTAATCGCAACACCGGGCGCTGAAACTTCCGGCTTGAAATAAAAATCAGAAGTAGGGCCCATAGAAGTGAAATCCGCTGCAGTCCCTAAGGAATCTGTCTCTCCAAATTTTATCTTTAATCCCTTATTAATCAAACTCTTCAAGTACAGCCCGTCAACTTCCGTGATAAAGATTGTCGGCAGAAATTCTTTATCCGCATCTTCCGGATCCACAATAAGTGCAGGCGAAACAATGCCGGGAAGATTGTTGTACAAAATAACGCCAGCAGCACCAGCCGCCTTCGCGTTAAGTACTTTGTCCCTGAAATAAAGCGCATTTGGGCCAATAGGCCCGCGGCTGATAAGAGCTATCTTGCCCGTTAAATTCAGCCCATACACATCAGTTTTTGAGCCAAAACCACAAGCCACGACTTCGTACTCTTCGACAGTGGGAAATTGGGGTGATACATCAGCATAATCGCCCATAATAGTTTTTTCATAAGTCGAAGGAGCAGCAACGAATATAGAAGGATGGTGCGCATCATCAGATGCGGCAACCGCAATGACTTTTTGTGCGCCAGCAGGTGCGCCTAATGGATATGGAGTAGATTTTGACCTTGCCCCCTGGTTTCCCGCAGCAATAGCAGCAAGCACTCCACTGTCTGCCGCATTATCAAACGCCTTATTTTCAGGATCTTCAGAGTCTGCTGTTCCAAGTTTGCCAGAGCCGAACGAAAGGTTCACGGCATTGCATTTGTCTTTTACAGCCTGCTCTACTGCGGCAATGATTGCTTCGGTAGATGCAGAGCTGTTCCCGCCGGGGACAATTTTATACCCCATAAGGTTTGCCTTTGGCGCTACACCTTTTACCTCACCATCGCCTGCTGCAATGCCTGAAACGTGAGTACCGTGCCCTTGAATATCCATAGGGTCAGTATCGTCATCACCGAAATCATACCCACCAATCACCTTGTACCCGGGCCCAAAACCACCGCCCAGGTCAGGGTGGTTGTAATCAATGCCCGTATCAATGATACCGATAAGCATACCGGTACCGTCAACGGGATTCCCTTTTTCATCAGTCATTTCCCACATGTCAGGTGCACCGATAAGAGACGTTGCAACACTCCTCTCCACATAGTACGCTGCCACTGGGAAAATTTTCTTTATCCCTTTTATTTGCGTAAGCTTTTCAACATCTTCACCTTTTACCCCCACGGCAAATCCGTTGTAAGTGTACTGGTAGCTGTAAATCAGTTCAGCATCAGAGCAAATCTTCTTCACCTCGTTAAACACATCTTGCTGTGCCAACATCAATTGTTCGGCATAAGACAGCGCATCGCGCCCGCTAATACTGCTCAAAAGAAACGGCTGCCCCTGATTTGCAATCTGGTAAGGAACAACAGGAATGTCCCACAGTTCTACGATAACTTTGATAGTGTTTGAGGTTTTTAGCTCATACGATGTAAATGCTTGTGACAGTTTTTCAGAAGCTGGGGGAGCTGAAGCCGAAACAGTTCTTGGAACAAATCCGACAGCAAGAACAAGAGAAATTACTACAACTAATACGATGATTTTGTTCTTCATCTTTCCTCCTTTCAAAAATGAAATTCCAAATTAATTATAGCACTTCGCAAAAAAAAATAAAAAAAAGCAAATAAAAAATGGCAGGAATTCAAAAATCCCTGCCACAGTTTCTTAAATTAAATTTTTATTTAAGGCGTGTAAATAATCGTTATTGTTTTTGTGGCATCTTCCCAGTCAACAGTTGCACCGAATGTTTCCATAATGAATCGCAACGGGACAAGTGTCCGCTCACTTTGAATAATAGGTGCTGTGTCCAGTGTTTTTACGTCGCTACCGTCAATCCATGCAAGGGATGACCCAATTTGCAGTTGTATCGTGTGTGTCTTGTGTGTAATTATAATTATCTGTAAATCACCGTTCCATGTAACAACAGCACCAAGTGCTTCCATAATGAAGCGCAGCGGGACAAGCGTACGATTATTTTGAATAATGGGAGCAGCGTCCAGTGTTTTCATCTCAGAACCAACATACGCAATATCACTGCCTATTTGAAGTGTTATAACGATTTCATTGATGCGGCTTATCGTGATATTCTTTGTCGTTTTGTTCCCGGCAAGGTCTGTCGCTTCAACGTAAAAATTATTTTCGCCATTGTACAGATTAACTGTCATATTAAAAACACTCCCGTCAAAATCCATCTCTTTGCTGTTAATCGTAACAGCCCCTTCTTCGTTTAACTTCAATCGGATTTGAACCGTTTCATCCGCAGTACTATACTGTTCTCTGCCAGGGAAAAGCATCGTTATGACAGGCACTTTCTTGTCCAGATATACAGTCCTCACTAAAGGAACAGAATTCCCGGCAATGTCCTTCGCATATATAGTAAGAGAGGATTTATCCGTTACATCTAATTCCACAGAAAAAGAAAGATCGTTTCCAACAGTCACAACAATACCGTTAATCTTCAGTTCACAGGGCTCGCTAACCTTCCCAGATAAAACCGCATGTGTATCATTCACATATATATTGCCACTCCCTTGATCAAAAGTTATAGTAGGGGACGTGTTGTCAACTTTAAAGCTTATTTCTTGCACATCACCTTTGTTTTCCGCTCCATCACTGGCATAGGCAAAAATCTTATGCTCTCCCTCCTGTACAACAATGCTTTGTCCGCCGTACAAAAGGAATTCACCATCGTCCACCTTAAAATGAACTTCTCCGCCGTTAGACGTCGAAAGCTGGACATTCGGCTTGCTTTTATAAATCCCGTTTTCTCCGTCAGGGTTTGACGGCACCACTATAAATTCAACAACAGGAAGCAATACAATAGTCAGCGTGTTGCTTTCCATTGCTGCAGTTTCTTTTGAAGTAGATACTTTCAATACATAATCGCCAACTTCATCAGGGTTTCTAATGCCAAAATCCACGGGTATCTTTACTTTTACCTCGCTGTTTGGCTCAATGTCAAGTGGAACAGTTGCTACAACGCTGTAAACATCGATAGATACATTATTAACCGGAATATCGTTAATAAATATTATCCCTTCTTCAACAGTTTCAGGGAGTTCAAACGCATTCCCAAAATATACTTTCACATAATCAATGCCGCTTGTTAGTTCCCCGGGGAGACCTGTTGTAAAAGTGATATTAAACTCGTTCTTCGTTTCCGTGCCCGAGTACAAGGCATTCAGCACGACATTCTTGACGGAAGACTGAGTTATGGAAACGGTAGCAACCGCGGCATAAGAGTCATTATCTGTATACACTTCTATCTCGTAATCCCCAAAAGATATCGGATTTGCAATATGAGCTTCATCGGATATCTCGACAACTACATCGGCATTATTTCCTATATTCTCCGGTGCGTGAATAATAACTTTTTTTCCAAACACTTCTGTATCAGCATTTTTACCGTTCACTGTTACAAATGAAGAATCAATTAATTCGGGAAAAGCAAAACCGTCAGGAAAATTTATATAAATGCTTTTACCTTTCATTAAAGACCCAACGGGAGATGTGGTAAAACCAATATGTATGGATGAACTCATTGTAATAACATCCGAGCCAAGGCTTATGTTGAGGTTTTGCACCATAGGAGATGCAATATTAAAAGGCGCTGACTCCACCCAATCGGGCTCTCTGTACGTGGAAATGTAAAGCGTCTGCATGCCGATATCGGATGTGTTAATCAAACCAAATCCTTTCCCAATAAATACGGTTACGGGTGTTTTTGTTTTAACCTCAACTGGGGTATATACAACAAGAATAGTTGGGTCATTCGTATCTCTATACACGCCACTTATACATTGGACGCCGTTAATACTAATATATTTAGCGAATAAACTTGAGGGGAATTTTGTGCCGTTAGGAAATTTAATCCGAATATCGTCAGTTCTTTCCTGCAAAGAGCCGTTAACCCCTGTGCTAAAACTGATGATATATTCCGCATTCATCCCCTTAATTGCTGGCTCTACTGTTACCTCAGGAGTAGAAACAGCAGATTGAGTAATAGTATATTGTTCAGATCCAATATACCCTAACTGAATTCCATTTCTTAAGAGATAAGTAGAAATCTGATAACACGGTCGAGGCTCATACGGGTTAATAATTCCGGCGTCTCGACTAATTTTTATATCTATAGATTCATTTTTGTTGATAGTCTGTTTTAATAAAATTATTATCTTAAGATTTGTCCTGGTAGTAGCTGCTTCTGGCACTTCTTCCATAGACACAGATAACACCTCCACTCCATTTACAGTAACTGTCTTTGGAGAAGGCCTATCATGAAGGTGGTAAGTCCATTGAAGGTACATTATCATGCTGTCAACACCATTATAATCAGAAACTCCGCCATACATATGGTATGCAGCTTGATTTCCTGCATTGAGCGGAGATACCTCTACTGTAAACCAATGGAAGTTAGTGAAGGCAAAAGAGCTACTTACGCCATACAATAAAGTAAAGACAATAAAAATTGCTATAAAAATTGAAATAAATTTCTTCATATAAAAATCTGTTCTCCTTATGGTTTTGGATAAATAATCGTCACGGTTTTTGTCGCGTCATCCCAGACAACTTCTGCGCCAAGTGCTTCAGAAATAAAACGGACAGGGACCATCGTTCTTCCGCGGTCAATAATCGGCGCTGTATCCATTTCAATTTTTTTATTATTTACAGACGCAAAGTTCTTTCCAATTTGCAGTCTTATTGTATCGCTTCCCAGCATAATGTCAATAATCTGGAAAACGGGATCCCAACTAACTTCGGCGCCAAGTGCTTCAGAAATAAAACGGACAGGCACCATCGTCCTGCCGTTTTTAATAATCGGCGGAGCATCAAGAGAAATAGTCGTTGCATTGATCATCGCAACTGTATTTTTTACCTGAAGTTTTATAATCGTCGTTTTTATATACTTAATGTTAATAGTTTCTGTAGTGGCATTCCCTGCCACATCTTTTGCAACTACTTGAATAATCGATGCTTCGCCTTCACTGATTTCGTAAAGCCCGTATAAAAATCCGCCACTTGCATCAACTGTTGCCGTTTTGTCGTTCACAGTCACTGTTGCGCCCGGCTCGGTTGTTCCTTGTACCAGAACAGGCAGCTTATGAACCTCCTGGAAAGGAATAGGGCTTGTTACAGTCAGCGCCGGCGGTGTAGTATCAAGAGAAACATGTATCACTTCTTGCACACTGTTTCCTGCAAAATCCGTTGCGGTAACTGTCATAACGGCGCTATTTCCGCTTATTGTTATTATTTCATTAAAATGCCCTGCCGCGTCAACTGAAACGGACTGCCCATCAATTTTCACATTGGCGCCAACTTCTACAGAGCCGGACACTACAACATCTTTACTGTTTAAAGTTGCATTATCTGCAGGAGATGCAATAACAATCTGGGGAGGCACAATGTCAACCATAAACTGTTTGGATTTAATTCCTCCCTGCCTTCCTTGATGGTCAACAGCATAATAAAATAAAGTATGAAACCCTTCCGGTACAACAATTGTCTGTCCGGTATACGCTACAGGACTGTTATTGTCAAAATAATAATATATAAACGGGTTTGGATCAATAATACTTGAGGCAGTAAGTGTCGCTGTCGGCTGCGTTATATAGTATCCGTTCAATCCGTTAGGGCTCACTGGTATCGCAGTCAACTGTGTAGCAGGTGTAACATAAATTGTATATGGCGTTGAAGCAACTGAATAAGTTTCTTTAGTAGTGCTTACATTTAATACATAAGAAGCAGCTGCTGTAGGGTTTACAATGTTGGCATTTTCAGAGATTACCACAGTAATAGCAGAATTTGCAGGAGTACTTGTCGGCACAGTAATTGTGACTGTTCTCACACTAACTGTTATATATGTTGCAGAAATATTGTTAACAGTAACAGCCGAAGTTAAAATACTTGTCGGCACCGTAGTCCCGATAGGGAAAATAATACTTATCTTATCAACTCCACTAACAAGTGCTCCGCTTTCTCCGGTAGTAAATGAAACTGTATAAGCAGAAACTTGTCCTGCACTAGTAGTAGAAAGCTGAACGGTTGGCTGAATAATCTGGGAAGACGTAACAGTAAAAGTATCGCTCACGCGGACAGTATCCGCTGAAGTATATACAGAAATATTATATGTCCCTGATGTATCCGGATTTTTAATCCCAAAACCGGGAGCAATAATTACGGTAATCCGCGAACTTGCAGAGATATTTACAGGAGTGGTAACAATAAGTTTATTGTCAGAAATTGTTGCACTAACACAAGCAATGCCGTTCACTGTAATTGCACCTGGGATTACTGATGCAGGAAGTGTCACTTCATCGGGAAATATAATGTTAATTTTACCAGAGTTCACAGTCATGCTGCCTGCCAAAGAGGTATTGAAAGCTACTTTGTATTCAGCTATAGTTGATTGAGAAGGTGGCAGGACAGTGACAGACAAACTTGAAATAGGGGTTCCTGTAATCTGATAAGTATTAGAAATTGCAATGCCCGTATCTTTGCTTGTCAAAACCTGTAAAAAATAATCTCCGGGCGCCTCTGGGTTTTTAACGCCGAAATCTTGTGCAAATCTTATACTGCATGGACCCGTGCTTGTATGGCCTAAACGAGAAGGGATATATATTCTTACTCTTAACCCATTTATTTCAACAACCTCGCAGTCATAGTTCTCCAAAAACACTTTTGATGCATCAGGATTTACAGGAAATACTGTCCCTGTCGGAAAATAAACATCCACATAATCATTTTGCATATAAAGAAGATCTCCGCCTCCTGTCGTACTAAATTGTACTAAATAATCTGCCGCTTCCCCGGCATCAAGAGGAGCCACAGAAACAGTTAAGCCCAAAACAGGATTTCCGCTGCCGCCGCTTACAGCAATAAGAAAAGATTCGGAAGTAACAGGATTGAGTTCAGCGCTAGTCCATATTTTTATGCTGTACACGCCATAAGCGGGATTTACAATGCCTGCAGAAGAAGAAAAAATTATAAAAACAGGCTGGCCAACCAAAATGCTTTGTACAAGGGTCAGTGCGACAACATTGTTAGCATCAATTGAAATGGCAGATGGAGATGAAGAAATAGATACCCCATCACTGATAGTAACATTGCTTAGATTTATCGAAGCAGGTAAATTATATTCAGATGGGAACTGCAAATAAATATTATGCGCCTCAGCAGTATTGGTATTTATCACAACTCCCACACGCATTTCAATTTTATACTCTGCGTTTACACCTTCAGTAAGCGGAGTTATAGTAATATTATTAATCGTAACATTAGCAGAAACAGGTTGAGGAATAGCCGCCGAAAATATGGTAAAAAGAAAAACAAATGTAAGCAAATAAATTAAAATCTTTTTCATACTATATATACCTCCTGAGGTTTTAGTTTTCTTCTAAGTATATAATAGTTTTGATAAAATACAAATACCGCGACTACCTTTTCTATCATTCTAAAGACCCTGAAATAAATTCAGGGTGACAAAAAAAAGTCATTTTGTTTTTCCTTGTCATTCCGGGCTTGGTCCGGAATCTCATCCTTTGCTTTTCCTTGCATTTCTTTGTCATTCCGGACCGACAGTTTCATCGTCGTTGCGAGGAAGGAGCGTCAGCGACTGACGCGGCAATCCCATCTTTTTGTCTTTTATCCGTCTTTGCGAACGACTGTAAGGAGTGCGGCAATCTCAGCCCTAACAACTAAATATTATTTCAAGAAAACAATAGAAAAGTTACTTTGAGACCGCCGCGTCACTCCATTCCATTCCGTTCCTCGCGGAGACAAAAGAAGCGTCCTTGCGAGCCCTCTTTTAGAGGGCGCGGCAATCTCATCCCTAACAATCGAATATCTTTTTATAACCCTTCATACAAATCTTTCCATTCTTTATTAACGCTATTAATTAAATCTAATTTCTTTTTCCGGGAGCCAGCTTTTAGTTGTTTTTCTCTCGAGATTGCATTATAAGCATCTTCAAACACTTCATAATACACAAGTTTGCTGATATTGTATTTCATTGTAAATCCTTTTACTAATTTGTTTTTATGCTCATAAATCCTTCTTTTTAGATCGTTTGTTACTCCTGTGTAGAACACAGTATTGTGTTTATTAGTCATTATATATACATAAAACTGTTTATCCATTCCATTATCCTTTTTTATTGCATTATAAACAATGTGACAATAAAAAAGAAATTTTACTATGAGATTACTTCGTCATTACATTCCTCGTAATGACAGGAGAGAATTACTCTGGGACTGCCGCGTCACTCCACTCCGTTTCGTTCCTCGCAGTGACAAAAGGGGAATTAAAAAAGCCCCCACTTTCGCGGGGGCTCGATAATGCTTTGTTAAGAACTAACTATGGTTGAATAAGAGTAATAGTAACTATTCTAAGTGCTGGATCCCATTCAACTGTTGCGCCAAGTCCTTCAGAAATTAAACGAGCAGGAACCATTGTCGCAGCAAATGTTCCATCACCGTACGGTTTAAGGTATGGCGGGAAGATTGCTATTACATTACCGTTAGCCACTGCAGAAACGTTACCAATCTGAAGTCCAACAGTGTTGTCACCAAGCACAAGAGTAATACCCTTGGTCTCGGCAATCCATGTAACTTCTGCGCCAAGTGCTTCAACAATTGCTCTGAGAGGAAGATAAGTGCGGCCCTCGTTAATCTCTGCCACTGCGTCAAGCTGTGCTATCTGTCCGTTAACTGTCATAATATCAGAACCAATCTGAATTTTGACAACAGTCACTTTCGGCACTGCGTAATCAACCGTAAGAACTGCTTCGCCTTTGTTGCCTGCTGCGTCAAATGCAACTACTTTAATTACATTTTCGCCTGCGGCAAGTTTAACAACAGCACTGAATGCGCCGTCTGGTGCAAAGTCAACTTTCATCGCGCCAATGTAAAGTGATACGACGCCGACGTTGTCTTCTACTGTACCGCTAATTGTCACCATGCCTTCGGCAATTACGCCTGCGGTTGCAGTAACTACAGGTGCTTCAGTATCAAGAACAGGTGCCTGATACACTGCTATAATTTCCAGATTTCCGCTAGTAGGAACGAAAGGAGTTACATAATTGGCTCCTATTCCCCAACCGCACGGAAGTGCTACACATATGCCGCCAGCGAACGTAAGACCTATTGAATATTTGCCTGAGTTCATTGGAACAAATGCCCAATCCATCTCACCATCATTATTTGTTACAGCTGCTGTACCAGAAGTGTAACCACTTCCGGTTGCTGATGTTGAAAGTGCAGTCGCTCCTACGTCAGGTACGCCATGTCCATGTGCATCTTTTACACTTACAGTAACATGAGTTGCTGTTGGAGGAATTGTAAATGGTACTTCAGCCGGATCGACTGCCGCAGTTCCGGAAACAAGTGTAAATGTATCAACTAAGAGGTTTGCACAGTTAGAAACTACAAAGTGAAGTTCAAATGTTGGATCATCTGTAATGTGAGGATTGCCGAAGCCAGTTACTGCAATCGGTGAAGGCTGCGTGCAACCTGCTGGAACAGCATAACAAACAACAGATGTTGGAAAGTCGCAGTCATTAAGTGTCGCAACTGCATTAAGCGTCCAGTTAGTATCTGTTGCAAAGTCGTGAATTCCTCTCGGGTCTGTTGCAGTTACGTAGATAAGTTCTGCAAGTCCTTCGGTGATAATGCCGTCATTATCAATTACAGAACCATCAGAAAGGCCAATCTGTACTGTAAATTCGGGCATTATAACTGGGATTTCAATTGTAACTTCTTCCTTTGTTGCACAATTCGTACCGTATGTATAACCGTAAATTTTAAATGTGCCTGCTTTAGAAAGAGGGCAACTAAAGGTAAATCTGTAACCCGTATCAGTTGTTGAAGCAGTTACCCCAGAAACTACAACTCCATCAAGATAATATTTCCATGTCGGGGCAGCAAATGTAGCAGTAAATCCCGGGTCAGTAATATCAATTGTTGGAATTACGCCTGCAAGGATTTCGTCAGGGTCAATTTCGCCTTCGGTAACTATCGCAGTTGCTGAAAGTGATGTTACTACTGGACCAAACGAGATGTCATTAACTCCCTCGTAGATCATCGGGAAGGTAACACTAAGAGCGCTACAGGCATCATAATTTCTTTCCATACCAAATACCTGTATTACAATGTCGTAGTCACATGTTTCTGTGTTCACAAAGTTAGAAGTGAATCCTTCAAATGTAAGCGTCGAGCAGTTGTCAAAGATTTTAAGCTCTGTATCAGTTGCGCCAAATGTAATCGGAAGGTCATCAATTTTAGTGCTAGGCGCTACTGTTGTTCCAAGAGGATTCCACCAGATTTCCGAAACTATTTTTGGAGTACCGCTGTAAGTCTTCATCGTGAATGCATCAGCAACGGTTCCGCAACTGTTTGTCATATAGATGTGGACAATCTTTGAGTTACATCCGCACTGTAAATCCGCAGGTGCACCCAAACTGTTAATGGAAAGCACAAGGTTTCCGTTTTCAAGGGAAATCTTGTCAACCGTGCAGGAAGCAACTTCACAAATGTCAAATGTCTTGCTGTATTCGTAGCAGCAAGCATTGGTACTTGCTATCGGACAAAGTTGATCTATTCTCTCCCATACAGTTATGCTGATAGAAGCAGTAATTTTGCCTGCTTTTTCAATAAGATATACATCAGGAAAAATCTCTACTACTGGTCCGTCAACAGATGCTACTGTCGCGTGTAGAGTAAAATCTGTAGCACTAGCTGTCCAGTGAACAGCAGGTTTCACATAAAGTGAATTGCCAATCGTGCAGGGAAGCTTGTCGTAAACTTCTCGTGCAATGTCTAAAGATCCAGCTGTAATTTCATAGACATCATTACATGTTCTTGGATCCCCAGTTAGTATGGAATTAGGAGTATTAACGTCAACGTACGGGTTAAACACGCCCTTTTCTCTCAGTCCAACGATTACTGAGTTGGAAGAAGCAAGATAGGTGCCACCTAATGCAGCTGTGCTGAACCTTACGTCTCCGCGTGCAGCTGAACCGACTGTGCTAAGCCAAAATCTGTAGAAACCGGTAGAAATTTCGGTAGGAGGAAGGCCGCTAGCAAGAGCAGCACTATCATTATATAGCACACTGAATACTGAAGCTAATCCGGTTACATAATCTCCATTACCGTCAGTTGCAACAACAAGGAATGGCTGTGCTGCCAATTCCTTGTAAAGGATTGATGGGCTTACATAAGTTGAAAGAGTAACAGTTTTCTTTGCCGGTGTGTTATTAAGCGTTTTATAAATCATTGCGTCGTTTTCTGTATTTGCGGGATCGTAGGTGTCTCGGACATAAACATGGAAGTCGCCTTTAGGAGTACCCGCTAAAATTGGGAATGTGATTGAGAACTGTCCTGAAGAAGATGCCGCAACGGTGTAGTAGCCAGCAAGTGCGCCACCATCTTCTCCAGTAGCATTAGTCGGATATGACACATAAACATCTACAGGAACAAGGACTGTCTGCCCTGAACCTCTTGTAATCCAGCCTGAGATTGTTTTTGAGGTAGGGAAAACAGTACAATCCGAAACTGCAACATCATCGTTACTCAAAGCAATGTTGTATTTGATATATACTGTCTTGGTAATAGTGGTAATATCAGTTCCACTAATTTTAACTGTGTATTGGCCGTCTTTGCTCACGTTACCTGTGCCGATAGAGAAGTTCACGCCGCCTGCCGCCATATTAACCGTGTCAATGACAACTGAAGCTGTATCGAGCAGCTCTACTTTCCATACATTAGCAGTTGTAATGAGAGCGGGGGGGACTGTAGCATCACTAATACTACCGTGAATCGTCTCGCCCATATTGTAAATATATTCAGAAGGCAGAACGGGAGGTACAGTCAAAATATTGTAGTTACCTTCACCTCCAAAACTGGGCATAGTTTCGCCATACCATTCAAGGTAAGATTTGGCATCTGAGAGAGTAACAGTATCAAACTCATTTGCTGCCATTGCGGTTGGCGCGCCTGCAAAGACGCCCGCAAAGGACATAACCATCGCTACTGCGATAAAAATACTTAGAAACTTTTTCATAAAAGTTCCTCCTTTTGTTTTGTAAATTTTTAAACGTTTAAAAACCTTTTTCAAGATCTTTTTTTAATTCTTTTTCATCTTTTCTAATTTTTCAATTGCTTTGTTTTTTTATTTTCCTTTTACCACCTCCGTTTGCCTTTCTTTCAAGGCGTATATTTTATATTGAAATTAACTGCCCCAGAACCTAAAAACCTTTGCAGAGTTCCGTGTTGTGCATTGCTGCATCCTCCGGTGACTCACCCTGTTAATCTTTAAACCCTGAAGCAAGTATCCCCAAAAATAATTACTCCCATTATCCTGTCATTGCGCTCTTTTCCTTGGTATGTATTACACCAAGTCACTTCCTTTGGAATGCGCGTCAATCCCATCTTTTGCCTTTTTCCTGTGGCAATCCGACAGCTTTATCGTCGTTGCGAGGAGTGCTTATGCACGACGAAGCAATCTCATTTTTTACTCTTTTATTCCTTTTCTTCGTTCAGTTTTCAAGGTACTTTCTGCTTTTCTTTCTACAAGGAAGATTTTTTTCTCAAAATATATTACAAACGGAATTTAACCTTCCACCTATATAGTGCAAATTTCGTGCCAGAACGATAAGCACGCGCGAGTTTATATTTTAAGAAACTCAGTATTTATATAACGCTTTTATATTTTTTCAAAAATTTTCTGCTCGCCTTTTTATAAAAACCCGAACACGCTTTCGGGTAATGTCTGCCCTCTTTCCTGTGTAAAATTTACCCCACCGTGTAAACTTTCCCTGCAATTTTTTCCGTCTTTGCGCTCTTTTTTTTGCCTTTGTGTCACACTGGTGCCAGGCACCAGTGTGACACATTTCCATATTTACATTGTATGAGACTGCCGCGCTCGTTTCACTCAACTTGGCGTAATGCATGCCAAGGAAAAGAGCGCAGAGATGGAGAGAGTGCCGTTATTTTTCTTCCACTGCACTTAAAACGATAAGGAACACATCACCCCTGTTGAGAGCTTCTTTCTCGGCGTAGCCGTTTTGGAACAGCCCGTGCTCAATAGAAAGCAGTTTAACAATTTCTTCTTCTGTCAGAGCATCGCCGCCGACAACTCTTTCATATTGCTCACCTATGCCAAAAATTTGCATCTCCCACCTCAACATTTCCTTAGGAGAAACATAAGCCTCGGCGTCAAACTCCTCGGGGAACTGAAAGCCGTGCCTCTTAAGGTAAAGAAAATCTTGAAACATCGGGTCGCCCTTTTCCACTCCCTCTATCACTTCGTATCCGGGAAATATAGAAACAAGATAATAATAAGCGTCAAGTATTTTATTTTTACCTATGAGGTACGCGTGGTAAACTTTGTTGATGAACAGGTCCAGCTTGTTGGACACTGTTACGATGTTTCCGCGTTTTACGCTTCTTGTATACTTGAAAGCGCGGGAAAGAATAACAAGGCAATCCCCTTGAATAATGTAAGCTTTCTCGTGAAGCAGGCCGTCATTGTACCCCCGTACTATACCGATCTCTCTCAGTTTTTCCCCGGCGGTCTTGTCTTGGCCTTCAGCGAGCACCGTAGGAACAACCGCTATGATAAAAATAAAAACAAGCATCAAAGCAATGTATCTTTTCATTATATTTTCATTTACCTCCAACAATTCCTGCTAATCTTTTTTTCATCCTTTTCCCCGCACTGTTTACCTTTCATTCTATTTACTTTTCACGCTGTGTCAAAAAAATATTTTTCCCTTTGCGTATTTCTTCTTTATATATATTGTAGCAATTTATCCTGTTTCTTCAACCTCACCTAAAACTCTTGCAAGAGCAAGAATTCTGCCCAAAACTACGGGACGCTTTGTGATAAACTTTTCGTACAGTTTTTTGAAAGAGTGCGCCCTTTTGTACTCTTTCAAAAAATATTCGCTCATCTTGATGGGCGAAGGCGGGCGGATAGGCGAAAGCACCAAACAAAAAAAATCGTACACTTCGCTTTCCGCGTCTTTTGAGCTGCTCCACCCGTAGCTCTTCTTTATTGTTTCTATATCCGCCCCCGCGTTGAGGTGCTTTAACAGTTTTTCCATCTCGTTTTTCTTTCTAGTTAGTCTTGCAATGTTTTTCTTGCTGTGCGTACTTCCTTTTTCCAAATTTTTCAGGTGCTTAACGGTACTCTTTATTTTCAAAAATGTCTTTTCCTTCTTTCTGAGCAGTGCAAAAAGCACGACTTTTTTAATGTCGTTCATTGCCTCTTTCTCGGTGTAGCCATTTTTGATGTCTTCAGGGCGCTTGATGTCAAGCCGGTACAACTTTTTCTCTATTTCTTTAAGTTGCGTGCCGTGAAGAGAATCGGTAAACAGGCAAGAAAAATCATTCACCTCGTGCAGCAGACACCGAGCGCCGAATCTGTTTTTTACCTTGCGCTTAATGTATTTAAAAAATGCGCTTCTCTCCCTTATGTAAGGCACAAGAAAATAGGAAAAATTGTCGCTCCTCAGTATTAAATTAGAAAAAGCGATGTCAAACGAAATGAACTGTTCAACCCCGCGCGAAACGCTTGCCACACTCATTATCCTGAAATTTGCGTCAAAAAAAGAATTGGGCAGCGGCCTGTTTCTAACAAGATAATTAAAAAGATACATCTTAAAATACGCGGAAATGCTTTTTGCATGGTCCAGAAGCGTTATGTCATTTCCGTACTGCCTTGTTTCGGAAAGCGCTTTTACAAAATATTTTTCACTTCTCCTCTTTACGAATTTGTTGATTTTTTCTATGCTTTTTTCTTTTTTCAAAAATCCGTCAAAATCACTATAAAATGATGCTCTTGCCGCGTTGAGCTTTGAAATATCAATTTTGGTCTCATGGTAAAAAAAATTATCCCTCACCGTGTGAGCAGCAAGCTGCTTGCCGCTGTTGGCAGGGTTTGACGCGTCAAGGTGGTCCACCGTTTTTAACAGGGCAATCAGCGGATGCTCTCGGATTGCGTCATTAAAGGAACACTCGGCAGGCGAAAGGCAACGCGAGCATCCGTGATGAGCGCAGACAAAATGCGAAAGAGAAATAGAAAGGTCAATTCCTTTTGGTGTGGTGGTTGGTGCGGTGGTTAGGGAGATGTTTTGCGCGGTGTTTTGCGTATTGTTTACATCGTTGGTTGCGTCGTTTTTTATCGTGGCGTTTGCATCAGTGTTTAATGCGTTGTTTAGTGTGTTATTCGCTGTGTTATTCGCTGTGTTATTCGCCGCACTCCCCATCCCTAAAATTTTCGAGAGCGGCGCAAAAAGAAACTCCCTTATTTCACTCGGGATACTGTCGTTATCCACGAACAAAATCTGTCCGTGAAAATCCCTTACCGTTTTTCCTTTTGCCTTTGACAGCACAAAAAATGAGGAAAGCTTACCTATATCGTGCAGGTACGCGCCGACCTCGGCAAGGAGAATTAAATCCCCGTATCTGCCCGCAAGCTGCTCCACAGAATCTTTAGAGTTCACTGCCTGCAAGCTTGGTTTTGAATTTGATTTTGAATTTGCTTGCGAACTTGGTTGCGAACTTGATTTCGAATTTGATTGCAAATTTTTTTGTTTCATCCTCCGCATTTCGCCTCACCATTGTTCATCTGGTGCCAGGCACCAGATGAACAATCCTCTTTTCACTTTTATTACGCTCCTTTTTATTGTTTTTACTTCACACTGGTGCCAGGCACCAGTGTGAAGTAACTCCGTTTTTTCCTGTTGCACACTATCCCCTTATACCTTAAACCTTATTCTCACTCTTTCCTTATCTATATCATCCTCTCTCTCGACAAACACGCCGACAATTTTTTCTGCTGCCTCTTTCGACAGGAGCGGATAATTAAACATCGGGCCGAGCGGCTTTTCATTATAGTAAGGCCTGTTACAACCTGCACATCCCGACGTCAAAACCATATCGCCGGCAGCCTTTCCTCCCAGAACTGTCACACTGGTGCCTGGCACCAGTGTGACAGTTCTCACTACATTTATTGAAATAAGATTTCCTTTTCTATCAAACTCCGGCAAAAACTCAATCCCTTTACCAAGCAGATATCTCATCAGCTGAATTCTTCTGTACCGCATGAGAGACGGCGGAACTTCGTCCTCAAGGCACGTGCCTTTAACAGGCGTGAACGCAAAAAGCCCCACCGTAATTTCATTATCAAACATCTTTTTCATCACGCCGTACAGTTCTTTATCCGTTTCCCCCATGCCAACGATAATATGCGTTGTGATCCTTCCCTTAAACAATTCCCCGGCGCGAAGTATCAAATCAACCGCTTTTTTGAAATCTCCACCCCGGTACTTGCTATAGGTTGTTTCAGTTGCGACATCCAGCGCAACACCTACACGCTCAACCCCGTCTTCAAAAAGCTTTTCCAAATCTTCCATTCTGTTAACCCTGATAGAAACAGAAACAGGAAGAGAAGAAACATCTTTTATCTCTCGAATAAAAAACAGCACATCTTCCAGGCAGCCGCGGCTGTTTACCACCTGGAAACAAACCCTTTTTATAAAACTCGGCGCATCTTTTATGGTGTCCTTCAATTCCTGCCAATCCACCGCCGGCCAGACAACGCGCGAAAGCTGCTCCACAGAACCTTTGGAATTTACCGCCTGCGAACAATAAGCGCAATCGTACACGCACCGCTCGCCAACCATAAGATAAATCGTAGTAGGAGGCGCAGGCAATTTTATGTCGCGCAACCCCAGCGCTCCAAGGCTCCCAATTGATGCTCTAATCTTTCGCCCCATCATCCTTCCTCTTCACTTAGTGTCACACTGGTGCCTGGCACCAGTGTGACACTAATCTGTTTCCTTACAGTGTTTATCCTAGTAATTGCGTTTATATATCTCATATCCCCCTTCTCGATACTGTTAGATACTTTTTCAGCAATCCTATACACTCCCCTGCGGGAAATTCCAACAGTTCTTCCGATGTCGCTTTTACCAAAACCAGCTTGATATAAAAAATAAATTAAACTATTTTGCAAAACTGTATTATCTGAAAGATCCCCTATGTGCTCTCTAACAACTTCCACATAACGAATAATCTCTTTATAATCCACATCGTTTTCTGTTTCAAATTTATTAAATTCTAATGAATCTATTTTCTTCTCGGAAATCTTTACAAAATCTCTTACAGGCATATCTACTAAAGACAAAGCTTCTCTGATATGTAACCATGAATAAGGATTATTTTCAAAGAGATACCTATAACTTCCCCATTCATATTTCTCAGCTTTATCTACCACTCCTGCAGCAACAGGATTTATTGCAATATAGCGCATTACAGCAACAAAATATTGGTCGTCTTCCACAAGAAAACTTTTATATCTATCATGGAACAGATGTCCTGTTAGGCCATGCATATAATTAAAACGATGAGAATATGTAGTGTTTAAACGATGCATAAAATCAGAAAGATTATTTTTGTTTGTCCTGAGAAGAATATGGTAATGATTGCCCATCATTGCATACGAAAAAATCGTAGTATCAAAATCATTACTGTTCTTTGCAAGATTTTTCAGGAAAAATTTTCTGTCTATATCATTAATGAAAATTTTCTTGCCAGTGTTACCTTTAGAAATAATATGATAGATACCACCTACTAATTGAATTCTTTTTTCTCTTCCCATTTTTTATCTCCTTATTCTACTTCACACTGGTGCCAGGCACCAGTGTGAAGTAGAATTAAATGAGGGCGCAGCATTCCTCGACAGTAGTGATTTGTTCGCCATCTTTTTTCACGCGTTCAACCAAAGGTTTTGTAGGTTTCACAAAGCCTTTCACTCCTTCTTCATATGCCATCAGGTCCAACCTTTCCCTGTACACGCCGAATGGCCGCATGCATCCCAAAAACATTGTCGTTTGGGTGAGCCGCTTGTGCGCTTTGCCTAACACCTTCTGCACATCGTTGAGTGACGGAGCAGGACAATTCTCAAACGGTGTCCCGTGCGTGGGAACAAAAATGTTGATCACAAGAAGTGTAGGTCGCAAATATGCCAGTTCATCAATTGTGTCAAAATCGCCTTTCCCTACTTTCCCGCCGTTCAACCCTATCGTAAAATGAGGCACCATTTTTGTAGAAGGATATCCATAAGGCGTATCATGTATTTTCCCCCCTAAAACACGCCGCATCAAAAGATAAGTTTTTTCATAATCCTCTTTTGACTTGCCCGAAAGGTGGTACACATTGTGGATAATATCATCATCGTAGATAAAATCAAAAGACAGTCTGACGATATACGGTTTTAGCTTTATTAACTCTGATTTGTCAAGAAAGCCCGTATGGAAATTGAGCTTTAATCCAGCCTGCTTAAGCTGCCTAATGAAGCGGAGGTGCTGTATAACGGGAATTTTGCCTTCCGCTGTCGAGCCACCGCTTATCAAAGCACTTGTGTAGTAATGAGGTTTTTCCCGGATGAGTTTCAAGGCCTGTTCCTTCGTTAACATTCCCTTGAGGTATTCTGCATTACAGTGGCTGCACATCAGCTCGCAACGGGTACCGGTGAGAGAAATGGGGATAGTCTTGCCTGAAGGGGTAAAGAAAAAAATCATTGCCCGCCTCTTTTCATAAATTTAACTGCTTCTTTATTATAAGACGAAAAACATTTTCCGCGCCAGCAAATGATAAATTGTGTTTTAGTAAACATCTTTCACTCCTTTCGAAATGATAAATATGCTAAAAATTTGCAATACTCCTTTATAAACTGCGTCAAAAAATTTTTCTATTAACTTAACGAAAATTGCCATTTTCAACAAAATCATTATACCATAAATATCAAAAACTCTCACTAAACGCAACAATATCTCTGGGACTTTAGTTTTTGCAAAAATTTGCTTTTCATAAAAAAATAAAAACATTGTATAATTTAAAAAAGGAGGTTGATAATAATGAAAAAGTTTTTATCTTTTTTAATTATTATTTTTTTACTGGCATCTCCGCTTTGCACAGTTAAAGCAAAAACAATGAGCCCTTCCTCTATTACAATAACAAACAAAGTTACTGATACGTTAAAATATTTCGACCCCAAACCAACAATAAGCAGTGCCGGCACTAACAATGAATTAGATGGACAGTACATTTATGCGATGGGAGAAACCGTACAAGGAGAATTAGATGAAGACCCGGGAAGTACATGGACAATAGCACTTGAAGACCTTTTGGGTAATGTTATAGATCAAGTATCAATGAGCGGAGGAAAACTGTTCTCAATAGGCACTGGCAATGTGTCAAAAGATGGAAAATACAAAATTGTTGCAACAGATTCATTAGGTACTCCAAACTGGCTTACAAGTACGTACATTTACATAAAATACAACTTGTCAATAGATAACGAGATTATTTCGCAGTGTCCGGATGAAACAAACACAATCTCCGGGTGGATCACAAGAGGTAATGACCAGGCTGTCCTTGTGCCTGTAAATGTCTACGTAGTGTATCCAAACAAAAAAATAGCTGGTTATTACAGCATACCAGCCAACTCGTCAGGCCAATTTACATTAAGTTTCCCAGGGACAGCCGACCTGTGGGAATATTGTATATACATATCAGATGGCTACCCTTCAGTGTCCCCCGATAACGACGCGATAGTATACAGAACTATTCCAAATTACAGCAATATCTCATGGACATTAAAATCAATCGTTTTAAACCCGCTTCTTTACAACGATGAGGAAGGCACACTGAACCAGTCCCTTGTTCTCAGCCTTACAGATCAAGACGACAATTTCTTAACCGGCAAAAAAAACTACTTTCACATAGGAATGGGCTGGAGCGGATACACGGTAAAAGAAATATCACCAGGCATATATAAAATTTATGGAGGAACACTTACAGGTGGCGTCATTGCAATTTACACAAAAGAGGTGATTAGATCAAATATAATCACTCTAAATCTCCAAAAACTCACATTCTTTAACCCATACATTGATGTAGATACAGAGTATTCAAATGCACCTTATGGTTCAGGGCCGTACTATGATTACACAGTAGGAAAAGAAGTTTTTGACCTTCTGCCTCTTGCAGAGGGTACTTCTCTTGAGATAACAGCAGGACTCCGTCCTGTGCCAAACATTCCTGACCCCTCAAATAGCCAATATACCTTAAAAGACAATTATTATATCTACAAAGTGGAAACAAACTTTTCTTCCTCGCTCACACAGCACAAGATAGGGCCTGACAGTGACAATGTATGGAACGACCCCGCATCAAACACTTTCACAAAGCCAATTTATTTTGTCAATAAAAGCAGCGGAGTATCAGTAAATATATCCGTCATTATATGGAAACGGGCAAATCAGGACACAACACCTACCTGGCAGGAAATAGATCCAGATCCACTGAACGCCTGCTGTGTAAAGAAGCCAGCCAGCACATTCTACCTCACTTCAGGAGACAGCACAACCTGTAGTATTAATATATCTCCGCAAGAAACCCTGGTAAATTACGAACAAGACCTTAAAGTGTACATCGGAAACACTAATGCAATAGTACATGTGTACATGGTAAACCCGGAAACAGGAGAAAAAATAGAAAATGCATTTTCTGCATCGTACAAAGGCGGATATGAAAAAAAGATACTTACAGATTTATGGTACAACCCGGGTCAGGTAGCCGGAACGAACATTGATACGCTTCCCATATCGTTTGACTTCGATATTAATTTAGATGTCACCTGGACAAGCGGCAATGTCGCGTTTAAATCTGTTTCTTTCAAAAGGATCACATCCTGCAACGAATGCCCTGCTTCAGTCATCATTGAAGTATTCACAAAAAAACAAGATACTTATCCGCTATGCGAAATTGTAAATAACGCCATAGCAGTTAAGCCCATCATCAAAAAACTTTATGCGGACTACGAGATAATACCTCCGGGCGGAACATCGCGAAAAGAACTTCTTGCAGGCCTAAAAGAGCCAATTTACATAACCGCTCTTTTTAGCAATCCTAATGTAAGGTGGTCGATCACATACAATAACAACCCAATCGAAAATTACGGCCTACTATTTTACGTAACAGAAATAGATACAGGCAAATTCAAAATTGAATTTAATCTCCATCTTCCGTTTGATGAACAATACTCGCCAAATACACTTGATATAAGAGGAGAAGCATATAATGAGGACTATACGGAATCCGAGGAAGCACTGGTTGAAATTTTAGCACGAAAAACAATAACGGATGCTGTACCGCCGGAAATTGAAATTACACAACCAAAGCAAAACAGCATAACAAATCAAAAAATCATTAACATTGAAGGAAAAGCAACAGATAATATAGGGATTCAAAAAGTCCTTATAAACAACGCAGAAATTGACATAAGCGAATTGGGCGTTTTTAAAGAGCCAGTCACATTGACGGAAGGAGAAAACAACATTCCAATTGAAGCAATAGATATTTCGGGAAATAAAACGACTGTAGAATTGAAAATTACACTCGATACAGTCCCACCGGAGCTCACACTTTCTGCGCAAGAAACAACGATAGAAAAAACGGCAGAGATAAGCGGGGAAACAGAAAAAGATGCCCTTGTGACAATCAATGATGAAGCTGTAACAGTAAATAAAGATGGCACATTCAGCCTGTCCGTGCAATTAGAAATAGGTAAAAATACATTCACAGTAATAGCAACAGACACAGCGGGAAACAAAACAACAAAAAAAGCAGAAATAATGCGCAAAGAAAAAATTGCAATAACACTTATTATAGACAATCCTTATATGTACATAAACGAAGCTCTAACAGAGATAGACCCGGGGCGTGGCACACAACCTGTTATCATACCAAAATGGAGTAGAACCGTTGTTCCAATTCGCGCCATTGCAGAGGCTTTGGGAGCCACAGTGGAATGGGACGCAATTGAAAGAAAAGTTACTATCACACTAAACACACAAAAAATCGAGCTATGGATTGACAATCCGATGGCAAAAGTCAACGGAATAGGGGAATGGATAGACGAGGACAATCATGATGTAAAGCCTATTATTATAAATGATAGGACTATGCTTCCGCTCCGTTTCATTGGAGAATCTTTAGGCTGCACAGTAGAATGGGACCCGGTAAACAGAATGGTAATAATCATATATATTCATTGAATACAATAGTCCATAAATAAAAAAAGGGGAGATACCTCCCCTTTTTTTATTACTCCTTTTCGCGAAGAAGTCTGTAAAAAAAGAATGCCCCTACAAATGTAGGAATATAAAAGGTTGCTGAACGCCACAAAAGGGTAATTTGCGCAACCTTTTCCCCGGCAATGGATCTGAAAAAAGCAGCGAATGCTCCTTCCATAACGCCTATCCCTCCGGGAGATGCTCCAATGCTTGTCGTAAACTGCACTGCAATTTGCGTGAGTATAACCTCCCAAAAAGAAAAGGGTACACCTACCGCCAAAAAAGAAACGGGTGTAACGAGAAAAAAAAGACACTGTGCAGTAAGCGTAAGCAAAATAGTAACAACAATAGAAAATTTATTCTGGGAGAAAAAAAAATCCAGCCCTTCTGAAAATTCACCAATTCCCTTTTTTATCCTTTCAGCCCGGTCACCTTTATGGAGAAGTGTTCGATATACCCAGTTTATGATTCTTTCTGCCTTCTTTGGATAACGCATAAAGAAAAACGCAAAAAAAGAAAGAAAGAACACAAATGCCGCAAGTCCCATAAAAAAATCTTGTTTAAATCCTGTAATAAATCCACGCGGGGCAAAAAACAAAACAAGCGAAAAAACAAGATAAACGATAAGGGTAAGTATCATATATACAGCGCTTATTGCAACAGCCTTTCCAATTGTCTGAGAAAATTTTGACAAAAAGTAAACCTGCGTGGGAACACCGCCCGAATAAAATGGCGTGATGTTAGCACCAAAAATAGAAGCAAGCACAATTTTAAAACTTTTTTTGAACGACAGTTTACTTTTCGAAAAAAGAACAATCAAAGAAAACTTTAATGCGTTCGCCAGCCAAATAGCAACCATTAAGACAAAAAGCAAGGCAACATATCGATAGTTCAGCGTAGTAAATAAAATTCCGAAGTCTGTTTCTCTAAATACAAAATAGAAAATGACAATAATTGTTGGAAAAAGAAAAAGGAGAGCTTGAGAAATCTTCTTTTCAAGGTCCTCTATCCCTCCCTTTTTCTCGCCTTTTGCCATAAAAACCTACTTTTCTATTTCATCTGAAACATAAAATTGCTCTATATCTCCGCCACCTTCTTTAATAATTTTTTCTTTCTTTTCTTTATATTCTTTAGTCTTTTTTGCTACATCAGGGAAATCTTTATTAAACACAGGTGTTGAAATCGATTCCCATTGCTTTGACAGCTTATCAAGATGCTCGCCAACTTCCCCGCTCATATTTTCGACAGTGCCATCCGTGCTGCGTACACCAGGCAGTGAAGAAATTTTACGGAAATAGTCAGGATTATCGACAAGTAAACATGGCATAAGCAAATTGGGTGAATATGGCTGCATTTTCTGTATTTCCTTAAAAAATGGAAGCTGCAAAGCTTCTTTCAAAGGCATATCATAAATATTCCCCTGGGACAAATGTATAAATGCACAGGGCTCTATGCTGCCATCTGCTGTAATATGAAAGTATCTTCTTCCGCCTGCAAGACATCCGCCAGTATAAGGACCATCGTTCCAGAAATCGGCTATAAATAAAGATCTACTGGACCTGATGGCATGAATTCTATCATAAGAACGCATACGCTGCTCTGGCGTAAGCATCATACTTATATCTGGAGTTCTCCCAACAGGAATATATTGAAAATACCACGCAATTTTCGCACCTTTGTTGATCATAAAATCTACAAACTCATCACTTACTACTTCCTCTAAGTTATCATGCGTTTCTGTTATAGAATAACCAAACGGAACGCCTACCTCTTTCATATTATCCATTGCTTTCATTATCCTGTCCCAGGCACCGTCGCCTCTTCGTTCATCTGTCTTTTCTTTAAACCCTTCCACACTGAAACACGGTATTGCATTTCCTGCATCGGCAAGTTTCTTGACAAATTTTCTTGTTAAGAGAGACCCGTTGGTATAAAACATAAATGCCATATCGTTATGCTCTTTAAAAACATCGAGAAGGTGCGGATAAACAGTCGGCTCTCCACCTGAAACAACAATAAAGTACATACCTAAATCTTTTGCTTCGTTAAGGACTCTGTTAAATGTTTCAAGAGACATTTCCTTTGCCTGTTCGTAAGAACCCGCCCAGCACCCTTTACAGTCATAGTTGCACCGCTCGGTAGGGTCAATCAGCATAAAATAAGGAACATTGAAACCTTCTTTCTCTGTAATTGCACGCTCTTTTGCAACACCTATCCAGCTTGCATTTACGGCAAAATTCACGGCAAGCCTTTTCAACACATCTTCCCTTGTATCTTTTATGAGATTAACAATAAGTTTTTTACCAGAGTGATCTGAATCTGTAATGCGCTTCATATTGCTGAGCTGCTCTTTAAATACCGGTAAAAAAGAAAATTTTTCACCCATTCCAACGATCGCGTTCACGGCTCTATTGATCCTCTTTTCTGGATCTTTTTTCAAGTAAGATACAAGACTTTCTGTCGCCTTTGTAAGAACTACTCTTTTTGTACTTGCACCTAAACTCATTTTCCACCTCCTAACAATTTTATTCTCAGGGTAAGTTAGCTACCCTTGGAAATTTTTCTATTTAATATTATCTTCCATTTTTCGCTCAAAATTACAACACTTCTTTTAAAACAGCTAAAACTTTTTTTTGCTCATTTGCTGTGACAAGAGGAATGCTTTCAACAAACTTCTCTTCAATTACATTAAATTTCTCCACAGTAATTCGGCTTAAACTACTCAGGTTTCTTGCTGTCCATCTTTCTTCTTTGACAAACGCAAACATTATCTCTCCAAAAAATGAAAGGAGCACGGTATGATGCATCTTACACTTTAACAGTTCTTCTATGTTCACAATTTTTTCAACATCGGGTCTAAATTCCTTTGCAAACAACGCAAAAAGCAAGGTCACATAAAGTATGGTAGAGAGTGGGTTTTTTTCTCTTTCCACTTTTCGTGCGATAACAGTAGTTGATTTCACGATGCTCTCGTTTTCGTGCTGCTTGAACCGTTCTTTCATCCAATCATTAATAAACAAAAGCTCGCTTGTATCTTCCTCAGTTCCAAGGCGTTTCAAAACAACTTTTTTGGGAATGAATTTAATTTCCGAGCGCCCAGGCCCAGGTGTAAGATTATATTTAACCCCAAGTAAGCCCTTTTTAGCCAGTGTTTGAAGAATATCATAAGCAGTCCACTTGGTTACATTCAACTTAGCTGCCACATCCTTGTAAGAAACAGGTTTATTAGTTTCTTTGTACAAATTTGACAAAACCTCCAAAAACTCTCTCTGCCTGTGCGTAATTTTTGTGAACATTTCTTTTCTAGAATAAAATCTTTCCAATTTACCCACCTCCCTTCTTAGTCATATTATTCAACTAAATAACTATATTCCAAAATACCAATTAAGTCAAGTTGCAAAACATCTCAAAAAAATTATAATAGCTGGTAGGAGGACGCGAGAATGCATAGAATAAGGGGTATAGTAACAAATATAAGAAAAAACGGAGAATTTTCTTTAATAAAAATTCAGGGGAAAAATGGAATATACACCGTTCAAACAAAAAATCTTAAAGAATATTTAGAAAAGAAACAGCCACTTCTCATTACAAATCTGCACAAAAAAAGAAGCCTATTCAAAACAACGTTTCTAGCCGAAGACAAAAGCCTTTTATCCCTTTTCCCGAATGTCCCATTTAGCGATGTAGAAATAAACGCATCGACTCACTGCAATATTTTTTGCCACATAATGGGTTTTACCGGAACCGAATTCAAAAGTCATGCAAAAGAAAGAACTTTTTACCATGCAATAAAAGGGATAAATGATGCTAACTCAGAAATTGCACAAATAGCACTCAAATTCCCGTTAAATATAAGAAGAAAATTTATGTACAAACCTATCGTTCTCTCTAATAATTTTGGGATAATCGTTGAAAATGTATTGTTCTTTGGCAAACTTCCGTTAGTATTTGAAGGAGATTCAGCAAAAGGCATCCTGCTCTGCATAATGTCTAACCAGGACGAATTTGCAGAAATTAATGGCGAAAAAGGCACATTGGAAAAAAGGCCCGTGTCGGCAGAAGAAAAACAAAATCTGTTAGATGCAAGAAATAAGATGGTTTTGCCATATCTTAAAAAAAACATCAAGCAAGAAGATTTTAAGTGCGATAAAGAAAAGTGTGCCGCCTATAAATACTGCAAAAAAATAAGTGAACATCAAGAAGAGTTTGATCTGTTCAGTAAATACTTTTCGTCATTTTTGGAAAAGGAAGCAAAAGAAAAGAAAATTCTTCGCAAGATACTTAGCAAAAACACGCACCCGCTAAGAGGCTCCCTTGATATGTCCTCGAAAGCAACAGAGCAAAGAAAGGATGATTTTATCTATCCGCTAAAAATCCAGCATAATGAACCAATGTTTGAACAAGGAGAGGAAGTAATTCTCGCAGAAAAATTACCGCTAACCCGGAAAGCAAAAGGAGAAATCGTCGAAAAAACATTTGACGACATAAAAGTAAAAAGCAAAGATGAACTTGCCTCGCCGGGCAGAATAATCCCTTTGAATAAAAAAATCCCCGTAGAAAGCGGGCTGTTTGACTTTTTATTTGAAGATTCAGAATTAAAGAATATCCTTTGGGGTAAAAACAAGCCTACACTTCAACCTTTCAAAGAAAATACATATATAGAAAACGACATAGAACAGAACAAAGCGGTAAACCTTATTCTCAATACGAATAATCTATGCATTGTGCAAGGAGAAAAAGGCACAGGAAAAAAGTTCGCTGCAAAAAAAGCAATCGAAAATATAATAAAAGATAGCGGTAAGGTACTCATAGCAACCAGTTCGCGTAAAAAAGAACATGAACAATTTTTTAAAGATTTGCTTAATGCCCCGCAAAAAAACGGTAAAACGCAACCATCAGTGGTACTAAAAAAATTGGATGATAAAGATTTATATCTTATGCCTCCAGCCGACTTTGACTATCTGTTCCTATTTATCGATAGAAGCATCGATGAAAAAACAGCACTTTCTCTTTTCTCAAAAGCCAGAAAAGTTATCATTTTCACTGACACTCTAACATATCCGCTTCTGGAGCACCTCAATGAAAAATTTGCTTCCTTAAATTCCATAGAGCTTCTCACAGAACATAGATTTGGCGAGCATATCCTCCACTTTATACAGCCTATCCTTTTGTCGAAATTAAAAAGCACGCCGGACAAAGAAATAAAAATAGTGAACAAAAAAGCAATAGATGAGACGTTTTTAGATGTTGTAAATCCTGAAAAATTTGTTGAATTCATAGGCATGCAGGGCAAACCACATGGAAGGAAAAACAAATGGAACAATGCAGAGGCAGTATTTACGGTAGAAGCAATAAAAGAACTTGTAAAAAGCGGAGTGGAAAGAAATACTATAGAGATTATCACCGCGCATGAAAGACAAAAAATGCTCCTGATAAAAATGCTTGAAGATGCAAAAATCCCTGATATATACATAACCACTCCGGACGAGTCAATGGAAAAAGATATTGTATTTGTCTCTTTAGTAAGCAAAAACATAAAAAATTCTCAAATGCGACAGCGGGAAGACATAAAAATTGCTCTGACAAGGGCAAGAAGCAAACTGATAATTGTCGGAGATAAAACTGTAAAGAAATACTCCAAAACTCTTGCGACGCTACTGTAATGGAAAACACGGTAAAAATACCCCTTAAACAAATTGTGCCATCAGCATTCCAGCCGAGAAAACGATTTGATGAAGAATCAATAATGCACCTCTCTAAATCTATCAAAGAAATAGGCCTGATACAGCCTATTGTAGTAAGAAAGAAAAATGGCTATTTTGAACTGATAGCGGGAGAAAGAAGGGTAGAAGCAGCAAATATTGCAGGGCTGAAGAGTATTCCTGCAATTATAAGAAACCTCTCTGATCTGGAAGCATTTCAAATGGCTTTTATGGAAAATATGGAAAGGGAAGACCTCAATCCCATAGAAATAGCAGAATCGATAAAGCGATTAAAAAAAGAGTTTGCTCTCACGGATGAAAAAATCGGAGCGCTTCTCAATATGGGCAGGTCACAAGTGACAAACTATTTAAGACTCTTAAATTTACCACACACAATCAAAAAAGCGCTCATTGAAAACAAAATAACGATGGGGCATGCAAAAAGCCTGCTAACGCTAAAAGAAAAAGATGCCGAGCAAATGTTAAAACATATTTTAGACAAAAACCTTTCTGTAAGAGAAACAGAGCAAATAACAAGAAGAGAAAAATCGCTTGTAAAGATAGAAGAATTATTAATGCAGAGTTTCGGCACAAAAGTAAATATACAGGGCACTAATAAAAAAGGAAAAATAGAGATACATTACTTCTGTGAAGACGATTTAATCCGTATTATCCAGCAAATAAAGCAACACTAAAATTTTAGTTTCAGAATAAATGCGACTTTAAATAATAAAACAAAGGACTTTTGATGTACTTTAAAAGCTTATACCCCACTTCCCAGGGATGGTCAATATGCCCTGAATTAAATATTATCTTTTTTGCGTTTTCATTATCAAGACTTAAAAGAAATTTTTCCTTTTCAATATCGTCCATTGATCTATAAATTTTTCGCAACATAATGCCTTTTTTAATTTCGTTTCTAACGGGTATGTCGCACAGTCGTGCATAATTTGAAAGCATTTTTTCTGAATAGTTCTTTTTGCTAAGTGCAGTCAAAAGCACCTGTGAGGCAATGTGTGCCGATATAAGCCCCGTGTGGAGCCCTCCCCCAGAAAACGGCTTTACTGCACGTGCTGCATCCCCAACCACAACAATGTTTTCCTTGAAAGGCCTATCCATAAATCCTATTGGAATAAGCCAGGCAACTTTGCTTTCGATATTAATTTTTTTCCCTTTTAAAAGAGCCCATCTTTTTTTAAGGGCCTCAAAAAGCGGAAGCAAGTTTTCACCTCTGTCACTGCCAAGACCAATACGAGCTTTGCCGCCCCCCAATGGAATTGCCCATGCAAACCAGTTGGGAGAAATCTCATTATTTATATACAAATAGGCAACACTATCGTCAGGGAGGGATACTGTCCCTTCCACCTGCAAAGTGCGGATTGTTTCTCCCCTCACCCTTTTGAAACCGGCAAGCCGCAATACGCTGGAACGCGCACCCGAAGCAATAACAAGAAGAGGGGCCTCGACAGTTTGAATAGAACTATTTTCATAATGAATATGAAGTTTTTCCCCTACCCGCTCGATGCCTTTTACATTAGAATTAAAAAGATATGCAGCGCCGTTTTGCATGGCACTTTCAGCCACTTTTCTATCAAAAGCGGTGCGGTCTATTACAACTGCGTGAGTTTTGCTGTCTTTAAACGAGAATATTTTGTCTGAATGTGAATAAAAAGAAGCCCCCTTTATTTTATTTAATACAAGAGAACTATCGACTCCGGCAAAAGAAATAAACTCTTTTGACACAAGCCCGGAACAATGATTTGGAAAACCAATCTCTTTTCTCTTTTCAAGAACAAGGACTTTTTCCCCCTGTTCGACAAGCTCCTTTGCAACAGTAGAACCCGCAGGTCCTCCTCCTATTACAACAACATCGTATTTTTCCACAAAATTATTCTACCAGATTTTACAAAAGCTACAACTTATTTCACATAAACAAGCCAGTTAAACGGATCTTTTTCGCCACGAATTTTTGCATCGTCCCGGAGTACAAATTCGCCATTAAAATAAATATATTTTTCTTTTATCTGCATAGCTTTTCCCTCCTGTTTGTCATTTTATTACAAATCTTTTTTCTTGCAAATCTTCTTTCATATTTCCATCACATTTGATTACTATACTCACAGCAGAAGTACAAACAAAATATAGGAGGCAACAAATGAACAAAAAAATTAAAGGATTTTTAGTAGCATTAATAATCGGAGGAATAATTTTAACAGGAGCAGGAGTCGTTTTTGCAGGCAGCAGAAATGCCAATCGTCCAACCGCGACAAACAGCGCAGAATATAAACTTTGCGGCGTTAGAGAAGACAGATTAAGAGATAGCGCAGGAGAACATGAATATGGGTTTGCTGGTTCTGCAAGAAATATAATGGAAAAGATCGCAACATATCTCGGGATAACTAACGACGAGCTGGTAGCAGAAAGAAAGGACGGAAAGAGTTTAACAGAGATAGCAGAGGCAAACGGTGTAACTCAAGAGGAGCTGATAAACTTTATCACAAGCAACAGAGCAGAACAGTTGCAAGCATTGCTTGATGAAGAAATAATTGATCAGACAAGATACGAAACAATGTTAAATGCATTTTCTGAAAGAGTAACGGAAATGGTGGAAAGAACAGAAATAGGGCCAAGAAGCGGAGCATTTGGCACTTCAGGGCGCGGGAGATTAAGAAAAGGAACATGCACGCCGTAATATAGTTAACCCTCCTTTAAAGAATTACATATATGGGGAGCCTAAAGCTCCCCTTTGTTATTAATCATATACAAATAGTTTATCCGATACTATTAAATCAATATTTTAATTGACATATAATTAAGTTATGGTAAAATTTTTATTAACATGAATACGATAAAAATAGATAACATTTTATATACAACCCCCAATTTTTTAGATTTTAACAACAATCAATCTTTTAAAATAAAGAACTGCTAAAGTTAATAAGAAATGATATAACTAAAAGTAATTGTTATAAGTGAGACATAAAATCGAAAGGAGGAGTAAATGATTCTCATTGAGAAAGGAACAATCTTCACGGTAACAAAAGGCATTATAAAAAATGGAAGCATCCTGATCGGTGACAACGGACGCATCAAAAAAATCTCAAAAGACAAGATAGACGCCAAAGCGAAAAAGATAAATGCAAAAGGGAAGCTTGTATTTCCTGGGTTTATTGACGCACACACGCATCTTGGGCTTTATGCGCTCGAAGGAGGAGAGGAAAGTATGGATGGGAACGAAATGACAAATCCATCAACTCCCGGCATGCGTGCAATTGACGCGATAAATCCAGATGATCCCGCCTTTAAAGATGCTCTTTCAGCAGGCATCACAATGATATTCACGGGCCCGGGTTCGGGAAATGTAATAGGCGGACAAAGCGTAATTATTAGGACATTTGGAAAAACAATAGAAGAGATGGTTATCAAAAATCCTGCAGGGGTAAAATGCGCATTTGGCGAAAACCCCAAACGCGTTTACACGGAAAAACATCAACTTCCCACAACAAGAATGGGCACAGCAAAAGTATTCAGAGAAACGCTTGCCAAAGCAAAAGAATATGCAGAAAAGAAAAATACAAAGAAAAAACCACCCTTCAACCTGGATATGGAGGCCTTGCTTCCTGTAATGCAACATAAACTACCGCTCAGGATCCACGCACACAGGGCTGACGATATCCTCACGGCAGTGCGGATTGCAAAACACGAATTCGGATTGGACCTTGTCATTGAGCACGGCACAGATGCAGCAAGGATAAGAGAAGTGTTGGCAAGAGAAAAAGTGCCTGTTGTAGCAGGTCCTCTACTTGACACCTCTCCAAAAGCAGAAACAAGCTCCTCTTCATTTTCAACTCCTGCCCTTCTGGATAAAGCAGGCGTCCTTACAGCATTAATGACAGACCACCCTGTTATCCCTATACAGTGCTTGCCTCTCCAAGCAGGGCTGGTTGCATACCACGGTGCAGCAGGAGAAGAAAACGCCTTAAAAATGATAACGATCAATCCGGCACTCATACTTAAAATTGATAAAGAGTATGGAAGCTTAGAAGAAGGCAAAGTGGCAGATTTATCCATCTATTCGAAACACCCTTTCAGTTCAACAGCCAAAGCGGAATTAGTCATTGCAAATGGAAATATAGTATATGAGAGGTGAAAAAATGTATAAAATTATAGCAGAAAAAATATTTGACGGCACGAAAATCATTGAAAATGCAACGATTCTCTTCGACGAAAACGGCATCAAATATATAGGAAAAGACAACAAAGAAAAAGTAAAAAACACGTTCAAAGCAAAGTTTGTAACACCAGGATTTATCGACATCTCTTCCGGTATCGGCCTTAAGGAAGAATCTTTGGGGCGAATAGAAGGAAACGATTTAAATGAAGAGGCAAATCCAATAACGCCAGAACTTCTTGCATTAGATGGCATTAACCCGTATGATGAAAGCTTTCCTAAAGCGGTAAAGGGAGGTGTTACCGCAAGTTTTGTTTTGCCAGGCCTTTCAAATAATATTGGAGGAAGAGGTGCAATTATACACAACTCAGGTAACACAATAAAAGATATGACCATCGAATCACCTTTCGGTATGCGCTTTTCCGTTAACAGCATCCCAAAATCTATCTATATACCGCAAAAGAAAATGCCTATGACAAGAATGGGCAGCGCATATCTAATAAGAGATGCGCTTTACAAAGCAAAAGAATATGGAAAAAAGAAAAAGAAACAATTTTCCATGCAGGAAGAATCTCTTCTCCCCGTTTTAGAAGGCAAACAAAAAGCATTTTTTGCCGCCCTGCGCGCAGACGATATTGTAACAAGCATTAGAATAACAAAAGAATTCAACCTGAATGCAGTCATAACTTTTGCAATCGAAAGCGACCTTGTGCTGGACATTATCAAAGAAAACAAAATACCTGTTGCATTTGGCCCCGTTATACTGTCGCGTTTTGCAAGAGAATTAAAACATCTTTCACCAAAAGTTCCGGCAACGCTCATAGAAAATGGCATTGAAACAGCAATTATATCAGGACATCCGTTGTACCCCGCAGAATTCCTCCGCATTCAGCTTGGTCTTATTATTGCCGAAGGGATAAGCGCAGAAAAAGCATTGGCAGCAGTTACGTCAGTACCGGCAAAAATGCTGGGAATGAAAAAATACGGAACAATTAAAAAAGGAGCTACGCCAGACCTTGTTTTGTTCGACGGGGATCCGTGGGAAACAAAAACCGCAATAAAAAATGTATTCGTAAACGGAAAATTAATACAATAATTTAAGAAGACGGGGGGGATTCCCCCTTGCTTTTTTCTCTTAACATTGCAGCTTTGACAAGTGCGTGTTTAAACAGAGCAGGAGCAAAAAGGTCTGTAACAATTACAACAGAAATGGTTATCGCTTTTACCATACCGCCAATCTGAGGAAATGCCTTTTCGATGAGTAAAACCAAGATAAGAGAAAGACCTGATTGATTAATTAAGCCAACCGAACCGAACCTTCGCATAATAGGATCTTTTGTTCCAACTATCAATCCAAGTTCCGTAAAAAGCCATTTTACCCCAACGAGTAAGAGAGTAATAGGAAGAAGGTTAATCACAATATGGATGTCCATCGACGCATCGGCAAGCGTAAAAAATAGCAGATAAATACCGGGAGCAATATTATACAGAACTTTCTGAAATTCTTCTCCTGCAAATGTAAAATTCTGGATAAAAAAACCGGTAATGATACCGACAATCAGTGGATCGATATGAATAAAACGCAACTGAGATATAAGAAAAGCAAGAATAAACACAAAAATTGGCGTTTCAACATTTATATGCCTCATATAAAGAACAACTATCCCGCCAACAACAACACCAATTGCAAGAGATCCTATTAATTCAAGAGCGATTAAGCCGACCGAAGAATCTTTCCCTCCTAAAATTGGAATAAGTATCGCAAAAAGTAAAATTACGAAAATGTCTTTCAGAATGGCAATGGCAAGGATTTTACCTCCCATCTCTGACTCTTTGACACCACTTTCTTTTATTACGGCAATAGTGGAAAGAGGAGATTTTAAAATAAGGAGTACTCCCAGCAAGATCGCGGCTTTAAGAGGCGTTTCAAGCGAAATCTTTTGAAAAATCAGCAAAGAAGCGACAAATGTCCCTAAGAAAGTGAAAATGAGAACGGATAGAGTAAGTCTTGCGATATCGCTGCCGTGTTTTTTAAGGAACGACATTTTCATTTCCATTCCTGATTGTATGGCAATAAAAGCAAGGGCAATTTCGCCGATAAAAGTTAGGTTATTTAGTACTTCTAAATCAAGAAGATGAAAAGCATAGGGAGAAAGAATAAGTCCTGTTATGAGATACCCTGAAATAGCTGGGAAACGGAGGTACTCAAAAAATTTCCCCACAAAAAACCCTATAATGATAATAAAAGCTATGGAAAGAACTATATCAGTCAAAAGAGGGAGGGAAGGCACAATTCTTCTCACTAAAAATAGCAAAAGAGTGAAAAGTGTTGATAATATTAAGTAGCCCATTCTCCCCTCCTATGAAAAAATTCAAAAACAACAAGCAAAATAAAATACGAAATCGCTGTAAATGTAACAATGTAGGACGCTTTAATTTCTATCGAAAGTGCTATGCTCAATGCGCCAATAGGGATAAAAAATATGCTTTTCTTCTTAAACAGCGGGAAAACAAAAAAGAATCTAATAAAAGTATACCCAATTAAAAATAAAAAAATAACAACGCTTCCTAAGTGAAAAAACAAACCGGAAGAAAACAAAAGCGATAAAAATAATGGTTGTTCAATCCTTCTTACTATCGCTGAAGAATAACGGGGCGTAGAAAAAAAAGCTACAACAAAACCCATAAAAAAGGCAGAAAGAATAATCGAAGTATTAAACATCTGCGAAAGAGACGCGACGAGAAGTAAAAAACCAAAGAAAAGGATATACATTTCTATTTTTTTCAAAATGTGCTCGAAGGGAATAATCAAAAACCCGGCCAACCCAAGAACAACAGATATCAAAACCCCCTTAAAACCATACATAGCAACGCTGTAATATATCAAAACCAGTGCAATGCTCAATTCACCAGAAATGACGGGCCTTTTGCCTTTTTTAATGCTAAAAAGTACAGTTGAAGAAGGAATAGAAAATATTGCAGAAAGAGGAATAGCCATATCAAACGGATAGAAAAAACGTAAAATAAATAAAAAAAGAAAGAAGTTTAAAGAAACTAAAAACCCGTAAATAAAAGATTTAGCTCTAATTGCTTTCAGTATCCCCTTCTCAAATTGGATTCCAAAGCTAAATCCGGCAAATGCAAGGGCAAAAACAATAAGCGGCCAAAGGCTGGTTAAAAAATCTTGCTCAGAAAAAACAAACGAAAGGATAACGCCAAGTATAAAAATTTCTACCCCGGCAAAACGGAAAAATCCTCTTTTTTTCTCAAAAATAATACGGGAAGAGAAAAAAGAAACGGCAATAACAAAAAGAATGATAGCAAAATATTCTTTCACCTTATCTTCCCTCCGTTTTTAATCTTTAAATTCCTCCGACGCATTCTTCTAAATCTTCCCTCATATACGCATGGAACATTCCTTTTGTATTGTAATGAAAGGAGATATTCCCCATCTTATCCAGAGCAATAAGTCCTGCTTTGCCATTAATTACATCAAGGTCTTTTATAGATTGCGCAACGGCTTTATCTAAATCCATTTTTTCAAGATAGAATCCTATTCTCACTGAAAGTACAAGGCGCATAATGTCTTCGCCAATACCTGTCGAAACAGCCCCAAAAGAATCATTTGCATAAAATCCTGAACCAACAAGCGGCGAATCTCCGACTCTTCCCACATGCTTAAATGGCACACCGCCCGTAGAAACAGCAACCGCAATCTTCCCCGCTTCGTCCAACGCTACTGCTCCTACCGTATCGCCGAACCGTGTTTTTTTATAAAGTTTCACAGTACGCTCGGTAAGAAAATATTGCAGCGGTTCAAATTGCATCCCCATTTCCTTTGCAAATGCCTCAGCGCCTCTGCCTGTTAAAAAATTATGTCCTGATTTTTCCATAACAAAACGGGCAAGTTCAACAGGACTTTTCACGCAAGTTACAGCAGAAACTGCTCCCATATTCAGCGTACTCCCATCCATTATGCCTGCGTCCATCTCTACATTACCTTCTTCATTAAGGTAAGAACCTCTGCCTGCGTCAAATAAAGGATGGTCTTCAAGAATTTTTACTGCCTCTACAACTGCATCAATGGAACTTTTTCCATTTTTTAGAACAGAAAAACCAGTAGAACATGCCTTTTTGCATACATCCACGCGAATGGGAACTTCTTCTTTAGTTTTAATATCGCCTGCACCACCATGCACAATAATTCTTAACATATTACGCCTTCCTTTTTTGTTCAATAATACCAAAAAGGTGAATTTAGTCAAAGCGCACTAAAAAGTAATATATTATTGACAATAACGAATAAATCTGTATATTATATTGATAGTGGGGCTATAGCTCAGTTGGGAGAGTGCCTCCTTGGCGTGGAGGAGGTCAGGGGTTCAAATCCCCTTAGCTCCACCAGTTTTTTATTTTTTATAGAGGAAACATGAAAAAAGAATACAATTATTTGGAAATTCAAAAAAAATGGCAAAAATATTGGGAAGAAAATAATTTTTACAGAGCAGAAGATTTCTCAGAAAAGCCAAAATACTATATTATGGTAATGTACCCGTATCCGTCAGGTTCCGGGCTCCATGTAGGCCACTGCAGAAATTACATCCCGGGAGATGTAGTAGCAAGATACAAAAGAATGAAAGGTTTTAACGTGCTAAACCCAATTGGATATGATGCATTTGGTTTGCCTACCGAAAACTACGCAATAGAAAAAGGTATACCACCACAAAAAATTACAAAAAGAAATATAGAAATATTTAGACAACAACTAAAAAATCTCGGCATTTCTTACGATTGGACAAGAGAAATAAATACCTCGTCTCCCGAATATTATAAATGGACGGAATGGTTTTTCCTTCTTTTGTACAAGCAAGGTCTTGCATACAAAGATTACAGCACGCAATGGTGGTGCCCGCACTGCAAAACAGTGCTTGCCAACGAACAACTTATAGATGGTAAATGCTGGCGTTGTGATACCCCCGTTGTAAAAAAAAGGCTGGCAGAATGGTTTTTCAAAATTACAGAATACGCCGATGTGCTAGAAAAAGATTTAGAAACAATTGACTGGCCCGAAAAAATTAAGTTAATGCAAAAAAATTGGATCGGCAAAAGCAAAGGCACAGAAATAAACTTTAAGGCAGTAGCCGCAGATGGCACTGAATACGATATTCCTGTTTTTACCACACGGATAGACACAATCTTTGGTGTCACATTCCTCGTTATTGCACCCGAGCATTCTCTTGCAAAAACGCTCACAACAGAAGAAAACAGAGAAAAAGTTCTTGAATACATCAAAAAAGCGGAAAGTGAAAAAGAAATAGACCGCTTATCCACAGAAAAAGAAAAGACTGGCATATTTACAGGTTCCTATGCTATAAATCCATTAAATGATGAGAAAGCGCCTATTCTTATAGGCGATTACGTTGTTGGGACATACGGGACTGGTGCAGTAATGGGTGTTCCCGCACATGACCAGAGAGATTTCGTTTTTGCCAAAAAACACAAATTACCGATAAAACAGGTAATAAGTCCTGACGGAAAAGAACACGAGCTAACTGAAGCATATACAGAAGACGGCATTTTAATAAATTCAGGAGCATTTACCACATTAGAGAGTGAGGAAGCAAGAGAGAAACTTGCAACGCACATTGAAAAAGATCAGTTAGGAAAATCCGTTACCAGATATCATATCAGGGACTGGCTGATATCAAGGCAAAGATACTGGGGCGCTCCAATACCTATTATCCATTGTGAAAAACACGGAATAGTACAAGTTCCAGAAGAAGACTTGCCCGTCCTTCTCCCGGATGAAGTAGATTTCACGCCAAGAGACACAGGAGAATCTCCGCTCGCCAACAACCTTGACTTTGTAAACACTACCTGCCCAATATGTGGTGAACCAGCAAAAAGAGAAACCGACACACAGGATGGCTTTGCTTGTTCTTCGTGGTACTATCTACGCTATGTAGACCCTTGCAACGATAAAGCTCCTTTTGATCGCAAAAAAAGTGATTATTGGCTACCCGTTGATCTCTACATTGGCGGTGCAGAACATGCCGTAATGCACCTCCTCTATTCGCGCTTTTACGCAAAAGTAATGTATGACGCAGGACTTATCGGCTTTAGTGAGCCATTTAAAAAACTACTGAATCAAGGAATGATACTGGGAATAGACCATCAAAAAATGAGTAAATCAAAAGGAAACGTAGTAAATCCAGATGACGTGATAAAACAGTACGGCGCGGATACGCTACGCATGTACATTTTATTTATGGGTCCTTTTGACCAGGATGCTATATGGAGCATAGAAACCATAAACGGAACACACAGATTTATAAAAAAATTGTGGACATTATTTGCCAGTGTAATAGAAGAAAGAGAAACAGAAAAAATTGCACTCAAGGAAGAAAAAGAAATAAACGCGATACAAGATAAAATGATCCAAAAAATTACAGACCAGCTTGAGAACTACAAATTTAATACAACGGTAAGCAGCTTTATGGAATGGCTCAATTTCCTCAACAAATCCGTCCGAGAAATACCAGATATCATAAAAACAGACGCATTTACGGAAACAATGGAAACATTTATCAAAATGCTTGCGCCAATCGCCCCGCACATAGCAGATGAGCTGTGGAGCAAACTAGGTCATAGAAAGAGCGTACATTTAGCGCAATGGCCACAAGCAAAAGGGATTTATAAAGAAGAGAAGATAGGCATTGTCCTGGAAGTAAATGGAAAAGTAAAAGATGCGATTGAAATAGAAAAAGACACGGATGAACAAACTGTAAAAGAAATTGCATTGAACAGAGAAAAAATCAAAAAAATAACATCGGAAGGAACAATTTTAAAAATAATATACATTAAAAATAAATTGCTTAACATTGTATTAAAAAAATAATTTATTATAATGACAAGACTGCAAAAGTTATAAAATAGAAAAAGGAGTTGAAGGTAATGGCAAACCCCAAGAAAAAAACAACAAAAAGTAAAAAGAGAATAAGACAGTGGAAAGAAAAAATTAAATCACCCAATTTGATTGAGTGTCCTCACTGCCACAATTTTATTCTTTCTCACCACGTCTGCCCTTATTGCGGATATTACAATGGAAAACCTGTTGTTGCAATGAAAACAAAAAAAGAGAAGAAACCAACAACTTAATATGCATATTGCATTAGATGGCATGGGGGGAGATTATGCCCCTCAAGAGACAGTAAAAGGAGCAATAGAGACTTTAAAAGAATTAGAAGACATCCAGATCATCATAACCGGCGATAAAAGTTTAATTCAAAAAGAACTGCTCAAATATCCTTCAAAGCTGAAAGATAGAGTGTCTATATATCCTACAACACAAATTGTTACGATGCACGATCATCCAAAAGACGCGCTTCTTACAAAAAAAGATTCCTCTCTGTACAAAGCAATAGAACTCGTAAAAAACAAAGAGGCAGTAGGAATTGTCAGTGCAGGGAATACTGGCGCACAAATGGCTATTTCACTATTTGTACTGGGCAGAATAAAAGGAATAATACGCCCTGCAATCGCAGTACCTATGCCCTTTCCACATTCAATGGGCCTGCTAATAGATGCCGGAGCAAATACTGATTGCAATACAAAACAGCTTGTCCAATTTGCTCTCATGGGCAAAGTGTACCTTGAAAACATATTGAAAAGAAAAGTAACCATAGGGCTTTTGAACATAGGAACCGAGGAAGAGAAAGGATCAAAACTTACACAAGAAGCTTATCAATCACTTAAAAACATGTTTGAAGAATTTAAAGGACATATAGAAGGGGATAAAATACTAACAGGAGAGGTAGATGTAATAGTTACAGATGGCTTTACCGGGAATATAGCACTAAAAACAATAGAAGGCACAGCTGAGCGAATTGTTAGCACATTAAAAGCAGAAATCAAAAAAAGTAATCTCGCAGCCCTGGGAGCACTGCTTATGAAAAATGCGATGAAAAACCTATTTAAACAACTCGATTATGAAACATTTGGCGGTTCACCCCTTCTGGGAACAAACGGCATTTCTATTATCGCACATGGCCGCTCATCACATGTTGCAATAAAAAACGCCATTAAAATGTGCTACAAAATGGAAAAAGAAAAGATTATTGAAAAAACGATTCAGCAACTAAATCATGGAAACTTTACATAAAACAATTTACACAAAACTTAGAATGCTCGAGAAATTTATAAAAAGAAGAATTTCTCCTTCGAAAAGAAAATTACTCATTATGGCAATCACTCATTCCTCGTTCAGCGGAGAATTTCCTGATTACCCATCAAATGAAAGGCTTGAATTTTTAGGAGATGCAGTGCTATCACTTGCTATTACACACTACCTCTTCAGCCACTTCCCATTTCTTCCAGAAGGCGAACTAAGCAAAAAACGAGCCTACATAGTAAGTGAAAAAGGCCTGTCAGAAAAAGCACTGTCGCTAAACATAGGAGACATCCTGCTGTTCGGAAAAGGAGAAGAAAGAAGCGGAGGCAAGTTCAAAAAAGCGTTGCTTGCAGACGCCCTTGAAGCAATTATTGCAGCAATATTCATCGCATTTGGATTTGCTGAAGCGGAAAAATTTATTTTAAGAATACTGTCGCCAGAATTAAAAGAGGTTGAAAACATAGAAACAACAGACTACAAAACACAACTGCAAGAAATCACTCAAAAAAAATTCCATACCACGCCTGAATACACAATAGTAAAAGAAACTGGATCCCCAAGAAATAAAATGTTTTTTGCAAAAGTATCGCTCAATGAAACCATATTAGGGCAAGGAAAAGGAAGCTCTAAAAAAGAAGCAGAAGAACATGCAGCTAAAGAGGCGCTACAAAATGAAATTATTAAAAACGATCAAGAAAATATTTGAAAGAAACGATAGCAATTCCATTGAAAACATTGAAGAATTCATGCTTGAAAACAATTTCGGCGTGGAATTTACTGAAAATTTCATTGAAAAAATCAAAGAAGAGAGAGTTACGGGTAAAAATATAGAAGAAACTCTAAAAGAAAATATAAAAACCATTTTAAATAATACTGAACCAAAAATACATTTCGGTAACAGCATCCCTACCGTATTTCTCTTCGTAGGTACAAACGGGACAGGCAAAACAACAAGCATAGCAAAATTGGCACACCTCTACAAAAATCAGGGCAAAAAAGTAATGTTAGTTGCAGGAGATACATTCAGGGCAGCAGCATCAAAACAATTAGAAATATGGGCAAACAAATTAAACATTCCGATAGTAATGCAAAAAGAGGGAAGCGACCCGGGAGCAGTAGTATTTGATGGTTTAAATAGCGCTATAAGCAAAAATATAGATATACTGCTTATAGATAGCGCAGGGAGAGTAGAAACAAAGAAAAACCTGCTGAAAGAACTCCAAAAAATAGAACGCGTCATCGAAAAAAAAATTGGCCGTAAACCAGATGAAACATTGCTTGTGCTTGATGCATATACGGGACAGAACGGTATCGCTCAAATTGAAATATTCTCATCAATGGTGAACATTTCAGGCATAATACTTACAAAAATTGATGGCAGTTCCTCTGGAGGAATAATAATACCAATCATCCAAAAATACGGAATACCCGTAAAGTTCATTTGCACAGGCGAAAACATGGAAGACATAGAACAATTTAATGCAGAGGCATTTATTAATATGCTCTCTGGTTGACAAATCTGAATTTTTATATATTATTGCTAAAAACAGGAGGTAAAAATGAAACAAAAAATATTAACACCAAAAGAGAAGAAAATACTTAAAAAAATACACATAAGAGAGCTTATGGAAACATACCCGGGGCTTCTTACAGACAAAGAAAACAAAATTCTCTCCATGTTTACACAAAAAAACGCAACCGGAGCAAATATAGCAAGAAAGCTAAACATTTCACGACAGGCAGTGCATGACCACGTAAGGAGAGCGTTGACGCGTATGGAAAATTGCGAAAATAAAATAGGAAATATGGAAAAAAATAGAAAAACATCGATACACATAAGTAAGATGAGAAAAGTACTTGAAACAGTAGCAAAAGAAACCCCCAGGCAGAAAAAAGCATTAGAAGAAGCATTAAACATACTGAAGAAAATAGAAGAAAACATTTAAGGAAGTGATTGATTATCTTTGACAATTTAAAAATAAATTTACAAAGTGTTTTCAAAAAATTACGCAGTAAAGGAAAACTCTCAAACGAAGATATAAAAAACAGTTTAAGAGAAATACGGGTTACTCTGCTCGAAGCAGACGTAAACTATAAAATTGTAAAAGAAATTGTAGATAAAGTTGCAGAAGAAGCAAAGAAACAAAATATTGTAGAGAGTCTTACGCCTGCCGAACAAATTATCACAATTCTTTATAATGAAATTAAAAATATTCTTGGCGACGCATCTCCTCTTAATATCGAGCCTAATAAAAAAAATCTTGTTATGCTTGCAGGCCTCCAAGGAAGCGGAAAAACAACAACAGCAGCAAAATTAGCCCACTTTCTAAAAGAACAGGGAAAACGTCCCCTGCTCATACCTTTTGATTTTAAAAGGCCAGCTGCAATGGAGCAACTTGTAACACTTGCAAAAAATAATAACCTTGAAGTATTCGAAGAAATTGGAGGCAACCCTATTCCTGTATTGAAAAAAGCATTGGCTTATATGGAAAACAATCAATTTGATATAGGACTAATAGACAGTGCGGGAAGAAAAGAAATAGATACAGAAACAATGGAAGAGTTAAGGACGGTAGCAAACACATTTGCCATAAACGAAACTCTGCTTGTACTTGACAGTACAATAGGACAAGGCGCACTTAAAATTGCAGAAGGATTTGAGCAATATATCCCACTTACAGGTGGCATCTTTACAAAATACGACAGCAGCGCAAAAGGCGGAAGTATCCTTTCTTTTCGGTATGTAACAGGAAAACCCGTAAAATTTATAGGAGTAGGCGAAAAAATAGATGACCTTGAAATATTTCACCCAGAAAGAGTAGTATCAAAAATCGTGGGGAGGGGAGACCTTGCAACACTCGCTGAAAAAGCAGAACAAACAATATCCAAGGAGGAAGGCAAAGATTTATTCAAAAAAATACAAAATGACACTTTTGACTTAAATGATTACAAAAATCAACTAGAGGCAATCAAAAAAATGGGCGGATTTTCCAGTATTCTTTCATCAATGCCAGTAATCCCTGGGATGAATTTAAATACATTAAACGATGAAAAAATGCTTGTAAAAACAGAAGCAATTATAAACGGAATGACAAAAGAAGAGAAAGCAAACCCGGAAATTATCAATGGCTCAAGAAAAAAAAGGATAGCAAAAGGTTCAGGCATAACAAATCATGAAATAAACGTGTTTCTAAAAAACTATACAATGTTCAAAAAGTTTATGCAGGGCACAAAAAATGTAAAAAGTATTGACCAAATCCTTAAATTAAGGTAGAATGGTTAGTATAAAAAAGTTTACAAGGAGGTTCTATATTGGCTGTAAAAATTAAATTATCTAGAGTAGGGGCACTTCATCGGGCATCCTACAGGCTTATTGTTACTGATTCGCGTAGCGCGACGGATAGCAATTTTATTGAAATTGTCGGGTTCTGGAATCCTATTCCAGAAAAAGAAGAAATCCAGTTAAAGAAAGATCGTATTCTGGACTGGCTTAAAAAAGGTGCACAGCCTACTGATTCAGTAAAAAAAATTCTGGAAAGAGGCAACGTGTGGAAAGAGTTTATGGAATCTAAAAAGGGAGGCAGTAAATAATGAAAGAATTAGTTGAAACTATCGTAAAAGCATTAGTTGATGTACCAGAAGAAGTCGTCATCACAGAAATTGCAGGAGACCAGGCAGTCATCTATGAAATCAAAGTGGCGGATAAAGATATTGGCAAAGTTATTGGCAAACAGGGCAGAACAGCAAATGCGCTTAGAGTAATTGTAAAAGCAGCTGCAAGCAAAATTGGGAAGAACGCAAGCGTTCAGATTAACTCAAAGCCTAAAGAAGAAACAATGACAATATAGGCAGGAAAGCCCGATGAATACGCTCCAAATTAAACAAAATATTTTAGTAAAAGTAATTGTAACCGAAAAATTTAAAGAGGATTACAAAAAAGAATTAAATAAACAGATGGAAGCAGCTGAAAGCAAAGTAAAAGATTTAAAATCGTCTCTTGCAAAACTTGTTATAGAGAGTGCAGGTATAAGAAATGCAAGTTACGTAGAATCCTTAAAGGCACGTATAGAAGAGGAAAGAATGCTTCAAGAAGCATTAATAGGTGAATTAAAAGGGAAAACCACAGTAATAGATAAACTGGAAATTGATGCCATTTTCCCGTATACAATGCTGGAAGGAAGTATAGAGATAAAAGAAGGCGATAATCTCTAGCAAAAAGTTACAGGCGCAGAAATAGTAATAAAAGACAACATTGTTATCTCTATAAAAGAAAGTTAAGTATAGACAAATAGATCTATAATAAAAGGGGAGCTTTTGCTCCCCTTTTATTATTTATATACATTATTTTTTATAAATACTTTCAATAAATTCGATAGCAAGCTTAATAGTGAAACGCAATTCTACAGGACAAACTACTAAAGAGGGGGGATCCCCCCCTCTTTTAGATTATTTTATTTTTATGGCGTTTCGATCGTTATTCTTCCGTCAACTTCCTTGGAAACTTCAGGATTTTCTTTGATGTATTCAACAAGATCATCTCTCATCCAGTTTCCTGTGACCCACTCGGAAGACTCTGCTTCTGCAAACGAAGCATATCCGTCGCCGCCTGCTGCCATAAAGTCGTTTGTGACCAGCTTGTAAACCTTCTCGAGGTCGAGCGGTTCATCGTTTACAGTTACCTCGATAACTCTCTCGTTAACAGGATTTGAAAGATTAATCTTTACCCGCATCCCTGAAATTTGCGGGAATCTTCCAGCGCCTTCTTCTACCTGGGAAAATCCATTCTCAAGAGCGTCTAAAACCTGCTGTCCTGTGACTTCAATTAAAACGAGTAAATTATCAAACGGAAGTACTGTATAAATGTCGCCTACTGTAAGAGGCCCTTTGGGGATACTTGCCCTGATACCACCTCCGTTTGCGACAGCAATATCTGCTCCTGAAATTTTCCTCATCCAGTCTGCAACAAAGTCTCCCAAGTTTGTCTCCATGCTCCGTATGTTTGCCCTTTCGCCATCAAGATCGATAAGCACTTCACCAACAACCTCGTCCATTTTTACTTTCAACTGTTCTTCGTACGGCGCAATAAGTGCTTTGATTTCTGCATTTTCTTTAACGGTATCATCTACTGGAATGAGTTCATAACTAAAGCTGAGAAGTTCTGCTCCATCTTTAACAGATGTTTCAAATTTAAGAACGACTTTGCCAATATACATGCCATAGGAACCTGCCTGTATAATGGGTATGCCGTTTACTACATCAGGTTCCTCAAGAACTGTATGCGTGTGACCGCCAATAATGAGATTGACATCTTCTACATTTGGTGCAAGATAATTTTTGTCCTCACCATAGCCCAGGTGAGACAAAACCACCACATAATCTCCAACCTTTTGAAGATTATTGACAGAATCAACAGGATCAGTTATTTCAAGCCCTTCAAGGCCGTTTGGATTCACAAGAATAGGAAGATCAACGGTATCAACGCCCGTGACCTGAATATCAACCAAACCAAAACTCTTCACTACATACGGATCCACAAAAGTGGAGTTTGTTCTTGTATCAAAGATATTCGCACTCACGTACTGGTATTCCGCTTCAGACATTCTTTCTTTAAGTAAATCCTGCCCCCAATCAAACTCGTGATTACCAGGCGTAACAATATCATAACCTATGGCATTGTAAGTTTCAATTACATTCGCGCCGTAGAAGAAAGCACCAATTGGAGGGCCTCCTCCAATGGCATCACCAGCATCTACTAAAAGAGTTCTTGAATTGTACGCTCTTTCATTGTCAACAATAGTTGCAATCCTTGCGCTTCCACCAATAGGTTTTTCGGTTTCCGCATCAGTCCCTCCGAGCAGATACATATGAAAATCATTTGTGTTTAAAATCGTGATAATAGGGAACCTGGCAGAAGCAATGAGATGCACAATTTCTTCACGGATAGCGGAATGAAGAGGGTTGAGTGTACCATCTGGATTTCCTTCTACAATCTCATGTGAAACCATAAAATTAAAGTAGTTCTTTGCCCAGGAGTGGATCAAAGAAGCATCTGAAAATTTAGAAAGAGAATCTTCTGATACTAAATCTGGTACGCCCAACGCTCTTGAGAGGATCACGACTGCCTCTTCTAAAGTAATGGGATTGTTTGGCTTGAAAGTACCATCAGGGAAACCTTTAATCACGTTAGCCTTCGCCAGGGGTTCAATGTAAGGAGAACCCCAGAAATTTTTTGGTGTGTCTGTGAAAGAATACTCTTCAAGATCAGACATGAGCTGATATTCTAAGGAAAACGACATTGTTATCATCTTTGCAAACTCGGCGCGAGTAGTAAGTCTTTCGAGATAGAAACTTCCATCTGGATAGCCCTGGATTACTTTGTGTTTGATGAGCGTATCAACATCGATGTTTGATTGAGTTTCTGCTTTTGCTACGGGAATCGAATTTGACAACCGCGCAATTGGTGTAGCAATACTGAACAAAGCTAAAAACATCGCCACTACAATACTTAACACGATTACTTTTTTCATACTAACCTCCTTTTTTTGTACATCTTTTATTATTATATAAGAGTCATAATGTTTTGCAAAAATTCGGTTGTATTTTTATTCTTCTCTGTTCCCTAAAAAACTAAAAAAACCTCGCTCAAAAAATTATCAAAAACTGCCAATTCAGGTGCAGGTTTGGTGCGGAAGGGGGGACTCGAACCCCCATGAGCTTTAACCACCCACTGGGACCTGAACCCAGCGCGTCTGCCAATTCCGCCACTTCCGCTTATTTCTTTTTTATTACGATAACAAATACGGCAGGAGTTTTTCTTACATTTTCCCTGAAAACTCTTTTTATCGTTTTCTCGATTTGCTTTTTTAATTCGTTGAGTTGTGCACTTATTTTAGCAGATTTTTTAACTGTTTCAACTATTTTTTCTTTGGTGTTTTTTATTATTTCTCCCTCGCTGCCTCTGGGAAATAATATCCCTTTCGATTCTACATAAACAGGTTTTACAATTTTGTCATCTTTACTCATAGATACAACAGCAAACACCATTCCTCTGTGCGCCATTTCCCTTCGCTCTGAGATAGCAGGAAACTCTATTTCAGTATCCTTAACGGGGATCAATACTTTACCCTCTATAATAACAGCGCCTGATTTTATCCGCGGAATACGCTTCATTTCTCCGTCTACAATTTGTACCCCTGCACCATTTTCAAGTATAAATACATTTTTTTTGCTTATCCCACATTCGTTTGCAATTTTTTCCGCGGCTACAAGATGCCTGTATTCTCCATGTAGCGGCACAAAATACTTTGGTTTTAACAAGTTTATCATAAATTTTATATCTTCATGAGAGCAATGCCCCGAGAAATGTATCCCATCTGCCTTTCGATAATATACATTAGCTCCCAACTTAAACAATCTATTAATAGTGTTAGCCACTTCTCTTTCATTTCCGGGAATTGGATCAGCAGAAATAACTACGGAGTCCCCTTTCTCTACAGAAAACCCTTTATGAACAGAATTAGAAATTCTTGAAAGCCCTGACATTGGCTCTCCTTGAGTACCTGTTGTTATAAATACAAGTTTATTTTTTGGGACAGCAGCAATTTCCGATTGTTCTATCTCCACAGCTTTAGGGATTTTTATATACCCCAGTTCTTTTACTATTTGTATACTTTCGAGAATACTTTTCCCATCAAACACGACTTTTCTTTCAAATTTTTCCGCAACATTTACAAATTGCTGTATTCTGTGAATATTTGTAGAAAATGAAGCTGCAATAATCCGCCCTGGCGCTTCCTGGAAAATCTTTACTAAATTTTTCCCTATAAGCGATTCTGATCCGGTAAATCCCTCTTCATCCGCATTTGTACTATCTGAAAGCAGGGCAATTACCCCTTCTTTTCCCAGCTCTTTAAGTCTTTTAATATCCATTAGCTTACCATCCACAGGCGTTTCATCTATTTTATAATCTCCAGTGTGATAAATATACCCAAATGGTGTTCTTATTGCAATGCCAAAAGCTCCAGGTATGCTGTGTGTCATTCTTATAAACTGCACATTAAAAGCGCCTAATTGTAAAATATCCCCATTTTTTATCTCTCTGAAATGCTGGTGTTTCTTTAGACTCGTTGGAATCATCCCTTTCACCAAACCAAGCGCTAGCTGTGAACCAGCAATAATTGGAGGAGTCACATCCTCCAATAAGTATTTAAGCCCTCCGATATGATCCATATGACCATGTGTGAATAATATTCCTTTCAGATGTTTTTTCCTTTTTTTAAGATAAGAAAAATCGGGAATAATATAATCTACACCAGGCATATTGGCAGAAGGAAACTTAAATCCTGCGTCAATAAGCAACAGGTCGCCACCCATCTCAAGAAGAGTGGAATTTTTCCCAATTTCTCCTATCCCCCCTATCGGTATAATTTTTATGCTTTTTTCCATATTAAATTTGCGTCTTTAACTCCATCTCCTTACTAAAGGAATAAAGCCGCTTGCCCTCCTTTGTTTTAAATTAAATTCTTTTTTCACTTTTACATTTTATCTCTTAATTACTAAAATTAAAATTTTTCCTTTCAGTGCCCAGTGCTCATCTCTTGACAACTCTCCGTTTATCTGTACAATAAACTGGCATTGGGGCGTAGCCAAGTGGCAAGGCAACGGAATTTGGATCCGTCATTCGAAGGTTCGAATCCTTCCGCCCCAGCCAATATGGACTACTTTCCACAAAACACTGTACAATCCCCGTTTTGCCTGAGATATTCATCCTTTCAACCAACTTAAAGGATATTTTCAATATATTCAATTTTGTAATGTGCGCCATCCATTAAAATGGAAACTGCACCAATACCAAAATCTTTATCGTTTCCATGCATATAATATGTCGCTGACCTAACAATGTGAAGCAATTTTTTCTTTGTAATTGCTTCAACAGGCGTTCCAAATGTTTCATCCTTTCGCGTTTTTACTTCTATAAAGAGCAATTTCCCATCACGTTTTCCTACGATATCAATCTCCCCGAAAGGCGTTCTTACATTTCTTGCTATGATTTTTATACCCTTCTTTTTTAAGTAATCTACTGCAATATCTTCGCCTTTCTTCCCGGTGGTTCTATTGTTATTCACATGCTATTCCCTTAAAACTTTTTCTATGTATCGCCGATGGCCCATAGCGTTTTATAAGTTCTCTATGTTTTTTTGTAGGGTATCCTTTATGCGTGCATAGTTCATATTCAGGATACCTTTTCCCGAACGCACACATCATTCTATCTCTTACCACCTTTGCAATGATCGAGGCAGTACTTATTTCAAATATTTTATTATCTCCCTTAACTATCGCTACCTGCGGATAAGAAATATCGGGGATTTTAAAAAGCCCGTCCACAAGCACTATTACATTTTCTAACGGAGAATTGAAGTGATAAAAATAGCAGAGTTCAAGAGATTTAATCGCTCTTTTCATAGAAAGAAGCGATGCATTGAGAATATTAAATTGATCGATTTCTTCAGGGTTTGCTATACCTACTCCAAACGCAATACTTTTTTCTTGTATTAAACAAAAAAGAATCTCTCTTTTTCGTTTGGATAGGATTTTTGAATCTTTTATTCCATCAATTCGTTCTTCTATAATTACTGCTGCCGATACAACTGGCCCTGCTAATGGACCTCTCCCAGCTTCATCTACTCCAATAATCTTAAGGAGTTTCTCCGCTATACGCATTAAGATTTTCTATGTGATTAAAAGGCCAGTACACAATAACAGCCCTTCCTATAATGCTTTCCATAGGAATTGATCCGAAATAACGTGAGTCCATACTTACGCTTCTATTATCTCCCATAACAAACACATAACCGTCTCTGATTTTTTCCGGTCCGTAATCTTTTAATATAGGCGAGTAAACATAGGGCTCGTTAAGAGCTTTTCCGTCTATATATACAGTATTCTCTTTTATTTCTATCGTTTCTTCTGGCAACGCAATGACTCTTTTTATGTACTTATTTTTGCTGTCAATTGGAGGAGTAAATATCACTACTTCTCCTCTTTTTGGAGAACGAAGTTTATAAGAAATTTTGTCTACAAGAACAAGGTCGTCAGGAGAAAGCGTATCCACCATGGACGTCATTTCAATGCGATATGGTTGTGCAATAAACGATCTTACCAAAAATGCTACGACAAAAGCCAGCACAATTATTATAATCCAGCTTTTCAACTCTTTGCTCATTTATTTTTCTTTTTTTCTTTAACTACTTGCGCTTTACCTACCCTATCTCTTAAATAGTACAGCTTTGCCCTTCTGACGCTACCTCTCTTTTTTACCTCAATCTTTTTTATCATTGGAGAATGAAGGGGAAATACTCTTTCTACTCCCACTCCGTATGAAAGCTTTCTTACAGTAAATGTTTCATTTATGCTACCATGCTTCCTCGCCAACACTGTGCCCTCAAATATCTGAACTCTCTCTTTTTCTCCTTCTTTAATTCTCACATGGACTTTTACTGTGTCGCCCACATTAAAGTCAGGGATATTTTCTTTCAAATATTCTTTTTCAATTTCTCTAATTCTTTCCATTGCTCGTCAACTCCTTTTGCCTAAAAATAACATTAATTCAGTTTATTATAACGATTTCTTATAATTTAGCAATATATTTGAGCATTAAAACGGTGTAAAATAAATTGTTGCTTTATTGTGAATTTTATGAACATCCCTATTTTTCTTATTCTTAAATCGCCTGCTACCCACCTTTGAGTTGTTATACAATTTTTTAAATTCACTTTGAATTATCTTAGCTTAAACTTCTTCTGTGCATATATGGTTAGAGCAAAAACTAAAAGAGAATTAGTAATAATAGCAACCAGAAATGAATTAAAATAATTAAAACTTTTATCTATAAAAACAATTTTCAAAACTTTAAATGCCCAGAAATTTGGAAATACATAAAGCATCCATTCAAGTTTACGAGGAATAAACACGGAAGCAATAGATATAGCTATTACCACAGACGACACTGTTTTTATAAACACAATTGACGAGTTCTGGCTATTTGCAAATATTCCAATTAAAAAACCAACTGCAATACCAAAAAGGCAGAATGGGATAATTACTACCAATAAATTGACCGCATTGAACGCAAACCTCCACATGATAAAAGCAGTTACAAAAGAAAAAATAAATGAATAGATAACGGAAGCAGCGGCTTTTTCGAAAAGATATTTTCCTGTAGTTAGTGGAGATACAGCAAGTGATTTTATTGCCTTACTTTCTTTATCCTCAACAATCATCATCCCCATAATGGCCCCGCCCATAATAATAATGATAACGAGTATACTTATCTCGACCACATTTCTAATAATGGACCTATTGACATCCAAAGATTGTATTTCTATCGGCATTATAGGCTCGCTCTGCGAAGCATTTTCAATAATCATTCCGGGTAATGCCTTTGAATAATCTTCCTCGTTTCCTTGCAATATTACTTCAAATCCCCCATCATGATAGATGATACCAGGTACGTCATCGGACATTAATACTCTCTGCTCTAGTTTACTAAATGAATTGAAAGATTCTATGGTGCCATATTTTTCAAGCTCTACAATAAAACTATGCGGCACACTATTATCTACAGCAAACCTTAATTTTGGGCTGTCAAGGGAGGGTGTAAAAAGAATGACTAATATCGCCATAATGATAGGCGCAACTATCATATATACTAAAAGCTTATCCCTGAACGCGTTGATTAGATCCTTTTTGGCAAGGTTTATAATTTTTTTCATGATGATTGTCTCCCCCCGAACAATATTCTTTTTGACGTAAAATAAACAAGCACCAATACGCCAGCCAGTTCAACTGCAAGCAATAATGATAAACTCCAGATTTCTTTGCTTTGCACTGAAGATATAATGTTTTTTATTTCAAACATAATAGGATAGGATGGAATATATTTAAAGAACGGCACAGAAAATGATGGTTGGGAATAACTAATTACAGGTATCGCAATGATGAGAGAAAATGCAATAAGAACATACATAAACTCAGATAATGAATTATAAAACTGGCTTAGTAACATACCTAAAGATGAAATAAGTAATGCAGACAGCGTCACAATTACAAAGTAGTGCAAATAATTCATGTGAAATCCAACAGTTGCTGCAACAAGAATAAGAGAAAGTGCAATGGATAAAGATGAATTAATAACAACTTTTGATGTAATGTATCCAAATATATTTATAGGGCTTATTCGGTAGGCATTAATAATTCCTTCTTTTTTATCCTGAAATATCATAGCTGCAATAAACATAAAACCTAAAAGAAATACATCCAGAACAATCAGAGGTGGTATCATAAATTTATTGAACGGCAATTTTTCAGTGGATTGTGGTTCCAACACTGTATATTTGAAGGAAGTAGGAGAATATACCCCTGATAACTTTTTTGTAAGTAAATTGATCGTTGCAGTCATTAAATTAAGAGTAGCTTCATCTTCGTATCCTTGTTTCACGATTATTACTTTATCATCTTCAAAAATGACGCCTGCTCCGTTGCTTTTAGTTAGCTTTGTTGTTAGCTCTTCTTCCGATTTGGTTACTTCTATTTTAATAGCGCTACCTTCATCGCCTGCAGCATTTAAGAAAGTAGCTATTCTTGTATTGCTGGTTCTATCTAAAATATAGGTATTCATCTCGGTATTCAATTTTTCAGGAAGCACAAAGTTAATAAGAACGGCAAGCAGTATAGCAAGAATAAGGGTTATTAAAATAAAATTGCTCCTAAGCGCCATTGTATAATCAACTTTAAGTAAAGTCCACAATTTTTTCATCTTTATATCAAACCTCTGCCGGTTACCTTTATAAAAATCTCTTCAAGAGTGGCTTCTTTTGAATGCATTGTGATTATTTGATTGTTAGTTATTATGTTTTGTAACTTGCTTTTGTCATCTTTCTTTTCCAAAAAAAGCAGCTCTTTATGCACATGTCCGTTCATTTTATATTCGACTTCTACTGATTTGCTTCCATATTGAAGCTTTAAATTTTTAGGTGTATCTACGGTGATTATTTTGCCATTATTTATAAAAGCAACTTCATCACATAACTCTTCTGCCACAAACATATTATGTGTGGCAAGAAATATTGTTGTTCCCTTTTCTTTTTCTTTTTGAATGACTTGTTTAATATTTTTTGCCGTGGTTGGATCCAATCCCGACACTGGTTCATCTAAGTACAATATTTCCGGATTATTAATTAGAGACCTGGCAAAAACAGCCCTCTGCTTCATGCCCTTTGAATAATATTCGGTACGTTTGTTTGCAGTATCTTTAAGCCCGACAAGATCCAACAAAAAATTGGGATCCACAGTAGGCACTGAAAATAGGCCTGCAAAATACTTTAGATTTTCATAACCGGTTAGTTTGCCATAAAGGTTAGGGAATTCAAATGAAACACCTATTTTGTTGTAAAAATCCCCTTTTTGTCCTTCTATGCTTCCCCCCTGGTAAAGCACACTCCCTCCCTGTTGTTTTAGCAAACCCGTAAGGATTGCTTGGACGGTAGTTTTGCCTGCCCCATTTGGGCCAAGAAAACCAAATATCTCCCCTTTGTCAATTTTAAACGAGATGTGATCAATAGAAAAAACATCTTTTTCAGAATACTTAAAATACAAATCTTTTACCTCAATCATGTCGTCTCCTTTTTATTTTTAGAGCCTTCTAATTTATGTTGTTTTCCCCTGAAACCAGCCTTCCTCTTCCATTGCTTTCATGGAAACTTTGTTACTCTGACTATCTCCTCTTGCAACAAAAACGCCCACATTTTCCCCAACTGCCTCGGATATTTCTGCAACGTCTCTATGCTTAAATCCCGGACAGAGAAGAATTGAGTGAACACCTTCCTCCTCTACAAATTTTTTGCATACTTCAATGGCCTGCTCTTGATTCTTCACAACTGCCACAAAAAGATTATAATTGGGCGTTTTTATTGCACACCTGTGTTTTTCTAATTCTGCATCTGGAGCATGAGCAATAAAAAGTGCTTTAAATGCCATGTCTATCATCTCCTTTTTTTTTGTAATTCTGTGCATTATAGCATACATCCAAAAAAAATTGCCCTTCACCAGCTGTTAGATGACAAAGGGCAAGATTATAAAACAATCTATTGGGTCTATTAGCAAATAGAAATCTTACGATTTCCACAAACCATGCACATTACAGTATGCTCTTGCTTCAATTTTTTCTGCTTTTATTTCAAACTCTACTTCCGGCTTATCTCCCGGATTTAGAAACTTTTTATAACTCCTACCGTCTGCTACTATTTCTATCCACTCGATATAATGATTTTCTTCCATTGGATGAGGGATGGACCCAGTTTTTATTTCTACTCCTCTGTCTGTTTTTTCTGTCACCGGCACATGTTTTTCCTTACCGGCATCTTCTATTTTTTCTTCAAATAGTTTCATTGGTTTGTTACAACACACTAGCTCCCCTTTTCCTGTATGCAACACTTCCACAATATTTCCGCATACTTCGCATTTATAAATTTCTAATTTTCTTGTCATTTTTACACCTCTTTGCTGATAATAGTTTCGTGCTTTTTGAGAATTTCATCGGCTAATTTATTGAGAGCCTCAAAATCCTCTTTTTTTGGATACCCTTTTACAATAACTGGTTCAAGTAATTCTACCTTAAGATTGCCCAGCATCCCTTTGAGCTGCTCGACCATCATCCCTCCCCATCCGTAAGAACCAATAACAGACACGAATTTAGTTTTTGGCCTTAAAGCACCAACAAGGTATGCAGCATACACAACAGCAGGATGAGGTCCCATTAGCACGGTTGGCGAGCCAATTACTACAGTAGCGCTATCTACCAAGGCGGCTGCCAATTCTCCTAGATCTGTTTCGGTCAGATTAAATGACTTCGCCCTTATACCTTTATCTTCAAGATCATTTTCAAGGTATTCCACCATTTTAGCGGTACTTCCATGCATTGAAATATAAGGGATAACGACTTCGTTTTTTACTTCGTCGGATATCCAGTCTTTGTAAGCATTGATGATAAATTCAGGATTTTTGTAAACTTGCCCATGGCTCGGTGCAATTACATCAACTTCAAGTTCTGAAATTTTTTCAATATTTTTTCTGATAGTAGTTCTAAAGGGCATCATAATCTCTGCATAGTAACGCTTTGCTGCGAGATACACAGCCGTTTCATCTTCAACAAAAAGTTTGTCTGATGCAAAATGTGAACCAAGAAAATCGCAGGTAAACAAAATTTTGTCTTCTAAAAGATATGTAAACATCGTTTCGGGCCAATGAACCCATGGAGCAAAAATAAATTGAAGAGTTTTATTTCCAAGTGACAAAGTCTCTCCATCATCTATAATAATGAATTTATCATCGTTAATATAAAGAAGATCCATAAGCATTTTTTGACATTTTAGGTTAGTCACAACTTTTGCATCAGGATAAAGTTCCAGTATCTTCGGGATAGAACCAGAATGGTCTTGCTCGGCATGGCTAGCAATAATATAATCTATTTTGTCTATTTTTAGCTCTTCAAGATTTGCTATAAGTTCCTTTTCTTTTGCTGGGTCAACTGTATCTATTAGTGCTGTTTTTTGGTTACCTTTTATGATATAGGAATTATAACTCGTCCCTTCTGGTAAAGGAATAAGCTCATCAAAAAGTTTTCTATCCCAATCAATTGCACCTACGCTGTAAATATCAGATTTAATTTCTCGTGCTGACATTTACGTTACTCTTCTTCAAATTCTGTTTTTTCTACTCCGCACACAGGGCATACCCAATCCTCAGGTAGTTGCTCAAACGATGTCCCCGGACTAACTCCAAAATCCGGATCCCCTACCTCGGGATCGTACACATACCCGCAAACTGTGCATCTGTACTTTTTCATTTCATTTTCCTCCTTTTGATTTTCTTCTTCTATATATGTTGGTGCTGTTTTTGGTGATTTGCCTTTTTTTACAGTATGATAATATGCATAGGTCATAGGTTCACCTTCATTTAATATATCGGCATCAACTATCGTTCCAATGAAGATGGTGTGTGTGCCTACATCTATTACACTGACAACTTCGGCTTCAAGATAAGCTATTGAATATTCCAGAACTATTGGAGCACCGGTTACACCTAACTTGTAGTTAACTCCGTCAAATTTATCGATATCTCTTCCAGATTTAAAACCAAACTGTCCTATAAATTTCATTGAGGCCTCTTTTGTGAGAACCGAAACTGCAAAAACTTTGCTTTCCTTTATGAATTCGTGTGTTAAGTTTTGTTTGTTTATACTTACTGCTATTGTTGCAGGCTCCGATGTGATTTGAACTACCGAATTTGCAATCTGGCCATTCAGTTTTTCATTTCTAATAGAACTTACTATATACAGGCCATAGCTAATCTTGTGTAGTGCTTTCAAATTTTTTATATTGTTCTCCATTATAATCCCTCGCTTCTTTTCCCCTTACGTTAAATTATCTAAAACTCTTTGCATTGAAGTTCAAAATAATTTTTCGGGTGGCTGCAGGATGGACATACTTCAGGCGGTTCTTCTCCTTCATGTATGTAACCGCATTTTTTACATACCCAATAAACCTTTTTATCCTTCTTAAAAACCGTATTTTCCTTGATTTCTTTCAACAGCTTTTTATATCTTTCTTCATGGTGTTTTTCTGCAATAGCAATGGCTCTTATTCGCCGCGCAATTTCAGGAAAGCCTTCCTTTTCTGCTATGTCTGCAAACTCCGGGTACATCTCAGTATGTTCATAGTTTTCGCCCGCTATTGCTGCTTTTAGGTTTTCAGCAGTAGTGCCTAAAATTGTCGAAGCTGCAGCTTCGACTTTTATTTCATCTAAGTTTTCGTCGCTCTGTTTTTTAAGGTCGTTGATTAATCTGAACAGCCATTTAGCGTGCTCTCCTTCGTTTTCAGCTGTTAACAAAAAAATCCCTGCGATATGCTCAAATCCTTCTTTTTTGGCAAGATTTGCATAGAAAGTATAACGATTCCTTGCCTGACTTTCCCCAATAAATGCTTTTGTTAAGTTTGTAATTGTGTTTTTCATATTTCCTCCTCCTTTTTTTAAATTATTTAAAGTTTATCATTTTTTTTAGTGGAAGTCAATAGATATGCTTCACGGTTTATAGGTGCACAGGGCCTGCGAGAAAAGGTTATACAAGATTTTCTAAAGTCTGCTTAAAGCAAATACAATTTGTTTGATTAAACTATTTTAAGTCAAATAAAATTATCTATTCCTCACGGACAAAAATGACTAAAGCAAGTTACGCAAAGACTTTCAAAGCATCGCAAAGTAAATACAATTTATTCGCTTTGTTTTTAGCTGAAGCGCTAAGAGATACAACATGCTACATAGAAAAATAAAAGGGAAAGGAAAATTCTTTCCCTTTTATTTTTACTGCTTTTCTACTTTACTGCTTTTTTCAAGGTTTCCCCTGCTTTAAAGAAAGGCACTGTTGTTGCGGGGATTTGGATTTTTACCATGGTTCTTGGATTTACTCCCGTTCGTCCTGCTCTTTTTCTCGCTCCAAAAGTACCAAATCCGATAAGAGCAACCTTTTCGTCAGCTTTTAATGATTTTGAAACTGTTTCTGTAAATGCGCTTAAAAACTGCTCTGCCTCTTTTTTCTTCGAACCTGTTTTTTTGGCAAGCGCATCAATAAGATCCTGCTTATTCATCCTTTTTCACCTCCTTTCTAAATTTTTCAATATGATCAACAAGTAGAAGAACCGGAATTCTTCTCTGTATTACTCCTATAATTTTAAATCCCCCTTTTATATAGAAATAAATGGCAGAATAGTTTCTGCAGTCAACCTGAAGCATTAGTTGGCTCACATTTTTTGATCTGGCAGCTTTTTTTACTGCTTTTAATAATTGAGAACCTACCCCCATATTTCTAAATACTTTATCCACTACAAGTTCATCTATGAATATAGTGTCTTCCCATTGTTCATTCTCTGCAACAATAACTCCGCAGATCTCGCCATTACAAATTGCCTTAAAACTAATTTTATCTCTTTGCATTATCTCTTTTATCATATCTCTATATTGGTTTATTTTAAATTCTTTTTTAAATTCTTTGCTTGTAATTTCTGTCTTGAAAGGCATTTTTTTAATTCCAAAAGAGGTAAAATCTTTTTCCTCTGTTTTTTTAACCATAAAAACAAAATCATTTTTTATAGAAAAATCCCCCTCTTGAATAAAATTGTCTAATTCTTCAAAAGAGAGATGCGAAATTTCTATTTCCATATTTCTTTCTCCATAAAAACATCTCCGCTGAAGAATATTTCATTAAAATATACCTCTGGCACATAAGCAAGAAGAGAAGAGATAACCTTTTCCCTTGTATAAATCGGAATATTTTCTATTGGAGATGTAGTAGTATTAAACTGAAGGGCTTCTATTTCCTTAAATTCTTTTCCTTTTTTTCCTCCTGTTGTATTAAAGAGGGCATGCTGAAATTCTTTCTCATCTAACCCTAATTTTGTTTTTTCTAATCTTGGAAGTAATTGCTCCATGTCTTCTCTTTTGTAACCTATCTTTTTCCCATTTAATCCATTTCCTGCCAAATAAAGCTCGACACCAAGGCATTTTCGACATTGTCCACACGGCATAATCCTGCCATCCTCGATATGAACACTATGGCAGGAATGCTGAAGCATAAATAAGTCTTGAAAATTTTTTCCAAGAATCTTTTCTACAAGGAATCCGGAAAGAGCTCTTACAATTGACCATTGTGTCACATGTACCCCATCTTTATTTAAAAATTCAGTTATAGCTTTGTCGAATTCAGCCGTCTGGTCGTACATCCCATAATAATGCGTAAAACCTTTTTTAACGTTAGCACTATTAGCAAAAAGGGCCGTGTCATCAAATTCATTCCCAAGAAGAATATTTCCTATGGATTCTTTTATTATATAAGGTAAAAAAGAGACAATATATGGCCCAAAGATAAACAGCCTTATTGGATATGTATCTTTATTAATTTTCCAGTAGTTTGGCTTTATGAAAGTTAGTTTTCTCAAGAAAAAATTGTAAAGTCTATCCACATTCGACCAAACTTTGAGTGTATTTTTGTCTCTTTCACTGAATTCTCTGTATGCAGTAATTGCCGTAAGCCAATGTCTTCCCGATTCGTTAAAAAACGCTGGATAGGTTGCAAATCCCGCTTCCTTAAGAAGTCCGTAGGATAGAAGCGATTCTTTCCCACCGGAAGAAAGGATTAATGCTTTATTAATATCCATGGAATAATTTTCCATCTTTATCTTTTTATTAGGGAAACAGAGCTCACTCAAGGATAGTTCGATTGATCCAATTTCTCTCAATAAATTTTCCCTTACGTCTTCTTTGATAAACCTTGTTTTCTTTATAAACTTATTTACCAGAATATCTTTTGCTGTAACCTGGCACATTAACTTGATAAAATCAATTTCTTCACTTGAAAGTGGGACATCAAAGATAATCTCTTCAGAAAAAAGTGCGTAGTTTATTGCGGGCGCAGATACAATGAGTCCTGCAAAAGGCTCAATGAACCTTTTTTCTATTTCCGGCTTGTATGAGAAATGAATAGTAAACGAATCAGTATTGCTATATGCATCTGTTACAGTGTACTTAGCCGATATATGGCTGTTTTTAATTTTTAACCCCCCAACAGTGATCCTTTGCAGGTTTGTTATACTCTTATACATGCCTTGCCTTTTTCTAAAACCTTCTTCTTCAATGAAGGAAAGTGAGATAAAATAATATCGGCAATTCTATCAGTTCCATCCCACAGTGGATCAGTTGCCGGTATATGATACCGCTTCTCTATGTTTTTCTCCATATTTTCTAATTCGTATTTTTTCATTCTTTCATGATTTATTGTAACTGCAATGATTTTTTTTCTGGAAAGCGCTTCTATGATAAAAATAAATCTCTTTAAAGAAGGAATAACATAATTACTGAATCCATCAAATTTCATTCGTTTTGGGGCATGCTGCAAAATAATTGCATCTGGCCTTACTGAAGCAATGATCTCAAAGCCCCCAGGATATGCAGGGTGAAGAATGCTTCCTTGCCCTTCAATAATAATAACATCCGGATTTTCTTCGTAATATGCCTGAACTGTAATATGTTCAAGTTCTCCTGCTACAAAGTCATTTATTGTTGAATCAATGATAGATACGTATTTTTCCCCTTGTATCCATGAAGTTTGCCCTGTACCAATAAATGTAACCTTAAGGCCTTTATCGATAAACGCTTCTTTAATCTTTAATGCCGTAGTTCTTTTCCCGATAGCCGAATCCGTGCCAAGAATAACAATTTTGACAGCTTTTACATTTTCGATTTCGCCACGAAAGAAATGAGACCCCGAGGACAGTTTTCTTACATCAACGAGGTCTACTCCATGTAAAGCGGCAAGTTTTAAAAATTCACGGTCTTCCGATAAATATTCATGCAATCCATTTACAATGCCCATTTTATGCGAAATAGCGTAAGCAATAATGGACCTGAAAAAGTGTGGCAATCGTCCGCCGTCAGTTGCTATACCTATGATTAGGAATTTTACATCCGGGTTTTCATTAATAGCATCTGCAATATTTTTGTAGAAAGGAATACCATTGTAAACGTCATCAAGAACTACTCCTGAATCTTCTCCATTGTGAAAAGAATCGATAATGCCAACAATTTCAAATCGTTTTGAATATCGTAGTAATCCGTGTGCTGTTTTCCCCTCTGTGGAATCAAACATTCTTTCACAAAGGATTAGAGCCTTTTCCATTTTTCCCTCCGTAAATTTTTAGAAAAATATGATTGAATAAAACATAAAGAGTCCTTTGACTTTTCAGGCATTTGGATGGAGGCTCTTCGATGTCCTCCCTTGCACTTTCATTAAAAGTTTTCATTTTACCTTTTTCTACCATTTTACGCAATTATATGTTATTTTTATTTCGTGTCAATACACTTACAACATGATAAAAACCCAGCATTAGACCAAGTATTTACCCAACCCCAACAATTATAGATAAAGAAAAATGGTGAACGAGATTTAACATCCTATAACGCAGTACTTAATCTGTACAGAACAATGGAAAATGCGCTTCTTACCGATAGATGGTTAAATGTGCCTGTTCCTTTAATGGAGGGAAGGAAAAAATCTATTTTTTTAAGAGCTTCCCCTGCTATTCCCCAACCCGTACCAAACACTATAAGTACCGGAGTATCTTTCTTAAGGAAGTTACACGCTTCATCATAACTTATCATCCTTGCATCTTTTTCTTGTGCTGACGTTCCTATAATAACGGGTTTTTCGCCTTCCATTTCAGATATATCCGCAATTGTTTCCTCAAAACTTTCAGAAAGCTTGACAATTTCGATTGCTTCATTCCTGTTTGGGTTATATTTTTTGCCGGTTGTTTCCCAAAATTTTTTTATTCGTTCAACAATTGCCCTTTCTTTTTCAAAGGGTTGCACAATATACAAATTTTTTGTACCAAATGTTTTTCCAGCACGTGCCATATCGTGAATATCATGAATAACAATGCTTGTGACAATTATTTCCTTATTTTTGTTATATACAGGGTAGTGCAGCAAAGCAGTATAGAGCTTCACCTATTTAGTATCTCCTTTAAAACCTCTTCCAATTCATTTTTTATTTCTTCCAAAAGCTCTTTTTCTTCCTTTGTAAACCTTTTTTTAAGGATCAAATCTGGCCTTTTTATCAGGGTTCTTTTTAGCGATTGTTTTAATCTCCATTTTTTTATGTTTTCGTGATGTCCTGAAATAAGTACATCAGGCACTCCTTTGCCACATATTTCTCTCGGACGCGAATAGTGAGGGTACTCGAGAAGGTTATTCTCAAAGCTTTCTTCACTCAAAGAAGATCTGTTTCCGAGCACTCCCGGGATAAGGCGCACAACTGCATCAACAACAAGCATTGTAGGCAATTCGCCGCCACTTACTACATAATCGCCAGTCGATAATTCCATATCCGCCAGCTCAATCACTCTTTCATCAATGCCTTCATAATGAGCTGGAATAAAAAGAAGAGATTCTTTATCTTTTAAGAAATTTGCCGTTTCTTGAGTGAACCGTTCTCCCTGCGGAGTAAGTATCACTTTGTAACTTGGTCCGAACTTTTTTTCTATATCAGCAATACCTTTAAGAACCGGACCTGCAAACATTACCATTCCTGCGCCACCACCATATGGAGTATCATCGGTTGTTCTATGTTTATCTTTTGTATAATCACGAAGATTATGCAAATAAAGATCCAGCAACTCTCTTTCAGTTGCTATTTTAATAATTCCTTCCTTTCCCACGCATTCAAAAAGTTCAGGAAAAATTGTCAGAATATGTATTTTCATATTAATAAATTATAATGCTTTTTAATCTTTTCTAAAACACATCAATTACCAAACATAAATCTAAAAAAATGTTTGCAAATTTTTGAAACAGTTCTACAATTATTTTGGTTGCTTTTAAGGAAAAGTGTAACTCTGCAAACTGAATACAGACATACTTAAGGCACTGGTAGTAAATTGTTTTTACTATTTTAATGTAAAGAGAGGATTGATGGAGAAACACTTGAAAAAAGCACTACTGTTTTTTGTACTAAGCATTACGATATCAACAATGTATTTTTCACGGTCTTTACTTTTAAAACCCCTTATTCCTCAGCACAATACCCCTATTGAAAGCGAAATTAACAGCATAATAGCAAATGCCAGTGTGCCATTTATTAAAAACGAAGGGCAAGCTGACAAAGGAGTTTCTTTTTATGCTTCCACTCTGTGCGGTACTGCATTTGTAACCCGCAAAAGTGAAATTGTCTACTCACTGGGGGAAATAAAAGAAAATGCAACCAATGAATACAAAACTATTGCGCTGAAAGAAACGCTTGTTAATGCAAATGCACCTTCCGTACGTGGCGAAGATTTGTCAGAAACAAAAATTAACATCCTTTTAGGAGACGATTCGTCTCAATGGAAAAAGAATATCTCTACCTACAATACCATATCGCTTGGAGAGCCGTATGAAGGAATAGAGGTTAAACTAAAAGCTTATGGCAACAATGTGGAAAAACTCTTTTACATAAGCAGTAAAGGAGACGTAAAAGATATAAAAATAAAGATAAGCGGTGCAGACACTCTTACATTGGGAAGAGGGGGAGAACTCTTAGCAAATACTTCATTAGGTACTATAGCATTTACAAAACCAATAGCATATCAAGAAATTAACGGTAAAAGAACATATGTAGAAGTTAAATACACGGTGAATAAAGATATCTATGCATTTGATGTAGGAAACTACGACAAAACCATTCCCCTCGTGATAGACCCGCTTTTAGCTTCCACCTTTGTTGGGGGAAGCGATTCTGATTATGGCTATGATGTCGTCCTTGATACATCAAATAACGTGTATATCGCAGGCTACACAAATTCATTTAGTTATCCGACTACTACTGGCGTATACCAAACTGCTAAAAGTGGCGGGTATGATGTTTTTGTGAGCAAATTCAATAGTGACTTTTCTGCTCTTTTCGCATCCACATTTATAGGAGGAAGCAGCACCGACAGGGCCTATGCCCTTGCTCTTGATTCATCTGGCAATGTGTACATTGCAGGTTTCACAAATTCAACTAATTATCCAACCATCAATGCATATCAAGTAGCTAATAATGGAAATTATGATGCTTTTATAAGCAAACTGTCAAATGACCTTTCTACGCTTTTATCTTCCACATATATCGGCAGCAGCAGTTATGATTATGCCTATGGAATTGCCCTTGATTCATTAGACAACGTATATATCACAGGATACACAAATTCAATCAATTACCCGACTACTGTTGATGTATGCCAAACTGTCCATAGTGGTGGGTATGATGCTTTTGTTAGTAAATTTAATAATGACCTTTCTGTACTCTCCTCTTCCACATTTATAGGAGGAAGCGGTTCTGACAATGTTTTTAAAATTGCTCTCAATTCATCAGGCAATCTGTATATCACAGGATATACAGATTCTTCCGATTATCCGATAACTACAAATGCATATCAGAGCGAAAGAAAAGGCCTCACTGATGTTTTTGTGAGCCAATTAACAAATGATCTTAAAGTGCTTTCATCTTCAACTTATGTAGGTGGCAGCAATAATGATAGGGCTTATGCTTTTGCATTTGATTCATCTGGCAATGTGTATATCACAGGAGAAACTTACTCTTCCGACTATCCAATAACTATTGACACATACCAATCAGGTAATAATGGCGGATATGATGCGTTTGTGAGCAAACTTTCTGATAACCTTTCTACGCTTTTAGCTTCAACCTTTGTTGGTGGAAGCAATTATGATTATGCTTATGGAATCGCTCTTAATTCAGAAAACAATGTATATATTACAGGCAAAACGCTATCAGCCAATTACCCGACAACCGATATGGCATATGAGACAGAGTTTAATGGAAGTAGCGATGTTTTTGTAAGTAAATTTAATAGTGATCTTTCTGTGCTCTCCGCATCCACATTTATAGGAGGAACCAACGATGAAGAAGCTCGTGCCATTATTATTGACTCATCAGATAATATATACGCAACAGGCTTCACAAACTCTTCCGACTATCCAACAATCAGTGGAGCATACCAAATAAACAATAGCGGTACTTACGATACGTTTGTGTGTAAATTCAATAGCGACCTTGCGGCAGATACATATACAATCAATTCAACAGCAGACTCTAATGGCACAATATCTCCCTCAGGCAACATAACTGTTAATTACGGCAGCAACCAGACATTCATTATCACACCTGACACAGGATATCATATTAAAGATGTTCTTGTTGACAATATATCAGTCGGTAGCGTCTCAACATACACGTTTGAGAGTGTAAAAGCAAACCACACAATATCAGTAACATTTGCAATTGATACATATACATTGAATGTAACAGTTTCTGGTAATGGTAGTGTGACAAAGAATCCTGATCAAATTAACTATGACTATGGTGCAGTTGCAACACTTACTGCAACACTTGATACGGGTTGGCATTTCGTCAATTGGGATGGCGGCGATGCTACCGGAAGTGATAATCCTCTCACAGTCACAATGAATGCTGACAAAAACATTACTGCTCTATTTGAAATTGATACATATACTATCATTGCTTCAGCAGACTCTAATGGCACAATCTCTCCTTCCGGGGATATTGTGATAAATTATGGAGATAGTCAGATATTTACTATTACAGCAGACACAGGATATATGATAGATCAGGTAATTGTTGATGGTTCTTCTATTAAACCGCTAAGCAAAACATACACATTTACTAATGTAACAAGCAATCATACAATCTCGGTAACATTTATAAAAATCCCTGATACAACACCGCCAACATTAACACTTTCGGGAGTAGACCTTAATGTTTCCACTATCACATCCTCTTCTTTCTTTTCCTTTGACCTTATTGCAGCAGACAATTCAGGGAATATTGCAAGAACAGTAGTTAAAAATAATGGCATAACAATAAAAGACATAATGGGCCTTCCAATAGGAAATGACCCAACGATTACACTTTTCGAAGGAATAAATGATATAGAGGTAACAGTATATGATGCAAGTGGCAACTTTGCCACAAAATCATTCAGGGTAATATTAGATACAAAACCGCCAGTTATTAAACTTAATAATATGCCTGAATCAGTTTCATCTAATGAACTTAACATTACAGGAACCATATTTGATACAGGCACGGGCATAAAAGAAGTTGAAATAAACGGTAAAACTATAGCATTGCCGCTATCAGGTAAACTCAATATCACATGCACTCTTACGCAAGGAAAGAATATTATCACGGTACAAGCAACCGACAAAACAGGAAATGCGATAACAGAAACATACACTGTAAATTACATTGTCCCCACTCCTGCAACAATTATCACACTCCAGATTGACAACCCAACCATCAGCATAAACGGCATAACCAAAACTATTGATGCACAGAACAGCAAACCAATCATAAAGAATGACAGGACACTTCTTCCAATAAGAGTACTGATAGAATCATTAGGAGGAACAGTCAACTGGAATGGGAAAAAAAGAGAAATAACAATCAACCTCAACTACCGCACGCTAATCCTCACAATAGATAGTAGTACGGCAATAGTAGGCGGCATTAACATGCAGATAGACCCGAACAACAGTAAAGTAACTCCAATCACTATTAACGGAAGGACTTATCTTCCTTTAAGATTCATAGCAGAACACCTTAATGCTAATGTTGACTGGGATAACGACACACGAACTGTAACAATATATTACTGGCCGTAAGAATAAGCATACAGGTTCTTGACATTTTAGTATCGGACTATAAAATAATATAAACATCTTAAAGTAAATATACAAAATAAAAACCACATTAGACAGGATTAAAAGGAGGTAATAAAAATGTATGAAAATGAAAAAGTGCTAAACGGTAAAGAATTACTTATGAAAAGAAGAAGTATAAGGGAATTCAAAGACAAAGAAGTTCCGAAAGATGTTCTTCACGAAGTATTTGAACTGTCCAGATTTGCTCCAACTGCCAACAACTCACAAGCATTTTATTTTGTAGCCGTAACGGATAAAAAAGCATTGGAAGAACTTGCTAATGTAAGAGATGGAAGCAGTGCCCCCATTGGCCGTGCACCTATGGCCGTTGCAATTTGCGTAGATCCTGACAAAACAAGCAGACCGATGGAAGACGGATGCATTGTATCTTACCACTTTATGTTAGCGGCACGTTTCTACAATTTAGGCACCTGCTGGATTGCAGGTATGGATAAAGAAAGCGTCAAGCAAACTCTTAATGTGCCTCAAAATCATCTTGTTGCAACAGTAACTCCCCTGGGTTATCCTGTAAAAGAACCTGCTGCGCCTGAAAGAAAGCCAAAGGAAGAATTTATTAAATATTTAGGTTAATTTTTACCATAAAGTTTTAGAGATGGAAAACAAATTAATTTGTTTTCCATCTCTTTTTGTTTCTATAGTGTGTCGTTTTGGAAAACGAAATATTATGGATATAATTTAACTATGAAAAACAATCGGAAAATAAGGAAAATTATTGTATTCATTATATTGCTTATCATTTTTACCAGCGTTGCGCCTATAAGTAAAAGTATAACCAGAACTATCGTGGTAAATAAAGCATATCGCCTTTTATTTGTCAAAGAAGGTAACGAAATTCAGCAAGTTATTCCCGTTTGCATTGGAAAAGGCGGAGAAAGCGAAACACCAACCGGCACATTTACAACTATCAACATCGTCCATAATCCAAATTGGTATTTCGAGGGAAAAACATACAAACCGTATATAGAAGATAAAGAAAATGGCCTTGGCATTTGCTGGATGGGAATTTCTCTTTCAGGATACGGCCTTCACGGTACAAACGAACCCCTTTCCCCGGGAAGAAATTTATCCCACGGCTGTGTAAGAATGAACAACAGCGATGTAGAAAAACTTTCTAAAATTTCCTTCGTGGGAGAAAGTGTAGAAATCAATGAAGGTGAAAATGACATAATAGCAAAACATCTCGAGGGAATACATATTCTTTGCAATATAGAAAATATTTTGGGAGAGTCAAAATGAATAAAAGCAAACTTTTAGGCATCGCATTTTTACTTATTGCAATAGCATTTGCTGCATGGCTTTCTTTAACTACTGCCGCAAGAAGCCCTGGAGGAACTATAATGGGTGTTATTATACTTGTACTTCTTCCTGCAATCATCGGAGCTTATGTTTTTATACAGGGCGGAAAGGAAGAAAAAGAAACAAAAAAAGTGACTGTTGAACAAAAGATACTAAATGCAGTTGAAACAAGAGGCACCGTAATGATAAACAATCTCATAGTAGAAACAGGGCTAACAAGAGACACGTTTAGAAATTATCTTGAAGACCTTGTAGGAAAAGGGCTGTTTACAGGATATGTAAACTGGAAAGAAGGAAAACTTGTTTCAAAAGATATGTCAAAGATGAATATGCATAAATGCCCGAACTGTGGCGGCGAGCTTGAACTTGCAGGAAAAGGTGTAGTAAGATGTCCGTTCTGCGGTACAGAAATCTTTCTAAAATAGAGGCCGATGATGATTGTCCGATACAACGGAAAAAAACCAAAAATAGACAAAACTGCTTTCATCGCAGAAACCGCAGTAATTATTGGAGACGTAACAATTGAAAAAAATGCAAGTATATGGTACGGCGCTGTTTTGCGTGGAGACACCGCGCCAATCCGCATTGGCAAAGAAACAAACATACAGGACAATGCAGTAATTCACATAGATAACGATACTCCATGTATTATAAAGGATTACGTAACCGTCGGGCATAGCGCAATCATACATGCTGCAGTAGTAGAAAAAAATTGTCTCATCGGTATGGGTGCAACTGTGCTTTCCGGCGCTCACATTGAAGAAGAATCAATTATCGGAGCAAATGCGCTGGTTGCAGAAAACAAGAAAATACAAAAAGGAAGCCTTGCTGTTGGCATCCCTGTAAAGGTTGTGCGCTCACTCACAAAAGAAGAGAGAAAATCAATCCATAAACACGCAGTTGATTACGCAAAACTTGCAAAAACATTTAAAAAATAAACAGACAACAATTTCCTGATGAAGAAGCAAAAAAAATGATAGGCTCTTCGCTTAATCAAATTTTTTACACACTTATTATCCTTGGCATCATAACAAATGCTGAAACGATAAGAAGGCTCTACACCTTAAGAAACAAAATCACTTCGTAAAAAGAGGAGTATCCTCTCTGCCACTACGAGGTAACTTGGTGCAGGCACTATTTGATCAAAAAAATGATCACTTTGTGCCAGGCACTTTGTGGTCATTCTTTGTCACCACGAGACAACTTGTTGCCACATAAAAAATCCATTGGTTCAATTGGTGTTCACCTGGTGCCAGGCACCAGGTGAACAAAAAGTATTGGTTAGGCTTGCAAAAGATCAATTCAAATATAGAATTAATCATGCAAAAAAGGATATTTACTTACCTTACAATTGGCGGGATATATATGCAAAAAAGGATATTTACTTACCTTGCGATTGGCGGGATTTATGCACTTGCACTATTTACAAGGTTTGGGGAAATTGTCAATCTCACGATAGGATATACATTTTCTATTTTTGTTTTTTCTTTATTTATTCTTTTCCTTATATTTTATGTTCCCAAAAAGAAAACAATTTCGTTTGATATCTCTATAATCTTACTCATCGTGGCACTTGCCTTAGCCATTTTGCCGTCGGCATATAAATATCTTTCCATTGCGAATACTTATGAATTTATATCGGCTATTTTAATCAGCATTATCGTAATAAATCTTATAGAAACAAAAGAAGATTTCAAACTATTTTTGCGTGGCATAGTAGGACTGGGACTATTGCTTGCAGGGATATCATACTTATTTTACTATGCTGTGGAGTTTGCAGCGTTTCCTAAGTTGGCACTCTATGCAACAAGGTATGCATTTGTATATCACGACGTAATCAGTTCCTTATGGGAATATCAGAATTCATTCGGAGCTTTTTTGGTACTGCCTCTTTTAATTTCATTTGGGTTTCTTTTATCAAACGAAAATATTATAAAAAAAACATTGTGGTTCATTTGTTCCATCTTTCTTGCTTTCGTATTAATTCTTACTGCATCAAGGGGCGCTTTTATTGTTGAAATATTTGCTTTTATTCTCTTCGTACTGCTTTCGCACAAAAAAGATATACCAAAAGTTTTATTTTATATAGCTGCTGTAGCATCTGCAAGTTTTCTCCTCACACAAACGGCAGCATCTCCTTCGACAATCCGGATATTTCTTGGCAAGAGTGATACCCTCGTAAAATATGTGGCGGGCACTCCAAACGCTTCTCTTAGCGCACGCGTATACTTTGCAAAGTTTTCGCTTAAATCATTTTTGCAGCACCCTTTATTTGGAACAGGTCTTAGAAGCTATAAAGATGTTTATTGCATAAACAGTCTTATTCAAGACAAAATACGTTTCGATCCTCATTCCATGGTACTGCGCTTTTTAGTGGAAACAGGAGCAATCGGGATAACCGCTTTTTTATTTTTTGTGCTTCGTTTCCTAAAAAAAGGGCTTCCTCTTATAAAAAATGAAAAAAATGATTTTATCGCAAAGGGATTATTTGCAGGAACAGCTGGGATGTTTCTTCACATGTGCATTGATGTGGACTCTCTAAATTTAATAATGATAGTCCTTTTATTTGTATCCCTTTCATTGTTTGCTTACAAAGAAAAGGGAAGAAAGTACAATTTTTCTAAAACATTAATCTGCATCACTTCGATAATTTTAATGCTGTCTGTGGCTTATCTTGCTCCTAAAGGGGTAGCAACGGTATACGGATTAAAAGGAAACGTGGAACTACAAAATGGAAATATGGATAGCGCACTTGTTAATTATAAAGCCGCAGAAAAATACGACTGCAGCAACGCATATTACCACTACATCACAGGAAATATTTACAGGGAAATGGGGTTTGCCGAAGATGCAATAGAAGAATACAAAAAAGCCGTTTCACTGCACCCCACGGATTACAGATACCCCCTTTCAATAGGAACGGTTTATCTTGACACAAAAAATCCATTATCCATTGAGTACTTAAAAGAAGCAATAGCACTGTACCCTTCAAAAACAGAATTAAGAGGGCTGCTTGCAATTGCCTACGCTTATGTAGAAAATGACAAAAATAGTGCAGAATTTTACATAAATGAAGCATTCACAATGAACGAAAACACCTCAAATGCCAATATTGCAAAGGGACTTTGCCTTTTAAAAGAAAACAGGGACGAAGAAGCAAAAATATACTTTATAAGAGGCATAAAGGTGCAATACAATAATCCTTACGGGCAGCTTGGCCTGGCATATTGCTTTAGAAAAAAGGGAGATACAGTTGCAGAAGGGCAAAGAATAGAATATATGAAAAAGTTTGACAGAATCCTAACAGAGACATACTTAAATGAAAACGGGCTTGCATTATGCAAGCCCGTTAATTAAATCAAATAAAACTAATCTGGCTAAGACTCAGAAATATTAATTATACCTCCTGCGCTAACAGTGAATGTGCATACTTTGCCTCCGATTGTCGCTGTCACTGTAACCGTAAAACCAGCAGGAGCAGCAGCTATTACATAGCTATAATCCACGTCTTCTGTTCCATCAGATTTAGCTACTATAGCATCAAGTACTGCTTGTTTCATGTACTCAATTGGACCCTCTTCTCCTAAAACATTAGTATTGGCATCAGCATTAAGAACCCCGGCCCCACCTACTACTCCCGTGAGTTCAGCTTCCATCAAAGCCCAAGTAGCACCAGCAGGATACTCCGCCCAATCCGTGCTGTACATTTCCAGCGCCGTTGCTAAGCTCTTTAGATCTGATTCTATTGCAGATTTTCTTGCTCTCTCCGTCATCCTCAGATAGTTCGGGATTGCAATTGCAGCCAAAATAATGATAATTGCAATTACAATCATCAGTTCAATCAACGTAAAACCTTTTCTGTTTCTTGCCTTGCTAATTTTAAACATTATTCCCCTCCTTTTTGTTTTTTAATTTCTCAAATATAGCCACATAAACTTCTTTCTTTTTTCACTCCACTAATGCTTTTCTCTTTTTTCCCTTTTTCACCTCCCTTTTATATGCAAAAATAAATTTTTTATGCTTTATTTTAACTCACAAAACTCTTCAAGTCAAATACTCTTTCAAATAAAACAGAAAAAAATGCCGGTTACGCTACTCAGCTCCCTGTATTCTACAGCGTCCATTCACCAGGATACAGCTCTTTGCTGTCATTTTTTTACATAAATTTACTTAATTTATATAATTTATTCTATACCTGTTTTTAGTTCGCGTCAAGTTTTCTTATAAAATAATATTTTGTTGTTAAGTACGAGACCCTGAAATAAATTCAGGGTGACAAAATATGTCATTGCCACAGCCACTACGTGTCTTCGCAATGACAGGAAAAAGGCAAAAGAGGAGATTGCTTCGGTTTCCCATGGAAACCTCGCAACGACAGATCAAAAAAGAGCGCAACGACGATGAAGCTATCGCTTACTTTTTTATTGAACATACCCCGCCATCTGGAATATAGGAAGGTACAAAGAAATAAGAACGCCACCAATAATGCCTCCTACAAAGACCATCATTATGGGATTTACAAGAGCTGTAATGTTGTTTATCATATTATTTACTTCTTCATTGTAAAATTCTGACACTTTTCTCAGCATTCTATCAAGACTTCCGCTTTCTTCTCCGATTCTTGTCATTTCAACTACCATTACGGTAAACATCCCACTACGGTCAAGAGATGCCGCAAGAGATTCGCCTTTCTTTATGCTAACGACGATGTCTCCTATTGCATCAGCTATAATAACATTGTCAATAACCCCTTTCACTGTTTCTAACACTTCAACAAGCGGAATACCTGAAGCAAAAAGCGTAGCAACAGTATCACTGAATCGCGCCATTGCCGCTTTTTTGTTAAGATCTCCTAACAAAGGTATTTTCAATTTTACTGCATCGGTCCGCCTTCTTCCATTGGGTGTTTTCTGCCACCTCGCATAAAGAATGTATGCAGCGACAACGACAATTAAAACTATCCAACCCTTATGTATAAGAAAATCGGCTACGGCAAAAACTATTTTTGTTGGTCCCGGTAGTGGCGCACCTAACTGGGTAAGAAAACCTTGAAAGCGGGGAATAACAAATATAAAAAGGCCAATAATAATCACCACTGCAAATCCAAGTACGGCAATAGGATACGTCATTGCCCCTTTTAACTTGCTTCTTGTTTCATGATCTCGTTGAAGAAACGTACTCATCTTTAGCAAAGCATCACCTAATTCGCCACTTGTTTCCCCCGAGTGAACCATACTTATGTATAAATTAGAAAACACATCCGGATATTTAGCAAGCGCTTGAGACAACGATTCGCCTCCCCGCACTCCATCCAGCACAGAACACACTATACCAGCAAATTTCTTGTTTCCCGTTTGCTTTTCAAGCACACTTAAACATTTTGAAAGGGACAAGCCTGCATTAAGCATCGTGCCAAATTGATTTGTAAAAATTGATAAATCTCTTATCGAAATTGTAATAAATCTTGAAAGAAAGCCCCCTTCGCTTTTGGCAGTGGAACCTCGGCCGCCAATGCCAAGCCCCTTTAATTCCTTTATATATATAATTCGGTATCCTTTCCCGCGTAAAACGTCAGCCACTTCAGAAGAATTACCCATATCCACCTTTCCGATTTCAGTGGCTCCTGCAGATGTAACTACTTTATAAGAAAACATTGGCATTTCAATTACCTTCCCATAAGACGTCTAAAACTTTCCGGGTTAAATGCATACCTTAGTCCGTCTTCATATGAAATTAAATTATTCCTTACTAATCTCTCTAAAGATTGTTCCATTGTTTGCATTCCTATATTTGACCCTGTCTGAATCGCAGATAAAATCATATGAGTTTTGCCTTCCCTGATGAGATTTCTTATAGCAGGAGTTGCTACAAGCACTTCAGTTGCAAGAACAAGGCCACTGCCATCGGTGTGCGGTATAAGCTGTTGTGATAATATAGCAACCAATACTCCTGCTAACTGTGTCTTAACCTGCTCCTGCTGGTGCGGAGGGAAAACGTCGACGATTCTATCAATTGATTGCGCAGCAGAGTTTGTATGAAGTGTTGCAAATACAAGGTGCCCTGTTTCTGCAGCCGTAAGGGCCGTTGCTATGGTATCAAGGTCTCTCATTTCCCCTACAAGAATGACATCCGGGTCTTCTCTTAAAACTGCCCGCAAAGCGCCGGGAAAAGAAAGCGTATCAGTGCCTAACTCTCTCTGAACAATAACAGAACTTTTATGTTGAAACAAATATTCAATTGGGTCTTCAATTGTAACAATATGTTTTGATTTCCCTTTATTAATTTCTTCAATTATTGAAGCAAGTGTCGTTGATTTCCCGTGTCCTGTAGGTCCTGTAACAAGGACAAGTCCTCTTTCTAAATTTACGAGCGTATGTGCGATTTCCGGTACTCCAAGGGAATCAAGAGGTGGTATCTCAAAAGGAATTCTCCTGAACGCAGCAGCAATGGAACCTCGCTGATAAAATACGTTTATTCTAAAGCGTGCTACTCCTTTCACTCCGTATGAAAAATCATATTCGCGCTTCTCATAAAACAACTTCTTTTGTCTATCTCGCATGATAGAAAAAATCATTTCCGCTATGTTCTCCTGGGTAAGTTTTTCCTCACCAACATAAACAAGTCGTTTATGTATTCTCAAAACTGGGGGCAATCCTGCAGTAAGATGAATATCAGATGCTTCTTTCTTAGCAGATAATACAAGCAAATCGTTTAATTTTATCATTTTACACCTCCACAGTAGAAACTACTCTTAATACTTCTTCAATCGTTGTAACACCTTCTGCGGCCTTTGAAAGTGCATCATCAAGAAGTGTTTTCATCCCTTCTTCTTTTGCCTTTTCCCGAATATCCCTGGCACTGGCACGGTTAATGATGAGATCTTGAATGTCAGGAGAAATAGAAAGAAACTCCTGGGCAGCCAGCCTCCCTCTGTATCCGGTATGATTGCACTTGTCGCACCCTTCCCCTTTATAAAAGGATATACCTTCAATTTTACTCATGTCCAGACCAACATGCTCTAAAACAGATTTTGGAGGATCATACGGTACCTTGCAACTCTTGCAAATCCTTCTCACAAGTCTCTGAGCAGTAGCGCCGATAACCGACGAAGCGACAAGAAACGGTTCTATACCCATATCAATAAGACGCGTTGGAATTGACGCTGCATCATTGGTATGAATCGTAGAAAATACAAGATGCCCCGTCAGAGCTGCTTCTATAGAAATACGCGCTGTTTCTTTGTCACGAATCTCACCTATTAGTATAATATCCGGGTCCTGTCTCAATATGTAAGGAAGCGTATTTGCAAATGTAACACCGGCTTTAAAGTTCACCTGCACCTGATTAATACCTTTCAACCTGTATTCTACAGGATCCTCTACTGTAACAATATTTCGCGCAGTTGTATTCAGTCTGGTTAAAGCCGAGTAAAGCGTAGTAGTTTTACCCGATCCCGTCGGGCCTGAAATAAGCACCATGCCATAAGGTTGTGCAATAGCATCTTCAAACTTTCTAAAATTTTCTGAAGAAAAACCTAACTTTTCAAGTGGCAAAAGAGCAAAAGTGGCATCCAGTATTCTTAAAACAATTTTTTCTCCATGCACGGTAGGTAGGGCAGAAACTCTAAAATCAATCCTTCTTCCTTCAAACTTTAAAGAAATTCTTCCGTCCTGCGGCAATCTTCTCTCCGCAATATCCATATTGGCCAGTATTTTCACACGAGATGTGACACCTGGCTGGATTTTTTTGGGAAGGTTTTGATGTTCATACAAAACGCCGTCTATTCGATAACGTGTACGCACATTTGTTTCCAGTGGTTCAATATGAATGTCTGAGGCGCCTTGAAGAATTGCTTCTGTTATAAGGTTGTTTACAATTCTCACTATGGGCGCTTCTTCTCCCATTTCCCGTAGCTTGCTAATATCAAATTCATCGCCTTCTTTAAGGATTGTAGTAGATGAAAAAGCTTCTTCTTCCGCCCTTTTAAGAACATCTTCCATTTCATAATATTTTTCGATAGATTGTTCTATATTAGCACGCGTAGATACATAGAAGATAATATTCTCACCTAAGGTAAGCCTTACATAATCCATAGCTTCAATATTAGTCGGGTCAGAAATTGCTACATGCAACTTATCTCCCTCTCTCTTTAACAAAAAAATGCCGTAATACCTTGCTCTGTTAGGATCTAAAATGTGCAATTTTTCTTTGTCGACAGGATAATTTAAAATGTCCACATACTCCATTCCCCATTGTATGCCTAAAGCCTGTGCTGCTTGTTCTTCTGCAATGCATCCTATATCGATAAGAGTTTTTAATAATGGCTCATGTGTTACTTTCTGTATTTTTAGAGCCTTTGTTAATTCTTCTTCAGTAATAAATTTTTTATCTAAAAGAATCTTTCCAACTTTATCATTTTTTTTTGATGAGATCATGCTTTGTCTTCTCCTTCCATTTGTATTACACTTCCACCCTCTGGTACAGAAGAAAGAGCTTCCTGTGCCAATTTGAAACCTGGGGCAATTTCTAATGCATCTTTCAGTAAATTTTTACATTCATCATTGCTCCCATTAAATTTTTTAATAAGCGCACTCCTATATAATAAATGCGCTTTAACATTGTCAGTCGCATTTTTTGAAGAAAGACCTTTTTCATACTGCTTTGCTGCAAAATCAAAAAGACTTATCTTTTCAAAGCTCATACCCAAAAATAGACACATAAGCGGGATGTAATGCTCTGACGACCGCCTAACAAACTGAAAAGCTGCAATTGCTTCTTCGTACCTTTCCACAATAAAGCACAGGAAACCCAAAACATAATGTACATTGTAGTTTAAAGAATCTTTCGCCCTTTTTTCTTCATATTTTTTTATTACTTTTTCAAGTGATGGGGAAAAAAGATGAGAAGGTTTAAACTTATCGAAAAAATCTACTATGTTATCTGCTTCTTCATTCTCAAGATGCACAATGAACATATTAAGTGCAGCTTCTTTGCTGTCTGGCTCTCGCTTGAGAATTAATTCATACATCTCAATTGCTTTATCGGAACGATCGGCTATTTCAAAAAACTGTGCAATTTTTATTAGCTCTTTTACAGTAAGCTTTTCACCCAGTTTTTTTGCTTCATCACACACAAAATCGACATTGCCCCCGGGATTTAAATCAATAAATTCTAAAAATGTCTTAACTAATTCTTTTATATTGCCTTTGCGTTCAAGAAGATAAATTTTTTTCAACAAAAACAGCTTGTTCTTTGGATCTAATTTTAGCAATAACTCTACTATCTGATCTTTCTTAGAAAGATCTACTATGTTGTCCATACAGCCATACAATGCTTTAGCAACAATATTTTTTTCGACAGCATCGGGGATATCAACAATATACTTGGCCAGTTCTAAGTAGTCATCCGGGGAAAGCTTGCCAATTCTATGCGCAGATATAAGCCATCTTATGCCTTCAATTTCTTCGTTCATGTTACACAAGATTTTACCCAATGTGTAGAAATATTGGAATGTTGTCCTGTCACTAAGACTTCTATTCCGAAGATATTTGCTCACCGTCCTTAAATATTCAACATCTTCTTTAATTAAAGGAAAAAGCAGTACTGAAAGGCTACTTACATTTGGCTCTGTGTCTGCAATTTTAAGAAACATAGATACTGCGTCCTCTTTCTTGCCAAGATTAACAAGCATACCGTAAAAATCTTTTTTCAAATTTTTATCCTGTGGAAGAAGTTTCGTTATTTTGTAAAGAATATCAAGTTTTTCCTCGCCTTTTGCGTATTTGTAAGCAACTCTCAGATAAAAAACTGTGTCTTCTTTTTTTCCACTTTCTTCACTAAGATGTGAGAGTCTTCTAATTATTTCTACGTTACCAGGATCTATAAGCAAAACTTTATTATAGATATGTTCTGCTTCTATAAAATTTACCTTTGCATACTTTTCTGCTGCATTTACAAACAATATTTTTGCTTCTTCTTCATCTCCCCTATTCATACATTCCAAACCTTTTATATATTCCGGGTCATTGACAAAAGTAAGTTCTGTCGTTCCGGAGCCTGATACTTGAGCTTTCACGATAGAAGGTTCTTTGCTAACAGGTATCTTTTTTTGTTTATCGTCAGAAATTACCGTTTTCTTAAAGTTAGGCTCTTTTTCAGAAGGAGTTAAAAGAGGTTTCTTATCAGATGTATTAACTAAAGGTTGTGCAGGCAAAATACCTGTCTTAACAGCAGATTCCTTTGAAAGTTTCCTCTCAACCTTTTTTTCTTTTTCAATAGGAACTGCTTCAGTCTCTTTAAACTCGAGTATCTCAGAAAGTCTTTTTAGCGCCACTTCATCATTGGGTTTCAATTTAAGGAGTACATTAAAATAAATTTCTGCATCTTCAAACTTTTTCATAACAAAAAGCAATTCTCCGGCAAGTTCAATTAGTGCCGGTTTGGCCCCTTTCGTTTCAATAAGCTTGTTTACAATATTAAACGCATTTTCAAGCTGTCCAGCGGCCATATGCACATTTACAGCCTTTAGGACAACTTCCATCTTTCCTGGGAATCTATTCTGCAAAATAGATATAAGATCAACAGCTGCACTCTTTTCATTATGTTTAAGTTTCTCGTCTACTAAAAGAAATGTGTACTGAATACCATTTTTAGTATCATCTAATTCAAAAAAGAGCGGTATAATCTTCTCATAGATCTTTCCATGAAATAACGAAGGAAGTGCCTTGACATTTTCACACATTTTTAAAAGACCAAGGTATACCTGCAAAGCACTTTGGGGGTCATTTTTTTCATAAAAATAGTCCCCTTCCTTCACAGCTTCTTTAAGCACTTCATCAAAATGTTCTTGCGCTATAAATTTTTGCAAGGTTGCCTTATAATTCCTTTTCCCAAAAAGTACACTCATTTTATGCATTCTCTCCTATCTTTATTATAGGATTTTTTAACAAAGTTCAAAACAACAAAATTGTTCAATTTCGCGAAGATAATTTAGAACTTCATTCTCTACATTCTTATCATAAAAAATGGATACCTCTTCATCCTTTCCTAAAGAAAGTGCAACAAGCCCGGTATCAGAAAGCAACGCCTGGACAAACCAGACATACCGTTTGTCTATATGAATTTTTCTCAAAATTTCTCTTCCCTTTATTTGTTCACTATGTTCTATGCTGCACACAATTATCCACCATAATATTTTGCAAGATCCCTGTTATGCTCTTCTAAAGTTCGTTCAAATATTGCTTTTCCTTCCGGCGTTGTAATAAAATAGTAATAATTTGTATCAGGAGCATCAAGCACGGCAATGATAGACTTTATCCCCGGATTACATATAGGCATCGGCGGGAGTCCGGCATATTTATATGTATTATATGGAGAATCTATATCATAATCTTCTTCGGAAAGCCATTGTTTATGCTCTGGCAATATATAAACAATTGTAGAATCTGCCTGAAGCGGTATCCCGACACGTATCCTATTTAAAAACACGCTTGCAGCAAAAGGCCTGTCCTCGTCAAGACGCACTTCTTTTTCAACAATAGAAGCAAGGATAATAACTTGCTCTAAGGTTAAATCTTTTTCCGTTGCTTTTTCATTAATGTCAGCTGGCAAAATCTCTAAAAATCTTTCTCCAAACCTGTTTATTACGTCTCTATTCGTCATTTTTTCTGTAAACAAATATGTATCAGGAAAAAGATATCCTTCATATTGCTCTGCGTCTTTGATAAACAGCTCTTTATCTTCTATTACATTTTTTTCGTAAAGTCTTTCTGCAATATCCTTTATGGTAAACCCTTCCGGAATGGTTACTTTTATGTCTTCCGGCAATACTCCCTGCTTAAAGATATCTATGATATCAAAAATGTTATGAATATCGGCAAGATAGTATTGCCCACTTTTTAAATTCCTCTCTTCTCCTCTGACCCTGACAATAATGGAAAAACCAATCGGATCAAGAATAAAACCATTTTCCTTTAATAATGTTCCTATATTTTTCACTGTAACATTTTCTGGGATAGCAAACTCTCCTTCACTCTTGCCAGTAATCAATCCAGGATATACTTCGATAAAGACAATCAAAAAAATAAGAAAAAAAACAATGAGAAGAATTATTCGTCTGAATTTTCTAATTTTTTCTTCCTCCCTCCATAATTCAGATAACTCTGAAGAATTAACAAAGCTTCGGCAACATCTTTTGTTGCGCGCTCTTTTTTGGACCTAACGCCCAGCAACTTAAACATTTTGTGGGCTATAACGCTAGTAAAACGCTCATCCCAAAGAATTATTTCTACATCGCTTAAATATCTTTTTAATACATTTACAAATATAAGCACTTTTTCTGCCTGCGAACCCACACCTCCTTTTAATGTCTTAGGAAGACCTATAACAACATTTTTTGCGTTGTAAAACTCTACCAGTTTTTTTATTGCTTCAAATTCATTCCCGTCTCTTTGGATCACAGTAACGGGGTTTGCGGTTATATGCAAAGAATCGCTTGCAGCCACGCCAATTCTTCCCGTGCCAACATCAAGTGCAACAATTACTCCTTTTTCTTCCATTTATTCACCTGCTTTACAATTTCTCTTTAAGATCTTTCACGTTTATCCGCGCAGTACCACTTCCCTGTGCTAAGCGTTCATTTCCTCCTCCTCTTCCATTGAGAAGCGGAGATATCTTATTAAAAATTTCAATGCTTGAAACATTTTCATCCGCTAACTTCCCTACGAGCAGAAGAACCTCATCAGCTTCAACAGAACTAAACAACACGACTCCCTCCTTCAACTTTTTCCTTGCCATATCCAGCGCTTTACGCAATTCTGCAAATGAAGCCGAATGAAATTCCTTAAAGTAAAAAGGGATGCCGTCTTTTTCTGTAATTAAAATGATATCGTCCAATGCTGATTCAATACCCTTTAATGTAAATTGGTGTAATTCACGCTTCAGTTCTTTGTTTTCAGCAAAAATTTCTTCTATTCGGCCTGGAACGGATTTTTCGTCTACTGATAAAATTTTCGCTATTTTTTTAAGGATTCTTCCTTTTTCTAATATCGTCTGATAAGCTTTTTTGCCTGAAAGTCCCTCTATTCTTTTTATGCCAGACGCAACACTCCTAAAAGACGTAAGCACTACACAGTGAATATCGCCTGTATCAGATACATGCGTTCCCCCGCAAAATTCTTTGCTTACACCGGCTATGTTGACAACTCTTACAGTATCTCCATACTTGTCTCCAAAAAATGCAAGAGCGCCAGATTTATTCGCTTCATCAAGTGTCATTTCTTTAACGCAAACAGGAATCCCATTCATTATAATGTCGTTTATTTCTCTTTCAATTTTGCCAAACATTTCATCGTCCATCTTGCCTGTGAAATTAAAGTCAAAACGAAATTCATCAGGATAAACAGCAGAACCTTGTTGGCCAATATTTTCTCCGAAAAAACTTCTCAGCACTCCCTGTAATATATGCACAGATGTATGTGCCCGCATAATTGCATGCCTTCTTTCCGAATCGACAGATGCTTCTGCTGTATCTCCAACTTTAATGGATCCGCTCTTTACTCTACCTGTATGCATTATCAAATCACTAATCGGAGTTTCAGTATCTTCCACTACAAATGTAAACTTTTCATTTTTTATAATCCCTTTATCTCCTGCCTGCCCGCCCTTTTCGGCATAAAAAGGCGTTTTATCAAGTATAACAGAAACTTCCTCTCCTTCTGACGCCGAATTAACCAAATTCCCATTCTTTAAAATACCTTTTACTTTAACTTTTGATGAAAAAACGTCATAACCAATAAAATCAGTCACACCTACCTCTTCTTTTACCTTAACAAGATTGACTCTCTCTGTAAAACTCTTTCCTCCACTAAATGCCTTTCTCGCCCTTTCTCTCTGCTCCTCAAGGTATTCATCAAATTTCTCGTTATTAAAGTCAAGATTATGCTCTTTAAGCAACAATTTAGTAAGCTCTATTGGAAAGCCAAGCGTATCATACAGATAAAATGCAGCATCTGCAGAAAACTCTTTTCCACCTGATGTTTCTATCTTCTTACGCTGGTCTTTAAAATATTCAAACCCTCCATTTAATGTCAGGTTAAACCGCTCCTCTTCGCTTTTTATATTAGAAATTATCTTATCTTTGTTTTCACTCAGTTCCGGGTAAAACGCGTTAAGAGAATCCACAACAACAGGGACAATACGATAAAGAAACGATTTCTCGAGATTTAATCCTCTTCCAAAAAGTGCACTCCTTCGTATCAGCCTTCTCAACACATATCCTCTTTTTTCATTGCTAGGAACCAGTCCCTCGGCAATAAGAAAAGAAATGGCTCTTATATGGTCGGCTATAACACGGAAAGAACGGTCCTTTTTCTCATCAATTCCATACTTTTCTCTACTTATATCTTCAATTTTTCTAATGATGGGCAAAAAAAGATCTGTTTCAAAATCTGTTTCAACTCCTTCTATAATGCTTGTAATCCTCTCAAGTCCCAGGCCGGTATCAATATTTCGTTTCGGCAATGGCTTAAGCTCTCCATTAGTTTGCCTGTCAAACTGAGTAAAAACAAGATTCCAAAATTCCAAAAATCTCTCCCCGTCATCTCCGGGAAGCTGCTTTTCTTCCCCCGGCTTTCTTATACCCCTGTCAAAATAAATTTCAGAGGAAGGCCCACAGGGTCCGACAGTGCCCATCTTCCAGAAATTATCTTCTTCGCCAAGTAAAATAATCTTTTCAGAAGCAATACCTACTTTTTTCCAGATTTCCTTTGACTCTAAATCATCCTTGTATACTGAAATCCATAAACGATCTTTCGGTAAATTTAACACTTCTGTCACATACTGATACGCCCAGGGGATTGCCTCTTCTTTAAAATAATCACCTATGGAAAAATTCCCAAGCATTTCAAAAAATGTATGGTGTCGTGCTGTATGCCCCACATTATCTATGTCGTTTGTTCTTAGACATTTTTGAACTGTTGCCATGCGTTTGCCTGGCGGTTCTTCCTCACCAAGATAATAAGCTTTCAAGGGAACCATCCCCGCTGAAGTAAACAAAAGCGTTGGATCCTGGGGAATAAGCGATGCACTTTTTAATCTCAAATGGTCTTTATTTTCAAAAAAAACAAGAAAATTCTCCCTTATATCTTTGCTTTCCACATTTTCACCTTCTTTCTTTTGTTGAATTTTACATAGAGTTAAAATTTTGTCAACATTATAAAGGTACTTGCCTGAGTATCAAATTTAAACTATAATAAGCAAAGTGGAGGTAACAAATGAAACATATAAAAGTAGTTATTAAAAAACCTTTCTGGAATATTGATAAAAAACACGATTGCAGAGAGTGTCAAACACCCTGCAAATCAGCGTGCAAAACAAGCGTAACAATAGGCAATCAAGTTTGCGAAATCAAAAAGCCGATAAAGAGATGGGTCTGGTAACTTGATGCATGATGCTTTTTGCAAAGAAAATGTCCACACGTTTATATTCAACGAAGAACGTTTTGCAATTGATGTAAATACAGGTTCTTTATTTGTGCTTGACGAAATATCATATGAATTCATCAACGCACTCATTAAAAAACAATCATTTGATTTAGCCGAAAAAATACTTTTCAGAGAATACGGAAAGGAAGCTTCAAACACAAGGAAAGAGATCGAGCAACTCATAAAAGAAAATTTGCTTTTTTCGCCTTCGCCAGAATACTTTAAATCTGCGTTCTCGCTCAAATCTCTCTGCCTAAATATCGCTCACGCGTGTAATTTTGCCTGTAAATACTGCTTTGCAAAACAAGGAAACTACGGCAATAAAAATGCTCTAATGAGTTGGGATGTTGCAAAAAAATCCATTAACTTCCTCTACGAGCATTCGGAGGGAAGACAGCATTTAGAGGTAGATTTCTTTGGTGGAGAACCACTGCTTGCTTTTGCTGTTGTCAAAAAAACAGTCCAGTACGCAAGAAAAACATATCCAGATAAAAAATGGCGTTTTACAATTACAACAAACGGCTCCCTTATCACAGAAGAGATAGAAAAATTTCTATACGATAACGACATAAGCATAGTATTAAGCCTGGACGGGCAAAAAGAAACAAATGAAAAATTCAGGATACTGCCAGATGGAAATGGCACATTTGACCTTATTTATCCAAAAATAAAAATTGTCACAGAACATAGAAAAGCCTCAGCAGGATATTATGTAAGAGGCACATATACAAAAAAGACGCCGCACATTGCAAAAACAGCAATAGATTTACATAACCTGGGTTTTGATTTTATTTCACTTGAGCCAGTAATAACAAAAGATAAAGAGATAGGCTTTACTGAAAAGGATTTACCCGGCTTAAAAAACGAATATGAAAAACTTTCTAAAAAATACATAGAATCACAGAAAGAAAAAGAATGGCACTTTTTCCACTTTAACATAAACCTGGAAGCAGGCCCGTGCATACAAAAGAGAATCCATGGGTGCGGTGCAGGCGTAGAATACCTTGCCGTTTCTCCAGATGGAAGCATATACCCCTGCCACCAATTTGACGGAGTAAATGAAATGAAATTAGGAGACATATACAATGGGATTTTAAATAAAATGGTTGAAGAAAAATTTAAAAATGCAAACTTCTTGTTTAACAAAGAAGAGTGTGCACGTTGTTGGGCACGTTTCTACTGTTCCGGTGGATGCCTTGCAAATAATCACAATATAAACGGAGATATCTTTAAGTCCTATAAAATAGGATGCGCGCTTCAGAAGATGCGCATAGAAGCAGCCCTTTTTGTCCAATCAAAACTAAAGGAAATGAATATAAATTACCCCTCGTCAGTGACAGATTTTCAAGAAATAAAATAATAATAAACTACGTTTGATCAATACTAATTGTTAAGGCATGAAACATCTTCCTTTTTTAAGAGAATTTCTGTTATGTAAGAATGCCCTTTTTGCTCTCTGTCTTTCTTTCTTACAACAAGCATCCCTATTCCGAGGAATATGGCAGATACAACAACAGGCAATGCATTTTCCAGATTCCCAAGTTTAAAACCAAAACCTTTTTCCAAGGTAATGCCTAAAATAACGCCAACAGCAAAAAACAAAAATGGTATCATATATATAATAAAAGCTCCGGTAAGAACATCTGATTCATTTAGTTCAAATGCGACAAGATCTCCTTCCTCTGCATCAATATCATTTTTTATAATAATCGTAGCTTTATCATTTCCCCAGAGAGAAGACGAGCTACAGCTTTTTTCTCCCGCACAACCGCTGCATTCTTTTCCTGCTGCCGCTCTTATCTCAGCAAATTTGCCTTCTACGCGCTTAACTATCCCCACTTCTCGCATTCTTAATCTCCTTCCAGATCGGTACTTTCTCCTTTACCTTATCCACAACCATACTGCAAACCTTAAAACCTTCTTCTCTATGCGCAGAAGAAATGCCAACAAACAAAGAAACTTCTTGTAGCGGAACCTCCCCTATCCTATGAATAATAATTACTTCTTTTATGCCGCTAATATTAAGTGCTTCTTGTTCAATCTTTTTCATTTCACTCAATGCCATTGCTTCGTAAGCAGTATAATTTATTGATATGACATCTCCGTCTTCGATGCTTTTCCTCGGCTCGCCTAAGAAAGTAACGACAGCACCTGCATCATCTTTTTTTAACAGTTCCACATAATGGAGTATATCAATCTTTTCTTTCAGTATTTTTATCATTTACCCACCCCCCACAGGCGGTATCACGGCCAGTACATCCCCATCTTTTAACACAGTATCTTCCGTTACATATTTTTCATTAACAGCAAATACAACACTATTAAACGATGTTTCAAGGGAAGGATATTTTTCCAAAAGTTCTTTTTTAATATCCAGAACCGTTCTCCCGGTAAAGTCTAAATCAACTTCGCCTTTTTTAACAATCTTCTTTGCTTCTGCAAAAAATAATACTTTTACCATCATGATTTGATTATATTTAAAAACAGATTTTCCACAACCATCTGATAAAACCAATGGTTAAGAAAATAATAATGGATTTAGGCTTGAACAAATAATAAGAAAATAGAGAAATGCTTGACTATACGTTCAAAGACGATACAACGTTATATGTTATTAATCTCCAGGTATAGAGAAATCAACAGTGATAGTTAAATTTGAATCGCAATCACTAATGTTACTTATTTTTAGATAAGTTGGGGTGCCATTATACAGGTTGCTGTTTGGCAGGGTGTCCACAGAAAATACTCTATTGTCAGTAGAACCCGGGAAAGGATCCCCATCATCCCCGTAATCCTTTTTTAGTTCAAGATCCCACAAGCCATCTGCCTGTATTAAAGCAACTTTGTAATGCCCCTCGTTTGGAGTTTCATCGAACGGAGACCAGGCATAACTATTTGAAGTTACAGATTCATCAATATGATATATTAAAATTCCTGCTCCGGGCAACTTCGAATCAAAGCCTATTTGCTGCCTGTTTTCTATAAGGTAGTATTCATCTGGGTTTGATTCCAAAACATATTTATAAATTTTACCTCCCTCAAGCTCAACAGCAGGGATGGAAACAGATTTTAAATCTCCGGTAATGACAGTCGGCTCAATCCATCCAAATTTTATCTTATGCCATGCATCGAAATCTGAAGGTGTATCTCCTGACTGCTTTGTCGCTCCCCATACTCCATTTGCCATAATGCTCCATTTCCCAAGGCCATTGGATTTTTCTCCATCATATTCAAAATAGGATAATCCATCCAGATCATAAAGGTCAATTGCACCAAGTGTATGCCCAAATTCATGACAGAATGACCCAATTGTTGCATCCCCTGGTTTATATCTATACTCAGGGAGTATGTCATAATCACAAATTATTTTCCCGTCTCTTTTCTCAGCTGCAATTGACCACATATGGGGGTATATTTTATCTGGATACTGAGAGCTTGCCTGTCTGCCAGCATAAATGATAAAAATTCCATCTACAACTCCATCGCCATCGCCATCGTGCTCTGAGAAATCTACAACAGGATCAATTATGTCAATAATATCCTCGGCCAACTTTTGTGTATTGTGCGGGTATGTCCCCATCCCATTGGATGACCCTACATAATATGAATACGGTTCTGGCGCTGTAAACCATTGGGTATCTGAACTGGAATTTGCATAAGCTGTACCTCTTACTTCAAGTTTGCCTAAAGAATTTTCCAGATAATAATCATACAAGCTTTTAGTCCCTTCACCAAAGAGAAGATTTTGATAAAAAGTAGGAGTTGAAACACTATAACTTGCAGCTGAATCGCTGAAATCTACAAGGACAACAATTGGTTTAAGAACGCTAACCCGGGGTGGCATCTTAACCAACTCTTTAGCCGAAACGGATTGTACCGCAGATCTTTTGTTTTCAACCGGAATGATAACTTTTATTTCTGAATTATCATAAGTTGCTGCATTCTCTTCTGATAATGAAAACGATATTTCATTTTGTCCTGGTTTTAAAGAAAGAAGTTCGTATCTATAAACTCTACCAAAATCCAGAGGTTTATAATCAACTACTTCCATATCCGGTAAATTCAGAGTTTTTTGAGATATTATTTCAAATGTCTGACTATTTAAATTAATATTTACTGAATCATTTCGACTGTAAGTTCTTAAGGAAACAAAAATCTTATCATTAAGTTTTATTGGTTTAAAAACAATTGTTTCTTCAGATTCATTGGCATCGATATAGATATAGTGAGTTTCACTTTTATAATTAGTTGAAAACACACTAAATAAGCTTAACGGAGTAATCATAACAACAAATATGATTATTACTCCGCTCACTACTGCTTTTCGTCTTGATAACCAGGCTACTTTTTTCATCTCTCTCCCAATTTGGGCTCCAAAAATTCTGGCGTGCAGCAGCTTTTATGCTTGAGAGAGATTTGGCAAAATAAAAAACCAAGCCGGTTGCGCTACTGGCTCGTCCTTGTTCTAGCGCCCAAATTTGAACAAGGATTCAACGCCTCTTGGTACCACGTATAACCTGGTTTTTGCCTTAAGTACTTAGACAAAAAAACCAAGCCGGTTGCGTCATTAGCTCCTCTTTGCCCCGTGACGCCCACATAGGGAACAAAGGATCAAAGCTTCTTGGTACGTTAACACTATTTAGTTTTCAATGTTACTCCCATTATAAGGCCTTTTTTCCGCTTGTCAAGTAAAAAAGCATAAATTTTAGCTTTTTTTTTAAAAAATTTTTTTATTCTTAATCGGCATTAGGTTTTTAGCCCACTACTTAGTTTTTTTATTTTATAAACGGAAGGAGGGGGAATTTTTTACCTCCCCCTACGGAAAATATTCTGATTAAATTTTATTAATCACAGTTTATGGCATTTCCCTCTTAACTATTATTTTTACTATAACTTCTCTCGGAGGTGGATCATCCCCCTCTGGTGTAAGCCCGTCCACTGGAACAATTGCGATGATTATACTTCCTAACTCCGGAACCTCAATCGTTGAATCGGTCCATTCAGAATAAATCGGAATCTTTTTGCTTGGTATTTCAATAAGGAAATCCTGCCTTAACGGGTTAATAACAATATGCGGTATCGAAGCTTCCATAATAAACGAGAATGCCCAATGAGATGATCCCAAATCAGGATAAGGATTTTCTATAATTCCGTCCTCAAATGGTCCTCTCCCAAGTGTTTTACAGGCAATTGTTACAAACTCTGCTCTGGTAATCGGCTTGTCTGGTTTAAATGTGCCATCAGGATAACCCAAAATTATTTTTCTTTCAGCTATGGCTTCAACAGCACCATATGCCCAGTGTGAACTGTCCATATCACTAAAGGTTGGAGTATCTGAATATTTTGGCTGAAGATTAAGAAGTCTAAAGAATATTTGTGCAGCTTCAGCTCTAGTGATAGACCTATTTGGCCCAAACGTGCCATCAGGATAACCAATAATAAGTTTTTCATTAAATAAAGCCTCTACATGCCCGAATCCCCAGAATGAGTCAGTAACATCAGGGAATGAGTAGCTAAATGTATCAAATAAATACTCCTGCCATTTAAGACCAAGTGCTCTTGCAACTGAAGAAGAAACCTCGGCTCTCGTAATATGATTTTCAGGCCTGAATGTCTTGTCAGGGTAACCAGAAAAGAAGTTGTGGTGGTAAACAACGACTTCTTCCTCTGGCAATGGCTGTGGTTCTGGTGGTGGTGGTGGTGGAGGAGGTGGTGGTGGAGGTGGTGGTGGAGGAGGTGGTGGTGGAGGAGGAGGTGGTGGAGGAGGAGGTGGTGGTGGTGGAGGAGGAGGTGGTGGTGGAGGAGGAGGTGGTGGAGGAGGAGGTGGTGGAGGAGGTGGTGGAGGTGGTAGGTGGTGGTGGCGAGATAGTAACATCTGCACTATCCGGCGGTAAAATATATTCATTGCTGCTAACAAACGCGGTGTTTGTATGTGTGCCATAAGACGCTGTTAATGAGATATTTGCAGTAAATCTAATAGTGAAAGTATCCCCCGGATTAAGCATCCAGACACCCCAAGAAATGGTTCCGGTTGCACCAGCGGAAGGATTAACCACAGAAATTCGACTTCCAGTACCACTAAATGTTATTTCATATGTATTCACAAAGGTAAAATTAGGAGGTAATGTATCTATTACATAGGCATTCGTTAGGGTAATATCACCTGCGTTTTCTACTACTATAACCCAGTTTATGTTTGCCCCACGTGTTCCTACCTGTACATTCGGAGTTTTTGTTATCGTAGCAAAAGGTAGGTTCAAGTAGTTTGTACATGTATCTGAGTTGTTCCCTACATGTGAATCTGCCGTACCTGATGTAA
>CAZLBY010000001.1:212705-507952 GCA_964558085.1 uncultured Caldisericales bacterium
TTGTATCTCCTGGTGTAATATCATGACAGGTTTTGTATACATAGATATCTGCATCTGTTGTTACTGTATTTGTACATGTATCTGAGTTGTTCCCTACATGTGAATCTGCCGTACCTGATGTAACAGTTGCCGTATTGCTACCTATCGTTGTAAGAGACGAGGATATATCAGCATAGATTATCACTGTATGTGATACACCACTTGCTATTGTGCCAAAGTTATGTGAACCAGTCCAGCTTCCCTTGCTTGCTCCATCAACTGCATATGTTGCATTTGAAAGGCCGGAAGGAAGCGTATCTGTAAGGATAAAGTTTTTTGCATCTGAAGGCCCATCATTTCCAACACCAATTGTGTATGCAAGGACATTTGTATCTCCTGGTGTAATATCATGACAGGTTTTGTATACATAGATATCTGCATCCCGCTCCACTACGTCAATACAAACTTGAGCAGTATTATTCTCCGGGTTATCATCCCGCTCAACTTGAGCACTAAACACAAAATAAACATTGTTGCATATTGTTCCTCTGTGTAACAATGTTCCAGTAAGAATTAACGATACACTCCCACCGGGGGGTATTACAACATTACCATTAACCCATTTTCCGTTTGGTCCATTCCAACCTCCTGGAGGTGAAGCAACAACATCACCAAAATCCACTGAACCATTCTTCATTTGAGGATCATAAACTTTTACTCCATTTGCATTGAATGCTGCATTGCCAGTATTAATAACACTAACTGTAAAAGTTATACGGTCACCCACATAATAAGGTCCGCTAGTGTTAACCTTCTTAACTAACCCAATATCTATTATTTGGTCTCCAGAAATTACATTAGTTTTAGAATATACAGCCTGTAACGGCAAGAAACTAAATTGAGCTAACAGAAAAAACGATAAGATTAATACAATTAAAACAAATTTACACCTTCTAATTTTCATATGTTCCTCCTTCCTTTTACAAAAGGAGGACCGGTTTTGCCAGTGACTCAGCTTAGGTTAAGGCAGCCAATTAATTATCACCTAAGCTTCAAAGTCTTCCCCCAATAAACATTGTAAAGTTAGTATACAAAATGTTTTTGAGCTTGTCAAGAACAAAAGTTTGTCTAAAATTATAAAAACATCCAATATATTAAGCATGCACTAGTATTTGTTATGTTTACATAATTTTTTAAAATTTTTATAAAAATTAAATTTTATTATCTCTCTGGTAACAAAATGTAGCTTATATTGTTTTTATCGCTTATTTTTATAGAATAAAAAGATGAACAAAAAAATAAATGCATTAAAACTGTTTGGCATCTTTTTTTACATTGGCCTATTTACACTCGGCGGCGGCTATGCAATGATCCCCATTATGAAACAAAAACTTGCAGCAAAAAACAGATATATCAGCGAAGATGATTTTATTGAAGTGCTCGCAGTATCGCAGATAACCCCTGGGCCTATAGCAGTTAATATGGCAACATTTATCGGATATAAGGAGTTGGGTATATTGGGCTCAATAATAGCAACTCTGGGAGTAGTTCTCCCTTCTCTTATAATTATTCTGCTCCTTTCAATATATTTTACAGGAATAACTAGCAATACCACTGTGCTTAAATTCTTTTCAGGAATTTTAATCGGAATTGTAGCGGAAATTGCATACGTCACAATTGACATCACAAAAAAAATAAAGATAGATTTTTTTAATCTATCAATACTTATTCTCTCCTTAGTAGAAATTTTTATAATAAAATTGAATCCAATATATGTAATTCTTGTAGGTGGTGGCTTAGGAATTTTATTCAAAACAAGGAAATTTAAAAATGGTTCTTCTTAAAGTATATCTGGAATTCTTTAAAATTGGGGCATTTACGTTTGGTGGGGGACAAGCAATGATTCCCATCCTGCAAAGAGAACTTGTAACAAATCTTCACTGGATTACAATAGAAGATTTTTTACATTTTGTTTCCGTCGCAGAAATTACTCCGGGACCTATATCAGTTAACATTGCAACATTCATAGGATACAGGATTCACGGAGTGATAGGTGCCATTATCAGCACAGCAGGCGTTGTTTCTCCTTCATTTATACTTATTCTGCTTGTTGCAACAGCAATGAAAAAATTGCAAACCCATCCTGTGTATCGTGCTTTTATGGTAGGGATAAAGCCCGTGATAATAGCTCTCTTGATAAGCACAGTATACATTATTGCAAGTCGTGGCTTCCATAATAACATACTTCCATATATCTTTTCGATAATTGCTTTTATTGTACTTATTAAATTTAAAATAAATGCATCTCTTCTTTTATTGATAATGGGTGCTGTAGGAATTTTTCTACTGTAATTTCCCAGTAATTCTTAAAACGATTATAATAAATTGCATCTTATTGCCTGCTCATAAAGAAAAACTATTAATACCATTTTGCGTAAACGCTACTTAAGTGAATAATAAATTTTGAAAAAAATAATAAATATAATTATAATAATTGTAAGAGGTGATTGTATGATCTTTATAGGTTTCAGAAGGCAAATAGGAAGAGTAGATGTAAGAAGCGTAGTAAAATACACGGAAGAGAAAAAGGGAAGATATTCAGAGATATACCTTTTGCATACCGAGCCACTCCATCCTGCTGTTCAAGAACTTGCAGAAAAAGCCGAATTTAAGGAAATTAAAACAACGAACTTCAAAAAAAGAAATTGCTAAACTGGAAGAAAAAGATAAAGTAGAAGTATTTGATCTAAACGAATTTGGAGAAAGAAGATTTTCAAAGGACTTATGTTAAAATTTTAAAAATTTATTAGTTTGTAGAAAACTAAATAAGATAGCGGAGAATATAAAGGCTCGCCGTACGGCGAGCCTTTATGCATTACAATCAAAAATAGGAATTATCCGATTTCTTTTGCCTCTTTTTCTCCCTTACCTGCACGTGCATTGCCTAAAGCAATAATCGCCTCAAGAACAAGCCCCATATGACATACTTCTGCAATTGCTGTAAATACAACACCGGGAAGAATGGAAAAAACTTTACCTCGTTTTATTGTATACAAAATGCCTGCTATTGTACCGTTTAATATTGTTGCAAGAGCACAAGGAGCAGCAGTAAATCCACCTTAAAGAAAATCTATGTACGCCTCCTATAAGGCCTGCAATAAGGCCTACAAATGGCCCTCCGAAAAGGCCTCCACTTATAGCACCTACATCTCTTATATTCGCTATTGCGCCATTTACATCAGTCCCAAGATAAGTCCCAAAAATAGAAACACCGCCAAAGAAAACACCCACTATAATCTGCTTTCGTAAAGAATCTTCCAGATTGAATAGAACTCTTATAACAGGCGTCTGGGTAAGAATAAACCCAACTGTTACAATTACGGAAAGCCCTACTGTAATAGATATATAAATGCCAAATACCCCTAATTTGGAGAGGTAATAAATATTTGCCACGAAATTTTAAAACCTTCTTATAACGATTTTTATTTTTTCAGTATAATTATACTATGCTAGGTAAAAAATTAGAAATTAATAAAACAGTTATCAACAAATTTACATTTGGACCACTTGAAACAAATTGTTACGTAGTAAAAAACAACAATGATATTATAGTGATTGATCCGAGTACATTAAAAGAAGGAGAAAAAAACGAACTCACAGATTTCATAAAGTCACTTTATGGAAAACTTTGTTTTATTATCGACACGCACGGACATTTCGACCACATTGGCGGAAACAATATTTTAAAAAAATCTTTTCCTGATGCAAAAATATTAGTACATAAAGAAGACAGGGAAAAACTTACTTCCTCTGAAAAAAATGGTTCAAAACAATTTGGTTTGAATATCACTTCGCCTGATTGCGATAGAGAAGTAAAAGATAAAGAAACAATTAATTTTGGTGATTGTTCTCTTACGATAGCATATACACCGGGACATACTAAGGGAAGTATCTCGCTTGTAGGCGATGGATTTATATTCACAGGAGATACGCTATTCACCGGAACAGTAGGTATAGCAAGAGAGTACAAAAATGCATTTAATGAAATGATAAATTCAATTAAAGAAAAAATCCTAATACTCCCTGATGATTTTATTATTCTCCCCGGACACATGGAAAACAGTACAATTAGAGAAGAAAAAATGTTTAATCCATTCTTGCAATAATTGTTTATAAATCACATATTCATATAATTATATTACAAAAACTTTGTTAAATTGCAACAAAATAGTAATAACCCTTTGAAGGCTAAAAAATCGGTTATTAAGCTTACTTTATTTTTGATGAGTTAGTGTAAAAAGTCAATCCCGTTTAAGCCACGTTATATATGGCAACTTGCCTTTTTTCCCAGTGCCAATTTCTTTTTTCTTGTTTTTTCCTTTTTTGGAACTGCTTGTTACACGAAGATATATAATTTTTCTTTTGTTCATTTCTGAAAGCTTTGCATCTAAATCTTTATCCGTAAATAAAAATCCCATCTTTTTTAACTCCTTCTTGAAGTTAGATACCGGGACAAAATCATCTATACTTTCATTCATATTGACATTGTCATATGCAATAAGCATATCTTTCTCTGCAGGAAAACTCCCAGATCTATCCATTCGCATATTAAGAAACACTTCGTCTATGTATTCAAAAAACCTGTCTACTTTTTCATTCAAATCTACAATACCTTGATAAATCTTCTTTGTAATTTTTTCTACTTCGTCCCGTGTCACATAATCGGATGTTCTTCTATTCTTTATGATGCCAGAAGCAATAAATTTGCCGCTACTATTTTTCTCAACTTTACCCTCGTTTAGAAGATCTTCCAGAAATTGTTTTGTTAAAATATAATTTGCATTTCTCGCGCTCTTCGTTCCAGCAAGTGTAAAAACGCTCGCACCCTCCCTGCCTGCCTTTTTAACCATCTTCAAAATCCCTTCTTTGCTTTTCATAAATACCTCCTTATACAAGCTTTATTTTAAAAACATCTCTAAACTGCTTTTTCATATACTCTTCATCTTCCTTTGTAAGTCCTGCTACGCATTTAACCGGGACAACAATTTTATATCCGCGCATTGCCCCGTCTGCTACCGTATAATGAACACATATATTCATCGCTACCCCCGTAATATAAAGAGTATTTACTTCGAGTATTTTCAATAAAGTATGAAGAGTAGTTCCATAAAAACCAGAATAACTCTTCTTCTTAATTACATAGTCATTTGTGTCAGGCTTTAATTCCCCAACAATTTCCGCACCTTTTGTGCCTTCAACACAATGGGGAGGCCACAATTCAAATTCCGGATCATTTTCCAAATGTGAATCACAAATATATATGACAGGAAACCCATTTTTCCTAAATTCCATACGTAAATCATTAATAAAGGGGACTATTTCTTTTGCGCCTTTCACCTTGAGCGTTCCTCCGTCCTCCACAAAATCATTCAGCATATCCACAATAAGAAGTGCTTTTTTCATACTCCAATCCTCCAACATTTTTATTTCTCTTTAAATATTATAACGCATTTTTTATTTTATGGATAGAAAAAATAACGAATGTCCACAAAATCGATTTCATTTCTATCAAAGGTAATCAAAAGTGTGCTTTACTATTTCCTGTTTTGTTTTTATAAATACACTACTTTTGTTGCAATTCTATCTACAAAAAGCTTATCATGTTCGACAAACAATAAGGTAGGTTTATATTGTAAAATAACGTCTTCCAACTGCTCTCTGGTAATTAAATCGACGTAATTCAAGGGCTCATCCCACAAAAGTAAATCAGAAGCTGTTAAAAACGAACGGCATAAATCTACTTTCTTTCTCTCGCCTTCGCTGAATGTTTCAAGTGGTCTGTCAAATACTTCGCCTGATACACCAAGACTTCCCAGAATGTTGCGAAACCTCGTTTCATCCATGTCACATTCAATTAAATGCTCTCGCAGCATCCTATTATTCCATAGTGGATTTTGATAAACTCTTGTAACTATTAAACGCTTTGGTCTATAAATCTTTCCTCGCTGAAGCTCAACTTCACCTGAAATAGCATTTAATAAAGTTGTTTTACCGCTCCCATTTTTACCAACAATAGCAATCCTATCACCCTTTCCCATCACAAGTGAAAAATCTTTAATAATTGTTTTGCCCTTTATGCTGACAAAAATATGATCCAATCTTAAAATGTTTTGAGGTGAGTCAGCGCTGGTATCTAACTTTAACTTCCTTTCTTTATCAAAATCATTGAGAAGGTATTTTCTTTCCTCAATTTTCGCTTCTGTTCTCTTTTCTATATTTAGTGCTCGTTTCATGGATTTTGCCGCTCTATGACCAACAAAACCTTTATCAACCTTCTCTTTTTGGTCAGTCTTTGCTTTTTTGTCCGCCTCTCTATTGTTTGCCCAGTTTCTCCTCTTTGTCGCTGCAATTTTTAAAAATTTTATTTCTTTTTGCAGATTCTTTCTTTTGCGTTTTTCAAACTCTTTTCTAATATCCCTATTATGTTTCCAGGAGGAAAAATTACCTTTTTCAATATAAATATTTTTTTTATTGATAAATAAAATATGGTTTACACATATATCTAAAAGATATCTATCATGTGTAACTAGAATAAACCCGCTCTTTTGAATAAGGTACTCGCCCAATAATTTCCTTCCTTCTAAATCAAGGTGATTTGTCGGTTCATCAATTAATAAAAAATATCCTCTTTTCAAAAACAATGAGATAATTAATACACGTGTTCTTTCTCCCTCACTCAGAGTGTTAAAATCACGGTTTAACAATTTTGAATTCATCTTCATCATATACATCTCTTTTTCAATTAAAGCATCAATTTCGTATCCACCTGCATCTTGATATTTTTCCAGTATTTCCCCATATCTTTCCAAACTCTTTGCATCACTGTTATTCAACAACTGCCTCATTTGTTCTTCCCATTGATAAAATGGAGCTATGTTATCTTTTATTACATCTAATGTAACTTTTAATGTTTGTTTTGGTTCATAAGGAAAATACTCAGTTTTCATCGGTATATTAATTTTCCCTTTTGTTGGAACAATTTTTCTCATTACTAAATTAAGAAGCGTAGTTTTGCCTTCCCCGTTTCTCCCGATAATACCTGTTTTCCACGCAGTATCTATTGATATAGACAAATTATTAAAGACCGTCGTAGATGATAAATCATATTGAAAATACACTCTATTAAATTGAATCAATGACATAAATATTCCTTCCCCTTATAATATACCAATCATTCAAGATTATCCTTACACATTACCAAGCTTAAATACTGTTTGCATCCACCTTCAACGTTTTATTAAAAAATTCTACCTTACCCCTCGCTCATTTCCCCCTCTTTTTGTATTTTATGCTCTATTATCTTGCTGTCAAGTAAATTTGTTAAGTACTTTTCATAGCACGGATAAAGGCTGTAAATAAGGGATGAGGTGATAGTGGACGAGATTTAAATTCAGGATGAAATTGTACCCCAACAAAAAATGGATGTTCACGCATCTCGACAATCTCGCCAAGATGTTTTTCAGTATACTCCCCAACTACTTTTAACCCCTTAGCTTCAATTTGTTCCTTGTAATCATTGTTTAATTCATATCTATGTCTGTGCCTCTCAAACACATACGGTTTATTGCTATAAAATTTGTACACACTCGAATTTTTTATCAGATTACACTTGTACGCGCCCAACCTCATTGTGCCACCTTTATCCGTAATACCCTTTTGTTCTTCCATAAGGTCAATCACAGGATGTGTCGTCTGAGGCATAAATTCTGCGCTGTGAGCATCTTTCCATTTCAAAACATTTCTTGCAAATTCAATAACGGCAGTTTGCATACCAAGACAGATACCAAAATATGGTATTTTATTTTCTCTCGCAAATCGAGCAGCAATAATCATTCCTTCAATACCCCTCTTACCAAAACCGCCTGGAACAAGGATGCCATTTACTCCTTCTAAGAGAGAAGTTGAAGTTTCTAAAAGTTCTGACTCAATCCATTGTATGTCAATGTTTACGCCTGTCTCAAAAGAGCTGTGTCTGATTGCTTCATTTAATGAAAGATAAGCGTCCTGTAATTTTATATACTTTCCGACTATAGCAAGCTTCACTATTCCCTTTCTCTCTATTCCTTTTTTTATCATTGCCTGCCAATCAGAAAGCTTTGGTTCTCTATCCCTGAGATGTAAAATTCTTGAGAGTGTACAACTTATACCCCCTTCTTCGAGAATTAATGGAACCTTATAAATCAAATCGGCATTGCTTAAAGAAAAGATATTCTCCTCGCGTACATTTGTAAAGAGTGCAATTTTCTTTTTTTCCTCTTTACCTATATCCTTTTCGCCTCTTGCAATAATGATATCTGGTTGAATACCTATTTTCCTGAGCTCTCCTACGCTGTGCTGCGTAGGCTTTGTTTTAAGTTCGCCTGTCGTTTTAAGATAAGGAATATAAGTAAGCTGGACAAAAGCAACATTTCCATCCCCTTCTTCCATTTTAAATTCTCTTATTGATTCAAGAAATGGTAAGCTTTCTATATCTCCGACTGTCCCTCCCACTTCAATAATTGTTATATCTTTATCCGAATTCTCAGATACAATTCTTATTCTTTTCTTGATCTCTGCTGTTATATGCGGAATAATTTGTACAGTTGAACCTAAATAGTCGCCCTTTCTTTCTTTTTGAATGACAGTTTGATACACTTGTCCGCTTGTTACATTATTTTCTCGGAAAAGATCCTCATCAAGAAACCTCTCGTAGTGGCCAAGGTCCAAATCTGTTTCTGCTCCATCTTCAGTAACAAACACTTCTCCATGCTGAAAGGGGTTTTGTGAACCTGCATCGATATTTAGATAGGGATCAAATTTTAAAATCGTAACCTTGTAACCCTCACTTTTTAGAATTCTTCCTATAGATGCAGAAGTAATCCCTTTTCCAAGAGAGGACATTACTCCACCTGTAACAAAGATGTACTTTTTCATTTTTTCCAACCCTCCGTGTGTAGCGTTTTTCTTGCTATTCCAAAACAGAAGCTATACAAGACTTTAAAACAACATCTCTCTGTATATATTTCCTTTTGATATAGATTAATTTATTTTTACAAAAAATCAAATACAAAATTACAAAAAATAATTTCAAATTTCTTGATTTTTATAACAAGGACTTTAAAATATAAATAAAATAAGAGGAGGCAAAATGAAAATATGTACATTTAAAGAAGAAAAAATTGAAAAAGTAGGAATCATTTACAAAGAGCAAATCATCGACATTGCGCTTTTATCAGACACGCTGAGCAATCTCGGAAAAGAAGAATTTCCCGCTATCTGGAGCATTGTTGAACTAATTCAAAAATGGGAAAAAGTTAAAAAAATGATGAAAGTAGGGGAAAAAACATTTGGGAATAAATTTCTTCCAATTTTCTCTGCAAAAAAGCCAGCACTTGGCGCACCCGTGGCAAGAGAAAGCAAAATCATATGCCTTGGCAAAAACTACTCTGCACATGCAAAAGAAACGGGAAGCAGTGTCCCGGAAGCACCAATACTTTTTGGCAAATTTGCCGATTGCATAATAGCAAATGAAGACCCGATTATCTATCCTGCATATGCAAAAAGAATAGACCCTGAAATAGAACTTGCCGTAGTTATAGGGAAACCAGGCAAAAATATCCCGATGAAAAACGCAATGGAGTATGTATTTGGCTATACGATTGCAAATGATATCACAGAAAGAGAAATGGAATATAGCGATATGAAAAAAGGACAGCCATGGTTTAGATCAAAAAACTTTGATACAGCAATGCCAATAGGGCCGTACATTGTAACAAAAGATGAAATTAGAAATCCGCATAAACTGAACATTGAGCTCAGTGTAAATGAAAAAGTACGTCAAAAAGGAAACACCGGAGATATGATTTTTAAGATTAATTATCTTATTTATTACATTTCTCAATATCTAACCCTTTATCCCGGAGATATCATCTCAACAGGTACGGTATCGGGTATTGCGCCAGTTAAAAAAGGTGATGTAATACAGTGTTATATAGAAAAAATAGGGACACTAAAAAACAGGGTAAAATAGACAGGTAAAAGAATTTAGAATAGAGAGCATGTTTCTAAAAGTAAAGAAGGATTGTTTATAAGCTCGTAAAGAATAATATAAGATGCATGGCTTAAGGCAAGAGGCATAGCTGATTCTGTCGGCATACCGTCCTCAAATACCTGCTCGGAAAGTAGGTATGTAGGGACTGCAAATTGCTCTATTTCAGTAAGATACTTTCTTGCATAACAATATTCAGGAATAAGTTTAGCGAATTCTTCTGCCTTGTTTTTATATATTTCTCCTTGTCCTTTTTCCTTAGGATAGTAGTCTCGTATGTTTCGGAACTTATTCAGTATAAAAATTTTTTTATTTTAAAATTATCCCTGCATAGATTTAACTGAAAAAAACCTCTACCCGGCCATACTTTTTGTCAATGAAAGTATCTACTGAATTTCTACATATTTAAGTCTTCTTGAACCTGCAAACATAAGAGAAAAACCTATCGCAAAGGAAAGAATGCCTACAAGAATAAATATTGCAATACCCGCAACTGTACCACCCCAAATTTTTACAAATAAATTATTTAAAAAGAAAAAACCAAAAGCAACACCAAACATCGCATAACCCATAACTGTTTGAACCAAAACGACCTTTCCCGGTATTATTTTTTTAGGATTCTTCACTTCCCTAAATACAGGAAACATCGCAGACGTAGAAACGCCAATTGTTGAGAAAATAAAAGGCAAGAAAAGTGCAAGGGCAACAGAAACAAGGATCATGTTAATAGAAGGATGTCTGACAAATATCATAAGTATGAAAAATAAGGCATTCATTACCTCTCCCAATAAAAATGGAATAACAAATTTGCTCCATAGCAACTCTTGAGAAGTTATTTTCGACGTAAAAAGAACCCACACGCTCTTGCTTTCTGTATAAAAAAGCATTGGTGCAATCTGCAGTGATGCCATATAAGATGAAAATACAAAGAAAAACAAAAGCGTAAAAGAAGATAAATCAAATGATTCATTGCCCAAGGACTTTTTGCCCAACACAACAACAAAAATAAAGAAAAAGACAGCAAGGTATGCTATAATTGGAAGAATCGAAACGGAGAGCTTTTGATCCCTTCTAATCATTTTTACATCTTTTTCTGCAATAGCCTTGATCTTTGTTGGCAGAAACGAAAAACCTTTAAACCCTTTTTCTGCCTTCCCTTTCGAGATTTTAACGTACTGAACTTCTCTAATCTTTCCGAGACCTTCTTTGTATGTATTTAAAGCAAGAAGCGTACAAAAATAGAAAAGGCCTGCGCTTATAACCAAATAAATAGTAAAAATAAAAGTTCCTATTAAAATATTTCTTTCTGCAAGAGACATGGTAAGATAAACACCAATATTTGTGGGTAAAAATCGCATGAGAGAAAAACCGTGAGAAAATAAATTTGTCAAAGCATCTTTACTTACAACCTGATAAGAAGGATTTGCAATCTGCATGATTCCAAAAAATAAAATACCAAAAACCACATTAATGACCATAATTATATTCTGTAATTTCCTGGGATGAATTTTCTTTGCAAGTGGTAGAATAACAAATACGGCAACAGCAAGAGGAATAACCGGGAACAGCAAGACAAATAAAAGTGTTTCAGCATAAAAAATCATATTTGCATGATTTACCATACCATATCCTACAAAAAATGGATACATAAGAAAGAAGAGCCAGATACTTTCTTCAAACACTGTAAACACAAAACGTCCTGAAAAGACATCTCTTTCCTTAAGAGGGAGGGAAAGAAGAAGCATTGTGTCTGATGAAAAATAGAGCGTGCCGAGCATAATGGAAAAACTACCCAATAAAAGGTATATAAAAGCAGTGAGCATTACAATGTTTAAAACAAGCGGAGCAAGTGAGATATCGACAAAAGGGATTTTTAAATTGTACAGGAATCGTGAGAGCTTTAAAAGAAAGTAAAAAGCAACCACTCCAGTCACTCCAATGCCTATTGCAAAAATCGGGCGAAGCTTTTTATTTTTAGCAAGAGAGTTATACGCGGTGCGAAAGTTTGTCTTTAGTAAAATTAAAACATTCTTCATATTAGTATCCTAAAAACTTAATCAGATCTTTTGTGTCTTCCCCGCCCGTAAGTTCAAGAAACAGATCTTCAAGATTTGCAGTTTTATCTTTTGCTTTTTCCCGGAGCTCTTGAATAGTACCTTCTACAATAAGTTCTCCTTGATTTATAATGCCAATCCTGTCACACATTCTTTCGGCAATTTCAAGGATATGAGTGGACATAAAAATCGTTTTGCCCTTCTCAGCAAGTGCGCGAAGAAGATCTTTTACAAGTTTGGCGCTGGCAGGGTCCAACCCTACTGTCGGTTCATCAAAAATAAGAACAGATGGATTGTGAATTAATGCCGCAGCGATAACGATCTTTTGCCTCATACCATGAGAATAATTTTCTATCATCACGTCTGCTTTATCCTCTAGCGAAAACATTTCAAACATTTCATTTGCCTTCTTTTTTGCGCTGTCTCTCTGAACTTCAAAAATATCTGCCACAAAATAGAGAAATTCTCTTCCGGTAAGTTTTTGGTATACCATAGGGCTATCCGGTATCAATCCAATATGCCCCTTTGCCTGGATTGGATTTTTAAGGATATCAATGCCATCAATTAATGCTGTACCTTTTGTTGGCTTCAAAAGCCCTGTAAGCATCTTTATTGTTGTTGTTTTGCCTGCTCCATTTGGCCCTAAAAATCCGTATATCTCTCCTGAGTTTACTGTAATGTTTAAATTATTTACGGCAAGTAACTTCTCAAAATCTTTTGTTAAATTTTTTGTTTCAATCATATTTCACCTCATGCATTAGTATTAAATTCATTTTAACAGATACCGCCAAACAAAACAAATTTTGTTTAAAATATAACAGTTAAAAATAGCAAAGCAACATTCAAAGAGATGCTTATGTAACGAGGAATACTTTGTGTGAAGGTACTTTACCTGAAAAATAAACGATTCAAAGATTTCTTTTATTGTTTAGCCACACTTGCTTTTCAAAAATCTTTAGCTACAGGACAAAACCCATAAAAAGAACTATCGGGATAACTGACCCAATTATTGCAGAATACAAAATAATGATTAAAATATGCATATAAGAACCTAATTATTGAATGAATAGAATTTAAAAAATGTTTAAATAAGGAAGGTGAAATATCTGCTGTGCGTTACAAAAAATATGAAATAGTGCCATATAATTCTGAATTTTTTACAGAAGTTGCTGATTTGCAAAAATATCTGTGGCCCAACTATGAAAGTAACGCTCAGGCATATCTAAAGTGGAAATTTGAAGATAATCCTCTTACCAAAAAACCATTTGCCATTGTCGCACTTTACAAAAACAAAGTTGTAGGTTTTAACGGCTTTTTTGCTACCCGCTGGAGAATTGGAAACAAGAATGACAAAATATTGATGCTGTCCCCGGCAGATATATGCGTTCATCCGGAGCATAGGAAAAAAGGATTATTTACAGCAATGACAATGTTAGCCGTAGAAGAATATGAAAAAACGCCATACAAAGCATTTATAGGACTAAGCATAAACACATCATCTGGAGCGAGCTATAACAAAATGGGGTGGCCAAAAATTGCCGATAGAACGAGCATGAGACAGTATAGCTTAATCGGGTTAATAAATTGGGCTTTGATAAGCAAAACGGGGCGGAGTTTGTACAAGCATCAGATAACCTATGGGAAGTTTGGGAATATTGAGATTTCAAATAAACCCAGGCCAGCGGAAATGTCCACCGTTACAGCAAAACAAAAAACCCCAGACAACAAAATCGCGCTGTTTAAAGATACATCCTTTTTCAAATGGAGATTTCAAAACATCAGGCGAAGCTACACATTTTACTACCATCTGAATAATGAAACTATCGATGGATATGTAGTAATTGAAACAGTTGATAACAGCACAAGCGGACATATTGTAGACTATGCAGAAACAGAAAATGGGGTAATTTACGAACTTTTGCGTTGCGCCATTGCAAAAAAACATTTTGACATCCTATCTATATGGGATATCAATTTAAGAAAAGACATTTACCAGACATTGAAAAACTTGAATTTTAGCACAAAAAACTTATTAGGAAAAATAGAAAAAAAATTCCCATCTGAGTTTCCAATGCTCCCTGTCTTTGTAAGACCAATTAAAAAAACAGTAAAAGAAGAAGATTGGTTTATTGAGAACATTGACATCAAAAATATTAATAATTGGGAGATTAATGGAATTTGTTCTGATAATACTTAAAATCTAAACACCTATGCATTAATATAAGGAGGAAATAATAATGGAAGTAAAAAATTTGGATTTTACTCATTACTTAAGAAAAACATTAGAAATGATGGATGATCCGGGGCTACTCCTTTTATCTGGCAATGCAAATGAATCTAATGTTATGACAATCGGATGGGGTACAATAGGAATTATCTGGGGCAAACCTATATTTTGTGTGTTAGTCAGGCCTTCTCGCTACACAGATAGTTTCATTAAGAAATACAATGAATTCACAGTGAATGTGCCTTCGGCCGGAATGGAAGAGACAGTTTTATACTGCGGTACCGTATCGGGAAGAAATTACAACAAATTTAAGGAAAAGAGTATCACTTTATTGCCAGGAAAGAAAATAAAATGCCCGACCATCAAAGAATGCGATATTGTTTATGAATGCCGAGTAATTCATAAAAACAGCATTGTGCCAGCCGAGCTAATACCCGAGATTTCGCCTAAATATTATCCAAAGGGAGATTATCATACCGTCTACTTTGGAGAAATTTTAGCAGTTTACGAGCAATCCTAACAATTCTTATTGCAAAAACTACTTATGAGACACTAAAGGAACAAGCAATTCTATTGCTTGTTTTGGAGAATCTGCAAATAAAATATCCACGTTTCTCCTTTCATCAAGATATTTACCTTCAAAAAGTATTTTCTCAATGCTGTCTGCAGCACCCCCACTTCCTCTAATAATCACGATGGGTTTTTTATTCATATAAGCCGCGGAAAGTTCTTTTAACGTTCCATTCTTTCCGCCAATCATAACTATGCAATCTACTGTTTGGATCATAAGTTCGGAGCGCATACCTATCCCGAGCCCGGTTGTAATAGGTATATCGATATATTCATTTGCTTCTTTTTTGTCCAGGGAAGGCAAAATGCCAACGGTAATTCCGCCAGCACCTTTTGCTCCCTTGCTTGCTGCTTCCATTACACCGTCTCTTCCACCTGAAAAAAGTATCCATCCTTGTTTAGCTGTGAGATAGCCAATCCTATAGGCTATCTCATACATCTCGCGAGGTAGTGGATCCCATGGTCTCTCAGATTGCCCGATAACACCCAACCTAATTAGCTCTTTATTCATCTCAAATATCTAATTCATACTTTAGGCAGCATACAAGTTTTCCGCAACTGCCAGTAATTTTAGCAGGGTTGGGGGGTAGATTTTGCATCTTTGCATAAATGAGCTCGACGCTTTCCAATTCATCAAGGAATGCAGTGCAGCATAGCGAAAACCCACACGGTCCACAACCACCCAAAAAACGCATCGCATCACGGGCACCTACCTGCCACAATTGAATTTTCCGATTGAATGTTTTAACGAGCTCCTTAACAAGCTCTCTAAAATCTATGCGAGAGTCAGCCGTAAAATAAAATATATATTTTCTCTCGCCTTCATCCCAAACAGTCTGCACAAGATGCATTGGAAGATTGTATTCCTTTATCTTTTGTTTACAAATACGAAATGCATCTTGTTCTTTCTCTTTCAATTTTTCAAGATGGGCAATATCTTTTTCATCAGCAATTCGAATAATTTTCCCCGTAAAACCTTTTGCCCTTATTATATCCCACCTCTTTTTGCACATTTTTACTAAAGTTTTTTTTACAACAGCATGTTTTAGTTTCCCATCCAAATCAACAACAACTTTATCAAAAAGCTTCACCTGAAAATCAGGTCTAGCTAAAAAATATGTCCTTGTCTCCTTTCGTAATACAACTGCAACAAGTTTAACTTCCTCTTCTATTAAATTCACTTTACCACCTCTTTAATCTTAAATAAGCCATCTAAAAGTATATATTGCTGCATGGCGTTTGTCAAAAGTGCCTGTTTTTTTTCTAAAACCACGTCATATATTTTATGTAATTTAGATCGATCAACAAATGCAAATTTGGCCGCAATAAATCCAAGGGCGTCTACATTAGTTATATGCTCCGTATCGTGCAATGCAGATACAAAAAGAATATCTTGCAATAATGTTGAAAGTATATCAAAAAATTCCTTTGCGTTATTCATCGAACTGTTGTTGCTCGAAAAATTGTTCCATTCTTCCAGAAGTTTTGAAACAATAATTTCATCTAAAAAGAATTTCAGCAAGTACTCAATAAATATTTTTCTTTTTTTAAGAAAATCTTTTGAAGAAAACAATTTAATTTTTTCCATACTTCCATTAGCCATTTTTGAAACAATTTCGGCATCTTCATCTGATAAGCCCGTCTTTTTAACAATTTCCTTAATAAAAACAGCGCCAATTGGCCTGAATTTTAGCTCTACTGCCCGCGACCTAATTGTTTCTGGTAGTAGTTCTGCCATTTCTGCAATAAGAATGTTAACGGTGCGCTCCGGAGGCTCTTCAAGATATTTTAACATACTACTAAATGCCTCAGGGGTGCTCTTGTCTGAATTGTCAATAATATTCACTCTATATCCGTTATTAACTGGAACAAATGACGCATTTATCAAGTTGCGAATATCTTCTATATGCACAACATCCACGTCTCTGCCCATAACAACCACATTTGGATGCACATTGTGCTCTATCGCGATGCAGCTCTTACACTTATCGCAACAATCACCAATGCTATTTGTACAATTCAATGCTTTAGCAAGTGTTATCGCAGCAAGAAAGCGGCCAGTGCCTTTTCTCCCCGATAGAAGAAGCATGGGAGGAATTCTATCCTTCCTTAAAATACTCTTTAAATACTTGACAATATGATCCTGCTCTTTAATATCCTCAAGCGCCATTTTTTTTAAATGTTTCTACCCGTTTCTTTATGTATTTATAAAAAGTTTCATTTAATACATTTTCATAAGAAATTTTAAAATGCTGGTATGGTTTACCTGTTACGAATCTATAATGCGAGTCAAGGACAGTAATATTACTATCTTTATCAATTCTCAAAAAATATCTCTGGGAAGAGTCAGGAATTTTATTCTCTGCGCCACTTGGAATAGAGACGAGATAGATGAAAGAAAAAACATCCTCATCTGTAATGTTGAGCGAAGAAAAATTCTTTTTTATGTTAAAAGCAAGTTTATCATCCTGTTCAATAAACTTTAGTGAAAACTTATCAAGTGTATCAATAGCATCTGCAAGATAAGCACCTAAGGCGACACTCGCATTATATAACAACCCACCTACAACAACTGCTGAATCATCTGATACCCCTAAACCTTTCTTGTGTCTTATATACTGGAAACGGATATCTGTATGATTGAGAAAATCCGTCTTATCCGGGTCAGGAATAATTAATCCTTTCTTCACGTATTCATCTAATTTATCTTCATGTTCGCCGTGAGCAAGAATCTCTCCGTTCAAGCCCATTTGCTCCATTCTATTGACGTCGATGAGATATGGTTTGCCTCCCCCCATATTAATATGGAATCTATCATTTGCCTTTTTTCTTACATCAAAATCATCCATCAGTCCGCCTAAATACAATCCTCTCAGTATATCGGGAGCATTTACTTCCCATTCTAAAAATAAAGGACAACGCATCAATGGCTCGTCTTTCCTATTTACAAGATGTGGCAAATTCTCACCGCTCATTACACGTTCAGCATACTGATAAATTTCATCAATTAACATCTGCCGTCCTGAACGCACGACAAAAACATCTCTTCCTAACGCCTCTACAATATCACTAAGAGTTGTATCAACAAACTTCCTTCCTTTAAACGCACCATCTCCGTTGTGAGCATGTCCTTCGATTGTCTGCATAAAAAGTAAATCTTCTACTACTGGATCTGTCAAAAGATCTTCTTTTTTATGCATTCCTTTAAAATCTTTCCATATTAAATCTCGCGATGCTATCTTCATCTTTACCTCCATTCATACAAACTATATTAATTAATAATCCACACCGAACCAACTAAAATACAAGCTTTGAAACAATAGAATAACCCATCTCCTTCATCTCACTTATCTTATTTTTTTATTATACAACGAAAATCCAATAATCAATAATTTATTTTGTCTTGCTGTATTTCTAAGGGACATTTTAGCTCTACCCTCTAAAAAACCAAATAAAAAAACTTAACCATCCAGAAAGTTCACCTAAAAATAGACGTTTTAAAACCGTTTACAAGAATAATAAAACTTTCAAAAGGGTAGAACTTTTTTGAGTTTAGGAGTATTAAGGGAAGGGTAAATTTTTAATAAATGGTGCGAAATAACATAAGGGTTATGAAAAAATTTGCAGATCTAAATTATTAAAAGAGCAACTTTTCAATAAGCTCTCTTAATAATTCCGCCTCCAAAAACATAATCACCATCATACAAAACAAGGCTCTGCCCCGGAGTTACAGCAAATTGAGGGACATCGAACTGCACAACTACTTTATCCCTATCCCTTCTCAAAACACAAGATGACGCTTTTGCATGATACCTCGGTTTACCTGTGAGCCTTCTTTCAGTGAAATCCCATTTTTCTATAAAATTCACACAGTTAAGTTCGGCGGTTCTAAAAAAACATTCTTCCCTCTCTCCTACAAAAACAACATTTTTTTCTGTATCTATTCTTACAACATAAAGAGGTGCAGGATGAGAAATATGCAGTCCGCTTCTCTGTCCTACTGTATAAAAATACGCGCCGTTATGTTTTCCCAGTATTTTCCCTTCTGTACTAATAATCTCCCCTTCTCTTTGCGGAAGGTATTTTTCTAAAAAAACTTTCACCTTGCCGGGGATAAAACACACATCCTGACTTTCGAGAGACAATACTGGAAGCTTAATTTCCGCAGCAATTTTATACACATCTCTCTTTGTAAAAACACCCAAAGGAAAGATTGTTTTCTTTAATTGCCACTGTTTTAATCTCCATAACATATATGATTGGTCTTTTCCTTTGTCCACGCCTGCTTTCAAATGCAACCTACCATTTTTCTCGATAATTGCATAGTGCCCTGTTACAAAAAATGAACCTTTAAAAAGTTCTTCCGCTTTTTTCAATCCAAAACCAAACTTAATTTTTTCATTGCAAAGAACGCAAGGGTTGGGAGTAAAACCATTTTTGTACTGATTGACAAAATCCTGCATAATTTCCCTGTTAAACTCCTCGTAAACATCCACAACTTCAACAGGAATATGAAGCATCTTTCCTGCAGCTATAACAGCATTAAAATTGCAGCATTTTGAAACTTCGTCAGGTTTTTCAACTGTATTAAAAAGAACGCCTATTACATCCCATCCTTCTTTTTTAAGTAGATAGGCAGCAATGGAGCTATCTACCCCGCCGCTCATTCCAACTATTACTTTCATACAGTTATTTTACCAAAAAACGCATATAAAAAAAACAAGCTACAGCAGCATTAAAAAGACAAAATAATAATTCATTTATAAGGGTTGAAAAAAATGACGTAAATGATAAAGTATCATTATATTATTTTTAAGAATAAGAAGGTTAAACAGTAAATGAAAAAACTATACAATATGATGCGAAGAAAACCAGACCCACTAAACGGTTTAATTGTAGAAGAACTTTTTATCTTAGGATTACCAGTAATACTTGCCAATTTTGCCCAGACTCTATACAATATTGTTGATGCATTCTGGCTGGGTAAAGTAGGGAAAGCAGCCCTTACCGCACCAACAATTACATTTAACGTAGTCTTTATCTTTATTGCATTTTCAATGGGAATATCGGTCGGAGGCTCTACACTTGTTGCTCAGTATACAGGCGCCAGGCAAAATAAACAAGCAGAAAAAACAGCCGGCACAATAATTTTCCTTATGCTAATTTTAGGCGTTGCTTCAGGAATAATAGGATTTCTCTTTGCGCCTTCAGTCCTTCGCCTTCTTCATACCCCATCTGATGCATTTGCCGCAACACTTACCTATATGAGAATACTTTTCTTAGGAATGCCATTCATGTTTGTGTATTCTGCTTTTCAGGGTGTCATTCAAGGAAAAGGAAACACCATTACCCCGATGAAGATTGTGTTTGTTTCTATTGTTATCAATATTATTTTAGACCCGATTATGATTTTTGGCATAGGAATGCCCAAAATGGGAGTAATGGGCGCGGCAATTGCAACAAATATTTCACGTGTCATTGCCGCATATATCGGCTTGAGGTATCTATTCTCAAAGAAAAGCGAAATCCCTCTTAAAATAAAAAACATTTCGTTTGATAAAAAACTTGCAAAAAAGATATTGCATATAGGTTTGCCCCTTTCAATTGGACAAATGGCAACTTCAATTGGTTTTACAGTACTCATCGGTATTGTAAATATTTTTGGCTCTGCCGTGATAAGTGCATTTGGTGTTGGAAACAGAATGATTTCCCTGATGAATATGCCTGCAATGGGCTTTTCACAAGCTGCAACAGTGATGATAGGACAGAATATGGGAGCAGGCAATGTAGAGCGCGCAGAAAATGTCGTGTGGAAAACCGTAATAATTATCGCCGTATTCTTATTTAGCGGAGCAACTCTCACATTTTTATTCGGAGGTGGAATTGTAAGATTTTTCATTAACGACCCCGAAGTAATAAGCATTGGAATAAATTTTTTCAGGATAGCATCCTATTCTGTACCGTTTTTTGGTATCATGTTTGCATTTAATGCAGCTTTCAGCGGATCAGGTCACACTTTCCCTATTCTTGTTCTAAACACAGCAAGACTCTGGGCTATTCGAGTACCCCTTGCATACATATGGGCAATAAAAATGGAAATGGGGCCTAACGGTATCTTTTATTCAATGGTTATAAGTAACATTGTTATTTCTTTATTAGCGTTTATATGGTTCAAAACAGGAACATGGAAGAAAAAAATCATCACGAAAAAGGAAGTACTTTCGCTGGAAACCGAGCCCAAAGATATGGATGTACACTAAATATAAAAAATTCAGGGCATAGTATAAGTATATGCCCTGAATAAAATTGCAACAAAAAATTGTTAGAATTATCTATACTTCTGTATTAATCCGACCCTTTCATTAAATTCTTTAATTTCTTCGTCTAAGTCCTTAAATGAATTAAATTTATCCTTCCAGTAATTATCATTAAACCACTGTTCATCCAGCTCTTCGACAGTTTTCCCTTGCTGCTCTATCCATGTAAAATACTTAAGATTATGCATTCTTTTTTTATCCCAGTAGGAAAGCTCAATCATCCAATCAGTAGTTACGCCCATTAAGTATCGCTCAAAATCTTGTGCCGCATCAATTTCTCCGTATGCTCCATATTTCTCTCTTAATTCTACTATTCTAGAACCATAAAGTTCCATTGAATCTGTAGCAACAGTAACAACAATGTCATTTTCTCCCCATTCAAAGTATTTTGCCATTTTTATCGCACCCAAAATATTTGCAATTGATGAAATGCCAAGCAGGTCAAGTTTATCTACAAGCTCAGGAGTAACTCCTATTTTTTTAAGATATGCCTTTCCTTCGGGTTCATTGAAAAGTCTTATAATATGCATACAAGCTTCATCATCGATACCTGCTACCATATCGATATTTTTTACATCAAAAATCCAGGGGACGTGCTTATCACCAATGCCTTCAATCCGGTGTCCGCCAAAGCCGTTGTTTAGAAGAGTAGGGCACTGCACCGCCTCGCCTGCACCAATCTTAATTGTTGGGAATTTCTCCCTGAGGTAGTTCCCGCTTCCAAGCGTGCCAGCAGATCCTTGTGTAAGAAAGAGTGCTGAAAGACGCTGATTTCCTTTTTTCTCCTTATTATATACTTCTTCCATTGCAGGACCAGTTACAGCATAATGCCAGATCGCATTTCCAATCTCTTCAAACTGGTTTAGGACTACAATTTCGTCGGGTCTTTCTTTTTTTAATTCCTTCGTCTTATCAAATACTTCTTTTACATTGCTTTCCACTCCGGGCGTAGCATAAATCTCTGCTCCTACTTCTTTTAACCATTCAAAACGCTCTTTGGACATACCTTCGGGCAACACTGCAATACTTGGGCAGGAAAGAAGATAAGAATCATACGCACCTCCACGGCAATAATTACCAGTCGACGGCCATAATGCTTTTTGCCTTGTCGGGTCAAACGTGCCCCGTACAAGCTTTTCAACAAGCGGACCAAATGTTGCACCAACCTTATGAGCACCGGTGGGGAAAAATTTCCCAATCAGAACAATAATTCTTGCTTTTGTACCTGATATTTCTTCGGGAATTTCAAGATAATTTATCCCGTCAAATCCTCCGCCAAATTTTACAGGTTCATTTTTCCAGGTAATTCTAAAAAGATTTCTTGGATTAAGATCCCAGAGACCAATATTTTTTAGCTCCTCTTTAATTTTTGCGGGAACTTTTTCTGGATCTCTCATTTCTTCATACGTAGGAATTATGATATTTCGTTCCCTCGCGCGTTGCACCGTCTTTTCTAACACTTCTTCATTTATAATTTCTTCTTTATTCATAAATGCCTCCTGAAAATAAGTTTTACTTATTTAAAGTCAATTTAAAACTATTTTGAATTTTGTCAGTTATCGGTTTTAAGAAAGCTTTCCTAAGTTTACTTTTTCGCTCTTTATAAAAGTAACAATGCCAAAATCATATATTTCTTTTGCAATATTGATAGCTTTACGGAGACCTTTACCAAACTGTTCTATGGTATGAGCATCTGAGCCAATAATAATTTCTCTTCCGCCAGAAGAAGCATACATAGAAAGTATCTCTTTAGATGGATACATTTCTTTAGGAGGTTGCCTAAATCCAGAGCTATTAATCTCTAGTACAATATCTTTTTTAACCATTTTTCTAAGTATTAACTCAATAATATCGCGATATTTTTCTGCATTAAATTTTCCATAAAACTCTATACCAAACCTCTTAATTACATCAAAATGCCCTACAATTTGGAAAAAATCCGTGTCTACCATACGATATAATTCTTCAAAATACATTCTGTAAGCAGTTTCTTCATCTTTTCCCTTAAAGAATTCTTTTCCCCTAACTCCTGCCACTGTATAACCCTCTAGTCTATGTACAGACCCTATAATATAATCATAAGGTTTATTTTCTATATGCTCTTTAATGCTCTCTTCAAGTTCTGACTGGTACGTCACTTCCACTCCAAAGAGAAAGTTTATCTTATCCCCATATTTTTTATTTAGCAGGATATAATCATTATAAGCAGTATCAAAATTATAATAGCCAAAATCTTTATCAACAGGATCCAAATCAAGATGGTCGCTAAAACCCAGATAATCAATTCCCCTTCTTATAGCTTCAACCACATATTTTTCAGGATCCTCTTTGCAATCCTTTGATACGCGCGTATGTATATGCAAATCCTCTATTATCTTCATGGTGTATATTGTATGAATTTAGATACAAAAATCAACCTCTGAATTTAAGTTTTAAAATATATAACAAAAAATAGCATAACACTAATATAACTTAAACTAAAAAGGGATACAGTTCATGTTTCCCAATGCATAAAATAATCTTTACTGTAATATTAAATATTTCTTGTCTTTAGAAGAGTATATAATTTTGAAATATCGTATGAAAATTCTCTATCTTCCTCCGCAAAGGTAATATGCTTGCGAATAGTTTGATATGTTTTGCCTGTGCCCTGCCCTAGAAGTTTCCCATCAACAAAATCTACAGCCTGTGCAGCTACAAGAAGTTCAATTGTCACAATCTTTTCAACATTTTCCAAAATCTTTTTTGCTTTAAGTACTGCATTCATACCCATACTGACATGATCTTCCTGGTCTGCAGATACAGGAATAGAATCAACACTTGCTGGATGGCAAAGTATCTTGTTTTCTGAAGCAAGCGCAGCTGCTGTATACTGCAGAATCATCATGCCAGAATTAAGCCCCGCATCTTTGATTAAAAATGCTGGCAAACCTTCACTTAATGCAGGATTCAATAATCTATTTATTCGCCTCTCTGTAATACTGCCTATTTCAGACACAATAATACCAAAAAGATCCATTGCAAAAGCAACTGATTCACCATGAAAGTTGCCCCCGGAAAGAATATCATCATCGTCTTCAAATACAATAGGATTGTCGGTCACTGCATTTACCTCTTTAGTTAGTGTATCTTCTATAAACTTTAAATTATCCAGCACAGCTCCATACACAGAAGGAATGCAGCGAATAGAATAAGCATCCTGTACCCTATTTACTGAATTTATTAATTTGCTTCCGATAGTCTCGTTTAACACGAATTTTGCTACTTCTTCCTGGCCTGCGTGAAGTCTTACTCTCTGAATTCTTAAGTCAAAAGCTTCTTTTCTTGCACGCAATGCCTCCATAGAAAGAGAAGCAGCTTTAAGAGAGACAAAAAAGATATATTTTGCTTCAGTTAATAAAAGCGATGCAATACCTGCTTCTACCGCTGTCCCGTTTATTAAAGCCAACCCTTCCTTTGCCTTTAAACTATCCAACGGCTCAATATTTTTTTCCTTTAAAAAAGGTAACGCATCTTGAATTATCCCATTTCTTATCACTTTGCCCCTACCTATAATAAGGAGAGCAATATGTGAAAGCGGAGCTAAATCTCCTGATGCGCCCAGAGAGCCATACGAAGGAACATACGGGTAAATCTTGTAATTCAACAGATCGATAAGCTTTTCTATTGTAATTCTTCTTATGCCAGAGTATCCCCTTGCCAGTGAATTTGCACGCACAACTATCGCTGCGCGAACCTCTCTTTCGGAAAGAGGGTCTCCTGTACCTGAGGCATGGCTCTTCAAAAGATTTTCCTGCAGTTTGGCAATATCCTGTTCGCTTATAACTCTGTCACAAAGTTTACCAAATCCAGTAGTTACACCATAAACAACCTTTCTTTTTTTTACTGCTTCTTCGATATATTTCGAAGCAGCATCTATTTTAGAGAATGCCTCTTCTGTCAACTGAACTTCTTCAAAGTTATCTGCAACTCTCTCAATCTCCTCTAAAGAAAGTTTTTCGCCATTAATTTTTATCATAATATTTACCCATTGAATCCTTTAGTTCAAATAAGCTTCTTATAAAAGGCGTTGCTGGTGGATTTCCATTTGGCAAATAAAGAACAGGGTTTACTTTTGCACTTAAGGCTCCATTAAAATCTATTAACATCGAATCACCAACATGCATGGTTTCTTCCGGAAGTACATGAAATGCTTCACAAGCAGTGAAAAATATTTTGGGCGCGGGTTTACGCATTTTTACTTCATCAGAAAAAATTAGCATATCAAAATAGTTTAAAATTTTTAACTCCCTAAGAAGTCTTTTAAGAACTCTACCGGGTGTTCGCCCTGTATTTGATATAAGAACAAGTTTATAATTTTCTTTAAGCTTTTCCAGACATATATTGATATCGTTTTCAATAAGCACTGGCGGATTATCAAGATCGCATTCTGTATAAAATCTTAAGATTGATAGAAACTGTTTATCAGAAGGGTATGCATTTATTGTCGTAAACAGGTGCTGAAGTTGTGCTTCTGGAGTAATTGTCCAGTCATTTTCATTAGATGGATATTTAAGAGATTTATCAAGTTCATCAAAATGATCTGTTATTTTTCCTCGATACTCATCAAAAAGATTAAGCGTTTTTACTATAAAATCGGTTCGCTTTAAATCTCGTTTCCTTTCATTATCTTTTTTGTCTATAATCAATGTATCCCATAAATCCAGAGTAACAAGCTTTATCACTTTGAAAATTCCCTTTCAAATTTTCCAATATCAGAAGTTTTGCCTACAAGAAACAAGGAATCTCCTTCTAAAATTTTTTCCTCAGCATTAGGGGAAACAATTACCTCGCTTCCTTTTTTAATTGCTATCACCGTTATTCCAAATCTGTTTCTCAAGGAAAGCTCTTTCAAGCTCTTTTGCGATAGCTTTTTAGAGGCCTCAAACTCAATAATGTCAAATTCTTTTGCTATCGAAATGTAATCAAGGATATTTGAAGAAGTAATTTTATTCGCTATCCTGGTACCCATATCTTTTTCTGGAAATACAATTTCCTTCACTCCGATCTTTTTTAAAACCCTTCCATGTATTTCGCTGCTCGCTTTTGCTATAATATTAGTAATTCCCAACTCTTCTAAAACAAGGGAAACAAGAATATTGGATTGAACTTCCCCTATTGCAACAACAACAGCCTCACAATTTTTGATACCTGTTGCCGCAAGAGCTTCCGGATCAGTTGCTTCAACAACTTCAGCAAAACTCACTTCATCCTTAATATCGTCAACAAGATCAGGGTCTCTATCAAGAGCAATCACTGTACAGCCTAATTCTTCAAGATGTGTAGCAACAGCTGCACCAAATTTCCCCAGTCCTATTACTCCAAACTGTTTTTTCATAATTATTGCCTCCTAACCTATGGCTATATCCTCTTCTGGATAGCCTATATGCGGGGTTTTTCTTCTCCCCATCATGCTAATAACTAAACTCATCGATCCTACTCTTCCTACAAACATTGTAACAATAATTACAAAACGCGAAACAGATGAAAGGTGTGTAGTAATGCCTGTAGAAAGACCTACTGTCCCGAATGCCGAAATTACCTCAAACAAAACTTGCAAAAATGTAAATTCGTCACCTTGCACAAAAAGAATAACAAGAGTTGCAACAGCAATCACAAAAATGGCAAATCCAAATACAAATACCGCACGCATCAAAGTTCCCTTTTTTATCGTCCTCCTACCTACGACCACGCTTCCTTTTCTTCTTATGGAATAAATAACTAATCCCGTAATAACAATAAATGTCGTAGTTTTTATTCCGCCTGCTGTACCTCCAGGAGAACCTCCTATAAGCATAAACCATGTCAAGATAAACTGAGTAGACTGATTTAGGTTTTCTATAGCCACTGTACTGAATCCTGCTGTACGTGGAGTAATAGATTGGAAAAAAGCTGCAAGCAATTTACCACGCAAAGAAAGATTTGCTATGCTGTCAGGATTACGCCATTCAAATAGTAAAAAAAGTCCGGCACCAGCGAGAATAAGAAATAAAGTTATTCTAAGTACTATTTTTACATGAAAAGTCAATCCTCTATTGCTAGGATGAAGCAATCTCCACAGTACATAGAATCCAATTCCACCTGTTACAATAAGAATCATAACAGTCAGATTAAGTGTAAGATCATTTGTATACCCTTGAAAACTTTGAAATCCTCCCATAATATCAAATCCTGCATTACAAAACGCAGAAACAGAGTGAAATGCCCCCATAGTAAGAGCTTTCCAGAAAGAATAATCTCTCAAAAACCTAAGTGTAAGAGCAATAGTGCCCAAACCTTCCATTAAAAGTACAACAAGAAGTGTCACCTGCAAAAAACGCATAATACCAGAAATATTGTACACGTTCAATCCTTGTTTTAAAATCATGCGATGCTCTAGCGAAACTTTTTTATTAAGCAGGATTAGGAAAAACGAAGTAATTGTCATATATCCCAGCCCGCCACACTGAATAAGGAGAATTATAATAAATTGCCCCCATCCTGACCAGTATGTTCCAGTATCCACGACAACTAATCCGGTTACACAGGTGGCTGAAGTAGAAGTAAAAAATGTAATTAACGGATTGGTAAATTGATGAGAACTGCTTGCAAAAGGAAAAATAAGAAGTATCCCCCCGGCTATAATTAATGCGAGAAAGCTTAAAACAATAAATCTAGGTGGAGTAATCTTTTTTCTCATTTATGCCTTCTCAATAGCAAGTCGGTACTTTTTTTCGCCGATAGATAAATCCTTTATAATAATGGGGTTCTTCAATTGTGTTAGTTCCTCTGCAAGAGTTTCCTGCATAATATATTCTGTAAACTCTTTTATTGTATCATCATGTGGTTCTAATGAAAGTTTAATCCTGTCGGAGATATTAAGATTTGCTTCCTTTCTCATTCCTTGAACTGTATGTACAATTTCTCTTGCAACACCTTCTCCTCTCAACGCATACGTTAACGTTGTATCAAGAAATACAAAATACCCTTTGTCTCTTACAGCAATATAATTCCCTTTATTTTCAAGTTCAAGAATCAAATCACTTCCAGAAAGTTCTACTTCCTCCCCGTTTATATCAACCATAACCTTCCTTATTTTTACAAACTCTACACCCTTTCCGGGATTATTCAACTGTTTTACAATTTCTGGAAGGTTCTTTCCGTATTTTTTGCCGAGTACAGGAAGATTTGGTTTAAGAATTACCGCGCAATATTTTGAAATACTATCTGTTAGCTCGATATCCTTAACATTGAGCTCTTCTTTTATAACACCACTATTCTTTACAATAATGCCTTTTTCTTCGTCATTTTCTACGTACACTACAAGCTTTGAAAGAGGCTGTCTTACCCTTATTTTCGACATCTTTCTTGCAGTACGGCCAAGCGAAGTTACATTTATAATAAGTTCCATATCTTCAATAAGTTTCTCATCTATATATTTACCGTTCGGCTCAGGATAATCCTCGAGATGAACACTCTCTTTTGCGCCGGGCAGAATACCTTTTACAAGATTACTGTACAATGTTTCTGCAAGAAATGGCGTAAATGGCGCAAGTAGAAGCACAAGCTTTTTCAGCGCTTCGTAAAGCGTAAAATATGCAGAAAGCTTGTCAGAATCATTCTGACTCTTCCAAAATCTCCTGCGCGAACGCCTTACATACCAATTAGATAATTCATCAACAAATAACTGGATTTCTCTAGTAAGAAATGTAATTTCAAATATCTTCATCCTCTCTATAATAGTTTGATTCAGCTTTTCAATTTTTGCAATAATCCATCTATCCAGAATATTTCTTTTCTCCACAGGGATATAAGGAGCAGACACTGGGTCGAATTTATCTATATTTGCATACAATGAAAAGAAAGAATAAACATTTCTTAATGGTATAATAAAGCCTTTTATTGCGTCATTCACTACATTTGTCCCAAATCTTCTTGGAGACCACGGTGGAGATGCCGTGTAGATCGCCCACCTGAATGCATCTGCTCCTTGTTCATTTAAAATTACCCAGGGATCAATGACATTTCCTTTACTCTTACTCATTTTTTGGCCTTTTTCGTCAAGTATTAATTCAAGGCACATTACATTTTTATATGGAGAAATTCCCTTTATCAATGTAGATATTGCAAGTAATGAATAGAACCATCCTCGTGTTTGATCAATTGCTTCTGTAATAAAATCTGCAGGAAAATCTTTCTCAAACTCTTTTTGATTCTCAAACGGATAGTGCCACTGAGCATACGGCATTGAACCCGAATCAAACCACACATCAATTACTTCGGGAACTCTCTCCATAGCTCCACCGCACTTCGGACATCGCAAATGAAAGTTATCCATATAAGGTTTGTGGAGTTCAACATCAGAAGGTACTTCTTCTATTGCCTTTTCTCTTAGTTCTTCAATACTTCCTATAGCTTCTTTATGGTTACACTCTTTGCAAACCCAGATATTCAGCGGAGTGCCCCAATAGCGCTCCCTTGACAAAGCCCAGTCTTTAATATTCTCAAGCCAATTACCAAATCTTCCATGTTTTATATGTTCTGGAAACCAATTGACGCTTTCGTTATTTGCTATAAGTTGATCCTTTACTTTAGTCATATTTATAAACCAGGATTTCTTTGCATAATATAAAAGTGGTGTACCGCATCTCCAGCAAAACGGATAATCATGCTCATAAAGTTCTTTCTTTAAAAGCAATCCTCGTCCTTCAAGATCCTTTATAATGAGTGGGTCTGCCTTTTTTACAAACATTCCTTTCCACTTGCCTTCTGTAAGGTTCCCTTCAAGATCAACAAACTGCACAAAAGGCAAATTATATTTTTTCCCGACTTCAAGGTCGTCTTCCCCAAATGCAGGAGCCATATGTACAATGCCAGTCCCGTCATCACCAGTAACAAAAACTGCCGTAACAACTCTATACGCCGTATCCCTTTCTTTGTCTGAAAAATCTGCATAGTCATATAATGGTTTATACTTTATCCTCTCAAGTTCCTTGCTACTAAATGTCTTTACAATTTCGTAATTTTCTTTTAATACTTCTTTTAATCTATTTTCAGAGAGAATCAACTTTTCTCCTTCATAGTTCACTAACACATAAGTAAAATCAGGATTTATCGCAACAGCAAGGTTTGATGGGAGTGTCCATGGAGTTGTTGTCCAGACAAGCAAATATGTATCAGGAAATTCATCATTCTCTACCTTAAATTTCACAAATATTGATGGGTCTTTTACTTTTTGGTATCCAAGAGAAACTTCGTGAGATGAAAGTGTTGTTCCGCATCTTGGACAATACGGCGACACTCTGTTCCCTTCATATAGCAATCCCTTATCAAAAATCTGCTTAAGAATCCACCACACTGACTCTAAATATTTATTTTCATATGTAACATATGCATTTCCCATGTCCAGCCAGAAACCAATCCTGTCTGTCATTTTCTCCCATTCTTCTTTATATTGCATGACACTTTCCCGACAGAGCTTATTAAATTTTTCTACGCCATATGCTTCAATTTCCACTTTTGTATGAATGCCAAGCTTTTTTTCCACTTCGATTTCGACAGGAAGCCCTTGAGTATCCCATCCTCCTCTTCTTGGAGTATAAAATCCCCTGAGAGAATTGTACCTTAACACTGTATCCTTGTATATTCTGGACAAACCGTGATGCACACCGGGTCTCCCATTTGCGGTAGGCGGACCTTCAAAAAATACAAATTTTTCCTTGTCCTTTCTTATCTCAAGGCTTTTTTCAAAAATCTTATTCTTATTCCAAAAATCTATTATTCGTTCCTCTTCAGCAGGAATGTCTGTCGCTTTTACAATTCTTTTAAACATAGAACCTTCTCCTTTCACACATTACAAATAAGTATAAGAAGTTAACATGCATAGTCAAGAATTTATTTTATAAGAAATGCATAAATACCAACGAATTACTGTTAACTAAAACGCATAACGGATTTATTTGCTATACAAATACTTTGTTCTCAACATCCAATAAGCGCTCTAAAAATGAATTTTTCTATTTTAAAATGATGGAGAGGGAATAAATAAATGTGAAAAATCAGCTACCGTACTTTTTACACCATACCAAAATAACCAATCTTCTGTTCATTTTTTACAGAATATTTATTTTTATATATTTTTGTGCTAAAATAGGAAAATAGGAGGTGATTTTCCATGGATCCAAACAAATTAACAGAAAAAGCACAGAAAGCATTGATGGTTGCAAGGGGAATTGCTACATCACAAAATAACCAATCAATAGATGTCGAACATCTACTTGCTGCCCTTATCCAACAGCGGGATGGAATAGTTCCTATGATTCTAAGTACACTAAGAATAGACAAAGATTTGCTTTTGAGAAACATATACAATGCTATTGAAAAATTCCCCAAAATTCAGGGTGTAAGCGACGAGAAATTTTATATTACAACCAGGTTAGAAGAGCTCTTCAAAAGAGCAGAAAAAGAAGCTCAAAATATAGGTGACGAATTTATAAGTACGGAACATCTTTTTCTTGCTGCAATTTCCGACGCAGAAAAGACAGGCAAAATTCTTGCCAAGTATGGAATAACAAGACAAAATGTATTAAATTCATTCAAAGAAATACGCGGAGACAAAAAAGTGACAGATAGAACACCAGAAGTTAAGTATAAAGTCCTTGAAAAATATGGCAGAAACCTGACCGCAATAGCCAGAGAAGGGAAAATGGATCCCGTTATTGGAAGAGACGAAGAAATCCGCCATACAATGCAGATTCTTTCAAGAAGAACTAAAAATAACCCTATTCTCATAGGAGAAGCAGGTGTAGGCAAGACCGCAGTAGTAGAAGGGCTCGCCCAAAGAATTGCATCTGGAGATGTACCTGAATCGCTTAAAAACAAAGAAATATTCCAACTTGATATGGGATCGCTGATTGCCGGTGCAAAATTCAGGGGAGAGTTCGAAGACAGATTAAAAGCAGTAATAGACGAAATTAAACAATCCCAGGAAAAAATTATTACATTTATAGACGAGATTCATACCGTAGTGGGGGCAGGAGCAGCCGAAGGATCGCTTGACGCATCAAATATGTTAAAACCCGCGCTTTCCCGTGGAGAGCTCCGTACTATAGGTGCAACAACGCTTGATGAATATAGAAAATATATAGAAAAAGATGCTGCACTTCAAAGAAGATTCCAGCCAGTATTAATAAACGAACCTTCTGTCCAGGAAACAATTGCCATACTAAGAGGGTTAAAAGAAAAATACGAAGTACATCACGGAGTCAAAATCAAAGATTCTGCGCTTGTTGCTGCTGCTAAACTTTCTTCTCGCTATATCACCGACAGATTTCTTCCAGATAAAGCAATAGATCTTATGGATGAATCAGCAGCCCTTCTCAAAATGCAAATAGACAGCATGCCTGTGGAACTTGATGAATTAAAGAGAAAAATTAGAATGCTAGAAATGGAAAAGAAAGCACTTGAAAAAGAGAAAAATGATCCAGATACATCAGAACGACTTAAAAAAATTGAAACAGAACTTGCTAATCTAAAAGAAAGAGATATTGCATTAACGGCAAAATGGACTCAGGAAAAAGATGCAATTCATAAAATAAGAACAATCAAAGAGCAAATAGACAAAGTCCGCACAGAGGCAAAACTTGCGGAACAGCACGGAGATTTAGATGGAGCAGCACGCCTTCTGTATGGAGAATTGCCTTCTCTTCAAAAACAACTGGAGGACGCAAATAAAAAATTACAAGAAATACAAAAAGACGGAGCAGTTCTCAAAGAAGAAGTAGGCGAAGAAGAGATTGCCGATATAGTTTCAAAATGGACAGGTATCCCTGTCTCAAAAATGCTTACTTCTGAAAAAGAAAAATTACTGCACCTCGAAGACCCTTTAAGAAAACGAGTTGTTGGACAGGAACAAGCAATTGTTGCCGTTTCAAATGCCATAAGGCGCGCAAGAGCCGGATTATCAGATCCTAATAGACCACTCGGCTCTTTCATCTTCCTTGGACCAACAGGCGTTGGCAAAACAGAACTTGCAAAAATATTAGCTAAAGAGCTATTTGACACAGAAAAGGCCCTAATTAGAATTGATATGTCGGAATACATGGAAAAATTTTCGGTTTCTCGGCTCATTGGGGCACCTCCAGGATATGTTGGATACGAACAAGGCGGACAACTTACAGAAGCAGTGAGAAGACATCCGTACTCCGTCATTTTGCTTGATGAAATTGAAAAAGCACACCAAGATGTATTCAATATTTTATTACAAGTACTTGATGATGGACGGCTTACAGATTCAAAGGGAAGGACCGTAGATTTTCGTAACACAATTATCATAATGACTTCCAATATTGGAAGCAGGTATATTTCAGACATTAATGCACTCCCCAGTACAAAAGAATATATGGACCAGTATGAAAAAATTGTAGAAAAAGTCCAGGAAGATATGCGTCATATATTCAGACCAGAGTTTTTGAACAGAATTGATGAAACAATCATATTTAACCCATTGGGTATCAATCAAATCAAACAAATTGTAAATATTCTCCTTGAAGAAACCTTAATTAAACTTAAAGAAAAAGATATCAAGCTAATTATAGAAGATGAACTAAAAACCTTCCTTGCAAATAAGGGATTTGACCCAGTATATGGTGCAAGACCATTAAAGAGAGCCATCCAGAAGTATATAGAAAACCCTCTTGCCTCTTTTATCCTTTCGCACGATATAGAGAAAGGAACAAAGATTAAGGGATGTTTAGAAAAAGGAGAGGTAGATTTCGAACTAATAAAATGAAATTTGAAAAAATTATCACAAGCGAAGCCAAAAAAATAAAGTTAAAAATTACACCAGAGGTGCTAAATGCATTTAAAGTATATAAAAACTTGCTTCAACAATGGAATAACACTCGTTTCAACCTTACTTCTATCCTGGATGATAATGAAATAGCTGTAAAGCATTTTGTTGATTCCCTTCATCTTGTCCAGGCAACGCCAATTAAAGGCAATGAAAAACTAATCGATATTGGAACTGGTGCCGGTTTCCCTGGCCTTCCCATTAAAATTGCTTTCCCAACACTTAATCTTACGCTCGTGGATTCACAAAAAAAGAAGGTATTCTTTATAGGTATGTTACTAAGACGATTAGGAATAGAGGACGTAACGCTCAGCAGCAGCAGGGGAGAAAAATTAGGAAAAGAAAAAGAATTTAGAGAAAAATTTGATATCGTTACAATGAGGGGGGTAAGCAAGATTTCTGTAATTTCTGAAATCGCCCTTCCCCTTTTAAAAATTGGCGGAAACGCAATATTCTGGAAAGGAGGTAAAGAGATAGGACAAATAGAGAAGTTTATTCCATTTATAGAAAAATTGGGAGGACACATCAAAAATATACAGGAATATCAACTTCCACATACATCACACAAAAGTTATCTCATCTGTATAGAAAAAGTAAAAGAAACTCCCAAAAAATATCCCAGGTCTTACTCCTCTATTTTAAAATCTCTTAAAAAAAATGCGGGAAAAAGATAAAGATTTTTTCAAATTGCCTTTAACAATTGTTGCATCATACTTTATCATTTATCTTATTCTGTTTAATGTATTTTCTATGGGGATTATCAAGTTTCTCATTTTTTCGTTAGTACTTTTTTTACTGAGCATTTTTTTCTATATGACATCAAATCGTACCAAATATAGAAGCAAGGAATCTTACTTTGCTTCTATCTCCGCAATTCTGCTGTATTTCTCCCTTTTTTTCACACCATCAATTGCAGGAATGCTCTCGTTTAACATATGGGGATGGCTTGCTCTTATGCTCTTTCCACTCTTTCTCATCTGGCAAAATAATGAATTTAAAAAACGCTTTTTTTACCTTGCGCTATTTCTGCTTTTCTTTACAAATGCTATTTCACTGTTAGCCGGGTCTTTTAATCTTAACCTTATCATAGTGATAGTTTCGGCAATTTTTTGCGTCCTTCTGTATTTTTACAGGAAAAAAGATTTTGAAAAACAACTCTTCCTTGAACTACTATTCAGCTCATCTTTAATAATATTTATCACCCACATAAGTTCATTTATGCAAATGTAATGCGGATAAATAATGTTGTAAGAAACAAAAAACCTTTCATTTTCATTATTATTTTTGTGTTAATATTCTCCATTTGCAATATTCATAGAACTAAAGCGACGACAATAACGCACAAAACTCAATATATTATTCTTACGACGAATAATCTTATTCAAAGCGCACAGCTCGTCGCCAAAACAAGAAACAAAAAATACGATGTAAAAATTGTCACAGTTGAAGATATCGGTTCAAATAGCCCATCAGAAATAAGAAATTATCTCAAAAAAATTGCCGTTAGCAAAGGATATTTGCTCATTCTTGGAAGCGAAAATACAATCCCACGTCCTTCAATGTACCCATCAAGCACGGTACATTCACCTTCATATAGTGCGCCTTCAGAAACAAAAACAGACATATATTATGCATTGCTGAACGAAGAGTTAGACAAAGACGGAGATTTATTCCCGGGAGAGCTTTATGACGACCGGATGAATATAGCACCTGATATTTTCGTAGGAAGAATTCCATTTGACAGTAACAAAGAGATCGAAACAATTTTTAACCGAACAATCCAATTTGAAGAAAATCCTCCCCAAAAAGCTGTGCTCGCTGCATCATTTATCGCATACCCGGGAGAAATTTATCAAGGAGCAAGGATCTTTAACGGTGATGGAGCAAGGGAAGAAGCACTCATCGCCACTTTTCTTGGCGAAAATGTCATCAAGCTGTATGAAAAATCTGGCTCTTTCCCATCAATATATGATGCAGATTTCGAACTTACAAAAGAAAATTTTTATTCAGTTCTACCTGATGCAGGATTTGTGAATTGGGTATCTCACGGAAGCAATTCTGCAGCATACAGAGAAATTTGGAATGATAAAAATGAAAATGGCATTCCAGATGATGGTGAATTTGAATTCGAAAGTTTTATCGCTAAAGACGACGCCTTTCAAGCAAACGGCATCTTTTTCTCCGGCAGTTGCCTTAATGAAAATGGCGGCAGTAACCTGGGCAAAGCCATACTTAAAAAAGGAGGCGTTGCTTTTATCGGATCAACCGGAATAAGCTATTCGCCTTCTTATTTTGCTGCTCCTCATGATGGAGGAACAGGAAGCATCAACTACTATTTTGTAAAAAATCTAACTACAGGAAAAACTGTTGGTGAATCTCTTTATACAGCATTGCAAGAATTTTTTGAAAATGATTTTTACAACGACATAGAAGATCCCATAGAAGCCAATTTAATGAACATATACGATTATAACCTATATGGAGACCCGGCAATCACATGGAGCGTTGTAGAAAAACAAAAAGAATACACTACAATAAAAAGAACCGAAAATCCTATAGTATTGCGTATAGATAATGTAAAAGATATAAAAATTACATTGAACATTCCAGAAAAAACAAGTCTATTTATACTGATACCCTCTGGCGTTTATATTAAATTTTCCTCAGTGAAAAATGCAATAATCGATAATGCCTTTGGGATAATACGTCTAAACAATGCAATCGGAGAAATAGTTTTCAGTGGTGTAGTAAGAGGAAACATAAAAGGGCAAATCACAATAAAAGATTCTATCACAACCGAAGACTTATCATTAGAAGATAAAACATTCAATGTTGCAATAAATGGATACGATATACGAGACATCAACATGGATGAGCGCGTGGATAGCAATGATTTAGAAATTCTTATAGAAAATTTTGGTAAAACTTACATGGACAAAGGATTTGACCACTTTACTGACTTAAACTCGGATTATAAAACAGACGGAAAAGATTTATTTATATTACTGTTTCCATAAAAAATGCCTGGCATCTTTTAATAAAACCAGGCATCACATTGCCACAAAATATAGATTAACTAACTTTCTTTTTTATAAGGTACACCGTCTGAAGCAGGACCAACTGCTTTTCCGACAACACCGATCAATGCACCAATTGTTAACATATACGGAAGAGAAAGATAGAATCCCAGCGGAATTAACTTTGCAAACCCAGTTGCTGTTCCTTGCATAAATAACTGCAGCACCTGTGCGCAAGCAAAAATAAGTATCGCGCCAAGCGCACCAAAAGGTGTCCATTTACCAAAAATCATAGCAGCCAATCCAATAAAACCTTTGCCCATAGCCATTGAGTTAGTAAACGAAGATAGTGTCCCCAGTGAAAGCGCCAAACCTCCAAATGCTGCAAGAACACTACCGGCAATTACAGCAAACCATTTTATCTTAAATACATTTACTCCCAATGTCTCCGCTGCATGAGGATTTTCCCCAACAGCACGAATCCTTAACCCAAGCACTGTGTGGTATAAAACAAAATGCAAGACAACAACTAAAATTAACGCAAACCAGATAAGTATTGTGAGCTCAGCAAACGCACCTAAAATAGGAATTCCTTTGAGAAACGTGAGGTGTATTTTGCTAGCTGGAGCCCCAAAATAAGCTACTGGCGGAGAATAACCTGTCGTTCTAAAAATTGATTCTAGGAGGTATGTGACCATACCCATTGCCATAACATTAATTGCCACACCAGAAATAATCTGGTCGCCTGCCCATTTAACCGTAATATATGCATGTAAAGCGCCGAGTACAATGCCAATTCCAACGCCCCAGAGTAACCCAACCCAGGCATTACCGGATACAAACGATCCCCATACACCAAAAAAAGCAGCAAATCGCATCATTCCTTCGAGTGCTATATTCACAACGCCTGCGTTTTCAGACATTACACCACCTAAGGCAGCAAAAAGAATGGGGGCAGTATAATCTAATGCCTGCGCAATAGAAGCATTTAAAAAAGGAATATTACTGTTCATTTTGCGCCTCCTCCCATTTCACTCTGAATGGATTTTTTCCTTCCCTGTATAAGTTTCATAATCCAATACCTTATAAGCATCTGGAGAGCAATAAATGCAACAGTAAAACCCTCTATGATAGCAGGAAATGTTTTTGGAATATGAGCAAGCTGAACAGTAGTTGCACCTGTCCTTAACGCTCCTATTAATATGCCTGCAAGTATAACTCCAAACGGTTCATTCTGGCCAATCAAAGCAACAGCAATTCCATCAAATCCGTACCCACCCTCAAATATAGGGGGATACTGGAAGAGGATGCCTAACACCATAAATGCACCGCCCAATGCTGCAACAGCACCAGCGATAAACATCGTTTGAATAGTTCTTCTCTCAACATTTATTCCAGCTGCTTTTGGGGCTTCCATACCAAAAATCAATGTATGGCCCATAGTCCGTATTTCGTATCCAAATGTTGTTTTATAAAACAAATACCAAACCAAAAACGTTACTGCCAGGATAATGATAATACTAATATTAAGCCGTGTTGGGAGAAGAATTTTGGGCAATTTCGCGGACAAGCTGATATATGGCGTACCTGAAACACCTGTTTCAACTGCTGCTTTCATGGGACCAGTAACAAGCCACGCCTCAATGAGATATAAAGCAATCCAATTTAGCATAATGGTTGTAATAACCTCATGTATGCCTCTTTTTGCCTTTAAGTATCCTGCAATGGCCCCCCAGATACCTCCTGCAAGCATAACACCCACAAAAATAAGAGGCAAATGAATAAATTTTGGTAAACCCGCAAATGGCTTTGCATATCCAAGGTAAGCAGCAGCAATGCCGCCAACAATAAAATGGCCTTCTGCACCGATATTAAACAGACCGCCTTTTGCGGCAATTGCAAATCCAAGGCCAGTCGCGATATACATAGAAGAAGAAAGAAGCATTTCTGCAAAATGGCTTTTCCAGTAAGGACCAGGAAACAAACCTGATGCCCCAAACAATAATTTATATGCAACAACTGGGCTCCTGCCCGTAATTTTTATAAAAATCGCCCCTACAATGAATGCAAGTAAAATAGAAATTAAAGGAACTAAAGCATTCATCCACCAATATTTTTCTCTTTTTCCAAAAACAATCCTTTTTAATACATCTTTCATTGCGCTACCTTCTTTTGCCTTTTCAATCCAAGCATCATAAGGCCTAATTCTTCTTCAGTTGTTTTATCAGGTGTTGTCTCTCCAACAATTTCTCCGTTGTACAGCACTAATATCCTGTCTGAAAGACCTATAATTTCTGACAATTCAAGAGAAATTAATAATATTGCCACGCCTCTTTCCTTCTCTTCTATGAGTTTATGGTATACAAACTCCATAGCGCCAATATCTAGTCCCCTCGTAGGTTGAGAAGCAAGAAGAAACTTATGTTTCATAGACATTTCTTTGGCAAGAATAAGCTTTTGTTGGTTTCCTCCCGAAAGATTCTCAGCTTTTGTGTGTATATCTCTTGGCCTTACATCAAATTCTTCCAATTTTTTTGTTGCAAACTTATCTATTTCAATACTATTTAGTACTCCATTTTTTGAAAAGGGATAAAGAGTATGCTGACCCATAATAATATTTTCTCTTGACCTAAAAGGTAGTACAAGGCCTCTCATTTTCCTATCTTTAGGAATATATGCCATCCCTTTCTTTCTTATGTTAAACGGAGTAATCAATTTAATTTTTTCGCCATCAAACGTAATAGTACCGTTAACCGGGCGAGTAAAACCAATCAATGCATTTACTAATTCTGCTTGTCCGTTTCCTTCTACTCCAGCAATGCCAACAATTTCACCTGCACAGACATCAAAAGAAACATCTTTTAGCCCTATAATTCCTCTTTTACTCTTTACCGTAAGATCGCGCACTGAAACTATTGTCTCTCCAACCTTTGTCTCGGCTTTTGGGATTTTTAATACCACATCTCTACCAACAACCATTCGTGCAAGTTCTACTTCGCTTGTTTTTCCTTTTTCCACGACTCCTTGCAATTTTCCACGTCTTAAAACAGCAATTCTATCCGCAATAGCCATTACTTCCTTGAGTTTATGAGAAATAAATATAATTGTTTTACCATCCTTTTTTAACTTCATTAAAGTTTTAAATAAATCTTCGGTCTCTTCCGGAGTAAGCACTGCGGTAGGTTCATCAAAAATTAGTATCTCTGCTCCTCTTCGCAGTATTTTTAGTATTTCCACCCTTTGCTGGATACCAACAGGAAGATTTGCCACTCTTTCTGCCGGGTCCACTTTTAGCCCGAACTTCTCGGACAACTCCTTTACCTCGCTTAACGCTTTCTTGTAGTCAAAAACTATCCCTTTGCTGGGTTCGTCGCCTAATACAATGTTCTGCGTCACAGTAAAACGGGATATAAGCATAAATTCCTGATGTACCATGCCAATTTTTAAGCCAATTGCATCATGAGGAGTTTTAATGTCGACTTTCTTGTCAAATACAAAAATTTCGCCTGCTGTTGGGGTGTATAATCCATAGATAATCTTCATTAAAGTCGATTTTCCTGCCCCGTTTTCTCCTACGATAGCATAAATCTCTCCTTTATTTACAGAAAGATTTATGTTATCGTTTGCAAGAACGCCCGGAAACTGTTTAACAATGCCCTTAACTTCTAATGCTTTCATCTTTGCCTGTCATTAAAAATACAGGGTGGAATTACTCCACCCTGTATAAATACACATTATCTCCTATTATTAAAAATCAGTTGGAGGAGTCCAGTTATCTACATCAGCTGGATCTGTTGGAACTTCAAAAATACCATCTATCATCATCTCTCTTAAATGCTCAACCTTATCAATTTGATCCTGAGTAAGTGCATCTGCTACATGGTCCGGGGCATAGCCTACACCACCATCTTTTAGAGTCATTGTTATAAGACCACTGTGGAATGTTCCTTCTACAACATCCTTAATCGCAAGATATGTTGCATAATCTACATGTTTTAAAGAAGAAGTAAGTGTTCTATCAGGGCAAAGATTTTCGTCAAGGCCCATATCTACATCAACCCCAATACCCCAGTAAGGTGCTCCTCTTTCGCAGATTGACTGGAACATTCCGTTTCCTGTTGCACCTGCAGCATGGAATAATACATCACAGCCCTGGCTAATTTGAGACTCTGCAGCACTCTTACCTAATGCAGGTTCCGTAAAGCTACCAGTATACTGACCAATAATCACAATGCTTGGATCTATCGTCTTTAGACCAGCTAGGTAACCAGCTTCATATCTTAATACCGGAGGAATTTCCATTCCGCCAATATAGCCAACTTTGCCAGTTCCTGTTGCATACGCTGCAACTGCTCCCACAAGGAATCCGCACTCATGCTCATTAAACAAATAGCCTACTACATTTGCCGGGTCTATCATGTTGCCATCCTCATCTACAGCAGCCGCATCAATCAACATAAATTTTGTATCAGGATATTTCACAGCAGATTCACCAATTGCACCTGCAAGCATAAATCCTACACCAATGACAAGATCACATTTCTCTTGCTCAACAAGTGTTGCAATGTTTGGGATGTAATCTTTTTTGTCTTTTGATTCAAGAACCATAGCAGTTACACCCAATGGCTGAATATTCTTGTCTTTTAGATCTTCTGGGATACTCGCATTAAACTCTGCATCTGAAATTGACGCGTACCCTCCACCTTGTACATACTCCACTTTTCCTGCCCATGTTTCTAATCCACGAAGGGCAGAGTCATTAAACGATCTGTCACCTCTTCCGCCGACGTCTGTCACAAGTCCAATTTTAATCGTTTCTTCAACTGGTTCTTCTGTTTTTGGGGCACATCCTACAAATACTACCCCGACCATCACTACAACAAGCAATAATACTAACAACTTTTTAATTCTCATTTTATTCCTCCTTTTAATGATATGATTAAATTATAATTTATATTTATTGCTCTGTCAAGTTCCTAATATAATTTTTCAAGGTGCAGTTGTTTGTACTTAAAAAAAGATTTTAGCTAACTTATAAAATTCCAGATCAACACTATGTATTTTCCCAGCAACTTCTTCAAGAGGACTGAACACAATATCTCTTCCGCAAATCCCTACAAGCCCATTAAATTTACCTTTATCTGCAAACTCTATTGCGGCTGCTCCAAGTCTTGTTGCTAAAATTCTGTCCGTGTTTGTAGGTATGCCACCTCTCTGTATATATCCAAGTACAGTCGTACGAGTTTTAATGTGAGTAAGCTTTTCAAGCTCTTCCATAATTGTGTACCCTACCATTTTCTTGCTATTTATTGAATGCCCAAATTCATCATACTCCTTTTTTTCAGTTTTTCCTTTTGGAAGAGAAGCTCCTTCAGCTACTACCACGATACTGAAATTTTTACCTTCTTTTTTCCTTTTTTCCAGATGTGCTGCAACTTCTTCTAACTTGTAAGGAATTTCAGGTATAATAATATAATCTGCTCCACCTGCTATTCCTCCAAATAAAGCGAGCCATCCGGTTTCTCTGCCCATTGTTTCCACAATCATTGCCCGATGGTGTGCTGACGCAGTAGCATGAAGGTTATCCAATGCAGAACTAATTGTAGTTACGGCAGTATCAAATCCTATAGCAAAATCTGTGCCATATACATCGTTATCTATTGTTTTTGGTATTACAATAGAAGGAATGCCTTCGTCAGAAAACTTTTTAGCTATATCTACCGTATCTCTATCACCAATGATCACTAAAAGAGTTAATGAATTTTTCTTAAAATTTTCCTTAATTGCCTGAACGTTTTGGGGATCCTTAAATGGATTAATGCGAGAGATTCCCAGTACAGACCCAGAGAGGGGCAAAATACCTGAAACCACGTCTTTTGTAATAATTTTGACATCATTTTTTATCAAACCAATAAAACCATCTATGAAACCTAACATTTCATCATCTTTTTCAAATGCTTCGCGTGCAATTGCTCTGATCGCTGCATTAATGCCGGGTGCATCTCCACCATCACATAAAACCCCGTATCTCTTCATCAGTTACCTCCTAAAATTCGGTTTTGCCTGTAAAAGTAAAATCTTTTATCCGCGCGTACGGCGCGGTAACAGATGCCATATCATAAATGATTTTTCTCTCTTTACTTAATTCCAGGACGTTGTTTAACGCAGTTGCAATGTTTTCAATAAAACGCATATTTTTGACGGGCTTTGTGATTTTTCCATTTTCTATAAGAAATAATCCATCTCTTGTCATCCCTGTAATGACAGTATTCCTTGGGTCCATCGGGTTGGTATACCAAAATCGCTGGACATAAAGCCCTTTTTTCACATGAGAAATCATTTTTTCTTTACTGCTCTCGCCACCTTCCATAATAAGGTTCATCGGGTATGGGCTGTACAGGTTCGGCTGAGGAAGCGAATGCCCGGTCGATTTCTTTCCTTCTTTATATGCCGAAAGCGTGTCATACACAACACCCTTAGCAACACCTTTGTCAAAGAACATTACTTTTTTCTTTGGCACGCCCTCAAAATCAAATGGAAGAGAAATTGTTTCCTGAGAAAAACCATCGTCATACATTGTAACGTTTTCACCAACTACCTTCTTACCAATCTGCCCGATGAGAAAGCTCATACCTTCATTCATCGCTCTTGCGTTTAATGCAATATAACTAAGGCTTCCTATTAAATCTGCAAGTGCATACGGCGTAAGAATTACTTCATACTTCCCTGGTTCAATTGATGCCGGATTTTGACTCTTTTCTGCAATCTCAACGCTCTCTCGAATAATATCGTCAAGAGGAATTTTATTAACGTCAATTGAAGAATACTCTGAGTACCCACTTGAGGTATCTGTTAACACAACGCTTTTTAGTGTGCTTATCGTTAATTTTGTGTATCTTTCCACACCTAACGAATTTGCTACTGCAACTTCCAAAGCGTTTGTTTCGAATTTACCTGAACCAATAAACCCTTTCGCTTTTGTTTTACTTAATATCTTACTTACATACTCTGCCCTGAACTCTGGAGTACAATTAGCTGTTGCCTCCACGAAAAAATCTCTATCCTTTCTTTTTTCCGGTTTTGCAAATGAGACAAAATCAGGATTTTCTCTCTGATTTTTTGCAATAAGAATTGCATCATTAACAACTTTTTTAACAGCGTCCTCCGAAAAACTATTTACCATCGCAGAACCAACCTTTTTCCCAATTGCAACTCTCACGGAAAGACTGCAATCTTTCCCGCCAACATTTCGGTGGATATAGTTATTAGCAAAACCTGTCAGGTAAGATTCTTCTCCCGTAAATAAGGCTTCAGTTTGATCAGCACTGGACAGAGAAATCACATTTTTTAATATATTCAACACTCTTTCTTTCCCAATCATTTCAACACCCCTACTTGTATATCTCTGAAACGTGCCGGAGCAGTACCATGACTCACCTGCATCACCTGCACTGGTTCCCCTTTCCCACAATTTGGTACACCCCAAACATGCCAAAAATCCTTGTTTGCTATGCCGTCACATTTTCGCCAAAATTCATACGTAATTCCTGTGTAAGTGGGATTTTTAACCATTTCCTGGATTTTTCCATTTTTAATTTCCCATCCTATCTCAGTACCAAACTGAAAATTCAGTCTATTTTGATCAATGCTCCAACTTTTATTTGTTCCCATCAAAACACCGTGGTTGATACCTTTAATCAATTCATCAAATGTTTTATCGCCTGGCTCCAAATTAATACTTGTCATCCTTATGATGGGCATTTTATTCCAATTGTCCGCACGCATCGCGCCCATAACCTCAAGATCTAATTTCACCGCCGTCTCCCTCGAATTAAGATACCCCACAAATATTCCATTCTTCACAAGATAAACCCTTTTTGCTTTAACGCCTTCGTCATCATATGCAAATCCTCCTAAAGCTCCTGGGATTGTTGCGTCAGCAGTAATATTCACTATATCAGACCCGTATTTAAATGTACCAAGTTTATCCGTTGTAAGAAATGAAGTGCCAGCAAAAGATGCTTCTTCTCCAAGCACTCTATCGAGTTCGGTAGGATGCCCTACTGATTCATGAATCTGCAAAGCCATTTGCGGACTTTCCAATACAATATCCATCGTGCCAGAGGGACACTGCTTTGCCGAAAGTAGTTTTATGGATTGCTCTGCAATCTCTTTGCCGTGAGAAACAAGGTCCATTTCTTCAATAAACTCAAATCCTTTCCTTTGATAGTCACCGCCGAATGAGTTAGGGTAACTTCTCACCTGCATCTCTTTTTCATCAGTTGCAACAACTGATATTCCTGCGCCACTGACAATTCTCTCCTGTTCTATGTATGCTCCTTCAGATGATGCAAAAGTTTTCCACTCTTTTGAAAAGTGCATAGATCCTTTTCTCACAACAATACCCTGGACGTTCATTGCCTTATCTGCTTCAAGAAGAATCATAATTTTCTTTGTAATAGGCATCTCAAACGGATCAATTTTAACTGTTTGTGGCACTCTGTCTTGATAAACTTTTGAATCACTCATTTTTGCGTCTTCTAACTTTGTCTTGCTGCTCGCAAGTGCAATTTGAACAGCCTCGTTTGCCACTCTCTCTCCTTCTTCGGGGGTAGCTATAAATGAAGATGAAAAACCCCATCCACCATTTGCAATAACCCTCACTCCAAATCCTTTGGAATCAGTGTGTTTTATTGCATCGACTGCACCATTTTTCGTGGTAATGTCTTCTTCCTCCCTCTGGATAGACCGTATATCAACATAAGAGGCGCCAGCTCTCTTTGCTGCAAAAAGCGCGCTTTCAACTATTTCCTGCATAGTAATCTCCTCCTTTGCATAAAATTTAGTATAACATTAATTTTTTTTTAATAAAGATATAATTTTAATAAAATATTCTCCTAAAATCAAAAAAATAAAAAATTTTTTAGAGTTTGATTCCAGAAATCAATACTCAAGCATATGTAGTAGAATTGAGTAAAACTTACTTTCTTATTCAGTAACTGTTGACAAAAAGACACATTACTTGTACAATAAAACACGATGAGAAAAAAAATAACAATTGTTTTGGTATTGATTCTGCTTGCTGTCGGTATCGCTTATTCGCTAATTAAATACATACAAACAACGCAGAGCAGTATTATAAAAAAAGATGTACTGCAAACAGACACGCCTATTGCTGGATTAGCAAATTTGGGAGACACTGTCATCATTTGTACACATGGCGGAAAAATTATTGCATTGAATACGCAGGGAGAGATACAGTGGGAAACAAAAATTGATTCTTCTATTTTTAATATAAGCGAAAACACTGAAGAAGAGATGCTAATTGTTGCCGGAGTAAATTTTTACATATTTAACAAAGAAGGTAAACAAGTTTTAAAAAAGGAATTGGAAAATTATATAGGAGTAAAAGGGAAGTTTCTTTCAAATGGAAATATAAAACTTGTGTACCAATCACTCACAGACCTTTCATACATAGCTGTTACAATAGATAAAACAGGGAAAACGTTGTTCGAAGAAGAAATACCCGATCTTGGTGAGTCCTCACAAATAGATATTTCCGATAGCGGAAAACTTCTTTTTGCTGGCGAAAGAGGAGAGCTTTACCTCATTAATGAAGATATGGTTGAAAACAGCGCTCTAATAGAAACTGAGAAAGGGAACTTTTACTCTATCTTTGGCTATTTTGTAGGAGACAGTATAGTAACAGGCTTTAGGCTATCTGGAGAAGAAAATTCATCAGTTCCAGTGTTTTTTTACAGTGCGGATCTTCAATCTGTCACAAAAGTGTTATTAAATAGTAAAATCAATAATATTTCTCTGCACAATAACCTCGTCACATTTGCAACAGAAAATGAATTCATCACCTTTGATCAAAATGGCAAAGAACGTAACAAAATGTTGAAATTCGGTTTCTCAGCCTTTAATTTTTCATCAAATAATGATACCCAACTCTACTTTTATAAAAAAAACCTCGCAGAAAAGGATAAAAAAAATATATACTATGTCTCATTAATGAAGGACAACAAGGAGATTTTAAAATATCTGTTCCCCTCTGATTCTATCCCGTCAGTTTGCCTTAGCAGCAAAGAAGACCTGATTTTTATTATAGATGGAAACAAATTGATTTTCATCTATTAAGAGATGAAAATAGACATTTCTGCTGTCAGTTATGAAGAGGCAAAAGACCTCACAAAAAAATTGCGTCGCACCATTCAACATCATAATTATCTATATTATACACGCAATGAACCTAAACTTTTAGACCGCGAATATGACCAGATATTTCAAGATCTCATTGCACTTGAAAAAAAATTCCCTTCCCTTATAACACCTGACTCTCCATCGCAGCGCGTAGGAGCACCTCCGCTTAAAGAATTTAAAACAGTGCAACATAAAATACCTATGCTATCACTCGGCAATGCATTTAACAACGAAGATTTAATAAATTTTGACAAACGCATAAAAAAAGAACTGAAGACAGAGGCATTTCAATATGTGACTGAACTTAAAATGGATGGACTCGCTGTATCAATTCGTTATGAAAATGGCGTACTAATTCAAGGCGCAACGCGCGGAAATGGAGTAAACGGAGAAGATGTCTCTTTAAATGTAAAGACAATAAAAAACATACCATTAAAATTATTTGGCAATACTATTCCTCCCGTCATAGAAGTCCGGGGGGAAGTAATTATGTACAAAAAGGATTTTGAAGAATTAAATAAAGAGAGAGAGGAAAATGGCGAACTTCCTTTTGCTAATCCAAGAAACGCTGCAGCAGGCTCATTAAGACAGTTAGATTCACGCATCACAGCGCAGAGAAAACTCCAGATGATTTCATATGGCATAGGAGAGATAGAAAACATCAGTTTCAAAACACATTTTGAGATTCTTGAATCCTTAAAAAAACTTGGATTTAAAACAAGCCCGGAAGCTACTCCTTGCAATGGAATAAATGAAATCATAGAACGGTGTGAGTATTACAAAAATCATAGGAATGACTATTCATTTGAAGCCGACGGTATAGTAATAAAAGTAAACGAGATAGCGTTCCAAAAAAAATTAGGAGCAACATCGCATGAGCCAAGGTGGACAATTGCATACAAATTTCCACCAGAAGAAGCAGAAACTACGGTAAAAAACATCATTGTACAGGTTGGCAGAACAGGAATTCTCACTCCAGTTGTTGTTTTTGACCCGGTTGAACTTGAAGGTAGCATTGTATCTCGCGCTACGCTGCATAATGAAGACCAGGTCAAACGGTTGGATATAAGAATAAATGACAATATCGTTGTACGAAAAGCAGGCTCGGTAATACCTGAAGTAGTAAAAGTGCTAAAGGAGAAACGCCCGCAAAATACACAACCCTTTAAAATGCCGGATAAGTGCCCTGTTTGTGATGGCCATGCGGTAAGATTTGAAGGAGAATCAGCAACGAGATGCATTAATGTATCCTGCCCTGCACAAGTAAAAGAACGCATTGCACATTTTGCTTCGCGGAATGCAATGGATATAGACGCATTAGGAGACAAAATTATCGATCAGCTAGTAGACAAAAAAATAATATCAGATTATTCTGATCTCTACAACCTTAAAAAAGAAGACCTTCCGAAACTTGAAAGGATGGGAGAAATACTTGCAGAAAAAATATTAAGAAACATTCAACAAAGTAAAAACAAAAACCTCTCAAACCTTATTTATGCACTTGGCATATTCCAGATAGGAAAATACACTGCAAGTCTGCTTGTAAAAACATTTAAAAGTATTGATGCACTCAAAGCCGCAACAGAAGATGAAATTCTTGCAATAGGAGGCATTGGCCCAATTACTGCACAGAGTATAAAAAAATTCTTCGCCTCAAAACAGAATATAGAAATTTTAAGAAAATTAAAGACAGCTGGCATAAAAATGGAAGAGGAAGAAATAAAAACACAGAATTTGCCATTAAAAGGAGAAAAAATCGTTTTCACTGGTACTCTTAAAAATTTTTCACGTGGAGAAGCGCAGGATATTGTGAAAAATTTAGGGGGAGAGGCACTTGAAACCGTTACTAAAGCAACAACGATTGTTGTTGTCGGGGAAAACCCGGGCAGTAAATGCAAAAAAGCTAAAGCATTAGGAATAAAAATAATAAGTGAAGATGAATTCAAAAAGCTTATCACTGGAGGATAAATATGATTGATATAGATAAAATTGAACAACTTGCCGCACTAAAATTAAAAGAGAAAGAGAAAAAAACAATACTTAATGATCTAGAAGAAATCATTCACTACTTTGAAATATTAAAAGAAGTAAACACTGAAAATGTGGAACCGCAGATATACACAAAAAAGGCACACCTTTTTTTAAGAAAAGACAAAACAGAAAATGGCCTTCGCAAAGAAGATCTTGAAAAGAACAAAACGCTTGCACGTGAAAATTTTTATAAAGTTAAACATATCATAGGTGAATAACATGACAATTACCAGTCTGCCAATATCCAGCCTTATTAATAAACTCAAGAATAAAGAAATCACTGCAAGAGAAGTAATTGAAAATTATGCTAAAAATATTTATGAAAAAGAAAAAAATATTAAAGCGTTTATCAATTTAGATATAGAAAAAGCACTGAAAAGAGCAGGAGAACTTGATAAAATGGACGAAAAAAAGGGACTTCTCTTCGGTGTGCCTGTTGCCGTAAAAGATAATATGAACGTAAAGAATTGCGAAACAACAGCAGGATCACAAATATTGAAAGGATATATATCTCCGTACAACGCAACGGTTGTTAAAAAATTAAAAGAAGAAAATGCTATTATTATAGGTAAAACAAATATGGATGAGTTTGCAATGGGCTCTTCAAATGAAAATTCTTCCTTTTTCCCCACGCATAACCCGGTAAATTATGATTACGTCCCTGGCGGGTCTTCCGGAGGGTCTGCGGCTTCGGTAAAAAGTGAAGAAGCATTGGCAGCACTTGGATCCGACACTGGAGGTTCAGTAAGAGAACCTGCCGCGTTTTGCGGTATTGTAGGACTAAAACCAACATACGGGCTTGTTTCCAGGTACGGTCTTATTGCTTTTTCATCATCGCTTGATCAAATTGGCCCTCTTACAAGAAATGTAAAAGACTGCGCCATAATGTTAAACGCAATTGCAGGATTTGACCCGCATGACGAAACATCTGTCAACATTAAAAAAGAAGATTATACAAACCTTTTAGGAAAAGAAATAAAAGGTAAAAGAATTGGTATAATAAAAGAAGTAATGGAATTTAATATACAGGATGAAATAAAAGAAGAACTCAAAAAAACAATAAGTACTCTCGTTAAACTTGGCGCTACCATAACAGAAATATCCATTGCGCATCTAAAATATGCGCTTCCCGCATACTACATTGTTGCTCCGTCAGAAGCCTCATCTAACCTAAGCCGTTTTGATGGAGTACGATACGGATTAACTGTTCAAGGAAAGAATCTTACAAGCACATATGAATTAACACGCACAGAAGGATTTGGAGAAGAAGTAAAGAGGAGAATTCTTATCGGGACATTTGCATTATCTGCCGGATATTATGATGCATATTACTTAAAAGCTTCAAAAGTAAGAAAAATTCTGGCAAATGAATTTGAAAAAGCATTTGAAACAGTAGATACATTACTTCTTCCCACAACAGCTACTACAGCTTTCAAATTGGGAAAAAAGAAAAGTCCACTTGAAATGTATATGAGTGATATTTTTACAATACCTGTAAACCTTGCAGGACTACCTGCAATCTCCGTGCCCCACGGAAGTGATAAAAAAGGACTTCCCATTGGAATGCAGCTCATAGGAAGCTGGTTCAAAGAAAAAGAGCTCTTGCAAATTGCATATGCTGTAGAAAATGAATAAATGGCATGGGAGGAGAAAAAATGAACGAATATAAACCAACAATAGGCCTTGAAATACACATACAGCTTGACACAAAAACAAAATTGTTCTGCGGGTGCTCTACGCAGTTTGGCGAAAAACCCAATACGCATATCTGTCCTGTCTGTTTAGGCCTCCCGGGTGCGCTTCCCGTTCTAAATGAAAAAGCCGTTGAATACGGCATAAAATTGGGACTTGCCCTAAATATGAAAATAAACAAAGAATCAACTTTTTACAGAAAAAACTATTTCTACCCGGATTTGCCAAAAGGATATCAGATCACCCAGTATACAATTCCAATTGCAAGTGAAGGCTTCCTCAAAATAAAGACGGAAAAAGGAAAAAAGAAAATTAGCATCCAGAGAGGGCATATAGAAGAAGACTCCGGAAAATCGATCCACACGGGCGATATTACAGAATCCACATATTCTTATATTGATTTTAACAGATCCGGCGTGCCTTTAATGGAAATTGTCACATATCCTGATATTGAAACAGCTGAAGAAGCATACCATTTTCTTGTGCTTCTCAGAAAAACAGTGCGATATTTGGGCGTTTCAAGCGGAGATATGGAAAAAGGAGCCCTGCGATGCGATGTTAACGTTTCCCTCTCAAAAAGCAATACAATGGGCACAAAAGTGGAAATTAAAAATCTCAATTCGTTTCGTAGCATACGAAAAGCGCTTGAATATGAAATTAAAAGGCAGACAGAAATGCTTAAAAATGGAGAAAAAACTGTTCATGAAACAAGACATTTTGACGAAAAGACAGGGATAACAAAATCAATGAGAACCAAAGAAGAACTAAACGATTACAGATACTTTCCCGAGCCAGATCTTCCACCACTTCTCTTAAAGGAAACATTTATAGAAGATATAAAAAACAGTTTGCCTGAACTTCCTGCACAAAAAGAAGAGCGGTTCATTCGTCAATATTTATTAAGCGATGCTTATGCTTATGAAATCGCATCATCCAATGAACTCGCAGATTATTTTGAATCAATTGCAAAAGCGACAGGCAAGCCAAAAGAAGTTGCAAATTTTCTTATGGGAAGCATCATGAAATTTCTCAATGAAACAGAAAAGACAATAAGTGAAATTGGATTCGATGAGAAAAAATTTATAGAATTTTTTTCACTTTTAGAAAAAGGCATAATTTCAAAAAATATAGCAAAAGAAATCATAGTCGAGTCGCTAAAAACAGGAAAATCTCCAAAAAAGATTGTAGAAGAAAAAGGATTAATCCAAATAACAGACGAAAATAAAATAGAAGAAATTGTGCAACAAGTCCTTAAGGAAAATTCGGAAGCCGTTTTACGCTACCTCGCTGGAAAAACCCAGGTACTTGGCTTCCTTGCGGGACAGGTAATGAAAAAAACAAAAGGAAAAGCAAATCCTCAAATTGCAAACAAACTCCTTACAGAAGCACTTAACGAGAGGAAATAATGAACTTTAACCACTTAAAACGTTTCTCCATACTAATACTTATTTTATTTCTTGTTTTTCAAACAATTTGTATTTCGAAAGTCAACGGCGCACCTGAGCAAAAAATGAAAGGAATCTGCGTTCGGGGAGAAGACATCGAAAAACTCGGGGCAAAAGAGGTTGTTTCCACGCTCAAAGAATACGGTTACAATACAATTTTTCTCCTTGTTAAAAACCCACAGGGCAAAGTATTTTATAAAAGCGAATTTCTCCCGGTAGAAAGCAATATTTTAGAGACACTCATCAATGAGGCGCACAATAATGGCCTCAAAGTTTTTACTTATTTCCCAGTTTTTATGGACAAAAATTTTGGCCTTCTCCACCAAAAAGAATTAATGCAGCATGTAAGCGGATCAAAAGACGATTACTATGTATCACTTCTAAGCAGCGTTTATCTGGACTACATAAAACATTTTTTAGATGAATTGCTGCAATACGACATCGACGGAGTATCCCTTGATTATATTAGATTTCCTAACGGAAGTTATGATTTTTCTAATGCTTTTATGCAATACGCACAAGAAAATGGTATAGATACAAACAAAGTAAAAAGCATTGCATACAAAACTTTTGTAAATCCTGCTGATTGGAAGAGTCTGTTTGAAGCATATGAACAGGAAGACAAAGATGTAGTAGGGTGGATAAATTTAAGAAATAACCTCGTAAAAGACGAAGCTTTCATTATAAAAGAGTATATAAAATCAATGCAACCAAATATTGATGTTGGCGCTTTTATGGTTGCAAGAGGATTCAGGTACAAGACAACAGATGAAGCAGAAAAAATTTCTGATTCACTGACCTACCAGGTTGTAAATTTTGGCCAGATTTCAACTACCTTTTCGGGATTTGATTTTATCGCGCCAATGGTGTATCTCTCGTCACTACAAGAAAACTCAAGCTACACCCCGCTTGTAATCAAAAACCTCAAATCAGACCTTCCAAACACTCCTGTTTATACCGCCGTAAATCCTTTCAATATAAGCAATGAGGAAACTGAAAAAGAACTTTTTTATGCCCTTCAATACGGGGAAGGAGCCATACTGTTTAGGTTTCCATTATTTCCAATGGGGAATTGGACGTTCTCTTCAAAACCAGTGCCACAAGAAGAAACAGTTGCAAATATAAAAATAAATAGTGGGAAAGAAAGCTCTATTGAACTCATTATGAAACAACAAGACTTTATTCCGGTGTTTGGTGACACCGTTTTTTTGGGTCCTTTTCTTGAATACACTTCTATTAAATTTGTTATAGATAGCACTACGCTTGTCAAAAACGGCGCTGAAATTCAAATGGATACTGCGCCGTTCATAAAAGATTCAAGAACATTCGTCCCTGTCAGATTTATTTCAGAAAATCTTGGCGCAAAAGTAAGCTGGGACCCAGATACAAGAGAAGTAAAAATAGAAAGCGAAAATAATGTGATTACTCTTATCATTGGGAATTCAACGCTTATCAAAAACGGCGCTGAAATTCAAATGGATACTGCGCCGTTCATAAAAGATTCAAGAACATTCGTCCCTGTCAGATTTATTTCAGAAAATCTTGGCGCAAAAGTAAGCTGGGACCCAGATACAAGAGAAGTAATGGTTGAAATATTTAAAGAATTTTAATCCTGGCTGGCTAATATCCTATTTATTAATCTTCTATTCCGTAAATACGGTTTCCTCCACTCCCTTTTGCCTTATACATGGCTTTATCAGCCCTATCTAACAGTGTTTTGGAGGTATCTCCATCTCTGTACTGAGCTATGCCTAATGACATAGTGGTAGGAGTTCCGTCAGGCCTAACAAGCTTTTTTAGATTTATCGTAATTGTATCTAAAACTTTCGCTGTTTGCTTACTTGTTGTTTCAGGAAATAACAAAACAAATTCATCTCCTCCAAATCTAAATATTACATCACTTAATCGAATTGAGGAAGAAATAATTTTAGAAGATTCTATAAGTATTCTATCCCCTTCAAGATGGCCCAATGCATCATTGCACTTTTTAAACCCATCAATGTCTGTCATAACAATACTTAATGGTCTTCTGTATCTTCCGGCTCTCTCTATCTCTTCTTTAAACCTTGTATCAAATTCTCTCCTGTTATAAATAGAAGTTAGAGAGTCCTTGATAGACAACGCTTTCATTTTTTCAAGAGAAACCATTTTTTGCACAATTCCACTTACCGCATCTGAAAGAGCATTTGCGAAAACAATATCTTCTTCAGTAAAACTATCCTGGTGATAGCCGTCTACATTTATAACTGCAACAGTATTCCCATCCACAATGATAGGCACGCCAATCCAGGAAATAGGAGCACCCTTAACTTGGGCCCATTCCTTATATTTTCTTGTATCTTTTATGTAAAGTACTTTTTTATTATTTTTAACCTCTGTTAAATTACCTGCGAAATCAGGGGCTCCCATTTTTTCTTCCACCGTCTTTGCAACATAATTGGGTATGTTATGCAACGCTAAAAACCTCCATTCCTTCCGAGGGCCTGAAACATCAATAATTGATGCTGATTTTACATGAAAATATCGAGGGATCACATCGACTAATTTCCAATACAATTCTTCAATTGTCCAGGTATTTTGAAGCTCTAATGTGAAAATATGAAAATGTCTATACCTTTCAATTATCGCTTCCCTCTTTTGTCTGCTTTCAAGTGTTGAACCAAAAAACTTGTCACTTTTTATAGTCTTTAACAAATTTCTTTCACAGCGGAGTATGAATTTCTTCTGTGATTTTGAAAACGGCTTCCTCATGTTTAGTGCCGCATAATAATAATTTGTCCCGTGTAGATTGTAATGTTTTATATTATATTTTACGCTGTCTCCACTACCGATAATGCCCTTGATTTTCTTCTCTTCTTTTTCTAAAACATTATTTTTATAAATTGATACCAATTTGTCATTTTCAACGATATAAATAATGGATTTTTTGATATCCAGATACTTTTCTACAGTTTTTAGTGTAATTCTAATTTTTTCATTAAAAAATGGTTCTTTTTCTATTTGCCGGATTGTGTTTGTAACTATATCCATCTGTTTTAATTCCTCTAATTTTTTGCTTCCGGATACTCGTTCTCTATCTATCTGCGCAATAACAAGTAGAAGCATAACGAAAAAAACGAAAACAGTTAAATAGAATAGAGCGCCAACAAATGTGTTCATTCTTCTATAAAACCAACTTCCATAAGTAAAATAATCAATTTGTATAAAGAGAGAGATAAGCGCAATAGACGTTACCCCCATTAGTATTGCAAGGCCGTGCATTTCAAAAAATATCTTTAGCACTGCAATGGATTTTTGCGCTCTTTTCCCCACTTCTATGTTCGCCCACTCTTCAAAAAGTTGTTTCTTTAACCTATGAAAAGTTTTAAGAAAATTAACATTTCTTTCCATGTTACATCACTTCCACGATTTTTTCTTTCATTAAATGAATTGTAATACAGTTTAGAAAAATTTTACAATGTATATTTTGAAATATCGTTGGCAAGCAAAATAATTGTACAAAGTATCAGAACCACCACACATCACACGTTAAATCTAAAATGCACAATCTCTTTATTCTTTACAATGTAATGCTCTCCTTCAATTCTGAGAATGCCTTTTTCTCTGGCCTCTTTCAGCGAAAATTCAACCCCTTCAAATTTTTCAAACGAAATAACTTCAGCCGCTATAAATCCTCTTTCAATGTCAGAATGCACTTTTCCTGCTGCACCCCTTGCTTTTGTGCCTTTTGTAATTGTCCAGGCCCTTACTTCGTCTTCACCGACAGTATAAAACGTTTCATAATTCAACAGTGCATACGCCGCATCAATAAATTCAGGCAGAGCTTGCTTTTCTAACCCATATAAAGAAAGAAATTCCTTTTTTTCATTTTCAGAAAGCTCTGATAATTCAAGCTCGAGTTTAACGGGCATGACAATAAATATAAAATGTTCTCCGGAGAGCTTCTTAACAAGAAACTCTCTTATTTCATCTCTTTTCTCAATTTTATCATCAGAAATATTGATTACATAAAGTATTGGTTTCAGTGTAAAAAATTCAAATGACTTTACGGCATGTTTTTCTTCTTCTGATAATTCTGCATCCCTTAAAGGTTTTTCGCTGTTTAATATATTAAAACACTTCTCAAGAACTGTTTTTTCCATTTCCTTTTCAGAATCTCTTTTCTCTTTTTTTAAGCGCTCTAAGCACCTTTCGACTACATCAAGATCCATTATAATAAGATCTGCGTCAAACTCTTTTATGGAGGATTCTGTATCTCGTAAATCAGAAAAACCATCAACAACTTCAATAAGAGCATCAACCATCCTTATCGATGTATATATCTCGGTTCTCCTCTTTTTGTTTTCAATGCCGACAGGTATTCCAGGAATATCTACAAAGTTAATCTCTGCCGGAGTTGTCTTTTTAGGGTGAAATACAGAAGAAAGTTTGTCAAGTTCACAGTCAATGACTTTCACGCTTCCTACATTGGGTTTTTCAAAAGATATTGGGACTTCTTTTCCTATCAGCGCTTTAAAAAGAGTCGTTTTACCTGTTCTTGGTAATCCTATAATTCCTACTTTCATTTTAATTTATATGCTTTTTGTTAGAAAACAGTATTTTCGGCCCATAAAATAATAGCCAGGCAATCCTCATTAAATAAAAATGGCAGCGTAACAGGGAGTTGAACCCTGGTCTGGGGATTGAGAGCCCCCCGAACTAACCGCTGTTCTATTACGCCACTTGGCTGGGAAGGATGGATTCGAACCATCATTAAGGGATCCAGAATCCCCCGTCCTGCCATTAGACGACCCCCCAGTATATTTTATTACCCGGAAATGTGAAGAATTTAATTAACTCTCTCCGCTTTCTTCCTGAATTTCCACTCCACTTCCTGTTAGAATGTCTCGCCCTTTTGCTTTTATTTCATCAGTCACTTCTTTCACTTTCATTTCAATCTCTTGCCCTTTTTCTTTAAGCAATTCTCGGGTTTCAACTCCAGCTCGCGGTGCAAACAAAACACCAAGGATAAATCCGGTTATTCCACCCCAAAACAATCCACTAAGAAATGAACTTGTCCTGTTTTCTTCCATAATTCGCAGTACCTCCTTTTTTGTTAGATGAAATCTTTTTAGCTACTAAAAATCCTTGTTGCACAGCAACAAAGAACTTTCCTATATTCATCATTTTACCAAGTATGTTGCTCTGCTTTGAATCAGTTTTTTTTATAAAACCCTGCATAACAAGCAATACAATTGCAAATGGCGTTGCCAGGTTTATAAATTCACTTGTTTTCTCCGTATTTTTTAGTACATTTTTGAGGTGAAACATAGCATCTTTTGTGTTTTCCGTAGTTTCGTTAAGATTCTTACCCAAACTATCTATCTGCTCTTCAACTTTCTTAATGAGATTTTCCGTCTCATTGAGCATTTTTTCTGTCGATTTTTTCATTTTAAAAATAAAAATCAACATTACTACGACGCTCACAGTCGCTACTATCAGCAATCCCCACACTGCTATAATCAGAGATGTCATTTTTACCTCCATCAATTTACCCCGCAGAAGCCGTGGCTTAACAGATTTTGAAGTCCACTGGACAGGTGGAAGTTTCAGATGTACCTCCGGGAAACACCGAAGTGTTTCAACTTTCAGCACACATCCGCTTCCCTACGCTTAGTGTTGGCTTAAATCGCTAAGTTTAACACGCACTTCGCAGGGTTCCAAATATATTCTACCACTTTATAAACAAATTTCAACTACTTAGAATAATTACGCAAATAATAAAACAAATACTCCTGAGCATACCCTGCATATTTGCCAAACATCCCCCTTCCTGTTTTGGTAATCTTTTTACTGCTTCCCTTCACCTCAAATAACTCATACATACCCCTTTTAATCCACACATCCACGGGAAATGCTGAAAGCTCGTTCATAGAAAAAAGTAAAATACAGTGAGCCACTTTTTTCCCAACACCTTTAATGCCAAGAAGTTTTTTTTCTTTCTCCTCAAAACTTTTCCTTAAGATACGAGCAAAAAAAGTTTCATCGTAATTTTGAACGAAATCTACAAACCATTTTTCTCGAAAGCCAAGATGCAATTTTTTCACACTTTGAGCATCCAAATTTTTTAAAGCTTCACTCCCGGGGAAAAAATAATACATCGTGTCATCTACTCTTATACCTTCACCAACTATTTCGGAAAGAAGGTTTAACTTACGTTTAATAACAGGGATAGAGCTCTGTATGGAGAAAAGAAACGAAATCGTTGTTTCATAGGGATTTTGCCGCATAATTCTTAACCCTTTTCCGTATTGAATAATCTGCGAAAATTTTGCTGTTTTTCTTATAAGCTCTCCATTAATGTCATTGATGTCGTCATTTATTCCTAAAAATTTTTTTACTTCCGGCTGAGAAACAGGCCCCCCGTATGAAGTGCAATATATTTCATCTTTTTTCTGTAAAAGTTTCAAAAGAGACCGATTGAATGGAACAAGAAATCCATTCTCTGTTTCAAATACTCTAAAGATCTGGCCACACAACAAAGTCTTATGAAGCGAAAAATTACCTGGAACAGAAATTTTTATGCTATTCTGCAAGTCGCTGTATCGCTTTTGCGTAAATTTTGGCAAGCTTTACAAGATTATCAATACTTATATATTCATTTGCTTCATGCTCTACCGGTTTTACTCCGGGAAACACAGGCCCAAAAGCAACACCTTTATCCATTATCCTCGCATAAGTCCCGCCTCCGATAGCCATTGCACACCCTTTTTCCCTTGTTTCTTCTTCATACGTGTTAATTAGTTTTTGCACAAGCGGCTCTTTCTCATCAACAAAAATAGGTGGCAAACTAAATATTTTCCCAACCAAAATACCATATTTTTCTGCTTCCTTTTTAATATTATCAATAATTCTCTCTGGTTTAGCAGTAACGGGATAACGTATATCAATAAGCATTTCGCCATGTTTTTTGTCAATATTCAGTACGCCAAGGTTCAGCGTGAGTTTACCAGAAAGTTTATCTTCCTTCTCTACTCCGATTTTTTCGCCGTAAAAAGTCCTCGCTATTTTATCAGTAACAAACTGTATAATAGATTTTGCGTCCTCACTCATGCTTACCTGCGATAATGTTTCGCAAAGTATCGCTACTGCATTTTCTCCCTGCCAGGGTTTCGCTGCATGAGCAGACCTCCCCTTTGCAATAATCTTGTTTTCTGAAATGGAAATACTTTCCGGGACGTTTCGAATCTGTTTTATCATTTTCTGGTTCAATACTGCTTCTGCATAATCTGGAACCATATTAGCCCGCTCTCCTCCCTTAACAATGATATCCGTATTATCAAATGCAAACTTTTTTACCAGGGTAATTCTCAGTATTCCTTTTTCACGATTAATTACCGGGAAATTGCCATCCGGAGTAAAACCAATAAGAGGCTCTTTCTCGATACTTTTGTAATAGTTAATTCCTTTCCATTCTGATTCCTCGTTAGTGCCAAAAATAATTCTCACCCTCTTTTTTAAGGGAATTCTCGTTTCTTTTATTGCATACAGGCCAAATAAAGCCGCCATTATAGGCCCCTTGTCATCACTTGTGCCACGCCCGTAAAGTTTGCCATCATAAATTTCTGCACCATACGGCGGATAGTCCCACCCATTTCCTTCCGGAACAACATCAAGATGTCCCAGAACGCTTATTAATTCTTTTCCTTCGCCATACTCAACATAGCCAGCATAATTATCCAGGTTTTTTACCTTAAATCCCATTTCTTTACCCATTGCAAGGGCAAGTTGCAACGCTGCTTTCACTCCTTCGCCAAATGGAGCGTTTTCTGTTGCTTCCTGCTCCACACTTCTAATTTTCAGTATTTCTCTTACAATTTTGATCAAACCATCTTTATTCTTTTCTATAAAATTTTCCACGCATCACCTCCACAATGTATTATTTTACTGCTAACGGCTTTTTTATCAATAGTTTTTATGTCACTAATAAAAAACACAAATTAAAAACAGCAAAAAATTATTGGAATAGAAAATAGCATTTTTTACTTGACTTGAAAATTTTAAAAAAGAGAATAGGCTATGAAAACATACTTAAAGAAAGGAGAATAAAATGAATATTAAAACATTCCTTGAAGAAATAAACAGCAATATCCAGAGAATGTGGGAACATACAGCCCTGGCATACTGGAACCTTGCAACAACAGGCACAGAAGAATACGGAAAAGAAGTAGAAAAAGCAGAAATAGAAATGAGAATGTATCTTTCCGATAAAAACAGATTTGAAATTGTAAAGAAAGCAAAATCCGATGAATCTCTTTCAGAAGTAGAAAAAAGAGAAATAAAACTTCTATACGACTCAATGCTTCCCAATCAATTACCCGAAGAAAAGATCCAGGAAGCCGTAAAAAAAGAGGTTGAAATCGAATCTCTTTTTGCAAACTTTCGTGCAAAAATTGATGGAAAAGAAGTATCTAACAATGAAATTGACAATATTCTCAAAAATAGCACTGACATAGAATTGCGAAAAAAAGCATGGTTAGCAGGAAAAGAGATTGGAAAAGAAATAGGCCCCCGCATCATAAAGCTTGTCAAATTACGAAATGAAAATGCAAAACTATTAGGCTTTTCAAACTATTATGATATGATGATGGACCTTCAAGAACTTTCTACAAAAGAAATTCATAATATGTTCCATAAGTTTAAAGAGGAAACGGATTTCCTCTTTGCAGACATAAAAGATGAAATTGATACGACACTTTCAAAGAAACTCAATTCAAAAAAATCAGAACTTATGCCATGGCACTACTCCGACTTGTGGTTCCAAGAAGCACCAGAAGTTGATGGGTTTGATTACGATTCTTTGTTAAAAGATAAAGATCTTGTCGAGCTTACTAAAAACACGTACAGTTCCATAGGGCTCGACATAACAGACATCCTTGAACGTTCGGACCTCTATGAAAGAAAAGGAAAGAACCAACATGCATTTACGCTATCTGTTGACAAAGCAGGCGATGTAAGAGTGTTAGCCAACATACGGCCAAATATAAGTTCACAGGAAACAATGCTCCACGAATACGGTCACGCTATCTATGACAAATACATTAACAGAGAATTGCCTTTTGCTCTGCGGGGTCCTGCTCACATCTTTACAACAGAAGCTGTTGCAATGTTCTTTGGCAGAATGGCAAGGGACGCACAATGGTATCAGAAACTTACAGGAATCGATGATAAAACATACGATGAAATATCAAAAAAAATGAAACGTCTAATGAGAAACCAGCTTATGATCACAGCTCGATGGGTTATGACGTTTGTATTCTTTGAAAAAGAACTTTATCAAAATCCTGACAGAAAAGACCTGAATGAGCTCTGGTACAATACCGTTAATGAGCTTCAGCATCTAAATATTCCAAACGAGAGAAAAGGACATCCCGATTGGTCGGCAAAAATACACTTTGGAATAGCACCTATCTATTACCATAATTACCTGTTGGGGGAGATGATGGCTTCGCAAATGCACCATCGCATTACAAAAAACATTTCGGAAAATATTCTCAGCAAAAACGTTGGAAAATTCTTTGATGAAAAAATATTTAAACCGGGCTCACTATATCGATGGAACGAGCTTCTCACGCGTGTATCAGGCGAAACACTAAACCCGATACACCTTGTAAATCAATTGAAAGAAAAAATTTAATTCTGTATAATTACAACTAAAAAGGCCTCCCAAGAAGGGAGGCATTTTACACAAAACTTATGTACTTACTCTTATTCTCCTAAAATAGTAACCCTTCCTTCGAGTTCCGGTGAAATTGGCGTATGGCTCTCTATGTAGCGACTAAGTGCATCTGTCAGATATACATATGTAAAATCTTTGTCAGCGTCTGGTATATTTTTTAGCGTTAGGTACCCTTTTTTACCCGTAAAATTTTATTCTAAAGTTTGAAATTCTGCGCCCAATCATAAACAAATGGAATTTTCCAGAAATTTCCCTGAAGTGCATAGACCAGTCCCATTAAGCTCACAATAAAAAGAACAATGCCCGCTGCAATACATAAAATCTGGCCAAGAATAGGAATAAAATTAATAACCCCTAAGATCATTTCTATTATAAACAACACAAGGCCCTGTTTGGCGTGCTCCATAGCAAATTTACTATCTCTTTTGACAAGCAGTGGAATAAGCACAAGTATGCCAAGATAACTCAGCGCTGCAAATACCTTATTTTCTTGGACATCATTTGCATCAAATTCATCCGGCTTTTTCATTTCTTTCCCTCCTTCTTCATATTTTAATGAAATACTTATATATAGTTTAATAGAAAAAAGCTTTTTAAAAAATAAAATTTCCTAACTTATTCAGATACGGTACTTTGCAGATTCTGTCAGAGGATATTATGTGTAGTTGACAACAATGCGCCCCTTACTATACTATTAAAAGTTAATTGCTGGGAGGGATATATGGATTTAAAAATTAAAATTATAAAAGTTGACAAGCCCGAAGACCTTAACACAATCATTGGCCAAACACATTTTATAAAATCGGTAGAAGATTTATATGAAGCACTTATCACGTCCGCGCCAACAATTAAATTTGGCATAGGTTTTGTAGAAGCGTCAGGTGATGCGCTAGTCAGGTGGGCAGGAAATGATAAAGACCTCATAGAGCTTGCGAAAAAAAACGCATATAAAATAAGTGCAGGTCATGTCTTTATCATTTTTTTAAAAGATGCGTTCCCAATTAATGTGTTAAATGCGATAAAAACCATACAGGAAGTCTGTTGCATATATGTTGCAAGCGCTAATCCACTGGAAGTGGTCATAGGAGAAACAGAACAGGGAAGAGCAATTTTAGGCGTTGTTGACGGTATCAGTCCTAAAGGTATTGAAACAGAGGAAGATATTAAAAAAAGAAAAGAACTCCTACGAAAATTTGGCTATAAAATGTAAAAATTGAGCATTAATTTAAATCCAAACTATTTTTAAACCAATGTTATGAGAGGTGATAGATGAGTAAAGCAAGAGATGGAAGAAAAAAAGAGAAAAAAAAGACAAAGGTTGGCAAAAAAACTTTAAATAAAAAAAATATTCGCACCATTATTATTGTTTCCGCAATAATTGTGGCAGCAATAATTATTACAGTTTTGGTTTTAAAAACAAACAGTTTTTCGCAATACACAAAGATTATTTCAAAAGATGAAGCACGAGAAGAAATACTCGGATATATCCCCAGTGTATCAAATCCGCGTGAACTTCGAAATACACTCCGCATTGCAGACAGCTTTGCGGTAGAAGACCTCGAAAAAGAAGGGGAAATAGTAGCAAAAGAGGCTATTATTTACATTGATAATCCTGACAGCGAAAAATCTTCAAAAATTTCACAAAAAACATATATGTTGCTCATTATAGACGATGAGCTTAACATCCTTGGGCTAAAACCGTTTAAGCCAACATATTTCACATTAGGTATAGATTTTGATAAATTTTTTGATGCATTTAAGGGAAAAAGTGCTAATCAATTCATTCTTAAAGTCGATGGTATCTATACAGACGACAGCAACACGGCACTGCTTATAAAAAATAAAGTGGAAGAGGCAATGGGTCTTTTTTATATAGAAAAATACGGAATAACTGAGTACGATAAAATTTCAAAAGATGAATTCACATTTGCAGAAAAAGGCGTAAAAGTTGAGCCGATAGAAACAAACGATATTAATGGAGAAGCAGTTGACCTGAGTAAACTAAAAGATTACAAGCTTATCCTTATAGGCGGAAACCCACATTGTGGGGGATGTGTTACTTCCGTTAAAAGAATTGCAAATGAAATCGAAAAATACGACATTTCGAATACAAAATTTCTTGTATTCTCGTTTAGCGATACCCTTGATGATGCGCACAAAATAGGAGACCAGCTCCCTGAAGGAACTATCATAATACAAGACACTGATAGAACTCTTGCAAAACAACTAAAAATAGATGCTTCCCCTTACATTGCCCTTGTTGATAAAGATCTTACCCTTTTTTACAGAGGGCCGTGCGAACCAACAAGAGAAACATTATCAAATATAAAAGAATTTTTAGGAGGAGAATAGAATGAAAAAAATTATTGTAGTTTTAATAAGTGTACTTTTTTTAATGCCCATCTTTACTACAATGAATGCCAGCGCCGATTCTTTGGTTACTGTAGCGGTAAAACCCTCACTCAGAGATTCCATTGCAAGTTATAGCATAAGTTTCGTCACAACCGCAGACCTTATAGGCGGAAAAGATGACATTATTATTAAATTCCCGGAAGGAACAACGCTTCCCTGCAGTTGCCCTAACAACTGGCACCTTGACTGCTTCCTTATAAACAACTACAAACCAGCTCGTGTTGGAAAAATGAGTGATATTCCCAATGCAATGTATCTTGAAATCCCCGGCGGAATAACAATTAAGGCAGGAGAAACAGTAAATATCGAGATTAAGAGCCAGGCAAACATATGGAATCCTAAAACACCGGGATTATATAGTTTAACCCTCTGGACAACAAAACAGGGTAAAATGCAATCAGATGAATATGAAATCACATCAACGCAGATACAAAATCTTGAAGTCGCAGTAACACCGAACTCAAGCAGCCTCATTGGAGCATACAACATCACCTTCGCCACAGGAGAAAAAGGAAATTTATATAATGGCCAGAACATATACATTCAATTCCCGGAAGGAACTGTCTTTCCAAGCGTCCCCCATCAAAATAACATCGCAGTAAACGGACAAGAGATTAGAGATGTATCCATCCAGGAAAACATAATGACTATCACTCTTGCATACTCTATCAATAAAAATAGGGATACCACTATAAAGATAGATGGAGGGTTTGGCTTAAAAAATCCGCCGGAAAAAGGCATCTACGCATTAAATGTATGGACAGACAGCGAACCGGAACCTGCAGAAACAGAATTTGAAATACAGTCTCAGTATATTGTTTTTACCCAGATTACAGCAAATCCTCTCTCTCCGGATGGATACAATAATTATTACAAAACAAAACCTGAAATTACACTCATCGGAGAAACAAACACTTCAGAAACCATTACAACATCCTACAAACTGGATGAAGGAACTTATTCCGAATATGTAGACCCTTTCCAGATTCCAGAGGGAATTCATACACTATATTATTACAGTAAAACAGATACCTATACCGAGGAAGAAAAATCTGAAAAATTTAAGGTGGATACAACAGCTCCTGTAATTAATATAGAATTCCCCGAAGATGACCCCTGCTATACTGGAAGCGAATCAATACTCATATACGGAACATTAAATGAAGATGCACAACTCTCCATAATGCAAGGATTTGTAAATGTAAAAGATGATTTAACCTTTGCAAAAGAAGTTATGCTAGATCTTGGAGAAAACACAATCAATATTTCAGCAATTGACCTTGCGGGGAATAAAACATACCGGACAATTACAATAATTCTCGATACAACAGTACCAATGCTAAGTGTCACGTCGCCAAATGAATGGGACACAATAAAAACAAAAGAAATCATTGTCACTGGCAACGTTTCACCATATAATACCGAAGTCTACATCAACAACAAAAAAGTAAGCGTATCAAATAATGGCGAATTTACCTACTCTTTTGTACCAGAAATCAAAGGCAGCCTCATACCCGTAAAAGTAAAAGCAATCTATCCTTTATCGAAAAAGAGTGCAGAAAAAACAATAACGGTAATTTATGATCCTGTTCTTTTTGAGGTTGTTTTTACAGTAGACAGTCATACAGCACTTGTAAATAATGAGCAAAAGAAAATGGACGTTGCTCCATTTATTGATAAAGGTTCCAATAGAACCCTTGTACCTGTCAGGTTTGTCACTGAATTTTTAGGAGGGGAAGTAAGCTGGGATGGAGAAAAAAGAGAAGTAACAATACAGATAAGCGGCAAAGAGATCAAGTTACAGATAGAAAGCAGTACAGCTTATGTAAACGGTACAGCCGTCGAACTCGATCAACCTGCCATTATTAAAGAAAATAGGACATTTGTACCGCTGCGCTTCGTCGCAGAAACATTTGGTCTTATCGTAGATTGGGACCCAAATACAAGATCTATTAAGATCAATACTCCGTGACATATAGAAAACATTTTGCTTTTATACTTGTTTTAGTATTCATATTGCTCCTCTCTTTTCCGTTTGTAGCAAACGGAAAAGAGAGGATTCCTATTATATATTTTTCCACTCCGGGATGCGAAGAGTGCGAAATCACACGACATTACCTTGAGGCGTTAAAAGAGATCTACCCCGAAATAGAAGTTGAAGAATTTTCTTTATCTGATGATAAAAACAAGGAACTGCTCGCCCACTTTAATAAAGAGTACAATGTCCCTGAAAATAAAAGAAATATTGCCCCTTCCGTTTTCGTCGGAGAAAAATTTCTCACCAGAGAAGAAATTACAAAAAAATTAGAAGGAATAATCAAGAGCTACAACACAGAAGAAACCAAATTTATTGAAAATGTCCTTCAGACAAATAGCGTAGGCAACAATTACCTCGTAGAACTCTTTCAAAAATTTGGTGTGTTTGCCATATTGGGAGCAGGTTTTATTGATGGATATAATCCCTGTGCTTTTGCCGTTCTTGTCTTTTTTATCTCTTTTCTCCTTCTCAGAGGCAAAACAAAAAAAAATATTCTATCCGTTGGACTATCTTTTATATTTGGGTTTGGCCTCTCATATTTCTTGCTTGGCATAGGACTTTTCAAAATCATATCAGAGTGGCAATACTTTAATGAAATTGCAAAATGGATATATCTTGTGACAGCCATAATAACACTTGTTCTTGCAACTATTACCATCGGAGACTACATAAAAGCAAAAAAGGGTCATTTAAAAAATATGTCACTTCAACTTTCTCACACGGAAAAAAAGACAATTCATTCCCTTTTACGTAACCCTAAAGTACAGGGCATTGCTATCTTTTCATTTCTTGTTGCGTTTCCTGTTTCGATTGTATCGTTTTCCTGCACAGGTCAGACGTACTTACCAACCATTGTTTACATATACAGCATCCCCGCATTTAAGGCAAAAGCGACCCTTTACCTCCTCCTGTACAATCTTATGTTTATTCTTCCCCTTGTCGTCATCGTATATATCGTGTACAGAGGAACAACATCAGAAAAAATAACCGAGTGGTTCACAAATCGCATTGCAACAATAAAGCTCTGGACAGGTATCGTGTTTATCGTGCTGTTTCTGTACTTACTCAATAGAACACTGTTGCTTTTTAATATAATTAGATAATCTATCCAAGGATATTTTTCAAGTACGTTCCTGTATAAGATTTAGGATTATTTGCTATCTCTTCCGGTGTGCCCTCTGCAACAACATACCCGCCTTTTTCCCCGCCTTCTGGCCCTAAATCGATAATATAATCAGCTGATTTCACTATATCTAAATTATGTTCAATAATAATGACCGTGTCGCCTTTATCAACAAGGCGGTTCATCACATCAATAAGTTTATGAATATCGGCAAAATGCAAACCAGTGGTAGGCTCGTCAAGAAAATAAATTGTTTTGCCGGTGCCTTTCTTCTGAAGTTCCGAAGCAAGCTTTACCCGCTGAGCCTCTCCACCGGAAAGTGTCAGTGCAGATTGTCCCAACTTTATATAGCCAAGGCCTACATCATCGAGAAATGCTAATTTGCGCTTTATTTGAGGAATATTTTCAAAAAATTCCAGCGCCGTTCTTACAGTCATATCCAGAACATCTGCAACAGATTTCCCCTTGTAGTGAATTTCAAGCGTTTCTTTGTTATACCTCTTGCCTTTGCACACCTCGCACGGCACATATACATCAGGTAAAAATTGCATTTCAACCTTTATATATCCATTCCCCTGGCATGCTTCACACCGCCCACCTTTTACATTAAAGCTGAACCTCCCGGGTTTATATCCCCTTGCCCTTGATTCTGGGAGTGACGAAAAAAGCATTCTTACTGGCGTAAAAACACCTGTATATGTAACAGGATTAGAACGAGGCGTACGTCCAATAGGCGACTGGTCTACGATAACCACCTTATCCACAAACTCCGCGCCTTTTAGTTCCTTGTATTTTCCAGGCTGCTCGTGAGGACGATACAGATTTTTCCTCAGCGCCTTCCACAATACATCCTGTATCAGAGTGCTTTTCCCAGAACCAGACACACCGGTAATACAAGTAAATGTATGAAGTGGGAAACGCACCGTAATGTCCTTTAAGTTATGTTCGCTTGCTCCGACAAGTGTAAGGTATTGGCCGGTGCCTTCTCTTCTCTTTTTTGGAACAGGTATCTTTAATTCTCCCATTAAATATTTGCCTGTAATGGACTTCTGCTCGTTTAATATATTTGTTAAAGGCCCCGTTGCAACAATATATCCACCCTTTTCCCCGGCTCCAGGCCCCATGTCTATGATATAGTCAGCAGCACGAATTGTCTTCTCGTCATGCTCAACAACAAGTACGCTATTGCCAAGGTCACGCAGCTCTTTCAGGGTATTAATCAGTTTCTCGTTATCTTTGGAATGAAGGCCAATGGAAGGCTCATCTAAAACATACAGTACGCCAACAAGTTTAGACCCTACCTGTGTTGCAAGACGTATCCTCTGTGCTTCGCCTCCGGCAAGCGTAGCGGAAGCTCTATCTAATGTGAGATAGCCAAGACCTACATCCAATAAAAACTTTGATCGGTCTTTTATTTCTTTTAATATTTGATGCGATATTAATTTTTCCTGTTTTGTTAATTTATCTGCCATTTCTTTAAAAAACTGATACGATTTTTCGATGGGAAGAGATGTAATGTCTGAAATATTCATTCCCTGTATAGTAACGGCAAGTACTTCTTTTTTTAATCTTTTCCCGTTGCATACCGGACATTCAATTCTTTGCATAAATTTTGCATACTCCTCCCGCATTCCCTCCGATGAAGTTTCATTGTATCTTCTTATAAGCAGCGGAATAACACCTTCAAATTTTACATTAAAATCATAACTTCTACCTTCTTTATTTACAAAATGTATCGGCACCTTACGATCCGGGCCGTACAGAATTACATCAAGTTCTTCTTCCTTAAGTTCCTTGAGGGGTTTAAAAATATCAATACCATTTGCTCGTGCCGTCTCCAGAATAATCTGATACGAAAATGTATCCATACCTCTAAAACCGGGTATAAATATTGCCCGCTCTGCAAGAGATTTATTCCAATCTTTTATAATAAGCCCCGGATCAGGTTCAATCTTAAAACCTAATCCCCCACATTCAGGACAAGCACCGTAGGGACTATTAAAAGAAAAAAACCGTGGCTCAATCGCTTCCATGCTAAAACCACATTTAGGGCAAGCAAGTTTTTCTGAAAAAAGATATTCTTCTCCTTCACGCGCAACAATTTTTACAATTCCATCTCCCTCTAAAAGTGCAAGCTCTACCGAATCAGCAATTCTTGATTGCTCCTCTTTTGTAACTTTTACCCTGTCCACCACAATGTCTATATTATGTTTTTTGTTCTTGTCCATTAAAATATTTTCATCCAGCGAGTAGGCAATATTGTCCACCATTACTCTTGCAAATCCCTTCCTGAGAAGCTTTTCAAAAAGGGCTTTGTATTCTCCTTTTCTCCCCCTTACAACAGGTGCAAGAATTTCTACTCTCTCGCCTTCCGCCTTTCCAAAAATCTGCTCCATAATTTCATCGCTACTCTGTTTTTTTATAGGCGTACCGTCATTAGGACAATGCGGGATACCAATCCTTGCAAAAAGAAGCCTTAGATAATCGTATATTTCTGTCATTGTCCCCACTGTTGAGCGTGGATTTTTGCTTCCACTCTTCTGGTCAATAGCAATAGCGGGCGAAAGCCCCATGATATAATCTACATCAGGTTTTTGCATTACGCCGATGAACTGTCGCGCATAAGCAGAAAGTGATTCGACATACCGTCTCTGCCCTTCAGCGTAAAGTGTATCAAAGGCAAGGGACGACTTTCCAGAGCCAGATACCCCCGTAATAACCACTAATTTATTTCGCGGTATGCGTAATGATATGTTTTTTAGGTTATGTGTACGTGCGCCTTTTATGTATATTTCGTCGTTCATTTAGTCCCTTCAATTTTATTAATTTTTACTTCTTCACGTATAGCTTTACCGGATTCTACTTTTGCAATATAAGTTGTAATAACAAAAAATGCAGTAAATACAAACAGATTAAGAAAATAAAGTACAGAGAAAATTATAAGATACCAATACTCCTGAGCTACACTGCCACCTACTGCCATCAATTTCCCGAGCAAAAAATAGACAATAAATGCAGCAGAAACAGAAAGAACTAAAGTAGTAAAAAATTTCTTAAATGAATATATAAAACCGCGGCAGACACCTTTCCAAAAACTATTCACGGATAAAAAATACGGAACGTACGCAAAGAAAAAATACACCACTACTGCTTCAAGAAAATAGACAAAAGACGCCAGATATTGCCCGTTCGCATTTTGCATTAAGCGAATAATGATAGGATTTGATACAAATAAACCTAAAATGATAAGCGCATAATTCATAAATATTAATCCATAAAAAGATTTTTCGTTTTCCAAAATCTTTACAACCTGTGCAGCTGTTATAAAAAGACCTACAAATGAAAGATTTGTAAATACTCTTACATAGTTAAGAAAATTCTTAAAAGTCTGAGTTGCCCCAATAGTAAGCCAGTTTGATGCCCCATTAAGTGCAGCAAATAAAATAAGGATGAATAATGTTAAATAAAGATTTCTCCTTGTTTCTTTCTTCTCGATAAAAAGCAATACTGTAAGAGTTAAGACAATAAAAATAAAATCGAAAAACATCATCAAAGCATCAGCTGTGCTGCTGGAAGGCATTTTAGCATAAAGAATGCTCCACAGACTGCTTGAAAATGAGCTGTATAGAACACTAAGCACGACAGCAACTGCAACTTCCAGTATAAAGCGCCAATCAAAAAGGTGTCTTACAAGTGCCTTACTTTTTTGTGGCAAAATCTTCTCCATTTCTTCCATTATAAAATCCCTTTCATTATTTATTTAACACAACTAAATTATATCCGAATAAAGTTTTTTTCAAACGCTTGACTTTATATATAATTTTATATAATATATAATTATATACATTGAGAAAGAGGTAGAGAAAAAGGTGGAGAAAAAAATAATTAAATTGATGAAAGAGATTAAAATGGAGCATTGTAAATATTTTCGTCTAAAAGGATTGATGAGAAATCCTGATTTTAATATGTTTATCGTTTCATTTTTTACTGTGACAGGATTTCTTCCTTTTTACGTATTATACCTTTTAAGCAAGAAAGATTATTATGGTCAAGAGATTAAAAAGGCATTAGCCGATGCAGTAAATAATACCTGGATTCCTAACCCTGGAATTATTTACCCGCTGTTGAGCGATTTTAAGAAAGGGGAGTTTATAATTGGTAAATGGGACACAAAAGGAAAGCATCCCAAATATATTTATCATTTGACAGATAAAGGAATGGAGGAATATAAAAAAATGTATGAGATTATGAAAATTAAAGTTGCTGAGAGCAAGAAAATGATAGAAGAAATTGAGAAGGAGGTATTTAGCAATGAGTAAAGCAATAGTTATTGAAGGACTAAAAAAAACATATTCCAACGGAACAGAAGCAGTAAAAGGAGTAAGCCTCGCTGTGGACTATGGAGAGATATTTGGATTTTTAGGCCCAAATGGAGCAGGAAAATCAACTACAATAAAGACCGCTATTGGTTTATTAAAACCCACCAGCGGCAAAGTATATCTTGACGGTTTTGACATAGAAAAATACCCATACGAAGCAAGGGTATCCAAAGGATATTCCTCCCAAGAAACATCCGTTGATGATACACTTACGGCATATGAAAACATCTATTTACAGGGAAAGTTTTTTCATCTTTCAACAAAAGAAATAGAAAAAAGAGCAAAAGAAGCATTGCAAATGTTCGGTCTATGGGATAGAAAAAACGACCTTGTGGAATCGTTTTCCGGGGGAATGAGAAAAAGATTAGATATTGCATCGGCACTAATTCACGAGCCAAAAATTCTTTTCCTGGACGAACCGACATTGGGATTAGATATTCAAACAAGACATGCAATATGGGATTACATCATTAATCTTCAAAAAAATCTTGGAATAACTATTTTTCTCACAACACATTACCTTGAAGAAGCAGACAAACTCTGTGATAGGATAGCAATTATCGACCAGGGAGAGATAAAGGCAATGGATAGACCTGGTATACTAAAGTCAAACATAGGAGGAGATGTTATAACATTAACATTTGAGACAAAAGAAGAAAAAACAAACTCTTTTATTAATTTGATAGGAAAAATGGATAATATAAAATCTGCTAATGTGCTAAAAAACAATGTATGCAGGGTTGTTGTAGAAAAAAACGGCGATCAAATTATACCTACTATTTTTTCTCTCGCACAACAAGAAGATATTTCCATTGGCTCTGTGCGTTTGAAGAGACCCACCCTGGATGATGTATATCTCAGCTATACAGGAAAAACAATAAGAGAAGCAGAATCGACAAAAGAAGGAGTAAGAAAAGAACGCATGATGATGAGGAGAATAAGATAATGAAAACATTAATAATAGATTCTTACTACATAGCATGGAGAGAATTAAGAAAATATTTCAGGCAAAAGACACGATTAATTATGACCATTGTTCAACCATTTATCTGGCTTGTATTAATGGGCAATATGATGTCTGGATTAACAAGCAATCCATATGCTGCACAAATACTTGGCACGGGTAACTACCTTACTTTTATGACCCCTGGGATTATCCTTATGACTGTACTTTTTTCCAGCATATTCTCTGGTATGTCTATTATCTGGGATAGGCGTATTGGCTATTTAGACAAATTACTTGCAGCACCTATAAGAAGGGGAGCAATCCCATTTGGTAAAATGTTCTCTGCAATGATACAGGGAGGAATACAGGTAGTTGTTATCATTATCATTGCAACATTCTTAGGAGTAAAGTTTAAAACGGGGATAGCTGGCATTCTTGTCATTCTTTTTATTGCAATGTGTTTTGCATTGATTCTGGGAGGTATTTCTCTTACTATAGCTGTAAAAATTAAAACACCAGAAACGCTTATGGCAATAGTCAACTTCTTTATGATGCCGCTTCTATTCACCAGTAATGCACTATTTCCTTTAGGTGTAATGCCTGCTTGGCTCAGGGCAATTGCAAAAGTAAACCCCATTACCTATGCGGTAGAACCAATGCGAACGCTTGCTGTTACCGGTTGGAGCGCTTCAATCTTCACCGGTATCGGTATTATACTTGTTATTGATGTTTTTGTTCTGCTCTGGACACAATGGGTATTTAAAAGGGCAGTATCAGAATAATTTTTAATACAAATTAGAATCAAATAAACTAAATAACAATGAAATGGATATCACAGGGAGGGAGCTAACAATAATTAAAGTTCAACCTGAGAAAATAGAGCTTTAGAAATTGCTTTAAAACAAAAAGGCTATAATGCACATCAAGTTTGGTTACGAAAAGCTAAACAATCTAAGATTTAATAAAAATATGAGGATAAACAAAAATAAATTGAATGATTTTTATTCAAAAAGTTTGTATTACATTATGGCATTATAAGGTAATACAGATAAAAATTCAGATGAAGAGATTAAACAAGCTCTTGCATTCGGGCTTGCCGGGAAAAAAGTAATAATGCAGAAACTATTTTGTCGCTTCTCGTAAAAGACGGGCAATTTTATATATATGATCGGATATTCTTTCCAGATCCGACAACACATCTACATATATAATGCCTGCATCAGGGAAACAAACCCCCTCCAAAAGCCTGGATACATGCGCGTCCCTAAATTGTATTTCCATATCATCAATAGATTGTTCAATATTTTCGATTTCTTTGAATAGTTTCGCATCCATCTTTCCGAAATTTTCTTCAGCAAGTTCATATTCATTTTTTACAGCATCCATCATTACGTGCAAATCCTTTGTTGCAGGGGGAGAAAAGGCAACATTGTTATTAATTTTCTCTACCATAAGTTGTGACAAGCCATTAACAATATCTCCGATTCTCTCCAATTGGCTCGCAATGTTTAACATTAAATTAACTTTCTTTGAGTGCTCTCCTGATAGCTCTTTATTCATAATAAGTGGTGCAAAAGCCTGAATTTCTCTATTTATGTTGTTAATAGCATGCTCTCTCATCTTAATTTCATTGTCAAGCTTCGGTTTGTTTTTATCCACCATAAGGTAAAAGGTCAGTAAATTCTTTTTTACTATATCTGTCATTCGCACCGTTTCATTAAAAAGAGCATCGACTGCAAAAGAAGGCATCTTAAGAAGTCTCTTATCTAAATACTTCGTTTCGCCTTCTATTATCAATTCTTTGCCAGGTACAAGCTTCTTAATAATTTTGGAAAACTGGTTAACAAAAGGAATAAACAAAAGCGCGCATACAATATTAAAAAATGTGTGAGCATTAGCGATTTGCCGCACAAGGTCTCCCGATGTTCTTGAAATCAAATTTATATATGGCTTAAATATAATCAGGAAAATAACCGCTCCAACAACATTAAATATGATATGCGAAACAGCAACTCTCCTCGCCTGAACATTTCCACCTATGCTAGCAAATACTGCCGTAATTGTTGTCCCAATGTTTGCCCCTATTACTAATGCAAAAGCAGCATTCAATGTAATAAGTTTTTGAGCCCCCAATGCCTGCACGATACCAATCGTAACCGATGAACTCTGCTCAATAGCGGTAAAACCAGCTGCAACCAAAACACCGAGAATCGGTTTTTCACTAAAGCGGATAAAAAGATTAACAAAATACGGAGATTCTCTCATAAATGCTACAGCACCTTCCATAAATTGCATGCCGATAAATATCAATCCAAAACCCATTATGGCAGTGCCAATTGCCTTGACGCTTTCCTTCTTTTTTAAGAAGGAAAGCAAAAAACCTACCGCAAAAATAAGCAAGCCGTACTTTGTAAGGTGGAAGGCAATAATTTGGGCAGTCACTGTGGTTCCGACATTTGCACCGAAAATGATTCCCAGCGTATTTTCAAACCTCAATATCCCGGAGTTTGCAAGGCTTACCACAGTAACCGTAGTGGCAGAGCTTGATTGAACAATGGATGTAAAAACTGTACCAAGGCCCAGGGCATAAATTGGTTTTGCTGTAATTTTATCAATAAATTTTTTAAACTCAGTAAAAGCAAACCCTTCCATACTTTTGCTGATCAAAGTGATGCCGTAAATAAACAATGTTATACCGCCAATGAATAAGAAGATATTTTGGGTGTTCATAATTTTATCTTCGCAAAAAATTTAGAAAGATTATCCATACAAACCCTATCAGAATAAAAAACAGCAGCCAAACTTTTTGCCATTTAGTCTCCTCTCAAAATCTTCGCTTATTTTATGAGATATACAAAACTACTATAATATAATAAATATACGCAAAATTTCAATGCTTTTTAGAAAAACTTCTTTTTTATAAATACAAATTGAAACATTCAGATTAAATTTTTTCTATTCACTTTTTTTGAATGACGATAAGCAATGCTCCTTTTTTAACCTCTACTTGAACTGTACTGGAAACAGCTATATTACTCAGTGTCAGTGTTTTTCCTTTAAAAAGTGTTTTCCCGTTTAGCTGATATTTAAGACCAGAAGTTTTCACCCCTTGCACAATGCTTGTCACAGGGTAAAGAGATACCGTGCTGCCTTTCTTCGTTTTTATTCTCCTTCTGCCACTTGTAATATATATCTCTTCTCTTTCTTCAAGGATGTATGCATCTTTACCTTTTTTAAGAAGCAGATAAAGAAGAGAAACATTAAAAAGCATGTGATCAATTCTCCCATAAAGCATCCCTGAAAAGATAAATGTATTAAAATGCTTTTCCAGCGCAATATTTATTGCAAGCTCTGTATCCGAATAATCCTTATTTTCTGGAAATTGTAAAATGTTTACCTCTTTTTCCTTTAAAAGATTTAATTCGTCACGCTCTATTGAATCAAAATCGCCTACCGCAAGATCTGGTGTTATGCCACATTTAATAAGTTTGCCTGCCCCTCCATCCACTCCAATAATAAAATCAACCTTTTTTGAAAGTTTTTGGTAGAACAATTTTGAATTACTATTCCCGTTTGCCACAATAAGCACTGTTTTCATTTTTTCCCCTCCGAGAACGAACTGCGTTAATATTAGCAATATCCTATTTAAAAACCAAACTCAAGAAAGAAAATATGCTTAACAAGCAATATTTTTCATTATGTTTTATTATATCGCAAATAAAATGAAATCCAACATTTAGCATCAACCACGATGAATAAGAGATTTGCTTGTGAATGCACCTTAATGTCTATGTTTTTCCATTTTCCTTTCATTAAAAACTTTTATTTCCCCTTTGTAGAAATTAGTTGAACAAAAAATTTACTTCTTTTTAGAAAACCCCCTCAACACATTATACAATCTACTCTTTATACGCTATGTGGCAAATTTATTCTGATACGCTCCTTTGATAAATAAGCAAAACTTGCTAAAATTAGAAAAAAGGAGGTAATATAATGTTCGGACAAAATTTTACGAAAATGCCCAATTGGGGATTAGCGATGGGTTGGTTAATAGGAATTTACGGCGCTTTAATTGCTTTGGGGCTTATTATCGCAATTATCACTGCCGTTGTTGCTTCCAGAAAAGGAAGAAATGGATTTGGCTGGTTTTTCATGGGACTATTTTTAAACCTTCTGGGTCTTGGCTTAATTCTTATTGCGCTGCCAAAAAAATACTATGTAGATGAAGAAGACGAATTTTAAATACCTTTTTATTTACAATCTTGACAAGAATATCGCAAAAAGTATTCTCTCATAGAAAACATTTATGAAAGGAGTTGTTATGAGAAACATTAGCGAAAAAGAATTTCAGTACTGGGAAAAAACCGGTGATGTAATAGACCAGCTCATAGATATCCTGCTTAATTACAGACAAAGCGGCCATCCGGGTGGGTCGCGTTCCAAAAGACACATTTTAGTATCCCTTATGCTCTCGGGAATAATGAAATGGGATATAAGAAATCCTGAAAAACGCTTTTCGGATAGATTTATTCTTTCTGCAGGACACACAATACCATTAGTATATGCAACACTTGCGGCATTAAACGGCGCTATGGATAAAAAATATAAAGAAACAGGAAACAAAAAATTCAAGCTCAGAAGAGACATCACGCTTCTCCCGGAAGATTTATTGCAATTCAGAAGAAGAGGAGGATTATCAGGACACGCTGAATTCGGCGGCAAAACACTATTCCTAAAATTCAACACAGGCCCATCCGGACACGGTCCCACTGGAGCAGTAGGAGAAGCTATTGCTCTAAAGCGGGCAGGTGCAGGTAACGTAAAAGTCATTGCCCTTGAAGGAGATGCTGGACTCACGCCGGGCGGAACGCACGAAGCATTGAATTCAGCATGGGCATTAGGGCTGGACAATCTTTTCTTCCTTATCGACTGGAATAACTTTGGTATCGATGACCATCCATTAAAAGAAACCGTCTATGGCGGCCCTGAAGAATGGTTTAGCTCTCACGGTTGGCGCACAATAGGCACAGAAAAAGGTTCAGATTATAAAGAAGTAACACAAATTATGTTTGATCTATTTGATGATGAAAAAATAGAAAAACACATACCAAATATAGGCTGGTTCAGAACAAGAAAAGGTAGAGGATACTTAAAATATGACAACAAATCCCACGGTTCTCCGCATGAGATGAATTCAGAAATATTCTGGGAAACAAAAAGACCTTTCCAGGAACAATACGGTGTCAAATTTGTCGGCTATGGAGAAGGAGCACCAAAAACGAAAGAAGAAATTCACCAACAGTTCAAAGAAAATATTGATGTAGCAATGAGCGTTGTACTCAATGATAAAGAACTTGTAGATTATCTTTCAAACCGCCTCGTTACAATCGGAGAATCAATCCCGGAAACAATCCCTACACTACAGTTATCAGACGGAAGAGAAAATAATCCGGTATACGACCCGGTGCTCACTGACTACAAGAATTATCCTGAAGAACTCTACGCAAAGCCAGGCACAGAAGATGCGAATAGAAGCGCATTCAGTAAATGGGGCGCCTGGGTTAACGCATACTGCGCAAAGAAATACAACAGGCCACTGTTTATAGCAATGTCGGCGGACCTTGCAGACTCTACAAAAATTTCAGGGTTTGCAAAACCATTTGGAGATTTCCCGGGATACGGCTGGTACGACAGAAACAAAAACCCTAACGGCACACTCCTTCCGCAGGAGATTACAGAATTCGCTAACGCAGGCATCTCTGTAGGGATAGAAACAACGAACCTGGCAAAAGACCCTTACAAAGATTTTTCGGGTTTTTACTCGACCAGTTCAACTTATGGCTCATTTGCATATCTTCAATACGGAATGATGAGGGTATTTTCGCAGCTAGCTCAGGATTGCCCCCTGAAAACAGGAAAAACAATCTGGGTCGAAGGGCATTCAGGCCCTGAGACGGCAGACGATTCAAGGACGCACTTCGGTATTTATGCACCAGGCGTAAGGGATATGTTCCCCGAGGGACAGGTTATAGACCTTATACCGTGGGAACATAATGAAGTACCCGTACTTTTGGGAAAAGCATTGCAACTTGACGTGCCAATCATCGCTCTTGTTCTGACACGGCCGAGCATTACAATACCGGACAGAGAAGCAAGGGGATTGGGATCATATTTTGAAGCAGCCCACGGCGCATACATTCTTAAAGATTTTGAAGAAGGCAAAGAAAAAATGGGCACAGTCATTGTGCAGGGCACAAGTTCAACGCTCAGCATTATAAATATAATAGATGAATTAAGAAACGCAAAACTCAACGTGCGTATCGTTGCCGCACCAAGCTACGAACTGTTCAGGAGAGAATCAGACGAATACAAAAACAAGGTATTACCGTGGAAACAGTTTAATAATGCAATGGTCATCACAAATGAGTCAATCAAGCTGATGTATCACTGGATTGCAAACCCCGTTGTAAAAGAATATTCGCTCTCATGCGACTGGGACAACAGATGGAGAACAGGCGGTACCCTCGCCGAAGTAATCGAAGAAGCGCACCTCGACGAAAAACATGTATTTGACGGCATAGAACGCTTCGTAAAAGAAAGAGAAAAAAGAATCTCAAAACTAAAAGACATCATATAAACATAGATCGGGGGCGAAAGCCCCCTTTTTTTATCGTGACTCTTTTAATATTCCATAAATAAATCTAAAATCTTTTATTTTTAGCTTAATTTTAAAATTTTTTCTTGTAGAATAAATGAACTATGAAAAGATTGTAGCCAACCTATAAGGGATTGAAACGTTCTTGTCGTGTTTCTTTGATATTCTGGAAAGAAATTTGTTTGTAGCTAACCTATACGGTATCTATACTTTTTTGTTTAGATTTTTGATGATTCAATTCGGAATGTTGACAAAGGAAGAAAAATTTGTTAAGCTGTTATTAGTAAAATATTTTTAAAAATTTTAAAGGAGAAAGATTAGATGCTTAAGTATGTGCCTGAGGTTGAAAAACAAAATTTTATTATTACCCCCCCCCCCCCCGAAATTGGAGGATACTCCCCTATGTTTTAATACTGATTTTAAAGAAATATTTTCAAAAAATTCCTATTGTTTTACAAATTAGGAAAAAATTATTAATAAAAAACTCAGAGGCAGCAGTAGATTGTCTTTGAGTTTTTTATTTTCAGCTTGCACTGTAGAAAAGAAAATTAAAAAGCAAATAAAATAGTAAAGAAAAAAGCAATAATTTATATAGGGGGATGGAAAGAAAGTTAAAAACTATAAACCCAAAAGGATAGAGCAGGATAGATGAAAGATAAAGAAAAAACGAAAGAGCAGTTGCAAAATGAATTAGCAAAATTGCACAAGAAGATTGCTGAGTTAAAAGCAAAGGAAAAATCAGCAAAATCTGAGGAAATCTATCGTTTAATTGCTGAAAATTCGAGCGATGTAATTACTCTGCAAGATTTTAATTTACACACAAAATTTAGATATGTCAGCCCTTCAATTAAAGATAGCACAGGCTATGAGCCCGAAGAATTAATCGGCAAATCTCCTTTTGAATTTATCCATCCTGACGATAAAAAGAAATTATTACCAATATTAAAAAAATATATTACTGCCAAGTTAAAAAAGCTTTTTACCGGGAAAGAATCTGAGATTACTGAGAGAATAGAATTTCGTTTTAAAGAAAAGGATGGAAATTGGCACTATGTTCAAAGCACCGGAAATATTATAGGCAATCAGTTGCTTTTTATCTCAAGAGACATTACTGAACTAAAGAAAGCTGAAGAAGCTCTACGACAAAGCCAGCAAGAATTTGCCAGTCTATTCAAAAACAGCCCTGAGGCCCTGGCCTATTTAGACGAAAACGGTAATATCGTAAATATAAACCCTCGCTTTACCGAGCTTTTTGGCTATACTTTGGATGAGGTAAAAGGCAAAAACATCAACGGTGGGATGATTCACCCCCCTGACAGGATAGAAGAAGGAAAGAAATTAAGCAAAGATCTCTCTGAAGGACAATCTTTAAGCTATGAAACAGTGAGAAAGAAAAAAGACGGCACTTTATTCCCAGTACATATCTCTTCTGCTTCGACAATAATAAATAAAAAAAAGAATGGTTTTATCTCAGTATACCAGGACATCACCGAACGTAAACAGAGTGAGAAAATACGAGAGGTCTTATACGCTATTTCTAAAGCTGCCAACTCTGCCATCTCCCTTGACCAGCTCTATCCCCTAATCCATCAGGAGTTAGACAGCATCATCGACACCACTAACTTCTATATCGCTCTGGTAGATGAGAAAGAAGATAAGATCTTTTTCCCTTATCATGTAGATGAGAAAGATGATAATTTCCCTATCATTAACTTTAGCACTGCCAACACCCTTACTGCCTATGTTATAAAAAATGGTCAACCTCTTCTAAATGATAATAATCAATATAAGGAAATGATAAACCAAGGGATATTGTCCCCCTGGGGCAGTACCACCCCTCAGAGCATCTGGTTAGGAGTCCCCTTAAAGATAGAAGATAAAACTATTGGAGTTATGGCCGTCCAGAGTTACACCAATCCCCATCTTTATTCTGAAAAAGATATCAAGCTTTTAGAGTTTGTCTCCTCTCAGGTAGCTACTGCCCTAGAGCGTAAAAAAGCAGAAGAAGCTTTACTGAAAAGCCAGCAGGAATTTGCCAATCTATTTAACAGCAGTCCCGAGGCTTTAGCCTATCTGGATGAAAAAGGTAATATTATAGATATAAACCCCCCCTTTGCCGAACTATTTGGTTATAATATAAATGAAGTAAAGGGTAGAAATCTGGATAACGGAATGATTCACCCACCAGAGAAGATGGAAGAAGGGAAATGGATGACCGAAAAGGCGTTAAAAGGCAAATTTTATTATGAGACTATAAGAAAGAAGAAGGATGGAACCTTATTCCCGGTTTCTATATCTGTTTCCAGGGTTATGCTTGATAGTAAGCTTCAAGGAGCGATAGGGATGTACAGAGATATTACCGAACGCAAGCAAAATGAAAGACTTCATCAGGTCTTATACGCTATTTCTAAAGCTGCCAACTCCCCCATATCCCTAAATAAACTCTATAAGTCCATACATCAAGAATTAAGTACTATTATTGATACCACCAACTTCTATATCGCCCTGGCAGATTACCAGAAAGATGAAATCCGCTTTCCCTACTTCGTAGATGAGAAGGATGATGATTTCCCTATCTTAAACTTTACTGAGACCAATTCTTTTACCGTTAAGATAATCGAATCTGGGAAGCCTTTATTGCTTAACTCCGAAAGAATAAAAAACATGATGGAAAAAGGAGAATTAATCCCCGTAGGTACCATCACCGATAAGTCTATCTGGTTAGGAGTCCCTCTAAAGATAGCAAATAAAACAATCGGGGCTATAGCCGTCCAGAGCTATACTAACCCTGAACTTTATTCTGAAAAAGACATCAAACTTTTAGAATTCGTTTCCTCTCAGGTGGCCACGGCCATCGAGCGTAAACAAACCGAAGAAGCCCTACAACAAAGCCATCAGGAATTTGTAAGTCTGTTCAAAAGCAGTCCCCAGGCTCTGGCCTATTTAGATGAAAACAGTAATATCGTTAATATAAACCCGCGCTTTACCAAGCTTTTTGGCTATACTTTGGAAGAAGTTAAAGGAAGGAACGTTAACGACGGGATGATTCACCCCCCGGATAAAATAGAAGAAGGAAAAAATCTGGATAAAATAGCATTGTCTAAAGGCTATTTAAATTATGAAACTATCAGAAAAAAGAAAGACGGCACTTGCTTCCCAGTATCTGTATCTGGCTCTGATATAGTAATCGGCGGGCAGATAAAAGGGATAATTGGTACTTATATTGATATTACTAAACGAAAAAAGATGGAAGAAGAACTACAAAAATTAGCCCACTATGACATCCTTACCAGCTGTTGCAGTAGAGGATACGGCCTTGCTCTGTTAGAACAACAGATTAAGATCTCTAATCGAAAGAAGACCCCTATTCTTTTACTCTACCTTGATGTAGATAACCTTAAAGATATCAATGATACCTTTACTCATCAAGAAGGAGATAAGGTCCTAGAAAAAGTAGCAGCTCTCTTTAAATCAACCCTAAGAGAGGTAGATATCATCTGCCGTATAGGAGGAGATGAGTTTCTGTTAATCTTTCCCGATAGTTCTTTGGAAAATGCATCTCTAATTAAAGAAAAAATAAATAAAAAATTAAAGGAACTAAACAAAAATCTAAATAAACCTTATAAGATAAGCTTTAGTATCGGCCTTTCTGTTTATGACCCAGCTAATCCTGTCTCGATAGAAAAATTAATTACAATAGCAGATGAGGGAATGTATAAAGAGAAAAAAGAAAAAAAGACGGGAAGATTATAAGTTAGCTCAAAAGGAAAATTATAATTATAAAATTATTCAAACATAATTATTAACCAAAGATATTGTGGAAACTTGCCGTTCATTTTCCTTCCTTTCCTCTAACTCTTTCTAAACACATCTTTGCTTTTTATGGCAGCAATTTTGCGTGTTTTCGAAGTGAATTACGGAGTTTTAAATCTTATAGCATATATTTTCCGCGGGAAATCGCCTTTTGCATACTCGATCTTCTTTTTCCCTTTTACAACATCTTCATCTGCATATGCCTCTACCACTTCGCCTATAAACAGACTTTTATTTCCTACTTCTATTTCTTGCTTAAGCTTGCATTCCATATGTGCTACACATTCATCAATAATGGGAACTCTTACTTGGCGTGCTGGTTGCGGCGTCAAACCGGTTTCTTTAAATTTATCCACGTGATACCCTGAATGGAAGCCGCAATAATATATCTCTGCCTTTAGGTCCTCCGAAGGAATATTTACAATAAATTCTTTAGTGCTTTCAATTAATTTATATGAATAAGTCCCTCTTCCTATGGCACAAGCTATAAATGGAGGCTCCTTTGACACGGGCATACAAAAGCTAACCGCTATGATATTTGATTCCCCGCTTATATCCCCGCATGTTATTAAAAAATGTCTCATCGGCCACATAAATTCTAAATATTCAACATTGGTTTTCATTCTACGCCTCCTCCTTATTTTCATAAGCCACCCTATTATTTTATATCATTCAATTTTTAAAAGTCAAATGAATTTACAAAAATTTATCATATCTCAAAAAATAAATTTGCAAATGTTAGTCAGGGGAATAAAATATAAAAAGAAGGGAGGCGAAAATAATAAACAGCGACTCGCATTTTTTTACGAACAAAGATAGTGCAACAGTTTTAGCCCAACTTAAAAAATCCTGTATTTCAAGACCTAAACCCCTTTACTCCTCAGATTTAATCCTTAAAGAGGAGGTTTAAAAAATGAGAAAAAGAATGAGCAAAAGAATGACGCGAGATCAGGCAAGTTTTAAACGACTGAGAAGTTTAATATCCAGCAAGTACAATCTATCTTACCGGAGACATTTAAGCATTATGAGAAAGAAATGGATAAAAATTATGAAAAAAAATAAAAGGAAAAATAAGTAGCAGGTTTAAAATAATAATTTTTACCACAAGCATTAATCTAATTGCAATAAAAGGTCTTTTACAAATCAATAAGTAGAAAAAATCTTTTCTGCCCTGGATATCCACTCTTTATCAGCAAGCAATGCCCTTCCTATACCCACAGTATCCGCTTTACCGCTTGTTATAACATAATTTGCGAACTCTGGCGTTCTAATCCCACCAGTTACATTAACAGGTATATTGATAATTTCTTTAAGAGCACTGCTATATGGAACATAATATCCTTCAATCTCCTTTAACTCCTTTGGCCTGCTTCCCGAATAACCACCGGATATATCGATCATATCAACACCTTTCACTGAAATCTCTCTTGCCACTTTCAACCCGTCTTCGGGCTTAAGCCCGTCAGGATAAAAAGTAAATTGCGGTGGATTATCAGATACCGGGAATCTGACTATAATAGGTGTCTCGCCAATTTTATGCCTTACATCTTCTATTATTTCAATTAAAATTCTCATTCTGTTTGCCAGGCTGCCACCATATTCATCGCTTCTTTTATTTATAAACGGCGAAAGAAATTGATTTATCAAAAATCCATGTGCCGCATGAATTTCTACCATATCATAACCTGCATCAGCAGCTCTTTTTGCGGCATCCCCAAAAGATTCTACTATACTAATTATGTTTCTTTTGGAAAGGTCTTTCTCATTTATAGAATTTAGCGGCTCCCTTACATCACCCTCATTATCTACAACAAAATCTCCCTCTTCTTTATTTGCAAGCATGGTCTTAAGTTCAGGGATATCAAAAAGATTTGCCCCTGCATGATTAATTTCAACCGCAACTTTTGCCCCATTTTTATGAACAGCGTCAACCAATTTTTTATGCCCTTTAATAAACTTATCATGGGACAAAAGCAATTGATTTGGCATAACTTTCGATTCAGAAGATACAAAAACATTCTCAGTAATTACTAAATCCATTCCCAATCCTGACATTTTAGAATAGTAATCAATTACAATATCATTTACAAATCCGCTCTTTTCCGGGTTTCTCACGGCAAGCGGAGGCATTAATATCCTGTTCTTTAAATTAATATTTTTTATTCTAGTCTCAGAAAAAAGATTTGCCATCTCCGCCTCCTTTAATAATTATCATTTTTTAGTATAAAAGATTACCATTCATTATATTCAAATTATGCGGTATTCGCAAGGGTAAAAGAAATCCTTAGGAAAGCAGTTTCGGGTAAAAATCAAAAAATTATTCTTAAATTTCAAAAAACAAACTTGGAGGTATAAAAGGCATAACAGCCCTAAAGAGATTTAAAAATCTTATACTTTAAGACACGACCCCATTATGCACAGACAGCTCACTCATAAAAAACCTATTCCTTTCGCAGACTGTAAACAGCGGCTGGCAAGAGTAAAAGTTCTCACCCTTAGAAAAATACATTACCACTTATTTAATATAGATTTTTAATAATTTAATTCAGGTACTTGACAAAGCAAAAAAAAACGTTATATCATAATATGAAATGCTATTTCATATTATGAAAGTGGGATAAAATGAATAAAAAACGACGAAGAGAAAAACCTAAAGTAAATATTTATGTAAGAGCCTTGGATGTTCTTGAATATATTTGCTTTAAAAATTCCTCTGAAATAACGATAGACGAAGTAAGTAAAATTTTTACTGTAAGTAAAAGCACTGGTTACAGAATCCTTGATGCTTTATCTAAAAAAGGTTACCTTGATCACATAAAAAAAGACGCTAATTATTCATTGGGTTTTAAGTTTGTAGAACTTGGTTGGAAAGCAATTTCTAAACAAAATATAGTCAAAATTTCTTCTCCATTTGTTGAAAATTTAGTATCAACTACTGGCGAAAGTTCAATTTTAGGTATTTTGAAAGATCATGAAGTTTTTTATTTACAAAAAATAGGCGGAAAAGGAATACTCAGAGTAGATGTTGAGGTTGAAACGCATGCGCCCTTGCATTGCACTTCTCTCGGAAAAGCTCTTCTTGCATGGTTTCCAAAAGATGAAAGAAATAAAATTGTCGATCATATTGAGTTTAAAAAATATACAGTTAATACTATTACAAATCCAGAAGACTTTAAAAAAACATTAGATATAACAAAGAAAAGAGGTTATGCAATTACCTCGGAAGAATATATATTAGGAACTTGTTCTTTGGGATACCCAATATTTAATAAACAAAATGAAGTTGTAGCTGCGATAAGTTTAGTTGTCCCGAGTATAAGGTTTACAAAGGAGAAAAGAAAATTTTTCGTTAAACATGTATCAGATACAGCAAATAAATTATCAAGAAAAATTGGCTATTTTAAAATATAAAAAATTTTTAAGGAGGGGAACATTATGACAATGACAACGCTGGCTGTACTTATTGTTTATTTGGGAATTATTATTAGTGTTGGGTTTTGGGCTAAAAGAAAAACTAGGAGCGTGAAAGAATTTGCAGTAGCAGGTAGAAATTTAGCTTTCTTCACAGCTATGTGTACTATTATTGCTTCCGAATGGGGCGGCGGTGTAGTTATGGGTGTATCAGAGGATGCATTTGCATTTGGGATAAGTTCTCTTGCATACCCCATAACATTAGGTTTAGGTTTAATTATTTTGGGTTTAACACTTGTAAGAAAATACTGGCATCTAGAAACTATTACAATGCCAGAATTTTTGAAAAACCGTTTCTCTATTCGTGTAGAAGCATTAGCAAGCATCTTAATGGTTATCTCCTTAACTTTAGTAACTGCTTCTCAGGTTAGAGCAGCTGCTATAATAGGACAAAGTTTATTCAGTGTACCTTTAATTATTACTTCCTTTGTTTTTGTAATAATCATTTGTGTTTATACAAGTATTGGTGGCCTGTGGGCTGTAGCTTATAACGATACTATTCAGTTATTAATTGGCGGAATAGGTATTCTGATTGTATTAGGAGTTGCACTTTCTAGAGTTGGGGGAGTTGTTACTCTATTTAAATCACTTCCTGCTAGTTATTTAGATCCAAGACCATGGGGAAATTGGATTTGGGCTTTCGACTATTTAGCATCAGTAACATTTGTTATGTTAGCGGTGCCAGAACTTGTACAAAGAATCTGGGCTTCTAAATCAGAGAAAATTGCTAAAAATGCGCTTCTTGTTGGAGGTTTAATATATTGGTTTTTTGGTATTGCCAGCATGCTTTTAGGCCTTTGCGCCTTTATCATTATACCAAATATAGAATCTGGGGCAGTACCTAGCTTAATATTACATCTTTTTCCTCCTTTCCTAGGAGCAGTTCTTGTTATTAGTCTACTTGCAGCACTTCTTTCAACTGCTGATACTATGATTTTAGTGTGTTCCACTATATTTGTTGAAGATCTATACAAGAGATTTATTAAACCTGCTTTGTCTGACAAAGAATCCTTAAAAGTAATGAGATTAATGGTATTTGTCTTCGGAGGAATAACATTAGTTTGGGCATTACTGGTCCCAAGAGTTCTTAGTCTTATACTATATAGCATGTATGCGATAATTGGTTTTTCAACTATTTATATTTTTGGCAATGTATGGAAAAAAACATCTGAAATTGCAGCTTTTTGGTGCTTAATCTTGACTGCTCTTGCTGCTACAATTTGGCATTTTGGAAATTTTAGCTACAAATACTTTTTAACAACAGGAATAGTGGCTTTCTTGGTTAGCATTATCTCAATTGTGGTTTTATCTTATATATTCCCTAGAAAACAAAAAGAGGTTGAAACAGTCTCAAAGGAGGCATAAATGATATTGATTGAAGGTTCTTGGGTACTTACTGAAAATGGTGACGGGAAATATCTTTTGAACCCCGGATATGTAGGTATCCGGGGTAATAAAATTACTTATATTGGCAAAAATCTTCCACGCGGATATGAAAATGCAAAACTAATTAAAGTTTCCAATGGTTTAATTCTTCCAGGTTTTATTGATCTCCACTATCATACTGACACGCCTATTACTAAAGGTTTTATAGAAGATGTAGGAAGCCCTGCGTTTTATGGAAGTGCTTTATACGAATACTTAACGGCTATCTATGCGGCTACAACTGTAGATGAATGGATACCAATAGCAAAGCTTTCTCTTGCAGAAATGATAAAAAATGGAATTACAACTTGTGTAGAATTTAATTCATATTTTCCTGAAGAACTCGCTTCGCTTTTGGTAGAAATGGGAATTAGAGGCTACATTGCACCTGAAACAAATAGTTTAAAAGGATACCCCTACTCTTCCGATGGAAAAACTATTATTATAGAAGAAATTGATGAAGCTCATGCTTTTGATAAGCTTAATGCAAATCTTAATTTGATTGAAAAGTTAAATGGAACAAATAATGATATGATAAGAGTTACCTTAGGGCCTACTGAACCACCTGCTTGCAAGCCAGAACTTTTAAGGGAAGTAAGAAAATATGCTGATATATTTAAGGTTCCAATAACTATGCATGCTGCCGAAACATTATTAGAAATTAATCGAATAAAAGAAAAGTACGATAAAACTCCTATAGAATATTTGGACTCTTATGGCATAACTGGTTCTGATGTAATTTTAGGTCATGTTATTTTTACTAATTATACTGATTTACAAATATTAGCAAGGACTAGAACAAATGTAGCTCATTGCCCAATGGTATTCGCAAGAAGAGGAAATTATTTGAAATCACTTCAACAGTATCTTTCTATGGGTATAAATGTTGGTATTGGCACTGATACATTTCCACAAGATATGATTGAAGAAATGAGATTAGCAAGTATTTGCTCAAAAATTGCAGATAAAAACTTCAAAAGTGCGCCAAGCGAGACTGTATTTAATTGTGCAACAAGTAATGGCTCCAAAGCTTTAGGAAGAGATGATATTGGTTCAATCAAAGTTGGAAATAAAGCAGATATAATTGTAGTAGATCTTAACGATATTAACATGGTCCCCACAAGAGATCCTATAAAAGTACTAGTTAATTGTGGTGTAGGACAAAATGTAAGCACTACAATAGTAAATGGGAAAATATTGATGTATAACCGCAAATTAACAGTTTCCGAAGAGAACGTAGTTGCTGATGCAAAAAGAGCAGCCAAGATAATATGGAAGAGGGTTAAGAATCTTGATAAATTATCGCCATTGAGTGTTCCCTTAATAAAATAGTGCTTAATAAAATATTGAAGTGTCTTTTTTTGAGGATGAGGGTTTACCCTCATCCTCAAAATTACAAAAAGCGATATTTAGAATTTTGGTAATCTCGAAATATCTTAAGCTTATCCGTTACTTACTTCTAAAGGGGAACTCGCAAAGTGAAAAAAAATGATAAACGTCTTAAGAAGCTTTTGGGTAGAAAAGATGTAGTATTTTTATCTTTTGGTGCAATGATTGGATGGGGATGGGTAGTATTAGCCGGATCATGGACAAATTCAGCAGGGTCATTAGGGGCTATAATTTCTTTTATATTTGGAGGCGTACTTATTATTTTTGTTGGGTTAACATATTCAGAACTTACTTCTGCAATGCCCATAGTTGGAGGCGAACAATTTTTTGCCTTTAAAGCATTGGGAGTAAAAGCCTCGTTTATTTGTGCATGGGCTATTCTTTTAGGATATATTTCAGTAATCTCTTTTGAAGCTGTTGCTTTGCCAACCGTCATAGAGTATTTGTTTCCCCACTATAAAGTTGGATTCCTATGGAGCATAGCTAATTCGAATGTTTATTTATCCTGGGTATTAATTGCAATTATAGGTTCTATATTAATTACTTTAATCAACTATTTAGGGATAAAGGTAGCTGCTTTTTTACAAACAGTATTTGCGATTGGGATTGCATTGGTTGGTTTAATGTTAATTATTGGTAGTTTTATTAATGGAAATATTGCTAATCTTAAACCTTTATTTGTTGATGGATACAAAGGAATTTTTGCAGTTATAACAATTACTCCTTTTATGTTTTTAGGATTTAATGTAATTCCTCAAATTGTAGAAGAAATAGATTTGCCAAAAAAAACTATAGGAAGTTTATTAATCTTTTCAGTATTAATAGCTGCCGTCTGGTATATACTAATAATTTTTGGAGTTTCAATGTCGATGAATCCCTCAAAAATTAGAGTATCGTCATTAGTTACTGCAGATGCAATGACAGCATTGTTCCATGGCAGTTGGGCAGGTAAACTTTTGATAATGGGGGGAATTTGTGGTATTTTTAGCACATGGAATGCATTTTATATAGGATGCAGCAGAATAATTTATGCTATGGCCCAGGTGGGAATGCTGCCATCAATTCTTGGTAAACTCCATAAAAAATACAAAACTCCTCACAATGCAATAATTTTTATTGGAATAATAAGTATTTTTGCACCATTACTTGGAAGAAAAATGTTAATCTGGCTAGCATCTTCGGGAAGTCTTGGAATTATGATTGCTTATTCAATAGTGGCGATTTCTTTTGTTGTTTTAAGAAAAAAAGACCCACATATGAAACGTCCATTTAAAGTTAAAAACGGTATTACTATTGGTATTATAGCTATAATCCTAAGTTTGGTCTTTATTGTGTCTTTAATCTTGCCAGGAAGCCCTGTAGCTTTATTGTGGCCATTTGAATGGGTAATCGTTTTGGGTTGGGCTTTAATTGGTTTCATATTATTTCTCTATGCAAAATTTTCATATGGAGAACGTAATATAAAAAAAAATATGGATTATTTTTTAAATTCAAAATTAAATAAAAAAATGAATAGTAAGTGAAGAAGCTAGTGTCGATAGTTTACTTCTTAAATCCAGTACAAAAATAAAGTAGAGGATTTTCTGTGTGATTGCATAAACCTACTTCACCAACTAACCAAAAGAGATACAACAGAAATTAGTATTTCAAAGGCTAAGCGCAGTCATTATAAATTCTTTAAAGTGAAAAACTAACTCAGTTCTGCTGTGATTTTATTACCCTATATGCAATAAGCACAGCCTCTTCCCTTGTTATGTTTTCCTTTGGATTAAAGTATCCTTTACCATCTCCTTTGATGATCCCTTTTTCTTTTAAGTATTTTATTTCTTTTATGTATTTGTAGTCTTCTCCGATGTCAAAGAACGGTTCACCGTTCCGAAGAGCATCAAGCAGTTCAATGAAGGGGAAGTTTTTACCGGGACAGAGAGTTGAGTTTGAGTGGTAAGTAATATCTGAAACAACATCTTTGTGCCTCAGGATGTTTTTAAGAGGGATATCGTACTGTTCCATTAAGTTTTTTACGAGTTTTACTCCCGCATTGAACTGCTCAATAGGCATTTTAATATGTTCAAAGTTCCCTAAGAAGCATATCCCAATACTTATAAGGTTTGCCTCGTAATTGGTGCAGTGCCAGGAAGGGTTTTCAACTGACTGTCCATTGAATACTTTACCCGTGTGTCCTATGAGAAAATGGTAATCGCATTTGTAATTAAAATATTTATCTTTATGGGTATTTATCTCTTTAAAGATTTATTTCCATAGTGATTTGATGATTTATCAATATAGAGTTTGGTACCTGAGAAATGACACAATTGAGTTTGAAGGAAAGACACTATCTTTTTATAACGTGGATGAAAAAGTAAAAAATAAAATATTTATGATTTCTTAGTTCAGGGAACACTATAAAATTTGATAGGTTGGAAAAGTTTTTTTAAAAATTCTTCCAAAAAAACGGAACTTTTTTGCCTCTCAGGTGTCTTATATATAGGAGGGTAAATTTTTAAAGAAGATGCTAAAAAAATAATAGGAAATTCTTATGAAGAATATTAAAAATTTTTAAGTTTATAAGTCTTATATATAGGAGAGAAAAATTTATTAAAAATTCTCTTAAAAAAGTGGAACTTTTTTGCCTTTCAGGTGTCTAATAGATAGGAGAAAAGAATTTTAAAAAAAGTGTAACATTTTTTTGAAAATGTGGAGTCTTATATATGAGAGAAGAATTTTTTTGATAGGAGATGCAATGAAAAGAAATGCAGAAAAGGTAGTCATTGCAAGCGGAACACAGTGAAGTGTGGCGATCTCAACCTTAACAAACAGGCATTATTTTAAGGAAATTTTATTTGAGGGAGGTGGCACAAATGAATGTAAAAATATTGAATAAAAAGATAACTGTAAAAATTATTAAAAGGACAAAGGTTTAAAAAGGCATTTATGAGGATAATAGAAAAAAGTCTGAAAATTCTTTTAAAAAAGTGTAACATTTTTTGAAAATGTGGAGTCTTATATATGAAGAGAGAAAATTTAAAAAACCTCCCTTCAAAAAAAAACGATTAAGCTATTATTAGAAGAGGAATAAATTTAACCCCTTGAAAGGAGGCGATGATGGTTAAAAAGGGGGAATAGTTCCTCAAGGTTGCGATAGGAGGTGAGAATTTGAAAAACTGCGAAAAGGGAGTTTTGCAGATTGTGAGAATTAAGTAAAATCTAAACAAGGAGGTAATCTATGGATAGAAACAATAAAGCATTAAGAAATGTTTTTATTTTATTAATTGTTTTTTCATTGATCTTTATGTCTGCTTCATTAGCTTTTGCAAACAACAGCGAAGATGCCTTAATGCAGAGCATTGATAACCTTTTTTACGAACGTGCAGAATGTACTATTGGTCATAATACTAATCTCAATAAATTTTATGTTATAAACTCCAAATTATTACAGTTTGAATTGAATGACAGAGTGCAAAAATTCAGAGCCCTTGAAAAGCGATGGGAAACAAAAATAGTCAGTATGAAAAGCACCCCATACATAAAAAACATTAATATAAGCGATAATATTGCAAATGTTTCAGTTTATGAGTGGACATTCTTCGACTGGACTTGGCAAGGAAATACTATTACATCCGGTTTTGGCGTTAATCATGATATGACCTGGAGTTTTAAAGACGGTAAATGGCTACTTCTTAAAGATTCGTATGATGAAGGACCTTTAACAGGGGTAATATCTCCTGATTATGAGCTCTCTACTGAGTCAACATCTACAAAAGTAGTTGTCAAGCAGAGTGCTATAAATACTGCTACAAGCACAGTTAGTTACAATAGAAATGCAGCTGCTTCCTATGCAGACAGTTATGTTAATCCGTCAGCTCATGGTGGGACAAACTACCCGGGTTATTACAATTCCGCTTACTACAAAACTCAACCTAACGATTGTGCAAATTTTGTCTCGCAGTCAATGCATGCTGGAGGGGCTCCTTATATAGGTTGGCGTATACACAATAGTTCAAGCTGGTGGTATTATAATAATGGAACATATCCTAATCAAACTAATGACGATGATTGGCCACTTACGTGGATAAATGTAGACTACCAATATCCTTTTATGTTAAATCATTTTGGAACAGAAATTCCAATAAGTGATGTGAACATTGGTGGTCTTCTAAAGGGAGATATCGTGTATTATGATTGGGATGCACAAAATGGTGTAAACCATGTAGCTGTGGTAGCCTATACCTATATTGACTATTTGAGTGGGACATATGCAGTGCTTGTTGATTGCCACAATTACGATTATTACCATGTTAGATGGGATTATGCTGGCTCGCAAAATACATCCACGGGGCCTATATACCATCCAATACATATATACAACCAGTTATCATTTTAGAATTAGCACAATTAGCCCAACACTGTTTATTTTAGCGGTGTTGGGCTAAGTAATGATAATAACAAGCTTATTTTTGAATAAAAATAAAGGATATTTTATATACTAATGAATAACATAAGAGGGAGGAATCAAATGAAGCGCTTGCATTTACTTATTTTTTTTATTTTGTTTGTTTTGCTGCTTTCGTCAGTAGGTTGCAACATACGTGATAAGGCAAGCATTGAAATAGTCTCAAATCCGGAAGGGGCAGATGTGTATATCGAAACTATCCAAGGTAACAATATTTTTACTTACGGAGTAGTTGGGAAAACACCCATAACAACAGAATTATCAACCAGAAACAAGTATAGAATTACTTTAGAAAAAGACGAGTTTACGCCAGAAACACAAGAGGTTTCTCTGTCCATTTTTAATAAAAAGCTTGAGGTAAGCCTGAGGGAATTCCCGTATGTGTGGAAAATTGATACAGGTCAAATTTCGGATGGCAAAGTTCTTGGAAGTAAATTGTTCCTGGTTTCTTCGTCAGAGCTGTACAAGATAGATAAGAGTACGGGAAAAGTTGAGTATAAAGCGGGGTTTGAAAGAACAAATCCAATCGAACCCTCAGAACCTTTTGGTGAAACGCATGTCACAATAGAAAACGGAAAAGTTTTTATATGGAACGTTGCTCCATCAAAGGCTTTGATTGTAGATCCAGAAACCGGCAAAGAGATTGGTTATTTTATCTGTGCGCCTGGAGAACGTATATGGAATCTAACAAAGAGTGGAGCAAGTGTTGATAAAACAGATATTGAACTTAAACTTACAAAACTACAAATTTATTGGAAAAGAGAATTTGATAATGAATATCTCTCGTTTATTCAGTGGAAGGATAATATGCTTTTATTTGGAGGTATTGAACCTAAAGAAAAGTACTTCCAAATTTTTGCAATTGATGCAAATACTGGCGCTACAATGAAGGTTTTTTCTTACCCTTCTCTCAAGGGAGTAGATGCATCTAAGATTACAGGGTTTCTCTATCCTAGGTTTGAATTTGATCCATCAAATGAAATGATTTATCTTTTTCCTGAGGAATATAGCAACACAAAAATTGTGGGCATAAGTTTGGATACGTTTAAGACTAATTTTGCTAAATCACTTAACGCTGGTTATCATTTTAATTACTTAGCCGAAAATTTTGTCTATGCTCTATCCGACGATTATTCTGAATTAGTCGCAATCAATAAAGATACAGAAGAGGAAATAAAACTCAAATTACAACCCAATACAGACATATATGGAATAATTGAACTTAAAGACAAGGGAAAGTTTATAGGATTGGCAAATGAGGAGAGGAGAGACGCAAAAAATACTTTATTAACTTTAACCTTTTCTTATCTCATAGATATAAATTCAGGGAAAAATATTGTTAGATTTCCAAATGGCTCTAAAATGATTACATCTGATGACTCAAAAGTGTTTCTGTATACCCCACCAAACCAAGAAACTTCAGGCTCAGTTATTGCAATAGATAAAAATGATTTATTGACATCGTCTGTTCCTTAAGAGAGATACGGAAGTAAAGAGAGCTTTAAGTGCGCGCATCCTCAAATAGAGGCTCTTTAAAAGTCCTTGTATCTCCTAACTTTGTCAGTTTAGAGTATTTTTTGAATATTTTTATCTAAGGAAGCAAGTACTTATGTAATTGGCACCTGCTGAAAAAGAATGTAGATTCCAGAGAGTAAAAAACTTATTGCAAAAAAAAAAAATGATTAAGGTATTATTAGAAAAGGAACAAACCCTGAAACGAGTCTGCACTGGAACGTTGCAGTTCAGGGTTCAGGACGAGTTTTAACCCTCGGAAGGAAGGTGATGCAATATGAGAGCAATGAACTGATGGACAAATAGTGGTGAGTTAAATTTCTTGCGCAAGAACCTATTAATTTTGGCAACAGAAATTGCATAAAAGATTTAAAGATATAAAATATTGATACAGAAACAGTTAAAAGCAGGATCAAAGGCAAGAAAAATGTTTTACATTAATTGTCTGAAAAGGCAAAAAGAATATAAAAATATAAAATGATAAGGAGGATAAAATGAGAAGTAAAAAAATAACAATTTTATTAATCTTATTTGTGTTTTTAGTAAGTTTTGTTCCTTTCGGTGGGACAATCAAAGCAGACGAAGGATATGGCGTAGTTGCCACCGACCAAGGTGAAATGTACAGAGATACGCATGGAAACCTATTTCCTGTTATCATTGATAGTGAGGGTAAAAAAGAAGTAAAGCTTAATGAATATGAAATTGCCCCACTTGAAGCACTTTTAGAAAGAGACGCAAAAATTTCGAAAGGAAAAAGTGCACTACCTGAAGAAATCCTGAAAAAGTTTTATGGTTCAAAGGTTTCTCTCTCTACGTATTCTTATGTAACGCTTCCAGCCATTTACTCATACAAACAGGGGTATTGGAGATGGGTAAACGAGTGGTTGGGAATACATGAACGATACACAATTGGAGACAAAGGTTGTTTCCTTACGTCCAGCGCAATGATGCTTGCAACATACAATCTTACTATAAATGGCTCTGTAGTAGACCCTTTAAATTTAAACACCTGGCTGGGAGACCATAATGGTTTTGATTGGGATGATGGACTTATTTTTGGTGCTATAGCAGATTTCCCTGGCATAAGTAGTGTTGGCTATTTTGAAAGTTGTAGTGATGCTGCAATTGCAATCTATTATCATATAGTTCCGATCATAGCAGTACACCATCCCGGTCTTCATTTTTGTGTATTAGTAAAAACCAATGGTGAGAAAGATACGGCAACGAACTACATTGTGAACACATATGATGCAATAAATTTTACCAGCAGTGAGTATGCCCCGGAACGTATGTACTATGCGCCATACGATAATATTGCAGAACTTAGTAACTATTATTCAACATTAGTCCGGGTTGGCTATACTTTTGCAGATTCTGATATATTTAGAACAGCTTATCCACAGTAGGTTGCTATGAGAAGGTTTATATTAACATCACTGGTATTAATTTTCACATTGCTGTCGGGATGCAGTAGAGCTGCAAATATGCCAGCATTCTACGGTGAGTTTTGTGATGCTGGGAGGACTTCCTATAAAGATATTGCCGGATTAAAAGAAACTCCAGGTAAAGTAACATGGAAGCACAACCTCTCGTATGCTTGTGAATCCTTACTTCTTACGACGAATGCGCCTACTATCGAAGGGAATAGAGCATATTTAGCATCTGGTTCTGTAATTACTGTAGTCGATTTTGAAACAGGAAAAGAAATCTGGGAAAAAGATTATCACTCAAAGCCTTCTCCACGAGGAGAACCGCCCGATTATGAATCCGATTTTAACTCTTTCTTCTATAATTCTCCTGTTATTTATGAAGATAAAATTGTCATATTGGGAGGATATTCTGCAAGGGAATTTCTTCTTGTAATAGACAAGAAAACAGGAGAACCCATTTGGAAGAGCGAAGTTATTGGAGGTGATTCAACAGGACTATCTTCCCAACATCCCTTAATAATCAATGGATGCATTTATCTTGCAGCAACAAATGTAGAAGGTTATAAAAAGAATGGAGAAGCAGAAGCAGGTATCTGGGTTTGGGATGTAAACACGGGAAAAGTCCTGAATAAAATATTCTTAGAACCTATTGCAGAGCCAATTGTTGGGAAGTATCGCTCAATGTACACTTCATATGCATCCCTTGCGGCAGACGGACCAAACATCTACGGGGCTACAAGATTTACGCATGATAGCACAGATAGAACCTACATATTCTGTTATGATACTTCAAGAAAGAAGTTTACATGGTTTGCGCCTATAGAAGAAGGAGACGTTGATTATCCAGGCCAGATAATACGAATTGCAGTAAATGAAAATTTCGTAGCAATTTGTATGGTAGGCAACCAGTGGATGGGTAAGGAACCTCAATTTTTCATTAAAGTTTTTGATAAAACTTCGCATAAGCCATTATGGCAAAACGTTTCAAAGACAGTAAAAAAGTTGAATGCTGTTCTCTCAATAGGCATGTTTGCAATCCATGACGATAAACTCTATGCCATGCTTTTTGATAAAAGATTCGTCTGCTTCGATATGAAAACTGGCAATGAAGTCTGGAGTTTTAAAGATGAGGATTGGCAGAGCGAATGGTGGAACAAATGGAACGGATATGAAGATTGTTTCAATGAGCACGATGTTGTTGCTACAAAAGATATTGTATATTTTAATGCTTCCAATGCAATCTATGCTTTCGACCCAGACAGTGGGAAGTTGTTATGGCGTAAAATTGTCGAAAAAGGCAATCTCTTCATTAACATTATGCCAATAGACAACGGTTTAATTGTGCGCTATCAGGATATCCAAATTGGTTACGATACTCCCCAAAATCCTGTAACCTGTGAGTGCTGGAGATAAGGACAAATTATTTGCGAACTAATACTGAAAAGGAGGGCAAGCTCTTGCGCTTGCCCTCCTATAAGTTTTATTGTACTCAGTTCCACAGTAACTTCGAAATCCTATACGCAATAAGCGCAGCCTCTTCTCTTGTTATGTTTTCCTTCGGATTAAAATATCCCTTGCCGTCTCCTTTGATAATACCTTTTTCTTTCAGGTATTTTATCTCTTTTATGTAAGGATAATCTTCTCCAATATCAAAGAACGGTTCACCGTCACGGAGAGCGTCAAGCAGTTCAATAAATGGAAAGTTTTTACCGGGACAGAGGGTAGAGTTTGAGTGATGAGTAATATCAGAAATAACATCTTTGTGCCTCAAGATGTTTTTGAGTGGGATATTGTAATCTTTCATAAGTTTTTTAATGAGTGCTACGCCTGCATTAAACTGCTCAATAGGCATTTTAATCTTTTCGAAGTTTCCAAGAAAGCATATTCCGATACTTATGAGGTTTGTTTCGTAACTGGTGCAGTGCCAGGAAGGAGATTCAACTAACTGTCCATTGAATACTTTTCCTGTGTGCCCTATGAGAAAATGGTAATCGCATTTGTAAGATGGATATTTATCTTCCCACAGCTTCTTTGCTTTTTCGCATATTACTCTTCCGATATATTTACCGTCGGTATCTTCTTCATTCAGTTGGTAATCAGTGGCAGAGTGGTGCAGTATGATGTACCGTATATCTCTCACTTTCCCTCTGCCCTGAGCAGCGCGTCAATGTATTTGGAAAGGTTATCAACTGCTCTTGAGAGTTTGTCTATTTTATTCCCGAACACCATTAAAAGGTAAACGGACACGACAACGGGAAAGCCGACATCTGCGACTGCTCTTAGTATATCTATGTAGCTCATCTGTTAAACAGATCCTTAAACAGCTGATCATAAACAACCTGGGAGATAGAGAAGCAGATAGCGATAGATTTTAATATCGTGGCAGTATCAAACTGTCCGGAAAGAAATGAAGAAGCAAATCCGATAACAGCAGATACAAGTATCGCAAAGACGCTTTTTGTTCTTCTTGAAAGGTTTGCTCCCGTAATCCACCGTACAACAAGAGGAGCAATCACCCCTATAAGTCCTGATAGCCATTCCGGTTGAATATTCATTTAATCACCTCCGATTAGATAAAAAGGTGCAGGTATTTTTCAACCTGCACCAAAAAAGAATAAACAGTTCTACGGAATGAGGTCAGTGTAAGTTCTGTCTACAATTCCGCCGTCTTTAATGCTTACAAGTGCTCCGTTCGTTGTCAGTATGATGTTCCTGTCGATAACCATCTGCATAACGGTCTGCACTTCTGTTGAAGTAAGAGTAGCTTTGGGGTTGTCAAATTCCATTCTGTACGTCTTGCCATTCTCTGTCATGAATGTCATCTGGATTGTCTTTTTAACTGTGTTTTCTAATGCCATTATCCATCACCCCCTTTATCCTTCGTAATCCTTGAGAGACGAACGCCTGAACCCTACAACGGCGTCAACAATAAGACCGGAAATACCAACTCCGCAATCATAAACATCCTGGTCAAGCGCATCTGGCTTTATTCCTCTTATACTCTCCAGTCTTGTCTCGCCGAGTCCATCATCAAACGTAAACTGCAAACTACCTGGTTGTTCTACTGCAATCATCAAATCACCTCCATTTTTTATTTTGCAGGGGAGGACTGTCAGATTACTACGTTAACCTCCGCCTACATATATAATTATGCAAGGGGGGGGAGAAAAAAAGGTTTTTTGTATACTTTTGATGGTGTTGTTGAAACTGCAAGAACATCTTTTAAATACAAGTTATACAAAGAAATAAAAAAAATATTTATTTTTAATCAATTGTAATTCTTCTGCTTTTAACAATTTTCCTGAAATTTCTGAGCGATATGAGAAAAAGCATAGGAAGAAACATGGCGGGAAAAGTTAATAGTCGCTAGTAACTATTTGCTTTTCCCTTTCCGCACGCACCAAACAACGCCTTTTATTATGCTTGGTCGTTTGTGGAAACTCTCGTGTCTATTGCTGCTTTCATTTGCTAAAACTCACCTTTCCTTTTAGTATTTTCATCAGCCACTTATCCTTCACTAAGTATCTAAGTTTTAATAATTTCTGAATTTAGGGAAGAAATTTTATCAAGGTTTTTCTCATTTATTATTCTCCATTGCCATATAAAACAATTTCGTATAACAATGCCCATGCGCTGTTTGACAAAGTTGGAACACTTCATTAAATATTTCCTAATTGAAATACTAATATGCGGTGTGCTTTTCGTGCTATTGGAAATAAACCCATTGTTTTAAATAAAAGTCTATAACCAGTATCTAATTTACTGATTTCATCAGATTGTGTAAAATACCATTCTTCTTTAAGATGTATTTTATTGCTCCATGATTCAATATCTTTTGCATCATTAATTCCCCAATTAATTATTGCACCAGTTTTTTTAATTGAGGGATGGTTCTTTATGCCTCTCGCTGTAACCTCACTATAACTATCAAAAATAATGGTACTAATTGAAAATTTAATTTGAAGAGCTTTAAATAATGATTTTATTTCTTCTTCTTTTAAATACATAAATAAACCTTCTGCCAGAATTATTACCGGTTTATTTTTGGCATTTATGCTATCTAACCAATTCAATTCCGTAACAGATGATGATATTAAATGATATCTATCTCTTTATAAAAATGTTTTCTCAATTCAATTACTTCTGGAAAATCCAGGTCGTACCACTCAACTTTACCATTATCAACACGGTTAAATCGGCTATCAAGGCCACATCCCAATTGAATAACAATACTACCGGGTTCATCCATTAAGAAATTTTTAACATAATTATCAAATTGTTTAGCTCTAATGCATATCGTAACATATGTTTGTTTAGGTATTTCTAATTGTTCGTAATCATATTCAATACCATTTACTATTTCGATCGCTTTTTCATCTTTGATAATCGGCGATTTCTTTTGACTTTCCAAATACTTGCAGTAAAGAGGTATTAATAGAGTTTCTTTTTCCTTCTTAAATACCACTTTTTCTTTATCCATAATACACCTCCATTATTAAGAACCATGCTTAAATTTCGCCCAATGTTTCTGGGTATGCGATGTTGCATTAGCAATATGGGTGAAGCGTAGCAAAACCGCATATCCAGTGTTAGGTGATGTTGCCATCTTTAATCTTTATTTTTCCTAAGGACTGTCGAGCTCCATCATAAAAACCATGAACTATAGCGGTTAGACGAAACTCTGCTTCTTTATTGGGTTCATTAGATTTGAATCCAAGGCGATCACAAAGAGTAAACATGAGAAAATTAGCAGTAATATCTTTTCCCCAAGTCTCATCAGAAAATAATCGGTTCAAAGCACGTGCAACACATTTTAGATCATAGCCTTCTTTGTGATACTGATTAAACAAATCAACCCTCGTTAAATTAACACGAGCAAGGTATACTCTATCAAATGGGTTTTTAGAGGTTTTTCCAGCGGTACTGGAGCGAGCAATTGCTTGATTATAGGGTTCCATATCGTTCCAAATATCATTTCTTTTATTTTTATCTAGGAAATGCTTTGTAAAAACACTTTGATCAACTGCCGATTTATCTCCAAATTGATGTAGCCATGCAAGAGAAAATAACTCAACTCTCAAGGGTATCATCTCGGTGGCAAATTTTTGAGAATCAATGTTAGCAAAATTTTGATCTGCTTCAATGACTAATTTTAGTGCTGTGTCAAAATACGCCGCACCAACGTCAATTCCTGCAATCACTGGATTAAGTATGTTCTTTTCGTAAAAATCACGGCAAAAATCATCGAGATTAATTTCTTGTTTTTTTGAAAAAATTGACATATATGCCTCCTTATGAAGATTTAGGCTCAATTTTAATCCACCCAGGCCATTTAAAAACAGTCTTATCGTTACGTAGATAAAGATAAACCTTATCAAAGTATGATGTTTTAAGCATACGATTTATTTTGTCAAAATTTCTTAATTTATCCTCTATAGCCCAAGGGCGCGGCACGACCTGTGAAAATAATGAACCGAAAACAACAAGCAACCACAATTCATTAAAATTATTATAGTTATACTTCTGTCGTTTCTCCAATTTTGGTTTTATTGTATTGATTAAATTCTTTTCTTCAAGACCTGTGCTTCCACCATACGTAATATCCCAAAGAATTGAGGAGGATACTCGCTGCAGCATGACAGACTTTAAAAATTTTTTTAGTAATGAATAGCCATCCTCGGGTACTAAACTCTTTTCTTTAAAATTCTTATTTTTACGGATAAATTCAGCTACCAATCTTATAAGGTCGTCAGCGAATTTTTCTAACTCTGCTTTTTGGGGACGACCTTTTTGATTCTTAAGGCTTAAACTGCCATATATATCTTTCAAGTTGCTGTTTTCCTTTGCTTTCTCATTCACTATTTTCCTTATATCATCATACGTTTCGTTAGCGCGTGAACGACTGCCTCCTTTACTATGTTTTGCATCGACATAATATTCTGTTACCTCTACTCCTATTATTTTATTTTCTATCGCAAGCTTAAAATCAGGATCATGAGTAGACGTCTCTTTTCTATTTGCTGTACCACGTAGCTGCGTAGACTTTAATGGAGTAATACTGCATTTTTTAAAACCAACAATATTAAGAGATTCCTTTAAAAATTTTAGCTCTTCTTTTTTCTTATCGGTCATTCTCCCTTCCTCCCACCTACTTGAATCTTTTCACCGGGTACGTGCTGCCACCTACAATTTTGAAGTTCTTTCCTTTGATTGCCACTTTCACTCTATAAATGGATATTTTTTGAAAAGTTCCTCTTCGCTTGTAAGACGGTAATATGCTGCTATGCAGTATTTTTCATATTTAGCATCAAAGAATTTTGCTGTTGTGGTGGTAACATCTGGAGTATTTTCTTTATCCTTAAAGAAAAAAATAAAATTAGCATCTCCTTCAAACCAAGTTAATTTTTTAGCATATTTTTCAATTGTTTCCCAAACTTCAGGAGTATCTTCAAAATTATTAACATAAATAGACTGTACTCTTCTTGTTCCGGTCGTTTCCGGGTAGCCAACGTCTGTTTGGTAATAACTTACAAGTCTAAAACTTGGACCTGATTGTGGCCATGCAATAAATACAATAATTCCCACAAAAACAATCAACAAAATGATTAAAATCTTTTTCATTTTTTGCCTCCACGCATTGCAAGTTTTTTGAGTATGCTTTTCCTAATATATCACGGGTACTTATAGGTATCAATTAATTTGCCATTACTGTCATATAAGCAAGCAGTATCTCCATCATTGTTCCAAATAGCGGATTTAGAACCCCAATAAAGAGATTCAGATGTTGATGTCCCACTCCCAGAATAGACTCTCACAGTTTTTCCAGGATTAAGTACGAAATCTGGAAATATGAATTTATGTTGCGACTCATCTTCTAACACGAATCCTTTTAAGTTTACAGCTGTTGAGCCCGTATTCTTTATTTCTACCCATTCCCCATTAGGATTTTCATTGTCATTACCTTCTGCATCATAGTTTATATTCACAATTTTTAAACTTGTCCCAGTTGTTTGTCCTTCCTTTGGATATGTTATCGTTATCGTCCTTGTGTCATTGTCCCAGCCGACATCACAACCAAGAGATTCTGCAACAAACCTTAAAGGCAGCATTGTTCTGTCATTTACAATAATTGGTTTCACATTATGGTTGTTCGGGTCAATGTATACCATAGCATCGTTTACCTTTGCCTGTGGATTATCTATCCAGAGCTCAATCGTTGTGTTGCCAAAATTAATCGTTACTTTTCTTGTTGTATTTTCCCAGCTAATTGTTCCTCCTAATGCTTCTACAATTGCTCTAATGGGAACAACCGTTCTTGACCACTCAGGAATGATTACGGGCTTTGTACCTCTTCCAGGATCTATTTCCTGAGAAACGCCGTTAACGATCATTATTGGATTATCGGGATGAAGTATAATAATAGTATTTTGACCAGCTAAAGAGTGTGGCAATACAGAAAATAAAGGAGAAGTAATGAGAATGAATGAAACAATCAACAAAATACTTTTTCTTTTCATATCTTCCTCCTTTACGTAAATTTTTTAACCATGTAGGTGATGACGCCTACAATTTTAAAGTTCTTCCCTTTGATTGCCGCTTTCATTTGCTAAAATTCACCTCTCCTATTCAATAATAGTAACTTCAACTTCATTTGAGTGAATCCATTTAGGCATACCTCCATCTACAACTTCAATATCCAGACGAAGCTTATATTGCCCGGGTGAAACAATATTATAGAAAGAATTGTTTGGCCAACTAGCAGCAAGGCCCATACCCCATTTAAGCTTGGATATATCTATCCTTGAATTTATCAGAGCACCTCTCTCTAAAGATATAATTGAATGTGCATCGGAAGGCAGTACATATTCCCCTCTGACAATATCCGTCGGGCAGTAAAACTGCATTTCATTAAGCGTAAATGAGGAAATCGTCTTCAAATTAACCTTGCTTCCAGAAACATTTTCCACTATGACAGAAACCAGGACAGGATCTCCTTTAGACCAGCTCTTTTCTTCCACAACAATCGAACATTTTATAGTCTGCCTTACAATAATTGTAATGCTATCAGGTTCACTGATCTCTTTTCCTTCATTAATTACAGCAAGCTGAATGGTATAGCTTCCCGGTTTATCATAATCAAAAGTAGGATTAACAATTTCCCCATCAGAAAGCATCGCCGTTGAACCTTCGGGAGTAGATATAAAACTCCAAAGATATGCCAATGTATTCCCATCTTTATCTCTACTTCCGCTCCCATCTAATTGAATAGTGTTGTCTCCAAAATTCACAATCTGATCTTCACCAGCATTGGCTATTGGCTTATGGTTTCCATTCTTTGATTGAGTAAGCAAATAGCAACTCCCAAATATGCAAATGGCAATTACAGCCACTATCCAAATGAACTTTTTCATTAATTTCCTCCAGCAAATTCGGCCAACTTGTTTATATCAGAGCTTAAGTTCAAATATCCTTCTTTTTTGGTAAGATATCTGAAGGAGCTTTCGAACATAATTTTCTCCCTGAGCTGTTTATTTTTATAATTCACCTTCTTATCTCCTCCTTTAAACTTTCGCTTATTGCTCCTCCTTCAATTTGAATAACTCCTATCTTTTATTATAGGCAAATTTGAAATTTTAAAAATTAATAATCCTTAACAATTTGAGGGGGAATCAAATCTAAAAATAACAGTTTTTCAGTGTTTAATATTCCGCGTCATTCTATTTTTTCCAGTCCTTGTAAGTGCAAACCGTTGCGGCAACACGAGTAAGATGGCAACTTCCAGTTTTGTTTTCACAAAAACTTATAAGTAATGTATCTCCTTTAATTACCGAATAATGCTCTCCTTTATTTTTCCTCAAAACCCAATTTTTCTCCCCCCTTTGCAAATTTATAGGTAGGGAGAATTTTTCCTCAAAATAAACTATGGAGGTGTTTAATGATTAAAGGGAACAGCAGCATATCTTTTGGTTTTTACTCTGAATGTCTATTGCAAATGAGGCAAAGGAAGCAAAGGAGGAAAAGAAATGATAACTAATTTCACGCCGATTAAAAATGAGATACTCATTGATATATTATCAAAAGGTAGGCTCTCACACCGGGAAACAAGAATTGCCTCTTATACTATGAGGAACTCCTGGGGATATTCTTTTAACGGTTCAAGACAGCAATGGACAAAACGATTATCAGTAACAAAGATTGCAAAAGATATAGGTTTACCACGATGCAAATGCTCAATAATTATAAACCGGATGGTAAAGAAAAAGAAACTTTTTAAAAAAAGTAATCAATATCAGTTCAATGAACATTATGAAGAATGGGTGTTACAAAAAGATAAAAGTGTTAACCAAAGCGAACAGTTAGTGTTAACAAAAATGAACAGCAGCATTATCAAAAAGGTAACAGTAGTGTTAGCAAAAGTTAACGGCAGTGTTAACAAAAGGGTAACACCCAACCTTTAACAAACACAGATGGCAAAAGAGCTGGTTCATACCCTAAATAAACTTTAAAAGAAACTTTTAAATAAATTTTAAAAAGAAAAGTACTCTATCTTTAGATAGAGTATCACTTCAATCTAATTTAAATTTAAAAATTCTCAAAGATTTTCCATTAAAGGGAAATTCATTAATAGAAGATAAAAAAGCATTGTAGAAGCAAATTTGAAAAAGATATGAAAAGACTGAAGGATCAAACCTTGAAATGACAGTTTTTATGCTAAACAATAATAAATTATTACGAGGATAAAATAATGAATAACTTTAAGCGAACGAACAAATTATTTACAATATCGTCGGCTGGGACAACGACACGAGGACAATAACAATCACATACGGCGGATAAAAAAACAAAATAAATATTTTAAAGTAAATATAAAAATTGACAAAAAGGCTTTTAGTATTATTACATAACTGAGTTAAGTATTTTCATTAAAAGGAGGCAAAAATAAAAAAGTTAAACAGGGGTGTAGCATTGGAAAAGAAGAATATACGAAGTGCGGATATAAAACCAAGTTATGTGCAATTCGAAAACCTGTCTTTAAGAACACGAAAGGGCACCGAAAATTATGATGATGTTATCTTCGTTTAACTTCGTAGGAGGAAAAAAGATAATGAAATTGCTACGTAACTTTCATAATTAAGCATTAAGCTATTATTAAAAGAGGAGTAAATCATCCCTTTGAGAGGAGGCGGTGGGTTTTGAAAGAGGAGAAGGGCTCCTCAAGTGAGAGACGGTGAGTTGCTGAGAAAGAGTGTTAAAAGGTTGAGTTTTGGGGGAAAAATATAAAATTACAGGGAGGTGAGCATATGGAATTAGCCTTGCAGGGGTATTTTGCGTCAATAATTGAGATTCTTAATCGAATTGAAAGCACACAGAGTGAGAACATCAAAAAAGCTGCTGTTTTAATGGCAGATTGTACAAAAAATGGAGGAATAATTCACACTTTTGGTACCGGCCATTCGCATCTTGTTGCCGAAGATGTATTTTGGCGAGGAGCTACATTAGCCAATATACATGCAATATTGGAGCCAGGAATGACAGGACATGTTGAGATAATAAAGAGTGAATTTATGGAGAAGCTGGAAGGGGCTGGGAAAATAATTGTTAATTACCACCGACTGAATTCACCTGATGTTATAATTGTAATTTCAAATTCTGGGAATAACATTGTTCCAATAGATGTTGCGGTTGAATCTTCTAAAAGAGGAGTTAAAGTCATTGTTATCACTTCTTTTACTTATGCAAATCATCTTAAAACACTTCATGCTTCAGGCCAAAAACTAAAAGATGTTGCAGACGTAGCGATTGATAATTGCTGTCCCATCGGAGATGCTGCCTTATCTTTCGAAGATTTGCCAATGAAGGTTGGTGCCGTTTCAACGGTTGCAGGAACTTTCATAGCTCATTCGCTCATTGTACAAACAGTTGAAAACTTGCTTAAACAAGGCATAAAACCAGATGTATATTTTAATGGCTCTTTAATGGCAAATTCCAAAGAAATTGAAGAGTATAACCAAAAAATTATTGATAAATATTATTCAAAAATTAGAAATTTGTAGAATTTAAATTTTGGAATTTTTAAAAAAGCAGTAAAATGCAACATAGAAATAAAAGATTTTTTGATTTATATTAATATAGTTTTTTAAAAAAAGGGGGTGATGAATTAACACAAAGCGCTGAAAAGAAGAAAAAAAATCGTATTAAAGAAAGGGAGGCAAAAGATTATGAACGGAATTGGAAGTTATGGTGTTGGTCTAGCGTTATTTCTATCTGCCTACAGTTACTTTGCGATTGTGGTCCTTTTAGGGCCGGGATGGCAATTTTACGACCCAATTGTAGCTGGATTAATTACCGGAATCGTAACTGGAAATGTTCCTTTAGGATTGGCTGTCGGAGGGACGTTGGAATTAATGTCTTTGGGGCTGTGGACATATGGCGGTGCAACTATTCCAGATTTTTTCACTGGAGCCGTTATTGGAACAGCAGTAGGAGCTCTTTCCAAACAGCCGCTCTCAATAGCTATTACGGAAGGAATTGCCGTGGCTGTGCCAGTTTCACTTTTTATGACACAGCTTGATATCTTGGGAAGAGCGACTACCACTGCATTTATACATGGTGCAGATAGATTTGCTGAAAAACAGGATGAAAGAGGTGTTTCGTTAATGCATGGCCTGGGTAATATCCCGTGGGGTCTGAGCCGTGCGATCCCAATATTCTTTGCAATCTGGCTTGGCGCTGCCCCATTACAATCGTTAATGGCTAGAATCCCTTCCTGGTTGACAGCAGGTCTTTCTACAATGGGTCATATGCTTCCTGCGTTAGGATTTGGGATATTGCTTACCTATCTTCCATTGAAAAAATGGTGGGCTTTCTTTGCATTAGGTTTTGTTTTATTTGCCTATCTGAAAATTCCTCTTATTGGTATTGCTCTAACAGCACTTGCAGTGGTAGTGATCTATAATTCTTTAACTAAAAAAGAAGGTCCTGAGAAAGAAGCAGAGAAAATAACAGAAAAACCTACGGTAAAAAGTAATGTCACAAGAAGAGACCTTATCAAAGCAATGTGGAGGCATAACTTCACACTGCAGCTCTCATGGAACTATGAAAGAATGCAGGCACTTGGTTTCTGCTGGTCAATTATGCCAATTTTAAAAAAGGTATATCCCAAAAAGGATGATTATTTTGCAGCCATTAAGAGACACTTAAATTTCTACAACACCACCCCAATGATTGGTTCCCCAACTATCTTTGGTGCAGCCTGTGCACTTGAAGAACAGAACCAACCTCAGGCTGCTGATGACATTAAAGTTGCCTTAATGGGTCCATTTGCAGCAATAGGTGATACAATTGCTGCTATTCTTATGAAACCTATTTTTGCAGTTTTTGCTGCCGGTATGGCTTTGAGCGGTAACTGGTTTGGTGCGGCTTTAATGCTTATTCTTGGTTTTATATATTTCTATGTAATGTTCCCCGGTTTCTGGTTTGGGTATAATCAAGGTAAGAGTCTTGTTAAAACTGCCGGAAGTAAATTCTTTACTACATTTAACAAACTGGCGAGTATGGTTGCTTTGATTGTTGTGGGAGGTTTCATTCCCTCTATTCTAGGCGGAGTTAAAACACCTATTCAATTTACAAAAAGTCTTGTTGTAGAGGGTCAAACTGTACAGCAGGTAGTTAACATACAATCTATCCTTGATTCGATACTTCCTTATATGATCCCATTAGCACTTGTATTCTTTGTGTATTGGTTGCTTAAGTCTCGTAGATGGACAATCATGAAAGTTCTTTTCTTATTGGTTGTAATAGCAATAGTCTTTGGTGCTTTGAAGATCTTTAGCTAGGCAGAAAAGAAAAAGGGGAAGTATTTAAAATACTTCCCCTCCTCAAAAAAATTAATTGGAGGCAATATGATAGGCATAGTAATTGTAACACATGGCAAACTTGGAGAAGGATTTTTAGATGCAATTTATCTTATAGCTGGTCCCCAGAGGCAGATGGAGACAGTTGCGCTTTTAGAGGGAGACAGCATAGAATTGCTAAAGAAAAAGATTTTAGAAGCTGTCAAAAAAGTTGACAGTGGGAGTGGTGTACTTGTTTTTGTTGACATGTTTGGCGCTTCACCCAGCAATGCAGCAGCATACCTTTTAAATGAAAACGTAGAAGTTATTACTGGCGTTAATTTACCTATGATTCTTGAGATTATTAACCTGAGAGATTCGATATCTCTTAGCGAGCTGGCTCTTACTTCTATGACTGCAGGGAAAGAGTCGGTGAAAAATTTGACAGAAATAGTTCGTAATTCACTTAAAAAAGGATAGGTTTAAGGAGGCTTTAACATGAGTTTACATCTTCACATTGATAATAGACTTATTCATGGACAGGTAACTATTGTATGGTGTAGTTTTTATAGAGTAGCCCGTATAGTAGTTGTGAACGATAAAGTTGCTGCGGATCCCTTGCAGCAGGCTATGCTTCCTCAGGCTTCACGCGGGTTACCTACTGAAGTATTGTCTGTAAAAGATGCGATAGAATATTTAAAAAAATTCGAAGGAAAAAATGATTCTATTTTTATTATTGCAAAAACTCCGCAGGATGGTCTTGATTTATTGAAAGCTGGTATAAAAGTCGATTCATTGAATGTTGGCAATCAGGCTCCTGTCCCGGGTACAAAACCGGTTATGGTTTTTCAGTGGATAGCTGTAACACCTGAAGATGCAGAGGCTTATAAAGAAATTGCTGCTTTTGGTTATAAAATCTCTTCTCAGAGAACTCCAAATGAACGTAATTACGACTTAATTGAAGTGCTTAAAAAGAAAAATCTTCTGTAATTGTAATTCAGGACTTATAATAATATTCAATAAAAATCAGGACTTATAATAATATTCAATAAAAACTTATTAAGAGGAGGTCTTATGAAATATTTTGATGTAATTAAGGATCTTGTTCCAATTTTAGAAAAAGAGGAAGAGCATATGAAAAAAGCGGCCCATTTTATAGCCGAAAGTATAATAAATGGCGGGATAATACAAACTTTTGGAAGCGGTCACTCTTATGCAGCTGCATTAGAAATTGCCGGAAGAGCCGGGGGATTATTACCTGTAAAAGCTGTATATGAAGAAACTTTTGGCAGATATGAAAAGATAGAAGGTGTTGGTAATGAGTTTTTGCGATACTGGGATCTTCGAGAAAAGGATTGTGTAATAATCGTCTCTAATTCAGGAAGAAACCCCTTCATTATAGAACTTGCAATGTATGTAAAGTCCAGAAATATTCCTCTTATTGCCGTAACAGCACTTGACGTAAGCAAGAATACACCTTCAAGGCATTCGAGTGGCAAAAGGTTATTCGAATTAGCTGATGTTGTGCTTGATAACCACAGTGCTGAAGGAGATGCTGCAGTACAAATAAAAGGTTTAAAAACCAAAGTTGGTGGAACATCATCAATTTCTGCAGATTTACTGCTCAACCAGGCTATCATATTCGCTATAGAGGAAATGATAAACAAAGGATTTGCTCCCCCTGTACTTATGAGTGCTAATATTGATGGAGGTCCTGAATTCAACGAAAAGCTTATGGAAAAGTATAGCGAAAGTTATGGTTATAGAATTTTGTTAAAAAAATAGAAAAGAGGAGTTCGTTAAAAATGAAATTAAATATTAATAATTTTTGCAGATATTTGATAAAGACGGATAATCTTTATACACCTGAGAAAATAGAAGGAAATGTTTACATTGAGGTCAGGGATGCTAAAATAAAACATCTTGCTTTCGATAAGCCCGATGAAAATATAGAGATGCTTGATTTAACAGGTTATATTGTTTCTCCGGGTTTTATAGATGTGCACATTCATGGCTACGGTGACCATGATACTATGGAGGGTACAGAGGAAGCCATTTCGTCAATGGCAAAAGGTCTTGCTAAAAGAGGGGTCACTTCTTTTCTTCCTACCACCGTAGCTGCACCAATTACTGAATTAGAGAGGGTCATCTCGGTTTCTCCTCAACTTGACAGTATTGAGGGGGCAAAACCTTTAGGATTCCATCTTGAAGGTCCTTTTCTGAATAAACAGGTGCCTGGAGCGATGGATCCTAATCTAATTGATGAAGAGACTTCTATTAAAAAAGTTTCAACTCTTTTGGATTCAGGAAAAATCATAATGATTACTATAGCTCCGGAAGTTGCAAATAATTTAGAGATTATAGAATTTCTTGTAAGCAACGGAGTTAATGTTTCATTGGGGCATACTGCAACAGATTATGAAACTGCTGTTAAGGCCTTTGCAAAGGGAGCTACGTCCATTACACATTTTTTCAATGCTATGAAGCCCTTCCAGCATAGAGCGCCAGGCCTTGTAGGTGCCGGAATGCTATATCCTTTTTATTTGCAGTTTATTGCAGATGGTGTGCATACCCATAAAGCAACAATCCAAATCATGAGTAAATTTTTTAAGGATAAACTTGTTTTGATTACCGATGCGATGATGGCTGCAGGTCTTGATAAGCCAGGCAAATATACATTGGGAGACTTTACTATAGTAGTGGATGAAATTTCAGCAAGGCTTGAAAATGGAACGCTTGCAGGTTCAATACTTACAATGGACAGAGGTGTAAGAAATCTTATTGAATTTGGCGGTCTTAATTTAAGCGAGGCTTTAAGATGCGCTTCTACCAATCCGGCTAAATCAATATGCGTTAAGGACAGAGGTTCAATTAAGAAAGATAATTTTGCAGATTTTGTTGTTCTTGATAAGAATACCCTTCAAGTCGTTGCCACTATAAGAGAAGGTAAGGTTATTTATGCAAAAGAGAACTGATATTCCACCCGTGTGTTATGACATTAAAAAAAGAATTGGTGAAGTAAAAAAACTTATCGTAACCGACCTTGATGGTACTTTACTTGATAGACATTCAAATTTGAAAGATGAATATGCAAATGAGATTAAAGGATTCCTCCAAGATGGTATAAAACTTACCATCGCCTCTGGAAGAGGCTATGATTCCATTCGTCCTTTTGCAAAAAAACTTGAGGTAGAAATACCGGTAATCTGTGAACTGGGTGCTTTTATAGTGGATCCGGTAACAGATAGAAAAATTTTAGAAAAAACAATACCTGTTAAGGTCGTAAGACAAACTTTAAACTTATTAAAAAATAGTAATTATCTATTTAATATTTATTTGTGCAGAGGCAGCAATTACAACTGCTTTAAAAACCCTGGTGGACCATTTTTTCTTGACACCAGAGCTGTTTGGAAGATGGATGATGATCTGATGAATATTTTCAATGCTATTTTTAAGAATATAAATGCTTATGATGACTTTACTTTTAAAGGGATAAGGAAAGTTTCTATACGTTCCGAGGAGAACCAATTCGAAAAATTAAAAAAAGAACTGGATGAAACGCTTGCTAACAATGCTATTGTTAAACAATCAGATACAAATTGTCTTGATATCTCACCGCCAGGTGTTTCGAAAGGTACTGCCCTAAGTTATATTCTTGACATGTGCGGAATTAATCCTGAAAATGTTATGGCCATAGGCGATAACGAAACAGATTCAACAATGTTTGACGTAGTAAAATTTCCTGTTGCAGTAGCCAATAGTGACGAGGCTACAAAGCGAATGGCGAAATTTGTAACTCTCTCAAATGAGGAAAACGGGGTAGTTCATGCGATTAGAAAATTTCTGGAGGAATAAAAATGATTAAATTTGGATTTGCAAGTCAGAAAATAACACCGGAAATTGGTGTTCAACTTGCCGGTTTTCTTGGTGAGAGAAGGGCTTTAGGTGTCCACGATGATCTTTTTGTTAAAGCTTTATATCTAAATTTCTCAGACAAAAATAAATATATTTTCATTGTGCTTGATACAGTAGCTGTTTTCAAGGAATTTTCTATGAAAATCTCTGAAAGTATCGAGAAGGAATCAGAAATACCAATAGAACATATTTTTATCTCTGCTACTCATACACATTCGGGACCTGAAGGTTTGGGTTCAGTGCATCTGTCAGGTGTTTCTGAAGCTGTGCCAGTAGTTGGTAAGGACGACGAGAAACTCATAGAATATACTGTTCACCAAACAATAACTGCAGCCTTGAAAGCAATTTCTAAAACTTACGAAGGCAAATTTGAATTTGCTTCTGTTAAGTTCAAAAAACAAGTATATGGTAGTCGTAGGGTTGAGGGCAATGAGAATCTTATGGAAACTAAGATTTTATTGCTCAGGGCATTATCTGGTGAGATTGTTTTAGCTTATAATTTTGGCTGCCACCCTACTGTGCTTCATGAAGAGAACTTATATATAAGTGCGGATTTTCCGGGGAAAGTGGCAAGTGTATTAGCTGAAGATATAAATAACCTCAAATTTGTTGTTTTCCTTAATGGTGCAGCTGGTGACGTTAGTACAAGATTTTTCAGAAAAGAGTCAAGTTTTAATGAAGTAAATAGAATCGGTACAATTATCGCGGATAATATAAAAGATAGTCTTCCATCCCTGAATGAACTTAAATTTGATGAAAAACATTTCAATGCAAAAAATATTCCAATATCTCTCCTGATAAAGGAATTTCCTTCGCAAGAATCTTTGAATTCAATGTTAAAGCAGGCGCAGAGTGAATTAGAAAGTGCTAAAAAAGAAGGTGTTAAAAATTTAAGACTGTATCAATCAAAAATAGAAGGTATAAATAGTATTCTTGCAAGTGCTTCTTTGTTAGCCAATTCAAAATACCTGGATACTTTTATTAAGATAGCCTCACTTGATGATCTTATTTTTGTTGGTATTCCCGGAGAAATATTTTCAACTCTTGGAAAGCAGATAGAAGATGGTCTCAAGCCTCGTAAAGTTGTTTTGATTGGCTATTGTTGGGATTATATAGGTTATATACCAGATGCAAAGGCATATGAAGAAGGGGGATACGAGACTTTAGCAACTCTTCTAGAAAAAGGAGAAGGGGAAAAGATCGTTGAAACTATTATTAAAGAAGCCAAAAAGATTGCTTTTAAATAATTGGAGGGATACGTGAAAATTTTCAAGATGTTAAATGAAATAGGGGAAACTCCTAATGTAATAAAAAATTTATTTGAATCCGAGAAAAATAATGTTGAGAAAATAGCTGAAAGAATTAAAAAATATGATCCTTCTTTTACGATACTTTCCGGGCGCGGAAGCTCTGATAATGCATGTATTTATGGACAGTACATACTTGAATTTATTGCTAGAATCCCTGTTTCACTTGCCACGGGTTCAATTTACACCTTATATAAAAAACCACCTGATATTTTAAGGAGTCTAGTAATAGGGCTATCCCAATCCGGAGAAACTGACGATGTATGTGCAATACTTGATTATACTGAAAAAGTAAAGGCAATAAACGTGGGAATTACAAATACAAAAGAAAGTAGACTTTACAGACTTGCAAAAGAAAACAGAATTTATATGTCGGCAGGAAAAGAAGAGAGTATTTGTGCAACAAAGAGCTTTTCCGCTTCGATTATGGCACTGCTTATGCTGGCTTTCTCAATAAATAATGAGAGATTAGATTTAAGGAAAATTATTAAACCAATAGAAGAAGTTTTATCCAAAGAAGAAAGTATAAGAGAAATTGCAAAACAGTACATTTTTTCATCTAATGTTGTTGTTTTGGGTACTGGCTTCAGTTATTCGATTGCACTTGAAACTGCATTAAAACTTAGAGAGTCCTGTTATATAAATGCTCTTGGTATGTCTTCTGTTGATTTTTTGCATGGATCAATTGCCATTCTAACTCCTACTACCCCGGTTATCATGTTTATTCCAGGTGATGAAACGCTTGAAATAAATCTTTCAATAATGAGTGAAATCAAGAAAATCGGCGCTCATATACTAGTTGTTTCTGATTGCGAAAAGGCGTTAAGAGAAGGAGATGCTGGATTTAAGATAAGTAAAAATACTAATTATTTATACACGTTTCCGGAGATTATATTCTCTCAAATTTTTGCTTATTATCTTTCAATTTCAAGGGGAATTAATCCGGATGTCCCCAGATTTTTACACAAAGTAACAAAAGTAGAATTTTAAGATTATATTTATACTTTACCTAATTAAATTAGAAGGTGATAGAAATGGAAATTAATTATGGATTGGCTGGGCTTGGTATGATTGCCAAAAACCATCTTTTAGGAATTAGAAATATATCCTTAATAGGTACATATATTGATTTTCAAGTGAATCTTAAAGCTCTTTTTACAACACATCCTGATAAAAATTATGAAGAGGCGAAATTAATTGGTTTTGAAAGAATTGTAGATAGCATGGAGAAGTTAGTGCAGATGCCAGACGTTAATTTAGTGGACGTTTGTACGCCAAATTATTTACATAAAGAACAAGTTCTTCTTGCTGCAGAATATGGTAAAAGTATTTACTGTGAAAAACCACTTGGAATGAATGGTTATGAAACCGGTAAGATGTTGGAAGCAATTCAAAAAAGGGAGGTTAAAAATCAGGTGGCTTTAGTGCTGAGATTTATGCCAGCTGTTGCCTTTGCTCATGCCATTCTGAAAAAAAGAGTTTTAGGAAAAATTTATGCTTTTCGTGGAGAATTTTTTCATTCAAGCTATCTTAATCCTGCTAAGAAAATGACCTGGCGTTTGAAAAAGGAAAAAAGCGGCGGTGGAGCTTTGGTTGATTTAGGGATTCATTTAATTGATCTGGTACGATTTTTAATTGGCGAGGTAGAATCGGTAAGTGCTTTTACCAACACTGTTGTTAAAAAAAGACAATCCTTCAAAAATAAGCTTGAGGATGTTGAAGTTGATGATTGGGTTTTGCTTTCGATGAAGATAGATTCGGATGTAAAAGGTACCATTGAAGCATCAAGAGTCGCTGTTGGGAACGAAGGGACTCGTTTGAGTATTTATGGCGATAGAGGTTCTTTGCATTTAGATTTTAAAAATCCTTATTCGCTTTCTCTCTTTGATGTAGATTCAAGAAACATTCATATAGAAAACAGTGTTTTGTTAGAAGATGAGTTTTATACCGAAGTTTCAAAGCTTTATCCAAATCCTAAATTATCGCAGGGTTCAATGGTAGACCCGCATTTAACGAGTTTGTTATGGTTTTTTAAATCAATTTTAAGTGGTAAGACTCTTGGTGGTACACCGACTTTTGAAGAAGCCCACAAAGCTCAAGTAGTTGCAGATGCTGCTTACAAATCTGCCTCTGAGAACAGCATGTTCATTAATGTTAGATATTAATTTGCGATTCCTTAAAGGAACTACCCGTAGGTCTTATTTTTTTATTTGTGATAAAGAATCCTGATAGATATTTTAAGTTTTTTTCTAAACTCACGGAAAATTTTGTAAATGAGAGGTTTTTTAGGTTGTATAAAAGGTAAAAATTTGGGGAAGATAGAGGAATTTATAAGTAAATTTGTCTTTTAAATATTTTTTGATAATTATGACAATGTTGGGGCAAAAAGGTGTAGTTATTCTGTTTTTGATTTATCTATTAGCAGTTTCTGTATTTTTGTTTTTGATAATACTTTCAAGCTATTTTTTTAAATAATTCAAAGCTATAATATAAATAAAATTTGAGCAAACGAGGTGAATATTTATGATACGGGAAGAGCTCATAATACAGAATAAAGTTGGTTTACATGCGCGACCTGCTGCTATTTTCGTGCAGACAGCTGTGAAATTTAAGTCGAATGTTATTATAGAAAAAGATGGGAAAGAGATAAATGCAAGGAGCATAATTGGTGTGCTTTCTCTTGGTGCAGAAAAAGGATCTAAAATTATAATCAAGATTGAAGGAGAAGACGAGCAAGAAGCAATGAAGGCATTTAAAGAGCTTGTAAATAATAATTTCGGAGAAGAGCAATAATGGAAAAATTGAAGGGAATTGGTGTATCAAGGGGGATAGCCATAGGAGAGGTTTTTCTTTATCTGCCCGAGGAAATAAAAGTTGATATTAATGAAAAAGACAATATTCCTGTTTCGGATAAGAAGAAAAAATTGGAAATTACCAAGGATAAATCCAGGAAAGAACTTCAGTCTATTTACGAAAAGATGAAATCAGGTAAGACAGAGAAGGAAGCAGGTATTTTCGAGGCTCAAGCACTTTTTGTTGATGACCCGACTCTTGAGGAAAAAATTATGGAATTAATTGAACGGGGGTTTACTTTAATTGCTGCTGTAAAAAAAGTATTAGGCGAAGCTGCTGAGGAAATGGAACAAATGGAAAATGAGTATTTTAAGCAGAGAGCGAAAGATATTCGTGATGTTTCAAACAGGTTGATCCGCCATATACTTGACAAGCCATTGCCTGATCTATCTTGTCTTCCAAAAGCTTCTATCATTGTTGCCAGAGATTTAACCCCTTCCGATACTGCAAGTCTTGATAGAAAAAACGTGTTTGGTTTTACTACGGATATGGGAGGGGCAACTTCTCATACTGCTATTATTGCGGAAACTATTGGTATTCCTGCTGTCGTAGGGTTGAAAAATGTAACAGAAAAAGTAAAACATGGAGATCCCATTATTATTAATGGAGAAACGGGGGAAGTCTTCATTCACCCGGACGATGATACAAAAAAACTTTTTATTGAAAAGATTTCTTTGATTAGGAAAGAGAAAAGTAAACTTGAAAAGATAAAATTTCTTCAAGCAATAACAAAAAACGGCATAAAAATAGAAGTTTCTGCAAACATTGGCTCTCCAAATGATGCAGATATTGCTATTAAGCAGGGAGCAGATGGTGTGGGTTTGTTTAGAACTGAGTTTCTTTTTCTTAATAGGAATACTCCTCCTGCTGAAGAAGAACAGTTAAAAGCATATAAAACAGTTTTAGAAAAATTTAATGGAAAACCCGTTATTATTAGAACTCTTGATATAGGGGGAGACAAACAAATCCCTTATCTAAATTTACAAAAAGAGTTAAATCCATTCCTTGGAGTAAGAGCTATAAGGCTTTGTTTTGAAAGGATTGTCCTGTTTAAAACACAGTTACGAGCAATCCTAAGAGCAAGCGTATACGGTAAAGCACTTATTATGTATCCAATGATTGCAGTAAAGGAAGAAATTTTAAAAGCAAATGAAATCCTAAACGCAGTAAAAGAAGAATTAACAAAAGAAAGAATTCCATTTGATAAGGATATCCAGGTAGGCATTATGGTTGAAATCCCCTCAGCAGCCCTTAACGCGGAGGAACTTTCAGATTATGTTGATTTTTTTAGCATTGGCACAAATGATCTTACTCAATACACTTTCGCAGCAGATAGGACAAACGAAGCTTTATCTTACCTTTATCAACCTTTAAATCCAGCACTTTTGAAACTTGTTAAAATGACAATTGACGCCTCGCACAAAAAAGGAAAGTGGACTGGCATGTGTGGAGAACTTGCAGGAGATTCCGAATCAATTCCTATCCTTGTAAAGTTGGGTATTGACGAACTCAGTATGACACCCTCAAAGATCCCCCTTGCAAAGAAAATCATAAGGGAGTTGTAGATCACATAGATCTAAATGAGCTTCGGTAAATACAAAATATTTTAAATAACATAAGATTAAATTTAATTAGCATACTTGTTTTGCTAATAATTTTAAGCAAACCTCTCTTTAATTGTGATGAAATAATTTGCTACAATATGTCCTTGTCCGCAAAAAGCAAATCTATAAATATGATTCAAATAAATCTTAAGGAGGTAGACAAATGGGAAAAATGGCTGATATTGATCAAATGATGTATTCTTGTGGTTTAGAAATTCTTCACCCTGGCGGAATAGAAAAAACTGATGAAATGGCAAAAATGTGCAAAATAGGAAAGGATAAGAAAGTTTTAGACATAGGTTCTGGAAAGGGTATAACAGCCTGCTATTTGGCTCAAAAATACGGGTGTGAAGTTATCGGGGTAGATTTGTCAGCGAGAATGATTGAATATGCAAAGGAAATGGCAAAGAAAAAGGGATTAAATGATAGAGTTAGTTTTAGAAGTGCAGATGCACATAATTTGCCATTTAAAGATGAAAGTTTTGATATTGTTTTGGCAGAATGCACGACTGTGCTTCTTGATAAAGAGAAAGCTTTTTCAGAATTTCTTCGGGTAACAAAAATTGGTGGATACATTGGCGACTTAGAAATGACTTGGCAAAAACTGCCACCTGAAGAATTAGTAGATCGAGTATATGATGTTTGGGAAGGCTTTAGAACAATGACACTTGAAGAATGGAAAAATTTCTACGAAAGAATGGGAATGGTTGATGTCAAAACCGCAAATTTCTCTGAGACAATACCCGATATGGAAGAAGCAACGAAGAAAGCACTTGGTCTTAAAGGCATGTTAAAAATGGGATGTAATCTTTTGTTACATTCCGACTTACGTAAAGCAATGAATCAATACAGCAAGATTTTCAAAGATTATGTTGATTATATAGGATATGGATACATTGTTGGAAGGAAAAAATAAAGGAAGTGAAATGAAAACAAGAGATATAACATACACTGCGATATTCACAGCTTTAACAATAGTCGGGGCACAAATAGCAATTCCGATCGGGCAGGTACCTGTCACGCTTCAGATATTTTTTGTTCTGCTTAGCGGGTTGGTATTGGGAGCGCGACTGGGATTCTTAAGCCAGGCACTTTACCTGCTCATGGGTGCTATGGGGCTTCCAGTTTTTGCGGGACTTACCGGGGGGTTTGCCTATATTTACGGCCCGACGGGAGGATATTTAATTGCTTTTCCAGTGGCAGCATTTCTCGTAGGCTGGATAAGTAAAAGAAGGAGCAGCACTCTGCTTAATTTAGTAGCGTCACTTGCCGGAATAGCAGTAATATACATATTTGGATGGCTCAGACTTGGCCTCTTTATGAATGATTTTAAAAAAGCATTTATTGTCGGCGTGGTTCCATTTGTGCTTATAGATTTAATAAAAGCAGGAATTGCTGTAACCGCAGCAAACAAACTTAAAAAACAGTAAAATTTTAAACAATATCTAAATTATCTACATATATTTTTCTTTTATGACCTGGCCAATGTGCTTTAAGGCATGAAGTATATCTTCCTCGGTAACGCTCCCCATATGTCCCATCCTAAAACATTTTCCTTTTAATTCGCCTATTGCTCCCGCAACTGTAACGCCTTTTTTCTTAAGCAAAGATCTGAACTCTGTATCATCAATACCTGGCGGATAGATAAACACGGAAAGCGTAGGCGCTGCAATGTTATCATCAGCCAGATTTTTAAATCCAAATTTTTTCATAGCAGTTCTTGCTAACCTGGCGAGCATTCTATGTTTTTCGTAATATTTATCCAAGCCTTGTCCTAAAATGTCATCAAGAGATTTTTCAAGCGCAAAAATCATATTTACTGCTGGTGTGGCAAAGTACTTGTGCGGATTTTCCATAACTGGTATCCATCTAAGTACGTCGCCATAGTAGGTTCTCATTTTTTTCATTTCCTTTCGCGCTGAAATTGCCCGCGCTGAAAAAGCAAGCATGGTAAGTCCGGGGGGTACAGCAATTGCTTTTTGAGAGCCGGTAAATAAAACATCAACTCCCCATTCGTCCATCTTTTCCGGAACCCCACCGGTAGCGCACACTCCATCCAAAACAATTAGCGTATCTGGCGAAATTTCTTTGATTATCTTGCTCATTTCTTCCATATTTGTCATCACACCCGCTGAGGTATCAACATGGGTAAATGTTACTGCTTTATACTTCTTTTTAGTAAGATAGTCTTTTATAGAAGAAGAATCAATATGCATCCCGGCTTTGCTTTTTAATAAGTCAACATTTAATCCTAATGTTTCGCCTATTTCAACGAAACGGTCTCCAAAGTAGCCGTGAGAAACAACAAGAAGATTTTCATTTTCTTCCAAAATATTTGTAAGCGACATTTCCATCCCAAGCGTACCGGAGCCCGCAATAATAAATATCTGCCCGACTCGTGTACCAAAAAGCGGTTTCATGTTGTTTAAGGCCTTTATAAAAACTTCGACAAAACGGTCATCCGTGTGCGAAATTGTATTTTGGGACAGAGCTTTAAGTACGTCATCGCTTACTGGTGTAGGACCTGGAATAAGTAACAGTTCTTTCATTCTTACCTCCTATCAAAAAACGGGTTTTTACCGGAAATGCTGAGCGGAATACCGTATATCATCCTTACATCTTCTTTAAGTAAATTAAGATTAAGTACAGCAAGCCCGATGCTGAGCATTACTCTATTATCAACTTTAAGCTGCATTGCAGTTGAAACGGCAGAACCTATTGCAATGCCTATATCAATGGCGGATTCAATACATTTTCCTTCCATTTCGTCACGGGAGATGCAAAATAAAGATTGGTGCTTTTTCAGCCTGGTTCCTATCAAAACAACAACTTTACCTTCAATGTTCCCTGCGTCCCTGATTAAAAAATTGAGATTTTTTTCTTTGCCTATTTTTATCATTTCTTCCCGTAGTTTTTTAAGCTCTTCTCCGTATACTATTCCCGTAACAATTGAATCTTCGCCGTACGCCTTTGGCGCTGTCCTTGCAGCAACGCACAGCTGTTCTGCAGCATTCAATAAAATATGCTGCTCATCTTCAGGATTTATTTTTATCATTGAACCCTCCATTAAATATATCTGTTAATTTAAAGGCTCTTTGGGCACAATCAAGGCAAGAATTATGTACATTAAAATGCCGAATCCATACGCGAAAGAAATTATAACCCACAGAACGCGGATAATGGTCGGGTCAATTCCAATATACTCTGCCAGTCCGCCACAAACACCAAAAAGCATTCGGTCTTTCCGTGATTGATACAATTTTTTTTGTTCACCCATTTTTCCTGCGCACTCCTTACAATAAAGTTTGCCATTAATTGTTACTGCTTCATCCGGTCCAATTGCCTTCCCACAACGCACACATACGCCGACTGCTTCTTTTTCGGGATCATTGTAGCTTTTCATCATTCCACCTCAGGCATAATAATCCAGAGTAAGAGATAGATAAGCGGCATAAACCAGAACCGTAGATTCGGTACAAAAAGCAGTATCGCAAAAACAACTCTCACGATAGTTGGGTCAATGTTAAAATATTCACCCAGCCCCCCGCAAACGCCTCCCAGCATTCGGTTTTTAGCTGATTTATGCAATCTTTTTGATTTTTCTTCGTCCATTTTTATCTTTTCCGCACACTCTTTGCAGTAAAGTTTTTCGTCAATGATAATTGCCTCGTCAAATTGAATTGCTTTCCCACAGCGCACACATACGCCGACTGTTTCTTTTTTTGCTTTGCCGGTGTCTTTTTTCATTGGCCTTTGCCTCCTTTGCGTGGAATAAGCATAATGATTCCAAGAATGATAATAAGTATCCAGATTCCATACTTATTCGCTGCCTTAAAAACTATTCCGGAGATATTTAATACAAATGGAATAAATAAAAATAGTCCTATTGCGACAAGTATTAATCCTGTGGTGATGTCTCTACCGTGTGGTTTATAAAAAAATCCTTTGATGAGCAACGCAAGTCCTGCAGAAATAAACCCCGCAGCGACAGCTGCCACAATTGAAAATTGTACGATAGAGAACGTAAAAAGAAGGATAAAAATACCTATAAAAATCATAGACAGATAGCTTTCTGTACCGGATTTGTCTTCTCTTTCCATATATTTAGCAGTGTAACGAACTCCGTCAAACAGTAAGAAAAACCCGACAAAAGTCCAGAAAATAGAATTTACTGCGCCCGTATTTCCAAGGATAAAAGCACAACCTAACGCGATAAGCAGGCTTCCAATATTAAACCTCGAATCAAGATCTCTCATTTTTTCACCCCTTTATTTAACCTTTGCCTTTTTAAAAATAATTGTAATGCTTTAATCTTTCTCTCATTTTACGTACTGCATTCAATACCACATACATATTATTGTACACTTTTTTCTTAAATCATTCAAGTTTATAATCGTTTGAGCTTTATCTCTCCGTTCATGTCCTATTAAAAATGAGAAAAGACTAATGCAATTTTAAGAAATCAAAAAAAGTATTATAATACTTCAAAATAGAAAGGAGTAAAAAAATGTTTGAATTTAGTGCAGATTATTGGATTAACTTGTTACTCTTTACGCTGCCGGCTGTTTTGATTGTTTTGACACTACACGAAGTTGGCCACGCATACTCGGCATATAAATTAGGCGACACAACAGCACAACGAATGGGCAGGTTAAGCTTAAACCCTTTGCGTCATATAGACCCTGTCGGCATGATTACCCTCATCCTATTTAGGTTTGGCTGGGGGAAACCAGTGCCCGTGGATTTCTTTGCGCTAAGAGATCTACGCTCAGGAATGGTAATTGTTTCGTTAGCAGGCCCGGTGATGAATTTCATTACGGCACTTATTCTTTCTCCCATCTACAAATGGGCGGTAAACTCTCCCACTATGCTTACAAGTTTTAGCTATATTGTTATCCTGCTACAGTACATCATCGTTTACAGCATATTTCTTGGTATGTTTAACCTTATCCCCATCCCGCCACTGGACGGCTCAAAAGTATTATTTGCCTTTACAAAAAGGCCTCAACGCTATCTTCTGGATGAATCAATAAATTACTACGGAATGTTTCTTCTTATTATTTTAATATTTTTGAAAATTCCTTTTAATCTTCTAAATAAGATTATTTTACCAGTGATAAATTTGTTTTTATAGGAGGAAATAGATGGAAAGAGTTTTAAGCGGTATGAGATCCACCGGGAAATTACATATAGGACATCTTTTTGGCGCTCTTTCAAACTATGTCAAATTGCAGGAGCAATATAATTCGTACTATTTTATTGCAGACCTTCACGCCTTGACAACGGAATATGCCCATACCGAGGAAATAAAAAGAAACAGAATAGAGGTAATGCTTGACTGGCTCGCATCGGGTATTGATCCTGAAAAAAGTACGCTGTTCATACAGTCAAAAGTTCCTGAACACGCATATCTCACTTTGCTTCTCTCAATGATTGTCCCCACTCCGTGGGTCGAAAGAAACACGACAGTAAAAGAGATGATAAGAGATTTAGGCCTCAAAGAAAATGTATCATACGGGCTACTTGGATATCCAATTCTTATGACATCTGATATTATCATATACAAAGCAGATTATGTGCCAGTGGGAAAAGACCAGGTGCATCATCTTGAAATTGCAAGAGAAATTGTAAGAAGGTTTAACAGTTTATACGGGAATTTGTTTCCCGAGCCACAGGCGCTGCTCACAGAATTTCCGTCCATTCCCGGAGTTGACGGAAGAAAGATGTCAAAGAGTTTAAACAATGACATAAAAATTGCAGATACGGAAGAGGAAACGACAAAGAAAATTATGTCTGCTATTACAGACCCCGCAAAAATACGATTACATGACAAAGGACATCCTGAAATATGCACCATTTTCAAATATCACGGAGTTTTTAATAAAGAAGAAGTGCCCGAGATAAAACAAGATTGTGAATCAGGACAATTAGGATGCGTTGCCTGCAAAAAACAGTGCGCAGCAAAATTGAATGAGCTTCTCAAAGGAATACGTGAAAAAAGAAAATCGCTTGAGAACAATGAGCAAGAAATTATAGAAATCTTCGAAGAGGGAAGCAGAAAGGCAAAAAAGGTTGCTTCAGAAACATTAAAAGAAACCCTCTCAATGATGAAGATTGATTAATGAGCGCAACAACAGTACTTTCCGAAATAATAAAAAACGTAAAAGAAAGCAGAGAAAATCTGCTTACAATAAATTTAATCTCAACCGTAGAAAAAGAGCTTAAAGACATACATAGTAGTGAAGATTTTCTGGAAGTGGGGAACACCATTCTGTATCTCAGCACCCTTATAGCGTTAAAATCAGAACTTTTACTTTACCTTTTTTCTTTAGAAAGCAGTAAAAAAAAGAAGGAAATGTCAGAAGATACGGAACTTATGGAAATTTTTTCTATCATACAAAGAAGCATATCGAAAAAAAGCACTTTTAAAAAGGCACAGTACGTTGAAGTCGAGGAAGAAGACAGCGTACCTCTTTCAAAGCTTTCAAGAATCATACAGGAACTTATGGAAAGAGAAAATTATCTTGACGAAAAAGAGATAAAGAAAAGCAACATTTCAATAAAAGAGACGATGAAAATGTTAAAAGAAGAAATAAAAAAGAAAAAGAAGATTGTTTTTCAAGAACTCTTTGCAGGCAAAAGATCCCGCCTGGAAATTGTTTTGATGTTTCTGGCAATTCTTATACTAGCAAAGAGCAAATTTGTAAAAATAACACAAAAGGACACGTTTGCTCCAATCTACGTGATTTACAGCAATGAAAAAAGAAGAATACCTCTTAGCAATTGAATCGATTTTATTTGTTTCCGGAAAGCCTATTACCATAGGAAAATTAAGGGAAACATTTGGTATCAGTGCAGACGCCATACTGGAGATTCTCCTTGATCTTGAAAAACAATATGAGAACAAAGGAATCAATGTAGTGCTAACCAAAAAGGGTTATACGCTAATTCCAAATGAAAAATACAAACGGTTCTATTCAAAATTTATGAAGATAAAAAAATCTACCCTTTCAAAAGAAGCACTGGAGGTCATAGCAATTTTGATTAACAGCGAGAAGGCAACAAAGGGAAGAATAGATAAATTAAGAGGCGTAAACAGCACAAGGATGGTAAATACGCTTCTGAAAAAAGAACTAATAAAGAAGGAGATTAACAACAATACTGTTTATTACAGCGTCACAGACTTTTTCATAAAAAATATAAATCCAGAAATGCGAGGAAAGCTATTTAACAAGAGCCTTTTTAAGAAAGAAGAATAGACGTCTATACACAAGGGGAATGTGGAAAAAATAAAGAGCATCCTCACCTAAATTTATTGTTCTTTCACAGTTGGATAACATGGGGATAACTAAATTGCTGATTGCTGCTGAGTTAAGACAATTTGAAAAAAATTTTACTCTTTGTCAGCATTGATTATAACATTATCCACAGCAAATTGTGGACAATGTGCATAACTTTTTATGACACTGTTTTATCCCGAATAATGCTTACTTTTGAACAAATATTTTAGAAAAAGATATAAATTATCCACAATTTTTGAAAATAAAAATGCCTCATATAAAAACCTATATACAAAACACTCTTTTCGAACAATTAAGCACTTCTTGACAACCTTATAAATTGTATTATTGTATTAGTACAATGATGAAATTTTATATAAACCCGTATGAGGGTACGCCCATATACAGGCAGCTAATAGGGGAGGTAAAAACGGGCGTTGCAAAAGGACTGCTTAAAAAAGGAGAAAAGCTTCCTCCAATAAGAGAAATGGCCATCAAGCTCTCAGTAAACCCAAATACCGTTGCAAAAGCATACAGGGAGCTTGAAAGAGAAAATATTGTAGAAACAATTATAGGGAGGGGAACATTTATAAAAAAAATGAAAAGAGATTCTTCCGGAAAAGAAAAAATTGATAAACTTATAGATATGCTTATTCTAGAAACATATAATGCGGGATATACAAAAGAAGAAATTATTAATAAAATTTACAAAAAGGAGGCGTAAAATGATTGTAACAACAATGGATTATGTGCCAGGGAAAAAAGTAAAAGAAATTTTAGGTATTGCAACGGGCAACACTGTAAAAACGAAGAACATCGGGAGAGACATTATGGCAGGATTAAAAAATCTTGCAGGCGGAGAAATTAGCGAGTATGTAGAACTCTTAAAGGATTCAAGAGATGAAGCCATGACAAGAATGATAAAAAATGCTGAAGAGCTCGGCGCAGATGCAATAGTTAACGTAAGACTTGCCACATCTTCTGTAATGCAGGGAGCAGCAGAATTGCTTGCCTATGGAACAGCAGTAAAGCTTGAAAATGAAAAATGAATGTAATTGAGCTGAACAATGTTAGCAAATCCTTTGGTACGGTCCAGGCACTTAATAACTTAACCCTCACCGTACCAGAGGGTAGTATTTTTGGATTTTTAGGCCCAAACGGAGCAGGTAAAACTACCACAATCAAGATTTTGCTCAGATTGATAAAAGAAAATAGCGGCACTATAAACCTTTTTGGAGAAAAAATTGACATAGAAAACACAATAAAACGAAAAAGAATAGGATTTGTCCCGGAAGAATTTTCATTGTATAACTATATGACAGGATGGGAAATACTGCGCTTTAATGCTGGGCTTTTCGGAAAAAAGAACCTCGTTAAAATAGACGAGTTACAAGATACATTCCATTTGCCTTTGCGCGAAAAAATATCCACATACTCCAGAGGAATGAAAAAAGCACTCTCTCTTTATACGGCATTATCAACGGAGCCAGAACTTCTAATTCTGGATGAACCTACTGACGGTCTGGATCCTGTTGTAAGAAAACGGCTGTTAGATTTTTTGATAAAAGAAGTTGCTGAAAAAAATATTACAATTTTTTTCAGCTCTCACACCTTAAGCGAGGTAGAAAAAATATGTGATACGGTAGCAATAATAAAAAAAGGTAAAGTGATAGTGCAAGAGAAACTGGATAAAATAAAAGAAAATGCCAATCTTATTACTGTGCGCTTTTTATCCAAAATAGATACCAGCAAACTTGAAGCTGCAGGGATAACAAGTATAAGTAAGATTGATGAATCTACGTTTAACCTGAAGCTGTTTAAAGATTTTAGCGCAATAGTAAAAAAGATAGAGGATGCAGGAGGAGAAGTTGTTCGTAAAATTCCGCTTTCTTTTGAAGACATCTTTATGCACTTTATGGAGGAAAAAAATGTGGCCACTCATTAAAAAAGAACTTAAAGAAAATCTAACAAAATTTATCATAATGTTCCTTGTTATGTTTGGAACAGCATTTTTTCTTATTCCATACGGCTATAACATGATTTCGCAGATCCCCAGTGAACTATTCAATAATCCTGCTGTTCCCGGATGGTTAACGGATCAGTTAAATGCAATGCTGCCAAATCTTAAATACATAGACTTCTATATCTTTTCCCAGTGGTTTGGCAAAAACTTATTGCAGTTTGCTATATTCTTTGGCATTATCATGTCAATCGGAACTATTGCCGGCGAAACAGAACGAAAGAGCAGTATTTTTCTGTTTTCACGCCCTGTCACAAGAAAAACAATTTTACTATCAAAAATTATTGTTGTATTTGCATTTTTAATAATAAGCATCGTTATTCCCACGTATCTCCTCCCAATTCTTTCAAATAGCATTCCATTAAACGTTAATATGCGTCTTCTTAATATAGGACTTTTATATGCTGTGATAGGCACGCTTGCCACGGCTGCCATTTCTATTCTCTTTTCCACTCTTATCAACGACCGCTTAAAAGCAACATTTGCAGCATTTGCAGCCATTATTATAACCATCCCCATCGCATCCATCAAAGGAATGCATTGGATAAGCATAGTAAACTTGTACGTTAGTACAAAAAATTTTCAAACGGGAACAATCTACTTTCCTCCACTTATTTGTGGAATTGGTATAATCGTTTTTTCCCTTGCCGCATCTTACTACATTTTGAGAAAGAAAGAATTTTAAAAAGAATTTATTGTTAGGAAAATATAATTTGAAAAGGAATAAGAACGATCAGCAATAAGGAAATAGAGGTGTTCCATATTGTCCTGGATTTTGGCAAAAAGAAAAGAAATCTTTATTACACAGCAGATGCTCCTCATATCCTCGTAGAAAGATATGAGAAAAACATCTATTATATAATCAAACAGGATTAAATAAGCTATTTTTTCTTATAAAACATCGAAAATAGCGCTTTGAGTTTATCAGCCGGTATTTCTTTTACTCCGCCAAAAGTATTGGCAACAAGAGTTGATATGCAAATATTCTCAAGCTCCTCGGCTCTCCTGAATGCTTTCTCCGGCGTATCACCGACAGTAATTACTCCATGGTTTGCAAGCATTACCGCATTATATTTTTTGAAGGCATTAGCTACACTCTTTGCAAGTTCTTTTGACGACGTCATTTCATAGGGAAGTACTGGTACTTCACCTAAAATGAGCGATACTTCTTCATGTATCGCTTTCTGCAAAGGTTTATTCGCAATTGCAAATCCGGTTGAAACCGGTGGATGGGTATGCACAATAGCATTTACATCGCTTCTTTCTTTGTAAATAGCAACATGAAATAATAATTCTGAAGAAGGTTTACCCTCCCCCTCCAGCAAATTTCCTTTAAAATCCGTTACAATGATATCTGAATATGAAAGAATATCCTTTGGCATACCAGATGGGGTAATATAAATCACTCCCTCATCCTTTATGGAAATATTCCCTCCATATCCGCCATTTAAACGCCTTTCATACAGCCTTTTACCAATTGATACAATTATTTCTTTTATCTCTCTTTTCATTTACAGCTCCTTATCCAGATTACTATAATAAATATATAAAAAAATTCAACCTCGTTTAAACTGAACAGAAATACAAAATCAATTATGCAGAAACTATACGCCTATATTACACTAAAAAATTGCAGAGGAATTTTAAATTAATATTTTTTGAAATCAAATGAAAAATGTTATAATACAGCAAAATAGTACAAAAGGAGCGAATGTGGGCGTAAAATCAGATGAGTGGATTATTGAGCAAGCAGAAAAAGGAATGATACAGCCTTTTGAAAAAGGGCAAATATCCAACGGCGTAATATCGTTTGGCGTTTCATCGTACGGATATGATATGCGCATCGCAGACGAATTTAAAATTTTCACAAATGTGTATTCGGCAATTGTTGACCCCAAAAACTTCTCTGAAAAAAGTTTTGTAGACTATAAAGGTGATGTATGTATTATCCCGCCGAACTCATTTGCTCTTGGAAAAAGCGTAGAGTATTTTAATATTCCAAGAGAAGTACTCTGCATTGTCCTTGGGAAAAGCACTTATGCCAGGGCCGGCATTATTGTAAATGTCACGCCTCTAGAGCCCTGCTATGACAAAGAAACAGAATTACTTACGTTAGACGGATGGAAGAAATTCAACGAAGTTAAAGATAATGAAATTGTTGCAACATTAAATCAACGCGGTGAACTAGAATACCAACAAATTACCAAGAAACAAAAGTTTAAATATAAAGACAAACTTATACAAATAAAAGGAAGAAATATTGACCTTGCTGTTACAACGTCACATCAACTTTTCGTCAAAAAAAGATGGAGTAATAGTTTTGAGTTTATCAGAGCCGATAATGTTTATGGTAAATATAATTATGAACTTAAAAGAGATGCTGTATGGAAAGTCCCAAAAAGAGATTATTTTATTCTTCCACCTGTTATAAAAAGTTTACGATTTTCAACATACCATTCAATAAAAAAAGAAATAGTGGCTTGTTTAAAAGGAGGATCATTAAACTCTAAAGACCTTTATGGCAAACTTCAAACTAAAATTAGTTATAGGGAATTTGGAAAAATATTTACTGATTTATACAATCAAGATGTTTTAGGAAGAGAAACCACATATACAACAAGAAACATAGGGGCAAGCAAGATGTATGTATGGTCGTTAAGAGATAATGATTACATTGATAATAATTATTATACCCAGCCATTAAAAATTCCTATGGGTGATTGGTTAAGGTTTTTTGGGATATGGATTGCTGAAGGGAGTGCTTATATTTCTAAAAAGGGATATTTTGTTAAAGTTGCAGCCTTTGGAGATAATAAAAAAATAATTGAAGAATGGATTAAAAAGTTGCCTTTAAAGTATTATGTTACTGATACAGGATTTAGCATTCTGAATAAACAACTTTGCAGTTATCTTATGCAGTTTGGACATGCGCAAGATAAATTTATCCCCTCTGAAATAAAGTCCTTGTCTTCTGAACAAATCAGGATCTTTTTAGATGCATATATGTTGGGAGATGGAAACAAAGAAACTTTAACATTTACGACTGTTTCAGAAAAACTAGCAAATGATCTGCAAGAATTAATTTTAAAAGCAGGCTGGGCTGCTATTGTAAGAAAAATCCCTAAAGAAAAAATGCCTATTAGAATGTTAAGGGGCCACAGCGTAAAATCTAATTATAACATTTATAAAATTAGAATCTCAAAAAAACAATTGACACCAAAATTATACAAAAGATCATTCTCAAAGATCGATTATGATGATTATGTGTATGATGTTACAGTTCCTAATCATACTTTATATGTAAGAAGAAATGGAAAGGCTTGCTGGTCAAGTAACTGCTGGGAAGGCTATGTTACAATCGAAATCTCAAACACAACACCGCTTCCCGTAAAAGTATATGCAAACGAGGGGATTGCACAGGTTATTTTCATTAGTGCTGATAAAATATGTAAAACTTCTTACAAGGATAAAAAAGGCAAGTACCAAAACCAAACAGGGATATGGCTACCGAAAATAGATTAAGAGAAGTACGGGTAAAGCTGCTGAATTATACCCCTCGTCCAGATTATACTGTCGCAGTTGCTATGAGGCAGAGCAGGTTTAAGGGGAGTGTAATGTCGTTAAACCTTAAAGAAGATGAAGTAGAACATCTCGTTCACCTTGCCATAAAGCTGGGCCACTTTTCAGTATTTGAGCATATCTCTTTTACTTTTGCGGTAGAAGGAATTTCTCGTAGCTGCAGCCACCAGTTTGTGCGGCATAGATTCTTCGCGTTTACCCAGCAAAGTCAGCGATTTATTAAAGAATCAAATTTTCCTTACATCGTTCCCGAGTCAATTAAAAACAAAAAAGAATCCTACAAACTATATACAGAGGCAATGGAGTACCTTAAAGATGCTTATAAAAAGCTCTCGGACGAAGTAGCTATCGAAGACGCAAGATTTATACTGCCAAATGCAACGGAAACAAAGCTTGTTGCAACAGCAAACGGAAGAGAACTTATGCATTTTTTCCATGAAAGAATTTCAAAGTATGCTCAGTGGGAAATTCGCAAAGTGGCAGAGATTATGTTAAAGGAAGTAAAAAAAGTTGCTCCGGCAACATTTAATGAAAAAATGAAAGATTTTTACATTTAAAAACTTGCAAAATGAGAATGGCTATATACGATAGAAACAGCACAAAAATATGGAGGCACCTAAATAATGAGCCTTAATCTTTGTCTTTTATTAAACATTTGTGAAGGTAAACAATGAAAAAATACCGCTTTCTCGCATTTATTTTTGATGTGCCTGTTGTTGCACTTTTTTCACTGTATATAATTTACCAGTTTAATAAAGGAGAGGCAAATAGCCTGAGGGGATTTATAATATCAGCAATATTCATAGGAATAATACCCATCCTGGCATGGACACACCTTTTAAAACATCCTGGAGATTACAATGGCGAAAGGAAAATTTCATTTATCCTTGATGCATTAAGTTACCCTATAGGCTTTATTCTTCTTATTGTAAGCAAAAGTGACAAAATTTTTATTGCACTTGGATTGTCATACTTATTGAATGTTATTTTTCTTTTTACAGTTAATAAATTTGTATACAAAGTATCCGGGCATTCATCTGGTATTGCAGGGCCAGCAACTGCTCTAACAATAATCAACGGGTACAAAGGTATGCTTGCGTTTCTTCTGCTTATCCCGATTTATATAAGTAAAATAAAACTCAATGACCATACATTTATGCAACTTGCAGTCGGAGGAATAACAAGTATCTTAATTACGTGCATATCCTTTGCTGCAGTAGGCGTACTATAGTTAAGACAAATCAGGCCAGAACTTTTATGCCTGCATATATAAAGGAGAAAAAATATATGAGCAACTTCTCAAAGAGGGATATTCAATTATTTCTCCGCTTATGTCTACAAACATGAGTGGAACGGTTAATGCAGCAAATGCAGCAAAAAAAGCTCTGGGTGATCCTGATATATATATTTTTGACTCTCAATTCACTTCACTAGGATTAGGGTATCAAATACCGGAAATAGCCAAAAAACTATATGAGGAAGGAATGAACAAAGAAGATGTGATTAAAGAGATGCCAGCAATGAGAGATAAAATGAATATATTCTTTGTTGTAAAAGATCTATTTTACCTTGCGCGCCTTGAAAGAATTTGGCGTAAAAATCCCGCTTACACGGCTGGGTCCGGTTATTGCAACACACACTGGCCCAAAAGTATTGTCCATCCACTTTTATACGGAGCGGTAAATAATTCTTGCATTGGAAAAACGCAGAGCTCTTCCTTGTATTTGCATAAAAAATAAGGGCTTCGCTACTTCTTGCTGCTTTTGAAATATAAAAGGAGCATTTGAATGTCGGCAGGCCGCACACCTGACACGCGCATTGCCTGAGCCAGGAATTTAGGCCTTACCTGCGTAAGGCGCTCTCTTCCTTCCTTTGAAAGAGAGGGAACAACTGCGTAATCAAAATCCACTGGTATTGTGAATTTTTCCCATCGTATGGACTCTTTTATCTTATTCTGTTCTCTTACAATATATCCGGCATACTTAATATCGCTCTCGACTTCTTCAAGCAATTCATCTGGGTGCTCTGCAAAAGAAGGTTCAAGTTTCCTTAAAACTTCTTTTGTAAAATCATGTCTTTTAAAAAGGTCCGTTAGCAACATAGGCTTATTAATCTCTTTTATGCCAAAATTTTTTAACCTGGATAAAGTTTCTTTATTTGGCTTTAAAGTTATACTCTCGAGTTTCATTTTAATTTCATTGATCATTTTTTCTTTTTCTTCTAATTTTCTATATTTCCACTCTTCAACTACGCCAATTTGATAACCTTTACGGGTTAGTCGTAAATCCGCATTATCCTGCCTGAGGAGTAATCGGTGTTCACAATGCGATGGCGTAATTCTATATGGCTCAAATAGCTCTTTTGTAAGGAGATCATCTGTCATCACACCCAAATAAGCTTCGCTTCTACTTAGAATAAACGGTTCTTTTCCTTTTATTTTAAGTGCAGCATTAATCCCGGCAAGGATACCCTGTCCCGCTGCTTCATCGTACCCGGTAGTTCCATTCGGCTGTCCTGCTATAAACAAGCTTTCAATAATCTTTGTCTCGTAGTTTAAATTGAGCTGAGTGGGGACAATATAATCATAGTCTATCACGTACGCCGGCCGTATGATTTCTACATTTTCAAGTCCCGGTATCGTACGTAAAACTTCTAATTGATTTTCATACGGCATAGACATATACATTCCTTGCATATACATTTCGCTTGTGTGAAAGCCTTCTTGTTCTAAAAAAAATTGGTGCCTTACCTTATCTGGAAACCAGCGTACTTTTTCCTCCATAGATGGACAAGTTCTCGGCCCTGTTTTTACCATAATGCCCATAACAGAAGGAGCCATATCTAAATACTTTCTGGTTATTTCTATTGTCTTTTCATTCGTCCAACCCAGATATGAATCAATTTGATTTTTATAAATTTTAGGCTCATTCCAGAATGAAAAGTGCAGTGGTATCTCATCGCCCTTTTCAACGCTAAGCTTAGAAAAATCAATGGACCTTTTATCAACACGCGGCGTTGTGCCTGTGTTAAAACGCTTTATCTTAAAACCACGCTCCTTTAAATTATCAGAAAGACTGTTGGCAGGCGGTTCTGCCCATCGCCCAGCAGGCTGCATCCATTTTGAAATGTAAATCCTACCATTAAGATACGTTCCTGCAGTAATAATGACAGCACTTGAATAAAATTTCATACCGTCAGAAACCTCTACGCCTTTTACCCGATCCTTTTGAACAATAAGGCGCGTTACAATTCCCTGTCGAAGGTGCAAATGCGGCTGGTTTTCCACTCTCTCTTTCATTCCTAATGAGTATGCCCATTTGTCACACTGCGCCCGCAAACTCCATACAGCAGGACCCTTAGATATATTTAGCATTTTTATCTGAGTAAGCGTTGCATCTGTATTGAGAGCCATAACACCGCCGAGAGCATCCACTTCGCGTACAATCTGTGCCTTACCAGGTCCACCAATTGCTGGGTTGCATGGCATCCAGCCAATGCTGTCGCTATCAATTGTTACAAGAAGAGTTTCCACTCCCATTCGTGCTGAAGCAAGTGCCGCCTCAACTCCGGCATGCCCCGCCCCAACAACAATTAAATCAAACGTTTTCATAATACAATTATTATACATTCTTTTGGCAAATGTCAACCGCATGTTTTAAATAAATAATTCACAAAAATTTGCTATTATACTCCTATAGCATTATACTGTATTAAAAATAATACATCAAAAAGGAGAGAAATTATGAGCAATAGAAAAATTGCAACAGAATGGTTTTTTATAGGATTAACAACAGCGCTTATAGGAATAGCTGTAGCGCTTATGCTTACTCCGCCCACTTATTACACAAAAAGATTCCCGCGATAAGCAAACTGTTCTTTGAGTTGCTACTATAATTTCACAAAAAATTATTTAAATGGAGAAAAAAATGATTAAAATCGGAATTTTTATGCCTTATATGCAGAATATTGATACAATTTTTGATAAAATAAAAAAAGAAATAGGATACAAGGGGAAAATTACATTAATCAAACCAAAAAATGAACTCGAAAAGAAAAAAGCAATTCCAGAAGTAGATATTGCCATTTCAGGCCCTCTCACAAATGAAGAAATCATAGAAGCAAAAAAACTTAAACTCATACAGGTGCCGTATGCAGGGGCAGAAAAATTTGATCTAAATTTATTGAAAGACAGAAACATTATCCTCTCAAATGTCCACGGTAACGCAACATCTGTTGCAGAGCATGCATTTAGTTTGCTTCTTGCACTATCAAAAGAAATAGTAGTAAACGACAGGGATCTTAGAAAGGGTATGTGGCATGGCTGGATGAGTAAAGAACCAAACATAGAGATCGAAGGAAAAACGCTCTGTATTATAGGGCTGGGGAGTATTGGTAAAAAAGCAGCACAGTTTGGAAAAGCATTTGGTATGAATGTAGTAGGCGTGAAAAAAAATATAACCAATGTTCCGAATGTAGATAAAGTCTATGGAGCAAATAAAATAAAAGATGCAATTTCAAAAGCAGATTTTATTCTCCTTGCAGTGCCTGCAACAAATGAAACAAAAGAGTTAATTAATAAGGAGATGCTCAACCTTATGAAAGGGAAATACCTTATCAACGTATCGAGAGGATCTGTAATAAACGAGCAAGACCTATTCGTTGCACTTAAAACCCGTACATTAAAGGGAGCAGCAATAGATACATGGTGGTTATACCCAAAAAATCAACATGAATTCCAATACCCATCACACTATCCGTTCTGGTTATTGAACAATATAATCATGTCGCCACATACAGCTGGATATTCTGACAAAAGCATTGGCAAAAATTGGGAAGAAGCTATAATAAATGTTATGCGATTTGCTTCCGGCAAAAAAATTAAAAATATTGTAAGTATAAAAAGGGGTTATTAACTGCTGAAAAAAAGGAGGACATATGGACATAAATATTTTTAGAAGAAAAAAGAAAATTATAGTACCAGTTCTTACAGAAAAAAAAGTAAAAAAAACACCTGTAAGATGCCAATCTTGTGGCAATCTTATTAAATATGAGGATTTAAAAGAAAATCTCAAGGTATGCCCATACTGTGGTTATCACTTCCGAATGACAATAAATGAACGGATAAGTCTCATTGCAGATTCAGGCACATTCTCAGAGATAGATACAGAAATAAAAGCTGTTGATATGCTGGGGTTTAAGGATCTACTTACTTACAATGAACGCATAAAACAGACAAAAAAAGAAACAGGACTTGATTGTGCTGTAATCACAGGAAAAGCTAAAATTAGCGGATTTAACGCGGCAGTTGGAGTTTTTGCGTTTGAATTTATCGGAGGAAGTTTAGGATCGGCAACAGGAGAAAAGCTCACAAGGCTTATTGAGTATGCAAAAAAACGCAAGTTACCATTAATCATCGTCTTCTCATCCGGTGGAGAGAGAATACAGGAAGGTATTTACTCACTAATGCAGGTTGCAAAAACAATTCAAGCAGTAGATTCGTTTAAGAAAAACAGCGGACTATTCATCCCGATTTTAACAAATCCTTCTTACTGTGGAGCAGCTGCCATTGCCATGACAGGAAGCATTATAATTGCAGAAAAAGGCTCTTCAATTGGTATTTCAGGCCCGCGCATTACAAAAGAGGTTGCAAGGCAAAATATCCCGGATAAATTAAAACAAGCAGAATCTTTGCTTCAAAATGGGTTCCTGGACATAGTTGTTGATAGACATTTGCTCAAAGCAACTATCACACAGTTTCTTAAACACTACAACAGGAGGGCAATATGAAATACTTACTTTCGTTTGAAAAATCTCTTGAGCCACTATATAAAGAATTGGAAGAAAAAAAGAAAAACTGGGAAGCAACAAACAATATAGAAGAAAAAATTCAACAAGAGCTGAAAAAAATCTACGACAACCTCACCGCTTACCAGATTGCACAAATTGCCCGTCATCCCGATAGGCCCGATACCACAGACTATATTAACGCTTTATTTGAAGATTTTATTGAGCTGCACGGAGATAAGAAGAGTGGAGATGATCCTGCAATTATAGCAGGCATGGGAAGCTTTAAGGGCACAACGGTTGCCGTAATAGGAAGCAGAAAAGGAAATACGCTAAAAGATATGATTTTATGTAATCATGGAATGATAAAACCAGAGGGATTCAGGAAAATCGCAAGAATTGTTAATCTTGCTTCAACAACGTTTAAAAGTCCCATTATTACATTTATTGATACACCTGGAGCCTTTGTATCCAAAGAATCAGAGAAAAAAGGACAAATAGAAGCGGTTTCCGAACCCATACTTGCACTGTTTAAAGCAAAAGTACCGATTGTTGCTGTTGTAATTGGCGAAGGAGTAAGTCTCGGTGCACTCAGTATGAGCATTGCAGATAAAATCATTATGTTAAAGTACTCGTTTTTCTCAGTAATCTCACCTGAAGGCAGTGCATCAATTCTATATAATGACAGGAAAAAAAGCGAAGAGTTAGCATCAAGCTTAAAATTCACAGCAGCCGACCTATTGAATGCAGGTGTTATTGACAAAATAGTAAATGAGCCAATAGGCGGAGCACATAGAAATAAAGAGGAAGTTATAAAAACGACAGGAGATGCAATTAATAGTGAACTCGAAACACTACTGAAAGAAAACGAAAAACAGCTAAAAACAAATCGTATTGAAAAATACAGAAAAATTGGAATCTATGCGGATTAACTGAAAATTCACATCTCTCTTGTACTACCCGTTCTGGTTACTGGATAATGCAATGCTAAAAACTATGGTTTTTTAATCACTCTTCCGCGATTTACTGAATAGAAACCAAAACGCTTTCTTATAGAATCCATTGTTTCTTCGATTCTTTGATCTTTTTCTTCTTCTTTATCTTTAAAAAGCAAGGAAGAATCATCTTTAGAAAGTCCTGATGCAGAAATGCCGAGAAGGCGTACTTTTCGCCCCTTCACATACAGTTCATCAAAAAGAAAGACCGCTGTTTCATAAATCTTTTTATCACTGTTAGTTTCTTTAATAGTTTTTCTATGCGTTTTTGTAGTAAAATCTGCATAGCGTACAGTAAGGGTAACGGCAGTCGAGAAAAAATGGTGTGCTCTTACCCTGCTGCCAACCTTTTCCGAAAGAAGCTCAAGCACGCTTTTTATATAATCTATTTTATCCGTATCTGCCGGAAAAGTAATCGAATGCCCTATAGATTTTGACTCCCCTTCTTCCATCGGAGTAATAACAGGAAAATCATCAATGCCCCTTGCTGCATTGTAAAGAAATTTCCCGTACGAATGAAACACCTGCGTAAGTGCCTTTATAGAAATTTCTTTAAGTTCTCCCAATGTTTTTACATTGAAAGAGCTTAAAAGTGCGCTTTCCGTTTTTTTGCCAATCCCTGTAATTTTATTTACTGGTAAGCCGTTCAAAATTTTTTCTGTTTCTTCCTTTCTTATTACCATCAATCCGTCAGGTTTCGCAAGTTTTGAGCCAAGCTTTGCAAGAAGTTTATTATAACTTATACCCACTGTACACGTAATATGAAACTTGTTTTTCACTTCTTTCCTTATTTTGTTTCCCATTTCTATGGCTTCATTAAAATCTTTTACTGTATATGTAAAATCCATAAAAACTTCATCGATTGAAGAATATTCAATAGCCGGACAAAAATTATAATAAAGCAAAACAATCTCTTTCGATATGCGTACATATTTTGCCATGTCTCCTTGGATTAATATAAGGTTCGGGCAGAGCTTTTTAGCCGGCTTTAAGGGCATTGCAGAATGTACGCCATACCTCCTTGCTTCGTATGATGCGGCGGATACTACAGAACGGCCTTCTACATTTCCTGAAATGGCAATGGGCTTACCTTTAAGGTCGCTGCTTTCTGCCTGCTCTACAGAAGCAAAAAAAGCATCCATATCAATGTGCATAATTATTCTCTTTTCCCTTTCCATAATTTTATTATACATCCTTCCTTGTGAGTATAAAAATTTTACATTGTTGACAAATAAATTCAAAATAATATATTATGTTAAAAATAATAATTTATAAGGAGGAAGTAGTGACAGAAAAAAAACATTACCAAAGTAGAACTTAAACAAGCATACGGCCTTACAGTAATGGCAAGAGCAAATTCTAACCACTGGATCGTGATGGACGGGCCAGAAGATTTTAAAGGTCACGATGGTGCACCAAGCCCTATGGAACTATTGCTAATGGGAGCAGCAGGATGTACATCTCAAGATATAATATCAATTCTTGATAGAATGAAAGTTAAATACAATGATTATAAATTAGAAATAACTGCAGAAAAAGCGCTTGACCATCCGCATGTATTCACAAAAATTAATCTTACTTACATGATCTGGGGAGATGTACCCGAGGATAAATTCAAAGCCGCAATTGAACTCTCTGAAACAAAATATTGCTCAGCATTGGTTATGCTGCGAAAAACTGCCGAAATACACTCAGAATACAAAATTTTTAAAGAATAATAAATTACTTCTCTTTGGAGAGGTTGAACATCTTTCTTTTTTTAAACTCTTCCTGTTTTCCTTTATTATACTGGCTTACTGGCCTTAGATAACCAACCACTCGTGAATACACTTCTGCTTTTTGTCTTTTTTCTTCAGGGATAACCTCTCCATTCTCCAAAATAAGGTTACCTTTTTCGTCTTCTCTTGCATTCATTATTTAACATCTCCTTTATTGATGATTATTTATCTATATTAAATGTAGGTATATCTTTGCTTTCAACATTTTTAGTTTCTTTTCTTCCGGCAATACTAATAAGCTCTTCATCACAATATGGGCAATATTTCCATTCACCTTTAATGTATCCGTGCTTGGGGCAAATGCTAAATGTCGGCGTAATTGTAATGTATGGAATCTTATAATTTGTAAGCATTTTCTTAAAGAAAATTTTAGCTTCCTCCCCGTAATTTAGTGATTCGCCTAAGAAAAAGTGTACGACAGTTCCACCGGTATAGAGTAACTGTATTTTTTCTTGTTTTTCTGCTACTTCAAACGGATCGTCCGTATAATTCACAGGCAGTTGTGTTGAGTTGGTATAAAACGGCTCTGCCTTATCTTCTTGTACCTCTTTTTCATTTGCAACGATGATGTCGGGATATTTCTCCTTATCCTTCACTGCAAGGGAATACGAGGTTGACTCTGCTGGTGTTGCCTCAAGATTATACATATGGCCTGTTTCATCCTGAAATTCTTCCAGCTTATTCCGCATAAAATTCATCGTCTTGATTGTAAAAGCAATACCTTCTTCAGTCCCTATGTCCTTTCCCATAAAATTAAGTAATGCTTCGTTCATTCCAACAAGTCCAATAGTGGAAAAATGATTATCCCAATAGTGGCCTGTAACTTTCTTTATGGATTCAAGATATACGCGTGAATACGGATAAAGTCCGTTTTCTGTAAATTCCTCAATTGTTTTTCTCTTTATTTCAAGTCCGTCTCTTGCAGCATCCATAATTTCTGCAAGAGATGATAAAAATTCTTCTTCAGTTGTTGATAAATAGCCAATTCTTGCCATGTTAATTGTAATTACACCGATACTTCCTGTAAGTGGATTTGCGCCAAACAATCCTCCACCTTTTTTTCTCAACTGCTTTACATCGAGCTTAAGCCGACAACACATACTCCTTGCATCTTCTGGTTTTAAATCAGAATTAATAAAATTAGCACCATATGGTATACCATATTTAGCAGTAGCCTCCCACATTGGGAGAAGTTCGGGATTGTCCCAATCAAAATCATTTGTAAAATTAATTGTAGGTATGGGGAATGTAAAAACTCTATTATTCCCATCTCCTTCAATCATTGTCTCCCAGAAAGCTTTGTTAATCATATAAATCTCTTTTTGGAATTCTCCATACGTTTTATCCTGCTCTTTTCCGCCAATAACTACTTTTTTATTCGCTAACAGAACGTGCGGTTGGATATCGAGAGTAATATTAGAAAATGGTGATTGTCCTCCCGTCCTTGTTGTTTGGGACATATTAAAAATAAATTCCTGTATTTGCTGCTTCACTTCCTTTTGAGTAAGATGGTCATAATAAACAAATGGAGCAAGAAGTGTGTCAAAAGAGCTTAAAGCGACAGCCCCTGCAACCTCATTTTGAAGAGTGAAAAGGAAGTTTACAACCTGTCCAAGGATAGAAGAAAAATGTTTTGCTGGCTTTGAATATGGTTTCCCGGGAACACCCCCAAATCCTATCTTTATTAAATCTTCAAGGTCCCAACCGACACAATAGCTTCCAAAAAAAGAGAGATTGTGTATGTGCACTGCACCATTCCTGTGTAAGTTTGCAATTTTTTGTGGATAAACTTTACTAAGCCAGTATTCGGCCTCTGCTTTCCCAGCCAAAAATGATTTTAATCCCTGTACAGAATAACCAATATTTGCGTTTTCATGAACTTCCCATGTGCCTTGCTGAAGATACTTTTCAACTGATGCAGGAGTGATATAATTTTTAATTGCACGCAGCTGCCTTCTATTTTCCCGATATAAAATATACGCCTTTGCAGTTTTGTAATGCCCCCTTCTCATCAATACTTCTTCAACCTTATCCTGTACTTGTTCTATTCGGATTGGCTCTTCTCCTCTCTCATAAATTATTTCAGTAATCACAATATGGGCAAGAAGTTTTACGTCATCTCCAGTTAGCTCTCCTGTAGATTGTCCTGCTCTTTGTATTGCATCAACAATCTTTTCCCTCTTGAAGCTAACTATTCTGCCGTCTCTTTTTAGCACTTTGTTCATGAAATTCTTCTCCTTTCCCATATGTGTATGTTGCCCTGTAAAAAAAGTATAAAACAAATTTCAATTTGTGTCAAAACCTACAACAATAAATTTAAAATGCAACGCCTATTTTAAAAATACAAGCTGTGGATAATGTGCATAACTTTTAATTATCAGGAGTAATGAGAACTGCTTCATATTTTTTCGGAAAGTACCGTGCTTATATCAGGGATAGAACGATTCTTTAAAAAATCTTCACTTCCCCTTATAGCGGCTTCAAAGCTGGTATCTTTTTTTTCATAAAAGACACCGATTGGAATTTTATCACTCCATTCCAGTGATTTATTCAGAGCTGTTGCAAAATTATCTGGAACATAATTAGTTTCCTCCAACTTATACACACGTTCCCTATAATACGAATAGGTATCATTAAATGTTGTGCATGGCTGGATCACATCAACAATAGAAAATCCTTTGTGCATAATCGCCCTCTCAAAAAGATGTTCAAGGTGTCCTGGCTCTCCAGAAAACCCCCTCGCTACAAATGTAGCCCGTGAAACAATCATAAGGCTTATCGGATTAATAGGATTCTCTGGATTACCAAACGGCGTCGACCTTCCCTTAAATCCTCTTGGCGATGTCGGGGTAAATTGCCCTGTAGTAAGCCCATATACACTGTTATCATGCACAATCATAGTGATATCCGTATTTCTCCGCGCTGCCTGTACGATATGATTCATACCTTCCGCATATGCATCTCCGTCTCCCGCAAAACCTACTACCGTTAAACGAGAGTTGGCAATTTTCATTCCTGTTGCAAGCGGAGGCACTCGCCCGTGCAACGGATGGAAAGAATTTAAATCATAATAATTTGTAATGTACCCGTGGCACCCTATGCCAGAAATTAGAACAATATTTTCCTTTTGGAGTTTTCCATTTTCGATATTTCTCTCAATAACTTTTTTAAACGCCGAATATATTGCATAGTTTCCACATCCAGGACACCATTGAATTTTTTTTGTTGTACCTATGTTCATTTCAATGCCTCCTCTATTTTCTCACGGAGCTCAAATGGATCAAATGGCCTTCCATCATAACGAAGGATTTTATTTTTTATTTCAATGCCTGTTTTTTCTTTAACAAGCCTTGCAAGCTGGGCGGTAGAGTTTTGCTCAACATCTATAATATTTGTTACCGTATCAAAAACATTTTTAACCTTTTCACATGGAAACGGATCAGCTACGACAATCTGCATATATTTTACTGGCAAATCTTGAATTGCTTCAAGGATAGCACCTTTTGGAGAGCCAAATGAGACAATAAGATTTTTTGATTCAACGTTCCCATACATATTAACTGTATGTTCAGAAAGAAAATCGCGGTTTATCGTATTCTGCTTTTTTATCCGCTTATTCTTCATCTTTACCACATTATGTGGCAAGCCGGATGAATACCCCTCTTCGGTGTGTTCGGTAGAATTTGTATGGTTCACAACTCCTTTTATGCCAGGTATTGCAAAAGGTGAAATACCATCATCTGTATCAAGATACCGTTTGTATTCACCGTTTCCTTGAAAATATTTTGCAGGCAATTTGAACTGCTTGTCAAAAGACATATTTACGGTTTTACTGCTCTCTGAAATATGTTTGTCAGAAAGGATAAAGACAGGCGTTTGATACCACCAGGCATACTGAAAAGCTTTTACTGTAAGTTCAAAACACTCATCAATGCTACCAGGGGCAAGTATAATACGGGGAAACTCTCCGTGTCCCGTATGCAATACCTCGTTTAAGTCACTCTGCTCGGTATATGTAGGCACGCCTGTAGTAGGCCCTGCTCGCTGAGAATCAAGTATCACAACTGGAATTTCTGTCCCACCAGCAAGACTTATCGCCTCGCTCATTAAATCAATGCCGGGGCCAGATGTTCCAACCATAGCAGGTACACCAGCATAAGCTGCGCCTATAGCCATCATGATTGCAGAAATTTCATCTTCAGTATGAACAGCAGCAATATGTAGCCTTTTTGATTCCTTTGCAAGAAAATGTAAAACAGAGCTCGCAGGAGTAATCGGGTACGCCGTATAAATTTTCATCCCGGCACATACAGCGCCTAAACTGATTAGTTCGTTTCCTGAAACAATCGGATAGGGAGGCTTAACCCCGCAAGATAAAGATATTTTAGGAAAATTTTTCTCTTCCGCAAAATTAAAACCGTATTGGGCAAGCTCAATATTTTTCTGGTCTTTTTCTTTAAATTCAGATTTAAGCACTTTTTCTACAAGCGAAAATGGAATATCTGCAACATAGCTGATTACACCAAGCACTATAGATGGCTTCATCACAGGAATACCTTTATGTTCTTTCAAGATTCTGTTGAACGGAATATTTAATCCGTCTTCTCCATCAAGAACAACAATTCCATTTTCTTTTAATTTATCCTTATACCGCTCATAGACATCCTGGTGGAAAGAAAATATAATATCCTCACTCCCTGATTGTGAGAAAACTTCCTGTTGAGAGGCATGCACTTCACTGTAATCCTGCCCTCCACGAATCGTCGAAACATAATCATCCATAATAAAAACATGATAGCCGTATAGATTTAGTAGTTTTCCTATGGTAAGTGCGCCACGTTTGATACCTTCACCAGCTTGTCCACCGAGAAAAATTGTTATTTCTCCCATATACTCCTCCTTTGTCATCTTACATAGTATAATAAAAGAAAACTAACAGGCAAGAAAAAATTCTAGAAATTACATTTGAATAACACAAAAAACAATGCTATAATTTGACATGATCTTTTCATAAGGGGAGAGTCATAAAAAAGGGAGGGGACATCATGAAAAAATTTTTTGCAGTAATGCTTGCTATTTTGTTAGCAACATCATTTATTGGGGTAAAAACTTCATCTGCTATTTCAACTTCAATTTCTGTGCCAACAAACTTTGCCGCATATTCATCCGGAACAAATATCTATTTAAGGTGGGATTATTCTTATTCTGGAATTTGGAGCTCATACTTATACTTTCTTATCGAAGAATATAACTACAGTACTCACGCGTGGGATTATAAAGGATCCGTTAAATATCCCACAAAAAATAAAACATTTACTGGTATGAGTTATGGAAGACATGGTTATCGAATTAGAGCTGAGGAAAATCTACCATCTCCCTTACCTGATACATACAGCGGTTATACCTCTACAGATCTTGCCTATGTTCTTACTCAGCCGACAGGATTTACAGCCGCCATCGATGCGCTTAACGGTCCTATTTTTTCATCATCTCTAGATGTCACGTTAAACTGGAACCTCGTAGACGGAAATTCGGATTATGTAGATATATATAGAGCAATACAGGGAGGTTTTGTACTTCTCCTCCCTCTGCAAACAGTACCCTGGAGCACAACTTCATGGAAAGATACAACGGCGCAACCGAATACGACATATGTTTACTGGGTACGGGCAAGGAGAGACGACGGTACTTATGATGATTATTCGTCATCATCTTCCTCTGCCACGGTGCTTACTTATCCTGCACCACCAACAAGTTTCACGGCTAATGCTATCGGAAAAACCGTTTACATGACATGGAACCATACAAAAGAATGTGATGGTTATAAAATTTATGAGCTAGGTACAGGTATGTTCTTAATCTGGACACTCGTTAAAACAATAACCAATAACAACACACTTAGCACATCAAGTACAGTGCCAGATTACAGAGCGCATACATACAAGGTAATGGCCTATAATGCAAGCGGAGTTTCCACATCAGGTGTAACAAAAATCGCATATGCTCTTGCACCACCAACAGGGCTTACCGCAACAGCTCTTTCTTCAACTTCTATCAGGCTTGATTGGGATCATCCGGTCGATTCAAACGCAACACAAATCGTTTTAAGCAAAAGTACTAACGGAATTACATACTCCGCCGTAGGAGCATTTGCTACAACTGCACCTTATTTAACCGTTACAGGTCTTTCTCCTGAGACACAGTACTGGTTCTTGATTAAGGTAAGGAATGGTTCCAATGAATCAACACAATCTAATGTTACAAATGTTACAACACCCGCAGCAGGTACAGCACCAGCCACACCAACTTCACTTTTGCTGGCAGCAACTTCCTGTAACGAAATCTCGCTAAGCTGGACTGACAATGCTGACAATGAAGAAAATTATATTATAGAGAGAAAAGAAGCCGGTGGGACATATTCGGCAATTGAAACTTCACTTGCTCCTGATACTGAATCTTATTCAGACACATCTGTATCTGCCGAAACAACATACTATTATAAAGTAAAAGCAACAAATAGCATTGGTGATTCGGCTTATTCAAATGAAGCAAATGTTACTGTCCCTTTATGTGGAACCATTCCTTCTGCTCCAACCGGGCTTTCGGCAACAGCAGTAAGCAGCAGTGAGATAGATCTCTCCTGGACAGATAATAGCGATAATGAAGACGGGTTTAAGATAGAGAGGAAAGAAGCCGGTGGGACATTTGCCGAGATTGATACGGCTTTGACAGATGCAACAACATATTCTGATACAACAGTCTCTCCCGAAACGACATACTACTATAGAATAAGAGCATATAATACAATCGGGGATTCTGTCTATTCTGATGAAGCAAATGTTACAACACCCGCAGCAGGTACAGCACCAGCCACACCAACTTCACTTTTGCTGGCAGCAACTTCCTGTAACGAAATCTCGCTAAGCTGGACTGACAATGCTGACAATGAAGAAAATTATATTATAGAGAGAAAAGAAGCCGGTGGGACATATTCGGCAATTGAAACTTCACTTGCTCCTGATACTGAATCTTATTCAGACACATCTGTATCTGCCGAAACAACATACTATTATAAAGTAAAAGCAACAAATAGCATTGGTGATTCGGCTTATTCAAATGAAGCAAATGTTACTGTCCCTTTATGTGGAACCATTCCTTCTGCTCCAACCGGGCTTTCGGCAACAGCAGTAAGCAGCAGTGAGATAGATCTCTCCTGGACAGATAATAGCGATAATGAAGACGGGTTTAAGATAGAGAGGAAAGAAGCTGGTGGGACATATTCTGTTCTTGCAACCGTTGGGACCGTCATTACCTACTACAACAATATATTCCTTCTACCTAACACAACTTATTATTACAGGGTAAGGGCATATAGCTCTCTGGGATTCTCTGACTATTCTAATGAAGTTTCTGCTACAACTCCACCTAAAATAGAACAGATAATAATACGCTTGTACATTGATAATCCGAATATGTATATAAATGAAGTAAAACAGGAAATAGACCCGGGTAGGGGAACAAAGCCTGTTATTATTGCAGAATGGGCAAGGACAGTTGTCCCGATTAGAGCAATTGTTGAAGGTTTAGGAGGAACGATTGCCTGGGACAATACAGCAAGAAAAGTTACAATAAACTTCAAAAGTACGATAATAGAATTATGGATAGATAATCCACAAGCAAAAGTCAATGGAACAGGAGAATGGATAGATGATGATAATCACAATGTAAAACCCATTATTATAAATGATAGAACAATGCTTCCAATCCGATTTGTTGCAGAAAATCTGGGATGTCTTGTAGAATGGGAAGAAGTTAGAAGGGAAATAAAAATAACCTACCAAAAGCCATAATCAATCAAAAAGAATTTATAAGGCTTGAAGGCGCGGGAAAAATCCCGCGCCTTCTTTCATTAAAACTTTACTTTTTAAGCTTCAGAAAATGATTTAACAAATTTAAACCGGAAAGAGGAAACTAAATAATTTTATTATCATTACTTTTAAAAACAGTAAGAAAAAAATTTATTTGATAAAATCTTTAGAGATATTTATTTTTTTCCACTTACCTGTATAATAAAATGTAAACTAAAGGGGTGGAGTATATATGAATATATGGGAAAAAGCATTAAACGAATTAAAAGAACACCTTAGCGTGCCAACATTTGAAACATGGTTTCGCAAAATTGAGCTCGAAAAAGAAACAGCTGATACAGTTATACTGAATGCTCCATCTGAGTTTGTGAAAGAATGGCTGGAAACAAAATACAAATCTCTCATCGAAAGTACCCTTTCAGGGCTAAAAAATAAAGATGTAAAAGTAGAAATTATTGTGGGAGAAAAAGAAAAGGGGTCTCCGCAAAAAATTGTTATTAATAACTTGACTCTGAAAAAGCGTTACTCCTTTGAAAACTTTGTTGTTGGAAATGGGAACAAGCTCGCTTATGCAGCCTCTACGGCTGTAGCTAAAAACCCAGGCACAGCATATAACCCTTTATATATATATGGAGGAGTAGGTCTGGGAAAAACGCATCTTTTGCAGGCAATTTCTCACTACCTATTAAGGAACTTTAGTGATTTGAAAATCATTTATACTACCACAGAAAAATTTACAAACGAAGTAATTTATGCTATCCAAAATGCACGCAGCAACAGCCAGCTGATAGACCGTTTTCACAAACAATACCGTTCTGTAGACGTATTGCTTATTGATGATATTCAATTCCTTGCAGGCAAGGAACGTACACAAGAAGAATTTTTTCATACGTTTAATTCATTACACGATGAAGGTAAACAGGTCGTGATTACATCCGATTGTCTTCCAAAAGAAATAGCGACTCTCCAGGAAAGGCTCTTAACCCGTTTTGAATGGGGTCTTGTAGCCGATATACAGCCTCCAGATTTTGAAACAAGAGTGGCAATCTTAAAAAAGAAAGCAGAGTTAGAAAATATTAGCGTACCCGATGACGTTCTTTTTTATGTGGCAAAGAATATCTTTTCCAATATCCGTGAATTAGAGGGAGCATTAGTCAGGTTGGTTGCATCTGCATCATTGACAAATGAAGAGATTACTCTTTCGTTTGCAACAAAAATACTATCCAGCGTAATTCAGAGCAACAACGAACCTATTACAATAAAGAGGATTAAAAAAGTTGTTTCTGAATATTTTAATACCTCTGAAGCCGCATTAGATGAAAGAAAAAGATCACAAGATATTGTAATACCAAGACAAATTGCAATGTACCTTGCAAGACAACTTACTGATTCCTCTTTACCATTGATTGGAAGTTCCTTTGGGGGAAGAGATCATACTACAGTAATGCACGCTTGTGCTAAGATAGGAAAGGAAGCTGAAAAACAAGAGACAATGAAAGCATTAATAGAAGATATTACAAAAAAAATTAAAACTGTGAATTAACTGTGGAAAACTATGTAGAAAAGATAATTTTTTTTGTGGATAAGTTTTATGCTGTTGATAATGTTGAAAAGTTTAAAACTTACCAACAAAAATATAAACAGTATTTTTTAATAAAAGCCTACATAGAATAAACATTTGCACATAATACAGCGCCTTATTATTACTATTATGATATTTTAAATATTAAAGAGTAAAATAATAAAAATAAAGGAGTGGATAAGATGAAAATAAAATTACTAAACAAGGAATTCTTGACAGCTTTAAATAACGTGGGAAAAGTAATTTCTTCCAAATCAATAGATCCTATTTTAAGCAATGTACTAATACGTGTTGATGGTACTAATATTACCTTTATTGCTACAAACCTTGAGCAGGGAATTAAAAATACAATTAAAGGGGACGTAGAAATTGAACCCGACGAACCCAAAGAAATAGTATTACCATTTGCTTTACTAAGAGAAATAATTTCAAAGTTTAATAATGAAGAACAAACAGAAATTTTAGTTAGTAGTGATAAAGGAATAATAAAACAGAGAACGTCAGAGTATAAATTCAATTGTTTTAATGCAAATGCATTTGCTCTTCTTCCAGAAATAGAGGAAAAAATAAAGATAACTATTCCTATAAAAACACTAAAAAAGCTTACTGAAAATACAATATTTGCTACATCTAAAAGAGAAGAAAGCAGAAAAGAGTTTAAGGGAATACTATTCGATTCTAAAGATAATAATCTTAGGTTTGTAGCTACCGATAGTACATGTCTTGCATTTAGTAACTTTCCAGTTGAGGGTGTTCAAGAGGAATTATTTATTATCCCGTGGAAAGCGTTGGATGTTTTAGGTAAAGTTGAAATAAAAGAAGAAATGGTTGATATTATATCCGACAAAAACCAAATTTCTTTTAATACACCCAATGTTAATATTATATCCCTACTTATAAACGGCTCATTTCCTCCTTATGAAGCTGTTATTCCTAAAGAAGATGAATTTTATGCAGAAGTGCGTAAAGATGAACTCTTACCTGCTTTAGATAGAGTAGAAGTACTTGCAAGGAGTAGCACGAAGAAAATAGTTCTAACATTTTCTGCAGGTAACCTAAATATAGAGGCTGTTCTACCTGAAATAAGTGAAGGAAAAGAGAGTGTCAAATTTGAAGGAACCGCAGAACTTTCTGTAATACTTCATGGAGAAAAACTAATTAACGGCATAACCCACATAAATGATGATATAGTAGTGTTTGGAATGAACAGCCCTTTACATCCAATTAAAATTAAGGGGAAAAGTGATGATTCATATATTTATATTATTATGCCGCAGAAGAAAACTACAACAATTTAATGGAAATTAGTTCTCTTCATATTGAGAATTTTAGGTCTTTTAAAAAAAGTGAGTTTAATTTTTCTCCCCTTTGTAATATTATTACTGGTAAAAACAGTACGGGGAAAACAACAATACTTGAGTCAATATATTTAGCATCTTCAGGCAAATCTTTCATTACTAGCCATCTGTTAAATTGTGTGAGTTTTAACAAACAGTATTTTTTTATCTCCCTTATTTTCCAGGATAGTTTAAGGAAAAAAAATATCGATATTTTAATTGGAAATGGAAAAAAAGAAATACAGTTAAACCATAAAAAAGCAAAAGGATTTTTTGAAATTATAGGAATGCTTCCAGTTATTTTTCTAAATTATAAAGTAGTGGATATTATAAAAGGTGGCCCTGAAAAAAGAAGAAACTTTTTAAATCACTGGTTAATTTTTACGGATCCTTCATACTATTCCGAATTATCGAATTATTACACTCTTTTAGACCAAAGAAACGCTTTACTTAAAAGTATGAATATCTCCAGAGAACTCCTTTCTATTTTATCTAATAAAATTATTCCGGTAGGGCAGACTATACAGAATAAGAGAAAAGAAGCCATTTCTTCGCTCAATGATATTGTGCAAAAAAACTTTTATAAAATTTCTAATAAAAATATAAAGATAGAGTTTATTTATAATCCGTCTCCAACCGAAAAATTATTAAAGAATGGGATGGAAAACACAGAAATACAAAGGAAACGAACACTTTTTGGGCCGCACCTTGATGAATTAGAAATTTTAATGGATGGCATCCAGGTAAGAGAGTTTAGCTCTTTAGGCGAGGCATATAGTATAGCCTTTGCAATGCGTTTTGCAGAAAAGGAATCTATTAAAGGGAAAAGAGGGGAAGAACCAATACTTTTAATGGATGATTTTTTTTCTGATCTCGACGAAACACGCCGCGAAAATGTTTTAAGAATGACAGAAGACGGACAAATATTTTTAACAACTCTGAACTTAAATATTATTCCTAAGGACGTACTCGATAAAGCAAGGATTATTTCATTATGAATACTCTTAAATATATTTTAGACAACGTTCTCCAAAAAAAGCAAATTTATGTCAAAATTAAAGGAAATCTTGCACTTTTAAAGTGGGACGAGATTGTTGGTGAAAAACTTTCCAACTATACAACACCTATTTTTTATAAAGAAAATACAATTTTTATAGGAGTGATAAGCCCATTATTTATGCGAGAACTTACATTCATGAAAGCGGATATACTAAAGAAAATTAACGAAAGTATCCCAGATTCACCAATCAAAAATATTAAATTTAAATTAGTATCACAAATACAAAAGAAGGTAAGGGGAAGAACCAAAGAAGATGAATATCTTTCTTATCATGATATAAAACTTACACAAAGCGATATTGATTGGGTAAAATCTGTAGCGGATAGGTTAAAAGTTGAAAGCGAGCTTAAAGAGAAATATGTTGAATTGCTTACCTTTTATAAAAAAAATGAGAGGCTAAAAGGGCAGTTAGGTTATAAGACATGCAAGAAATGCGGTGCTTTGTTTAAAGGCGAGGGCCCACTTTGCCCTGTTTGCAAGATGAAGGATTAAACTGGAGTAAAGGTAGTTGACTATTATTAAAGTTTTGATATAGTAAAATGTGAAATTTTAAGGAGGTTTTTTATGAGAATAAATTATAAACCACATAATAAGAAACGTGCTAGGCATCTTGGGTTCAGGGAAAGGATGAAATCGCCCGGTGGCAGAAGAGTTTTAAGCCGAAGAAGAACAAAAAGCAGGATAAAGCTTTCAGTATAGAGTGAAATTGTGGGAAAGGCTTGAAGGGAAAGAATTTAAAGATGTACTGGAAAACTCAAAGAAATATTTTGGGCATTTTGTTGTTGTGTTTGTTTCGGATCGAGCACAAGGGAAAGTTGGATTTATTGCATCTAAAAAAGTAGGAAATGCCGTAAGGCGAAATAGGGCAAAACGATTGATGAGAGAGGCATTTTTGAAAATTGAGGATAAACTATTGAAGGATAGAAGCTATGTCATTGTTGCAAAGAAAAGTATAATAACTGTTAAAATGCAGGATGTTTTAATAGATTTGTCAGGGATTTTAAGAAAGGAGTGTAAGGAATGAAAACTTCTTTACTCTTCGTTCTTAAATTTTATAGGCGTTATATTTCACCGTTAAAACCACCGACATGTCGTTTTGTCCCGACTTGCTCTGATTATGCAGTTCAAGCAGTTGAAAAATATGGGATAAAGAAGGGCGGATGGCTTGCGGTAAAAAGGGTTTTGCGATGTAATCCTTTTTTCCCTGGAGGAAGTGACCCTGTACCTTAAGGAGGATATATGAAAAAGAAGTTACTTTTAATCTTGATTGGAATGCTTATGTTTTCAATTTTTATTACAGGATGTGCTGGTGGAGTAAGTTTTCCAGACGTGACTGAGCCTGGCGTGATTGTGCAGATTGCAGGAAGAGGAAGGCCTATGGAAAATATTCCTCTTTCAGTCCGTATTACGAACAATACAACTGATTTTATTTCTGATGTGAAAGTAAAACTTATTTCAATTGACAACCGTTCTGACCTATCACCCTTTGAATTATGGAAGGGGGCAAGAGAAGTCGACGTAAAAGAGATAGCCAAAACTGCTATTATTGAATCTGGGAAAGCGGTAACAGCTACATTTACAATTACTTCTTACGATTATATTGATCCGAGAGCATACCCGGTGACATTTCAAGTGAGTTATAAGGATAATAACGGGGCGATACAAACAATCACAAAGAATGGAATCATCGATCTTGTTGTTCCGAATAAATTTTATAAGGCTATGAGGGATATTATTGAATTTTTACACAAGTTTACTTATAATTACGGACTTGCTATTATTCTTGTTACACTGTTGCTTAAGCTTCTTACACACCCATTAACAAAGAAGCAGTTTAAATCTACTGCGGGGATGACAAAACTCCAGCCTGAAATCAAAAAGATTCAAAAGAAGTATAAAAGCGATCCCAAAAAAGCAAATCAGGAAACAATGAAACTCTATAAAGAGCATAATGTGAGTATGTTTGGAGGTTGTTTGCCGCTACTTGTGCAGTGGCCGTTGCTTCTTGTTTTATTTGGTTCGCTTACTAATTATGCACCGTTTAACCTTGAGCGTTTTCTATGGCTTAGTAATTTAAATACCCCTGATACATATTACATTATGTCGGTACTTGTTCTTGTCTCTATGTTTGTTCAGAGCAAAACTTCACAAATGCCAGGACAGGTACAGGACCAGAACATGAAAATGATGATGTATTTCTTGCCGGTTATTTTTGCAGTATGGTCAATTAAGTGGTCTCCATCACTGCTTCTTTACTGGATTACATTTTCATTTGTTCAAGCAGGGGAACAACTATATATTTTGAAGCATCTTGCACGAGTAACACAAGAAATTCCTAAAAAAGGCAAAGAAGAAAAATAATATGGAAGAACAAGAAATAAACAATTTTCTTGAAAGTTTTTTTAAGGTGGCAGAGGAAAATCCGTCCGTTGTTATAGAAAAAAAATATGGAAACTACTATGTTAACATAGAAGGGCTTTCTAATCCGGGACTCTTTATAGGGAAAGAGGGGATTGTTCTGCGTTCCCTTCAGTACATATTGAATATATATATACACAAAGAGGATGGAAATTTTCCAATGGTTATGTTAGATATTAATGGGTACAAGTTGAGACAGATAGAAATGCTTAAGACTATTGCCTTAAATGCAGCACTGCGTGCAAAGAGATTAAAGGAGCCCGTTTCCCTTAAACCGATGTCTGCCTCTGCTAGAAAAACTATTCATATGGCTCTGCATAACTACCCTAATATCTGGACACATAGTGCCGGGGAAGAGCCAAGAAGGTATGTTGTAGTTGATTTAAAAAAGTGAATGATACAATTGTAGCAATTTCTACACCAAAAGGTTTTGGTGGGATAGGAGTGGTGAGGCTTTCAGGTCCCACCACTTTTTGTATAGGGCAGAAAGTTTTTTCTACAACTGTTAAAAACCCCAGAACAGTTTATACCGGGTATATTTTTAATCCGGATACGAAAGAGCGTATTGACACAGGTATTGCCATTTATTTTAAATCCCCGCACTCCCATACGGGGGAGGATGTTTTTGAACTTCAGATGCACGGAGGAGTAAAGAATCTCGAGCTAGTGGTTAAGGTTCTTGTTCAACTTGGTGCACGCCTTGCGGAAAGAGGAGAATTTACAAGGCGTGCCTTTCTTAATGGCAAACTGGATCTTATTGAAGCCGAAGCAGTAATTGAATTGATTGAAGCAAAAACAGAGAAGGCGGTAAAGGTTGCAGCACGCAGACTTTTTGGCGGAATAAGCGATGAAATATTCGAGATAAAAAAGAGATTGCTTTATACTATCTCATCCATAGAAGGAGCAATAGATTTTCCATTTGATGTAGAGACATTAAGTGTTGGCCAACTTGATAAGCAGATCACCGATGTTCTTAATCTCACTAAATCGCTTCTTTCAACATATAAAGTAGGAAAAAGAATTGAAGAAGGGACAAAGGTTGTGATTGCAGGAAGGACAAATGTTGGGAAATCTACATTACTTAATGCTCTTTTAAAATTTGATAGAGCCATTGTCAGTGAAATTCCGGGGACAACAAGGGATACAGTAGAAGAGATGGTAGATTTTTTTGGTATTCCTGTTCGATTTATCGACACGGCAGGAGTAAGAGAAACTAAAGACGTTATTGAAGTTTTAGGGAAAGAAAGAAGTGTAGAAGCAATTCAACAGGGAGATATTATACTTTTTATGTTTGATGCAAGTGAAATGCTCACAGCAGAAGACAAAAAATTTGCCAAACTTACAGACGGAAAGGATCGTATTATTGTATTAAATAAAACAGATCTTCCGGCGAAACTCACAATAAGAGAGCTAAAAAGTTTATTTAATAGCGAAGATATTATTCAAATTTCTGCGCTTAAGAAGAAAGGTATTGAGGTTCTTGAACAGATAATCTATGACAAAATCATTCCTAAAGAGATAGAGACTTCTCTTATCACAACAGAGAGGGAAAAGAACTGCTTAAAAGATGCGGTTAAGCATCTTGAAAAGGCAAAAGAGCTCGTGGGTTCAGGCAGAGATGAGCTTATTTCGGAAGAACTAAAAGAAGCAATTATTTTAATGGGAATACTCACGGGAGAGGAAGTCTCAACGGAAATTCTTGATACAATTTTTTCACGTTTTTGTATAGGAAAATAATTTTTAGCATCAGCATTTACTAAATCTAGTTTTTACGCTGGTTTTTGATAAAGTTTTCTAATTGAAATAAATGGATGTTTTTTATTTAGCATCATTATTCTGTTTCTTTAATTTTATTAAAAAGGTGTAATTAATTTCCTTGACTGCGCAATTTTTTTTTATATAATAAATTTATATTCAAAATTCAAAATAATTCGGGAGGGTGAACCAAATGAGCTTTAAACATATTGGCAAAGATGTTAAATATCGCCCTGATGTCTTAGAGAGAGTAACTGGGGAGGCCATATTCATTGATGATATCAAGCTTCCTGGTATGCTTCATGCTCAAATATTACGTCCAAAGCATGCTCACGCTAAGATTTTATCTATCGACACATTGGAAGCCGAGAAAATGCCAGGCGTGTACAAAATTATAACGGGTAAGGAATGGAAAAAACATTATGGTGATTGCATAAAAGATATGATGCCTATGGCTGGGGATAAAGTTCGTCATATTGGTGATGCAGTGGCAGCAGTCGTAGCAGATACTGAAAAACATGCGCGAGAGGCACTTAAAAAAATAAGAGTTGAATATAAACCGCTTCCAGTCTACACAGATGCAATGGAAGCAATCAAAGAGGACGCATGTCTTATACATGAAAATAGTGATGAATATTTTCATGTGTCTCCTCTTTATGAACCAATACCAAAAACAAACATTGCCGTACATTATAGGATAAAAAAGGGTGATGCTGTCAAAGGATTTAAAGAGGCAGACGTTGTAGTAGAAAGAGAGTTTAATTTCCCGCTTATGTCGTCAGCAGCCATTGAAGTACATGGCGCAATAGCTCTCTTTAGAATGGACGACACGATTGAAATTTGGACATCCAATGTGGGATCTTTTGCTGTAAGAGAGGAAGTTGCAAATTTATTTGATCTTCCCATAAGCGATGTGAGGGTTCATGTGCCATATATAGGAGGGTGTTTTGGTTATAAATCTGACCCTTCGTTAGGTCCGCTTATTGCATATATTGCAAGCTTTGTCCCGGGCCATCCAATAAAATTGAGAGCCTCAAGGCAGGAAGATTTTACAAGTACATTTCTAGGGCGAGGCATAAGAACAAAAATGAAAATCGGGGCAAAGAAAGACGGGACATTTACTGCTATGGAAGCAAAACTGTACTTATCTACAGGGGCATACGCAGATACAGGATCGAATGTATTAATCGTTGCAACACAATCCGCAGGCGGAGTTTACGAGTTTCCTAATGCTGACGTAACGGGATACTCTGTTTATACAAATACTCCACCAGTTGGAGCATTGAGAGCCTACGGACATCCTGAAATACAATTTGCTCTTGAGCGTCTTGTGGATATTGTTGCTCGTAAATTACATATGTCCCCAGCTGATGTTAGAAAGAAAAATTTTCTCTCAGAAGGCAAATCAAATGTTGTTGGGGAAACGATGAAGAAGAGCGATGGGAACCTGTATAAATGTATTGATAATGTGGAAAGAGCGATATTTTCCAAAGAAAAACCAAAAGAAGATGAAAATTATTACTATGGAAAAGGTATTGCCGGTCTGATTAAATCTCCAAAGGCTCCAACATTTGCAGCCAAAGGATGCCACATCAAATTTAATGCTGATGGAAGTATTTCTGTTAATATGGCTGGTGCTGATGTCGGGCAAGGGCTTTTTACCATTGTAAGGCAGATTGCTGCGGAAGCATTAAAACTGCCTTTAGAAAAAGTTAGAGTTTACAATGAAATTGATACACAATTTTCGCCCTGGGAGTGGCAAACAGTAGGGTCTATGTTTACATTCCAGGGAGGTAACGCCATAATAAAAGCTGCAAATAAGGCAATCGAGATGTTAAAGAAAAATGCAGCTTTGGTACTGTATAGAGATGTTAGTGTACTTGAATATGACGGCAATTATGTTTACGACAGATCCTATCCAGATGTAAAAGTTCCTGTCAGCAAGATTTGCCGTGGTTATATTATGAAAGACGGAACAACAATCGGTGATGTTGTTCAGGTGTCAAGCGATTTCAGATTGCCAGGCGCTCAAAATCCGGATCCGGAAACTGGAATGGGAAGGACAGGCGTGAGCTATACGATGGGTGTTCAAGGATGTGAGCTTCGGATTGAAAAGAAAACTGGCAGGGTTATTATTGATAACTTTGCTACCTCTATTGACATAGGGAGAGTAATAAATCCATCCAATGCCAGAGGGCAGGTTGTAGGCGGTGTTGTTATGGGTATTGGTGAGACTCTTATGGAAGAGATAAAATTTGATAAAAACGGAAAATTAATTAATGCTAACTTATTACAGTATAAGCTTCCGACAATTTACGATATACCTAGGAAACAAACGATAGAGTTTGTAGAAACTCCTGATGAAATAGGGCCATTTGGGGCACGAGGATTAGGAGAACATCCAATGGTAGGAGTGGCTCCTGCCATATTGAATGCAATCTACGATGCAACCGGTTATGATTTTTACGAAATTCCGCTTACACCAGATAAGATCAAAGCTGTAATTGATGGGGACACGGAGGAGCGGTAATGGAAAAGATTACACTTGTGCTGAACGGAAAAAAAGAAACAATTTATTTTGAAGAAGGTGATACACTTCTTTATGTTCTAAGAGACAGAGTTGGCCTTATGGGAACAAAGTTTGGTTGTGGCTACGGTGCTTGTGGTGCCTGTACGGTAGTTGTAAATGGAGAAGCTGCCAGGAGTTGTAAAGTTCTATTTAAAACACTGGAAGGAGCAGATATTCTTACAATAGAGGGCTTAGCTAACGGGAAAAAACTACATCCCATCCAGCAAGCATTTGTAGATGCAAATGCAGTGCAGTGCGGATTTTGTACACCGGGGATTGTTATGGAGTTATACGCTTTGTTTAGCAAAGAGCCTGATGCTTCTAATGATAGGATAAAAGAAGTTCTTAGCAAACATCTTTGCAGGTGTACGGGGTACGAATCTATTTTTAATGCTGCAAAACTTGCACAAAAAGATGAAAGTTATGCGGAGAAGGATAAAAAAGATTTTGAAAGAGCAGCAAAACTTGCAAGAGAATATATGAAGGAATAAAGAAAGGAGGATAAATATTTGATGGAAGGCGAAGTAAAAGAATTTGATCTTGTAGTGCGAAATGCGTGTACAAGAGGACTTTCCGAAACACTTGTGGATATTGGCGTTAAAGAAGGAGTAATCGCAAGCATAGGAGAGAAGTTAAGCGGGAAAGGTGAAAAGGAAATTGATGCAGGCGGGAAACTGGCAACAGAATCGTTTGTAAATACGCACCTTCATCTGTGTAAAGTGTATACCCTTGAGATGATGGACGAAGAGGCACTTAAAGATTACCACGAAGCAGGTATGAGTAAAGCGATGAACGCTATTGAGATGGCTTCCAAGATTAAGGAAAAATATGCTGAGGAGTGGATTATCAAAAATGTGAGACGTTCAATGAAGCTTGCCGCATTGAACGGGGTAACCCATATTAGAGCATTTGCAGATGTAGACAGTAAAGCCAAACTTGAGGGTGTTAAAGCGTTGCTTAAGGCAAAAGAAGAATTTAAAGATGTAGTGGAATTGCAAATTGTTGCGTTTCCGCAGGATGGAGTTGTAAGAGAATCTGGCGCAAAAGAACTTGTCGAAGAGGCAATAAAAATGGGAGCAGATGTTGTTGGCGGAATACCCTGGATAGAGTTTACTGACAAGGATGAGCAAACTCACATTGATGCAATGTTTGAAATTGCCAACAAATATGATAAGGATATTTCTATGCTTGTAGATGATGCAGGAGACCCAGGTCTCAGGACGTTGGAAATGCTTGCTGTAAAAACGATTCAAGAAAATCGTTTTGGTAGAAGCCTTGCGCATCATGCAAGAGCGATGTCAATGTATCCAGGGCCTTATTTGCAGAAGGTCATTGCTCTTTTGAAAAAGGCAGAGATGGGAGTTGTAAGTGATCCGCATACAGGTCCCTTACATGCTCGTGTAAGAGAGCTTCTTGATGCTGGAGTGCTTGTAGTTCTTGGGCAGGACGACATATCAGATGCATACTATCCATATGGCAGAAACAATTTATTAGAAGTAGTATTTCTTTCTTCTCATATATTGTGGATGACTTCTCGTGAAGATATGGAAAAACTGTACGATATGGTTACTGTCGATGCAGCAAAGGCAATCGGGCTAAAGAACTTTAGGTTAAAAGAAGGAGCACAGGCAAATTTTGTCGTGCTAAAGGAAAACAGTGTGAGAGAGGCAATACGTAATCACGATGAGCCTCTCTATGTGATAAGTCACGGCAAGCTTGTTGACCGTGAAAAGTATCTTGTTTAGGTAGTTAAATAAAAAAGGAGAAAGAACATGAAACGAAGAAGTATTTTATTGGGTTTAGTGTTATTTATGGTTTTTGCTCTTGTTGTTGCTGGGTGCGCACCAAAAACTACACCTGAGGAAAAGCCAGAAGAAACGAAATTAAAAGTAGCTGCAATCTTTGCAACGCCCATTGAAGAACCATGGGATGGCTGTATTCACGAAGCACTTTTAAAGGCGAGTGATGAGATTGATATTGATTATGAATGGGCAGAAAATATAAGTTCATCTGACTTTGAAAGAGTGGTAAGGGAGTATGCAGACAAAGGATTCAATCTTATTATGGGCGATGCTTTTGGTGCTGAAGATGCTGTAAGAAGAGTAGCTAAAGATTATCCGGAAATCGCTTTTGCATTCGGTTCCGGCGGCGGACTTGCTGAACCGAATTTCTCAGTATTTGATGATTGGATTCATGAGCCAGCATATATTGCAGGTATGATCGCAGGTAGGCTTACAACAACTAATATTCTTGGTGTTGTGGGTGGTATCCCTGTTCCTGAAGTAAACAGAATTGTAAATGCGTTTATAGAAGGCGCAAAAGAAGTGAATCCGGATGTTAAAGTAAAGGTTTCATTTATTGGAAGCTGGTTTGATCCAACACAGGCAAAAGAAGCTGCAATGGCACAGATAGATGCTGGAGCAGATGTTCTTTATGCAGAAAGATATGGTGTTATTGATGCCTGTAAAGAAAGAGGCGTTTATGCTATTGGTAATATGCAGGATCAACATTTACTTGCCTCTGATACAGTAATTACCGGCCCTATCTGGAATATGTTCCCAACAGTTAAATATCTGGTAGAGTCGATTAAACTTGGAGCTTATCAAGCCCAGGATCTTAAGGATTGGTCAATGATGGGTAAGGGTGGCGCTTATCTTGCTTCTTTCTATGGTTTTGAAGACACGCTTCCTGCAGATATTCTTGAAATGGTTAGAAATAGAGAACAGGAAATTCTAAATGGAACATTTAGAGTTTCAGTAGATGAATCAACTCCAAAAGGAGACTAATTAGTAATTAATAGAACAATCAATTGAGCACAGGAAATTTTCCTGTGCTCAATTGATATTAGCGCGAGGTGGACATGGGAAAAGTTGTGGAGATGAGAAATATTAGAAAAACCTTTTTACATACAATTGCAAATAATAATATCAATTTTGATATTCGTAAAGGTGAAGTAGTAACTCTTCTTGGAGAAAACGGTGCTGGTAAAACAACTCTAATGAAAATTTTGTACGGGATGTATTCTATGGATAGCGGCGAAATCTATGTAAAGGGCAAAAAGGTTGATATAAAATCTCCAAAAGATGCAATATCCCTTGGAATAGGCATGGTGCATCAGCATTTTACTTTAGTAAAATCATTCACTGTAACAGAGAATGTTATACTGGGATTGCCTCCTTCAAAGGGTGTAGAAATTGATCTTGAGTCAGCAAAAAAAGACATTATATCGCTATCAAAAAAATATGGGCTTGAGGTTAATCCAGATGCAAAAATCTGGCAGTTATCCGTAGGAGAAAAGCAGCGAGTAGAAATTATAAAAGCACTTTATCGGAATATTGATGTGCTCATACTTGACGAACCTACCGCAGTTTTAACTCCGCAAGAAGCAGAAAATTTGTTTGATACGTTGAGATTATTAATAAAAGAAGGGAAAAGTATTGTTTTTATTTCGCACAAGTTGAACGAAGTCATGGAAATAAGTGACAGGATCGTTATTTTAAGAAATGGGAATCTTTCAGGGGAGAAAAACAAAAAAGATACAACCAAGAAAGAGCTTGCAAGATTGATGGTTGGGAGAGAAGTGTCAGAAATTATTGAGAAAGAGGAAATAACAGAAAGAAGAGAGCCACTTCTGGTAGTACAGAACTTGCATGTTATTAATGATAAAGGAATAGAGGCGTTGAAGGGAATATCATTTGAGGTGAGAAGCGGAGAAATTCTTGGAGTAGCAGGTGTGTCTGGCAATGGACAGCGCGAATTGGAAGATGTTCTTTGCGGGGTAAGAGAAAATACAGACGGCAGAATTGTTTTTAAGGGTAAGGAAATAACAGGAAAGAAACCGAAAGAGATCATCAACCTTGGGATAGGAAGAGTTCCAGAAGACAGAATGGAGGAAGGTCTCATATTAGATCTTCCCGTATTCGAAAATCTTATAGTTGAATCTTACGACAAAAAGCCATTATCAAGTGGAATTTTGATAAACTATTCTTCAGTTAAAGAATTTGCAGAAAGAATAGTAAAAGAATATGATGTCAAAACTCCTAGTATTTATGCGATAACAAGGACGCTTTCTGGTGGTAATTTGCAAAAAGTGATACTTGGAAGAGTGCTTTCAAGGAATCCCGAGTTTATAATAGCATCCCAGCCAATACGAGGATTAGATGTAGGAGCTGCAGAATATATACATACTAAACTACTCAGCGCAAGGGCAAATGGCGTTGGGATTCTTCTTATATCAGAAGATCTTGATGAAATACTAATGCTAAGTGATAGAGTTCTTGTGATGTACGAAGGAGAAATTATGGGTATACTGGACCGGAAAGACATTACTATAGAGGAACTTGGGTTAATGATGGCAGGGACAAGAATGGGGGGTTTCCATGAGTCTAATTAGCTTTAAGTTGGAAAAAAGAACACCTCCTCCATGGTGGTTTAGACTGTTAATGCCAATTATGGCGGTAATTATATCTCTTGCAATTTCTTCTATTTTTTTGTTGATCCTCCGTAAAAATCCGTTTACAGCTTTTTATTATCTTTTCTATGGCGGGCTTGGGACGAAGTTTGCATTTTTAGAAATGCTTGTTAAGGCAACTCCGCTTATTTTGACTGGCATTGCTGTGTCGGTTGCATTTCTTGCAAAATACTGGAACATTGGTGCAGAGGGGCAGCTTTATGCAGGCGCACTGCTTGCTACATGGGTTGGCATACAAAATTTTAATCTTCCTCCAATTTTTTATGTTTTACTGGTAATTATTGCAGGGTTCGTAGGCGGTGGGATATGGTCTTTTATTCCTGCTTATCTTAAAGCCAAGTTCAAAGTAGATGATGTTGTTACCACGCTTCTAATGAATTATATCATGATATATTTTGTTAGCGCAATTTTGACTGGACCATGGAGAAATCCAGTATCGATGTGGCCAGAGTCAATTAATATTGCAGAAAATGCACGGTTTATACAATTAGTTCCTCGCTCACGAGTGCATATTGGTTTTTTAATTGCTGTTGCCATAGTTTTTGTGATATATTTTATTGTTAAAAAGACGAAACTTGGGTTTGAGATCAGGGCAACAGGAGCAAACTCTAAAGCTGCCAATTTTCTTGGTATTAACACATTAAAAACCATTATTATTGCTTCAGTTCTAAGTGGTGGAATAGCAGGACTTGCAGGTGTTAGCGAAGTTGCTGGAGTGCACTATCATCTTATTCACGATCTTTCTCCTGGCTACGGATACAGTGGTATAGTTATTGCCATGCTTGGAGGACTTAATCCCATTGGCGTATTATTTGCGGCCATATATTTTTCTGTTATTATTACGGGAGCTCAAATGATGAGTAGAAGCGTAGGTATACCACCGTACATTGCAGATGTAATTCAAGGGATAACCCTGATCGTTATGCTTGCGATGTTACTTTTATTTGAATATAAAATAAGCATCAGGAGGGGAGAATGAATAATTTTTTTACAACATCGTTTCTGGTAGGATTTTTTGCATCTACGATACGAATGGCAACCCCTTTGATACTTGCAACGCTTGGGGAAGTTTTTTCTGAACGTTCCGGAATCCTTAATCTTGGAATCGAGGGCATTATGATATTCGGTGCATTAGCAGGCTTTGTTACTACTTATTTTACCCACAGTTTATGGCTTGGTGTATTCGCTGCAACATTTTCTGGTTTTTTATTTGGATTGCTTATGGCGTTTCTTACCGTAACATTAGGATTAAACCAGCATGTTTCTGGATTAGGAATTACAATTTTTGCAAGTGGTCTTGCTTATTATGTGTACAGAGCAGTGATTGGCTCTCCAACAGTTCCTCCAACTATTCAATCATTTGATACGTTAAAAATCCCTTGGTTATGGAAAATACCATTTTTAGGTCCTATCTTATTTGACCAGTATGCTTTAACGTATGTTGCGATTATACTTGTTATAGTATCCGGATATATTTTTTTTAAAACTTCATTTGGTTTGTCTTTGCGATCCGTGGGCGAAAATCCAGAAGCTGCAGATGCAGTTGGAGTAGATGTATATAAAATGCGTTATATTGCTCTTATGGTAGGAGGGTCATTAATGGGGATGAGTGGCGCATTCTTTACTCTTGCACAATTCAATATGTTTATATTTGATATTGTTGCGGGAAGAGGCTGGGTTGCTATAGCATTAGTTATCTTTGCTAACTGGATTCCTTCAAGAATATTTTGGGGAGCACTTCTATTTGGCGGTGTTGATGCACTGGGATTGAGATTGCAGGGAACTGCCATAAATATTCCTTTTCAGTACTTCTTGATGATGCCGTATATTCTTACAATCGTAGTGCTTATCTTTACAGCAAGAAATGCATCATATCCTTCAGCGCTTCTTAAACCGTACAGAAGAGAATAATAGTAGAAAGTCAATTAAAATAAAGATCAAGGCTGAATGTAGAATCCAGCCTTTTTTATTTTCTATAAAATTATTATCAATTTGCAATATTCATTTTTTATATTATAACTTATACGGACATCCGTATAGGAGAGAAAAAATGAAAGATGGAATGCCGCTTTATATTAAATTGCGGAACGAACTTGTGAGAAGAATAGAAAAAGGAAAATATAATTTAGACACTCTTCTTCCTTCTGAACGCAGTCTAATAGATGAATTTGAAGTTAGCAGAGAAACGGTAAGAAGAGCAGTGATAGAACTTGAACGGCTTGGATATATACACAAAAAGCAAGGAGTGGGAGCATTTGTAGTGCGGAAATATCCCATGGACCCAATAGAACCTATGGCGAGCTTTACTATAGAACTTGAAGCAAGAGGGGTAAAACCGGGAGATAAGCTTATCAGCAAAAAGATTCTAAATCACCCGCCAAAGATAGTGATAGAAACACTGAAAACAGAAAAAGTTCTATACACAAGAAGAATACGTTTTGCCGACGAACAACCTTTTGCAATTGAAGATTCTTATTTTCCAATTGATTTGTTTGACTGTTTAAATAAATATAATTTCAAAGGTTCTTATTACCAGCTTATTGTGCATAAATGTAAGATTCCGGTGACGCAGACTAATCAGGGAATTTATTCAAGAATCTCCACAAAAGAAGAGATGAAGCTTCTTTCACTAAAAAAGGAAACACCAATTCTTGGCATTAACCGCACATGGTTTAGCTATAATAAACCAATCTATTACCTTATTTTTAGTGCAAGGGCTGATTTATATTCATTTAAAAGCGAGGTGAGGGTTTGAAAGTAAAGAGTTTTTTATCAAAAGGTAAAGACATTTCTTGTGAATTTGTTGAAGAGGTGAAACGTATTGTAGGTGAAAAATATATTTCAGAAGAAGAAAGAGACCTTATCTCATACAGTACGGATTATTGGCTTTACGGTGTCTATAAAACTCAGTTTGGTGAAATTCCTGCTATCCCGTCAGCCGTAGCTTCCCCGAAAAATTCAGAAGAGGTTCAAAAAGTTGTAAGACTTGCAAATAAATATCATGTTCAGATTACTCCATTTGGTGGAGGTTCAGGCGTGCTTGGCGCGGCAATTCCGTTTAATGGAAGTATTATATTAAACACTCAACGGATGAATAAATTTATTTCTCTTGACGAAGTTTCACAGGTTGCTGTATTCGAATCTGGCATTATCGGCACAAATTTAGAGAAAGAATTGAATTATAGGGGTTATTCATTAGGTAACATTCCACAATCCATTTCTTGTTCTACTGTTGGAGGTTGGGTCTCAACGCGTGCTGCTGGGCAGTTTTCTACAAAATACGGAAAGATTGAAGATATGGTGCTGGGACTTACAGCAGTATTGCCTGACGGGGAGATTCTTTGCATAAAGCCAATATCAAGAAAATCTACAGGGCCTTCTCTTAAGCATCTTTTTCTTGGCTCTGAAGGCACAATGGGCATTATTACGGAGGTATATCTTTCTGTGCATAAAATTCCGGGAAAAGTTATTAAAAATAGTTTTGCATTTGATTCGGTTGAGACAGCACTTGATATGGTAAGGGAAGTTGTTCAGACAGATGCAAAGCCTGCTGTAGTAAGGATTTTTGATAAGGACGAGACCGAACGTTACTTTGGTGTTGTGTCTAAGAGCGGCAAATATCGGCAAGCTTTTGGTATTGCAAGCAAAATTTTAACAGGAAAAGTTTCTCCAAGAGTTTTAAGTATATTAAATGAATCAAAGAATAAAATAAGTTTTGAGGGAATGGAAAAACTTGCGGGTAAAGTCGCAGTAATTTGTATTTCCGAAGGGGATGAAGATTTTGTATCCCTGGAAGACACAGTAATTAAAAAAAAGGCAGAAAAATATAATGGTATCTCTATAGGCGAAAAACCAGTTGACATATGGCTTAGTAAGCGGTTTGATGTGCACCTGGGGCCTACAATATTACGAAACGGAGGAATTGTGGACACAATTGAAGTAGTGTCTTTATTCAAGGATGCCCCCGCACTCTATAATGATATCATTGCGTCTATGTCAAGTGTAAAAGGAGCAGTGTCCGTTTCTGGACACTATTCACACTTTTATCCTGAATCAGCTTGTTTGTATATTACATTTGCAGGGTTTCCAAAAGATCAGTTAAAATATTATGAGGATACGTGGGCAGCTGCGATGGAAACGACACTACGCCATAATGGTTCGATAAGCCATCATCATGGAATAGGTTTTTTGCGGAAGCCATTTATGCAAAAAGAGCTTGGAATTGCAGGCGAAAAATTAATGAAAGATGTGATAAATGCAGTAGATAAAAATCATATTTTTAATCCCGGCAAACTTGTGGAGGGAAAAGATGAAAAAACAGTTAAATAGATTAATTGATTGTTCAATGTGTCCGAATATGTGTAAATTCAGCTGCCCCGTTTATCTTGCAACAGGAAATGAAACGTTTACACCTCAGAAAAAAGCACGTCTTATACTTTATAAGGAAAAAAATTTACTTGAGGATGAAGATGGATTTTTTGATACCGTATTCCAGTGTGCCCTCTGTGGAAGTTGTGTTGTAAATTGCCAGTATGACGATTTTGATATAAGAGATTTTATTATAGAAGAGCGTAGCATTGCATTTAAGAAAGGTTTTGTGCCTTCTCCCATGGGAGAAGTGCTTGAGAATTTTAACAGGTTTGGCAATCCAAGCGGTGAAAGGGAAACGATCGACAAGGGGGAAGGAGAGATAGGGTTTTTTGTCTCCTGTAATACTTTTAAGGACAAGAATATTCTTTCTGCAACTGAGAAAATTCTGAATAAAGCACACGTAGATGTAAAGGAGTTTGGTGGCGGTGATATTTGTTGCGGTGCGCCACTCTTTTTTGCAGGAGATATGGATGGATTTAAGGAAAAAGCAGAGCAAATGGAAAAACTCATTAAAGAAAAAAAGGTTAAACGGATCATAACAAACTGCCCGACATGCATTAAAATGATGAAGAAATATTATGCAGAAGCTGGAGTAAATATAGGGATTGATATTGTGCATACTTTAACGTTTACAAAAGAGCTTATTGATGAGGGCAAGCTATCGATTAAAAAAGTTGAAAATAAATCCATTACATATCATGATCCATGTATTCTTGCAAAAGACCTTGATATATTAGAAACACCGAGAATAATTTTAAAAAATATTGGATACTCTTTACGTGAGCCAATTTATACTGGGAAAGATGCACATTGTTGTGGTGGAAGAACAAAAGTTGGCGATAGAAATACGCGTGATGAAATAAGCAGTGTGAGAGAAAATGAGCTTAAAGAAACAAAAGCACCAGATTACGTTTCTGCTTGTCCTACCTGCAAAGATGTATTAAAATCTCTTCAAATGAAGGATATCGCAGAAATTATAGGAGATGCACTTGAATAATAAACTTTCTAAAGAAATTATTCACAGAATTTTCAAAGAGACTAAAGAGAAAGTAGAGGTAAAAATCATTGATAACGCTGTTTATCTGGATGGAAATGTTTCTTCATATGATAAAGTACTTAAAGCCGGTTTTATTGCTGCTTCTTTTAATAAATTAAGAGGAGTTGTTTCAAATTTACATTATCCGTTAGAAGAGAAAATTATATTTCCTGAAAAAGTTTCAGACAGACTTAATGGAATGGAGTTTGATGTAGTAGTTGTTGGAGCAGGTGTGATAGGCGCAGCAATTGCAAGAGAATTATCCAAATTTAATTTAAGTATAGCTGTACTGGAGAGGAACAGCGATATTGGTGTTGACCAAACCGCACATAACAATGGCATGATTCATCCTGCATTTTTAACAAAGCATGGCACGTTAAAATGGGAGATGAATTATAAAGGAAATGCAATGTATGATAGGGTCGTCGCCGAACTCGATGTTCCGTTTAAGAGGATAGGAACACTTATCGTTGCCGAGAATTTAAAGGAAGAGTTAATGCTTTTTGCACTTCATAGTTTAGTCAAGTGGCATAGGGATCCCTCTCCAAAGATTTTAAATAGAGAAGAGCTAGATAGAGTAGAGCCCGGACTTGCACCGCATATAAAAAAGGGCCTACTTGTATGGAATACAGGTGTTATATCGCCATTTGAATTAACCATTGCTTATATGGAAAATGCCATAAGTAACGGAGCAAAATTATTTCTTAGGACTTCCGTTACTGGAGTATACACAGAAAATAGCTGTGTTAAAGCAGTGGAAACGACGCAGGGTACCATCAAAACGCATTGCTTAATTAACGCTGCTGGTTTATACGCTGATAAGATTGCTGAATTTGCAGGAGATAGGTTTTTTACAATTCATCCCAGAAGGGGAGCAACGATTATTTTTGATAAAACATACCAACCTATGAAGACGGTACTGGGCAGTTTCAGTATGCGGGAAAATAGAAACCCGCATTCAAAAGGCGGGGGCTTTATTCCTACAATTGATGGCAATCTTCAACTTGGCCCTACTGCTTGTGAAGTAGAAGATAGAGAGGATACGGCAACAACTTTTAGAGACATAAACGAACTTCTTGATAAATTTGCGCCTATTCTTTCGCGTCTTAAACCAGAATATGCTAAGGCAAGCAAGGATAAAATTATTACATATTTTGCAGGGGCAAGGGCTGCAACGTTCAAGGAAGATTTTATTATCGAGCCATCACAAAAAATAAAAGGGTTGATTCATGTCGCTGGTATACAATCTCCCGGTCTTGCCTCTGCACCTGCTATAGCTGAGAGGGTGTATGAAATTGTGAGGGATGAAGTAAATCCTGATGTAAAAGCCGAGTTTAATCCTGCAAGGAAAAGATTCAAACCATTTTCTGAAATGGACGAAAGCGAGATTACCGAGCGTATCAAAGAGGATTCTCTGTATGGCCACATTATTTGCAGGTGCGAGCATGTAAGCGAGAAAGAAATTGTTAATGTGTTACATGATGATATTCCAGTAGAAAGTGTCGATGCAATAAAAAGAAGGACACGGACAGGTATGGGAAGGTGCCAGGGCGGTTTTTGTTTACCAAGAGTGATGGGTATAATAGAACAAGAAAAAAAATTAAATAAGGAATGTATTACAAAAAACGGAGGAAAATCATTTATTCTGAACGAAAAAACAAAAAGGGGGGAGAAATGAAATATTTTATCGTGATTGATGGAGGTACACAAAACATTAAAGCATTTGTATTTGATGAAAAAGGGAATGAAATATCTAAAGGAATGCACTCTGTCACGCCGTATTTTTCTGTACAGCCTGATTTTGCTGAACAAGACGCAGAACAATATTTATCAATTGTAAAAGAAGTGACAAAAAAAGTAGTAAAAGATTCCGGTGTGCCAGAAGATGATTTTGTTGCTCTTTCTATCACAACGCATAGAAGTACTATTATCCCTGTGGATAAAAGCGGTAAAGTAATTCGCCCTGCGATTACCTGGCTTGATGAGAGGAAAACGGAGGGTTTGTCCCTTCCGGGTGGAATGGGAAGATTATTTATAAAGATAGCAGGTATGGAAGAGACACTTAAAGAATATCAAAGGCGATCAAAGTTTAACTGGCTTCGTAAACATGAACCAGAAAATTATAGAAAAACTTATAAGTTTCTTACAGTTTCATCCCTCATATTCCATGCTCTTACAGGAGAATTTAAGGATTGTTCTTCAATGATCGTAGGACTTTTCCCAATTGATTTAAAACAGCTTGCCTGGCACAAAAACCCGCTTGTTTATAAAGTATTTGGAGTAGAAAGAAAAAAACTTCCAGACCTCGTTTCTCCTACAGATATTGCAGGGCGCGTATTAAAAACAGGGGCAAGAGAGTTTGGAGTAAAGGAGGGGCTTCCTATCATTATTGGTGCAGGAGACAAGCAATCAGAGCTGCTTGGGGCAGGCGGTATAGGTTGTGATATTGCAGAAGTAAGTTATGGGACCGCAGCCGTGATTGAGATGTTTAGTAAAAAATATGTGACACATCCCAGGATGGATTTTTTTACATGGGGTAGTGCTGTGCCTGACAAATGGGCTCTTGAAGGATTTGTAGGGAGAGGGTACTGGATGGTATCCTGGTTCAGAAAAGAATTTGCAAAACATGAAGAAGATCAGGCAGAAAAAATGGGCATTTCACCTGAGAATTTGCTTGATAAAGAGATGAGTGAAATTCCTCCGGGTTCAGATGGATTAATTCTTCAACCTTATTGGTCGCCATTTGCATTTGATCCGTCCTCAAAAGGTGCAATTATAGGATTTTCTGGTAACCATACGAGAGTACATGTTTATAGGGCTATCATTGAAGGGATTGCTTATGAGTTAAGGCGACTTATGGAAATTATGCAAAAATATTCAGGGATAAAAGTTAAAGAATTGCGTGTTGGCGGAGGAGGATCCGAAAGCGATGAGATTATGCAGATTACTGCTGATGTGTTTAATCTTCCTGCAAGGAGAATACATACTCCACACCTTTCTGCCCTCGGTGCTGCAATAGATGCAGCTGTTGCTCTGGGTATATATGAAAGTTTTGAAACGGCGGTAGCAAATATGGTTAGGCCTGAAGAGAAATTTATTCCCAATCCAAAGAATGTAGAAATATACAATCGATTGTTTAGTGAAGTATATAAAAATATTTATCCATCATTAAAAGGACTGTATCACAAAATATACGATATTACAAAGCGGTATGAAAAGAAAGGAGGATGATATGGGTTTACCGGAATTTTTTCAATTCCATGTACCGACGAAGATTATCTTTGGCGAGGGAGTAGCTTCTGATTTTAGCATAGAATTGGAAGAAATGGGTGTAGGAAAGCCACTTATCGTGACGGATAAAGTAATTGAGAAGTTGGGACTAGTGGAGTATGTTGTAAAAGGTCTTAAGGAGAATGGCGTTGAGATTGGTGGCATTTTTAATGAAGTCCCACAGGATTCCTCGGTAAGCGTTGTAAATAAAATCGCGGAACTCTACAAGAAAAATGACTGTGACGGCTTCATTGCGATTGGTGGAGGAAGTGTGATTGACAGCGTGAAGGGCGCAAATATTGTGGCGGGTGCAGGCGGGGACCTTATAAAGGATCATTCAGGCGCGCAAACTCTTATTCATCCATTAAAACCATTAATTGCAATACCCACGACTGCTGGCACGGGAAGCGAAGTAACAACAGCTGCGTTGATTTATAATGAAAAAACACAGATAAAAATGGAGTTTATAGATAGATTTCTCCCTGCTTCGCTTGCAGTGCTTGACCCGAATATGACGAAAACTCTTCCCCCAAAAATTACAGCAGCTACAGGGATGGATGCTCTTACGCATGCAATTGAAGCATTTGTCGATGTAGATGCAACACCTCTTTCAGATATGTATGCAGAAGAGGCAATGTGTATTATTGTGTCTCATCTTGTCAATGCATGTACAAATGGTGAAGATGTTGAAGAGAGGGGATGGATGATGTTAGGAGCAACAATTGCAGGCGCAGCATTTTCTCATTCTGAATGTGGTGTGGTGCATGGGATTGCTCATTCTTTAGGTGGATTACTCAGGATACCTCATGGTGTTGCAAACGCAATTATACTTCCATTTGGCATGGAGTATAATCTTCCAGTGCGTGAAGAGCGTTTTTCTAAAATTGCAAAGATCTTTGGTGTATATGAAGATAATCTTTCTCCTCTTGAGAATGGAAGAAGAGCAATTCAGTATATAAAATCTCTTAAAGAGAAACTTAAAGAGGTAGCAGGACTCCCAACAAAGCTAAGGGAGGTAGGGGTAAGTGAAAAAGATTTCCCGGAGATAATTGAGAAGACGCTTGTTGACGGCACTTCTATATACAATCCAAGAGAGGAAACCGAGGAAGGTGTTTTAGAAATTCTAAAAAATGCCTTTTAATAAAGGAGGCTTTAAATGGCAGTATTTAAGGATTCTGAAGAATTAAAAAATGTTTTGGTTGGTTTTTTTAATAAAATTGCAAGTGATGAAGCAATTGCACTAAATTTTGTTAAATCAAAGCTTGTTATACGATTTAATTATAAAGAACCGGATCTTTCTCTGACACTTGATATGAGCAGCGGAAAAGACCTAGTTATTACCGTAAATGATAAAGAAAAAGTACCAGAAGTCGATATGGATATGAAGGCAGATATTGCTCATAAATTCTGGCTTGGCAAGCTTAACCTTACGATGGCAATTACGAGAAGGCAGATGGTTGTGCATGGTCCTGTGCCAAAAATTCTTGCTTTTCTTCCCGCTCTGAAACCAACGTATCAGATGTACAAAGACTATTTAAAAGAAACAGGTCGTGAGGACCTCATAAAATAAGATAATGAAAGGATATAAAGGTAAAATTGTACATGTTAATTTAACAAACAGAGAGGCACATTATGTGCCTCTCTCAGAAGAACTTGCTAAGGAATATATTGGCGGTTCTGGCATTGCAGCGAAGATTTTTATTGACAATTACAAGCCAGATTTAATTCCATTTTCACCAGATAATCCCTTAATATTTATGACTGGCCCTCTTGCCGGCACAAAAGTACCTTCTACTTCACGATTTACCGTATCTGCACTTTCTCCGCTTACTGGCATCTGGGGCGAGTCAAACAGTGGAGGTTATTTTGCAGCGAAACTAAAATTTGCAGGTTATGACGGCATTGTTGTAACAGGAAAAAGCGATACCCCTGTGTATTTATACATTGCGCCTGATAAGATTGAGATAAGGAATGCATCAAATTACTGGGGTATGGATACATATAAAACGGAAGATGTGCTAAAGGAAAATCTTGGCAAAAATGCAGAAATACTTACAATAGGGCCTGCCGGAGAAAATCTTGTGCTATATGCATCTATTGTAAACAGGAAAGGGCATCTTTCAGGAAGAACGGGGATGGGTGCTGTAATGGGAAGTAAAAATTTGAAAGCAATTGTTGTCGAAGGCGAAGAACCCATTGGAGTAGCTGATGCAGAAAGACTTGATAAAATACTTAAAGAAATATCACCATATTATCAGGAAAATATTACCGTTCTTGCTCTAAGAGAGTCAGGCACAAACTCCTCGTTTGATCTTGGCATCCAGATGGGCGATGTACCCATAAAAAATTGGGGACTTGGAGAATGGGATAATGCAGAGCATTTAGGACCGTCTCCTTATAAGAAAACAATCCAGAAGGGGATAGATACCTGCTATAATTGCCCTGTTGCTTGCAAGCGTATCGTAGAAGTTAAAGACGGACCTTACAGCATTAAAAAAGGACCAGGCCCTGAATATGAAACAGTGTGTGCATTTGGCACAATGCTTCTCATTGATGATTTAAAATTTATTTCAAAAGTTAATGATTTTGCTAATAGAATGGGATTTGACACGATTACTGCAGGGAGCACCATTGCTTTTCTTATGGATCTTTACGGCCATGGTTTTATTACGAAAGATGATATTGATGGAGTAAGCCTTGAATGGGGTAATAAAGAAGCTGTGCTTGAGCTTGTGACTAAAATTCCGACAAAGGAAGGCGTGGGGAAATTACTTGCTATGGGAAGCAAAAAAATTGCAGAAAAACTTGGGAAGGGAAGAGAATTACTTACCACCGTGAAAGGACTTGAAATACCCATGCATGACCCAAGGGGCAATTTCGGACTTGCAATAGGATATGCAACTTCAGTAAGGGGTGGATGCCATGTATCTTCTCTTGTGTATCCTGCAACTGCTGGATTTGCATATTTTCCGGAAATTCCTGAACTTGCAGACTTTGGTGATCCTTTAAGCGACGAGAGTAAGGCAGCTCTTGCAGCAAAGGCGAATGATTTTGGGATGTTCTTCCACGATTCTGCTATCTGGTGCATTCTTGGTGGTAGCGTGCTTAACGCTACAGAGATAGTAAACATTTTTAATGCCGTTACTGGTTTTGACTTTACAATAGATGATATTTTAGAGAAAGGCGAAAAGATTTGGTTTTTAAAGAGAGGTATTTCTCATCTGTTTGGGATGCGTGTAAAAGACGATAAACTACCAGTAAAGCTTATTACTCCACTTAAAGAAGGCCCTACCGAAGGAGTTACTCCCAATGCAGATAAACAACTTGAAGAATTCTATAATCTCCGTTCTATTGATTCTGAAACAGGGCTTCCCAAAAAAGAAAAATTACTTTCATTAGGATTAACTAAATTGAGCGATTTATTATATAATAAAAATACTTAATGTTAGATGACGAGGAGGCAGTATATTGAAAGCTGATGTAACAGTAATTGGAGGAGGCCCGGGAGGACTTGTTTCTGCTCTTTTTGCAAAAAGAAACGGTGCAAAAAAAGTGTTGATACTTGAGAGAGAAGATGAGCTAGGCGGAATATTAAAACAATGTATTCATAATGGTTTTGGTCTTGAACTATTTAAAAAAGATCTTACAGGCCCGGAGTATGCAGAGCGGTTAATTAATGATGTCAATAAAGAGAGTGTTGACTATATGCTTGACACTATGGCAATACACCTTTCAAAAGATCGTACAATCACGGCTGTAAATTCTAAGTATGGGGTGTTTAGCATAGAATCGAAAAGTATTGTTCTTGCAATGGGATGCCGTGAGCGTGCCAGAGGTAATCTTGTCATTCCCGGCACTCGTCCTGCAGGTATATATACTGCTGGTGTGGCGCAGCGATTTATTAATATTGATGGATATTTGCCAGGAAAGGAGGTAGTTATTCTTGGTTCTGGCGATATAGGGCTTATTATGGCAAGGCGGCTTACACTGGAAGGCGCAAAAGTAAAAGGTGTATATGAAATTATGGATCACCCCGGTGGTCTTAAAAGAAATATCGTACAATGTTTAAATGATTTTGATATTCCGCTTTATCTTTCGCATACTATTATAGAGATAAAAGGAAAGGATAGAGTTACCGGTGTTGTTGTTGCAAAGGTAGACGGTAAGATGCAGCCGATAGAGGGAACAGAAGAATTTGTTAAATGTGACACACTGCTTTTATCAGTTGGGCTTATCCCTGAAAACGAGCTTTCAAAAGAAGCCAATATTAAAATTTCTTCTAACACAAAAGGGCCTGTTGTGAGTGAAACAATGGAAACAACAGTTCCTGGCATTTTTTCTTCCGGCAATGTATCTGTTGTGTTTGACCTTGTTGATTACGTTGCTGAAACTGGTGTAATTGCAGGCAAAAATGCTGCAGAGTTTACAAAAGAAAAAAAGGAAAACCAAAAATTTATTAGCATACTTCCTGGTAAAAATGTAGGGATACTTTTTCCTCGCAGGTATTCATACAGAGACGATCTTATTTTATTTCTCCGTGCTGGCAAATGGATAGAAAGGCCTGTTAATATTGAGATAAAACCTTTAAATATGAAGATGAGGAGATTATATACGCGTCCAAATGAGATGATAAGAATTAAAATATTAAAAGATAAACTTTTATCAGTAAAAGACGATATTACCGTTTCCATAAAAGAGGTGGAGGAATGATAAAACACTTTACCTGTGTTATATGTCCTATAGGATGTGAAATTGAGGTAGAAGAAAATGGGGAGAAGATAATTTCACTAAGCGGGAATATGTGCGCGCGGGGGAAAGAGTTTATTGTTCAGGAATTAAAAGAACCTATGCGCGTGCTTACAACAACGGTAAGAATAAAAGGGGCAGAGTTTAACATGCTTCCTGTGCGTACCGACAAGCCTATTCCCAAAAGACTCATTCCTATAATAATGGAAGATATTGCAAAAATTGAAGTTAACGTACCTATCAAAATGTACAATGTTATTGTGAAAAATATTGCAGGAACTAGAGTAAACATTATTGCAACGCGCAGTATGTAGCCGTTTATTTTTCGTCTGGAACAATAAGAAAAAGAGTCGATTTTTTTTCTTGCATTATATATTATTTGCTTCTCTTTATCCTGGCTAAGTTTTCCCATATTATACAATTGTAACTCATCTTTGCAGTTTGCTCAAATCGATTAAAATAAGTTTACTATCTTCATAGGAAAAGCTATTTTGAAATGTGGCTGCTACAAGCATCGAATCTGTAAGGGAAAACATTCTTGCGTTCTTTAATGTAAACAACGGCACTTTTGTTTTTCAATTTTCACTTATTTTTTATGCAAATGAAATAAGTGATAGATAATTTTTTTTGAAAATAAGCTGCTATTTAATAATATTTTAACTGTATTCTTTTGCTTTTTCTTTATTTTCTAACACTCTTCTTACACCTCGCGCAATTGCTTCCATTTCATGCTCGCCGGGATATATAAATACAGGGGCGACGAAGGAAACATATTCTTTTATGCCTTTTGTAAGATCTTCTGAGTTAGCTAGTCCACCCGTTAGTACGATTGCATCTACTTCTCCTTTTATTGCTGCGGCGTGTTTCCCTATTTCTTTTGCAATCTGGTAGACCATAGCATCAAATACCAGTTTTGCATATTTATTACCATCGGCAATCATCTCTTCTACCTTTATTAATGAATTTGTCCCAAGGTGAGAAACAAGCCCGCCTTTCCCTGCAAGGAATTTTTTGATTTCTTCTTTTGTATATTTTCCCGAGAAGCACATATCAACAATTGCAATGTTTGGCAGGTCTCCTGCCCGCTCTGGCGAAAATGGCCCATCACCGTTTAAAGCATTGTTTTCATCAACCATTCTTCCCTTTTTGTGTGAAGCAACGGATATGCCACCGCCTAAGTGTGCTACAATAAAATTTCCTTCGTTATACATGATACCTAATTTCTTTGCTGCTTCTCTTGCTGCTGCTTTCTGATTTAATGGATGATCTTTTGCTTTTCTTTCAATGCCTTTAAGTCCGGTAACTTTCGCAACAGGTTGCATTTCATCCACAATAACGGGGTCAACAATGAATGCAGGGATTCCTATTTCGTTCGCAAGCGTATAAGCAAGTGGTGCTCCAAGGTTTGATGCATGTTCCCCATATTGTAAGCCCATAAGGTCTTCAATCATTTTTTCATTAACCCTGTATGTGCCTGATTCAAGGGGATGTGTATTACCTCCTCTTGCACCAATTGCATCAAAATCATTTAAACTAAATCCAGCTTTTTTAAGTGTGTTTAAGACAATTTTTTTTCTGAATTCAAACTGGTCTGATATATGGGGGAATTTAGCAATTTCTTCTTTTTGGTGATTGAGTTTTTCTTTAAAAACTTCTTTTTCATTATCAAATATGCTTATTTTTGTGGACGTAGAACCCGGATTTATGACGAGAATTTTCATTTATTCTCTCCAGCCATTGCTGAAGCAACGATTAGCGAATAGAATTTTATTTCTGTGGTATCTCCCCTGGATGGCAGAATACATGGCGCTGTTGTTCCAAGTAGAACAGCAGCTGTTTTTGCATTAAGGAGCTTTGTAGCGCATTTGTAGAAAACATTTCCTGTTTCTATATTTGGGAATATGAGGATGTCTGCGTCTCCTGCAACTTTCGAATCTACCTTTTTAATTTCAGCAGCTTCTTTCGATACGGCAAGATCCATTGCTAATGGTCCGTCAACAATACAATTTTTAATCTGCCCACGTCTGTTCATTTGTGTGATAATTGCGGCATCTATTGTGGATTCCATCTTTGGATTTACTGTTTCTACTGCGGATAGTATAGCAACTTTCGGGTTTTTTATCCCGATTTTTATTGCAACATCTACGCAGTATTTAATCTGTTGAATTTTCATTTCTAAAGTTGGCTTAATAAGAACCCCGGGATCAGACACAATAAGAAGTTTGTGGTAAGTGGGCACTTCTATAAAAGCTGCATTGGAGAGCAATTTTCCCTCTGGCAAAAGCCCGTATTCCTTATTTAGTATTCCCTTGAGGTATTTTGAAGAGCTTACAATCCCTTTCATTAAAATATCTGCTCTTTCTTCTCTTACAGCTTTAACAGCAAGTTTTATTGCTTTGTCATCGTCTTCTACATTAACAATTTCCATAAGAGATGTATCAATATTGTTTTTTTGTGCTATCTCTTCTACTTTGTTTTTTCTTGCAAAGTTTATTACATTAAATAGCCCTTCCTTTATGCCTCTTTCGGCTGCTTCTAAGCTGTGGGCGTCTTCCCCAAACGCTATTGCTACTCTTTTTTTAGGCCTTCCTTCTACTATTTTTGCTATGTCGTCTATTTTTTTTATTCCCATTTTGTACCTCCCTTTCTTAGTAAATTGTAATAAGAAATGCTATTTTTTCCAAGTATTATCAGTACATTATGGGAATAATTATATTTTAAAAAATTTTATATAGGTGTTGACTTTATTGCGCTTTTTGATAATCTTGGAGTGGAATTTAATTTAAAAAAGAATATAAAAGGAGATGAAAAGATGGGCAGCATTTTAATCAAAACTGAAATTCCCGGTCCAAAGAGCAGAATTATTCAAGGAAAAAGGACAAAATATGTTGCTTCCCCGATGGGTTCTCTGGCGTCATTTTATGCAAAAGAAGGTCATGGTGCCGTTATAGAGGATGTAGATGGCAATAAATTTATTGATTTCACTGGTGGATGGGGATGTCTTACTGTCGGGCATACGCCCGAAAAAGTTGTAAATGCCATTAAAGACCAGGCGGAAAAATATCTTCACACTGATTTTACAGCGGTACCGTACGAACCGTTTGTAGATCTTGCAAAGATGATTGCGGAGCGAGCTCCGGGAGATTTTGAAAAGCAAGTCGGATTCTTTAATAGTGGTGCAGAAGCCGTTGAAAATGCAGTGAAGATTGCCAAAGGCGCAACAAAAAGAAAAGGAATTGTTGTTTTCGATTATGCTTTCCATGGCAGAACTCTTCTGACAATGACAATGACTCATAGAGCAATGCCATACAAGTATATTTACGGTCCTTTTGCATCAGAGGTTTACAGATTACCTTTTCCAAACTCACATTTGAATAAATTGAAGGTTAGTGATTTTGAGCAAATTCTAAAAGATCATGTATGTCCAGAAAATATTGCAGCAGTTGTCATTGAACCAATTCAAGGAGAAGGTGGATTCAATATTCCGCCCGAAGGGTTCTTGGAAGAAATACGGAGAGTAACTGAAAAGTACGACATTATGTTTATTGCGGACGAAGTGCAGAGTGGATATGGGAGATCAGGAAAGTTTTTTGCTGTAGAGAATTGGAACGTTGTTCCAGACCTCATTTCTTTAGGTAAATCTATTGCAGCAGGGATGCCACTCTCAGCAGTTGTTGGAAATAAAAAATATTTTGATAGTTTACCGAATAGTTCTATTGGAAGCACATTTGGTGGGAATCCACTAGCGTGCAGGGCAGGGATCGAGGTGATAAACATTATTGAAGAAGAGCATTTACTAGAAAGGGCAGTATACCTTGGAGATATCATTAAAAAACGGTTTAATAAAATGAAAGAAAAATATCCAGCAATAGGAGAAACAAGAGGCATTGGCGCACTCAGGGCAATAGAGTTTATTAAAGATAGAGATACGTGGGAGCCAGATAGTGACACCGCAAAAGCTGTAATCCAGGAAGCAATGAAAAATGGATTAATTCTTGCAGGAGCGGGGATTCGCAGCAACGTTATTCGTTTTCTTATCCCTCTTGTGATTACTGACGAACAGCTAAACGAAGGATTGGATGTGCTCGATAGAGCAATTGAAACAGTAACAAAGTAGAAAATATAAATAAAGCGTAGTGTAGAGCCCAGTTTTTATGACGGGCTCTATTTTTTTAAAATTTTACAGAGATTTTTCTTGATTCATTAGACAAAATAAAAGAGAAAATTAAAAAAGATATCAAACCTTCTCAAAAGGATTATACGATCTGGCTGTAAGTTTATTTAAGAATAATTTTTTTGTTCCACATGGAACATTTAAGGTTGCAACACTTCCTCCCTGTTTCCATTTGCCGAGATGATTATATTGTAATCCGGGTAAAATTGTTTTACTGTTTGTTCTATCTCGGCGCGTATAGCTTGTACTTTGCACGAGCCACCGGTTATGCTTAGAAATTCTTCTCCAAAATCTACAACTACGCTTTCGCCTTCAATTTTTACGTAATTTATACTCGTGCTTTGAGGGATTAGCGAGTCCAGATATCCTAATTCTTTTTCTTTTTCAGTTGGCCCATTGATTAGGAATTGTAGTGTGTCAATAGCTGGGACTTCACTTTCTTTCTTTATTCTTCTCTCAAGCGGATATACCTTTTCGCAATCTATCATTTCCGGGTTTTTTACACTGTTTGGGAGATAGATATTTACTAATTGATACTCTATGTTGTAGGAAAGGGTTTTTTCTTCTTTTTCTATAGTTGTGCCATCTTTTGCTGAGACAAGGAAACATTTTAACGTAATCTGATCTGATTGAGGAAAAAGAGACAGAACTATATCTTTTTTGAATGTACCATATTCGGATGGTTCTTTAGCATCTGTAGTTGTAAAACCAGCGAAACAGATATTATCTTCATTGTCCGTTACTTCTATATTTACATTTCCCTCAAATGCTATTGCTTCTCCTTCAACGTGCACAGTGCCGTCTTCGTTGACCGATGCGTTGTTTAGTATAAGATTTTTCTGTTCAGTTTTACAACCCTGTATCGCTAACAGTAAAACAAATACACTAAAGACCAATGCAACAATTTTTTTCATTTATTACCTCCATCATTTAAATTTTACTGCTTTATTTTACTACTTTTTTATTTTTATGTCAATCTGTTAAAATTATATGTATGAAAAGAAAAGCAATTCGTTGTGTTATTTTTGATTTAGATGGAACGCTTTTTGATGCACCATATGATTGGGTGAAGATAAAACAGACCCTTGGAGTGCCTGACGGTGAGGGGATTCTTTCTTACATAGAAAAGTTGCCTGATAAGACAAAAGAAAAAAAGATGCATATGTTAAATGCAATTGAAGAAGAAGCAACCAGAAAAGGCAAGTTAAAAGAAGGGGTAAAAGAGCTGCTTAGAGAACTTAAAAGAAGAGGAATAAAAAGAGTTCTTCTGACAAATAATCTTTTACGGAATGTTCGTTACATTACAAGAAAGTGCGGAATAGATTTTGATATGGTAATTACCCGTGAAATGGGGATGACAAAGCCTGGAAATGCTGCAATCCTTTACATCTTAAAAGAGTTTAACTTAAATGAAAGTGAAGTTATTTTTGTGGGTGATAGTATTTATGATATAGAACCAGCAAACCTGTCAAAGATTTCTATGATTCTCGTAGGAGAAATAAAACTCAAAGGAAATTTTATGTGCGTAAAAAACATAGCGCATCTCTCTAAGCTACTTCTTAATGGTGGCGATTGATTGCTGCGAATTATCCTTCTAACTTTTCCAGAAGTTCTTCAATCAATTTTTTTAATTGTATCAGGTCTTTTTTAATCTTTATTTTTTCTTTTTTATCCCACCTATCTAATTTTTTCTTTGATAGACTTTCTATTCTTTTAAAAACAATGTATAGCGGGTCTCTCTTACTTTTCTTCCCAACTCCAGTTATTATATTTTTCGTTTCTTCCGAGCTGAGCTTTTCTTTTTCTATGAGTTGTGCTACCTTTCTCATTATTTGAAAATCTTCCAATTTCAGTAGATGTTCAATGTGGCGTGATGTAATTGGCGAATTCGGATTGTCTACCTTTTTTTGAAGGTCTTCCGGGAGTTCAAGAAGTGAAAGCCATCTTGCAAATGTAATCGGGCTTTTTCCTGTCATTTTGCAGAGTGCGCTCACTGTGTGCGCAAACTTTTTTGGCGTATTTCTTTTCATCCTGTAATTTATGAGTAGTGTTTTTATTTTTTTTCCTTCTGCAAACGGAGAAAGATATTCATTAATAACTTTTGCTCGCTCAATAGGAGTGATGTCTTCGCGCTGAAGGTTTTCTATAATCTGAATTTCTCGTATTTCTCTTTTGTCGGAAGGCTTTAACTCTATAACGGGAACTGTTTTCTTCCCTGCTAAAATGGATGCTTTCCATCGTCTTTCTCCTGAAATGATAGTGTACTGGTTGTTGTTTTTATATACAAGTATCGGCTCGAGCACTCCTTTTTCTTTTATACTGCTGGCAAGTTCTTTTAAAGAATCTTTATTAAAAAGTTTTCTTGGTTGTTCGGTGTCAGGTTTTATTTTATTTGTTTCGATATCCATCACTCTGGAGAGGATTTTTTCATTTGAAAGCTCTTCTATGTAGTTACTTGTGTAGCGGACTTTAAAATTATTTGGCAATCCTCTTTTATTCTTTGGCACGGCTAATTACCTCCTTTACTATTTTTTTGTACGACTCTGCTCCTGTTGATGACGGGGCAAACGAAAAAATATCCTCTTTGTAAGCCGGACTTTCTTCAAGCCGAACGCTACGGTGGATGATTTCATTAAAAAGAAGTGTGCCAAATATGTTTTTTATCTGCTCCAGGGATTCTTTGGCAAGGAGAGTTCTTGGATCGTACATAGTGATTAGCACACCCAATAATTTGAGTTTTTCATTGAATGTTTCTTTTACACTTTTGAACGTGTCCATGAAATCTTGCACACCCTCTATAGACCAGGGAGATGGCGTAATAGGAATCAACACGGTGTCTGATGCAATTAATGCGTTTACTGTAAGAAGTCCCAATGAAGGAGGAGTATCAATGATGATAAAATCAAAATTCTTTTCAAACTTGATTAGACTCTTTTTTAGTTTCAGGGGTGCATCAATTTCTGCCGTAAGACTCCTTTCTACCTTTGCGAGGTGAATAGAAGAAGGGATGGAGAATAAATTAGGCACTTTTGTCTCTCTTATAAGTGCCTCTGATTCGGTATCGTTTTTTAAAAAAAGAGAGAAGGTAGAATTTTGTGTGTCTTCTGAAGAAAAAAAAGCAGAGGTGCTGTTACACTGCGGATCACAATCCAAAAGAAGTGTTTTAAATCCCTCTCTTGCGAGCCCTGAACTGAGGTTAATTGAGGTCGTTGTTTTACCAACGCCGCCTTTTTGATTTGCTATTGTAATAATCATTTCATCTCCTTTATTCCGACATTGAATTTGCCATTTTCTATGTTGATTATGGCATAACTTTTGTTAAATCCGTTTTTTGGTAGCGCAATAGAACCCGGGTTTAAGTGTATTCCCCAGGCAAAGTTTTCAATAAGAGGAATATGTGTGTGTCCCGTGACAAGTATGTTAATTTTATTGTCGCTGCCAAATTGATCAAAATTGTTGTTTGGTATTTTATGTCCATGTGTTATAGCGATATGTACTTTTTCTATGAATACAAAGGAAATATCTTGTAATATTGGGTATTTAATAAGTGTCTGGTCTACTTCTGCATCGCAGTTTCCTCTTGCAAAAATAATTCTTTTTGGAAACTTATTAATTAGTTCTGCAACTTTCTCCGGGTTGTAGTTTTCCGGGATACGGTTTTGTGGTCCGTGATATAATATATCCCCTGCACATATTAAAAGATCTGTGGTGCCTTCAAGTATTTCTAGCACATTTTTTGTATCTTTTAAAGAACCGTGCAGGTCTGAAATTACCCCTATTTTATTTAGCATGATTTATTTTAATCTATTTTTATAATTTTAGCAACATATAAAATAAGAGGAAGGGGTGTAAATAAATGAATGAAAGATTTTTAAAGCTAAGATAGAGTTTTTTCGATGAACTTTTTTAATTTTTCTCTTGTTTCGTCTGAGATGAAGTGCTCTATAAGACATGCTTCTCTAAAAGCTTTATCCTGTGAAATTCCAAGAACTTCTTTTAAGAATTTGTAAAGAATCTGGTGCTTGTTCCATATTTCTTTCCCAATTTTTTCTCCCTTTTTAGTTAATGTAACATCGCTGTATGGCGAATGCTCGACATAACCATTTTTGATTAATTTATTAACGGCTTCAGTTGCTGAAGGGAGTTTTACTGACGCAAACCGTGCTATATCCTTCATTCTTATGTCTTTTTCTTTTAGAGAAAGTATGTAAATTGTCTCTAAGTAATCCTCTGTGCTTTTGGTGGGTTTCATGGCATAAATATCCTCAAAACTTGGTTTAAAATGCCGCCGAGAACAATTGCACCGAGAAACTCACCGATTGCCACTACTGTTGCTCTTTTCCATCCGAATTCTCTCTTAAAGACAGCAATTGTTGCAGCACATGGGATATAAATCATTGTGACAAAACCAAATATGAATATTTGTCTTGGGGTAAGTATTTCTGCAAAATTTGCTGTGTGGTATAGAGTAGATAGCATAATGAGTGTGAGTTCTTTTCGCAAAATACCAAACAGAAATGTAATTCCGGCAAGCGGCGGAAGGCCTAACCAGTTTGTCATAACGGGCTTAAAAAAGTTTGCAATGGGGATAACCCAGTTTAGTTCAGTAAATACTTCCATTACTATATTTGCTGCAATGATGATGGGGAATGCAAAGTACACAAAATCTTTTAGTCTTACCCAGGTTTGCCTCAGAATAATTTTTGGAACTGGTTTTCTGTAAGGAGGCATTTCCATAACCAATCCTGTTGGGGAACCTTTTATGTATTTGTTTAATAATCTTCCCAGAATGTACATTAATATAAAAGTTAAAGCATATATTATTATTGCATAGATAGGCCCTAAAAATGCAGCAACAAGTCCTAGCAAGATGACAGTTCTTGCAGAACAGGGCACAAGGGTGGCAAGGACCGCGGCAATAAATCTATCTCTGTCTCTTTCCATAATGCGTGTTCCAAGTACTGCCGGGACAGTGCATCCAAACCCTTCGATAAGCGGCATAAATGCTTTTCCATGTAGCCCTAATTTATGCATTACATTGTCCGTGAGAAATGCAATACGTGCAAGATAACCGCTATCTTCAAGAAGTGCGAGGATTAAGTAAAAGGGCGCAATATACGGCAGTACAATGGTTATCCCAGCGATAACTCCTATCATAAGGCCATTCCATAGCAACCTATTTACAAGAGGAGGGAGTGGCAGTTGTATGAAGATAGGTTTGAGTAATTCAAAAGAGGTGCTGAGTAACTCTGAAAAATAGCTTCCAAATTTAAATACTCCGTAGAAGATTAAAAGTATAAGCCCTAGCAGTAAAATATATCCCGTTATTTTGTTTAGGGCAATTTTATCTATACTGTCCCCAATATTTATTTTTGTCTTGCCTTTTTTCTTTGTTACTTGTTCTGCGATGCGTGATGCTATTGTATACCGCTCGGAAATAATTACTGTTTCTGGTGATTCACCGTGTATTTTGGTAAGTTCTTTTTTAAGTTTTTCTGCAAGTGCAATAATATCAGGATTTTTTACTATCGTTTTTATTGAGGTGTCATTTTCAAGCAGTTTTATTGCTATAAAGCGGGGAGGGTAAAAAGTATCTATTTCTTTTTCTATTTCTGAGGTAAGGATGTTGATTTTTTCCTCTACTTCCTTTCCATATAAAATAGGTTTTATCTTCTTTGTATTTTTGATAACTTCTTTTGATTTCTCAAAAAGTTCTTTCAGTCCCTTGTTCCGTACTGCAATAGTTGGAACTACTGGTACACCAAGCAGGCTGGAAAGCATTTCAAAATCAATGCTTAACCCTTTGTTTTCCATAATGTCATACTGGTTTAATGCAACAATAAGTGGGGATTCCAGTTCAATAAGCTGAAGGGTAAAAAATAAATTTCTTTCAAGGCTTGAGGCATCCACTACATTTATTACGGCATCTGGCTTTTCTTTTGCAATAAATTCACGAGAAACAATTTCTTCTTCAGAATATGTTGAGAGGGAATAGATGCCCGGAAGATCAACAACATGGATTTTTGTTCCTTCCTGTTCGATGCGACCTTCAGCTTTTTTCACTGTTTTGCCGGGCCAGTTTCCTATGATTTGGTTGCCACCAGTGAGTTGATTAAATATTACACTTTTTCCTACATTTGCATTGCCTGCAAGTGCAATTGTGGATAACTTTTTGTTCATATTTTTTCTACATATATACGTGAAGCAATATTTCTTCCAATTGCAAGGCGTGTGCCCATAACAAATATTTCTACAGGTCCTGTAGGCATATTCCGTATTATTTCTATTACACTGCCGGGGATAAGACCCATTTCTTGAAGTCTTCTTGCAAGGCCCATTCCCATTCCGTGTTTTCTTTTACTCCAGGGCCCTAGTCCATGGCTTTTAAATCGTTCATGACCTGTCGAAAAACCTATTACTTTAGCTTTGTCTCCAGGATTTAGATGTATTAAAGTCATTTTTTCGCCCATATTTTTTCTCTCCTATTTATTAGGTTAACCTAACTTTTAAATTATATCATGGTATAACTGGTTGTCAAGAGGGAAAATCATTTTTTAGAGATCGAGAAAACCCTTTTCTTTTAATGCATTTTTAATTTTTTCCAATCTTTCTTTTGAATCTGCTTCTACTGTGTGGAGGTGTATTCCGCTAGACAGAGTAAGAAGTGGTTTTGCATAGGCAGTTTCCATTTTGGCAAGGAAGCGCTTGATATCTCCAATTGTTTCTATATTTAAATTACCTTTTATCTCTCCGTAAAGGGGGTGCTCTACTATAACATCTAAAATTCTTCCTCCGCTTTGTACAATTATTAACAGTTCTTTTTCTATTGATTCTTTTGTATGCTTTACAGCAAAGATAGTTTTAACGCCTCTCTCTTTTTGCATGGCATATCCTTTTGGAGTTGCGTTTATTTTATATCCTACAGCACGCAGCAGGGCAATATCTTTTATAATTATCTGTCTTGTAACTCCCATTATTCTGGCGATTTCTGTGCCAGACATAACAGGTACTTTATTTTGAAGCAGGTTTAATATTGCTTTTCTCCTTTCCTTATCATTCATTTAATAGTACCTCTTTTTTAGGTTGTTGTTTTGATCTATCCGTTCTAAGGCTTACCAGTATAAATGTTAAAGTTGATATAATAGCACACCATACACCGGGCCACATACCGAGAGGAAAATATTTGGTAGAGTATAAAATCACAACAGTTGTTCCTCCGGCAAGGATGCTTGTGATAGCACCTATTTTTGTTGCTCTTTTCCAGAATATGCCAATATAAGCCGGTGCAGTTGCAAGAAGGCCTGCAGATGACATCACGGAAAGTTCAACTATCGCACCAAACCTTCCTATTGCAAATATGAATGCAAGGATAGCAATTGTTGGAACCATCAATACACCGAATGACAGCTGTTTTTCTTTATTGGTTTTAGGAATTTTGCCAAAGATATCTACTGTACACATAGAACTTAACGACAGGATAATGGAGTCAACTGTTGATACGGAAGCTGCGACAATGCTGATAAACACAATGAGAGCAAGAGCAGTTGGCACATGATTTAAAATCTCCATAGTAACTGTATCCGTCTGTAAGATGTTTGGGAATATGCATTTTGCTGCAAGCCCGAGGTTTACCACGATAAATGTATATATAAGGCCAAAAAGAGAAAATCCTACTACCATATTTTTTAAACTCTTTTTATCCTTTGGCAAAAACATTCTCTGGGACACCTGTGGGTTTGTCAATGCAAAGAACATCCAGGGGATTGAAAGGCCAATGAATTTCTGGTATGACATATTTTTTGCAGAAAGCAATTCGGGATGGCTGTTTTGCAAGATTCCAAAGAAATTTCCGAAACTCCCAAATCCAGACAGTACTACATAAAAAAGAAGCACTATGGAGGCTATGATCATGACAACAGCTTGTAATGCATCTGTCCATGCGACAGACCTCATGCCTCCCCAGAATGTATATGTGATGATTACGATTAGAGCAATTGTGATACCAACAATATATGGTATTCCTGCCAAACTTTGAAGCAGATAACCTATTCCCGTAAATTGCACAGACATGTAAGGAACAAGCATAATCAAAGCAAAAACTGTGACAATAATTCCAAGTAAATTACTTTTATATCTTTTGCTTAACAGTTCCGCCGGCGTGATACAATTATATTGTTTGCCCATTGCCCAAAATTTTGGTGCAAAATAAGTAAGAAGAAGCACTGTGCTTGTAAGATATATTAGCTCAAAACCTATCGCACTGACACCTACTGCGTATGTCATGCCTATAAGCCCCACCATCATAAATGCGCTGTATGTTGTCGCACTGTATGTCATTGCAGCGGCAAAACCACCCAGTTTTCTATTTGCTATAAAATATTCTGCGATACCTTTTCCTCTTTTTTTCTTTGCATAGTATGAAATTAGACAGCCAATTGCAAACCATACTGAAAAGACAAGAACCACAGCCGAAGTTTTCATATTTGCCTGTCTATTGAAAAGATGCCATAAAGAATTGTAAGGATAGTGAGAATTATCCAGAAGAGATAAGCCCCTGTCATTTTAGAAGGCAAAAGAAACGGCACAGTAAAATCTAATGCAACTATAATAAGATACACAATCCAAAACTCTTTTCCTTTTGCGTAAGCATTTTTCATTTTATTGCCTCTCTTGCTATATATACATGTATATATAGCTACTATAATTTTTTTGTAATTTCTGTCAAGAGCGAAAAATGTTTTTTCTCTCACAATTAGCTTTGAAGTTATTATTATCGAGCGTCAAGCGAGAAAGCCATCAAAATTTACTGGCATTTTTGTTCTGCGAAAAGCGCTAACTGGTTATTAATCCAAATTAAAATATGAATAACTTAGTACTAATTTTTGCTTCTTAAAGTGAATACGGTTATCTCCGGAGGGCACAGGAAGCGGGCATGAATCCCGGTGGTTCCAATTCCTCTGTTTACATAGAGTTTTCCCCATTTTGTTTCGTACATACCTTTTACAAAATCTGTTTTGCTTGGCACCCAGTAAGGTTTTATAAATGGAATGTTTACCTGTCCTCCATGAGTGTGGCCACAGATTATTAAATCAAAATTTTCTTGCCTTAAACGAAGGGTTATGTCTGGTGCATGCGCTATAAGGATTGTGAAGTCATCTGTGTCTAACCCAAATGTTGCTTTGTCTATATTATCATGTCCTGTGTCAGGATCACTGACCCCAACAATATTTATAGAATCGTTTCCCCTGGATAATACTCTGTTTTCGTTCATTAAAATATCTATTTGATGATTTTTAAGAGAGCGAATCAGTGGTTCTGTATCACCTGCCCAGTAATCACAGTTTCCAAGAGTTGCATATGTTTCATAGTCAAGCCTGTCAAGGAATTCATTCACGAATTTTAAATCTTTTTCTTTTTCATAAAAATCACCACTTATAATTAATAAATCTGGTTTGATTACTTTTAGAAAAAATAGAACTTCTCTTTCTCTTATCCCAAATCTTTTTATATGAAGGTCAGAGATCTGGACAATTTTCATTTTATCAAAAGAGACTGGTATTTTTTCGGATTCAATGATTTTTTTGTTTATAAAAACAATATTCGGCTCAATATAAAAACAATAGGGATAAAGTAAAATTATAACAAGAAAAAACACGATAAGGTATTTTACGAATCTTTTCATTTAACCCTCCTCAGAAGCATAATTAAATTTCTCCTCCTTTTGCTAAAATTATACACTATTTTAGCAAAAATGCTCTGGGTTTGTAAATAACTTTCTTGTTATTATAATTTAAAAATAAGTAAATTCTAACAGCAAAGGAGGAAATAATATGGAGGAAGAAAAAGTACTGGGAGTTATTCCGCACGCAGGGTTAAAAAAGGGGCTATTTAAATCTGAGAGTTGCAATCTTGTTGTGACAAACAAAAGAATTATCGTTGCAAAGTTTTCAAATGATGTCTATAAAAAAGAGGTTCGAGAACGTGTTGAGGAGACAAAACAGGAAGGCAGGGGAAGATTTAAGCAGTTTCTTTCATCTGCAGGCACTATGACAACGTTTTACAAGAGATACCTTGATGTGTTGCCTGAAGATATTTTAAAAGAAACACCGGGAACATTTGTCATTGAACCAAGCACAGTGGTCAAGACGCAATTGAAAGAGGGAAGGCGTTACAGCGACGAGGACGGTTTTAAGCAACAAAATCCTCACAGTCTTTTGATTGTTATGCCAAAAGCCAAGCTTCAGTTTAATTTTTCCGGGGATATAAGAAACGCAAGGAGTCTTCTCTCGGATCTATTTGGCAAGATTTAGAATAATAAGCATCAGGAAAAATAAAGATTCTACTTCACACTGGTGCCTGGCACCAGTGTGAAGTAGTGTGAAGTTTTTTAAAAAGAGTACAATTTTTTTGTACTGCAAATTTTTAAGCAATCATTCATAGGCGTATCATTTTTATTTTACTTGATACGGTTATAATCAGAATGTTTAAAATGGTAGGTACGCTAAAACGTAGGCATTTATTGTTATTTCAGGGTATAATTTTCAATTTATTTTTATGAAAAGTTAAAAACGGGCTATGCGTGCTGAATTTGAAATCTTTGAAAATTAAAAATTTGTATATATGTATATGAGATAAAAATTTTTACTCTTCAAATTTAAACCCTTTTTCTTTGAACAATCTTACGCAGACATTAGCAACCTTTTGGTCATAAAGAATACCTTTATTCTTTTCTATTTCTTCCAGCGCTTTATCAATGCCAAGTGCTGGCCTGTAAGGCCTATGGGAACTCATTGCTTCCACTACGTCAGCTACTGCAAGTATTCTTGCCTCAAGCATAATTTCATTTCCTTTAAGTCCGTTAGGGTAGCCAGAGCTGTCCATTCTTTCATGGTGCTGAAGCACGATTTCTTTGACAGGGCCGGGGAATTCTATATTTTTAAGTATTTCATAACTATTTAAAGGATGCTCTTTAATTAATGAAAGTTCGATTGGAAACAATTTGGTTGGTTTGGTTAATATCTCTGAAGGAATGTTAATTTTACCAATATCGTGTAACAAGGCAGCAGTTTTTAGGGCTTCTATTCGTTTCTTTGAGAGTTTCATCTCTTTTGCAATTGTTTCGGAAAGTTAAGCTACGCGTCGTTGATGTCCTGCAGTGTATGGATCTTTCATTTCAACAATTTTAGCGAGAGTGAAAATCGTGTCTTCCATACTTTTTTGCAGCTTCTTATAACTTTCTTTTACATTTTTCTCTGCTTTTCTTCTCTGTTTGAGCTCTATTCGGACTTCTTCAAGCAAGATGGCTTTTTCTATTGCAACAGCCGCTGCATTGGTTAAAGGTTCAAGCTTTTTTATGTTTTCGGTAGAAAAATTTCTTGGCTTTATGCTGGCGAACTGGATAATGCCGCGGACAGTATCTTTAAGAATAATAGGTACACCAAGATAGGAGCGAGTGTTCTTGTTTTTATCTGCTTTTGTCCAGTGCGGGGATTTCTTAGTATCATAAATAATAAGCGGTTTCTTTGTTTTTAGAATGTGGATGTTTGTTTTAAATTTATTAACAGGGTATACATTGTTTGCCGTTTTTATTTTTAGTGGTTCTATTTTTTTCATCCACTTTAATATACTGATGTTGTTACCTTCTAACATTACAATATTTGCTGTTGTGGACGGAACAAACATTTTCATCTGAGATAGTATTTCATCCAGAACTTCTTCGAAGGAAGTTTTAGAAACAAGAGCGAGTTGTATCTTTGCAAGTGTCTCTGCCTGCAGGCGCTGCTCATGCTCTGCCTTGAAAAGGGCTTTTTGTTTTTCTTCCACTTCCTTTTGTTTAATTGCTGTTGCAATCTGTCCAGAGATAAAATTAAGAATGTTTTTGTCCTCTTCTGTGTATATAACATCTTTTGTGTAACTGGACATTGCCACTACTCCTATTATTTCATTTGCATTTTTTAGCGGAACACCAATCCAGGAAACTGGCATTATACCACGTATTTTTATTGTGTCACTATTTTTCAGTTTCTTAATGAGTTTCGGAGTAACTATGAATGGCTTTCCCGTGTTAAATACATATTCTGTAATACCATTTTGGAGTTTTATGGGAGCAGGTTTTTTCTCCTTTTCGTCTACCCAGTACGCAAAATTAAACATTTTAGAATCCTTGTCATATAATGCAATGTAAAAATTTTCTGCAGGCATAAGGTTAACAATTTCCTTATGTATTTTCTTGCACAGCTCTTGTAAGCTCTTAGCCAGATATCTTGATTCAGAGATTTTATATAATGCCGATTGAACTTTTTCTCTATTTTTAAGGGCGGTTATGTCCGTGTAGACGACTGCAATTTCTTTATTTTCACCTATTCTTGCAGCGCTCACACGGCATACTATATTTTTGCCGTCTTTATGCTTGCAGGGTAATTCTGTCTTGCATGATTGATTTTTTTTAAGCATGGAGTAAAAATTATTTCCAATTTTTTTGTAGTCTTTGTCTGAGCGGTATAAAATTCTTGTTGTTTTTCCAGTTAGTTCTTCCGGTTTCCAGCCAAATACTTCGGTGACACCTTTATTAGCATAGGCAATACGACGGTTTTGTAGATTAAATACTGCATGAGGAATGGCCTCAAGTGTTAAAGATTTTAGATCTTCAACTTCATTCAAAAGTTTTTTTAGCTTTTCTTTTTTCATAAAATTACTATTTTTTAATTTACTATTTAAAATATTTCCTCTTTATAAAAATTATAACTATTTTTCTAAAAAATAAAAAAATGCCGGTTACGCCATTCAGCTCCCTGTATCCCACAGCGTCCATTCACAAGATACAGCTCTTCGCTGTCATTTTTTTACACACTTCTCTATTATACTTAACATATTTTAAACTCTTTTTTTGTTCTTGTCAAGTCCCTGTATGAGTTACATACATTTACAAAAGTCTCATATGTTTCGGAACTTATTCATACCTTTTAATTTTCTATTTGCCTAAAGGATTAACGGGGACTTTTTAGCCAATTCCTTGAAAATTGATTAATAATATAGATCAGAGATATTATTTACAAAAAAGAGGTGTTGTTTTGCAACACCTCTTTTTTGTTTTACTTTATCCAATAAATGTGCGATACACGAGTTTAAGCTTTTTTGTTTAGTTTTTCATACCTTTCGACAAACTTTTCTGTGGTTTTTTTCATTTCAATAACGCTATTCATTGCATCACGAAGAAATAATAGCCCGTCATCTGTTATTATGTATATTTTTCTGGCAGGGCCACTTTCTTGCGTGTTCCAATCCGTCTTTACAAGTCCTTCTGCTTCAAGTTGGGATAATATTCTATAAAGGTTACCCATCTGTCCAATCCCTGATATCATAATGCCAAAATCTTTTAATTTTGTTGATAATTCATAACCGTAAGATGGTTTTTCTGCTATTAGCAGTAGTAGATAGAGCCCAAGCCAGTGCCTTCTTAATCCGCAAAATCTCTTTTTAAATCCAGACAATTAAGGTGCCTCCTTTATTTTGTTTTCTAACGGTGTGGACTTCCGGGAGCATCCAGTATGATAGCAGTACCCTCAACAATTCTCTTTATATTTTCTTCTGCGGAGCCTTCTCCTATAAGATAAACCTTAATACCAGTTTGTTTCAAAGCAGTAAATGCATTTGGCCGACGCTATTTGATATTAATGCGTCTACTTTTTCATTTGCAAGGGTTTCTGCCATTTTTAGGCCTGCTCCATGTGCTTGTAACACCACGTTTTCAAACAATTTTGCCTCCTTGCTTTTTGTATCGTATATAGCAAAAAAGGCAGCCCTTGCAAAGCGGGCATCAACTTCAGAACTCAATGTTTTTTCTTTAATCGGAATGGCTATTTTCATATTTTCCTTTCCTTTAATGCTTATGGAACTTCTCATCTGGCTCGTAATCAATGCTTTGTAAAGAGCCGCTGATGAATGCGTCTATGATCTCTTTCAGGGTTCCCTGTGCGCCGGTGATAGTTTTTATTCCCAAGTTTTTAAAAAATATTTTTGCTCTTCCTCCCATTCCCCGTGCAATCAAAACTTCCCCGCCTTTTCTGTGTATGTATTCTGGTATTTCTCCGGGGTCGTGTTCTTCAAGCGGGTTTTTCTCAATTTCCACTTTTTTAATTTCATTTTTTTCAATTTCAACAAACGCAAAATACGGAGTGTGTCCAAAGTGCTCCGAAATAATGGAATCAAGTCCATTGTCGCTTAATACGGGAACTGCAATTTTCATAATTTACACCTCCTAAAGTATTTTTTTAAGTTTTAAGAAAATATCTTTTATAGCTTTTCCTGCTTCCGAAGATTCGTTTTACTACTGGCTCGGTTCTTTTAACTGAATTTTTTACTTCCCGTTCAATAATATCTCTCACTGGGGCCATAATCCTTGCAGGCACCGTATTCAACGCCTTTAAATTCTCCGGTAAATCTTTTTCTGTAACGATGTAACATAATTTTACTTTCTTCGTCATATATATGTATTTTACATATATTATACAGCTCTTTGTTTATCTGTCAATAATGGGCAAGAATCGGTATAAATTTTAAAAATGAAATTTATTAAGGAGGGTGTATGATATATTGTGTGAACGAGCCAGTAAACTAGCTGCTACATTTTTTATTTAACTTAACAAAGAGAATTTCTTTTGGTTTAATAGAGTTTTACGATTTGTTTGTTGGGCAGCTATGATAAATTTGGAAAACTCGAAAAATGTTTTATTATTAAAAGAAGAGGGAGGTGTAATATGAAAAAAATTATTGTTTTAGCTTTAGCCATCGTACTGCTTGCAGGACTGTTTGTTGGATGTGGCGGTGGAGGCGAAACACAACCAAAAACTTCTACCGTAACTGTTTCTGTTTTTGACGAAGACGGTAATGCACTTTCAGGTGTTAATTTAACGATGAGTGACTACTCAGGGGAAACAGGAAATAACGGAGGATACATGTTTAATGATGTAGAATCTGCAAGTTATACGATTCAGGCATCAAAAGATGGACATGAAGATGAAAGCGAAGACATCGTAGTGAGTACAGGAGAGAATAAAATTGTTTCATTAACTCTCAAAAAGGCGGAAGAAGAAGCAGAAGAATTAAAAAATTATTCGGTAGAAAAAAGTTACAGAGCAGTAATGGAAGGACAATCGAGTTCAGGGGAAATCAATAGAATAATCATTGAACATGATAACTACGGAAATTCGCAGCATCTCACTATATACGATGAAGACGAGAAAGAATTCGAAATGTATATTGTGGAGGGAAAAGCTAAGATGTCGGTGGATGAGGATTGGATGGATGTTCCTTTAGAGCAAGTACAAGCTATGTCTACTGGCTACCTGAATCTCCTTGAGGGCATGGCAAATGGTGCGGAAGAATCTTATAATATCGCTATTACTAATCCGGATTTTTCATACATGGTAGAAGAGATTGGCAGAGAAACTGTAAATGGGTATTCTACAACAAAATACCATATGTTCTCAAAAATTACATTAGAAGAAGAAACAGGGACATCAGATATATGGATTATTAATAGTGGCCCGTATAAAGGATATTCAACTCGCATGGTTATTACTATAAAATCCTCCGGGGAAGAAGAAACTATGACTATTAATATAACGGATTTCGGGAAAGATATGGGAATTCAAATGCCATAGCAGATAGTTATATTTTTTATCTGCCAGTAAAACTTCACGCTGACGGGAAACACCAGCGTGAAGTAGTTAGTAAAAGTTCTTAATAAGTATAAATTACTCGAGTTTTGCTCCGCAATTTCCGCAGAAACTGGTTCCCGGGGGATTTTCTGCCCCACATTTTGAGCATTTTATCATTCCAAGTGGAGCCCCGCAATTTATGCAAAATTTCCCTTTTCCTGCTGGTTTTCCACAAACAGGGCAGAGTGTCACTTTATCTTCAATTTTCCCATCAAACGATGCTGTTGATGCAGCTTTTTTCCAGATTTCATCTTTTGTCATCTGCGCTTTTGCCGTTGCAACCTCTACATTAATGAGAGGGGCACAATTTGTGCATAGGCCTGATTGTTCATTCCAGCAATTTTCACATACCCATTTTGTACATTTGGGGCATCTGTGAAAGTGTCCTTTTGCCTCGTTTTGTGCTTCCTCAAATGCTTTTTCATGTTCTTTGTGCCATTCCGGTGTCATCCCTTGAAATTTTTCTGAAATGATATCGCTTCCTCTTTCAAGACCGAATCCTATATCGTATTTGCCTGCTAGCTGAGCTGCAGCACCTGCCATTCTTCCTAATCCTTTAAATAGGCGGCCTTTTTTGTAAGTTTTTGATTCCATAAATCTTGTTTTGTAACCCTCTTTACAAATGCCGCAGTAGAACGTAAATTGAAATCCTGCTTCTGTGCTGTTGTCTGCAAAATTGTCTGCAAAGCCAATTAATTTACCGTTTGCCATTTTCTCCTCCTTTTTTAAGTGGCGTACCACATTTTGTGCATTTATTGTTAATTGGCGGCTGTTCAGTTTTGCATTTTGGATCAGGGGAAGCAACCACTAAACGAGTGCCGCAGTGTTCACAATAGTCTCCCAAAAAAGTTTTTTTACCGCAGTGTGGGCATTCTATCTCAAGAATTAAACCACAACTCGGGCATAACTTATAATCTTTTTGGATAGGAGTCCCACACTTTGGACACCGTATGGGGCCAACTGGGTTTACCTTGCCGCAAAATGGACAGATATTTGATTCCGATGGAATTAACTTGCCGCAGTAGCGGCATGGATGTTTGTATCCAGGCATTATTTAACCTCCTTCATTGCTTTATTTTGAAAACTCTTATTGTTTAGCTCTAATTTTTGGAACTTGTTATGATAGATCACAATCTTGTGTTTTTGACCATTTTTCACTATCTTTCAGCGAGTTTGCATTAAATTTTAGCAAGTTTATAACATCTTGTTTCCATTGCTCCTCTGAATAGTGGATTACTCTTCCGATAAACAGGTTTCTCAATTTTTGCAGAGAAGGTATTTTGCTGATTGCATATCTGTATTGTTTGTATCTTGGTTCATTTAGTTTTTCATCCGTAAGATAAATTGGCTCTCTTCTGAAATTAATCTCAAGCATACAGTGATTTATTGTTTTTATAAATTCATCGGTTTTTGTATCCATCTCTTTTAATGTGAGGTTATGATATTTTTCTCTGCCTACAATCCTGAAAAAGTACGTGGCCTTTCCTTTCCCCGCTTCTGAAGTTGCTTCCATTGCTATCGCATTGCCGCTTTCTTTTGTATCTTTTCCGTATATAGGGATCAAAAACCAGATATATTCTCCTGTTAAATCACCCATTAATCCTCTTTTCATGCCGATGCATATTTTTTCTTTTTGAGACATTTCTTTCAGGAAGTTATATTCTTCTATGATTTCAAAATCCTTGAGTTTTTGCTCCAATTTAGGCCAGAGAGATTGTGAAACAGATTCAATGTCACTTCTCTTTGCTGCAAGTCCTTCTTTCATAAATTCCCCTGCTTTTCTTATAATTAACGGTCCTTCATCGGGCAGAAGTTCTTTTAGCTGTGACTGAACCTGCAACTGGAGTTCCGTATTTACGTTTGATAGTGTTCTTATTAAGGGATCAAATTTTGTTCCTATCATCGAAAATGTAAATTTGTCCCCATAATTTGTCGTTATGGTCAATGTGTAATTTTGTGTATCTATCTTTGATATCAGGCTGTAAGGTATTCTTTTAATATCATCTTTTTCAGGGACGATGACTATTCCTGTTTCATATAATCTTAGTTCGCATTTTCCTTTACGCGTTTCATCTTTATAGCTGTCATAACATTCAAAATTTGCTTTAACTCCTGATTTTTTGATGGATTCATTCATCAAAAGGTCTTTGAGAAGTACTTTGTTTCTTAGCTTAGCAAATATTCGCAAAAAATCATCAAAAGAGTAACCAAGATTGGAGATGACGAGTTTTTCTCCCGCAATAAAATTAATGAAAAGTGAATAATCTTTTTCTGCAAAGCTTGCAATGTCTCTGTAATCAACAATCAGAGGAGCGCTCATCACAGGCATTATTGAAAGCATTTCTTCTTCTAATTTTAATGAACAATCCCCCCTGTCTGTTTCTTTGTTATCAGAGTCGTAAAGAGTATAAAAACTATCGCATTCTAATATCGCCATATTATTTTTACCTCCGATTAAAAGTATATCTCTTTTTTTCTATTGTCAAAAATTTGATATTTTTATAAGAGGCACACTTAGAAGATGCGTTTTACTATATCTTGTCTTTTACTCCGTATATAAGGCCGCCATATTTACCTGCTAAAAGATAGGAAGTAATAAATGCTTTTTTGTCATATTTTAAAACGATATCTCTTACTTTCGGGAAATAATCTCTTCGGCATATTACTTTGAGAATTTGAACTTCTCCATCTTTGCCGTATCCGATAGAACGCGTAACGCCGAATCTTTCTTCTCGAAGCATTTGTTCAATTTCCGGCCATTTATTTTTGGAAACAATACCTATAGAAATTATTTCCTTAGAGATTTTTTCAGATATAAATATTCCCATCATATTACCTACTGCAAAACCTCCACAATAGGCAACAACATTAAGCCAATTTCCAATATCCTGTATGACTTTGCTTACTATCAAGATAAAGATTAAGACTTCAAAAAAACCAAGTATGCCTGCGATAAATTTTTTTCTTCTTATTACCATCTGAACTCTATAAGTGCCAATTGTTACGTCTATAACTCTTGATAGAAAAATAATCAGTGCTCCCCAGTAGATATTTAAATCTATAATTTTGGCAATTATATCCATTTTTGTCTCTCCTCTGATTTTAAATTACAGGTAATTATAATAATAAAAAGCAATTATTCAATATAATATTGATATAATTCCGAATAAATTTATTATTTGAGAAAAATAGCAAAGGAGACAAAAATGGATAAAGTGCTTTCAGAATTTTCTGAGAGGGTAATGGCAAAAAGAGGTGCTGAGCTTATAACGCCTTTTGATATGAAGGTTAAAACACGTGCACTTGAAAAAGAAGGGAGAAGTATTATACATCTTGAAATTGGCGAGCCAGATTTTGATACGCCGGAGAATATAAAAAAAGCGGGTATCACCGCAATACAAAAAGGATACACGCACTATGCGCCTTCGCAAGGGCTGCCGGAAGTAAGAGAAGCGGTAGCATTTTATATCAGTGCGACACGGCAGATTGATGTATCTCCGGATGAAGTGGTTATTACTCCGGGCGGAAAAGACGTTATTTTTTACAGTATGATGGCACTGTTAAAATCTGGTGACGAAGTGATTGTGCAAAACCCCGGTTATTATCCTTATGAAACTGATGCGAAGCTTTTTGGTGCGGATGTTGTGCCTTTGCCTCTTCTTGAAGAGAACGATTTCTCGTTTGATAGGGAGCAATTTAAAAAGCTTATTACTCCCGAAACAAAGCTCATTACGATTATCTCTCCGGCGAATCCAACAGGAAACATTTTTTCGCAGGAAGATCTTGAGGTAATCGCCGAAGAGGCGATTAAAAACAATATATATGTTTTGTCAGACGAAATTTATTCAAGGATTGTGTACGAGGGCGAGTTTAGAAGCATTGCATCTATTCCGGGCATGAAGGAAAGGACGATTATTCTTGACGGGTTTTCTAAGACGTATGCGATGACTGGGTGGCGTCTTGGGTATAGTGTGTCAAATAAGATACTTGCAAAAATATTTAACAAGTTTCTTGTTTCTTCGAATTCTTGTGTTGCGACATTTACTCAGATTGCAGGAATAGAAGCGTTAAACGGGCCCCAGGATGCAGTGGAAAAGATGAACGCAGAATATCGTAAAAGAAAAGATCTTGTTGTAAAAGGGCTTAACGAGATTAATGGTATTTCTTGTAGAATGCCAAAAGGTGCTTTTTATGTATTTCCAAACATTAAAAAATTTGGTATGAGTTCAAACGAATTTGCCCTTTATCTGCTTGATGAAGCTGGTGTTGCTGTGATACCCGGCAGCACGTTTGGTAAAGCGGGAGAGGGATACATTCGCATTTCATATGCGAACTCTATGGACAATTTAGAAGAAGCACTTGAAAGGATAAAGAAAGCGACCGAAAAGATTTCGTAAAGAATAGACAAATAACAAAAAGTGGTTAAATTGGTGCCAGGCACCAATTTAACCACTTTTAATGAATAATTTCTTTCAGGATATCTTCCATTGTTTTGTTTACTTTTTTTAGTATATGTGGATAATCAGAAACGATGCCATCTACTCCGTACAGGTTGAACCGTATCATATCCATAACATTATTAACTGTCCATACATATACAGTTTTATTTATTTTATGCATATCGGAAACAAGCTTTTTTGATACAAAAAAATAAAAAGGATTTACCCCGTCTAAACCTATAACATATTTATTTACGTTCAATATAATTGGGTATAAAGCATTGATTTTAAGTTTAGGGTATTTTTGTTTCATCAGCATTAAAGTATCACTATCAAAAGAAGAAAAAAGGATATTGTCATACCCAAAAGCTTCAGTTTCTTTTACGATTTTGTCTGTAATGCCAGGGTATATCTTTTCTCCTCCTTTAATTTCTATGTTTACAAAAAGTTTTCCTTTAAGCATTTCAAGCACTTCGCTAAGCAATGGCACATGTTCTTCTGGATATTTCCTTATTTCTCCATTATCAAGATTGAGTAGTTCATCTTTTTTTATTACAATTTCTGCTGAACCAATTTTTTCTACCGCATTTTTTAAGAATATAAGCTTCTTTACGATGTCAAATTGATTGCCATTTTTGTGCAGGTAAAAAGTGTTTTTCTTTTCCGTGTTCTGATCCAAGATATTTAGAAAAAAAGTATCGGTCTGTCCTTTTTTTAGTTCTAAGTACAGCTTTTTTTCATCTGGTATTTTTTTGATTACCTTTTCCTGATTTTTTATAAACAGTGTGGAAATGTTGTATTTTGTTAGTTCGTCATACGTGAGGTTTTTTATGGGTGTTTTTATCCCGGCAAGTTTTTTCAGGTTCATTTCATGCATTACGGCAAGCTTCCCGTCTTTTGTAAGATGTACATCAAGCTCAATCCCGTCTATTTTTAGTTCGACTGCTTTTTTAAAAGCCGGGATGCTATTTTCGGGGGCAATTCCTCTTGCTCCCCCTATGTCCTATAGTAAGTGGTATTTTCATTTGAATAAAATTAAGTGGCTGGCAGTTCTTCTGTTGTAATTTCCCCTCTCTTTACAAAGTGCATCATAATAAATGCAATGATAAAGAAGAATGATGCGAAAAACATAAGAGATGGGTATCCGAATATATCTATTGCAAGGCCAGATAGTGGCGGAGCAACGATGTTTGCTGCTTGCGAAAAGAAGTAGTAAAGTCCAGTGTACAAAGCCCAGATTACAGATACTCCCAAAAAGCCGAATCCTAAGGTAAATGTTTTTTTCTTGTTAAATATAACTACTTTTTCCTCATTCATGACCCCTCCATTGTTGGATTTTAAATTCCATTTTTTATTCTAACATATTTTATTTTGGCTGCAAATTTTTTGGCAAATTACTCTTTTAATCGTTTGTATATCTTAAAAAATCTTGATTTCTATTGCTTCAAAGTGATGCATTTTACGGAATATTTAGACAAACTTTTATATACTTGTATATGCAACTATTATCTGTATAATATCTTCGAGGTGATAGTTATGGGAAAAAATATTTTCTGGCGATATTTTATTTGCATATCGAGATACTCAAGAAGTTATATTTGGGGTAGGCTTAAGAAATTTAAAATTGGCAGCGGCCAATCAAATATATTAAGGTTTTTGTCCCATGAGGGAGATGGTATTAGCCAGGAAGAAATCAGCGAACGACTTGACCTTGATGATACGACTGTTGCCCGGGCTGTGCAAAAGTTAGAGGAAAAAGGGTATGTGGAAAAATGTAGAGACGAAAATGACAAAAGAGTTAACAGGATATACCTCACAAAAAAATCAAAAAAGCTGAAGCAATCTATAGAAGATGCAAAAGACGATTTGACAAATATTCTTTTGAATGGCATAAGCGACGATGAATTTCAGGCGTGCATAAGTGTTCTTGGGAAAATGTACGAAAATCTTAAACGTGAAAGTGCAAGAGAGGGAAAAACCAATGGATAAAAGAAGTAAGATGCTGGCAAATGACAGCATAGGTTCTTTGTTGTTCAAATTATCGCTTCCAGCAGCAATAGGCATGATTGTTCAAGCCTTGTACAATGTTGTAGATGCGATATTTGTCGGAAGAGGCGTTGGGGCGATGGGAATAGCAGGAATAGCCATTGGTTTTCCTATACAATTAGCAATTATGGCTATAGCACAGACGATAGGCATAGGTGCTGCTTCTATTGTGTCGAGAAGTCTTGGCGATAGAAATATGGAGCGAGCTGAAAAAACTATGGGAAATGCTTTTTCTTTTGCTTTTATCCTGGGTGCCGCGGTTATGATTTTTGGGCTTATTTTTATAGATCCCTTGCTTGCTCTTTTTGGGTCCACCAAAACTATACTCCCTTATGCTAAAGCTTATTTGAGCGTTATATTGTTTGGCAGTATGTTTATCACTTTTAATATGTCGATGAATAATTTGGTAAGAGCTGAAGGCAACGCAAAGATTGCAATGGGAACAATGCTCGTAGGCGCGATTACCAATATGATATTAGATCCAATCTTTATATTTGGATTTAATATGGGGATTAGAGGAGCTGCACTTGCAACAGTGATAGCTCAGAGTGTGACTTTTGTTTGGTTGATGTACTATTTCCTAAGTGGAAAAAGTGTTATGAAACTTCACATAAGGCATTTAAAACCAGACAAAGGCATAGTGACAGAAGCTTTTTCAATTGGTGCATCGTCTTCTGTCAGGCAGATGTCGGGAAGTGTTCTTGTTGCCATACTGAATCATACCTTAGCCATATATGGTGGGGATATTTCAATAGCCATATTTGGTTTGATAAATCGGTTGTCAATGTTTGCTTTAATGCCAGCATTTGGAGTGGCACAGGGATTTCAGCCGATTGCCGGGTTTAGTTACGGAGCCAAAAGATATGACAGGACAAAGAAAAGTTTGCATTTGGCTATTGTTGTAGCAACCATTATAACGACGACTGGTTTTCTTATAATGATGCTTTTCTCATCTCAACTTATTGGATTATTTACCACAGATCAAGATTTAATAGCCAGTGGCATTATGCCTCTCAGAATTATAATTTTAACATTCCCATTTATAGGGTTTATGACGATAGTTTCTACACTCTTCCAGGCAATAGGAAAGCCAGTGCAAGCGCTTATATTATCTATGGCACGGCAGATAATTTTTTTGATACCTCTTATCTTTATTTTGCCAAGGTTTTTCAAATTAAATGGAATATGGTATTCTTTTCCTCTTGCTGATTTCTTGACTATGATACTATCAGTTGTACTCTTTCTACAGGAAGCGAGAAAAATGAATAAAAAAATTGAAGGAATCCTGGCAACTTCACAGGTTAATTCTTAAAAAGGCATCGACCTTTTTTATGCAGAGATAAAAGAGATATAATAAATAATATGTATTTATAAAAAATATGTATTTATAAAATTTTAAGGAGGAACAAATGATTGAATACGAAGTAAACGGCGCTATCGTTCCGGAGGAGCTTGAGCCTTTTTTTCAACACTGGAAGTCTCCTCCTCAAATGGAAATTAGAAAAAAGCTTTTAAACGGATCCAACCTCATCATTACAGTAAGGGATAGCGGTAGACTTATAGGTTTTCTTACCGCAATAAGCGATGGAGCAATGTTTGCGTTTATTACTTTAATTGAGGTTCTGGAGGAGTATCAGGACAAAGGCATTGGTAAACGAATAATGGAGTTCGCGGTTTCATATTTTAAAGGCTTCTACGATATTGTTTTGATAACGGATCCAGATAAGAGAGCATTTTATAAAAAGTTTGGTTTTGATGAAATCTACGGGATGCACCTCAAAGATTTTACCTACGGGAAAAGCGAAGATGACTAATAAAAAATGCACGATTGAAATATTTTATTTTCATTGTATTATAAAGTATGAGAATACGAGTAAATTTTGAATGGCCAGAAGACATTTGCTATTTAGGGCATGTAGACTTTACGCGTACTGTTGCTCGCGGACTAAGGAGAACATCTCTTCCATTAAAATTTACAGAAGGATTTAACTCTCGCGTCAAAGTAGAGATGGGGTTTCCTTTGAGCGTTGGCATGCTTGGCGAAGATGAATTTTTTGATTTTTATTTGAGCGAAGATGTAGCTATAGATAAAATAAAAGCTCTTCTTGACACAGCACTTGATGGCATTATAAATGTCAAACGGATTAATGAAATACCAGACAATCTTCCTTCTATTACTTCTCTTCCTGCAATATTAACGCATTTTATCTACGCCGAACTTAAAGAACCACTTTCAGAAGAGACACTTGAGAAAAAGCTTTCTACTATTTTGGAGATGCTGAGCATTGTTGTTTTGAGGCAGAAAAAAGAGGCAAATGTTAAAAAAGATGTAAGGCCGTTTATAAAAGATATTAAATTATTAGAGATTAACAACGCGAGTGTGGTTTTTCTTTTTTCTTCTCATTTTACTAGCAGTGGGAGCATAAAAATTGATGAAATTGAGGACATTCTGAACGAGAACGGGATATCGGTGGATTTTGATTACATAGTGAGAAAGAAAACGGTTGTTAAGTATAAAGGAAAATACGTATCTCCGTTTGATTTAGAATAAGTGTTTTCTATTTTTTTGTAAACAGTACTGTGCTTCCGATTGCGCCAATTAGAAACCCTATTGGGCATACAACAGTTGCCAGAATAAAGAAGACGGGCTCCTCTCCCCCCGTACCAATTCTAGTCCAGAAGTCTGGACCGAAAAAGTGAATAAACAACCCATAAATAAAATTATGCAACACTATACTGACGAAAATGCCAGCGACTGAAGCTCCTGTCAGTATTAAAAACTTTTTGAGTTTTCCTCCTATGCCGCTCTTTAGGGTTAAAATTATTAATGTTATGCCTAATATAAAGAGAGCTGCACCGCCGCCAATGATAGAGAAGTTTAAAAATCTTTTGAATAATGCTGGCATTTCATTTCTAAGCCCAATTAAAAATCTGTTGAATGCTGGCATTTCATTTCCAACCCCGATCATAATTGCCATTATGGCAAAAAGGCCCACTAATGTCCAAAATACGGTTTTTATCGCAAGAGTTCTTTTTTGGCTATTATCAGGCAAACTCATAGTATCACCTCCTTAAGTGATAATTTTTAATTCCATTCAATGCTATTTTAATGAATTTTCGTTTCTTTAAGGCTTCGAGAGCTTATGAGAAATAGGATGCCACTTACTAAGAACGGCCCGCCTGCTACCAGTACGGCAAAAATCTTCATGCGCCCTGCTGTAATGAATGCAAACACGCACAGTGCAATAGCAGCAATTGTTACTATTGTGCCGCCAATTTTTTCCTTTCGCCAGGCGATGACTATGTCTGTTATTCCAATAACGACCAGCACGCCCAGTATAGTTCCTTCAATTCCTGGTGGATTATTGCCAGTGGTTGCGTCTATAATTCCTTCACTGACCAATATGAACAGAAAAGTTGCTCCTACAATTATACCTATCCAGCGGGCAATTAAGTGTATCCAATTCTTTTTGTGAATACCTTTATTTTCAATATTTGTTATAATTATCCCCCCGTAAAGGTTTTTTCTTAGATGAAAGACTCTATTTTCCCCTTATTTTGTCTTCCCCTATTTATTTTATCATAAAAATTTTATATGTCAAAAAGAAACCCATTTTCCCTTGATGTGATATTAAATCTTGAAAGATATTTTGCAGATGTAAATTATCTAAAAAACATAGCAAAATTGTTAGAAGCAAATGAAGATGATTTAAGTATTGTTAAGTTTGAAATAGCAGTTTATAAGAATTTTGTTCCTGAATTGACAGAAAAAGCTGTTAGGATATTCTGAAGTAAGTAAATGAAAGGGAAAGGATAGTGAATTAAAAGGAGGAGAATGTGGGAATGATCGGATATTTTTTGATAATAGTCAATCTTATTATTGGATTTAGTTGTGCTATTATTTTGGCCGGGTTTCTCAATAAAGTGGATAGCAAACCCAAAAGAATTCTTCACTATTTTGTAATTCTTATTGCTATTTATTTTATTGAGTGCATTGGTATGATTATGGGGATGGGAATACCAGTACTTAATGTGATTCTGGCTTTTGTATGGGGTATTGTTTTTGGTTTAAGATTCCGCACTGGCGTGCCAACACACAATGCTTTAAAAGCTTCATTTCTCCTGTCACTTTATTCTTCTTTTCCGGCGGCTTCATTTATTTTTGTTCCTTTTGTTTGCTGGGCGAGCGGATGGGATGTCTTAAGCATTGAAGGAGGGATTCAATTTGGAATTCCTGCTTTTTTGCATTTACCCTGGCCCTTGAATACCATTCTTGGCTTTTATTTAGCACTTACAATAGGTGCGGTTCTGTTTAAAACAGTAATTACAACAGGTGTAGTTAGCTTGTTTATCCATTATGCAGGCAATCATAGTAAATAAACTTAATACCTTTTTCTTAACTCTTTAACTGTTTTTCAGTATTTTTCTTTTTATTGTTCGCTGCCATTTTTACTTAACAAGTGAAGTTATGTATAGTGTCTTTTTTCTTGTGGCATCAATTATGTCACTGGCAAGCACTTGTATAAACCATACTTCACATAATAAGGATAAGTTCTTCGTTATTCCAATTTTTTGATATATAAAATGGGAAGTTTGAGACAATTATTTTTATCACCTTTGTCAGCAGAAAATGGTTTTTAATTTGACATTGACAAAAAGCTTGTTAAAATAAAAAGTGAATAGAAAATCATAACTTTAATTTGCAGTACAATCTAATAAAAAGGGAGGGGGTTGTGTTGAGACAAAAATTAAAAATCTCTGAAAAACGACTTACCGAAATTAATAATTTTCTTTTAGATCCCAATAACAAATTAATCAACGATCTGCTTGGCGTTATAGAAAAGTATGGCGGGGTTGAAGAAGTTAATAGAAAAGCAGAAGAGGCGGGAAAACTAGAGAATATACTTGAAAAATTGAACGGAAAAAATCCGCGCTACATGAAAGATCTGGAATGGCTCGCTGAAAAAAGGGATAACGGGGAATTTATTTCAATTGCAAACTTTAGAAGAAAGGTTCTGGGAGATAAGGCAGTTTCTTTTACATTCAAAGATGAATATGCTGTTACCTTAGAAATTAGTGCCTGCCAGTATTTTCCATTTTTTATGACAGAAGCAAAGCATGCACTCGAACACGGAGAGTTGATGCCTGGAAGATTTATTCGGGTTAGAGCAATGAAAGAACAGGAGGCAGACAGCGACCTTTTGGCTGTTTCTGCTGCTATGAGGATTATAGGGGCGAGTTGGTGTGAAACACTTGACACAAAAGGAACTGATGGCTCAAATATTCATTTAGGTGGCGCCGAAACGATTACGGGTTATTTTGGAGGCGTAGGCCAGCCAAACGATTATGCTATAAAATGGGCTGATGAATTTCTTTATTACTACACGAATTATGGAATAAAACAGGTACTCAATATAAATCTGGGAACTGTAGTTTTGGCATATCTCATGCACAAGTTAGGAGTAAATAATGAATTTAAGATTTCTGTATTTCTTGGCAATGATAATCCTTATGCATTTTTTGCCACTCTTCTTATTGCGAAACTTTTCAGCAGGGAAGATGGAACCACTTCTCTAATAGGGTTAAATCCTTCAAACTCAGTAAATAATGAAACAATAGAAACAGGGGCAATTGCACGGAAAGCTTTTGGTTTTGAAGATAGCGTGCGATTCGAGCACCACATATTGGAGTCTTACAAACATATTGTAAAACAGCCTTACGATAGGAGAAATGAGCTGATAGAGCTAGCTGTAAAGGTAAAGAACATCAGCGCAAAACATGAGGGCGGTGAAATAAGGGTGGAAGAAATAAGAGAACATCCTTCTGATATCCTGGATTATTTCCTTCCAAAAGATGAAATTGACCCTGTCATGATGAGCTTTCTTCAGGAGAATTACATGGATAAACACCAGGCTATAAACAATACAGCGAAGGCATTAACGGAAAAAGGTCTGAGTTTTGTTGCCGCAACGAATTTGCACAGGTAAGAGAGATTTAAAATAAAAAAAGGGGGGATAATGTTGTTTGGAAAGTTGCTACAAGTTGACTTATCTAACAAAAGCTTTAACGAGATAAGGATAGATGTAGATGTCATAAAAAAATTCCTTGGTGCAAAAGGGCTTGGCATGTATCTTTTATACACAAGGCTAAAACCTAAAACAGATCCCTTATCTCCTGATAATCTTCTGATGTTTCTTAACGGGCCTCTTACAGGGACTCCATTTCCTACCTCTGGCAGAACTACAGTAGTTACCAAATCACCGCTTACGGGACTTTTTTTAGATTGTCATGCCGGAGGTTTTTTTGGACCAGAGCTAAAAAAGGCAGGATTCGATGGCATTATATTAAAAGGCCACAGCGAAAAGCCGGTGTATCTATGGATAAATGATGGCAGTGTAGAATTCAGGGATGCAATGGAAATGTGGGGGTTAACTGTCAGCGAAACCGTCGATGAGGTAAGAGGGGAAACTGATAACAAAGCTCATATTGCTTCGATTGGCCCAGCGGGAGAGAATTTAGTCAAGATTGCATCAATTGCAATGGACAAGGACAGTGACCCGTGGAGGGCAGGTATAGCGGCAAGAGGAGGCCCGGGCGCAGTTATGGGCAGCAAGAATTTAAAAGCGATAGCTGTAAAGGGCTCTGGGAAAGTTGATGTTTACGATGAAGATAAATTGAAAGAGATTTCTGCAGAGATGACAAAAAGGATTACAGATAACACATTTGTTCACACAAGAAGAGTATTAGGCACATCATACTGGATAGACCCGATGAATCGGCTGGGTATTCTGCCGACTCGTAATTTCCAAGCAGGATACATAGAGAACGGGTACGGTATCTCCGGTCCAAATTTGAGGTATTATGTGAAACGCGATGTAAGCTGTTTTAACTGTCCGATTGTATGCGGAAAGGTTGTTGAAATTGATGGGAAAGCAGTAAAAGTTGAATATGAGGATATTGCCCTGCTTGGCAGTGATAATGGAATAAAGGACATTGTAGATGTTTCAAAAGCGCTTATTCTTTGCAATGAACTTGGGTTAGATGCTATTTCTACTGGCGGGATTGTTGCATTCGGAATGGAGTGTAAAGAAAAAGGTATATTGGCTGACACTCCTAAATTTGGTGATGCTGAAGGGCAGCAAAAACTGATAAAAGATATTGCGTATAGAAATGGGATAGGAGATCTCTTTGCCGAGGGGACAAGGAGAGCCGCTAAAAAGATTGGACAAGGCAGCGAAAAATTTGCTATTCACGTAAAAGGAATGGAGCTTCCCGGATATGAACCGAGAAGCTCATGGGGAATGGCAATTGCCTATGCAACTTCTGATAGAGGGGGATGCCATCAAAGGGCATGGACGGTGCGACCGGAAATCGACGGAATCTTAAAAAGATTTTCGATTCAAGGAGTTGCACAGTTTGTAAAAGATATACAGGATGAAAGGGCTGCTGAGTTTTCGATTGTTTTATGTGATTTTGTTCCCCTTGGCGTCGAAGATTGTTTGGCGGGTTTAAAGTGCAGCATAGGAATTGACCTTACTGAGGAAGAATACATCAAGATAGGTGAGAGAATCTGGAACTTGACAAGATTATTTAATATAAGAGAAGCAGACGTCTCAAGAAAAGACGACACACTACCTCCGCGAATGTTTGAAGAATCTTTGCCGATGCCTCCGAATGGAGATAAAAAAGTTTCTTTATTAAGAGATGCTTTTGACACGATGCTCACGGAGTATTATTTTATCAGAGGGTGGAATGAAAATGGCATACCAACTCAGGAAAAACTTGATGAATTAGATTTAAATAAAATTTAGAGGTGAGAAAAATGAAGTGCAAAATAGGCATCATAGGATTGGGAAATGTAGGGTTGGGGTTAATGAGGATATTACACAATAAGCGAAAAGAACTAAAAGGAAAGTATGGATTTGATTTTGAGATTACCGCAATTTCGGATCTCGCAAAAGGGTCTGTATATGATGAAAATGGTTTGGATTTAGCAACTGTTTTAGACCTTGTTGGGAAGGAAGGAAATTTGGAAAACTACCCCTCTGGAACAAGAGATTTAAATAGCATGAGGACGATCAGAGAAACTAATACAAATCTTATCGTGGAAGCTACACCAACAAACACAAGAACAGGGGAGCCGGGATTAACACACATAAAAACAGCTCTCTCTAACAAAAAGAATGTAGTCACGACAAACAAAGGGCCAATTGCTCTTCATTATCAGGAGTTAAAAAAATTGGCTGATGAAAATGAGGTGTATTTGAGATTTGAGGGAACTGTTTTAAGTGGAACTCCTGCGTTGAACTTAGTTTTAGAATCTTTAGCAGGATGCGATGTTTCAAGAATCCAGGGTATCGTAAACGGCACCACCAACTTTATACTGACAAAAATGGAAGAAGGAAAGAGCTATGAAGACGCATTGGCTGAGGCGCAAAAATTGGGATATGCTGAAACGGATCCTACTGCTGATGTTGAAGGATGGGATGCAGCAGTAAAAACTGTCATAATGGCCGATGTTGTAATGGGAGAAAATATAAATATACAGGATGTTGAGAGAGTAGGAATAACTGGCATAACGCTTAACGATGTAAAAAAAGCAAAAGAAAACAATCACAGGATAAAGCTCATTGCTGAAGTTGAAAAAAAGAATGATACTGTAAAAGCAAAAGTATTGCCAAGAGAAGTGCCTCTTACACATCCTCTTGCAAATGTTATGGGAGCAATAAATGCTCTTACGTTTACAACAGATCACTTGGGAGACGTTACCATAATAGGGCCAGGGGCAGGAAGAATAGAAACAGGGCAAGCGCTGTTAACTGATATCCTTGCGCTTAACAGGATGCTTCACAAATATTAGATATGAGGTGGCACTCATCGCATTTAATTAATAGTATGATGAGTGCCACTCCTTAAAAAACACTGTCTTGTTTTATTGTTGCTTCAATAATTTTTGAATATTTTGGAAAAATTTTTAATAAGGGATTTTGTCCTTATTTACTTTGATTTCCTCGAGTGTTCTTCATATGCGTGAATAGGTTTTGACAAATTTCTTATTTCTGATATTCTTTATTTAATGTATTTTTTATCGGCATATGCCCATAATGACAAAAGGGGAGGTATTTTATGGATAATAATGCAATTGTTTTTTGCGAAGGAATGTTCGGAGAGCTTGACGGAAAAACGGCAAATGGCCTTGTGAGGTATTCTGGCATATACAAGATAGAAGGAGTGGTAGACAGCACAAAGGAAGGGATGGATGCAGGAGAATATCTTGACGGCAAGAAAAATGGAATTTTAATTTATAAAAGCATTGAAGACGCAATATCAAAGATAAAAGAACCTATTAATTATTTTATCTATGGCATTGCTCCTTCTTCTGCGAGACTTCCAAAGGAACACCGTGCGATTATTTTTGATGCGTTAAGACATCATTTAAATATTGTGAGCGGGCTGATGGATTTCTTTACTGAAGATAGAGCGATGATGAAAGAGGCTCGGGCTTACGGTGTAAAAATCTTTGATATCAGAAAGCCGCCAACAAAGAGAAAAATGCGTCTTTTTACCGGGAAAATTTTTGATGTGAAAACGCCAGTAGTTGCTGTTTTTGGGACGGATACTGCTATTGGGAAAAGGACTACTACGATTTGTTTGAAAGAAGAACTGCGGGCAAGGGGATTAAATGCTATTTTTGTTACTACAGGGCAAACAGGTGTTGTTCAGGGAGCAAAGTATGGGAGAGCACTAGATGCGATACCTGGAGAATTTATAATAGGAGAAATAGAGTATGCCGTCGTTCAAGCTTACGAAAACGAACACCCGGATATTATATTGGTTGAAGGGCAAAGTTCTCTTTCTCATCCTGCTTTTCTTAGTTCTTTTGCAATTTTAAAAGGGGCTCGTCCAAATGCAATTATTATTCAGCATGCGCCGAAAAGAAAAATGTACTGCGATTATCCACTTTTGCCTATCCCGGATCTTCAAAAAGAAATTAATCTTGTTAAAAAGCTTTCTAAAGTAGATGTTATAGCTATTACGCTGAATCACGAAAAAATGACAGACGAAGAGCTGGACAGAACGGCAGAAAACTACGAAGCAAAGTACCAGTTGCCTACTGCAGATGTTTTAAAGCACGGAACGGATAAGATTATAAAAGCGATTGTGAATGCATTTCCTTCCTTGTCTGATAAAATTAAAGTATAATTTTTTTCTTACCACAAATTAGAAAAGGATTTTACAGCTTGCCTTACACAGGCGGTTGCTACTCGTAAAGATAAGCGGGGCTCAAGTCCCCGCTTTTTTTGTTCGTGTATTTTCTTTTCGGATACTGCACGGTTAACGGCAGGAGATAGCCCCCATCCTTTCATTAGTAGCTCGGCGTGCGACTGCTAACACTGGCAGGCCTGACCGCCTGCAACTCCACCGTGCAAGAATATGGTAATCAAGATGGCACGCCTTACAGAAGATTGAGTGTTCCCACCCAGAGGATAAAATAATCCTTAAAAAGGAAAATAATTTTCTCCTGAGAATCTTAATGTAATCTCTGTTTGTAACAGAAGTGTAGAATGGCTAGGTATAAGCGATATTTACGGGTGATATAATACGCCGAAGGCGCATCACCTGCAAATATGGGTGGAGTGAAGAAGCGTAGCAACTGGACGGAACCGCTCATACCCAGTTAGCTGATATTTTTTGTTTCAATTTTAATCAATTTCATTCCAAGTAATATAAAAAACAAACCGACAGTTAATCCTATAATAGGTCGAGCCCATCCGCCGGGATTAGTTTGCGTAACATTAGAATAAATTACAGGAATTAGCATATAGAGAAAGCAAATAACTCCTAACAAAATCAAAAAAGTACCGACATATCTATTTTTTCTAAAAGGTTTGTTTTTTATGTATCTCCAGCTTATCCACAAAGTAAATATTGAAAATAGGAGGAGTGCAATAGCTACAAATATGGCAGGAGAATACCATGTAATGTATATGCCAATTGATGCTATTACAAATAATGTGTATGTAAAGCTTCCTAAAGTTATAAGGATACTGGGAATGAGCAGTACAATACCTAACTTTTTAGTATTTTTCATATTTGCCTTCCTTTATCCACTAATTTTTTACTTAATGTAAATATTTTCAGAAATTAAAGTTAAATTATAAAGTTTATAATCTTTTCGTTTTTAAAAGCTCCGAGTATATTGTATATAACTTGGTTATATCCGCACCTTACTGTCGATATATATCTCTTCTGCGCTTTTACCCTTTGTTCCTCCTATTTATTCTCATAAAATGTCTTGCTATTTTATATTCCTAAATTCTTTGTAGTCAAGGAAAACGAACTCAAATGAATTTATTTTCTGAAAAGGAAGTTATCTATCTGTAAACATTCATTCTTGAAAAGTATTTTAATGGAAAGCATGCCTCACGAGAGCTAAAGTATTCTACCCCCGGTGGGAAATAATATCATGATAAAAATCTATTCTTATTTTTTTGACTACTGAATAAGCTTTGAAAAAATGAGAATCATACACTGTTATAATAAAGTATGATTGATAGATACTTTGTTGGAATTTGTTTAATTTTAACGGAAGATTATTTTACAGTTTAAATAAAAAATGGGGGTTCCCCACCCCCTTTTTAAGCGCGTTTTGTAGTTACTAATTTTGTTCAATCAGTTTTTTTATTGTATCCACTGCCTTTTTTGTTGTCATATTCCTGATATCTACCGGGAAGTGATGACTAACATCGAAACTGGCTTCCTTAAATGCATCCTTAAACATCTTTTGTTGCATACGTGGATCACATCCTGCCACAAATAATTTGTCAAATTCTTTGTTTGACATAAGAATTTTAAGAAATTCATCTCCATCATCAGCACAAAGTTGTGGATGGAGAGCTACAAAATCGACAAGATTTTCTCTTCTTATTGCGTTTAACACCTCAAAAATGTCCATTTCGTGAAAGGATGGACAAGTACCCTGACAAACACAAAGCAAAAGTCCCCTTTTACCCATTTTACACCTCCTTATTTCCAAAATATGTTATTGCACTACTTTCACAAGCTCCTCGCTGGCAACCTCGACAAAATTCTATGCATGCATCAGGATTGACTACCAAAGGTTTGCCATTTTCTTCTCTATATACTCCGTGTGGGCAAGACTTCACACAGGCAAGACAACCTATACACTTGCCATAATCTATTATTGGATACCAATTTTTAGCCATTTTAATCCCCCTTGACTCGAAGAGTAGCTTACATTAATTGCTTTTACAGAGAGTTAATGATTGCCCCAGCCGTCCCACCAACAATGACAAACATTTTTCATTACTTGTTTCTCCTATTTTTTAGTCTGGCACACATTCGGGCAAGTGACATTCTTCAAATAAACGACACGTTCTTTTACAAACGGAAACAAGCGTGAGCATTAACGGCACTTCAATGAGAACGCCAACCACAGTTGCCAGTGCAGCGCCTGACGATAAGCCAAAGAGCATTGTTGCAGTTGCAATTGCTACCTCAAAATGATTTGAAGCTCCGATCATTGCAACAGGAGCAGCATCATGATATGAGAGCTTAAACAATCTCGCTAAAACAAAATATCCTAAACTGAAAATAAGTGTTGTTTGAATAAAAAGAGGAATAGCAATCCAGAGTATTGTAAGAGGATTTTCGATTATAATTTTACCCTTAAAAGAGAATAAAAGTAGCAATGTGAGAAGGAGTGCAACTATACTAACAGGTGTAAGCCAGTGTAAAAATTTTGTATTAAACCACTCTATCCCCTTCGATTTTATGATATATTTTCGGGAATAATATCCGGCAACCAATGGCAAAGCCACATAAATTAGTACAGAAAATAAAATTGTCTTCCATGGGACAGGCATTGCATTTACACCAAGCAAGAATCGTCCAAGTGGGGCATAAAGCACAAGCATAGTAAGTGAATTTATAGCAACCATTACCAGAGTGAGTCCGTCATTACCTTTTGCAAGGTAGCTCCACATTAACACCATAGCCGTGCAAGGGGCGATACCCAATAAAATTGTACCGGAAATATAACTTCGCCATAGCTCAACTTCCTGTCCTGTTTTAATTATTTCTGTTCCAGGCAAGAATCCTTTAAATAAGAAGCCCAAAAAGAATGAAGCAATCAAATACATGGTAAACGGCTTGATTGCCCAATTGATGAATAAAGTTAAAATAACAGGTTTGGGAGTTTTTGTAGCTTTTACCACCTCTTTGAAATCTATTTTTACCATAATTGGATACATCATAAAAAATAGGCAGATAGCGATGGGTATTGAAACATTGTATATAGAGAAAGAATCCAGCTTGATTGCAACTTCAGGAGCTGCTTTTCCCAACAAGATGCCTATACCAATACAGGCTAAAACCCATAATGTTAGGTACTTTTCAAAGACGGATAATTTTCTTGTTGTTTCCATTTGCTGCGTCCTCCGTTAGTTTGGGTTTTATTAACCCAAATTAAAATTGAGTTATTCATTTCACAAATGATTATAAAAACTATGTAAAAAATGTCAACAATATGAGTTGCTTACTATTTTTAATTTTTTTGAATGCGGTTTCAAAGAGCATATATTGATCTTTCATTTGCAAACTGATATATAAAAGTATTGTATATGCAAGTGGTGCCGAAGGAGGGAGTTGAACCCTCACGGGGCTCTGAACCCCTGCGGATTTTGAGTCCGCCGCGTCTGCCAATTCCGCCACTTCGGCTTTCCGATTCATTATAAATAATAATGGCAGTAGGTCAAGTCTATAACGGTTAACTACGATGAAAATATTTTTTTACATATTTTTCATATGCAATAGGCCATTCTCTTTTGGTAGATTTTATGCCGAGGATTTCCATAAAAATAACTAAAATTATTACTGATATCACAAGGTTAGCGTCATGCGTCATAAACCACAAAACTAAAGGGAAAAATGGCACTGTGACAAAAAGGCTTACCACCTGTGAATGGGTGATTATAAGCGTTATTGACCATGGAATTGCAACAAGAATGAGAAGAAGCACACTTCTTGCCTGCACTACAAGAGGAAGAATAAAAAGAAAAACACCAAGCGTTGTTGCAGCTCCCTTTCCTCCCTTAAATTGTAAAAATGGTGAAAATACATGGCCGAATACAGCAATGAGGCCAAAATATGTGAGCAGTACCGGAGAGAAATGGTATAACCTGTAGATAAAATAAAGCGCAAAGTATCCTTTTGCCATATCTCCCAGCAGCGCTACTATTCCTGCTCGCCAACTGACCAGATGAAATATATTCCCTGCACCGGGATTTTTGCTTCCGTGTTTTCTAATATCTATGTGCTTTGTAACTTTCCCTACGATATATGGCCAGGGGATTGCTCCCATTAAAAATACTATTAAAATAGAAATTATATATTTCATACTTTTATTATATGTTAGTTATTGAGCTATGCAAGTTTTGTTATGCGTTTTTAGCGAGATATTCTATACTATAACAAATGGACGAAGAAGAGATTATAGAGCGATTAAAAAAGAACGATGTTAATGTGCAGGAGTATGTTATAAGAAAATATAAAAATTTTCTTTTTAATTCCGTATTTCATGTTGCGCAAAGATCTGAAGTTGCTCAAGATGTGGTGGAAGATACATTTATCAAGTGTTTTAAAAAGATTGATCAGTTTGATGGCAGGTCATCTCTTTCTACGTGGCTTTACCGCATTGGGATGAACACGCTCAAAAATATGCTTGAAAGCGAAGGAGCACGGAACAGGCTGAAAGATAGGTTAAAATGGAAAAAAGCTGTAAGTTATCCTGAGGAGCAATTCAAGGAAGACGACAAAAAAAAGCAGATTATCCGGGAGGGAATGAAGCACATTACTGTAATTGAGAGGGAAGTTGTTACACTTGTAGATATTCAAGGGCTTAATTACGAAGAAGCAAGCGAACTTTTAGCAGTTTCAGTGGGGACTGTTAAGTCCCGCTTATTCAGGGCAAGGGAGCATTTAAGAAAAGAAATTTTAAAACGAAACTTTTTTGAGAGGGAGCTGTCTAAAGAGTGATGAAAGAAAAAATTTCGAAATACATTGATGGAGAAGGAAACAAAGAGGAGATAAAAAAACTTCTTAAAAAAGATAGAGAAGCGCGAGAATATTATGAACAGCTTATCGAGATGAAAGCCGTGCTTTCCGATATGAAAGTAAACGCTTTACCGGGTACCGAGGAAAATGTTCTCAAAAAAGTGCACAGAAAACGCTTCCGGGTTCCCTATCGGGTGATTTCTTTTGCTGCAGTGCTTCTTGTTTTGTTTCTGTTTTTGAAAGTTCCAGGTTTAAAATATGACTATCAACTTGAATCTCCGGAAACGGATAACAATGTGCGAACAACAATGCCGGTAGGAAACGAGTTTCCTTATGAAGCTGCACCGGAGAAAGGATTTCAAGGAGAGTCTATTTTGTCTCATGCGGGATTTGAGATAATGGTGGAAGAAAGTGAAAAAGCAGATGTAATTGCGCTTCTAACGCAGTATGGCGAGCTGAAAGTCGGAGAGGAGAATCTTTTTGCTTACACACTGAACAGCAAAACATTGCCTGTTGTTCTGGAAAAATTGGAGAAATTATACAAAATAAGCAATATAAACATACCAGAAGAAGAAGGGACAATTACGCTTACGATAAAAATAGTATCTCCTTAATTCCAGCACTCTTTGGCACTGCAGCTTAGCTAATCTCTTCTAAACTTGATTTATTTCATTCACTCGGTACAATAGTTAGATATGAGAAAAATATTCGGAACCGATGGAGTACGTGGCATTGCAAATAAAGAATTAACAGCAGAATTGGCACTTAACATTGGAAGGGCAGCGGGTTTTATCTTTAAGGACGATGCATCTTTTCTTGTAGGTGAAGATACACGCGTTTCATCACCTATGCTGAGAAATGCAATATCTGCAGGCATTGCAAGTGTAGGGGTAGATGTAGTCCAGGCAGGGATTATACCAACTCCCGCTGTTTCTTTGCTTACTCATTTGATGCACTTTTCTTCCGGTGTTGTAGTTTCTGCGTCGCATAATCCGGTGGAGTACAACGGTATAAAGCTTTTTGATGCGGACGGGTGCAAGCTGAAAGATGAATTAGAAGAAGAAATAGAACGAATTATAGAAGATAATTTTAATGGGTATAGTATGCCGAAAGGCAATGCTTTAGGTAAAGTAACAGTAGATACAACGTTTAAGGACAAATATATCGGTCACCTTTACAAAAGATTTCCGCTTGATCTGAATGGATTTAAAATTGTAGTAGATAGTGCTTTTGGTGCAACGTACTATACAACGCCCACAATGCTTAAAGTATGCGGGGGAGAGGTGATAGCTTACGGCAATGAACCGAACGGGAAAAAAATTAATGTGAATTGTGGTTCAACTACTCCTTCTTTAATCTCTTCTCTTACGATTAAAAATGACGCAGATATTGGAATTGCTCATGACGGTGATGGAGACAGGGTAATTTTTTCTGATGAAAATGGCACAATTGTTAACGGTGATGAAACAATGTTGATTGTGGCAAAACATTTAAAAAGTAAAGGGCTTCTTGCAAATAACACGGTGGTAGGCACTGTTATGAGCAATATGGGCATTGAAGAGGCGTTTAAAGAAAGTGGAATTAATTTTGTTAGAGCACCTGTGGGCGATAGATACGTATTGGAAGAGATGAACAGGCAGGGAGCAATTATTGGAGGTGAACAGTCTGGCCACATTATATTCATTGAAGAGAATCATACTGGCGATGGCTTGATTACATCTCTTGTGCTTTTATCGGTAATGCGGGAAACGGGCAAACCACTTAGCGAATTGCGTAAAGGCATTGTTCATTTTCCGCAAATTCTTGTGAATATGTACGTAAAGAGCAAAAAAATTATACAGAAAGAAAGCGTGAAACAATTTATACAAAAAGAGCAATTGCACATTGAAGGAAGAGGCAGAATTTTAGTGCGGCCTTCAGGAACAGAGCCCTTAATCCGTATTATGGTTGAAGGTGAAAGCGAATCAGAAATTACAGAATGTGCCGATAGAATAAGATTGTTTATTGAGGAGGGAAAAGAATGTGTGGAATAGTAGGATATATAGGAGATAAAGAGGTACTGCCTATTTTAATAGACGGATTGAAACGCCTTGAATACAGAGGTTATGATTCAGCAGGTGTTGCAATACTGGGTGAAGATCTAAAAGTGGTGAAAACTCAAGGAAGAATAAAAGCACTTGAAGAGCGCCTCAGAGATGAAGATTTAAAAGGCAATCTTGGGATAGGGCATACCCGCTGGGCGACGCATGGTGCGCCAAATGATGTTAATGCGCATCCTCATTACAGCGAAAGTAAAAATATTGTAGTAGTCCACAACGGCATTATCGAGAACTACCTCGAGCTTAAAAAAATGCTTGTTAAAGAAGGACATGATTTCCGTTCGGAAACTGATACAGAGGTTATTGCGTATCTGATTGAGGAATTTTACGAAGGAGACCTTCTTGAAGCTGTAAAGAAAGCCTATGAAATGTTGGAAGGTTCTTATGCAATTGCTGTGATGGCCAAAGACCAAAAAGATTGTTTTGTTGTCGTAAGAAAGGACAGTCCTTTAATTGTTGGCCTGGGGAAAGGTGAAAATTTTATTGCATCTGATATACCTGCTATTTTAACATACACAAGAGAAATTATTATCCTTGAAAATGGCGATATTGTGAAGATTACAAAGGATGACGTTAGCGTCTGGGATGCTAATGGCAATAGTGTTAAAAGGCCTGTTCAGCAGATTCAGTGGAACGTCGAAGACGCAAAAAAAGGTGGCTTCAAACATTTTATGTTGAAAGAAATTTTTGATGAGCCGGCCGTAATCAAAGAAGCAATGCGCGGAAGAATAAAGAACGGTTCTTTTGAAATACCCGAACTTGAACAGATATCAGTAGATTATCTTAAAAATATTTGCCAAATTTTCTTTGTTGCCTGTGGCACGGCATATCATGCAGGCGTTGTTGGCAAATACCTTGCTGAAAAATATTTAAAGTTGCCCGTGCAAGTTGAAGTTGCATCTGAGTTTAGATACAGGGATCCCATGATAGACGAAAAAACGCTTCTTTTTGTAATTAGCCAGTCAGGTGAAACGACTGATACGCTTGCGGCATTACGGCTTGGAAAGGAAAAAGGCGCAAAAACGATTGGCATTGTAAACGTTGTAGGAAGCTCTGTTGCAAGAGAAGTTGACAATGTTGTTTATGTGCACGCAGGCCCGGAAATTGCAGTAGCTTCAACGAAGGCATATGTAGCTCAGGTTGAAGTGATAGCGCTTGTTTTGCTGTACTTTGCAAAGAAACTCGGGCTTCTTCCGAAAGAAAACGAAAAAGTTTTGGTAGATGAATTTTTTGCTCTCCCGGAAAAAGCTCAGGCAATCCTTGATAGAAGCAATGAAATTGCAGAGTTTGCATCTACTACAAAAACGATCGAAGAAACATTTTATATAGGGCGGAACCTTGATTATGCGCTTTCTCTTGAAGGAGCGCTGAAATTAAAAGAAATTTCGTATGTTCACGCGGAAGGATATCCTGCCGGGGAATTAAAGCATGGCCCGCTGGCGTTAGTTACTCCGCAATCCCTTATCATTGCTATCGATACATATGCGCCTCTTCGTAAAAAAACACTGAGCAATATAAAAGAGGTGAAAGCAAGGCAGGGAAGAGTGCTTGCTATTGCAACAGAAGGTTATAACGAGATAGAAGAAGTTGCAGACAAAACTTTTTATGTCCCACAAACAATCGATGATCTTTCTCCCGTTATCTCCGTTATTCCTCTTCAACTTATAGCGTATTATATAGCAGAGTCCAGAGGCTTAGACATTGACAAGCCACGCAACTTGGCTAAATCCGTAACTGTTGAATAATTTAAATACTGTAAGATACAGGAAGTAATTTCGGCAAAGGGTATTGATAGAAAAATTTACTAAGATATAATATAAAAGTGATTGAAAGATTGGTTGTAAGAAGTAAAAAAAATTACCAGAAGGGGAGGGGCTGATGAGTGAAAAAATAGCCATAGTTACTGACAGCACTTGTGATTTAACAAGTGATTTATTGAAGGGTAAAGATATTCATATTGTTCCACTGAAAGTTATTTATGCTGACAGGGTTTATCACGATAAAATTGATATTACTCCGCAAGAAGTGTACGATAGATTAAGTGAGGAGATACCAACTACTTCTGTTCCGACTCCTCAAGAACTTAAAGAAAAACTATTAGAGCTAAAAGAGAAAAAGTACACACATGTGCTTGCAATTCATATTTCAAGCGGGTTAAGCGGTACATGTAACGAAACAAGGTTAATGAGCAAAGAAGTTGAAGGATTAACCGTTGAAGTTATAGATTCAAAATCGCTTTCAATGGGACTGGGCAGATTAGTACTTTATGCACATAAATTGGTGAAGGAAGGTTTGGGATTTGATGAAATAGTGCAGAAAACGCGTGAAAAAATTAATGATATAAAAGTATTTTTTGTTGTAGCCACGTTGAAATATTTGGTTAAAGGTGGACGCATTGGCAAAGTAGAAGGAACAATAGGCGGGTTGCTAAAAATAAAGCCAATAATTTCTATTAATGAAGATGGAGTGTATTACACATATGATAAAGTGCGCGGAAGAAAAAAATCCCTTGAACGACTGTCTCAAATTGCTGAAAAAAAGATTGAAGAAGGAGAATGTTTTCTGGACGTAATGCATGCTGATGCTGCGGATGAAGCCAGAGCATTATACGATGAATTAGGCAAGATGGATAATGTAAAGGAAGTATCTTTCGGAGAAATCGGGCCTGTTTTAGGTGTTCATGTCGGTCCCGGCCTGGTAGGCATTGTAATGATGAAAATCTAAAACTGTATGCTACGTCACACTGGTGCCAGGCACCAGTGTGACGTAGTTATGAACAATGTAGGTATTTGCTGATTAGTTTTTGAAGTTCTTTTTTATTGGCGTACAATTTTTTGCTCAAATTTTTGTCTTCGTAGTTTTTAAGTGCTTTTGCTGTGCCGTCAATTATATTTTCAGGAAAAACTCCGTCTTTTTCATAAATTTTACGGTCTTTTAACAGGTTTTCAGCGGATTCCCAGCAGGAGTTAGGCAGGTGAGGCATTTTCTTTACAGATGCATTTCCTTTGTTTGAAGATGTATCGATGTAAAGTTTGTTGGCAAGTTTTAACGCATTTTTCATTTCCAGCCCGTGCCGTGCAGCTACCGCTAATCCTGCTAGCAGCAGGTAAATATTAGCCGAGCCGTCAGGACAGCGGAATTCTATGGTTTGTTTGCTTCCATATTCCTTGAGTTTGCTTTTTTCCAGAGGGTTTGCATCTTTAGCCATATTTTTGACATTGAGCCACCCCAGAGGAACCCTTACCAATGCGGAACGGTTTCTCTCGCCCCAGCAGATGTTTGTTGGCGCTTCCTGGCCAGGAACGAGTCTCAGGTAAGAGGTGGGCACAGTATTACCGAATGCAGTCAAAGAAGGAGACAGCGTTAAATATCCGGCGATAGTTTTTCGTGCTGTATCATTTAGATGGTTTTTTTCTATCATCATATTTTTCCTTTTTTGTGTCAGCCTTGTGTGGATATGAAGGCCGCTACCCGCATGTTCCAATGATACCTTTGGCGCAAAGCTGATTGTTACCCCGTGTTTGTATCCTATTACTCTTAACATCCATCGGGCAATAGCAATGTAATCAGCAGCGTCTTCTATTGGCACAGGGAGGAATTCAATTTCATGCTGTTCCATTGAAAATTCTTTATTATGGATATTGCCTACTTCAGAATGACCGTACTTTATTTTTCCGCCTGCTTGAGTGATGGCTTGCATTGCTTCGTAACGTATTTTTTCCCATTTAATAAACGGATAGGATTCTTGATATCCTTTCTGCTCGGAAGCAGGGTAAAGAGGGTCATTATCGCATATGACATAATATTCTAACTCTCCCATTGCTTCAAGAGTCAAACCTGTATTATCTTTCAATACTTGATGAGCTTTTCTGATAATGTTTTCGGGAGAGCTTGCCAGGCGAACTCCATTCCCTCTATAGTATGAGCAAAGTATATCTATCGCAGGGATGGAAGAGAATGGGTTTATAAAAGCAGTTTTGTAGCGGGGCATAACATAGAGGTCGCTTGAAGTTGTGTCGATATAAGAAAATAAGTTGGATCCGTCCACTCTTTCTCCGCTTGACAATAATTGGTCCAGTTGAGTTTTGCTTGTAATTGCAAAATTAAGCGTCCTTAACCTTCCGTTCTCCCCTACATAACGGAAGTTTATCATCTCAATGTTATTTTCTTCAACAAATTTGATCAGGTCTTTTTTGGTAAATTCTTCTTTTGGTTTTCCTATGTATTGGGCTATTTTGTCAGGATTTATCATATAAATTCCTCCTCATTGCGATAAATATTTCCTTTTAATGTTACTAAACTCTGGAAATTTGAATTTTTATCCATATGTTTATTTTATCTCTTCGTATTGTAATTGCAAGTTTTTATGTGTAGATACTTGCTGTTAAAGGGTTGCGGCTTGTATTTTCACTGCATTAACCTATAATTTGATGGATGTGTAATGTGCGCCTGTGGCCCAATGGATAAGGCAACGGCCTCCGGAGCCGTAGATAGGGGTTCAACTCCCCTCGGGCGTGCCAGATATAAAACAGCTAATAATTATCTTTGTTGTTAATACTACTGCCACGTTCTTTTTATCATTGCACTGTCGTTTTTCATTGCCTATTGGTGCCTGGCACAAATAGGCAATACGTTTTGTTTTTATCTTGCCATTCTGGTGAACCTTTAGTCCCGAACTTGTTTCGGGGTTGTTTCAGAATCTTTTCAGAATCTGATAAAATCAACAAGTCAAGAGACCCTGAAATAAATTCAGGGTGACAAAAAAGAGAAAGCATTTTGTTTTTTATCCTGTCATTCCGGGCTTGGTCCGGAATCTTATCTTTTTCTTTTGCTTTTATTTGTCGTTGCGCTCTTTCCCTTGGCATGTATTACGCCAAGTCGAAGCGTGGCGGGCAGCGAACGATGCGGCAATCTCTGTTTTTGTTTCAGAATCTTATAAAATCAACAAATTAAGAGACCCTGAAATAAATTCAGGGTGACAAAAAAGAAAGTCATTTTGTTTTTTTATCCTGTCATTTCGGGCTTGGTCCGGAATCTCCTCCTTAGAAACAAAACATTATTTCAAAAAAATAGCAAAATGGTTAAAATGGTGCCTGGCACGAAATTAACCACTTTTCATTTAGTTATAGTCTTTGATAACAAAAGGGGCAGGTGTACACCTGCCCCTTTTAAATTTGTCTTAGGTATTTAGAATTTTACAGTTGTGCTAATGCTTCTTTTACTCTTTTTAGCCCTTCTTTTATAATTTCTTTTGAAGTTGCATATGAAAATCTGATGTATCCTTCACCGTATTTTCCGAAAGATGTCCCTGGGAGAGTAGCAACACCTCCATCATAAAGAAGGTAATCAGCCAATTCTTTTGAAGTTTTCCCGAATGATTTAATGTTTGCTAGCGCATAGAATGCACCTTTTGGCATTTTCACCGAAACGCCAGGAATTTCATTCAATCCGTCTATAATGATGTTTCTTCTTTCTTCGTATATTTTTCTCATTTTTTCTGCTTCGTCTTGTGGGCCGTGGAGTGCTTCTACGCCTGCCATCTGCACAAATGTAGCAACGCAGGAATCGGAGTTAGTGACGAGCTTGGTTATTGTTTGCGCAACATCTTTATTCATTACGCCGTACCCTAGTCTCCACCCGGTCATTGCGTATGTTTTTGAAAAACCGTCCAGTATAATTGTCCTTTCTTTCATACCGGGTACGGACGCAATACTATAAAATGCTCCATCATAGATAATTCTTGAGTATATTTCATCCGAAAGTATCATAATGTCATTTTCTATTGCAATGTCCGCTATAAATTGAAGGTCGTCCGGTGAAAGAATTCCTCCCGTTGGATTACCCGGAGAGTTGACAACAATGAGGCGTGTTTTGGGAGTGACGAGATTTTTAAACTGCTCTTTATCAAAAGCAAAATCATTTTCTTCCAGAAGTGCCATTGGGACAGGAGTAGCGCCTGCTATTTTTATTGCCGATTCATAGATTGGGTATCCCGGGTTTGGGTGGATTGCTTCATCGCCCGGGTTAAGCAGCGCAAGTGCGGTAAAGAAAATAATGTCTTTTCCACCCGGAGTTATTACCACTTCATCTGGGGATACAGGGATGTTTCTGGTGGAGGATATGTGTTCTGCTACTGCTTCTCTTAGTTCTAGTATGCCTTGCGAGGGGGAATAATGCGTGAAGTTCTCTTGAATTGCTTTAATTCCTGCCTGTTTTATGTTTTCCGATGTGTTAAAATCAGGCTCTCCAATTTCAAGGTGGACGATGCTTTTTCCCTGTCTTTCTAATGCCTTTGCTTTTACAAGCACTTCGAAAGCCGTTTCTGTGCCGGCTCGTTGTGCCAGTTGTGATATTTTCATAGTGCCTCCTTGTATGTATTTTTATTTACCACATCTTAATAACTGATTTTGCTGTTTTGTCAAGTAGTTTTCTTTTTTCCTGCTCTTGGCTCAAGGAATGGGAGTTCTATAACTTCTGCTTCTGCTCTTTTTTCCCTTATAATAATATCTACTTTATTGCCTTTTTCTGCGTACGGTAAATCTATGTATGCCAGCGCATGAATTTTTTTTAAGTACGGGCAGTAATTTCCAGAAGTGATATGCCCTATTTTTTTGCCGTTCTTTTGAACTTCCATGCCGTGTCTGGGGATTCCTCCCTTTGCAATGTAGAGGCCTGAGAGTTCCCGGCTGATACCCTGTTCTTTAATTTTTGTTAGAGCTTCTTTTCCTATATAATCACCCTTTTTGAACTTTACAGCAAATCCCTGTCCTGCTTCGAGCGGATTTGTTGTTTTGTCTATATCATTTCCGTACAGCCAGTACGCTACTTCAAAGCGCAGTGTATCTCGCGCTCCGAGCCCTGCTGGCAGTATGCGGAACTTTTTCCCTTTCTCGATAATTTCATTCCAGAGATACACAATATCGTCCTTATCGCTGTAAACTTCAAATCCATCTTCTCCGGTGTACCCTGTGTGCGAGATGAGCACCCTTTTCCCGAATAGTTCTCCGTACATTGACTTAAAATACCCCAGTTCAGTTAACGGCATCTCTCCTTTAAAAAAAGGACTCAGCAATTCTTCTGCTTTTGGTCCTTGCACTGCCACTTCCCCGTATTCAAAACTTTTCCCAAGGATGTCAACATCAAAACCTTTTTTGTTTTGCAGTACCCAATCAAGGTCTTTTTCGTAGTTGCTGGCATTGACGACGAGGAGGACAAGATCATCACTGATTTTATAGACAAACAGGTCGTCTACTTCTCCTCCGTCCGGATAGCACATCGGTGTGTATTTTACTCTGCCGTTTTGCATTTTTTCCACAGAATTTGTTACAAGATAGCTTGTATAGTGCAGCGCATCTTTTCCGTGAATTTCAATCTCTCCCATATGGGATACGTCAAATATTCCCACGTTTTCTCTCACGTTGATATGCTCTTCCGTGATGCTTGTGTATTGAACAGGCATATCCCATCCGCCGAATGGCACTAACTTGCCGCCTAATTTTTTATGTTCTTCATATAACGGAGTTTTTTTAAGTTCGTCCACTGGTGCCTCCTTATTTTAATATCTCGCCGTTTGAAATGACTGTTTCAACGTAATTTTCCCCGATTCGGTATGGCATCTCCTCAATCTTTTTTACGGACAAGATATTGATATTTGCCCTTTTACCGACTTCGATGCTCCCCACTTCCTTATCCATATCTATTGCTTTTGCCGCGTTAAGAGTAGCGGCGTATAGGGCTTCTTCTATTGTCATTTTCAGTTTTGCCACTGCGAAGGATATAACCAGTGGCATCGAGGTGCACATAGATGTTCCCGGGTTGTAATCCGTGCCTATTGCTACGGTGAGCCCCATATCTATCATTTTTCTTGCATCTGCATAGACATCGCTTCCTAAGGAGAATGTTGTAATAGGCAAAAGTACGGCAATAACGCCTGCTTCTTGCATTTTTTTCAGGCCTTCGTCGCTTGCGTGTATAAGATGGTCTGCCGATATTGCCTGGACGGCTGCTGCCACTTCTGCGCCTCCGGCATCGCTCATTTCGTCCGCGTGGATTTTTGGGATAAGGTTATTTCTTGACCCTGCTTTTAAAATACGTTTTGCTTGATTTCTTGTGAACGCTCCCTTTTCGCAGTACACGTCGTTAAAATCTGCAAGTCCATTTTTGGCAATGATCGGGATAATGTCATTTATCACAAGGTCTACATATTTTTCATCTCGCATATGATATTCTGGAGGGATAATGTGTGCGGCAAGCACAGTAGATTTTATGTTGATATATGTATATTCTTTGAGGTATTTTGCGACCTTTAGGATTTTAATTTCTTCTTCTAAATTTAATCCATACCCGCTTTTTATTTCTACGGTCGTTATTCCCCAGTTGACGAGCTCGGAAAGATGTATTTTTGAAGTTTCAAGCAGCTTTTCAAAGATAGCTTTTCTTGTCCACCTTACCGTTGATATGATACCTGTATTTTCTTCTTTCAGTATGTGAGCATTTGGTATTCCTTGTTGTCTCAAAAGAAATTCTTTTTCTCTTGTCCCTTCAAATACAAGATGTGTATGAGGGTCCACAAAGCCAGGCATTACAACTTTTCTTTCTGCATCTATCTGTTTTGTATTTTTGCCTATTTTTATGGATTTTGATATTTCGCTCTCATATCCTACTGCGGCAATTTTCCCGTTTTTTATTGCTACTGTACCATCCCTTATTATGCCAAGGTTTTTTTCTGAGTCAGATTCTTCTTTGGATTGTTCGGGGGACATCGTGACGAGCTTCCCTACATTAAATATTAGTATATCGGGGATAATAGGTTGTTCCATTGTTTTCCTCCTATTCATATATCTTTGATTCTAAAATTTGTTGTTCGGTAAGTTTCGGCAGTTGTAGATAGAACGCAAGGCTTCTTAATGCTGCGTTCATAGGCATAAGGCCGATTAACTCGCTTTCCATTATGTTTACACCATATCTTTTTGCCTCCATTTTTACTATTTCAAATACGCGGTATAAGGGGGCTTTTTTATAGTTCAGTATATTTATTGAAACTTGTACGCATTCTTTGTCTTCCAGTTTCATTCCCCTTGCCTGTATATAGTGGAGGCCACCAGTACTGTCACGGATAGAACGTGCAATTTTGTTCGCTATATTCATGTTTGTTGTCCCGAGGTTTATATTGTATGCAATTAGAAATTCTCTTGCGCCAACGGCTGTGACACCTGCCGATGGGTGTACAGCTGGCTTTCCAAAATCAGGCAGCCAGTCCGGGTCTTTTATCTTTTCAAAAAATCCTTCAAATTCCCCCTTTCTTATGTTTGGCAATTTTTCTCTCTCTGGCTTTGCTGCAGAATCTGCGTATAGATATACTGGCACATTCAACTCTTCTGCTATTTTTTTGCCAGTGTTTTTACTCAGTTCTATGCAGTCATCTATTGTGACATCTTTAACTGGTATAAACGGTATGACATCTACTGCACCCATTCGCGGATGAGTGCCTTGATGATTTTTTAAATCTATCAATCTCACCGCATCTTTTGCTACTTGCATCGCTCCTTTTTCTACGTTTTGCTTGTTACCAACAAACGTGATTACCGAGCGGTTGTGGTCAGAATCTGATGAATAATCCAGAATTTTTACTCCTGTTTTTTTGAGATTTTCAATAATTTCTTCTACAATTTCTTTTCTTTTTCCTTCACTTATGTTTGGTACGCATTCAATAATTTCACTCATTTTTCACCCCACATTTGTAATAATTACTTTAATACATTCTATCATTTTGACTTTCATTTGTCAATATTTATGAGGGAAAAGATTGTATTTAAGCGGATATCATTGACTTTTTTGCTTAATTGTATTTTTTATCACAAAAACCTCTATTATAATCTTATTTTGGCAAAAAACCTTAAGAAAGCCTTATCAATACTGCTGTTTGCAAGAAATTCTTTATTTATTATACTATTAACAAAGCGGAGGTGATTCTCCAGGTGAACGTAAACGATGCGGCAAAATTTGTGGAAGCACTTCTTAATAAAGAAAAGTTGAGCTACAGGATAGCAAAAAATAAGAAATTTGTTCTTTTTAATAATCTCGACATTGGATACTGTAGTGTCATCGCAGTGACGCAAAGCGGGTTTAGCATCATTGTCCAGCTGAAAAACAAAGATGAAATAAGCTCTATGAATATCCTATGCAATAGCTTGAAAAAACGTTTCACATTATTACAGTGTACAGCAGTCAAAAAAGGCGGCATTGTTTTATTCCGTCTGCAACTTCCCATGGATAAAATTGCTGATTTTGAGACAATTCTTGTTGCGGTAAATTCTGAATTTCAACAGGAATTATCTATGTTTGTCTTGGACGGCACTCCCAAAAATCCGGATCTGTTTTTTACCGAGCAGTACAGTATATGGCAATCTATTCCGTTAGTAGAGCAGAGCAGTATGTTGGAAGAAATAATGGTTATTAAGGAACGCTATTTTGGAACGACTAAAACGAAACAGGGCATTGCGAATAAGCTTTACAAAGTTAAGAAAATGCTGTCAGCAACATACAAAGAAAAAGGCGAAGAAGAATTGAATGATATGTTTTTGAAAGAACAATCTTTCAGTTCTTTTTGTGAATTTTATTTGCTGGATTTTGCCGCTATGTTTAGAGCAATTGAACTTGGTCTTATAAAATTTAAGGTAAGCGACTTTTTTAAAAATTATAAAATAAGGAAACCAGGATGAAAATATCGTTTATTGGAGCAGGGACAATGGCCTCCTCCATGATGAAGTGCATCATCGAAAAGGGCGTTTATGAAAAAAAAGACATCGCGGGCAGCAGCCCACGTCTTGCAAGGGCGAGGGAATTGAGCAGGCAATTTGGCATTAAGATGATGTCAAATAATGCGGAAGCAGCATCATTTGGCGATATTGTGGTGCTATCTATTAAACCACAGATTTTTTCAGCTCTTGCAAGAGAGTTAAAAGAGGTGTTGCAAGACCACCAGATTGTGTTATCCATAATGGCCGGTATTCCAATAGAGGTAATTCAAAGAGAGCTTGCGCATAAAAAGGTAGTGCGCGTAATGCCCAATACTCCTGTTCAAGTCGGGCACGGAATGAGTGTGTGGACTGCAACAGAAGAAGTGAGTGAAGAAGAAAGAATTCACATCAGAGAAATTTTTTCTTCAATGGGAAAAGAACTCTTTGTCAGAGATGAAAATTACGTTGATATGGCTACAGCTTTAAATGGCACGGGTCCTGCATTTGTGTTTTTGTTTCTTGAAGCGATGATAAGCGCAGGCGTTCATCTTGGATTCTCCCGAAGAGTATCCAAAGAACTTGTTTATCAAACCGTACTTGGCTCTATACTTTTTGCTATAAATTCTGGCAAGCATACAGCAGAGCTGCGCGATATGGTAACTTCCCCGGGAGGTACTGCGGCAGAAGCGTTGTATGAATTAGAGAAAGGGACTTTTAGAACTGTTCTTGAAAAGGCAGTGTATGCTGCTTACAAGCGGACGAAATATTTAGGCGAATTAAGTAAAGAGAAAAAAGAAGGAGGGCAACAATAAACATGATGAAGAAGGAATATGAAGTAAAGCTTACTGCATCAAAAAAAATGCTCGAAAAAATTGAACAGATTCCAGGATTTCTTAATTGGAATATCAAGGAAGGAAAGAAAAAGTATCTTGTCAGCCACTACTTCGATACTGAGAAATTTGATCTTCTTTATGGCAATATGGCATATAGGATAAGAGAAGAGGATGGCAAAAATATCGCAACGCTTAAAGGAAACGGTATCCTTAAAAATGGGATATTCATAAGGGAGGAGTTCGAAGAAATACTGCGTAATTGTGAAGACGTGACAAAAGCTGGTTTTTTGAATAAATATTTTCCGCAAATACTGGAAATTACCAAAGGAAATCCCCTGGGAAAAGTGCTGGTTGTAGATAACGAAAGACATATATTGTATCTTGAGAAGGATGGCTCTTTGATTGAGGCTTCCCTGGATTTTCTGCAATTTGTTCTGGGCAAAAGGAAAGTTTCTTACAATGAAATTGAACTGGAACTTAAAAATGGATGTGAAGAAGATCTTTTAGAATGTGCTTCTTTCTTGAAGCTCAATTTTCACCTGTTCTCGGCAGGTGCATCCAAATATGAAATGGGGCTAAGGAGTTTTAATCTTATTCCGCTGTTATAATTTGTCTGTAAATATTTGAGGCGGGGCTGTTGCCTCGCCTTTTTTAATTGTCTTTCCACGCTTTTCCCTGCTGAAAATAAATCAATCGACCAAAATGGTTAAAATGGTGCCTGGCACAAAAATAACCACTTTTACATTGCAAATGTTCTTTGTACTCTTTGTCTTCGTCATTGCGGTGAGTCTTTTCAACTCCCCGCCACTTCATTATTGCTTGACAATAATTATTTTTTTTATCTTGACAATAAATTGACAAATGCCATTTCTTTGTCTTTGCGCGGAGCGTAGCGACGACGAAGAAGTCATTGCATCCTTGTTTGTCTTTGCGCTCTTTCCCTTGGCGTTTTGTCTTTGCGAGCCGAAGGCGCGGCAATCCCCTCCTTTGTTTTTATCCTGTCATTTCGGTGAACCTTTAGTCCCGAACTTGTTTCGGGATTGTTTCAGAATCTGATAAATTCAACAAGTCAAGAGACCCTGAAATAAATTCAGGGTGACAAAAATAAATTCAATAAATTCAGGGTGACAAAAAAAGAAAGTCATTTTGTTTTCTACCTTGTCATTGCACTTTTTTGTTGTTGTCATTCCGGGCTTGATCCGGAATCTCAGTTTTTGACTCTTGTTTTTAAATAGGAGTCTTGAGGGAAATGTGTTTCCTCAAATAAAAAGCAATCTCTGCCTTAATCTCTTTCCTTAGCAAATTATGCAAAGGTGTTATATGCAACTCATACACATTCTTGAAAAATGATTCAAATATTGTTATACTATTTATGAATAAAGGAGGCTAAAATGAGGTTTATAATAACTGTTGAACAGGATGAGGACGGTGTATTCGTTACAGAATGCCCTTCTATCCCGGGATGCGTAAGTCAGGGCAAAACAAAGCAAGAGGCTATAGAAAATATTAAAGATGCTATTAAACAATGCTTAGGAGTAAGAGCTGAAAGAGGGATGCCTTTAACAGTTGAAACTCATGAGATAGAGGTCTTAGCTTAGTGAAAATTCCTACCCTCAGAGGTAAAGAAGTTGTAAAAGTTTTTGAAAGGTTAGGGTGGGAAGTAGCACGCCAAAAGGGAAGTCATATTATTTTAGTAAGAGAAGGTCATATCGCTACCCTTTCAGTTCCTAACCATAGAGAAGTAGCGAAAGGAACGCTAAGAAAATTGATTGCCTGTGCTAGTATAACAGTTGAAGAATTTGTGGAAGCATGGAAACAATAAAAGGGTAGTTTTTCTCTTTACGGTTTTATTGCTTTTTTATTTTCTCTGCCCTTGTGTTCTTTATTGTCATCGTATATATTACTCCAGGTTGTGAAGAAACATATCTTTGATTATACTTCGTATGTATGATTGAGGATATGGGGGAAAGTGAGTAAGTTTGTGCTGCGGCAATCCCCTCCTTTATTTTTATCCTGTCATTCCGGTGAACCTTTAGTCCCGAACTTGTTTCGGAATCTCATCAGAATCTGATAAAATCAACAAGTTAAGAGACCCTGAAATAAATTCAGGGTGACAAAAATAAATTCAATAAATTCAGGGTGACAAAAAAAGAAAGTCATTTTGTTTTCTACCTTGTCATTGCACTTTTTTGTTGTTGTCATTCCGGGCTTGATCCGGAATCTCAGTTTTTGACTCTTGTTTTTAAATAGGAGTCTTGAGGGAAATGTGTTTCCTCAATTTAAAGAAATATTACTATGAGATTACTTCGTCACTATGTTCCTCGTAACGACAAAAAAGAAATATTACCTTCGGGACTGCCACACATTCATCCGGTCGACTTGGCGTAATCCATACCAAGGAAAAGAGCGCAGTGACGGAGAGAGGGTGTTCTTGCAAATATTCTAAAACTCGTTAAAAAGAATATAGAATTTGCAAGCTGGAGGTTAATAATATTTGAATATATTTAATAAAATAAGGCATTCCCGCATTTTAAATAGGCAATCCGTAACCGAGGCAACGCTAATCATCATAGTCATCACATTCCTCAGCAAGTTTGTGGGATACGCGCGGGAAGTGTTCGTTGCAAATTACTTTGGCGCAACGGCGCAAACTGACGCTTTCCTTATTGCAATGCTTGTGCCCGCTATGATTTTAGGCCTTATCGCGGGTGGGTTGCAGGTAGTTATTATCCCCATTTACACGGAACGCAAAAAGCAAGATCCTGCGCAAGCCCGCATTTTCGTAAACCAGGTTTTCTTCATCACCGTACTTTTCCTGAGCATTATATCTGTTATTATGTTTATCTTCCCCACCTTTTTTATAAAAGCTGTTGCATACGGCTTTAAGGGGGACAGGCTTTCTTTGGCAGTGTACTTTATGCGCTTTCTTATTATCTTTGGCTTCTTTAATGTTTTGGTTGGTTTTTTCACTGGCCTTTACCAGGCAGAAAAGCAGTTCCTATACCCTGCAACTCTTGGTCTTATCGGGAATAGCTTTATCCCTCTCTCTCTATTTCTTCTTCACTCCCCCCTCGGCATAAACAGCTGGACGGTTGGAGAGCTTGCATTTTCCTCATTTTTATGCTTCGGTTTATTTCTAGTACTTCTTTTAAGGCGAAACTTTTTCAGAGCATTGCAATTAAACAGTATCGATTGGCCGGCAGTGCGCCACTTTGGCGCACTTCTTCTTCCAATTATTGTAACTTCTGGTATCGGCGTAATCAACCAGATTGTTGATAAAACTGTTGCTTCATCCCTTGCTGCCGGCTCTATTGCCGTGTTAAACTTTGCACAAAAAGTGTATCTTATCCCCCTTGGGCTTTTTGCAGTGCCACTTGCTATTGCCGTTTACCCTACATTTTCATCACTTGCCACTGAAAAGAATTATAAAGGTTATGCAGAAACATTTAAACAATCAATCTCTTTTATGATATATCTGATGATCCCTATTTCTGTTATCTTTATTGCTCTTTCTCAACCCATCGTTAGGATTCTTTTTCAACACGGTGCATTTACTTCGGCCGACACAGTTGTTACTGCATTTGCCGTATCGATGTATTCATTGGGGCTTTTCACAATGGCTGCAAATGATATTCTCAGGAGAAGCTTCTTTTCTTTTCAGGACACAAAAACGCCACTGTATCTTGGCATAATCATTGTTGCAATAAATATCATTGGCAATCTCACGCTCTCTCGCATTCTTGGCACAGGAGGCATTGCCCTTGCTACTGCCATTGCTGCAACAACAGGCTTATTCCTCTATGCGTATGCGCTCCGCAAAAAGAGATATATCAAAGAGCTTCGCTATGCTCCATTACTTAAAGAAGGCATTAAAATTATTGCTATATCTCTCTTTATCGGAGGTTTATCCGTTTTACTAAAGCCGTACATCGACGCCTCGCCTAATTTTATTATAAGCGTTGTACGGTTTGCTCTTGTGCTTATCTTGCTTACTGTTGTTTACGTACCTTTAACTTATCTGTTCAAATCATACGGCTACTTTATCTTCATGTCTCGCTTAAAAAGCTTCATAAAAAGATTTGCATATAAAAAATAGACACAAAATATCTTGTCATGCTGGTGAACCTTTAGTCCCGGACTTGTTTCTATTCTGTCATGCTGAACTTGTTTCAGCATCTCCTCCTTTTCAGTTATAATTATTTAAATGAATAAAGTGCTAAAGCAATATTATGTTTATATTCTCACAAACCGAAATAATAATGTTTTATATATAGGTGTCACAAACAATCTCGTAAGGAGAACATATGAGCATAAAAACAAGCTGGTAGAAGGTTTTTCGAAAAGATATAAACTGATAAAACTTGTATATTATGAAACGACAGGAAGTATTGAAAGCGCAATAGAAAGAGAAAAACAATTGAAGAACTGGCACAGAGATTGGAAGATAAATCTTATAAATCAATTTAATCCGGAATGGAAAGACTTAAGCAATGATTTTTTAGACCCTGAAATAAATTCAGGGTGACAAAAAAAGAAAGTCATTTTGCACTTTTCTTGTCATTGCGCTTTTTTGTTTTTGTCATTCCGGGCTTGATCCGGAATCTCAGTTTTTGACTCTTGTTTTTAAAAGAGGAGTCTTGAGGGAATGTGTCCCTCGAATATGGCATTACGCCCCTTCCCTTGGCATTTTGTACCAAAGAAAGGGGCGTGTCTAAAGGTTCAATTGTGATGGCGATGGGTGAATCCATCGCCACAATTACTAGTAGTGACTATTATTTCTATGCAAAGAAATCCTGTTCAAAATTTTTTACCTCGATCTGCCTTAAAATAATATTTTTTAATTGCTTAAGTGCCTTGGTCTTCAGGTACCTTATCATATGGCGAGAGACACCGAGTTTTTTTGACAGCTGATGAATCGAGGTATCATTAAAATATAACTCGTAGAGGATTTTGTAATTACTTCTATCAAGCTCAAGCATCGCATCGTTTACGAGCTTTTTAATTTCTTTAGGTTGAAGTCTTGTGTTTGTATTCATTTCGGGCATACCTATACATCTTTCTATTTATTATCGTGTGTGATATTTTGAGGAGTTCCTTGACGGGAAGTTTTTTATACTTTGCGTAAGTTTCTGCAACAGCAAGAGCACCAACTTGCGCAAGATCTTCTTTCTCTGCGTAAAACTTCCTTGCATAGCGCAAGGAGAGCTTTTTAATCCTTTCCTTTTCTTTCAAATAGAGTTCTTCACAGGTCATCTTTTGGTTAAAACTTTCTTTTGTATTTTTAGTTCTTTTATCTTTTGCTTTCTGTTTCAGTTCTCTCATTTGTGCCTCCTTGATTTACCTTCGATGTCAACCCAGCTGCATATTTCTCTCAATCTGTCAACTATTCGCAGCCATCCGTTGCGGTCCTTAAACTGTGAAAGATTCAGGTTTGTGGTGATTACCAAACTTACATTTTTGTTTCTGTAGACATCTTCTATGAGGCATTCAAACCTTTCAAGTGCAAAGGGTTCCGAGTATTCCCTGCCAAGATCATCAATGAGAATATATTGGGAAATACTTATTTTGTTGCCTGTGTGGAGTTTGCTAAATAACTCCGGCGCAAAAAAGAACTGTATTTTACTTGAGTATCTGTTGAGCTGGTAAAGATATGCGTCTTGCGCCTCCCTTGCCTCCTTTGAAAGGTATTTTATAATTCTTGTGTAGATATAGATCAGGGCCATTGTCTTTCCCACGCCGACGTCTCCGGAAAGGATAAAGCCTTTGTCCTGCGTGAATAAGATATTTAATTGCCTGTCTATCTGTTCTCTTTTTGCAACTTCTGATTCTTTGTATCGCGAAAGATACCTTGAACCGAATAGATCCTTTAAAGTTGCGTTTAAATCTCTTTCAAAAACCTGTCCTGAACTCGTTTCAGGATCACCATTTGCCTGGTTCATAGGATTTTCCTTCACTTCCTTTTTCAATTGTTCTCTTGCTAAGCGAGATATATCTTTCATTTTTTCCTCCTTTTGTGCGCTTTAGCCAATTCACAATAAATCTCTCATAATTCTTTTTACGTCTCTTTGGGTTTGCCGTGAGCCACGCTTCCATTTTTTTTAATTCAATTTCCACATTTACAAAAGGAAACGTTTCTTTCCATTTCTCAAGTTTTTCTTCCGGGATATTCTCAAATTTTAAAGTCTGTTTACTGAAAGTGATTTCTGAAATAAAATTAGCACAAGTTTTTCTTTCTTTAATCTTTCTTTTTATTTTATTTATTATTTCTTTAATACTTTCTTTAGGGTTCTTGAGAGTAGTGATCTGGCCGTTGTTATTTGACTGTGCAGTGTAAGGATTAGTTAACACTAACTGTTCGTTTTTGTTAACACTTTCTGTTAAGCTTTCCGAACAGTTACTAACAGGATTTGTTAACACTTTTGCCCGGGGATTATACTCATCGTTAAACTTAAACCTTCCTTCATTTCTTAAAAGTTTGTTTTCTCTAATCATCTGGTTTATTGTGGTAGAACATAGCGGTCTTGATATGCCCGTATCTTTTGCAATTCTGGCTACGGTGATTTTGTCTGTCCAACCTTTATGGAACCCTACGCTAAAGCGGATAATGTAAAAGGCAATTTTTATTTCTGTCAGGTTCAAAAGCCCTTTGATGAGTATTTCCGTTATTACTTTATTTGGTATCTGAGTAAAGCCATTGCCATGCCCTGACTTCTCGTGCATTTTTTGTTTCTTTCCATCAGGGTATAAAATTCTTTCCGCATTCATGATTATCTCCTCCTTTCCTCTAAATTTTTAGTTATAAAAAAGCGGCGGAGAAGAACTTGTCCTGAAAAACCTTTAGTCCTGAATTTATTTCAGGATTGTTTCAGGATCCCGGATTGCAGCACAAACTCCGCCCCTCATATATAATTATGCAAAGGGGGGAGAAAAAAAGGTTTTTTGTACTTTTTCCTCGTCATTGCGCTCTTTTGTTTCTATCCTGTCATTCCGGGCTTGGTCCGGAATCTTATCTTTTGCTTTTTTCTCGTCGTTGCGAGCCTGCTGGTTTTGCAAGTGCGGCAATCCCCTCTTTAATAACAAAATTTTATTTTGACAATAAAGCACTTTGTTATAAACTTAAAGAAGTTTACTTTTTAAAAATTCATTAAGGAGAAGAAATTTATGAAAGGCATAGTTTTAGCAGGAGGAACAGGCACACGGCTTTGGCCACTTTCCCGCAAAAAGTATTCAAAACAATTTTTAAGCATAGGCAAAATACTTCGCAAAGTATACCAATTTGAGAGTATATCCGAATCAAGTTTGGCTATGAACGAGTTATATCTTATATGGACTAGCAATTTTGATGTATAAAATTGTGAATGAAAATATGAATGACGTGGACAATATCTTAAAATTGTACGAGATTTATTCAAATGATCTTCAAAAATATAACACTACAATTTGGCAATTTCCCACTGCTCTTATTACCGTTAATATTATTGCCATAAACTCTTTCATGAATAAACCTCATCTTTTACTTTTTATTCCACTTATTAACTTCGCGCTGATACACGCTTTGTTTAAACAAGTATATATTCAAAGAGCCATAATAAATGCTCTTAGAAAAATTGAGGAGAAATTACGGAGGAATTATGATCAAAACATGATTCCTAATTTTGAAGTAAAAAACAGGATTCTTAAAATTAGCTCTGCACTTTTACTTTTATATAGCCTTTTAATTCTAAATATTGTGTTCCTCTCCTATACGTTATGGAGGTTATTACATTGCTAACCTTTGCTGGTCTATATACAATGGGTTGTTCCAACCTAATCTGGGGTGTGACCGAACCTATTATATGAAATGGTAGGTGGACAGATTAACATAATGAGGAAGAAGATATTGGGTAATCTGAAGGTTAATAGCGGGGATTTTCATTCTCAACTTTTTTTCTGCTGTTGTGTCTTTTTTTGCTCAACAAGAAAAAGGAGGTGGCCAAATGACTGAGTTAATAAATCAAATTAAGAAAACCGTTGTTTTTCTGGGCAAGGCTGTGAAGAGAGAAGAGATTTATCTTTCTGCTACTTTCAAAAACTGGTGAGTCTATCGATAGTGGAATGTGGGTTTTCGTTAGCAGAAATTCCGAACCCTGGCTCGTGTTCCTTGCTCTAATTTTTTAGTAATTCGCCATTGCGCACTCCTCTTTTTATTTTTTTTGTCATTCTGAGGGCACGCTCCTTTTGTGCCCGTGAGAATCTCCACTTTTATCCTTTGTCTTTCTTGTTTTGTCATGCTGAACTTGTTTCAGAATCTCGTCTTTGCACTCTTTCCTGTCATTCTGCTCTTTTCCTTGGCATGCATTACACCAAGGAAAAGAGCGTTAGCGACTGCCGCGGCAATCCTCTTTGGCAAGTGCGGCAATCCCCTCTTTAATAACAAAATTTTATTTTGACAATAAAGCACTTTGTTATAAACTTAAAACAGCTTACTTTTTAAAAAATTTATTAAAGAGGAGACAAAATGAAAGGCATTGTTTTAGCAGGAGGTACAGGTACACGGCTATGGCCGCTAACAAAAGTAACTAATAAGCATTTATTGCCAGTCGGCAAATATCCAATGATTTTTTATCCCATTTATCGTTTAAAACAAGCAGGGATAACGGAAATTCTTGTTATTACAGGAAGAAATCATATGGGTGATGTGCTGGAACTTTTAGGCAGCGGCAAGGATTATGGATTGGATTTTACCTTCAAAGTTCAAGACCAAGCAGGTGGGATTGCAGAGGCACTTGGTCTTGCAAGGGATTTTGTTAATGGAGATAAATGCGTTGTAATTTTGGGAGATAATATTTTTGAGGACGATATATCTCCTTATGTTGAATCATTTAAAAGACAGCAAGGTGAAGCAAAAATTTTGCTTAAAGAAGTTAGTGACCCGACGAGGTTTGGCGTAGCAGAACTAATGGACGATAAAATTGTATCCATCGAAGAAAAACCAAAACAACCTAAAAGCAACTATGCTGTCACTGGCATCTATATGTATGATTCCAATGTGTTTGATATTGTAAAAACGCTGAAACCTTCCCGGCGAGGCGAGCTTGAGATAACAGATGTGAACAACGCTTACATAAGAAAAAGTACATTAACTTACAATATCCTCAAAGGCTGGTGGACAGATGCAGGGACTCCTTCTTCGCTTCTTAAGGCAAATGAACTTGCAAAAGATGTTGTTTTGAACATGGAGAATAAGAAATAGTTTATGGAAAAGTTTAAATTTGTAAAAACTCCAATCGAAGGCTTGATCATTATTGAACTCACAGTTTTTAAAGATGAACGTGGCTTTTTTATGGAATCCTATAACTACAGGGATTTTAAGCAAGGTGGCATTGATGTAAACTTTGTTCAGGATAATCATTCCAAATCTCAAAAAGGTGTTTTGAGGGGATTGCATTTTCAAAAACAACATCCCCAGGGAAAATTAGTAAGAGTAATAAAAGGCAAAGTGTTTGACGTCGCAGTGGACATAAGGAAAGGTTCTCCTACATTTGGCAAGTGGTTTGGTGTAGAACTTTCAGAAGCTAATAAAAAACAATTCTATATTCCACCCGGGTTTGCTCATGGGTTCCTTACATTAGAAAATAATACGGAATTTCTTTACAAATGCACGGATTATTATTATCCGGATGAAGAAGGTGGAATCATCTGGAATGATTCCACAATAAATATTAAGTGGCCTCTTGAAAAAATTGATAAACTTTTAATTTCTGACAAGGATAAATTACTCCCTACATTTGAGGAAGTGGTAAGGTGTTTGTGATACAATATCGTTTTTCCTTTCCTTGCTCCTATGGGTCTTTGCGAGCACCTTCTATTTGTCATGCTGAACTTGTTTCAGCATCTCGTAGCGGTTCTGTCATTGAGAGGAACGAAGTGACAAAGCAATCTCCTCTTTTGTCTTTTAACAAAGTGATCCTATGAAAATTATTTTACTTGGTAGCAATGGACAGTTAGGATGGGAATTCAAACAATTTTTAAAAGACAAAGTAGAGCTCTTTTCATTTACTCATAGGGAGTTAGATGTTCTTAATTTAAATTCTTTAGAAAGGAACTTTCAAGAGATACACCCGGACGTTGTTATAAATTGTGCCGCATACACTAAGGTAGATAAGGCAGAAGAAGAGCAGGAATTAGCGTACAATATAAATGCAATTGGGGCAAAGAATGTATCTTTAGCTTCATATAAGGTAAATGCGAAAGTCATTTATTTTAGCACTGATTATGTCTTTGATGGAAAGAAAAGTATTCCTTATACAGAAATGGATGAACCAACCCCAATATCAGTTTATGGCAAATCAAAGCTAAGAGGGGAGCAATTTACAAAAGAGGCTAATCCGAACCATCTTATTTTAAGAATAACCTGGCTTTATGGAATTAACGGGAATAACTTTGTTAAAACAATAATTAAACTCGCTAAAGGTAGTAAACCTCTGAGGGTTGTTGACGATCAATATGGAACACCTACTTATACTTTAGATGTTGTAAAACAAACCTGGGAACTCATACGAAATGGTAAAATTGGTTTATACCATTCTTCAAACAATGGTGAAGCTACCTGGTTTGAATTTGCAAAAGAAATTATTTCTAATTTAAATCTGAAAGCAGCAATTGTTCCAATAAGCACAGAAGATTATCTAACCCTTGCAAAAAGGCCTCAGTATTCCGTACTTGAAAATCATTTACTTAAATTGGAGAATTTAGATATAATGAGAGGATGGAAAGAGGCATTAAAAGATTTTACAAATAACTATAAGGAGCAATTGTTAAATGAAGGATTTAATAGGAGCATCAAATGAAAAATAATCCATCATCTAACATTCAACATCCAACATCTCTTTTAGTAACCGGTGGTGCTGGTTTTATAGGTGCAAACTTTATTCATTACATGCTTCAAGCGCATCCAGATTATAAGATTATAAATCTCGACAAGCTTACTTATGCAGGAAACCTTGAGAATTTGAAAGGGGTAAGCGATAAGCCCAACTACCATTTTGTAAAAGGTGATATTACAAACAGAGAATCAGTTGAATATGTTTTTGAAACCTTTAATCCCGATTTTATAGTAAATTTTGCAGCAGAATCACATGTAGATAGATCCATTGAAAATCCCAAAATTTTCCTGGAAACAAATGTAATAGGTACGCAGGTGTCGCTTGATGTTGCAAAAAAACATTGGCTTACTGATGGCAAGTGGAAAGAAGGAGTAAAATTCATCCAGATATCCACTGATGAGGTGTATGGAGCATTAGGTCCTACAGGATTTTTCACAGAAGAAACACCGCTTAATCCGCATAGTCCCTATTCTGCATCTAAAGCTTCTGCTGATTTTATCACCAAAGCTTACTTCGATACATTTGGTATGCCGATAAACATAACAAGATGTTCCAATAATTATGGACCGTTTCAATTCCCTGAAAAATTAATCCCTTTAATGATTAATAATGCATTAAATCATAAAGAGCTTCCCGTTTATGGAGATGGCAAGCAGATAAGAGATTGGCTTTATGTGGGAGACCACTGTAAGGCAATAGATTTGGTTATGGAGAAAGGAAAAAATGGAGAGGTGTATAACATCGGTGGACACAATGAAAAAGAAAATATATATATCGTTAAGAAAATAATAGATTTGTTGCAAGAAGCGACAGGCGATAAAGAGATAAATGAAACGCTTATAAAACATGTAAAAGATAGGCCAGGGCACGATAGAAGATATGCGATTGATGCAACAAAGATACATAAAGAATTAGGATGGCAACCCCTTGTAGACTTCGATGAAGGTATCAGAAAAACAATAGAATGGTACTTAAAAAACAAAGAATGGATGAATAGGGTAACAAGCGGGGAGTATGTGAAATACTATGAAAGGATGTATTCGGGGAGATAAATGAATTGCACCAGGAAACCTTAAACGGTAAAATTAAAGAGGATTGTAAAAGGAGAAGAAATTTATGAAAGGCATAGTTTTAGCAGGAGGAACAGGCACACGGCTTTGGCCACTTTCCCGCAAAAAGTGTTCAAAACAATTTTTAAAGCTTGTCGATGTGAACCTATTGCTAAATCTGCTTATTATTAAAATTGAGGAGGTTAATAATGAAATGGTTTGAAAGTTTAAAAAAACAGGTTGAGACTCTGACTGATGCAAATGATTTTTTGGTTAAAAATAGTTCTTCTATGCAGGAGCTCCTTTTATTAACTAAAAAAGTAAAAGGATTTCATTATTTTACTGGTATAGGCAAAAATGGGTTTGTAGCTGCCAAAGTTGCATCTACATTTAATTCTCTCGGAATTAGAAGTATGTTTGTAGATCCAGTAAATACGCTTCATGGAGATATGGATATTTTTTCAAGCAATGATATTTTGTATATAATTTCAAAAAGTGGAGAAACAGAAGAATTAATAAGATTTGTACAAGCTTTGCTGAATAATAAATTTTGGAATATAGTTACAATTACCTCAAAGCAAAATTCTTCTCTTTCTCGGTTATCAAAATTTTCTTTATTTGTTCCGGTTAAAAGGGAGGGAGACCACCTTGGAGTGGCTCCAGTTGCATCTTCATTAGTCTATATTGCTGTACTGCAATCAATAGCTGTTGAACTTAGTTCAGAGAAAGGTTTCTCAAAGAAAGATTTTGTTAGGTGTCATCCAGGTGGCACCCTTGGAAAAATGAAAGATTTTTAAGAATAGAAAGATAGATGAAGCACAAGATTAATGGAGAAATTAAATATCTAATAGTGCAAGCTGGGGGCAAGGGTGCAAGGATGAGTTATCTTACTGAGAATAAGCCTAAATGCTTAATCTCAGTAAGGGGTGAACCTCTTTTATACTCTCTTGCAAAAGCATTTCCTAAAGCTGATTTTTATATTATCTCTGATTATAAAAGTGATGTTTTAGAAAGGTATTTAAAGGCTATTCCATCCAAATTTAATTATGAGGTTGTGAAAGTTTCGGGAAAGGGGACTTGTGCTGGTATTCAAAAAGCAAGAAATCTGATACCAAAAGGAGAATCATTTGCAATTGTTTGGTCTGATCTTTTCTTTGATGAAAAAATTAAAATTCCTCTGCAATTGGTTAATAAAAATTGTATAGGATTGACAAAGAATATAAAATGCCGTTGGATTTACAAGGATGGAAAATTAACTGAGACTCCCGGTAAAGATGCAGGGGTGATAGGTTTCTTTTATTTTGGAGATCCTCAAAAATTACCCGAGATACCTTCTGATGGTGAGTTTGTAAAATTTGTAAGTGAAAAAGTACAAGATATTGTTCCTCTTTTGATTGATAAAGTTTGTGAAGTTGGAACTTTGGAATCATTTACCAAGATACAGAAACAAGAAGTAAACTCTAGATTTTTTAATTATGTTGAATTTATTGGTGATAGGGTGGTGAAGAGAGCAAGAGATTCCTCTTTTAGCGTTTTATTAGAGCGAGAAGCAAAATGGTATAAGTACGTGGCTAATCATGGGTATAGCTATATTCCTGAAATATATAATTATAAGCCATATTTGGAAATGGAAAGAATCAACGGCATTCATCCTTATGAATGTGTAGGATTGGACAAGAAATTACGTGCAAGAGTGCTTAAAAAAATATTTGACGCTCTCGAAAAACTTCATTCCATTGATTTAATAAATTCCAGTAAAGATGTTTTAAATGAAGTTTATGCAGGCAAAACACTACAGAGGATATCTAAAATTTCTTTACTTATACCAGAACCAGAAACAGAATTTTATGTTGTAAATGGAAGGAAGGTGAGAAATCTGCTGGTTGATAAATTTAAAGTGATTATCCAGGAAGCTGTAAATACTCTTGAGGTTCCTGAAAAATTCTCAGTAATTCATGGGGATCCAACATTTTCAAATATAATGATTAAAGGTGAAAAACCTATCTTATTTGACCCGAGAGGTTATTTTGGAAGTTTAGAAATATTCGGTGATCCAATGTATGATTTTGCCAAATTATATTATTCTGTAGCTGGTAATTATGATCAATTTAATCAAAGAAATTTTAGGTTGCATATAAATGGAAAGGAGGTGTTTGTGGAAGTTAAATCTAATGGCTGGGAAGATGTTGTTGAATTGTTTGACGAAAAATTTGGAAACAAGATCCGTGAAATAAAAATTCTGCATGCTTTAATTTGGCTTTCGTTGGCTGGCTATGTTCTTGATGACTATGACTCAATACTTGCTGCGTATTTTCATGGTTTAGAATTATTCGAGGAGGCCGTGGAAAATCTATGAAAAAATTATTCCTATCTTCACTTCCGAAGACATGGATTATTGATATCGATGGGGTGATATTCGAGCATAACAAATATAAGGAATTACAACCAGACGAGGATGAAACTCCTCTTCCGGGGGTAGTAGATTTTTTTAGTAGAATAGGTAAGCCAGATTTTGTAATTTTAGTAACATCAAGAGATGAAAGGTATCGTGAACGAACGGAACGATCCTTGAAAAAAGCTGATGTATGTTATAATGTGATAATAATGAACTTGCCAGTTGGAGAAAGGGTTGTGATAAATGATCGAAAATCTTCAGGGCTAGATACTGCATTTGCTATAAACCTTCGAAGAAATGATGGCTTAAAGAGTGTAGACATTATAATTGACGAAAGGAGATAACTACAAGCTGTGGAAGTTAAAAGGTATCTAAAAGGAATTCGTTGGGTAATTAATTCAATTCGATATTTTTTAGAATTGGATGCCATTAAAAGGAAGGTAAAGCTATCTCCAAATGAATGGGGTTTTATCTGTAGTGCCAATACTGGCGAGATACATATCTTTTATGTTCTCTTATGGAGGAGTTTTTGAAAGAACATGGTGGAAAGTGTGCTATTATTGTTAAAGATTCTCACAAAGATATACCACTTCTTTTCCCGTCAATAAAAAGGGTTATAACATTCAAGAGATTGCCACCTTTTCAATTTTTGGTAGCTTTTGCGAAATTTGAACCGGGTCATTTTGCTGTTGGACATCCCTATTTTGGTAATGATTTATTAGAAGATACTCCATCGTATAGCACCTTCAAGCCTTTTCTTACTTATCTTCATATAAATCCGAATACAATTCCAGCAAAGCCAGTCATTTCCAAACAATCTAAGAGAAAAGCGATTGAGTTAATGGAAGCATTAGGTCTTCCCTCTGGTAAAACTGTTGTTTTAATTCCTTATGTTGCGTCAGTTAAGCCATTAAATGGTGAATGGTGGTACAAGATTAGAGATAAGTTGATTGAAAAGGGATTTACTGTGATTACAAATGTTGGGCCTCATGAAAAACCAATTCCTGGGACTATTGGACTAAGCGTCCCATTTAACGAGATTATACCAATTGCTGAATATGCTGGCTGGGTAATAGGAATTAGAACTGGCCTATTTGATATTTTATCATCTGCAAATTGTAAATTAACAATTCTATACCCAAAAATGAAATGGAGGACTTCAATTGTTAGTAATGATAATGTTACTGCTATAAATGTTCTTTCATTGAAATATGCCAGAAAGGACGATTTAAGTGAATTCGAAGTGGATGAATTTCCTGACCAAGCCCTGCTGAACAAAGTTGTTCAAATTTAGATAGATTATATACGATTTGTCCATATTTATTTTTCCGATCTAAAAGGAAATATGAGTGTAAAAGACGAAAAAGGAGGTTTTATGAAAGGCATAGTTTTAGCAGGAGGAACAGGACATGGCTTTGGCCGCTTTCCCACAAAAGGTATCCTAAGCCTAGTTGCAGGAGGAGCTTGTAAATGGTGGGTTTAGATAATAAAGCTATTTTAGTGACTGGTGGTGTGGGTTTTATTGGTTCGAATTTCATTCATTACCTTTTTAAAGAGCATCCAGATTACGAAGTTATAAATCTTGATAAACTCACCTATGCAGGTAATCTTGAAAATCTTAAAGGAGTAAGCGATAATTCAAACTACCACTTCGTAAAAGGAGATATAACGAATAGAGAACTCGTGGAATATATTTTTGAACGATTCAAGCCTCGATACGTCGTTAACTTCGCTGCAGAGTCACATGTGGATAGAAGCATAGAAGACCCCGAGATCTTCTTGAAGACAAACGTAATAGGCACACAGGTCTTACTCGACACGGCAAAGAAGTACTGGCTAATCGATGGCAGATGGAAAGAGGGAAGTAAGTTCATCCAAATATCAACCGATGAGGTATACGGTGCCTTGGGTCCTACCGGATTCTTTACAGAAGAAACCTCTCTCAATCCTCGTAGCCCTTATTCCGCTTCTAAAGCCTCTGGCGACTTCATCACCAAAGCTTATCATGACACATTCGGTATGCCTGTAAATATAACGAGGTGTTCCAATAACTATGGCCCATATCAATTTCCAGAGAAATTGATCCCTCTGATGATAAACAACGCATTAAATCATAAAGAACTCCCTGTCTACGGAGATGGTAAGCAGATAAGGGATTGGCTTTATGTAGAAGACCACTGCAGGGCAATAGACCTGGTTATGAAAAAAGGTAAAGTTGGAGAGGTGTATAATATCGGTGGGCGGAATGAAAAGGAAAATATATATATTGTAAGAAAGATAATAGAATTACTCAGAGAGATGACAGGTGATGAAGAGATAAATGAGTCTCTTATAAGGTACGTAAAAGATAGGCTAGGGCATGATAGAAGATATGCAATTGATCCAGTAAAGATACAGAAAGAATTGGGCTGGCAGCCTCTTACAGATTTTGATGAAGGCATAAGAAAAACGATGGAATGGTACTTAAAAAACAAAGAATGGATGAAAAGAATAACGACTGGAGAATATATGGAATACTATGAGAGAATGTATGAATGGAGATAAAATGGTTATTGAAGAATGTAAAATAATAGACCTTCCAAAGATAACAGATGCAAGAGGGAATCTTACCTTTGTAGAGGGGAACAAGCACATACCTTTTGAAATTAAAAGGATTTATTACCTTTATGATGTACCGGGCGGTGAATCACGCGGTGGGCATGCGCACAGAAAATTGCAACAACTTATTATTGCAGCAAGTGGAAGTTTTGATGTTATTTTGGATGATGGGTTTGAAAAAAAGAGGTTTCATCTGAATAGGTCGTATTATGGTTTATATGTGTGTCCTATGATATGGCGTGAACTGAATAATTTCTCATCTGGTTCAGTCTGTTTGGCTTTAGCTTCGGAGTATTACGATGAAGATGATTACATAAGAGATTACGAGAAATTTGTTCAGATTGTAAAAGAAGGTGAAAACAGATGATTTATATCCATCAATTAGCAGATGTTAAGACTAAAAATATAGACGATGGAACTAAGATTTGGCAATTTGTTGTAGTGCTGGAATCAGCAAAGATAGGTCGAAATTGCAATATTTGTGCCCACTGTTTTATAGAAAATGATGTAGTTATAGGAAATAATGTTACTATAAAAAATGGTGTTCAACTTTGGGATGGCGTGAGAATAGAGGATAATGTATTTGTAGGCCCAAATGTAACTTTTACCAATGACCTTATGCCGAGATCAAAACAATATCCAGATAAATTTCTAAAAACAGTCGTCAAAATAGGAGCCTCAATTGGAGCAAATGCAACAATTGTTGCAGGTATTACGATAGGTAAGTGGGCAATGATTGGAGCAGGAAGTGTTGTAACAAAAGATGTTCCTGATTACGCTTTAATCTACGGAAATCCTTCGAAGGTTAAAGGCTATGTTTGTGAGTGTGGTGGAAAGTTAGAGTTTAAGAAAGGTATTGCAATATGTGCATGTGGAAAGAAATATAAGTTGGATGATAGAGAAGTGAGGAAAGTTAAATGATCCCAATTGTTGATTTAAAAAGAGAATATATACAAATAAAAACAGAAGTTAACGAAGCTATTCATAGAGTGCTTGATAAACAATGGTTTATCTTAGGGGAAGAGGTGAAGAAGTTCGAAAGAGAGTTTTCGGAATATGTAAGTGCAAAATACAGTATTGGAGTAAACTCTGGTTCTGATGCTTTATACCTTGCTGTAAAATCTCTGGGGATTGGCAATGGGGATGAAGTAATAACAGTTTCTCACACATTTGTATCGACTGCTGATGCCATTGTAAGGAATGGTGCAAAACCTGTATTTGTGGACATTGACTCAGAAACATATATAATGGATGTAGCCCAGGTTGAAGATAAAATAACTAAGAGAACAAAGGCAATTATCCCCGTGCACTTATATGGTCATCCTGCAGATATGGATCCAATTATGGAGCTTGCAAAGAAATATAATTTATTTGTAATTGAGGATGCGTGCCAGGCTCACGGTGCAGAATACAAAGGCGAAAAAGTAGGAGCTATTGGTGACTTAGGATGTTTTAGTTTTTACCCTTCCAAGAATCTCGGGGCTTATGGCAACGGAGGAATGATTGTAACGAACAATGAAGAGTTGGCTAAGAAACTAAGGATGTTGCGAAATTATGGCCAATCTCAAAAATATTATTATGATTTTATGGGGGTAAACAGCAGATTAGATGAAATCCAAGCTGCAGTGTTGAGGGTAAAATTAAAACACTTAGATGAATGGAATGAAAAAAGGCGAAATGTTGCGAAGCTTTATAATGAATTGTTGAAGGATTCAAATGTAATTTTGCCTATTGAGAAAGACTACGCCAAGCATGTTTATCATCTTTATGTGATAAGAAGCACGAATAGGGATAAGCTTCAGCGATATTTATCCCAGAATGGAATTCAAACACAGATACATTATCCACTTCCAGTGCATAAGCAAAAGTCCTATTTGGATCTTGGATTTAGAGCATACCTTCCTGTAACTGAAAAGATATGCTGTGAAATACTCTCGCTTCCTATGCATCCTTGGTTGAATCAAGGGGAAGTGGAGTTTATCTCGAGGAAAATTAAAGAATGAAAGCTCCATTAGTGAGTGTGATTATACCTTGTTATAATCATGAAAAATATGTTAAGGAAGCGATTGAGAGTGTTGTTCAACAAACGTACGAAAATATAGAATTAATAATTATTAATGATGGCTCAACTGATAATTCTCACAAAATGATTTTGGGAGCGGCAGATGTTTGCAAAGATAGATTTAAAAAATTTAGGTATATTAATAAAGAAAATGAAGGAATCGCCAAAACTGCGAATGTAGGAATAAACCTAGCTAAGGGCGTATATATTTCTTTCCTTGCTTCGGATGACATTATTATGTCTGATAAAATAGAAGTATTAGTAAATGAATTTGAGAACCTTAGCGATAATTATGCTGTGGTGGGTGGAGATGCCCAGTTTATTAGTGGTAAAGGAAATGAGATATATTTAGATGAACATGGAGTATCTCATTTGGAAAAGAAAAAAGAATTTTATAGTAGTTTTTTTGCATACCACACGCGTTACAGAACTGATTTTAATTATAAAAAAGAATTTGGTCTGTATAAAACATTCCTTTTAGGTAATTACATTCCTGCGATGTCAGCATTGATTAAGAAGCAGGCACTTGTAAATGTAGGTTTGTTTGATGAAGGAAATTTTATTGAAGATTATGATATATGGTTAAAATTGTCAAAAAAGTATAAATTCAAATATATTAATAGACCTGTTGCTTACTATCGATTACATGTTAATAATTTTTCGAAGGTTTCTAGGAGGAAATTGTTGGTAAGCACCGCTCAACTATTTATAAGAGAAAAACCCTATTGCTATAGAAATACTTTTAAAATTAAATGGAAAATAGGATATTTTAATGTATTACTGAGCCTGTTAAAGAGTGAATATTATACGGAATTTTTTGATTACTTCGGAGAAATAAACAAGTTAGATTTCTTTGTGTTTGCTATGAAAAAAATTTTCAAATATTTATTGAAAAATAATGGAAATTGGTAGATTTTTTTATTATGTTGCTAATAGTTTTGGGCCTTTTATTTTGTTGAATGTTATTTGTATAATTTTGTATCTTTTTATATTTAAGAAATATATATATTCAGTTTTTGATCCATTTTTGTTGTACACTCTTTCTTCTGCTTCTTCTGCAGCAGTTGTTTTTTTTATGCATAATAAAGGTTTAATAGCAAATCATTATTTTATGAGCTTTATATTGACCGAAATGGCATTTATAGCCGGTTTCTTCACTATGAGACCTGTAAAATTCGGAAGAATTGTTTCAACATCTTTTAAACCATATTCTTATTATTTCTCCAATAGTGATTTTATTGTTATTTTATATTTTCTTTCAAGTTTTTTATATATCATATCACAATTAATTGTTTATAAACTTGTGGGTATCCCTTTGTTAATGGAGAGCAGGTGGGCAGTATTCAGCGGTGGAAGTGGGATTGGCTTATTAAGCAGAGTTATAGATGTTACACTTTATGTTACAATTTTCCTGCTTCTTTATAGATTTTTTTATGTACAGAGAAAAAATTTATTAATAAGATTATATGATTTTTTTATTTTTGTATTTATAATAATAACTTCTTTTTTATCTGGTAGTAGAATGACATTTTTGTCAATAGTTTTTATCGCGTTTTTTATTGATATTTTTTTAAGAAGGCTGAGATTTGATAAAAAAATGTTGGTAAATAAGAAAATTAAAAATTACCAGTTTATTATTTTCTTACTTGCTTTGCTCGCGGCCATTGGAGTGATAATTATTCAAGTAAAGGTAGCCTATGGCACTGTTAAAATTAATCCTATCTCGGCTTTACTTATTAGGTTTGTAAAATTTGGTGATGTATATATGTTGGCTTATCCAAATGATGTTCTTACCCATTTAAAATGGGCGAATTCCTTTCTTGCTCTTTTCAAAGATTTGTTAGGGTTTTTTAGAATTATTCCTTGGGATAAACTGCCTGAGGCATTCGGATTTCAAATTTATCATTATATATACAATACTGGAGTAATTACTGGGCCTACTCCACGCTTCAACGTATTTGGTCTCTTTTATTTTGGATTTTATGGCAGTGTTATTTATTCCTATTGTATAGGCTTGACTGTGAGTTTTTTTAGAAATAAATTTTACTTTGTTGTTTTTCCTAATATTTTAGGTGGAATAATATATACTCTATTCTCTATAAACTCATTAGTTTTTATTTTAGATGCAGCAGTAGCTATTAGGAATTTTTTTAATATCTTCTTGGTATTGCCGGCTCTCATTCTTATTGCTTATGTAGTTTCATATTCTGTAAAACAAGTTAAAGTGAGATATAAGTATAGTTCTGAAAAGTAAGGCAACATATTATTTTCCTGAATATAGGACAAAAGTAAGCCAAGTTTTATGTGAAGAAGGGTTAAGGCAAAGTAAAGGGAGGAAATGGGTTTACATAATAAATAATTGCTTAAGTTTTTGTAATTAGAGAAGATAATAAGAAATATAAGAAAACATTTTAGGGTTTTCACTTTTTATATATGAGATAGAATTACTTTTTACCTTAAAAATAAAAGTTATTTGTATACTTTTCTTTTACTTAATTGTTGGTTGTATATATTTTTTTGATAATTTGGTTTTGTATAAATCGTGTTGTCTTATATATTTTTATACGAAACTCGTTTGATTTTTTCACTAACAAGGGGGGCAAAGCAAAGGCATTCGTATATTGCATATACTTATCTTAATCTTCGCTGCATAGATCTTAAAAATCTTAGCTCACAACTTATGGCTTGCTTTATCTCATACAATACTAAGAGAGTTTATAAGGATCTTAATAATTTGTCTCCTATAGATTTTGTGTTAAAAATTATCTGTAGTCTCAAATATAAATAACTTATTAAGGACTTGACAAAGTAAAAGAACATCCTAAAATTTAATTTAGAGGGAAAAATTAAGCAAAATATCCTCGGTGTAAAATGGAAGAATTCTTACTGAAAGATTTGTTAATTATGACAAAAGAGTTAAATAGTCAAAAAGAATCTTTTAGGATTTAGCGGAGCAATTAAATGAAAAGAAAGAAATTTTCAAAGCCGAGTAATGAACGAAAACATCGGGATTCGTGAGTATTGCAAAAAGTTTTATAAAGTGAAAGGGAGAAGGGAGGTTTAAAATGAAGTGGGGTAAAAAAACATTAGTTGTTTTGGTAATTTTAGTTTTATGCTTTGCAAGTTTTTCGAGTATATTTGTTGGAAAGATCAACAAAACAGAATCAATCAAAGCTATAACAAATACTGTGACTTATGATAGCAATTTAAAATGGACCGGAAATGCTTGGGGACCCATAAGTAGAAACGCAATATATAAAATGGCCAATCAAATGATAGGTCTAAGTTGGATCCCAGTAAATACAATTAGTAACTATAGCTATGGAAGCAATTATTACACCTATTATGCAAATACTCTTTATACTGGCATTCCATACTGTCAAAATAATCCTCAGGAAAATTGGGCGGAGTTTTATTATGATATTAAAACAACCACAGGGGGCACTACTTATTACGGCAACGATTGTTCTGGTTTTACAAGCATAGCTTGGCGATTACCCGTAAGGTATACTTCTACTGATTTCTATAATGATGCTATGGCTAGTGGTGGATATGTCGATAAACTAAATAACATGTATACTGACTTAATAAGAGGGGATGCATTGGTAAAATCTGGTGTGCATATTTTGATTTTCGATTATTATGATCCAAACGGTCTTGGGATTTGGTCTTTAGAACAATACGAACCTCCTGGAGCTGGGAAATACTATAACTCTTTTAATGCTTTAAGTGGTTATACGCCTATAAGAAGAAAATTGATCGATGACTCTACTCCATTATTTGATTTTTCTGTTAATCCGCCATCAACCTGCAATCTACAATCTGGGGGAACAGTTACTGTAAATGTCACTATTAATAATATTTCGGGGCCAAGTGATGAAAAGGTAACAGTTTTTTTAAATGGTTTACCGTCTGGAGTAACTCCTACCCATAATGCTACGATAGGCATACCAACGCCAAGTAATCCAATGCAAGCTACTTTTAATTTAACTGCCTCTAATGGTGTTACTCTTGGTAGTTATAGTGTAAATATTATAGTAACAGGCGGAGGCGAAACAGATCAGAGCAAATACTTCACGCTAAATATAACCTCTCCTACTAATTTACCAGACCTAACAGTGGATGATATATGGGTCGAACCAGATCCGCCAACTGCCGGAGGCTCAAATACGGTAAGGTTTAAAATTAAGAACCAAGGTACTGGTGATGCAACAGAAACGTTTTACTCTTATCTTTATTTTGATGATAACTATATGGGTTCTGGTACTACAGATGGTTTAGCTGCAGGATCTGACAAAACATACTATTGGGATACGACTTGGCCATCTGATTCTAACCAACATACAGTTAAAGTTATTGTGGATGCAACTAATATCATTTCAGAATCCAATGAAAGTAATAATGAACGCTCAGAGTCTTTCTCAGCAACTTCATCTCCCAACCAAGCTCCTATCCTTTCTTCAGGTTCTGTCTCTCCTGCCTCTGGCACTACTTCAACTACATTTACCTATTCAGTAAATTACTCTGACCCTGATGGTGATACTCCTTCCACAAAATACGTTTATATAGATGGGAATCCTTATATAATGTCTTTCTCTTCTGGATCTGCAAGCAATGGTACTTATACATACCGGAAAACGAACCTTTCTGCAGGTTCTCATAATTATTACTTTAAATTTAACGATGGGCATAGTCATGAAGTAACTACCACTGCCTATTCTGGGCCTATAGTTACTTTGCCTTCTTCTTCTGATTCTATCGGTGTCTTCCGTTCATCCACTGCAACATTCTATTTCAGAGCATCCAATGGTACAGTTTCTGCCTTACACTTTGGAAGATCATCAGATACACCCATCATAGGAGACTGGGATGGTGATGGAACAGATGATATCGGTGTCTTCCGTTCATCCACTGCAACATTCTATTTCAGAGCATCCAATGGTACAGTTTCTGCCTTACACTTTGGAAGATCATCAGATACACCCATCATAGGAGACTGGGATGGTGATGGAACAGATGATATCGGTGTCTTCCGTTCATCCACTGCAACATTCTATTTCAGAGCATCCAATGGTACAGTTTCTGCCTTACACTTTGGAAGATCATCAGATACACCCATCATAGGAGACTGGCAATAATATTTGTGAAATAAGTTGTAAAGTTTTAGAAGGCGAAAAGGGTTTTCTTCACCCTTTTTTACATATTGTGAAGGACTCTATTTTATTGGGATTCGTCATTTAATATTGCAAACATTTTAAAGTTTTTTATAATTTACTTAGTGACGAGTGCATTAGCTTTATAGAACTCTTTATGAATTTATTTGGATATTTTTAAAAAGAGGCCATATGGAGAGGAAGAAATATTTGGTATCAATTATTATGTTAACATATAATCACCAGAGATATATAAAAGATGCAGTTGAGAGTGTGATTGAACAAACCTACAAAAATTGGGAACTTATAATAGTTGATGATGGCTCGTCCGACAATACAGCTAAATTAATATACCAAATCATTCAGAAAAATCCTAGTAGGAGAATTAAATTCTTTAAACAACAGCATAAGGGCCCAGAGCAGCTTGGAGCTATTTATAATAGTGCTTTAGAAAAAATTTCTGGCGATCTTGTAGCAATACTTGAGGGGGATGATAAATGGCCGTTCTATAAGTTGAATATTCAGATAAATGATTTCTTAGATAAGAAAATTGTTTTAAGTTTTGGAAATTATAGTTGGATATCTCCGAATGGGAATATCATTCGAACTATTGGTTTCTCTAAGTATCTCCCATGCTCTGTTTTGTCAAATAAACCCGTTGGCATTGCAAGTTGGTATATGGCAGGTTTGGCATATCGTACTTTTAGTTTTCCTTGTACGGTTCTTATACGTCGTTCTTCTTTGGAACAAATCGGGGGATTTAAAGAATTAGGGGGAAAAGTACATCTTGTGGACTACCCAACCTTTTTAGAATTATCAAGAATAGGGAACTTTAAATACCATCAAGTTATTCTTGGCTATTGGCGACGCCATATTAATTCTTTGACCACTAAAAGCAATATAGAAATAAATAAAGAAGCACACAAATATTCTATTCATTTTCTTTCTTTACACCCTGAATTATTACAGAATAAATTGAGCGTTGTCGATAAATCATGGAAAAAGATTATAGGGTACTCGTATTTTGAACAAGGGAGAGCGTTATTAATTATAAGAGAGTGGAAAAAGGCAAGGAGCATATTTAATTTTTTGATTAAAGATACGGCTATCTCCTTTAGATTAAAGACCATTGCATCTTTAGGTTTGATGTGTTCAATAATGCATATGGATTTAGAGCCCCTGATAGACACTTTTAAGGGCTATAGTTTAAAAAAGATGAAGGACGAGTCATGATTGGTAAAAAGAATGTTTTTTTATCTGTGTATATGGTGACTTTCAATTCTGGAGAAGTTTTACAGAATTGTTTGAGAAGTTTAAAAAAAGCTGTTAAATATGCTAATATTAGTTGTGAATTAAGAGTAGTTGATAACAACTCAAGCGATAATTCTGTGGAAATTGTACTTAAGAATTGGCCTGATGCCAAAGTTTATAGAAACTCCGTAAATAAAGGCTATGCTGCGGCAATTAATCAGGCAACATTAGATTCTTCATCTAATTGGCTTCTCTTTCTTAACCCAGATACGGTTGTGTCTCCAAATTTATTCGTTTTGCTTAAATATGTGAATAAAATACCAGATGTTTGTATTTTTTCTCCTGTGTTAACTGATAAGGGAGGCAATATTGAACGTACATCCTATAAATGGCCCAACTTAACTAAGGAACTAATCCGGTTTCTTGGTTTTGAGCAACTTACTAAAAAGTTGATTGTTAAAGCTAACTACCCGCTTCCAGGGAGAGGGAAGGTTGACTTTCCTTATCCGGTAGGCGAAGGAATAGTTGTTGATTATGTGGCAGGTGCATCTTTTTTCTTACGAAGAAAAGTGTGGGACAGCATTGGTTTATTTGACGAGGAATTTTTTCTTTATCATGAGGAAATGGAATGGTGCTATCGGGCATCAAAACATGGTTTTCAAATCTTTGTGTTTCCAAATTATAAAGTGTTTCATTATGCTGAACATAGCTCTAGTGAGAGACCAAAAGAAGTTGTATTTTGGAAATATAAAGGTTTACTGCATTTTTATGAGAAACACCGTTCTATTATTTCAAGACTGGTATTCCGTTTCGCTTTAGGGATCTCGTTTGGATTTAAAACTATTAGAGCAATTTGTAGAAAGAGGATGGAAGATGCAAGGGTTTTTATAAAAATTGTAGAATTATCATTTCGGAAGCAGTAGAAAAAGGAGAGATATTTGGTTATGTTTACTAAAATAGTCAGTTTAAATATAACTCTCAAATAGGAAAGATGATAAAAATATAAATGGAGGTAATTGATGAAATTAGCAGTCATTGGGTTAGGATATGTAGGATTATCATCAGTGGTTGGTTTTGCTGAAAAAGGCAATGAAATAATAGGGATTGATGTAGATATAGAAAAAGTAAGTAAACTGAAAAAGGGCATTTGTCCAATTTATGAACCAGGTTTGTCAGAAATTCTTAAGAAACAACTGGTAAAGGGCAGGATAATTTTTTCTTCCGAAGAGCGGGATATTAATGAAGCTGATGTCATATTTATTGCTGTTGGCACTCCTCCGAAAGAAAATGGAGAGCCAGATCTTTCTTTCATTGAAGCAGTGGGGAAAGAGATTACGCCATATATAAAAGAGGAACAGATAATTGTAATTAAAAGCACAGTACCTCCACAAACTTATCTAAATTTAAAGAAAATAATTTCTTCTGAAAGGAAAAAATTAAAATTAGATGATATAAAGATTAATATTGCAGTTAACCCTGAGTTTTTGAGAGAAGGTTATGCTCTTTATGATACACTGCATCCCGAGAGGATAGTTATAGGCGTGGAAACGGATTATGCAAAAGATAAGTTACTTGGACTTTATTCTTCTTTTGATGTACCGAAAGTTGTTACAGATCCTGTAAGCGCAATGCTTATCAAATATGCCTCTAATTCTTTTCTTGCAACAAAGATATCATTTATAGACGAGATAGCACAAATTTGCGAGAGACTGGGTGGAGACGTGAATGATGTTGCCAGAGGAATGGGACTAGATTCGAGGATTGGGGATAAATTTTTAAGAGCAGGGGTTGGTTACGGGGGGTCTTGCTTTCCAAAGGACACAAATGGTCTTTTATGGATAGCAAAGGAGGCGGGTTATGATTTTAAGATAGTAAAATCTATAATCGAAGTAAATGAAAAACAATATAAAATTGTTATTGAAAAATTAAGGAAACATTTAGGTAAGTTAAAAGGTAAAACCATTGGAGTACTTGGCTTAGCTTTTAAAGAGAATACTGATGATATAAGAGAATCAGTATCAATAAAAATTATTGGAGAACTTTTGAATAAAGGTGTTGAGCTAAAAGCTCATGATCCTCAGGCGATAAACAATGCGAGGAAAGTTTTTGGCAATATTGCGTATTTTGAAGATCCATATAAGATGGTAAAAGATGCTGATGCAATAGTTGTTGCTACGGAATGGCCAGAATATAAGGAACTTGATTGGGGAAAAGTTAAAGATTCAATGAAAGGAACTTTAATAATAGATGGTAGAAATTTATTAGATCCCGAGGAGATGAAAAAATATGGTTTTACTTATGAAGGTATTGGGAGGGGGAAATGAACAAAATTAGAAAGGCAATAATACCAGCAGCAGGTTTCGGCACAAGATTCCTTCCGGTAACTAAAGCGCAGCCAAAGGAAATGCTTCCTATAGTGGATAAGCCTGCTATTCAGTATGTTGTGGAAGAAGCAGTTGGTGCTGGCATTAAAGATATTCTCATAATAATAGGAAGGAATAAAAATTCCATTGAAAATCATTTTGATAGGTCTCCGGAGTTAGAAGCTCATCTTGCTGCTCAAGGTAAAACCAAACTTTTAGACGAAGTAAGGTCAATTTCGGAAATGGCTAATATTCAATATGTAAGGCAAAAAGAGCCAAAAGGATTAGGTGATGCTATACGGAGTGCTGGCTCATTTGTAGGAAATAAACCTGTGCTTGTTTTATTGGGTGACGATATTATAAGAGCGAATATTTCAGCTAGCGAACAAATTATAAATGTATATAACAAAACTGGTTCTACTGTTGTTGCTGTCCAGGAAGTTGAAAAAGAAAAAATTAGTAGTTATGGCATTATACAAAGAGAGGATACTGATGACGACGATACTTTTCTTGTAAAAGATTTAATTGAGAAACCCGTTCCAGAAGAAGCGCCTTCAAATTTGGCAATAGTTGGCCGGTATATTTTAACGCCTAAAATTTTTGAAATTTTAGAGACTATTAAACCGGGCAAAGACGGAGAGATACAATTGACGGATGCTTTAAGGGAACTTTTATTCTATGAAAAGATTTATGCTTATAAATTCCAGGGTAAACGGTATGATATCGGGGATAAATTAGAATATATAAAAACAGTTATAGAATTTGCACTTGACACGCCAGAGTTAAAAGGAGAATTAAAAAAATACATTATATCCATAGGTAAAAAATTATAGTGGTAAGAATTAATGAATTAGTAAAAGTATGTTGGCTTATTTTATTTATCGTTTATATATATCCGCTTTTGATCTATCCTATTCTTTTATATATTTTTAATTTTAATAAGAAAAAAGCTACCCATAATAAGAGAGAAAATGTAAGCGAAGAAGAGTTACCGTTTGTTTCTTTAATTATTTCTGCTTTTAATGAAGAGGATACAGTGGAAGGTAAAATTAGAAACTCCCTTGAAATAGATTATCCAAAAGATAAATTAGAAATAATAGTTGTTTCTGATGGGTCTTTAGATCGTACTGATAAAATTGTATGTGATTTTCATTCTCGCGATGTTAGATTAATTAGAGTTGAAGGAAGAAGGGGCAAAACTATCTGTCAAAATATAGCTGTTGAGGAAGCACATGGAGAAATCATTGTGTTTTCTGATGCAAATACTATGTATGACAGTAAATCTATAAGGGCGTTAGTGGATCAATTAATGTCGGATTCATCGATAGGATGTGTTTCTGGGGAACTTGGGTACATTACTAAGTTTGGTTCTGAGAAAGAAAGCATTTATTGGAAGTACGAGATCTTTATTAAAAGATTAGAAAGTCTTTTTTGTTCTGAGGTAGGTGTTAATGGAGCCATGTATGCGTTACGAAAGAAAGAATATGTTCCTCTCAGAGGAGATTTAATAAGTGATTTTATAGAGCCATTAGAGATAGTAAAAATTACAGGTAAACCCACCAAGCATTGCATCTCTGCTAAAGCTTATGAATACGAACCCGCAGAGCTCAATATTGCTGCATCAGTTAAAAGAAAACGTAGAATTTTTGTACGATCTATAAGGGGATTATTTTTTGAAAAAGAGCTTCTAAACCCCCTTAGATACCCAATTATCGCTTTTGAGTTAATTTCTCATAAATTATTAAGGTGGATTAATCCAATTATACTTATTTTCCTTTTGATTTTACCTTTATTTAATCTCAGGGAATTATTTTTTTTAGCTGTAATAGAATATATAATTTTATTTTTAGCATTTATAGGAAACCTAGATGTTTTTGGGTTGTTTGGTAGGTTATCTAAAATACTTAGGGCTTTGAACTATTTTTTGTGGTTAAATATTGCTGATTTTTTAGGGTGGATTGATTTAGCCAAAGGAGAGAGGTATATAAAATGGGAAACAAAAAGATGAACATTTTAGTAACTGGTGGGGCAGGGTTTATTGGTTCAAATGTTGTTGATGCTCTTGTAGAAAAAGGGCATAAAGTAGCTGTGGTGGATGATCTTTCTACGGGGAAAAAGGAAAATCTTAATCTAAATGCGCAATCCTTTAATATTGATTTAAGAGACAAGGATGCTCTGGATAAAGTTTTTCAAAGTGGTAGACCTAAGATAATCTACCATGTAGCAGCGCAGATTGATGTGAGAAAATCTGCTGCCGATCCTGCATTTGATGCGTCAGTAAATATCATTGGCTCTATCAATTTGTTTGAACTTGCTGTGAAGTATAATGCTAGAAGAATTATCTTCTCTTCAACGGGTGGTGCCTTGTATGGTGAGCCAGAGAATTTGCCAGCAGATGAACATACAGAAGTTGCACCACTTGCGCCATACGGTGTTTCTAAATATTGCACTGAGCAGTACCTTAATTATTTTAAAAGTATGTATGGAATTGAAAGAATAATTTTGAGATATGCAAATGTATATGGGCCGAGGCAGGATCCATTAGGTGAAGCAGGTGTTATTGCAATATTTACCGGAAGGATTTTGAATGTGGAAAATCCTATTATTTATGGAGATGGCAATCAAACAAGAGATTATGTATATGTCGAGGATATTGTAAAAGCAAATTTGCTTGCAATGGATGGTAAGCAGGGAATATATAACATTGGGACAGGTATAGAAACATCGGTAAATGAATTGGTAAAAATGTTTTCTAATGTTTTAAATAAAGATATTAAACCCGTGTATGAACTTCCAAGAAAAGGAGAGGTGCAGAGGATTGCTCTTGACGGAACGAAAGCAAAGAATGAATTAGGCTTTACCCCACAATTTTCTTTGGAAGAAGGATTAAAGAAAACGATACGATGGTATGAGGAGAATAATAATTTATAATTCCTGTTGAAAAGGAAAAATGGGATTGCCGCGTCGTGCTTACGCACTTCTCGCAAAGACCCATTCAAAAAGTGCGCAATGACGCTCTCTCTGTCTCTGCGAGACAACTTGTTGTCGTGGCAGTCCCAGGGTAATACTTCTTTTACATTGCTTGCAGATGTTTGGTGGCAATGGAAGAAATTGGCTAACGCTATCCTACTGTGAGAATTATTGGGCTTGACAATTTTAATGGCTGTGGTATTAATAGATTGTATGTAAAAGTCATAAGATTAGGAAGAGGCTGTGTAGCGTGAGAAAGGAAAAAGTTTTTGCTTTTTTTCAGTTTATTATTGACCTGTGTATTATTGTCGTGTCATATTATGGTGTCTTCTATCTGAAGAAGTTCTTTGGGAAGCCTTATAGTCTTCCAAACCTTATTGCGATGAAATCTATTTTGCCTTACCTTTTAATTGTGTTTGTGGTTTTCTTTTTTGTTTATGGTTTATATAAAATTGAGGAATTAGATTTTTATGAAACATTTTTAGGAATAATATTTTCTTCTATTATTCTTGCAATTTTTGCTTTTGCTTTCTCATTTTGGTTTAGAGCATTTGCTGTCCCGAGAAGTATGGTAATGTATTCATTTATTGTTCAGATTTTATTATTATCTGTTTTTCATTACTTCGCCTATCGAATATATTTAAGATTAACCCCTCCAGTTAGAGCATTAATTATTTCTTCTACGGAAGAGAAAACTAGAGAAATTGGGGAGTACATCAAAGCGGTAAAAGGCGATAGAGTTCGTATAGTGGAGCAGGTTTTGAACAAAGATTCTATGAATGTAATAGAAGGCAAATTAGATAATTTTGATATATTTATCATAAGTGATGATTTTGATTCAAAAAAAAAGGAAGAAATTGTGAAGTTCTTTGCTTTTAAAGGCAAACCTTTTTATGTTGTGCCTGGTATTTATGAATTAATGCTATTAAATCCAAAATCACACCTTGTTGGTGATAAAATGCTTTTAGAGATTAGTGTTGCCAACGTAAGATGGTTTGATAGGTTTGCAAAACGTACATTAGATATCATTGTTTCTGTTATTGCCCTTGTTGTATTTTCTCCTTTAATTCTTATCATTTCTATCCTTATCCTAATTGATTCAGGAAGACCTATATACTATCTCCAGAAAAGAGCGGGGATAAACGGGGAAATCTTTGAAACTATAAAATTTAGGACGATGGTAAAGGATGCCGAGAAAGATACAGGAGCAATTTTATCTAATGAAAACGATACACGTGTAACAAAAACTGGAAGATTTTTGCGTAGAACAGGTTTTGACGAAATTCCACAATTTGTAAATGTTTTAAAAGGTGAAATGAGTGTTGTGGGGCCGAGGCCTGAGCGGCCCGAACTTATAAATGAGATTAAACAAGATGTTCCAGATTTTGATTTAAGATTAAAAGTAAAACCGGGGATAACCGGATTTGCACAGCTTGCCGGAAAATATGATACGCCATTTGAAGAGAAATTAAAGATGGACCTTGTTTATGGCAAGCAGAAATTTCTCTTTTTTACGGATATTTATGTTATGTTGAATACGATTAAACTGTTCTTTTTGCCAAAAAAGAGGAAGTAAAAATATACCATTTATAAGATTTGTAATCTTATGGAAGTTAAACGATATTTTTTGAAATACTTGATCAATTAAAAACTGCTGCAGTGGATATGGATTTTGACAGAGTCAGAAAAATCTTTATGGAGATAATCCCCGAAGCGCGGTTGCAGTGATTCTCTTTATTCGAGGGATACATTTCCCTCAAGACTCCTATTGAAAGACAGAAAAGAAAAATGGGATTGCCGCGTCGGCAAAAGAGGAGACCGCCGCGCTTCGCTCGCGGCTAAAGGCTCACCGCAAAGACCCCATTCAAAAGAAACGTAATGACCCTTGCTCCGTCACTGCGAGAAACGGAACGAAGTGGAGTGTCGTGGCAGTCCCATAGTAATATTTTTTTTGTCACCCTCGAGCGTTTTTTGCGAAGGGTCTCTTATTAATTTGAGAGGACATATTTAAAGGCAAAAGAGAGATTCTTCGGTCGCTACGCTCCCTCAAGAATGACCCCTTTTTTGTCACCTTGCTCTTTTCCTTGGCACGCATTACGCCAAGTTTTATTTCAGGGTCTCTTCATTCAAAGACGGGATTCCGAATCAAGTCCGGAATGACAAGGAAAACAGACTTATTATGAATTGCTTTAACGTGCAATTTGCGTGCAAAACGTGAAAAATGAAGGAGGCAAGCAAAATAAAAATAGTGCAATGACACCCCTCTTTCTGTCTTTGTGAGCGTACCGTGGCAGTCTTTGTCCTAACAACAAACTAAATCCCTGACACAAGGACATATTTTTCATATTTTATCCTTATGATAAGGATAAAATATGAATAAAGAGTTATTAAAGGAAGTAATCCTTTCCAATGAAATTCTTAACCCCTTTTTTTGTATTTTGAGTAAATATCAAAGAATTCGTCCAAGCTCATTTCTAAATCCTCTCTTATTATTTTTCGTAGGAGACCTTTAGGTATTACTTTATTTCCATGCATTGGAACGGTAGTTGCTTTTTTATCTTTTAGCCACAATCTTACATGCGAGCCTTTTGTTCGTGTAATTTCAAAACCCATCGATTGAAGAAACTTTATCAGTTCTTTTCCGGTAATTGCAGGTATTTTAGGCATTCTTTACAATTTCCATTTCCCGTAAGCCTACAAATTCATTAAGTTCCTCTATCTTTGTCTCCTCGAGGCAAATGTCTATGACTTCTCTTATACTTTTTAATGCTTCATCAATTGTTTTACCGTATGAATGGCAACCTTTAAACAATGGACAACTCACTATATAGTATCCATCTTCATCTGTCTCTATGATTATTGGTAAATGTAATTTTTTCACTTTCTCACCACCTCTATATATCATAAACTAAAAAGCATTTGTGTCAATAATCGAAGAATAAGGAAGAATAAGGGGTCAGGTCTTGAAATGACAGTTTTTGCTTCTTTCTGTTACAATGACTACTTCTCTGTCACTGCGAGACAGATTTTTGTCGTGGCAGTCCCAGGGTAAAATTTTAAATTGTTGTTTTTCTAAAACAATGTTTTGTTGTTAGGGATGGGATTGCCGCGTCAGTCGCTACCGCTCCTTTCTCGCAAAGACTGCCAAGGAAAAGAGCACAAAGACAAAAAGGCTGTCGGATTGCTTTGTTGTTACTTAAAGACTCATAAAATTTCTAATGATTCAATTTGATCTCTTGACAGGTTCACCAAAAGTGATACACTATCAATTGCAAGGAGGTGTAAAAATGGCTACAAAGAAACCAAGAGTTAATGTAGTGCTTGATAGGAATACGTACAAAAGTATAAAAGATTTGTCCGGGAGTGAAGATATTTCAATGTCTTCTACTATGAGAGACTTAATTAAAGAAGCCTTAGAATTAAGAGAAGATGTAGCACTTGCTAAATTTGCAGAAAAAAGAGAAAAAACCTTTAACAAGGCAAAGGCACTTTCTCATAAAGAAGTTTGGAGTTAAAGTGGGATTTACCATTATATACCACCAGGATGTGTGGAAAATAGACCTGCCAAAGATAAATAAAAATGTAAAACTAAGGGTAAAAAAGGCAATAGAAGAAAGATTAATCACAGAACCCACAAAATACGGTAAACCTCTGAGAAAATCTCTGAAAGGGTATTGGAAGTTAAGAGTGGGGGATTACAGAATTGTTTATGAAATAAAGAATGAAGAAGTATTTATTTTTGGAATCATACACAGAAAAAAGATTTATAGAGATATAAACAATAGAATTTGAGAATAAGCCTTAAGATATCGGGTTTTTTATATATTATTCACCTCCTGAATAGAATCTATTCATATCTTGAATAAAATGACACTCGCTTTGCCTCTGCGGCTAAAGCCTCACCGCAAAGACCCATTCAAAAAGAATGCAGGAGAACAAAGAGGGGATTGCCGCGTCAGTCGCTAACGCTCCTTCCTCGCAATGACAGAAAAAAAGAACACAAAGACAAGCATGGCGCAAAGACGCGAAAAAAATAGGAAAAATTCTGAAAAAGAGTATAATTAATTATGCCCTTTGTGTGCGGGGTAAAATCTTTGTAGAGAGGGAAATTAATGAAAAAAGAGAACCTTGAAGTATTGATCAGTGCAAAGGATTTGAAAAAGCGCATCAAAGAGCTTGCTGACGAGGTTAGCACAGATTATAAAGGGAGAAAGCCCGTGTTTGTTTCTATACTTAAGGGTGGCGGTTTTTTCCTTGCCGACCTTGTCAGGGAGATGAAGCTGGACCTTACACTTGATTATATTGCAGCTTCAAGTTATGGTGAGGGGACAGAATCATCCGGCAATGTTCGCATACTTAAGGACCTTTCCGCACCGATTGACGGCAAAGATGTAATAATTGTTGAAGATATTATTGATACGGGCTACACATTAAAAGCAATATGTGACATGTTTAAGGCAAGAAAGGCAAACAGCGTGAAGGTTTGCGTGTTGCTGGATAAACCCGACAGAAGAAGAGTAGATGTATCGGTTGACTACCTTGGCTTTACAATTCCTGACCTTTTTGTCGTAGGTTATGGCATTGATTACGCTGAGCGATATAGAAACTTGCCGTACATTGCCGTACTAAAAGAAAGTTAGGTAAGGTCTTTTTTTACTGTTTTTATCGCCGCATCGACAAGCTCTTCTGCTTTTCCTGAGAGGTATTGTGAGATAAGGGTTTCGCGTTTTTTCTCTTGGATGTTTGTTAGCAGTGCTTCTTTTACCGTTTTCTTTCCTCTTGTTTTTTCTTTTATTTCTTTGTATCCTTCTATTTCCCCTTGTTTTCTAAGGGACAGCTGCACAAGTTCAGAGAGAATTTCCTGATGTGCCTCAAGGTCTTTTTCAATTTTTTCTTTGTCTACTACAATTTTTTCTAATCCTTTTTTAAGTGATTTTACAGAGAGCAAGCTGTGGCCGAATGCAACGCCAAGGTTTCTTTTTACTGTGGAATCTGTAAGGTCTCTCTGAAGGCGGGATTTCAAGAGCTTTTTTGAAAAAAACTCGAATAAATTTTCTGCAATTTCTGCATTTCCTTCGCTGTTTTCAAAAAAAATTGGATTAATTTTGTGAGGCATCGTGGATGAGCCCATCGATTCTTTGGAAGTTTTTAAGCTCAAGTATCCAAGCAAAAAATATAGCCAGATGTTTCTGTTTAAGTCAATGAGGATGGAATTTATTCTTTTCATTGTGTCAAACAGTTCCGCGTATGAGTCTGTAAAAAGGATTTGCGTGGAAAAAAGTGTGGGAGCAAGGCCAATGTGTCGTACAAAATTTTTTGAGAAGGTTATCCAGTCAACCTCGGGGTAAATTGCGCAAAGTGCATTAAAATTGCCCGTTGCTCCGGTAAGCTTCCCCTGTATTTTTATTTGCTTAAGCTTTTTGTACTGTGTTGCGAGCCGCACTGCATAGTTTGCACATTCTTTTCCTACTGTCGTGGGAGTCGCTGGCTCTCCGTGGGTGTGTGAAAGCATTACATCGTGCTTGTACTCTGATGCGTATTCTGTAAGTTGCAGGATGGTCGTTTTGAGTGTGTCAAGGTATACATTTACTGCTTCTCTTAGCATCAGTCCGTATGCAAGGTTGTTTACATCCTCTGATGTCAGGCCAAAATGCACAAAGCGTCTTGTATCTTTGTTCGTTTTTTCTTTTACAAACTCTATGATCGCTCCTATATCGTGCTGCGTTGTTTTTTCGATTTGCTTAATTCTTTTTGAGTCTCTGTCTGAAAAATTTATATAGATTTTTTTTAGCGCTTGCCCAGGGATTTTTATTTTGACTGTTTCACAGAATGTAATAAGATATTCAATTTCAATATAAACTCTTTTTTTGTTCAGTGCATCTTCTGAAAAAATTCCTTCAATATCTTTTACATCTTCAAAATATCGCCCGTCGAGAGGCGATATGCTATTCCTATTTTCCATAGGTGATTGTATCCTCTCTTCCCGGCCCAAATGAAAGTATTGTTATAGGTACTGCTAAAAATTCTTCTATCAGTTTGATATAGTTTTTGATGCCGACAGGCAATTCTTTTTTTGTTTTGCCTTTCAGTGCTCTCCACTCTTTTTTTGAAAGGGCTTCGATGGGGATTGTAACAGTTTTGTATATGGGCACTGCATTTGCAAGATCGTTTGCACTTGCCGGGAATGTTTTAACGGTTTTTCCGTCTATTTTGTAGCCTACAGCAACTTTCGCTTTGTTCAGAGTGGACAGTACGTCAATTTTCGTTAATGCGATTTCCGTTATGCTGCTTATATCCACTGCATATTTCAGTGCAAAGAGGTCCAGATATCCGACGCGTCTTGGCCTTCCTGTGGTTGCGCCAAATTCGTTTCCTGCATTTCTAAGAATATCTCCATTCTTTCCTTTCATTTCTGTGGGGAATGGCCCTTCTCCCACGCGCGTTGTGTATGCTTTGCTTACGCCTACGACCTTTTTGATATAAAATGGATTTGCTCCTGCACCTGTAAGTGCTCCTTGCGCAATTGTATTGGATGAAGTGACAAACGGGTACGTTCCAAAATCTATATCAAGCATTACACCCTGTGCTCCTTCAAAAAGGACATTTTTACCGTTCCTTAAAGCATCGTTAATGACGTATGCGGTATCTTCGATATATTTTTTTAGTTTTTTGCCGTATGTTGTATACTTTGTTAACGTTAACGCGCAAAATTTGGCAAATTCTTTTTCAGTTATGATTCCTTTTGCGATAAATTCTTTTTTCTTTTTTTTAAGTATGTCTGTTATATCTTTTTTTGCGCTATCTTTTACAAGCTCTCCCATTCTGATGTTTGTTCGTTCCATTTTTCCCATGTATGCTGGCCCTATTCCCTTTCCTGTTGTGCCGATTTTTTTTCCGTTTGCTCTGTCAATTTCGATGTGATGTGGCAGGATTACCTGCGCTCTTTTGCTGATTTGAAGCAATGGTGTTATGCCGACTTTTTTTACTGCTGCTATTTCTTTTAACAGTTCCTCGGGGTTTATTACGACACCGTTTCCAAGTATGCACTGTTTTTTATTAAACACTCCGGAAGGGATATAGTGCATTTTCATTTCTTTTCCTTTGTACAGTATCGTGTGTCCTGCGTTCCCTCCGCCGTTAAAGCGTACAACGATGTCTGCGTTTTGTGCAAGGTAATCGATAATTTTTCCTTTGCCTTCGTCGCCCCATTGAGCACCTACTAAGATTGTCCCGCTCATTTACATCCTCCATTATCAATTTGCTGTGCATCGTACATTGGCACAGTTCGTAGCAAATTTTAACCGTGTAGTTCTTTCTTTTTTACCCACTGGCTGCCTTCAGGGGTGAGAATCAGTACATCTATTGGTCCGCCAACTGTTTTTGGCCGCGCCTGGAAACGGATTGTGTCAATTGTTGTTTTTACTGCAAATATTGAAAAATCAATTGCATCTTGCAGCGGCATTGCATCCCAGATGATAGGTGGCTTGGATATTTGCTTAAGGGATCCGTCGGCTATTTTCATCCATGCGGGTTGAAGTATTTCTGCAATAACGTCTCCTTCTCCTCCCCAGCTTGTGCCGTAAAGCACTGTTTTTTGGTCGGCGGCAATGTTAAGCCGTTTTAGTTCGTTGCGTTTGATATTGCAGTGATATACATAGGGAACACTTATTTTGTCTTTCTTTCTATACCCTGCAATATGGAAAGACGTATTTGCTTCCGGGAATTTTTTTTTGAAAAAATCTAAAAGTTTTTGTGCAATTGTTTCTGCATTGTCTTGTTCTGTTAAGTTTTCTTCTTCAAATGTTTTAAGGTGTGATTCAGCGGTAATTTTCCCGAGTATGGATTCGCCAAATATACTTATTCCTACCTGTTGTTCTGGCATTAGGTGTGTTTTATAGACAAAATCCGAGCTTATGGTCTGAACCACCGGGTAATTTTTTTCTGTGACGTTATCTTTTTTCTGGATTGTGACGCTCTGTCTGCTATCTGATGCCATAACGATGCCCGAAGGCACATAAACCGTTATTATAAATGACATAGCTTCCCCCCTTTTTTAGTGCGATTTTGTTAAATAATCTTTCTGTTTTTTTGTAAGCTTGTCGATATTTATGCCATAGGATTGTAGCATTGATTCTGCGGTTTTGATATCGATTTCTCTCGGGACGTCGTACACTTTTTTGCCAAGTTTTTTTCTATTTTTCATCAAATATTCCGCTGAAAGTGCCTGGAGAGCAAACGACAGATCCATTATCTCTATTGGGTGTCCATCTGCACAGGCGAGGTTTACAAGCCTTCCTTCGCCAAGTACATAGATCCTTTTTTTGTTTGGCAATGTGTACTCTGCTATATTTGTTCTTACGGTACGTTTTTTTGTTGCAAATCCTTCGAGTTCTTTCATAGCGACTTCTACGTTAAAGTGCCCGGCATTTGAAAGGATTGCTCCGTCTTTTAGCAGTGCAAAGTGGCGTAAGTCAACGACATTTGTGTCGCCTGTGGTTGTGACGAATATATCGCCTATTGGCGCTGCTTCTTTCATGGGAAGCACGGTAAATCCGTCCATATAGGCTTCTACTGCTTTAATCGGGTCTACTTCTGTGATAAAGACTCTTCCTCCCAGTCCTTTTGCGCGCATTGCAACACCTTTCCCTACCCAGCCGTATCCTGCGATAACTACATTTTTCCCGGCTACTGTGATATTTGTTGTGCGAATGATACCGTCCCAGGAAGATTGGCCTGTGCCGTAGCGGTTGTCAAAGAGGTATTTGCACTGGCCGTTGTTGACGGCGATTACAGGGAATTTGAGCTTTCCTTCATTTGCAAGCGCTTTGTCCCTTATCACGCCTGTTGTTGTTTCTTCGCAGGCGCCCCACACATATTTGAGAAGTTCTTTTCTTTTTGTGTGGACGAGTGCAACAAAATCTCCGCCGTCGTCAATAATGATGTTTGGCTTAATGTCGGCTACTTTGTTGTAATTTTCCCAGTATTCTTTCTCCGTTTCGCCATATTTTGCAAATACTTTTACATTTTTTCTGGCAAGCGCTTCTGCTACGTCATCCTGCGTTGTAAGGGGGTTTGAGCCCGTGATAGCGACATTTGCGCCGCCTTTGTAGAAGAGATGCGCAAGGTTTGCAGTTTTTGCTTCAAGGTGTAGTGCTATTGCGATGTTTACTCCTTTGAATGGTTTTTCTTTTACGAATCTTTTTTCAATGTTTTTCATGATAGGCATATTTTGCAATGCCCATTCTATTTTTAATTCTCCGCTTGTTTTTGTCATTTTTACCTCCAACTCATTTTATACGTATTCTGTCATTTTACAAAGATATAATGATAAAAAATTATAAAATTCTCCAAACTGTTCATCTGGTGCCAGGCACCAGATGAACAGTTTATGTATATTTGACATTTTTAGTAATTCATTTTATAATGGAATTAATCCGAGCATAACGGGCTAAAAGGAGAAATCCCATGCTCCTATGCCGAGAGGGTATAGTTGGAAACGGTTATGCCTGCCAATTGCAAAGGAGGAAGTCGTGAAAAAGGTTTTAACAGTTTTAGTGGGAGTATGTATTTTGATTACTTTACTCACTGGGTGCAAAGAACGAGAAAGTAAAAATCTTAAATTGTCAGTGAGTCACGCAGGAAGTCTTGCGCAACCTATCAGAGAAACGGAAGATTCATTTGCCGAAGAAAATGGTGGCGATGTTGTATTTGAAAATGAATCATACGGCAGTGTAACGGTTGTTAAGAATGTCTGCGAGCTTCATAAATTGGTTGATGTCGTTGCGGTTGCGGATTATTCATTAATTCCTCAGTATCTTGTTCCGGATTATGCTGATTGGTATATTCAATTTGCGAGCAATAAGCTTGTCATTGCCTATACGGATAATAGCAGGTTTAACGAGGAGATAAACCAGGGCAATTGGTACGATGTTATTAGAAGAGAAGGTGTAGAATTCGGATATTCTGACCCGGATGCTGATCCGTGCGGTTATAGAACGCGTTTGATGTTTAAACTTGCAAGCATTTATTATGAAGATGATGCGGTAGAGGATAAAATTGTGGCGGCATGTCCTATGCGAAATATAAGGCCAAAGGCAGTGGAGCTGGTTGCACAGCTTCAATCGGGCGAATTGGATTATGCATTTGAATATCTGTCAGTTGCTGTGCAGAACGGCTTGAGATATATGGAGCTTCCAGACCAGCTGAGTTTTGGTAGCGTGGAGTATGCTGATTTTTACGGAAAAGCGGCATTTACAATGAAAGATGGCAACGTTGTGAAAGGTGCGCCTATCTGTTACGGTGTTACTATCCCTAAGAATGCTCTAAATAAGGAGCTTGCCACTAAGTTTGTTGACTATCTTTTAAGCGAAAAAGGCAGGGAAATCTTTGCGCAAAACGGACAGCCATTTGTGCCGTTTAAAACAAATGTGCCTGTCAGTGAACTGCCGGAAGCTTTGAGAAAATATTTTGAGGAATGAAAGGTAGAGAAAGACTTACATACATATCTTTTTTCATATTAGGCGGGATACTTCTTTTATTTATTGTTTTGCCTCTTGGGCGGCTTATTTTTGCGCATTCTCCCAGCGTCATTTTGCAGGAATTGAAAGATAAAACAGTACTTGTGCCCATCTGGAACAGTGTTTTCCTTTCTTTTGTTACTGCATTTATTGCCATTATTTTTGGTGTGCCACTTGCATTTCTTATGGCAAAGGAGCGTTTTGGGAAACTTGAAGAGGCGGTTGAAACAATAGTGGATCTCCCTCTTGCAGTGCCTCATACGGTTGCAGGTATCGCGCTGCTTTTTATATTTGGAAGGCAAGGCCTACTTGGCGCTTTTTTTTACAACGGATTTGGGTTCAGAATTACCGGTACGCGTATTGCTGTTGTTCTGGCAATGCTTTTTGTGTCGCTTCCTTATATTGTGGATTCTGCAAGGGACGGTTTTAAGAAGGTTGATATTTCTCTTGAAAAGGCGTCGCGCTCTCTGGGTGCTTCGCTCTTTTCTACGTTCAGATACATATATTTGCCTCTTTCACGGGATGAAGTTTTATCTGGATTTTTGCTTACCTGGGCAAGAGCAATTTCAGAGTTTGGCGCGGTAATCATTATTGCATACTATCCTATGACCGCGCCGGTGAAAATATACGATGCTTTTACTCAGTACAATCTTGCCGTGTCCAGTGCTATTGCCGCGATACTTCTTGTAATTTGTCTCTCCATATTTCTTACCGTTAGATTCCTGGTGCGGAGGAAAAAGTGAACAACATAAATGAAGTTCTTGTGCTGCAAAATGTTAATGCAGAGATTGGCGTGTTTAAAATAAAAGATGTTTCTTTTTCAGTTTATGACAACGAGATACTTGTCATACTCGGGGAGAATGGTGCCGGGAAAACAAAGCTTCTTGAAACTATCGCAGGTTTTTTGCCTGTTGTTTCAGGGAGGATTGGCCTTTTTGGAGAGGACATTGTAAATAAGGCAGCTAACGAGAGAAATATTGGTTTTATTTTTCAGGGCCTTTCATTGTTTCCGCATCTTAGCGTGAAAGAAAATATACTTTACGGTGCGCGCTTCCAGGTGATTTCCGATCTTGATGGAGAATTTAAAAAACTTGTTCACCTGTTTAAATTGGATAATTTTCTGGATAGATTCCCTAAAACGTTGAGTGGAGGAGAACAGCAGAAGGTTGCTCTCGCCCGCACGCTGATTATTAATCCTAAAATAGTGCTTCTGGATGAGCCTACATCTGCGCTTTCTCCGAAAGAAAGGGAACGGATAAGCATCGAGATAAAGAATACGTTAAAAAAGCTGAATAAATCAGCTATATTTGTTACGCACAATGTTGAAGAGGCGCATCTTGTAGGCGACAGGATTGCTTTGATGGAAAACGGGCGGATTTTACAGATCGGTACGCCTAACGAAATTTTTTATAAACCTAATTCAAAAACCGTTGCAACATTTTTTGGAGAAACAAATATATATGACGGGGTGGTTGATGCCCAGGATAAAGGGATTACTGCGGTCAAGGTAAACGGGCTGAATATTTTTGCGCTTGGAAAGTATAAGCAGGGGACTAAGTTAAAGATTTTTATAAGACCCGAGAACATTTTACTTAAAAAACGGCTGACAAAGACAAGCGCAAGAAATAATTTTAAAGGCGTTGTGAAGCGTATTTCTTTTAAAGGGCCGCTTGCAAAAGTTTTTGTTGATGTAGGTTTTACTGTCGCAGCGCTCATTACAAAACAATCTCTTGAGGAGCTTGAAATAAATAGAGGCTCAAGTGTGTATATCAGCTTTAAGATTACTGCTGTGCACACGGTTGAAGAGTAATGTAGTTGCTGTTGACTATTTATAAAGGGGAGTGCTGGAGAGGGTGCCACTGTGCATCTTCTCTTGTTTTGTCGCAATGACTCCCCTCCCCGTCGCTGCGCTCTTTTCCTTGATTCGCAGAAGCAAGTGAACGGAACAAAGTGGAGCGACGTGGGGCAGTCCCAGCCTTGACAACGAATTTACTTCACACTGGTGCCTGGCACCAGTGTGAAGTAAAGAGACAAGAAAAAAAGGCTGTCGTTTTTGAATTTTAAAAAAAGTGGTTATAATTTAACAGATGAAAAAGAAAAAAATGCGAGAGGCAAATAAGAGGAAAGTAAATTTAAAGTTCTTATTGATTCTTTTTACTCTTATTCCTGTTTTCTTTTCCGGACTTTTTCAGGGTGGCTACTTTACCTGGGAGGCCTATGGTACGTTTCTTTTGTCCCTTCCTGCAATTTTCCTGTTTTTTTATCTGAAGATTGCTAACAAGGAAAGCATTGTAAAAAGTGGCGCTGATAAAGGGCTTTTTATCTTCCTTGCGGTAGCGTTTTTATCTCTATTTTTTACCGTGTATTTCCATGCAACGCTTACAGAATTTTATAAAGTGTTGATTTATGTTGTGCTTTTTTACATCATTCTTAACAGTGTAACTACGCAAAAAGACCTGGATTTTGCATTAAATAGTGTTCTTGTGCTTGCTTTAATCCTTGCTTTGCTTGGGATTTTTGCCTATTTTGGGTATAAGTTCCATTTGGCCGGTGTTTTTTTTGATTTTCTTTCAACAAGAGGCCTTACTCAAGGAGCAAGAATTTCCTCTACTTTGCAGTATGCAAATACATTTGCAGCATTTCTTATCCTTCCTATTTTTATTTCTTTTTCTTATTTTGTGTACCACAAAAGAAACTTTTTAAAAATCATATACGGTATTTTTACTTTACTGTTCCCTTTTGCCCTTCTTCTTACGGGGTCGCGTGGCGGCATTATCGCATTTTTTGCTGCTCTAATCCTTTACTTTATTCTTATTCAAGGCAGGGATAGAAAACGCGGACTTATGTATCTGGCTGTACTAATAGGAGTGTTTGCTGTTTTCGCTATTTTTAGGAAAGACCTGGTTTTACCTCTACTTCAGGGCGTTGCTAACAGATTAAAGGAACTTTTTTCTTTTTTTGGTGGAGGAGAAAATCTGTCTCTTGGCGCAAGAGAAACGATGGCAAGAGACAGTTTGAAAATTTTGAAGGATCACCCGATTTTTGGCACGGGCAACGGTACGTACCAGTATGTATATGCAAAATACCGGTCAATTTATTTCTTTTCCAAATTTCCCCACAGCATTTTCTTTCAGGTGTTGGATGAATTAGGGATTGCAGGAGCTGTCGCTTTTGTTTATATGCTGTACAGTTTATTTAAAAAAGGGTTTCTTGTTTTGAAACGAAACTATAATATTTTACTTGTCGGGCTGTATGCGGGTTTAGCCGGGATTTTACTGCACGCATTTGTGGACTTTGATTGGTCGCTGATGTTTATGCCGCTTCTTTTTTTCTTTGGATTTGGACTGCTTATTTCTCAAGGAAAGAAAGAATATTTTGTTTTTAAGTGTCTTCTTTTAGAAAAAAGAAAAAAGAATCTGAAAGAAGCAAAGTCGTATAAAGTAAAGTCAAATGAGGGTAAAAAAGTTACTGCTTTAGTGATGGTGACTGTTATTTTGTTTTTGCTTTTCCTTTTTCCGTTTATTGCAGCACGGGGAAACTTTAACGCAAAGGCAAACACAGGCAGAGTGTCCTGGCAGGAAACAATCAACCAGTATAAATCATCTATTGCTTTAGACCCGCTTTGTGCTGAATATCACTATGACCTTGCGCATTTTAATTTTGAGATGCTTATTCCGTCCGCTCCGGACCCAACCCAGTTTGTTAATGAGGCAACTAATGAGTATAGTGCTGCGATAAGGCATTGTCCTGAGTTTTTCTTGTACCATTTTGAACTTGCAAGACTTTACCTCCAAACGGGCAATGAAAAAGCAATAAACGAATTTGCAAAAGCGGTGGAGCTAAATCCAATGGATGCTGGCGGACACGCATCACTGGGGTTTGCATATCTTAATCTAAAACAGGATTCGATTATGTCCAAAATACAATTTGAAAAAGCGTTAGAACTGGACCCAAAAAACGCAGATGCATATTTAGGGTTTGGCAGCCTGTATGAAGAGCTTAATAATATAGAAAAGGCAATAGAAAATTATGAATTAGCAATTCAATACAACAGCAAAAATGCTTATGCATATTATCGACTTGGCGTGATTTATGCGGGTGAAGGAGAGCTGCCTGAGGCAGTGCATAATTTATTTTATGCGTTGCAGTATAACCCCAACCTAAAAGAGGCACAAACTGAGTATGAAAAATTTGCACCCATTATTACAATCGTTAATCCACAGGTAAAAGAAGATATAAAAGTAGGGACTGCATATGAAATTAAATGGCTTCCCTCAAGTACCGACAATATTGAATATTATAATGTTGTACTGATTCCAGAAAAAAACGAAACGATTGCCATTGCATCGGGATTGACAAAGGATGTGTTTTCGTATACATATCAACTGCCAGCAGATTTGGAAATCGGGGAATATAGGATTAGAATATATGCAATGGCGCCTAAATTTATGGAGAATAAATTTGGCAACTGGCTGTCATATAAAGAAGTTGTTGTTAATATAACACATTAGGAGGCATTATGGAAGAAGAGGTTGAATTAAGAGATTATATTAATGTTTTATTAAAATGGAAAAAGCTTATTATTGGCATTACTATCCTTGCGATGCTTGCTGCGGGAGTAATGAGCTATTTTGTGATAAAGCCTGTGTATCAAGCATCTGGGGCTCTTCTTATTAATCCAAGGAATGCTAAAGTGAATATTACTACTCCTGAGCAATTATTAAATCCGTTAACATTTCTTCCGGAGATCTCGGTTGCGACGTATCAAGAGATTGTAAAGAGTAAAGACCTGGCAAAAGAAGTTTTAAACGAACTTAATTTACCTGATATGAACGTTAACGATTTAAACAGAATGATTACCATTGAGAACCCCAATGGAACCACTATGATACGTGTTTTAGTAGATTCCAGTGATCCTGTGCTTGCTACTAAAATTGTAAATGTTCTACTTGATAAAGCTGTTATTTATGTGGGAAATCAAGAAAAGCAACAGATGAGTGAAAGCAGAAGTAGCTTGACTCAACAATTTACAGAAGCAAAAGGTAAATTGGAAGTAGCCCAGAAAGCTCTTGCTGATTTTGATTCACAGGAGGATAATTTAACAAACCTTACACAAAAGAGAAGCTCTTATTCTTCTGCTCTAAACTCGTACCGATCACAACTTCTTTCTTTAGATACTCAAATACGGCAGTATGAAGAGCAGTTGGGTAGCGTAGAAAGACAATTGAAACAGATAGATAAGTATTTTGTAACGGAAAAATCAATTATGGATGATCCATTGCTTTCTCAATTAGCCCAGCAACTAGTGAACGAAAATATTGTGTACCTTTCTCAATTGAAGGTGAGTTCACAATCAATCAATCCTCTGTATGAAGAGTTGCATTTGCAGAAGGCAAATTATACTATTACTCTTTCTGGTCTTAATGCAAAGAAGAAATCTTTGCAACAGCTTGTAATAGAAGCAGAGAATGAAATACATAGGTTAGATCAAGAAATTAATGCGAAACAGTTACAGCTTAACGAGCTCAATAGGAATTTGGACCTGGCTCAATCGGATTATAGTACGATAAAAACCAATTACCAGCAATCTCAACTGGCTGAAGAAAATATTCTTTCGCCTGTAACAATTCTAGAGAATCCTGTCGTTCCTATGTCTCCCATTAAGCCCAAAAAGCTCTTTAACATTGCTGTGTCGGGTGTTGCCGCATTTTTCTTTGCTATTTTGCTTGCATTCTTTCTTGAGTATTGGTACGGAACAAAAGAGAAAAAAGAAAAGAAAAAACCTGCTTAAGTCCCTAATAGAAACAAAAGAAGCAAATGCGATGGCAAGTGAGTACACAATACGACGAAGCAGTCTTAAGGTAATATTAGAAGGAAAAAGTATCGCTTGGTGCCTGGCAAAAAATGATCATTTATTTTTGAAAATGGGTAAGAATTAATTTATTTATTCAACCCCGCTTAACTTATGTCTAACTTATTTTGAATCTTTGCCGCTTTTATTGTATTTTTTAAGAGCATAAGCGTTGTGAGTGCTCCGATATTGCCTGGGACAGGCGTTATTTGGCCTACAATGTTTTGTACGTTGTCAAAATCCACATCTCCTACAATTTTCCCTTCTATTTTGTTGATTCCTGCATCGATTACGATTGCTCCTTCTTTTATGTAATTTTTATTTATCATTTTCGGCCTTCCAATAGATACTATGAGAATATCGGCAGTTTTTGCAATTTCCGGGAGGTTCTTAGTGTATGAATGGCATATCGTAACTGTGGCGTTTTCGCTTAAGAGAAGTAGCGCAACGGGCTTCCCTACGATATTACTCCTGCCTATTATTACTGCATTTTTCCCTGCTATTGAATGAATAGAATTTTTAATTGTTTCTATGATACTTTGCGCGGTAGCAGGTACGAAGGCAGGGTTTTCTGCTATGAGCTTTCCTAAATTAATTGGATGGAATCCGTCTATATCTTTATCAGGGTCAATTGTTTCTAAAACTGTTTCTTTACTTATGCCCTGCGGCAAGGGGAGTTCTATCAATATGCCGTTAATTTCTTTTCTTTCATTAATTTTTTGAATAACGGATATAAGCTCTTTTTCGGAAATTAACCCCTCAAGCTTATGCTGTTCTATATATATTCCAAGACTATCAGCTTTGCTCATTATACTTCTTGAATAGGCAATACTTGCCTTGTTTTCTCCCACTCTTATAACGGCTAGCGAGGGCACAATTCCTATTTTTTTTAGCATTGCTACATTTACAGTAATTTCATTTTCTATCTTTGCTATAAGGTCTTTCCCGTCAATTATTTTACTAATGGTGCACCTCCTATGAATGTATTTATTATATAAAATTTTTAAAAAAATGCTATAATGACTCAAATGGGGAAAATTGGTGAGATTATATCTGTAGAATCTTCATTTATTGTTGCCGAAGGTAGCGCAAATATGCTGCCGCCCCTTGGGGGCTTAATAAAAACAAATGACAGTTCTTGCTATTTTTTTGGTAGTCAGTCTTTTTACAGAGAGCAGAACACCGGGTAGGGTCCCAATTGCTTACGGCAAGCAGATCGATATGCTTAAAAAAGAGCAGCCGCAGATTTTTGAGCTGATGAAGTGAGGATTCCGTGCCGTGCCTGTTGCTATGCGGGTGAGGGAGTACGGGAAGGATTTTTTCGATGAAGTTCAGGAGAAGAGGGAAGGCCCTTTAAAAGGAATTAACGATATTTACGGATAGGAGGTTGTTTATATGCATCCAATTTTTTTTGCGATAGGAAATTTTTCGATAAGGACATACGGGGTAATAGTGGCAATTGCGGTTATTGCCGGTATTTTTGTTTCACTGCACTATTCTAACAAGCTTAAGGTATTAGACGAAAATACATTTCTTAATATTGCTATATTTGCAATTGTCGGCGGGATACTTGGCGCCAGAATATTCTGGATACTTACTTCTCCGTACGTTTCATTTTATTTTGATAATCCTCAGCACATTCTTGCTGTCTGGGAAGGGGGGCTTTCATTTGAAGGATCAGTTTTAGGGGGAGTACTCGCTGTTGTTCTCTCTGTCAAAAGGTATAAAGTTTCTTTTTGGAAATTTCTTGACATCGGAGCACCAGGGCTTGCCATAGGGTATGGCATTGGAAAATTTGCCTGTTTTTTTAATGGCTGCTGCTATGGATTGGCTGCGCCAGATTGGTGGCCTCACGTTTTTCCTCTTGTAAATATTTTTACGGACCCACGTTCTGAGTGCGATGTTTTAAATGCAGCTCTTTTCCCGGCACAGCTGCTTGATTCGCTTGCGGGCTGGATAGCGTTTTTTGTAATAGTTTCTTACATTAAGAAGCGCAGAAAATATCACGGACAGGTATTTATCTTATTTTGCTATGTATTTTCTCCGCTACTTTTTGCGGTAGAATTTGTTCGCTATATTCCCACTCGATTTCTTTCACTTACACCCAATCAGTGGAGCGCAATAATAATGGTTGTTTCTGCTTTTATTGCAGAGCATTTTTTAAGGAAACTACTTCCTATTTCGAACGAGAAAACGTTATAATTTGAAGTGAACCGGGAAGTGCAGAAGAGGTAATTTCTAAAACATCCTTTTCTTCATACGGCCTGCTTTCCAAAAAGTTGTCCAGCGGGAGAATATCCAGTGTAAGAAATGGTGTCTTATAATGCATCGGGATAACTATTTTTGGGTTTAATTGTTTTATTACTTCCCATGCTTCCTCAGGCCCTATTGTGTATTTTCCTCCAATGGGTACCATTACTATGTCTACTTCTCCTATTTCTTTTAGTTGTTCGTCGGTGAGCAGTGTTCCAAGGTCTCCGAGATGGAGCAGCGAAATATCTTCTGATTGAATTTTAAACATTGTTATTTTTCCACGAAGCGATCCTTTCTGGTTATCGTGATATCCGGCGATTCCCTTTATCTTTATTCCTTCAAATTCTTTTTCTACGTTTCCTTTAATGACTTGTTTGTATGAAGGAACATTTCCTACTGTGTTATGGTCAAAATGCTCATGCGAAACGAGGACAATATCTACACCAGGAAAGATTGTTGTATATCCTATTGAATTATCGAATGGGTCTGTGAGGATTTTTATTCCGTTTGTTTCTATTAAAAAGCTTGAATGGCCTAACCATTGAATTTTCATACGCACTTCCTTTGTATAAATTTATTTTGCTTAAAAAAGAATTATTTCTTTTTTAATTCTTTTATAAATCCTGCCAATGCTTTGGCGTATTTTTTTTCTTTCAGGAGGTCAAAACTATTTTTTAAATCGTCTTCTATCTTTTTTGTTTGGATTACCTGCGGTATCTGTTCGTTTTTTTCAGGAAAGATATTTTCTGTTTCTTTTTTAAAGAAGGCTATGAATGGATTATCAGGGCTTTTAAAAAGTTCTTTTAGCTCGACGAGTTTACCGTAGTCATCTTTTTCAATGAACGCTTGTGCTTTTTCGTTTAGATAAGGTGAAAGGAAATCTACGTTAAGGATTTTTTCAAAATATTTTATTTCTTTTTCTTCTTCTGAATGAAGTTTTGCAATTTCTTTAGCAATAAAGAGTGCCCTTGGGTAATTGGGATACTGTGCAAGCACAGAAGCTATATACATTTCTGCTTCTTCTATTCTATCTGCTTTATACAGTGCTTCTGCAATAGATATCTTGAATATTGGATTCCCAGGATCTTGCTTGATGGCGTCTTGAATTTTCTTTACAAGCGGCTCTTCTTTTTTGTATATGTTATCTGGAATGATGTACAGGTCCTTTTCCCTTTCTAATTCTTCTTTTTTAAAATTTAGTTCACTCATAAAGATGTTTTTTTCTGTATCCGGTAAAAAGAGATAAGCTTTTTTTATTTCGCTGAGATAGTCCTTGCCCTCTTTTTTTTCTATTAAACTGTTCAGTAGATGGGTATAAGCATTTTCCGGGTCAATGGAAAGATTAAGTTTCACCTGAGCTTTGCTGTTTGCAATGTCCCCTGTTCCTATGTAACCCAAAAGATAAAAATTTTCTATCAATATATTATTATTGTATATGCTGCTATTTATTAAAAGGTATGTGGTATATTCCAGGATTTCGTTGTATTTTTTGGCAAGAGAAAGGTACGAAAGAAGCAAAATGTTTACCAATAGGTCTAATGGTTTGGTTTCTACTATTTTTGTGTAAATATCGATATTGTCAAATAATATATATTCTTTCATAGTTTGTTTCCTTTACCTTTTTATAATTTTCTTTATAGTATTTTATTGCACCTGGCAGCCCTTCTAAAATATCCGTTGCCGTTATTCCGTCTATTCCTTTTTCTTTTGCTTTTAAGTCTCCAGAGATTCCATGGATAAATACGCCGGTTCTTGCCGCACTTTCTATGGACAGCCCAAGTCCGTACATTGCAGCGATCACGCCTGTTAAGACATCTCCGCTTCCCGCCGTGGCCATCCCGGGGTTTCCAGATAGGTTGATAAAAATTTTACCGTCTTTCATGCCTATCAATGTAAATGCTCCTTTCAAAACGATTGTTGCATTGAGTTCTTGTGCGCTTTCTTGAAGAATTTTGATGCGGTTTTTCTTTATTTCTTCTATTTCTCTTCCCGTGATTTTTGCAAACTCTCCCATATGAGGTGTGATAATAGTCTCCCCTTTTCTTTTTTTGAGTATTTTTATCTCTTCTGAAACAGCCGTTAATCCGTCTCCATCAATAATGACTGGTTTACCTACTTGTTTTACAAATTCTTTCACAAATTCTTTTGTTTCTTTTTCAATAGTTACGCCCGGGCCAATGGCTACAATGTCCATTTGTTCGGATAATTTTAGAAGATTATCAAGATTTTGCATCGAAATGGATTGTTCTTTCGTTTCCATAGCAGGCATTATTATTACTTCGCTTGCCTTCATTGCAATAAATGGTGCGATGCTTTTAGGCGTTACAAGGTATGATAATCCACCGCCTGACTTGAGGAATGCATACGAGCAAAACATTGGTGCGCCAAGATAATTTTTGCCGCCGGCTATGAATAGTGCCTTTCCGTAATTTCCTTTGTGCGTGTCTTTTTTCCTTGCCCGGAGTTCTACTGGCGTGTTCAGCTGAACATTTATATCTGGATTTTCATACAGCGATGGGGGATATGATATGTGTGAAACATACAGTTTTCCTGTATGCTCTGCCCCGGGATACAGAAAGTGTCCTCTTTTTGGCAAACCAAAGGTAACAGTGTAATCTGCTTTTGCTGCGATACCCATTACTTCGCCTGTGTCGCCATTGATGCCGGATGGTATGTCAATGCTTATAACCGTTTTATTGCTGAGGTTGATTCCTTGAATGATTTCTTTGTGTATTCCGCTAATTTTTCTTGATAGACCTGTCCCGAATATGGCATCTATTATTGCATCCGACTTTTCTATACTGGTCTCTACGATTCTGTCAAAGAACTCTATATTATATTGTTCAATCGGGAATCCGTTTAACCGGATATAATTTTTCTTTGCCGCTCCTTTTAATTTGTTTTTGTTTCCTATAAAAAATAGCGATACTTTTGCGCCTGTTGATGCAAGCTTTCTTGCTACTACAAAGCCATCTCCTCCGTTATTGCCGGGGCCGGCAAATATAACAAATCTTTTTTCTCTTACGCCTATCTCATTTTCAATAACGTAAAAAACTGCATTTCCAGCATTTTCCATCAAAATTTCCTGGGAAATGCCAAATTTTTCTTCTGCGTTTTTATCGAGATTTGTTATCTCGTCAACCGATGCAACTTTCATTTCCCTCCTCCCTTATAATGGCCATTGCAATGGCATATTCTCGTTCATGCGAAATTGATACGAGAATATTTTCTTTGCCGGCAACAAACGGCTCTCCATCCTTTCTTCTTAAAATTTCTATATCCTTTGCCGATAGATGTTTCTTAGTTGCTTTTATTACTGCTTCTTTTGCGGCGAATCTTCCGGCAAAATTTTCTATGCTATTTTTATTGTTTTGAAAATTGTTAATTTCTTTTTCGGTAAATATCCTATTTAAGAAACGGTCTCCGTATTTTGCTACCATTTCTTTCATCCTTTTTATGCTTATAATATCTATTCCGATTCCTTTTATATCCATTACATTATTATACTTGTATAAGAGTTTTTGTAAAATGATAAATTGTTGTAAAATGGATTGTTCGTCAATAATTTTTTTGGTAAGGGAGGTTTTTGTGGACAGAACAGAAGAGCAACTTTTACGTACTTTGCTTAAGTCAAGCAAATCACTCTGGGAATTAATCAATCACCAGGATGGTGATATCAAGCACACAATTGAGCTGCTAAATAAATTCAAAGGCAATGACCTGATTGGGTCTGATGGAGATAGGATTGTTCTTACAGAGAAAGGGATTGCATTTGCACATGAGTACAAGATTTCCTCTGAGAGAGATTTTACTTGTTCTTATTGTGAAGGCACGGGTTATGTGGTAAGCGATCTGTTTAGCACTGTTATTGATAGATTTAAAGAAATATTTAAAGAAAGGCCCAGAGCAATTGCGGATTTTGATCAAGGGATTGTTCCACCGGAGGTTTCTATCAGACGTGCAGAATTTGTTTACCAGAGGGGAGATCTTGAGAATAAAAAGATTTTTTTTCTTGGAGACGATGATCTTACAAGCATTGCGATGGCGTTGACTGGCCTTCCCGATGAAATACACGTCGTAGAAATTGATAGCCGTATTGTGGATTATATAAATAGTGTAGCTGATAAAATGTCTTTAAACGTTAAAGCTGAGCTTTTTGATGTAAGAAAGCCGCTACAAAAAGAACTCCACGGTAAATTTGATACTTTTCTCACTGATCCTGTTGAAACTGTTCCGGGGATAAGGCTTTTTATATCGCGTTGTGTTGTAGCGCTTAAAGGTAAAGGCAGTGCTGGCTATTTTGGTTTGAGCCATTACGAATCTTCCCTTAAAAAGTGGTTCGGCGTTGAGAAGGATTTACTAAATACGAATCTTGTTATTACTGATGTTGTCCGTGATTTTAATAAATATTTGCTTGTTGGCGAGAGAATTATCGAAAAAGGATTCAGGGTAGTGAAAGAAGCGCCCTTTAAGGTGAAAGCGCCTGATTATCCGTGGTATCGATCTACATTTTTTAGAGTGGAACTTGTCGGCGAACCCCACCCTTTGATAACAGAAGAAGTGGAGTGGGAACGTGAACTTTATTTTGATGAAGACACATACGTAGCTCTTCCATAGATGAGATGCTTGCTAAAATAAAGAGTGTTTCACTTAGAGGCCTTGAAGAGATAGACGTTATCGTTGAGGTAGATATTTCTCCTGGCCTTCCGACATTTACTATCGTGGGGTTACCTGATGAAGCAGTAAAAGAAGCAAGGGAAAGAGTGCGTTCTGCAATTAAAAATACTGGTTTTGAATTTCCAATGCGTCGTATTACTGTTAACCTTGCGCCTGCTGAAGTGAGGAAAGAAGGTTCAATATATGATTTACCGATTGCAATAGGGATTCTTACGGCAACAGAAGTAATACATTTTGCTGAAAGGGTTGCTCAATTCCATTTTGCAGGGGAGCTTTCTCTGAATGGTGGAGTAAGGAAAATTTCCGGAGCGCTTCCTATGGCAATTGGGCTCTCTAACAAAGGACACGCTAATTTTATCGTACCATTAGACAATAGAAGAGAAGTGGAGATTATAGATGGCGTGGATTGTTATCCTGTAAAGCACTTGAAAGAAGCAGTGGAATTTCTTAATGAGGACAGGGAAATTATTCCTGAACATATCGATATTAAAGATGAGCTTGCAAAAGGTGTTGTGCATGATGAATTAGATTTTGCAGATATCAAAGGGCAGTTCCAGGCAAAGAGGGCAATGGAAATTGCTGCAGCTGGAGGGCATAACATTATTATGATGGGCTCTCCCGGATGCGGGAAAACAATGATTGCGAGGATGCTTCCTACAATTCTTCCTCCGTTAACGCTGGAAGAAGCTATGGAAGTTACGCAAATATATAGTATTGCAGGACTTTTGAGAGACGGCATTATAATGGAAAGAACTTTTCGTTCTCCTCACCACACTGCATCTTCTGCTGCTATCATTGGAGGGGGGAATGTACCAAGACCCGGAGAAATAAGTTTGTCGCACCATGGAGTGCTGTTTTTGGACGAATTGCCCGAGTTTAAAAGGAGCGTGCTTGAAGTATTGAGGCAGCCAATGGAGGATGGATTTGTCACAGTGTCGCGCGTAAAGATGAGCATTACTTATCCATCTCGTTTCATGCTTGTTGCGGCAATGAACCCGTGCCCATGCGGCTGGTACGGAGATACAGTACACAATTGTAATTGTAGTGTTTATGATATCAAGAGATACAGGAATAGGATTTCAGGGCCTCTCTGGGATAGATTTGATATTCAGCTTGAGATGCCCAGGCTTTTTCCTGAGGAATTAACAAACAAACCGAAGGGGGAATTTTCAGCTGATGTAAGGAAAAGAGTGATAAGCGCAAGGAAATTACAGCAGGAACGCTATGAAGGCAAAAGTATTTTTTCAAATGCACAGCTTACACCTAAATTGTTAAAGGAGTTTGTGCCTTTAGATAGTGAGGAGAAGAGTTTTCTTCGCACCGCGTCAGAAAAACTGGGCCTTACAGGCAGAGGATTTGATAGAATCGTGAGAGTATCAAGAACAATTGCAGATTTGGAAGGCGAAAAAAAGGTTGCACTACCTCACATTGCCGAAGCGTTGCAGTATAGAATTGATTTGAGTATTTAGGAGGCAGATATGAATGTAGCTAAGATTCTTACAGGGAAAAAGGAAGACAAATTATTCCTTCTTGGAAACGAGGCAGCTGTGCGTGGCGCTCTTGAAGGAGGCGTATCTTTTGTTTCTACATATCCAGGTACTCCTTCTTCGGAAATTGGAGATGTATTTTCAAAGTTAGCCAGAAAAGCAGGCGTTTATTTTGAATACTCTACAAACGAGAAAGTTGCGGTAGAAGTATCTGCTGCTGCAGCTGCTGCCGGGCTGAGGTCATTCGTGTTTATGAAGCATGTAGGATTAAACGTTGCGGCAGATTCTTTTATGTCTACTGCTTATCTCGGTGTAAAAAAGGGAATGATTATTCTTACTGCTGATGATCCTTCGATGTATTCATCGCAAAATGAGCAAGATAATCGTATATATGCGCGGATTGCCGGTGTTCCTTTGCTTGAACCTGCGAACCCTCAGGAAGTAAAGGATCTTATGAAATTTGGTTTCGAACTTTCTGAACAGATACATCTGCCTGTTTTAATGCGAACTACAACGCGTGTTTCTCATATGAGAGGCATCGTTCAGTTGAATGATGTAGTACCTCCAAAGGGTAAAGGGTTTTTTGAAAAAGCACCTTCTCGCTATGTGCCTGTTCCTGCTAATGCAGTGAGGATGCGTAAGGAGTTGTTGGATAAACTCGCAGAGGCCGAAAAGATAGCTGACAGTACGCAGGTGAATAAGATGTATGATTTTGGAGACGAATTTGGCATCATTACAAGTGGTGGTGCTTTTAACTATGTAATTGATGTAGTTAAGGAAAATAATATTCCTGCAAAAATACTGAAACTTGCGTTTACTTACCCGTTTCCTCAGCAGCTTGTAAAAGAATTTCTTTCTACTGTAAAAGAGGTACTTATTGTTGAAGAAGTAGAGCCTGTGATGGAAAAAGAAGTACTTGCAATTGCCGGGAAATATAAGATTCCAGTTAATGTGTACGGAAAACTTACCGATACGCTTCCCCGTATTTATGAGTATTCTCCTGACATTGTAAAAAACGGAATAAAGAAAATTAGTGCACGCACTATTAAGAAACGGGGATATTTAAAAACAGATATAACGCTTCCTATTCGTCCACCGATTCTTTGTGCAGGATGTCCTCACCGCGCAACATACTTTGCCGTGAAAGACGCGGTTAAAAAACTTAAACTAAAAGACGTGATTTTTCCTACTGATATTGGCTGCTATACGCTGGGTATTCAACCGCCGTACGAAATGGCTGATTACTTGCTTTCTATGGGTTCAAGTATCGGCACGGGAACAGGTTTTTCTCATGCTACAGACCAAAAGATAGTGAGTTTTATTGGCGATTCTACATTTTTTCATGCCGGCCTTCCCGGGCTTGTCAATGCAGTGCACAATAAGGCTAATTTGTTGATTGTTGTAATGGATAATAGGACGACTGCTATGACTGGCAGGCAGCCGAGTCCTTCTGAACCTGTTAATGGAATGGGAGAAACGGCACCAGAAATTTCTATTGAAAATAGTGTAAAAGGGATTGGCGTAGAGTTTGTGAAAACTGTTGAGCCATACAACCTTGCAAAAGCAAGGGAAGTTTTTGAGGAGGCGCTTAGGAATGACGGGGTTTCTGTTGTCATATCAAAGCATCCTTGCGCACTGATAACGGATGCAGAGAAGAGAAAGAAAAATTTATGGATGACATTTACTATTAATCAGAACAAATGCACGAAGTGTATGGTTTGCGTGAAAGATTGGACTTGCCCTGCTTTCTATGTAGGAAAGGACGGAGCAGTTTTTATCGATCCTCTTATCTGTGATGGGTGTGGCGTGTGTGTTCAGATTTGTCCTGAAAAAGCGATAGAGGTGAGAAAATGAAAACATATAAAATTCATCTTGCCGGTGTTGGGGGGCAAGGCACAATAAAGGCTTCTTCAATTATTGGCGAAGCTGCTATGAAAAAAGGCATAAATGTAGTGATGAGCGAATTACATGGGATGGCGCAACGTGGCGGAGTAGTGACAACAGAAATAAAGATTGGCGATGTGCATAGTCCTGTCATTGAAAATGGAGATGCAGATTTAATTATTGGCTTTGAGCCTGCAGAAGTTTTACGTTCAATAAAAAAAGCAAGCGGAAAGACATTTGTGATAATGAATTCTGCGCGTATTGTTCCTTTTACTGTCTCTCTTGGAATATCAACATATCTGGATAATCCATCGCTCATTCAAGAAGCGATAAAAAAATTCAGCCATCTTTATATCATTGATGCAGAAAAACTGGCAAAAAGGGCTGGAAACATTATGTCGCTTAATATGGTTTTGCTGGGAAGCGCTGTTGCTATGCCAGGATTTCCTTTGGAACGTGAAGAAATAATCCAATCTATGAAGGAAAGTTTGCCGGAAAAAACTATTGAAATAAACCTTAAAGCATTTGACCTTGGGTTTGAGAGAATAAAAAATATGTAAGTGCTTTCTCTACTGAACTATTTTATGAGCATAATATCTATTGCTGCTATAATAAGGCCCCAGATAAATCCTGCTGCGACTTCTAGTCCGGTATGACCAATAAGTTCTTCAAAGATTTTTATGTCAATTACTTCACGCAGTTTTTTACCCCATGCTGTTCCCCAGAAAATTTCATTCATTGTTTTGGAATGCTCTCCAACTTCTCTTCTTAGGGAAAGGGCATCAACAACTATTATTGATGCTATAATGAATGAAATTGTAAAGTAAGGGGAGTTTAGTCCGTATCGTGCACCCAGCAGTAGCGTAAGTGTTGTTACTGCCGCTGTGTGAGAACTTGGGTTGCCACCTGGTGAAATTGCAAGGCGCCAATTTATTTTTTTCTTCTGCGCAAAGTCAAATATTACTTTTAGCATTTGTGCGGTAAGACTGGAAATAGCTGAAAATATTAAAATATCATTTGTAAAGAGCTGTTTTATCCACATTTTTTCCTCTGCTATATAATAAATTTTTAACTTTTTATATAAAGGCATTATAATACTTTTGTGAAAAAAATAATACTAGTTAGTGCTTGTTTGTTGGGGCTCAATACCCGGCATGATGGGAAAAACAGCGTAAGCAAAGGCGTGCTTTCGCTTAAAGACAAGTATTTGATGATTCCTGTTTGCCCTGAACAGTTAGGTGGTTTACCCACACCAAGAATGGCAGTAGAAATTAAAAATAATGTAAAGGTGTTGAAAGAGAACGGAGAGGATGTTACTGAAATATTTTTGAATGGGGCAAAAGAAGTATTGGGACTAGCAAAACTTTATAAAATAAAATTTGCTCTGTTAAAAGATGGAAGCCCGTCTTGCGGAAGCCATTTTGTTTATGATGGATCATTTAGCGGCACTAAAATCAAAGGTGAGGGCATTACTGCAGAACTTTTGAGGAAGAACGGTATAAAAGTATTTTCTGAAGATGACATAGAAGAGTTAATAGATGAAATTGGATAAGACCGACATTCCTTACGGAAATTTTGAAAAAGTACTCCTTCACATCTGTTGTGCTCCGGATGCAACATACCCCTTTTTGTATTTAAGAGGTAGGCATTACAGAGTGACGGGGTTTTTCTATAACCCAAACATATATCCCTTAAGTGAGTATGAGAAAAGGCTGGAAGAAATTGTACGCTTTTCCCGTGTTGCCGGTATGGATCTTGAGGTAGGCAAGTATGACAAGGATAGTTGGGTTGAGCGCATAAAAGGCACTGAAAATGAGCCTGAAGGAGGGAAACGGTGCTACATCTGCTATAAGATGCGCCTTGAAGAAACAGCACGAATTGCAAAAGAAAAGGGATTTGACTATTTTACTACAACGCTTTCTATAAGTCCGCATAAAAAAATTAAATGGATATTTGATATAGGAGAACAGATTGGAAATAAGTATGAAGTAAAATTTCTCAAAGCGGACTTCAAAAAAAGAAACGGATTTAAATCCAGCATTGTATTGAGTAAATACTATAAAATGTACCGGCAAAACTATTGCGGATGTGTGTTCTCAAAGGTTAAAAAATAAATAATCATTTAAATGCCGTGCTTATTATAAAAGTATTTCAATATTAAGATTTTTTACTCAAACTTTTGAAAATTTTTTTCAATTTTTTCTCTCTATATTTAAGAAAGTGTAGATTTTATCAGCTTTAATATGTGTAGAAATTTTTTGAAAAAATTCTTTGGAATCTATTGACAGGAAGTTTTAATTTGTTATGATATTCTCCGTTGGGTGTATATCGCATAAAAAGACAGTTTCGAAAATACCCTTGACTTGTACTAAAAAAAGCATATAATAAATATGCTAAAATATTTAAAAGCGGATTGTACCTTGAAAACTAAACAGCGAAAGTAAGGTATTAATTTTTCGGAGAGTTTGATCCTGGCTCAGGATAAACGCTGGCGGCGTGCCTTACACATGCAAGTTGAGCGAGAATTTTTTGATGGGGCAACCCATTGGAAAGTTCTAGCGGCAAACGGGTGAGTAATAGATGGGTAACCTACCCTAAAGACGAGGATAGCCTTCTGAAAAGAAGGGTAATACTCGATAATGTTGACAGACTTAGGTTTGTCAAAGAAAGATAGCCTCTGTTTCATGCTATCACTTTTGGACGGGCTCATCTCCTATCAGCTAGTTGGTGAGGTAATGGCTTACCAAGGCGACGACGGGTAGCTGGTCTGAGAGGATGGACAGCCACATTGGGACTGAGACACGGCCCAAACTCCTACGGGAGGCAGCAGTGGGGAATATTGGTCAATGGGCGAAAGCCTGAACCAGCGACGTCGCGTGGAGGATGGAGGCCGCAAGGTTGTAAACTCCTTTTATTAAGGAAAAAGGGATAGATCTCAAATAGGGAACTATTCTTGATGGTACTTTTTGAATAAGCCCCAGCTAACTACGTGCCAGCAGCTGCGGTAATACGTAGGGGGCGAGCGTTATCCGGAATTACTGGGTGTAAAGGGTATGCAGGCGGATTGACAAGTTGAATGTAAAAACTCAGAGCTTAACTCTGAGCTCGCATTCAAAACTGTTAATCTAGAGAGCAGTAGAGGGAAGTGGAATTCCAGGTGTAGCGGTAAAATGCTTAGATATCTGGAAGAACACCAGTGGCGAAAGCGGCTTCCTGGGCTGTCTCTGACGCTCATATACGAAAGCTAGGGGAGCAAACAGGATTAGATACCCTGGTAGTCCTAGCCGTAAACGATGGATGCTTGGTGTTGGGGAGGTTGCTTCTCAGTGCCGGAGCTAACGTGTTAAGCATCCCACCTGGGAAGTACGACCGCAAGGTTAAAACTCAAAGGAATTGACGGGGCCCCGCACAAGCAGCGAGGCATGTGGTTTAATTCGATGCTACACGAAGAACCTTACCTGGGCTTGACATGCACGAGAAAGCTGGAAGAAACTCCGGCCCTTTCAGAGAGTAATCTCTGCTACCCGTGCACAGGTGCTGCATGGTTGTCGTCAGCTCGTGTCGTGAGATGTACGGTTAAGTCCGTGAACGAGCGCAACCCCTATCCTTAGTTGCTAATAGGCTTCGGCCTATGCACTCTAGGGAGACTGCCAGCGGAAAGCTGGAGGAAGGTGGGGATGACGTCAAATCCTCATGGCCTTTATGTCCAGGGCTACACACATGCGACAATGGTCCATACAAAGTGTTGCTAACCAGTAATGGGGAGCTAATCGCAAAAAGTGGACCTCAGTACGGATTGAGGGTTGCAATTCACCCTCATGAAGCTGGAGTTGCTAGTAACTGCAGGTCAGCTATACTGCGGTGAATGCGTTCCCGGGGCTTGTACACACCGCCCGTCACACCACCCGAGTTGTGTGTACCCGAAGTGGCTCTGTGAGTCACGAAGGTGTGCATGATAAGGAGGGTGAAGTCGTAACAAGGTAGGTGTACGAGAACGTGCGCCTGGATCACCTCCTTTCTAGGGAGCATTTTTAGGTGTGTTTTATTAACATACTTCGAGAAAATACAAATATTTAAAGCTATCCTTGCTTATCGCTGTTTAGTTTTGAGGGAATAATCTCCTCAATTTATAGTTTACTAGATTGTACCTTGAAAACTGTATGTAGGTGTAGTAAATAAGTAAGGGCGTATAGTGAATGCCTTGGCGTACGGAGCCGATGAAGGACGCAGAAAGCTTGCGATAGGCCTCGGGGAGTTGCATAACAAGTTTTGATCCGAGGATTTCCGAATGGGGAAACCCAGCAGGGAGAAATCTCTGTTATCTTTACCTGAATATATAGGGCAAAGAGGGTAAGCGAGGGAACTGAAACATCTTAGTACCTCGATGAAAGGAAAACAAAAGTGATTCCCTTAGTAGTGGTGAGCGAAAGGGGAAAAGCCTAAACCATTTATGTGTAGAAGCTGGCAGGCGTTGCATAGATGGGGTTGTAGGGAGATTTAATCCTGTGCTGCTGAGCAGGTATGGAGTCAGAAATGAATTGGTTAGTCGAACACTCTTGAAAGGGTGGCCAAAGAGGGTGACAGCCCCGTAGGTGAAAATCAATTCACTCCTATAAATCTTTCCTAAGTACCGCGGGACACGTGGAATCTTGCGGGAAGCTAGGAGGACCATCTCCTAAGGCTAAATACTCCGGCGACCGATAGTGAACAAAGTACCGTGAGGGAAAGGTGAAAAGAACCCCGGAAGGGGAGTGAAATAGAACCTGAAACTATATGCCTACAATCGGTAGGAGGGCTATGAAATGGCAACATTTCAGCCTGACTGCCTGCCTATTGAAGAATGAGCCAAGGAGTTATGGGTAGTGGCAAGGTTAAGGGGTGATACCCGGAGCCGTAGTGAAAGCGAGCCTGAATAGGGCGTTAGTCGCTGTCCATAGACCCGAAACCAGGTGGTCAATCCATGGTCAGGATGAAACGAGCGTAAGAACTCGTGGAGGTCCGAACCGGTTGGGGGAAAAAACCCATCGGATGAACTGTGGATGGCAGAGAAATTCTAACGGAACCGG
>CAZLBY010000002.1:0-15312 GCA_964558085.1 uncultured Caldisericales bacterium
GGACTTGAACCTACAACCTAGTGGTTAACAGCCACCCGCTCTGCCAATTGAGCTAACAGGGAACCCATTAGTACATAAATAAGATATTCAAAAATGCATTTTTGTCAAGAGGAGAAGAGGTTTTATATTCTTTGAGATGTTTATTTAATTCGGTTTTACATGTGTAGATTATAATTTTTAATTTCCTGAAAATTATAATAATCAAACTGTGAAAATATATACTGAAAATTGTGCAGTACAAGTTGAGGGTTGGTAGTTGATGAAATATAAAACAATTAAAAAGAATGCTTCTGTTTCTCGAGTTATCAAAAAATCTAAATTTTTGGGTTCTGCAGCGCCAGTTCAAGATGTATTGCAGGCAAAAGAGTTTGTAAAAGAAGTATCTAAAAATTTTAAAGATGCAAACCATAATGCATTTGCTTATTCGGTTGGTATAAAAGAAGAATTTTTTGCATTTAGTGATAACGGCGAGCCATCAAAGAGCGCCGGGAATCCTATATACTGCACAATAAAGGGCTTGGGTGTTACAAATGCAGTAATTGTAGTGACAAGATACTTTGGAGGTATCAAATTAGGAATAGGCGGATTGATTCGTGCTTATAGTGATACTGCAAAAATGGCGATTGAAGCTGCAGGTATTGTGGAAAAGAAAGTTTTTAAAAAAATTTCTTTAAGCTTTCCGTATAATGAATCTCGATTGGTAATGTATATGCTGGATAAATTCGGGGCAGAGGTACTGGAGAGAAAGTTCGGCGAAGAAACAGAAATGCATATCGGTATAGATGAAGATTTAGCAGGACGGTTTATGAAGGAAGTTGCTTCTAAATCATATAAAATACGATTTAAAGATTTGTAGCAAAATGATGTATGATATTGTTAAGAAACAGATTTTTTTGTCTTTTTTTAGATTTGTATCGGACTGATAGTAGGAAGTTTTCTTAGTGAATGGCTAAACTATTTAAGAAATAAAATAAGGTTATAAGTTATTGATTAACAAATTAACTTTTTAAGCATAAATCAGATTAGAAGCGGAGCGAAAATAGAATTCATTACTCTGATGATTTTGATGTTGCCTTGTAAAATTTTTCTCCTTTTAGGTCTATTTCTATAATTTTCCTTTCTCCCGTAAGAAGCTCAATATATTTTAAAATTTCATCTCTGTGAGCACCGAGTCCCTTTGCAAGATCATCAATTGTCTGTGGGCGAATTGCTATACTGTCAATAATTGCTTCTTCTAAATCTGCCCTGTATGCCTTATTTGTCTTTCTATCAAGTGGTTTTATAAGCTCAGCATTACTTTTTCGATAATCTTTCTTGCAAACTCTAATTCTTGATCTGTCAACGACTTAGCAAAACCAAAAGCAGATGGGCGAACTACAGTGTTTATTTGCACCTTGTTGGCTTTAATTCTTTTAAGTATTTTATACAGTGCACGGTAATTTTCCTCTGTATCATTTACACCTCTTACCAGCATCACTTCGATTAAAAGTTTCCCTTTATACGCTTCACTGAATTTTATAATTCCGTTAACAATACGCCGAATTGTTAGATATTGCTCGGGTTGGTTGATTCTTTTAAAATACTTCTCTTCTGCGGCATCAAGCGTGCACTTTACAAGATCTGCGTTAAGAAGCTCATCCCTTACATCTTCCCGGTAAAGTAAAGATGCATTGGTCAAAACTGCTACAGGGACGTTGGTAAACTTTTTTATCTTCTTTATCATATAGCCGATTTTTGAGTTCAATGTAGGTTCGCCGGAGCCTGAAAAAGTAATATAGTCAATATGTTGATTGGATTCCTTTAAAAAATTTTTCAATTCTAAAAGAATTTTCTCAGAAGAAATATACTCCTTCCTCTCTGTAGTAAGAAGGGTTGTCCTTGTTACTTCACAATAAATACAATTGAAACTGCAAACTTTTAAAGGAATAGGGTCGATACCCAAAGAAATACCCAATCTTCGGGAGGGCACAGGGCCATAAATATATTTATATTTCATTATTCTATACCTAACCTCTCATCTTCTATTTTGATTGTCCGACCAACACCATTTTGTATAAATCGCTCCTTGAACACATCTTTGAAAATTTTTTTTGCAGTGTCTCCTGTACAATGAGAGGGTGCGATATAACGTACTTTTTCAAAAAGAATCGAATGACTATCTTCTTGAACAAACAAAGAGAACCCCCAATTTTCTTTTAAAGAAGATTGGGGGTTCAAAGAAACATTATCATAAAAAGTGGTAAGTATCATTTCTCTTCCAGCTTATTCATCCTCTCTATTAACTCTTTTACCTTTTCAACTAATTCCTTTAGATCATTCTTTACTACCTCTAAGTTCTCTCCTGAAGTTGTTGTTTTCTGGGACGGGGCTTCTTGCTGGAATCCTCTTCTCATCCCGTATCCTGCTTGTGTCACATGACCGGCACTGTGTAATTCATTACTTTTGAATTTCGCTACTGCATCTTTTACGAGACCTGTAATTCCCGTAATCATTTCAACGTTTGCGCTTTGTAAAACTCCAGCAGAATTAGGACCAATATTTCCTGATATAACAGTCTTGGCGCCTTTATTTACAACAAATTGCGCTGCCTGAATACCTGCACCTCCTCCCATCGTTACCGAAGGATTAGATAATGCTTCATAGCTGTCTTTCTCTGTATCATAAAATATATAATAAGGACATCTTCCAAAAATTGGACTTATTACTCCATCTGATGTAGTTTCGCTCGATGCTATGCAAATAATCATAAAAGGCCTCCTTATTTCTTTTCTAATTCTGTTATTCTTCTCTCAATTTCTGAGAGGGCATCTGAAATTTCTCCTAATGCGCTATGCATTGCTGCAGTCTCATCCTCTTTAGAGGGCGTGCCACCATATCCATAAGGGGCAAAATAATCTTCTCTATAATCAGGGTAATTATAACCTGTAGCATAGTAAGGGTTTACGGGATTAGTGTAAGGATTACGTCTCCATCTCCGAACCCCAAAACCTCTACCAAAACCTCGACCTCTGTCATAACCTCTGCCCCATGCAAAACCAGGAGCAACATAACCTACACAATATCCTAATCCTCTTCCAGTCATAGATCCTTGGCCTAATGGCCCTGTTCCGTCTTCACCTGGCATATTTCTCACCTCCTTTTTTGTGAAATTTCTTTAATCTTTTCGTGCTGTTCAGGTTTTAGCACTTTACACACATCATAAGGTGCTTCCCACATTGCAATGGCATGAGCACAGTCATTGCATGTAGGATAACCACATGCTCCACAATCTGTCTTTGGTAAAATTTCATAAATAGCATTTACCACTTCTCTATTCTCTGTATTCAAAGAACTACCAGTATTATTTTGAACTGGCGGAGTAATAGGATAAATTCCTCTTCCTATTCCACCAGCACGTCCTCGTCCTGCACCTCTACCACAGCCTCTTCCTGTTCCACCACCTCTTCTTCCTGTCATTGGCCCTTCACCTAAAGGTCCTGTTCCATCTCCAAGTGGCATACTTTCACCTCCTTTTTGTTGTTTGCCATACTTTCCAAATACCCTTATATCCAGAACGGAAGTGTCAAAACCATATTTTTCTTTAAGGGTTTCTTTGAATTTTTCTATGGTTTTGTTAAACTCTCTATTCTGGCCTGAAAAATCTACTATTTCATTACAATCAGTATGGATTAAATGAATTCTCGCAGGATGCATTTGTCTTTTCAATTGAAAACATCTTTTCCTCCAGCCTACGTTAAGTGTCTCTACAATACCTTGTTCTTCAAACAACTTTAAAATTCTATAAACAGAAGCAAAGCCAATCCCGGGATAGATTTTTCGTGCAGTATCAAATATTTGTTCAGCAGTAAGATGGTCATTGCTGCTTTCTAAAACAGATAGTACAACTTCTCTTGGCTGCGTGCTTCTAATTCCTCTTTTCATTTTTATCTTTATTCCTCTTTGAGAATGATTTTCATTATCAATTAAATTATAACCAAATATTTTATTCTGTCAAGATATATCACACCTTTAATTCTTTTTAATTGGAATAAAAGGAGATTAAAAAAGAATGTTATTTGTGGCATCACAAATAACGCCTGATCCAATTGCTGCAATAGGTAGATTCTTAATTATATAGAAGCAGAAATATCGGTAAGTAATAATAATTATTTTATACGTGCAATAAAAAATTACAAAAAAGAAAAATAAAAAATGATATAAATCAAAAAACAAAAAAACAAAGCTTCTTTAAATAATCTCTTGTTTAAAGTTAGACTTATTCAGATAAATATCTCAAAACATCATTGGATATTTTTTTTATCTCCTTTTTAACGGCTACACAATTATCAGAATCGATAGGCGTAAGGTTGTTAGAGAGATTTTTTACAACACAACGGTCAAAGGGAATCTTACCCATTATTTCTAAACCATTTTTATTAGCAAACTGTTGGATCTTTTCTGTGTTACTTTGATTTATATCTGCCTTATTAATTATAATTTTTGTGTTCACATTAAATTGTTTGCATGTAGACAAAATTCTGTCGAGGTCATGAATTCCCGATAAAGTAGGTTCTGTAACGATTAATGCGAGCGCTGCACCGGATAACGAAGAAATAACAGGACAACCAATACCTGGGGGGCCGTCAACAATAATACTCTTTAATCCTTTTTTCTTCGCAATAAGTTGAGCTTCGCGTTTTACTAATGCTACAAGATTCCCTGAATTCTCTGAGCCTGGTATAAGCCGCGCATGTACCATTGTACCGAAAGGCGTTTCCGATACATACCAATTACCTACAATTTGTGGATTCATCTTAATTGCATTAACAGGGCATACATATGTACAAAATTCACAGCCTTCGCACTTATAAGAATCAACTACAAAGTTTCCTTCTTTGTTTCTACTAATTGCGCTAAAACGACACTTCTTTTCACATTCGCCGCATTGAATACACTTCTTTGTGTTAATACTTGCAATAGATCCACCCTTAAATTTATCTTGCCTTAAAAGATCAGGTTTAAGGAGAATAAAAAGGTCTGAAGCATCTACATCTGCATCAACAATTACCTTATCGGGAATAAGTTTTGAGAGGCTTGCAGCTAAAGTTGTTTTGCCTGTTCCTCCTTTTCCACTTAAAATCACTATTTCTTTTGCTCTATCCACTTGTATTAGCTCCTTTCCGGATCTTTTCCATAACATTAACAAAGAATTTTTCCCCTTCAGGCAAAATGTTAACAACAGGTATTCCCTTAGAATAAGCCTCTGCTATTTCTCTACTGAATGGAATTTCCCCGAGGATAGTGATTTTCTCTTCTCTTGCATAATCTCTTATTAAATTGTTTCCTTCTTCGTGTTTATTCACCAGGATACCAAATGGAAGTTTCATTTTCCTTACCATTTCTATGGCGAGCTTTAAATCGTTTAATCCAAATGGTGTTGGCTCTGTTACCAGGAGTACAAAATCAGTATCTCCAACAGATTCTACTACAGGACAGCTTGTACCTGGCGAAGAATCAATAATTACATCTCTATCATCATGGGGTATATATTTTTTCATACCTCTGATGAGTGGCGTGCCAGATGCTTCACCAACATTCAAAATCCCTTCAATAAATAACTGCCCGTTTTTTTCTCCTTTTCTTATTTTGCCTTTTTCTTTTGGAACTTCCTCTATGGCATTTTCTACAGGGCATACAAACGAACACAATCCACAACTATGGCAAAGCTCAGGGAAAAATATTGCTTTTTTAACAGGTTTTAATATGGCAATTGCCTTATAAACGCATGCATCAGCACATTTTCCACAAAAGGTACACTTATTTTGATGAATCAATGGAATAAGCTCCGTGTAAGAAAATTCCTCCTTAATTACAGGTTTAATAAACAAGAAACCATTAGGTTCTTCTACATCTGCATCAACATATACCGTATTTTTATTAGACAAAGCAAGACTTACGGCAACCGTTGTCTTGCCTGTGCCACCTTTTCCACTTGCAACAGATATCCACATACACTATACTCCTTTCAGTAACATTAGGTTTACCTAACTTTCATTGTTTTTATTATATCAAAATTTTTTTATTCTTCAAATAGGAAGTATGATAATCTAATTTTTTATTTTTGATTGTTAAAGCAAGGATTGCGCAGGGGCAGAAAAGCTGTTTTCCGTGATATGCAATGGCTAGGAAAAGACAACGCAACGACCACAAAAAAGAAAGAGATGTAATAACAAAATAAAAACAATGGTATCTTTTGTTAGTCTTGCATATAACTTAAGTGAGGCAATCAAATGAATTTCGTATAGAAAATTAGATGGTGCAATATTGAGAGATAAAATTTTTGGGAAGAATTTAGAGAGATTCTTGTAAGGTTCTACTTTTTAATTTAACTTGCGATGAATAGATTTTGTAACTATAAAATAATTGTTTATACTAGATATATGATGTTACTGAGAAATGGAATTTTTTTGTCCTTTTTTAGCCTTATATTAGGGCTAATAATTGGAAGCTTTATTAATGTTTTAGTGTATCGCGTGCCAAAAGGTGAATCAATTGTTTATCCTGCTTCGCATTGTCCTGAGTGTAAACATCCTTTAAAGTGGTATGATTTAATACCTTTATTGAGCTACATTATGCTTCGCGGCAAATGCCGTTATTGTGGACATAAAATTCCCGTAAGGTATCCTGTCATAGAGATGATTACAGGACTTGCTTTTATGGGTGTTGCCTTGAAATATGGATGGTCTTTTAATCTTTTAAAGTATGTCATATTTTCAGGTTTACTCATTACCGTTAGCTTTATCGATATATTTGACGGGGTTGTTCCGGATATCGTTGTGATACCCGGTGCAGCTATAGGGTTGATTTTTGCCATTATTCAGGGCAAAACAATGTTTTTGGATTCCTTGTATGGATTGCTTGTTATGGGTGGATTTTTTGTCTTAATTATACTACTCACGCGTGGGAGAGGAATGGGGCAGGGTGATGCAACATTGGGGGTTATGATTGGTGTGTTTCTTGGATTGAAATTTTCTATTGCTGCATTGTTTATTTCGGTTATAATCGGAGGTATAGGAGGAGTAATTGCAATACTTTTTATGAGGAAAAAACGAAGCGATACAATGCCATTTGGCCCATTTCTTGCAATTGCTGCATATATTATGCTGCTGTATGGTTTTGAATTTTTATCTTTTTATTTATCTTTTTTTTAATTTTTAGAGAATTTAAAATTTGACATAAAAAAGATAGATAATATAATAAAATTTTAGAGTCGTAGTTTTGCTTGATTGGTATTTTGTATGTTAGGGGAATAAAGAACTTATATCTTGAGTGGATGTGGTTTTGAAAACATTTTTTGATGGGAGGCAAATGTGAGCGCATTTTTGAGACGAGCAAGTAGAACTTCACCCATTGGCATTGATTTAGGTTCAGGCAATATAAAGATGGCTCAATTCAAACAGACACCCAAAGGTCTTTCCCTGGTAAATTTTGGCATACTTCCTACGCCAGAAGATGCAATTAAAGAGGGAAAAATTGTTAATTCAAAGGCAATTGCCGAAGCACTGAAAGAACTTCTTAAATTTCATTCTTTTGTCGGGCAAAGGATTGTTATTTCAGTTCCCGGCCAGTTAGTTATAGTAAAGGAAATTTTAATCGAAGAACTTCCTGAGGATGAGCTGAGAGAAGCAATTAAATGGGAGATGGAAAAATTCTTTCCTTTTCCAATCGAAAAGACTACATTTGACTACAAGATTTTAAACAGGGTTATTTCAGAAAACGAATCTCCAGACAAATTAAATGTAGTGGTTGTTGCTGCACCATTAGATGCAGTTCAATCGATTGTAGATGTGACAAAAGAGGCGGGCCTTGACCCTATTGCTATTGAAGTAGAGCCATTTTCGAAATTGAGACTACTTCAGTTTATACCTAATTTTGGTTTAAAATCCGAAATTCTTTTTATTATGTTAAATATTGGACATACTTATACTTCTGTGAGTGTGATTGACAAAGGGATGGTAAATTTTTTTAGAACTCTTCCTATCGGTGGGAAAAAATTTACCGATGCGATAGCTCAATCTCTTGGTAAAGATTTTAAAGAAGCCCAGGAAATTAAAGAAACAAAACTTGATCTTAATAGCAGAAAAGATCCGGCAACTAAAGCTGTATTGCCTCTTCTGGATAACTTGTTGCTCGAGGTTAGAAGGTCGATAAATTACTATTTTAAGAAATTTAATGGCGGAAAGTCGGTGGATACGGTGATTCTTGTGGAGGGCGGCAGTGCAAACTTAAAAGGGATAAATGAGTACATTGAAGAGAGTACTTCTTTTCCTGCCAGTACGGATCAATTGCTTGCTGATATCGCAGAAGTGAGTCCTGAATTATTTACAAAGGAATATTTATTTGAAATGGCTCCATTTTTTTCCGTTGCTACCAGGCTTGCTCTGCGAGAACATCGCGCAAGACCTGCTATAAAAGCAAAAAAAGGCCAGGGAAACCCAGAAGCAACAAAAAAAGCCATTTTTAAAGTATAAAAAAGGTGAGATATGAATGAAATCGTAGATATTAATTTATTACCAAGTAAGGCAAGGAGAAAACGGCTTTCAAGGGAAGGAAAGCAAATTCTTTTTATAGGGATTACAGTTGTTCTTCTTCTAGTTGGGATATATGCGAGTAATGTATATACAAAGATTCAGAGAACAAATTATCTTGATAGTGTCAATGCCCAGATTGATGCATTGAAGAACGTACAAAAAATTTTAGATGAACGAGCTGCTTTAAGTGGCAATCTTCTTTATTATGAAACGACAATTCCTTCTCTTACTGGCCAGCAAGCCGTATGGAATGATTTAATTGATGAGCTTGCTTTGTTTATGCCAAAAGATGCCGTGTTAGATTCAATAGAATTTGACCGAAAAACAGAATTAGTCAAGATAACAGGATCTGCGATAGATTTCCAAAAGCTTGCGTGGACATTTAATGCTCTTTCGCAGAATGAGAATTTTATGCAATTAACGTTAGAAGATTACTCTATACCGTTTCCTAAAGAATCGGATATTACTCAGGATAAGGAAAAGGGGTACCCGACATTTACTATTTCCTTCCAATGGAAAGGGATGATGAAATGAGAGACGTTAATTTCAGTTTAAATAATCCTAAAACTAAGTTTGTTTTGATGATAATAATCTATTTAATTATTGCATTTGCATTCTACTGGTTCCTATTAAAACCTCAATTTCAGGAAATAAACAATTTGAATGCTGAAATAGTTAAACGGGAACAAAAACTTTCTTTACTTAATCTCGCGAACAGAAAAATGAATCTTCTCGTAAATGATAACGATTTTATGGAAGACCGTATTTCGCAACTACAAGTAGTATTGCCTATTGAAAGAAATGATTTTATATTCGGGGAAGAATTTCTTGTGACAGGCACGATATGTGGCATAAATTATACCTCACTTGATTTTCCAAAAGCGGCCAAGGGGCAAGAAGCTTCTGCGAATACGGCACCGTTTACACTGAATTTTACTGCTAAAAAGTTAGACAATGTGCGATATTTTCTCACGCATATATACCGATTTCCACAGATTGTTCGAGTGAATTCTCTTTCTATTAACAAAGTAAAACCGCGAACAACGGTGGCAGGTGCTGATTCTTATGATGTGGAATACAATGTGAGTATTAGTGGAGAGATTTATCTCTCTGAGAGAAAGTGAGGAGTTGCATATGGACGAGAAAATTGTGAATAAAAATGTAGTCACGAAAAAGAAAAGAAGAAGAAAATCTACTGTTTCAAAAGGGACCTGGATTACTATTTTTATTCTTATTGCGGTGTTTCTTGCCTGGAATTTTTATCTTATGCCTAAGTTATTTGCTCCGAAAGAATTCTTACCTGTGGCAGAGATACCCAAGATAACACGAGGAGATATAGAGTTAGTGGATAAGCAGCTACAGGATAGGGCCATTGTGATACCTCCTCTCAAGGCTCCAGAAGAAGAGATAGGAAAACAAAATCCATTTGAGTAGAAAGAGAGAAAATGCTAAAAAGACTGGATAATTTTTTAGAGCAGTTTAATGGAAATAATATCGATGCTTTTTTAATTACTGCAGTTCCGAATATTCGTTATCTGACAAATTTTACAGGGGAAGATGCCTTTTTACTTGTAGCAAGTAATAAATTGTTTTTGATTGTAGATTCCCGATTTACCGTTCAGGCAGTAGGAGAAGTTTTTGAAGGAGTAGAAGTACTGCAGTATAAAGCGCCATTTATTAATTATCTTAAAGACCTCCTTCTTAAAGAGAAAGTGCATTGGCTTGGAGTCGAGAAAAATCGGATAACGCTTGATTTATATCTCTCACTTTCTTCTCTCTCATTTTTAAAGATCGTATTTTTAGACAATGTAGTTGAAGATCTGCGAATTGTAAAAGATTTGCAAGAAGTAGAAAAAATAAAGAAAGCTTGTACGATTTCTTCAAAATCTTTTAACGAAACGCTTGCTGTTATAAAAGAAGGAATTACCGAGAGAGATATTGCAAGTGAACTGGAATATAGATTTAAAAGAAATGGCGGGTTAAAACCGTCTTTTGATACTATTGTTGCGTCAGGTAAGAGAGGTGCTCTTCCTCATGGTCTTGCCTCTGACAAAAAGATACTTCCGCATGAGCTTATTGTGATGGATTTCGGGGTATTTTTTGATGGATATGCTTCTGATACTACAAGGATGGTTTGCGTGGGAAAGCCGGCAGGGGAAGAAAAAAAGGTATTTGAAGTAGTAAGAAAAGCTCAAGAGATCGGCAGGAATTTCGTGCAAAAAGGAATAAGTGCCTCGGAAGTCGATATAAAGGTAAGAAAATTTATTCAGGATGAAGGGTACGGAGAGTATTTTATCCATGGGTTAGGGCATGGAGTAGGGCTTGAAGTTCATGAATCTCCACGCTTGAATACTGATTCAAAAACTATTCTCGATGAGAATATGGTAATAACCGTTGAGCCCGGTATATATTTACCGGAAAAATTTGGCATACGGGTTGAAGACACCATGCTTGTCGGCAAAGAAAGTAGCGTAATTTTAACAGAGCTTCCTCACGAGGTATTTATAGTTTAATTTTTAATTGCTATAAATTAAGATAAAAACGATTTAAAAATTTCAGTCAGCACTGCCTTTGAGCAGCACATTGATTATTTTAATTGCATAATATTTTTTAGTCTAAAGTGTAGTGTATCAAAAAATAAATACTTTTATCATAGCAAGTAATACAATTATTCCCGTTATGTCTCCTATGCTTGTTATTACTGGTATTACAACATTGCTTGGATCTATGCCAATTTTGAATGAGAAAAAAGAAATAAATATTGCAATTACCGACATGAGAGTAGAAAGAATAAATAGAGATAGGAAAGCTATAAGAAATGTTTGAGCAAGTGGAGGGGCGTTAGCTTTAGTAATATAAATGATTATAAGTGAAGCAATTCCTACGAGAAGAGCAACAACTAATCCCATTATTATCCCTGCTGTAAAATTTTTTCTTACTTCTTTACCGAACTTAAATGGTTGTGCGCTTCCTAAATACAAGGCAGTTGAAACTCTTGATCCTACTATGCCTCCAATTGATCCTCCTTGCGCAACTACTTGAGGAATTAGGGCAAGTAATGCCGGGTATATTAAAAAAATTTTTCCTGCATTCTGCAGCAATATACCTGATGTGATGCCTATCGCAAAACAGAATATTAATATTGGCAAACTTTGTTTTATGATTGGAAAATAACGATATCTTTTTGGTAGTTTATTATTTCTTCTTTTGTTCTTTTTTGCAAATCCGCTTACAAAAGGAAGAGCTACAAGTAGAACAAGAATAACGGGTTTTATGGGTAAAAGTTTCATCGTTAAAATGGTACCTATAAAAATTGCGGATACAGTGATGATATCTCCTATTACAGGAAGCATAGGAGCGATAATATTATCAGGGTCTATGTGATGTCGAAAGGATGTAAAAACAAGTACAAAAACAAGTGGCAGGAGCAGTACGGAAGAAATAATTCCTGCTGTGGTAGAGATCATACTAAGCCTTATAACTCCTATGGTTTTTATTTGTAGTAGGTTAGAAAGGGCTGCCGCAGAAATACCTATCAAAAATACTCCGGATACAGCCAAGGTAAAAGATGCAAGGATGTTGTGTTTTATGGCACTGTTCACTTTTATAATTGGTTTTACAAGACCTAAGTGTAACATTGTACTGAGCCGTTCTCCGAATGCTGCTCCTACATTTCCTTTGAGATCTGTCATTGCTGGCAATAAAATGATAAGACCGGGTAGTGCCGAGAGTTTGTTTTCCATTCCAGTAAGTATAAAACCAGTAATACTTTCTCCAATTACAGAAATGAGTAATACAAAAAGCGATTGTGTGAGTATGCTTTTAAGAGAATTTTGTGGAAAAGAAATTCGTTTACTTAAAGAGTGCCTTTGCTTGTTCGTTTTTGTTTTCAACGCCTTTTAATAGGACAATATCTTCTTCTTCTAGTTCAATTTCATCTAATTGATCCAGTAAATATTCGGTATCTTTTTTTATAAAGAGAGGAGCGAATTCAAATTTTTCAATATTGAGTTGTTTTAAGTTTTTTCCAATTGCTTTACTCCCTTTTTCGATTTTTATCCTTATAACAAAACCTTCCATTCTATAGATGGAGCGCAGAACAGGGTGAGCCCCTCCACCTCGTATTACAATGTCTACAAGATCATCTATCCCATCGCTTATTTCTTTAGCAGCAACGCCAACTTGCAGGAGTGAAGCGAGTTGAGGAATTTCTACTCTGCTGTCTCTTGCTGTTTTTGCGGCATATATCGTTGAAATCCGCATATCGTAACTTAATGCGCGGATTTTATCTTTTATGTATGTCGCTTCCATGGCAAGTTCAACATCGTTTTGCAAAATTGCAGCGTATCCGAGCGTGACAACGAGCTCTGAAAACGTTTTAAGTGTGTATAAAACCTCTTTTACACTTTTCATATTTTTTCCTCCTATGGAAAACATATTTTCCATTTTTTTATTTCTTTAAGCGCTGAATAGTCTGTCATGTCTGTTGACATCGGAGTTATGGCAATAAATCCATTTTTTACGGCTTCATTGTCAGTATTTTTTTCATTATCCTCAACTACTGTTCCTCCAATCCAGTAGTATGTTTTTCCGAATGGATCTTTTCCCTTAAATACGCGATCTTTGTAGCTTCTGTTTCCTTGTTTTACAAATTTGACTCCTTTTATTTCTTGCTGAGGAAGATTTGGGATGTTAATGTTGAAATAAACATTCCCAATTTTTTTCTCCAACACCGTTTTTACAAAGAGATAAGAAAATTTGCTTGCAACATCAAAATTTAAGTTTTTGTAAGCAGCGAGAGATATAGCAATTGAAGGTATTCCATTTAGGAAACCCTCTCTTGCGCCTGCTACGGTGCCAGAATAAATTACATCACTTCCAATGTTTGGCCCCTCATTTATGCCGGATACAACAAGGTCTACCTTTCCTTTTACCAATATGTCCACTGCAAGCAGCACACAATCGGCGGGGGAGCCTGATACGCTCATTGCTTTCTTTTCGCCAAGATTGAGCGAATATTCTTCTACTCGTACTGGTTTATGCAGGGTTGTTGAATGACTTCCTGCACTTTGAGGAGTTTTTGGGGCTACTACATAAACCTCTCCTAATTTTGAGATTGCTTTTGTAAGGCATTTAATGCCTTCCGCGTCAATACCATCATCGTTTGTTATAACTATTTTCATCTGCACCCCTTTATATTTATTTATCTAATGATATACTTTAATTGACTTTTTTCAAGGAGGATATATGGGAGGATTTGCTCGACCAACCTGGGTGGAAATTGATTTAAATAAATTAAAGGGAAATTTTCATAGAATAGAACGAATCGTTGGCAAGCGAAGAATAATCGGAGCTGTAAAAGCAGATGCGTATGGACATGGTGCTGTAGAAGTTTCTAAAATACTTGAGAAAGAAGGAATCTATGCATTATCTGTTGCTTCTCTTGAAGAAGCATTAAAGCTCAGAGAAAATGGAATTAAAGCATCAATTCTTGTTCTTGGCTACGTGGTTCCATCTGCTTTGCCTGTTGCAGCAAAATTTAACATTCCAGTGACGTTTTTTGACAAACGCTTCATTAAAAGATTAAAGGAATATCGGGGAGATCGGGTACTGAATATCCACATAAATGTGGATACTGGAATGGGAAGGATAGGAGTGTCTCCGGAGGAAGTGCCTGAAATTATCAATGCGCTGTCTGTTCTTCCTAATGTTGCTTTGCAGGGAATATATACGCATTTGTCCACTGCTGATTCAGATGCACGCTATGCAAATGAGCAGTTAAATATTTTTGAAAAGATATTAGATAAAATTAATAAAAAAGGAGTATTGCCTCCAATTATTCATGCAGCAAATAGCGCTGCTATACTAAACTTGAAAAAAAGCTATTTTAATGCAGTGCGTCCCGGGCTGCTTCTATATGGCTTAACCCCACTTGATGAGCCAATTAGCGAGTTTGAGCCGATTATGAATTTTAAAACCAGGGCAATCTATTCCCGGTTGGTTCCTAAAGGAACCGCTATTAGTTATGGTAGGGCGTATATAACAACAAAAGAAACTCTTATTGCAACTCTGCCTGTTGGTTACGCGGATGGATATTCAAGATCTTTATCGAATATTGGCGAGGTATTAATTAAAAAGAGACGAGCGAGAATCATCGGCAATATTACAATGGATCAGATGATGATCGATGTTACCGGTTTTCCTTATATCCATCCCGGGAACGAGGTAGTTCTTATTGGAAAGCAAGGAAAAGAAGTAATAACGGCATACGAAATTGCCAGAAAGATAAATACAATAAATTATGAAATTGTTTCAAGAATTGGCGGGCGGATCCCACGTACTTTTATCTATAATAGTCATGTAAAGAAATATTGAGCTTTAAAATTTTATTCTCTTGAGGTTTTTGTAATCAGATACTAACAGAATTTTTATCAATTTGCAGTTACTTTATTTATTTGATTTAAGCGAAACATATTGGATGAATGCATTTGTTTTGAATTTTTGGGAAGTAGAATGTCGGTTATCATAGTTTCCAGGCGATAGTTTTATTTGGAGCTATTTGACAAAATAAAAAAAGCTATTTATACTTTGAGTACATTATACGGAGGAAGGCGTTGACGTTTGAATTGAACTTGGTTGCCTTAATTCAAACAGAGCCAATGGCAAAACCGGTCTCTCCCTTTTACTAAAAAAGAGGAAAAATATCATGAAGTGGGGAAAATTAGTAGCATTCGTTCTTAGC
>CAZLBY010000002.1:15412-426706 GCA_964558085.1 uncultured Caldisericales bacterium
ATCTCGGTTTTATTAATCACTCTTTCTGCACGCCTGAAATGGTATTAGTATGCAAAGAAAACAAATTTTAATGAAAAAGGAGGAAAAATATCATGAAGTGGGGAAAATTAGTAGCATTCGTTCTTAGCATCTCGGTTTTATTAATCACTCTTTCTGCACGCCTGAAATGGTATTAGTATGCAAGGATAGATTCTATAAAAAGTAGGAAGGCGTTGAAGCTTGGATTGCATTTGGTTGCCTTAGTTCAAACTGAGCCAATGGCAAAACCGATCCTTCCTTTTTATAAAAAAAATTCTATCAAATAAACATAAGATTTCTTGCACTTTTTTTTGTTTTTCTTTATACTGCTAAAGGTAATGTGATGAAAAAACTTGGGAAAAAAGCACAAATTTTTATAATTTTTATTTATCTACTGGCTGTAACACTGTTTTCTCTTAGCTTTATTTATATGCCATCCTGGTATCGAGTCGGGCAAAATATCTATACTGTTTTGACTTTATCGTTATTTTTTATTGTGTTGTTAATGGTTGCCGATCGATTCCCGATTGTTTACATTTTAAGAAGCAGCTCTAAGGCGCAAGTTAGCGTTGCAATGGCTTTGGATATTGCAATAGCTTTTGTATTTACACCTATTGTTGCAGTGCTTGTTGTTGCGGTAGAGAATTTGATTGCAGATTCCGTTCATAGAAAGCCCTGGTATAAAAACCTTTTTAATACTTCTCTTGCTGCAATTTCTGTAGGGTTAACGAGTATTATTTTTAGTAAATTTTTTAATGTTTCTATCCTGTTTTTATCTTTCTCTAATCTGCTTGTTATTGCAGGCGCTGCCTTTGTTTATTTTTCTGCTGAAACATTTATATTGTTTGGATTGCTCTCTATTATCAACAAGGCTACATTTTTTAATTTTTGGAGTGAAAATGTAAAAACTATCTGGGTGGAGGTACTTACTCTTATTCCACTCGGAGTAATGATTATTTACTTTTTGCAAGTAAATCCGTGGATGAATTTATTTCTACTTCCAACTTTTATTGCTATATACTTTTCATCTAAAAGAAAGGTACAGCTTGAAGAGGAGACTACAAATGCTTTGTTAACATTTGCAAAGGCCGTGGATGACAGGATTCCCGATACAATGAAACATTCTATCCGTGTTGCAAACTGGACAAAAGAGATGTGTAACAGATTAGGTATATCTGAAGAACAGAGCTACTTTATCACTATTGCTGCCCAATTGCATGATATTGGCAAACTTGTTGTACCTGACTCTATCCTTTTAAAGCCTGCATCCTTAACAGATGAAGAATTCAGTAAAATAAAGCAGCACCCCTTAAAAGGTGATGAGATTTTAAATCATTTTTCTCGCTTTGAAGATGGCGCAAAAATCATAAGGCATCACCATGAATATTTTAATGGCAAAGGCTACCCTGATGGGTTGCAAGGCGAATCAATTCCTCTGGGAGCACGTATTATTAGTGTGGCAGATGCTTTTGATGCAATGATAAGTCCGCGGCCTTATAAAAATAAATTGATAACAGTTGAAGGGGCATTGAATAAAATTAGAAAAGCAGAAGGTAAGCAATTCGATCCTATTGTTGCTGAAGTCTTCTGCCAGATGGTAAGAGAAAAGGTAGCAGAAGAAGAAGAAGAAAAAGAAAAAGAACATGTTAACGGGAAAGAGTTTTTCCCGGTCGTAAATGATTGAGATAATTATACTTGCCTTCGTATTTGTCATAGCTCTTATAATTAATAAGGGAGTTAACGGTATAAAAAATAAAGAAGTCAAAGCAGTTTATTTAATCTTTATTGGTTTTTTAATACAGCTTCTTATTTTTAACGAGAAATTTAGTAATTCTCTTTTTAGCTCTGTAACACCTATCTTTTATGTTATTTCATTGTTTATATTACTCACCTTTTTACTTTTAAATTTGCATTATAAGGGAATACTGATTGCTGCGGTGGGGTTTTCATTAAACCTTTTGGCAATACTTGTAAATAAGGGTTTTATGCCCCAGGATTTATCAAAATTAGAACTTGTAGGAGAACATACAAAAATAGTGCTTTTACAGCAGTACGGCACTTTTTATAATGCAACGATAATGTCAGAAAAAACACATCTGAATTTTCTTGGAGATAACATTACCGCACAATTACTAAATCCTTTTGTTGGAGTATATAGCATTGGCGATATTATTATATTGTTAGGATTGTGTGTTTTTATTTTTGAATTTTTAAAAAAACCAGCTCCTTCCAAATTATCTTAAGATTTTCCCATCATTCAAATTGCTTAAACCGGTTTATTTGTTAAAATAATCAGGGAGGCACATATGCAATTATCTAGCGAAGAAAAAGAAAGATACAGTAGACAGATTTTAATTGATAAAATAGGAGAAAAAGGGCAAGAAACGCTTAAACATTCTTCAGCGTTAATTATTGGTGCAGGAGGACTGGGGAATCCTGTATCAATGTATCTTGTTGCATCAGGTTTAGGAAAAATAGGGCTTGTTGATGCTGATGTGGTGTCTGTTTCAAATTTAGGGCGGCAGGTTCTTTATACAACTAATGATGTTGGAAAGAAGAAAGTATTTTTAGCACAGGAGAGATTAAATAAGCTAAATCCAAACGTAAAGCTTGATGTCTATGAGGAGAGGCTTTCGAGCTTAAATGCCCCTGGGATTTTTCTGAAATACGAGGTAGTTGTGGACGCAACGGATAATTTTGAAACGCGTTATCTTATAAACCGCACAGCCATCAAGACAGGTAAACCTTTATTTATAGGTGCAGTTGGTCGGTTTACAGGGCAGGTTATGAGCATATTGCCAGGCAAAACTGCATGTTATAATTGTGTTTTCCCGGAAAAAAATCCCGAAATCGTTCATTCAATGACAGATAATAACCGTTCAATGGGCATATTGGGTTCGCTTGCTGGCACTATAGGCAGTATTGTTTCAACAGAGGTTGTAAAATTCTTTGTAGGCATTGGCAGCAAGTATTTCAATAAATTACTCATCTACGATGCTCTGGACAATAATTTTTCTATTTTAAGCATAGAAAGGGATCCTCGCTGTAAAATATGTGGGGATTAATAACTTTTTGCGGTAATGCAGCAGTAATAAATTTATTTAATTAAACAGTCCGTAAAATATTGGAATTATAGAGAAAGAAACAGAGTTCATATAATAATCAATTACGATCATTTTTGGGCATTCGAATTACCTTATTAGACATAAAGTAATGTGCTGCAGGTTTTCATTAAAACTATTCTGTTTGTTACTTACCTTGAAAAAACTGAGTAATTTTGTATAATATAGTGTTAAAGAAGGGGGTGCTGGGGTTCGACGGATAAACAAGACATGTCGGCGCAGGCAGAGGACGGTGGTTGGCCTCTTAAAATATCCACCAAAAAGATAAACGCTGATTACAATTACGCATTAGCTGCTTAATTAAGCGGTTAACGTTTTAGGTAGCTTTCGCCTGTAGGGCGCTTAAAACGTAGGAATACAGGTCCTGTGACAAAGGTTTGTCTAAGCCAATGTTTACAGTGTAACAATTTAGACTATGCTTTCGAGCTCTGTTACTTGAGCAAGAAAGATGAAAACAAAAAGTAACTAAGCCTGTAGCCTGGCGGCATGGTGTGTTTATTCGGACGCGGGTTCAACTCCCGCCACCTCCACCATAAGGGTGGAGAAAATGAAAAAACTTCTTTTTAGAAAAATTTATCGTCTTGTACTCATAGTAGTTGTTGTCATTTATTACTATTGGCCCATAAAGTATGTCATATTATCTGTTTTTTTAGCTTTTATTTTTACTCTTTCTCTGGACATTATTCGTCTTATTTCGCCTAAAGCAAATGAAGTGGTGCGACGTATTTTCAAGCCATTTGCGCGTTTTATGCGGTTCATTGCGAAAAAAGAAGAGTTGAGAGATTTGTCCGGGACTACGTACACATTGATGGGGTGTACGATTATTGTAATTTTTTTCCCGAAACATATTGGTATTCCCGCGATATTGTTTAATGTTTTTGGAGATATGGTAGCAACGGTTATCGGGAAAAGCATCGGTCGCATTAAGATCTTTCATGACAAAACTCTTGAAGGGTCTATTGCTTGTTTTATTGCGATGTTGTTTGTTGTAATATGGGCGCAATGGAAATTGCAATTACCATTTTTGGTAGGACTTTCAGGCGCTTTAACCGGCACATTTATTGAGCTTGTTTCTCTCAAAATAAATGATAACCTTTCGATCCCCATTATTAGCGGGGTGGTGATGTGGTTTCTATATTAGAATTTTCTTATATTTTTATTTCTTATCTTATTGGCTCTTTTTCTCCTGCCACTGTATTTATTCGTATTGTGAAAAAGCGTGATGTAAGAGAATTAGGCGATAAAAATCCCGGGACATTTAACACATTTAAAGTTGTAGGACAAAAATGGGGTATAGCTGTTGGTATTATCGATGTGGGAAAAGGTTTTATTTTAACACTTCTCCCATTTATTTTTAAGATGCCGCATTCACAAGATACAGCCATTCTTGCGGGTATTGCTGTAGTGCTAGGACACTCTTTCCCTATATATTATAGATTTAGAGGTGGTATGGGTATTGCGCCAATAATAGGCGTACTTAGCGTTATTTGCTGGAGAGAAATGCGTTGGGTATTGATAATATGGCTTGTTTTAGTGATTTTGATAGTTTTAATGAAAAAAAAGGAGAAGAGAGGGATTGCACAATTTATTGCATTTTTGTTTCTCATTCCCCTTGAATTGTTTTACCTTGAAAATATCCATGTAATCATAGGTTCATCTGTGCTGCTGGGGTACCTCTATTTAAGGAGATATATCATTTAAAAAACTGTCTTTTAAACAATTTTTTCGATTTTTCGATGTTCTTTCAAACTTTTTTCTTCTTCTTTTAGCGAGGGGGATAATCCCTTAAAGTCCATTATTGGCAGGACAAACATAATGCCTGTGCCAGGTTCTTTAAAATTGGATAATTCTTCTTTTACGACGCGTTCTGCATCTCTTAACGTTCTTTCTTCTTTAATTACAGTAAAAATGGTTTTGTTTTCGGGACGTTTTCCTTTTCCACCGGACAAAATCTCCTGGAGTGTGCCAAATATGGGAATTTCGGATTCAAGTGTTCTTCCCATGCCTGCTGAATCAATAATTGTTGCTCCACGTACATCCACTTCGATAAATCGCTCGAGAATACTTTCTATCTTTTCTGTTTTATTTAATACTATTACCAGTAGATATGCCATGATAGACTCCTCCTTTTTTAATATTTTACGTTATTTAATGAAATTTACAAGTTCTTTAATATTTTTAAGTATTTTGTAAGGTTTTAGTTCCTCGATTTTTTCTATCGGAGTCACATCGGATGGGATGATAAAGCATTTTACATTGGCATTTTTTGATATAAATACATCATTTAGGCTGTCACCGACAAATATTGTTTTTTGAGTTGTAACTTCCATCTTTTTTATTGTGTATAACAATGGATATGGGTGGGGTTTGCTTTTACTAAAACTTTCTTTTCCATAAACTGCTGAGAAATATTTATCCATTTCAAATTTTTTTAGTATTTTATCAATGAATTCTTTATATTTATTTGACAGAATGACCATTTTTTTTGTTTTAAATCTTTCAAGGATATCTATTACTCCTTCCATGGGTTTTGTGTAATCTGCATAGTGTGAAGAATGATATTCTATAAAGTCGTTAAGCACGATATGGTGTAGGTGTTTATTGTTTTTACCTATAATTCTTTTTACAAGCAGGGATGTTCCATCTCCGGTAGAACTCCAAACTTTTGTTCTGCTTGCAGGAGGTAGGCCTGCTTTATTTAAAGCAAAGTTCATTGCCTTTGTTATATCTTCGCTTGTGTCAAAAAGTGTTCCATCAAAATCAAATACAATTAAGTCTATTGTCATTCTCACCTTGGATAAATATACGTGCATTTTGATTTTCTGTCAATAAATGTATAATTATATGAAGGAGGAGCTTGAATGAAAAAATTTATTGTTTCAGTACTAGCTTTGACAATTATTCTATCTCTTTTCACTGTAAAAATGGCAGGCAGTGCTGAAGAGAAAATTTCGCCATCATTGATGCATTCATCAGAAGAAAATGTGTCAATTATTGTGGAATTAACAGATGCGCCAGTGGTTGTTTATAAGAAAACCTTAAAGTTCAGACTTCTTACTATTTTTATTGATGATAGTGCAGAAAGGCATGCAACGGAGTTAGAGCTAACGCAAAACGATTTGATAAAATATATGGAAAGATTTAACGTAGAAGTCCAGTTTAATTATACGTATCTTTTTAATGGTTTCTCATGCACGGTAGATAGGAAATATATGACGAATATTGCGGAGAATCGAAATGTCAAAAGAATTTTTGAAGATAAAAAAGCATATCTAGAGAGAACCTATGCTACTAAGATAATAAAATCAGACGTTGTTAACAGAATGACTGATAGCAGCGGGGAATATATTACAGGAAAAGGCATTGTAGTGGGTATTGTCGATACAGGTGTGGATTATGGAAACACAGAATTGGGTGGAGGAGGATTTCCTAACGCAAAAATAATAGGCGGGTATGACTTTGCAGATATGGATAGCAACCCTATGGACACTGATGGGCATGGTACGCATGTGGCAGGAATTATTGGTGGATCTAATTATGGTGTTGCACCTGATGTAAAAATTCGTGCCTATAAAGTATTTACTGGAAATACAGAAACGGCTTCAATTTCAACGATAGTTAAAGGGATAGAAGAGGCCGCTAAAGATAAATGTGATATTATAAATATATCTATTGGTACAGTAGGTGGTGCAGGAGTGGGAGGAGATCCGGAATCGATTGCAGTGGAAAATGCTACAGCAGATGGAATAGTAGTTGTGGCTGCTGCAGGGAATTATGGTAGCAGGTCGGATTTGGTTCCATTTCCTATGAGTGCGCCGGCATCTAACGAGAGTACCATTGGTGTAGGAGCAAGCAATGATGCAATGCATGGTGTTATTGCTTTTTGGGGCAAGGATATTGTGGGCGTATACCCGGAAAGCTCTCCCTTTTTTGCTGATGGAAACTATAATATAGTGTATTGTGGGTATGGCCTGGAAAGTGATTTTTCGGGGAAAAATCTTACAGGAAAAATTGCATTGGTATCGAGAGGAATTATCTATTTTGGAGACAAGGATATCAATGCAAAAAAGGCAGGAGCTAAAGGAATAATTGTTTTTAATAACGTAAGTGGCTTGCCTGATGTCGAGTTGAATTCTCAATCTAACCCTCAAGAAACCGACTTTATACCGTTTTTATTTATTTCATATACGGATGGATTGTACATTAAACAACGAATGGTGGATTCTACTACGATAAAATTAAGCAATAAATATGGATTAGGCAAAATAGCTTCTTTTTCGGCTAATGGCCCTACGTATGATTTTTACATGAAGCCAGATTTGGTTGCTCCGGGCGTTGATATAACTTCGACAGTTTTGAATAATAATAAATCACTTGCTAGCGGTACATCTATGGCAGCTCCTTTCGTTTCAGGGAGTGCAGCATTGATAAAACAAGCACAGAAATCCCTTAAACCAGCCGAGATTAAATCTCTTCTTATGAATACGGCGTCTATATTAGAAAATCCTGTATCCGGTGCACCGTATTCGCCATTGATACAAGGTTCCGGGAGAGTAGACGTACAAAGTGCCGTTAACTCAACTGCACTTGTTAGGCCTGCTTCATTTATTTTTGGTAATGATGGAAAGGAAAAGATAGGCAAATTTACTGTTAGAAATTTATCAAACATTAGTTTGTTTTTTTCTATTTCATATTCTACTTATTCAAATGAAACAGTGAATCTTACTTACCCGGAAAATATTTATGTTGCGCCATTTTCCGAGAAGAGTTTTACAGTAGCTTTTAAGGCAGATGAGAGTATACAAGGAGAAGTGTACGGATTTATATATTTGAAGGGAGAGAGTACAACTCTCCACATTCCATTTGTGTACCTCCCTTCCTTAGGAGAAAGGCACTACATTGAGAATATTTTTCAGAGTGGAGATACTTTAACTGCTGATAATAATATTAAAATAAATTTTACTGTTGGGTTGGGCATTGAAGACGATACTTCTCAAGAGCCATATAGAGAAAATAATGCAGGCGAGATAAGAGTGGATATATACGATACAAATGGAAGGTTTATCGATACGATATTCGATGAAGCTTCAGTTTACATTGGTGATTACAGTGTTAATTTAAATGGCAGAGATCTTTTTGCCAATTATTTTTTAAAGAATGGGAAATATTATTATAAAATTTCATATCTTGAAGCAAATAATGATGAAAGCACAATAGATATACATCCTGTGATATCAAGGGATGAAAAGAGTGGTAGCTTTAACGTTGTAAACAGCCGGACAAGTTATATTAACATTGACCTGGAAGGAGGCAAAACTCCTTTACTCAAGAAAGGAGAAGATTTCTGGGTGGATATTTCTTTTAAAACAGGCCAATCTTTAGCAACATTATTTATCTCCTATAAGTATGATCCATTTTTACTTAAGATTTTAGAAATAGTGCAGGGAGAAGTATCCCTGAATGATAACGTAACTTTCACTGATTCTGTACAGTCGGGTACTGTCTATATTACGCTTTCTGGTGAAATTGGAAAAACCGGGATTGTAGCAAGGATGCATCTCAAAGCGATTGAAAACGGTGTTGATTTCATTTATCCCGGATATGTGTCTTCTTCGCCGAAGGAATATTTTATTTTAAAGCCTTTAAAGTACAAAGTATCTGATTATTCTCGAATGTGGGATGTAAATAACGATAAAAAGGTTGATAGTCTTGATGTAGAAATATTCAGAGAAAGCTTTGGCTTGAATAAAAATGAGGCTAATTTTAACTCAATGTGTGATTTCGATCGAGACGGTAGTGTAGACGGAAAAGATTTCCTGATTTTGACAGAGCACTACGGAGAACTGTATCCATAGGAGACGGTGATGAGAAAAACAATATCTGTAGCTATTGTTTTAATTCTGTTACTGGGACTACCGACACGGTTAGTCGAGGCAGATTCTGTTAAAAACATTAGTGTAATTCAAAATATAGCAGTTCCAGGTGATGATTTTATTGGTTCAATATCCCTTGCAGAAGCGAATTTGTATGAAGATGATTATAACTCAAAATACCTTTTTCCGATGCAAGGTATTTGTACTGCCGGAACAGGAAGGATTGCTGTAATAGACAATTCTTATGGCAGAGTACATATCTTAGGCGGCTTCCTGGACGATGTTCTTACATTCGGCTCATTGAGTACTCTCATTTATCCTACAGATATTGATTATAAGGAAGGCATTTTTTATATATCAGATGCACTTGGTGGGAAAGTGCAGTTATTTCGTGGAAATGGTGCGTTTATAAAAACTTTAGGTGCCAGTTTTTTAAATACACCTACGGGGGTTACCGTGTCAAAAGGGTATTTGTTTGTTTCTGATTGTTTTGAGAATACTATTTATAAATTGGATATGAATGGAAACATTAAAAAAACTGTAAATATTGATTATCCCGGGGGACTTACTTCCGATACTGATGGCAATATTTATGCTGTAAGTATGAGCGGGAAAAATGTATATAAGTTTGATGCGGATTTGAACATACTGTTAGTCGTGATTGGAGAGGAACTTTTGTTTCCATCTGATGTGGCTATAGGAACCGGTGGAAATATCTTTGTATCTGACAGGGGTCTTTCACAAGGTGGAGCTATAAACGGTAGAATTGTTCAGTATTCGAGCAGTGGAAAATATATAAAGAAAATTGGAAAAACAGCAGAAAGCTATTATTCTAAGCAGGATGGTGCATTATTAACTCCTGCTGGCATTGCCGCTGATATGCTTGGGAATATATATGTGATGGATGCAGGTTATTATTATTGGGATGTAAATTCTGATGCACCTTTTGGGCATTCTATGGGGTCACGGCTTAGTGTCTTTAGTGAAACAGGTATATTTTTGTCAAAAAAAGAGTCTCCCAAAGATATAGATGGAAGACTCGTAAATCCAATTGGGGCAACTCTTGATGAGAATGGAAATATCTGGGTTGTAAATTATGGTGGATTTGCAACAAGTGAGCTGGTGCAATTTTCTCCTTCAGGCTCATTAGTACGGCGTATTGACAAACTGAAAGGAGGCGCGTTTCCTTCTGCATACAGCATACTGTCGGACAAGGCAGGCAACATTTTCGTAGGTTTGTACGGAGGGATTGCAATTTATGGCAGTAATGGCAGTGTAAAGAATGTTTTATATGATGATCGACTCGGTGAGGTGAGAAAAATCATAAAGGGAATTGACAACTATTTTTATGCAACTTTGTTTGACAAAAATAGTGTGGTAAAGTTTGATTATCTTGGCAATATCATTCAGATCCGTTCTGTCTGTAAATTTCCTTCAGGAATAACACAGGACAAAGATGGCAATTACTATATTGCTTCAATTTATGATAATAAAATTCATTGTTTCGATAATACATTTACAGAGCAACGCACTATTGGAGAGGGTGGAGGCAGAGGAACAATGCAATTCTATATACCTGAGGATGTAGCAATGGATAAAGGCGGGAATTTAGTAGTTGCTGATACGGAGAATGGGAGAATATCGGTTTTTAGTACAAAAGGAGACCTTCTATATCAAAGCGAGCGAATATTTTATGAAATAACATCTATCGAGGTAGAAAATGGCACTTTTCTTGTAACAGATTGTTTTCACAATATTATACGTGTTCTTTTCGAGGATATAAGCAGTTCACCTTATGATGCTTATTTTTCAGCACATCCTGAAGTAGTGCTAGCGCGTCCCAGAGAGAAAATAAATATTACTATGAGTGTTATGAATGTTGGTTCTAATGGTGATGGCTATAATATTTCGGTAAAGAACGCACCAAAAGATTGGGATACAAGTGTGGCTGATAATTCCTTCTTTTTGGCTGCTAATGAATCAAAACAAATCAACCTTACTATTACGGTACCAATTACAGCAAAGGATGGGGATAGTGCAAACATTACATTGCAATTAGTATCTTCTCATAATTTAACTAGATCAGTCGTTGTCACGGTGATGATATCTACACATCTTCCTGCTAAATTATCTATTGGTAATAGCGATGCAATGGAGGGTGAAACGGCTACTATCCCGATAGATATAACAGGGGTAAACGATATGAGGGGATTGTCTTTTATTATTACGTATAATAGTAATAATATTTCCATTATTAATGTAGAGAAAGGTGCGTTATTTAAGGACGGGTTAATTGTCCATAAAGTTAGCAGTGGGAAAATTCTTGTTGCTGTTTCTGTAAAAGGTAAAACTGCTGTTTCAGGAGGCGGCAATGTAGCTTTTATTACTGTAAAAGGTGAAAAAATTTCTACAAATACTCTTCAATTGCAAAATGTAATTGTAGAGAATGTTTTGAATGAGCGCTTAGAAATTTTAATTGAAAAAGGTATCTTTACGGTGAAGCCTTATCTGCATCTTAATTTTACAGATGGAATTACTGTCTCAAATTCGACTTTTTCTTTTACAGGCAAGGTCTCGCCAGGGTCTTTCCTTACAATTAATGGCAAAAAAATAAATGTAAAAGCAGATGGAACTTTTGATGCAACTGTTTTGCTGTCTGCTCAACAAAATATGATTACTGCAGTTGCAGTTTACTCCGGAGGAGAAGAAACTGCAGTTACAAAAATCGTTTTCTTTAAAGGAAAGCTGAATATCGTTATAAAATTACAGATAGGCAATCCATATATGCTGGTAAATGGGTTTGAACAAGAAATAGATCCGGGAAGAGGCACAATTCCTGTGATTGTGAATGGCTGGGATAGAACTGTTGTGCCGATACGTGCAATTGTAGAAGCTCTGGGTGGTACGATTCAATGGGACGAAAAAGAAAGAAAGGTTACTGTTCAACTTGACACTATTTTTATATATATCTGGATTGATAATCCAAAAGCATTAGTGAACAATATTCCCGTATGGATAGATGCGAATAATCACAATGTGTCTCCCATTATTGTGAATGATAGAACGTTTATTCCTCTTCGATTTGTTGCAGAGAATCTGGGATGCGTGGTTGATTGGGATGGTGTTACAAGAACTGTAACAATTACTTACAGATGAATATTCTGGCCGACAATCATCCCCTTTTTACAGATAAAACAAGGCAGCTTGGTCCGCCTGTTCCTTTTACAAATTCGGACAAATCTATTGAGTGAACAATAAAACCATTTTCCTGAAGTACTCTGATAAGTAGTGTGTTGGATACTTCTGCTATTACTTCGTTTTTTCCAAGATTAATAACATTACCGCTGATAAATGTATTGCAGGGGATTTCTATTTCTTTAAAATCTTTAAAGAAGTTATCTGGGAACACCTGTTTGCAATGAACTATGTAGTTGTTATCTAACACAGTCATTGCTCCACCGATGTGCAGGAATGGCAAAGGTACGTTGGCTATTCGTGTTTCATATCCCATATTTGACAGGATACGACTAATTGCTGTTGTTCCTTCTTTGTTTGTTCTCGACGAGTGCCCAATAAATGCAATCTTTCCTGTAAGTATTATATCACCACCTTCCGCAGTAGCAGGTTCTTTAAGAGAGGCAATAAGCGGTATATTTAGAGATTCCAACGTTTTTGAAATCCATTGCTCTTCTCCTCTCCTGCTGATTAATCCCATTCGTAATTTAATGTATCCATTTGATGTGCAAATTGCTGCGTCTTTTACAAATACCGAGTTCGGATGTCCTTTTAATTCTTTGACATCAATAATATGGCATCCAAAATTTTGCATTGTTTTCTTTAATTCATTGTGTTGTTTTATTGCTTTATTTTTATCTGGCAACAACGTTATATTATGTCTACAGAGGTTTTTAGCATGAAAGTATTCATGAATTGGGGTTGAAACAATAGCCTCAGTTAGTTTGTTTCCTTTATTTTTAGCCATAAAGTTTTTTATCCTCTTTAAACTTTAATCTATTATATGTATATTTTTTATTTTTATAAAATCTACCGATTAGTTAATTTAATTCCCTCAAAATTATTTAGTATTTAATTATGAAATCTTGATTATTCTAAAGAAAAAGTATATGATATATTATAAATTAGATATGCGTAATATTTTGCCAAGCATTATGATATGAGGGATTTAAAGGAGGAATAACAAATGAAAGATACGCCAAAAATTATCGGTTTAGCGTTTACTTTTGATGACATTTTAATTGTTCCCCTGTATTCTGACGTATTACCTCATGAAGTGGATATACATACTAAGTTAACAAGAAATATTGATTTAAAAATTCCTTTTATTTCGGCTCCTATGGACACAGTAACCGAAAGCAAGATGGCTATAGAAATGGCAAGACTTGGTGGGGTTGGGGTTATACATAGAAATATGAAAAAAGAGGAAGAAGCGCTTCAAATAAAAAAAGTGAAAGAAACGAAAGTTACTAAAAATAGTGCACTCGGCAAAGACGGTAGATTGCTTGTTGGCGGTGCAGTAGGAGTTGCTGACGGGGAAATTAACAGAGTAAAGTGTTTGGTAGAGGTTGGATGCGATTTTATTGTTATAGATACTTCTCATGGGCACTCACAACGAGTTGGAGATTTTGTTAAGCGTGCAAAGGATAAATTTTCTGATACAGATGTAATTACAGGAAATGTGGCAACTGAAGATGGTGCTTTTTTTCTGATTAAGGCAGGGAGCGATGCCGTCAAAGTGGGAATTGGGCCGGGATCAATATGTACTACTCGTATAATTTCTGGCGCTGGGGTTCCACAGGCTTCTGCTATTATGAATGTTCGTTTAGCATGTCAGGAGGAAGGCATTCCTATGATAGCTGATGGGGGTATAAAAACTTCCGGGGATATTGTTAAAGCTATTGGACTGGGAGCAAATTCTGTCATGATGGGAAACATTTTTGCGGGTTGTGATGAAAGTTCCTCAAAACTAGTGGAAAAAGAAGGAGTGAAGTATAAATATTTCAGAGGAATGGGGTCGATTCCTGCGTTAAAAAAGGGAAGCAGTGATAGATATGGCGGAGGCGCGAGAGTTAAAATGGTTGCCGAAGGAATTGAAGCTTTAACGTTGTACACTGGCGCACTTAAGGATGTAATATTCAAATTAGTGTGGGGGCTTCGCTCTGGTATGGGATATGCAGGGGCAAAAAATATCGAAGAACTGAGAAAGAAAGCAAGATTTTACCAGATTACTGGAATGGGTCTTAATGAGAGCCGAGTGCATGATGTTAAAGAACTTTAAAGAAAGCATTGTAATAATTGATTTTGGCTCACAATATACGCATCTTATAACAAAAAAGGTGCGAGAGCTTGGAGTTTATTCTGAGATTGTTTCACCCGAAACTAAGATTAATGAGATTGTTTCTTTAAAACCAAAAGGAATAATATTATCCGGTGGTCCTTGCAGTGTCTACGAGAAAGATGCTCTTTCCATTGATAAAGAAATTTTTAAGTTATGTATCCCTGTGCTTGGCATATGTTACGGCTTCCAGCTTATTGTCAAAATGTTTGGCGGAAGAGTTACGAGGGGTACACTTGGAGAATTTGGAAGAAATGAGATAAAAGTTATTCAAAAATCTCTTTTATTTGATTCTATTCCTAAAAAAAGCATTGTGTGGATGAGTCATGGTGATTATGTAGATAAAGTGCCAGCCGGGTTTAATATCACTTCAATAAGTGAAAATGGCCTTATTGCATCAATTGAGAAAGACAATATTTTTGGCATACAGTTTCACCCGGAAGTTGACCATACTGAATTTGGTAAAGAGATGATTTCCAATTTTTTATTTAAAATATGCAAGGTTTCTCCTTCCTGGAGCATCTCTGGTTTTGCAGTTGCTAAAATCAATGAAATTAGAGAAACCGCAAAGGATAGCAAAGTTATATCGGGGCTTAGCGGTGGGGTGGATTCATCAGTAGCAACTATTCTTGTCTCAAAGGCACTTGGTAAAAATTTGATTCCTGTTTTTGTTGATACTGGCCTTTTGAGGAAAAACGAAGCCATTGAGCTCAGTAATGTTTTTCACAGGGACTTGGGGCTTAAAGTGCTATTTGTAGATGCAAAGAAGCAGTTTCTTGATAATTTAGAAGGGGTTTCTTTGCCAGAGAAAAAAAGAAAGATAATTGGACGGGAATTTATAAAAGTATTCGAGAAGGTTGCTAAAGATGAGGGTGATATCAAGTATCTTGTTCAAGGTACACTTTATCCGGATGTTATTGAGTCGAAAAAGGGAGGGAAATATTCTGTAAAAATTAAGTCGCATCATAATGTTGGAGGCCTTCCGAAGAATATGAGGTTTGTTCTTATTGAGCCGCTTAGAGAATTGTTTAAAGATGAAGTGCGTGTGCTCGGAAAAGAGCTGGGTATCCCAGAGAAAATTTTAGCACGCCATCCGTTTCCAGGCCCCGGGCTTGCTATTAGAATTATCGGAGAAATTACCGAAGAGAGATTGAACATTTTGCGAGAAGCGGATTATATACTTTTAGATGAACTGCGAAAGGCAGGTTTATATGATAAAGTATGGCAGGCTTTTTGTGTTTTCCTTCCGGTGAAAACAGTTGGCGTTATGGGCGATAAAAGAACATACGATTCAGTGATTGTTATAAGAATTGTTCAAAGTAGTGACGGGATGACGGCTGATTGGGCTAAAGTCCCATTTGATTTTTTGAAAAAGGTATCATCGCGTATTATCAATGAAGTGGTAGGCGTGAACAGAGTTACTTATGATATCAGCTCGAAGCCTCCAGCTACTATTGAGTGGGAGTAGTACGCATTTGGGTTAATTTAATTTTTTGAGTTGACCTGAGTTTTGAAAAAGTATCTGTTTAATGCTGTGCATAAATTTTTTAAGGAGAATATATGGCACGCTACATTCTGGTCATTGATGAGGGAACAACGAGCACGAGGACAATAATTTTTGATGAAAAGATGAGAGAAGTTTCATCCTTTCAAAAGAAGTTTAATCAGTATTTCCCAAGGCCTGGTTGGGTAGAGCAGGATGCTGAAGAAATATTTGAAAAGGTAGTAGAATCGATCCAGGGGGCTTTACAAAAAGGGAAAATAGATTCAAAAGACATTTTAGCCATCGGAATAACCAATCAACGCGAAACAGTTGTACCATTTGAAAGAGATAGCGGAAAACCTTTGCATAATGCTATTGTATGGCAATGCAGAAGGACTACACAGTTATCCGAAGCTTTGAAGGAACAAGGAATGGGAAAGGTTGTTCATGAGAAAACAGGGTTATTTCTTGATCCATATTTTTCCGGAACAAAAATCCGCTGGTTGCTGGAAAATGTTCCTCAAGTGAGCAATAAAAAGACATTATTTGGTACAATTGATGCATTTCTTGTATATAAACTGAGCGGGGGCAAATTTTTTAAAACGGATATAACAAATGCTTCAAGAACTTTGCTTTTTAATATAAATAACTTGCAGTATGATAAGGAACTCTTGCATCTTTTCAAAGTTAATGAAGAGATGCTTCCGGAAGTGATAGAGAGCGTAGATATGTTTGGTACAACGTCCGGTATTAATGTTCTTCCGGATGGAATCCCTATTACGGGTGTTATGGGAGACCAGCAGGCTGCACTTTTTGGTCAGGGAGGAGTTAAAAAAGGTATTGTTAAGAATACTTATGGGACTGGTAGTTTTTTGCTTTTAAATACGGGCGATAAACCACAATTTTTTGACAAAGGGATTCTTACCACTATTGCATCGAAAATTAAAGGCAAAACTCAATATGCCATAGAAGGTAGTATATTTATTGTTGGGGCCTTAATAGATTGGTTGCTGGACGTTGGCTTGTTAAAAAGTCTTGATGAACTAAACGATATTTTGTCAAATGGTATTGAAACGGATATATGTTTTGTGCCTGCTTTTACGGGATTGGGTGCGCCTCATTGGGACCCATATGCAAGAGGAGGGATATTTGGTTTAACCAGAGGAACTAAAAGAGAAGACATAGTGAAGGGGGCAATTTATTCTATTGCTCTACAGACAGAAGAGCTATTAAGATTTATGAAAGAAAAATGCCCGGAGATATCTGAGATGCGAGTAGACGGAGGGGTAGCAAAAAATGATTATATTATGCAGCTTCAATCGGATATGTCTCACATTAAAATAATAAGGCCTGTATGCAAAGAATCTACCGCAAGAGGGGCTGCTTTGTTAGCGGCTATCGGGGCTGGTGTTTTGCAGGAAGAAGAAATTGAAAATTGTTTTGCTGTAGAAAAGGCATTTAATCCTTTAGGGAATAATATAAAACGAGAAGTGACTTATGAAAAATATCTAAAAGCTGTCGAGCGTGTTAAAAATTGGGAAAAATAAGGAGGCAAGTATGGAATTATTAAAAGGGGCTGAACCATTTTCTTTTAAAAGCGATTCTGATGTAGGTGTTTTGGTATTACAAGATTTTACGGGAACTACAAGTAGTGTTATCTACTTGGGAAAATGCCTTGCGAATAAAGCTGGTTTTAATGTTGAAGGTCCTCGTCTTACTGGGCACGGGACTAGATGGGAAGATCTAAATAAGGTAAGATATGCCGATTGGATTAATGATGTGGAGGAAGGATTGGCGGTTCTTAAACAAAGAGCGCAAAAGATTTTTGTTAGCGGTTTGTCTATGGGTGGTACGCTTGCTTTATATCTTGCAGAAAATCATCCTGATATTCTAGGCGTAATCCTTGTAAACCATGTTGTTTTATTGCATGATCCTCGATTACCTCTTATACCTTTGATTAAATATTTTATTAAATCGACACCGGCGATAGGTTCAGACATAAAGGATCCATCGCAAAAAGAATTGGCATACGATAGGACTCCTACAGGAGGAGCAGGCGAAATGGCTAAATTGTTAAAAATTACGCGGAACAACCTGAACAAAGTTACTCAACCTGTCCTTATTTTTAAATCAAAGGAAGACCATGTTGTCCCGTTAGATAATCCAAAATATACGGTTGACAGAATATCTTCTAAAGACAAAGAAATTGTATGGTTAGAAAACTCTTATCATGTTGCAACGATGGATTTTGATAAGGATTTAATATGCGATAAGGCCATAGAAGCTATTAAAAGGTATATTTAAAATTTTATTTTGAAATAGTTAGAGTCGATATTACTTGTTGAATATTTTACAATTGATACGGGTTTTATATTCTGAATTTTGCTTTATGAAAGACCGCAAAAAGTTAATTGTTATTTTTCAAGTAAAAATCGGCAGATTTTTTTAGCGACGAGTTTTCTGAAAATCATTATACTGCTATGTCCTCCGGGTAAATATGTTATCGGTGGGTTCCCTAGCAATTTGCGTAGTTCGTTTGTTGAACTTCTTGGAATAACCGGGTCTTGAATGCCATTAATCATTATAACTTTTCTATTTTTCATAAACTTTGCAAATGTTAAAGGATCGTATAACAAGGAAATTTCAGTGTACTCTTTTTCTTTTTGTGAAATGTCATGGCTTTGCTTTATTGCATATACGTAGCTCCTTAAAGGAAAGGTCGCTATACTTTTCCAGAATATTTTGGCAATGTTCCCGCCTGCAAGTACAAATATGCCTTTCTTGATGCGTTTATCAACTCCCATAGCAAGGACTGCGCTCATTCCGCCCAGGCTTAGTCCAAATATGCTGATTTCTTTTACGTTTTGAATACTACCATTTTCTGTAAAATCAATGAGAGTTCGTACGTCTACTACAATTTGCCTGAAGCGAGAGAGCATAGTGGTGGGGTCCAGTACAAAAAAGTCTTCGCCATCATTTTTTTCGTATTTTTTCCTTTCGCCATGAAAAGGAAGTGTTAGTACAAGCGATGATATACCTTGTTTTGCAAACTGCGGGGGGAAATAAAACATGCATTGCTTTCCATTGTGTCCATATCCATGCAAAATAATAATAAGTTTGTCACTGTCATTCTTCGCCTTAAAGTAGTGTCCATAAGCGATATTTGTTTCATTTTGCGGAAGTTTTACGTGGCTTTCGAAATACAATTTATATTCAGAATATAGATTATTCTCCGTGACGACATTAAATATCGGGCACCTGTCATCTTTTTTATATTGATAAATTTTTCGCGGGTCATTTACAATAATATCACTCATTTGACATCTCTCCTTTATAGTATATATTTTAACGTGTAAAAATGAAAGTGATTGTAGGAGATTTGAGGTGAAAAATTTTGGTTAATGCTATCTGGCGGTGACGCACGAAGTCTTGCAGAGATAGGGGTGTGCTAAACGTTAGAAAGACATAATTTGATTCCTAGCGTGTTATTACCGTGACTTCTATGGGCGGAATGATAGGCTGATTTTATGCTGCTGGATTAAAGCTATCGCAAATGGAAAAATTTGCAATGGAGATTATAGCGAGTAAAATGCTTGATGCAAAATCACCTTTAATTTATTTTGAAGAAAATAAATTAGAGAAGGCAGAACCGGCAAAATATGGAGGGATAGGAGCATCGTTAAGTGTTTTGACCAGACAAAGGGAGCTGGATAGCGGAAGGAAAATTGAATATTTTCTTAATAAAACGCTGGCAAAGAAAACTTTTTCGGAGTTAGATATTCCATTTGCATGTATAGCAGCAGATCTTTTAAGTGGGAAGAAAATTGTTTTAAATGAAGGAAAGCTTTCTTCTGCAATACGAGCGACAATTTCCTTGCTTTTGATTTTTGAGCCTTTTGAGTATAATGGAATGCTTCTTGTAGATGGAGGAATTGTAAGCAATGCACCTGTTGATATAGCGCAAAAAATCGTGGCAGACATTGTATTGGCAGTAGATGTAATTGGAGATATTAGGAGAAGGAAGAAGGAAACTTTCAGAACTCCTTTTGATACTGCCCGGCGCGTAGTTAAAATTGCTCAGAATCACATATACGAGAAAGAACTTAAGAGCGGGGATTTAATTATAAAAACAGGGCTTGACCTGGATACTACGGATTTTTCTAAGGATAAGGAGTGTATAATGAGAGGTGAAGAAGATATGGAGAAAGAAATTAAAAAGTTAAAAGGACTTTTGGAGGATTGAAATGATTATAGCGGCCGATATTGGCAATACTAATATTGTTATAGGCTTTATGGAAAACGGTAAAGCGGAAAAAGTTCTCAGAATTGCTACCGACAGGGGAAGGACTTCTGATGAGTACAAACTTCTCCTAATTTCATTTATTAAAGAAGAGGGGATAGATAAAAATGATATTAAAGATTTTGTTATATCTTCTGTTGTACCCCCGCTTACGCCAATTTTCCAGAGCGTATCAGAAAAAATTATTTGCAAAAAAGCCATAACTATTTCAAATAATATGGATTTAGGAATAAAAATTGATGTTGAAGAACCTCATCTTGTGGGAAGTGATAGAATTTGTGATGTGGTGGGGGCAGCTACAATCTTTCCGCAAGAAAATATTTGCATAGTTGATTTTGGTACGGCAACAGTATTTAATGTTTTAACAAAGGATAGGCGTTTTATTGGTGGGCCAATCGCTGTTGGGATTATTGCAGCAGCTAATGCTCTTTTTGTGGAGACTGCCAAATTACCGCGGATAGCATTAAATGTTCCACAAAGCGTGATAGGTAGAAATACTGTGGAAGAGATGCAGTCAGGAGTAGTAGTGGGATTAGGCGGAATGGTCGATAGGCTCATTGAAAAAATTGAACAAGAGTTAGGTGAATCTTTGCGTGTTATTGCTACTGGCGGGATTTCTCATGTAATGGCGGGAGTAACTCAACGTATAGAAAAATTTGATGATCAGTTGACCTTGAAAGGAATTTATTATATATATGAATATTTTAAAGGCGTTTGAAATTGGCAATCTTAAGGTGTATCCCCCTATTGTGCTTGCGCCACTTGCTGGTTTTACCGATTCATCATTCAGGCAAATGGTAAAGAGTTTTGGGGCAGGGCTGGTATATACCGAAATGATAAGTAGTATGGGCATTTTTTATAAGGATAAAAAAACAATAGATATTGCGCGTTATAATGAATTAGAGAAGCCAATTGGGGCACAAATTTTTGGCAGCGACCCCGAAAAAATTGCATACGCTGCAGCATTTTTAGAAGATAGAGGATTCGATACAATCGACATAAATATGGGTTGTCCTGCACCTAAAGTGGTAAAAAATGGCACAGGAGGAGCTCTTCTCAAAAATAAAGAACGGATTATGATGATTTTGCGTAAGACAAGGGCTGCAACAAAGATCCCACTTACCATAAAGATAAGAAAAGGTTTCAACAGAGGAGAAGAGGTAGCAAAAGAAATCGGAAATATTGCTGAAGGAGAAGGCGTAGATGCTATTACTATTCATGGGATTACTGCGAGAGAGGGTTTTAACAAAGAAGCGGAGGATTGGAATTCTATCAAAGATTTAAAAAAATCTGTGCGAATACCAGTTATAGGAAATGGTGGGATAAAAACAGAAGAAGACGTGAAAGGGATGTTTGAAAAAACTGGCGCAGATGGGGTAATGGTGGGGCGAGCAGTTCTGGGCGCTCCGTGGTTTATAGCATCATCCGCCCAATTTGTTGAAAAAGGAATAAAAATTAGATTTTCTTTAAAAGAAAAAAAATATATAATGATAAAACATATAAATTTAGTGGTAGAAGAGAAAGGAGAAAGAGGAGTTAAAGAGATGCGAAAACTTTTACCTTTTTATATAAAAGGCAACAGAAATGCAGCTTATTTTAGAAATAGGATCAATAAAGTTCAGGACAAAGATGACCTTGGCAGAATTGTCGAGGATATTTGTTCAACATATGAGGAGGGTTACAATGATTAATGAAGGTAGTATGGGAGACGAGAAGTTTTTTCTTACTAAAAAGGGTTTTGAAGAATTTACGCGGAAGCTGGAATATCTCACGACGATAAAAAGGAAAGAGATTTCAGAAAAAATAAGGCAAGCCATTGCTTTTGGAGACATTACCGACAATTCTGAATATAACACGGCGAAAGATGAGCAGGCTTTTTTGGAAAGTGAGATTAAAAATCTTGAATTAGAGCTGGCTCACGCTGAGATTATAGAAAATGTTTCTTCGGACACTGTAAAAGTCGGCTCTAAAGTTACTGTAAAGGACCCAAACTCTAAAAAAACATCTACTTTTATCATTACGGGGAGGTTGGAATCAGACCCAGAAAACCATAAAATATCCTGGGCTTCTCCTATTGGCGAAGGGTTGATTGACCATAAAGTTAATGATACTATTGCGATAAAAGTTCCTAAAGGCGTTATAAAATATAAAATTGTAAAGATCGAAAAAGGCGAAGATTAATGGCTAATGGCGATCTAAATGAAGTAGAGGGGAAAAGAAAAGAGCTTATATTGTACCTCCGTTCAATGGACATTAATCCATTTGGTGAAAAATTTATTACTTTGCATACTAATAAAGAATTGAAGGAAGAATTCGATAAACATGGCAACGAGGAGATAAAAGTAAAAGGCAGAGTAATTGCAATAAGAGGCCACGGGAAGGCATCGTTTGTTGTTGTGCGAGATTTTTCGTCGGATATACAATTATATTTTCGCTTCGACAATCTTGGTGAGGAAAAATATAAATTCTTTAAAAAAGTTGTAGACGTTGGAGACATTATAGGAGCAAAAGGAACACTGTTCAAGACGCATACTGAGGAAATTACTGTTGAGGTAAAAGATTTTATTCTTTTATCTAAGTCGATACGTTTGCTTCCTGAAAAGTGGCACGGATTAAAAGATTCTGAAATAAGATATAGAAAAAGATATTTAGACCTTATTGCCAACAGAGAAGTATTAGATCTGTTCGTGAAAAGAAGTGAAATTGTCGATGCAATCCGTACATTTTTAAAAAATAAAGGGTTTCTCGAGGTTGAAACGCCTATGCTCCAATCTGTTGCAGGCGGAGCTATGGCTAAACCATTTACTACTTACTATAACGCTCTTGATCAAAATATGTACTTAAGAATTGCACCGGAGCTCTACCTTAAGCGCCTTATCATCGGTGGATTCGAAAAAGTATTTGAGCTCAACAGGAATTTTCGAAACGAGGGTATTTCTACCAAGCATAATCCTGAATTTACTATGATGGAAGTGTATTGGGCTTATGCAGATTATAAAGAGATGATGACCCTTACTGAGGAGCTCATATATGCAACGGCAAAGGAAGCTATGGGAAAGGAAGGCATACAATTTAAAGGAGATGATATTAATCTCTCTACTCCATTTAGGAGAGTTAGTTTTACAGAAGTTTTTAAGAAATATACAGATGTAGATGTAGACGAATTAAGAGATACTGAAAGGGCTAAAAAGGTGCTTGAGACATTGGAGATAAAGATGAATAAATCTCTTACATTTGGCAATGTCATAAATGAAATTTTTGATAAAAGAGTTGAAACGCATTTTGTGCAGCCAACATTTGTGTATGACTATCCCTTAGAAATTTCACCTCTTGCAAAACGAAAGAATAATGACCCTCATACAGTTGAACGCTTTGAATTGTTTATAGGCGGCATGGAGATTGCAAATGCCTTCTCCGAGCTTAATGATCCAATTGATCAATACGAAAGATTTAAAGATCAGCTTGAGACAAAGGATGAGGGCGGAGAAGAGACACATATGATGGATACAGATTATATAGAGGCAATGGAATATGGTCTTCCTCCTACTGGTGGATTGGGCATAGGAATTGATAGACTGATAATGCTTCTTACGGGAAAGGAATCTATCAGAGAGGTTATTCTTTTTCCGCAACTTAAGACAAAAGCGGATGAGGAAGAAAAAGAGTAAAGAATATGTTTGTACTGATTGTGGATACAGGTCTCCAATTAGATTGGGCAAATGTCCTGAATGTGATGCATGGAATAGCTTTATAGAAATAAGTGAAAGCAACAAAGAAACTATCATTCCAATTTCTATTACATCTGACACAATAAAATTATCTGAAGAGCGGATAAAGACTGGCAACGGCGAGTTTGACAGAGTTCTGGGCGGGGGCATCGTAAGAGGATCCATTATTCTCATTGGTGGAGAACCCGGTATAGGAAAATCTACTCTTTTACTTCAAATAGCGAGTATTTTTGCAAAAAAAGGTAAAGTACTATATGTTTCAGGGGAAGAATCTTATCTTCAGATCAGGATGCGGGCTAAACGACTTGGAACGGAATTAGATAATTTATACCTTCTCATAGAACAGAATATAGAACTTATTGGAAATACAATATTACAAGAAGATCCTGTACTTGTAGTCATTGACTCTGTGCAGACAATGTTTTCTCTGCATTTGGAAGGCTCGGCAGGTAGTGTCAATCAGGTTAAGGAATGCACAAGAATTGTTACTGACATTGCTAAAAAAAATGGAATACCCATTATGCTTGTAGGACATGTGACGAAAGGCGGGATAATAGCAGGGCCTAAGACAATTGAGCATCTTGTGGACGGTGTTTTTTATCTTGAAGGCGAGAGAACAGATATAAAAAGAATATTAAGGGGAGTCAAAAATAGATTTGGTACAACAAATGAAGTTGGCATTTTTGAAATGCAGGAAAAAGGGCTTATCGAAGCTGAAAATCCAATGCTCACTTTTATTTCAGGGGAAAATGAGTTTCCAATTGGTTCTGTTATAACTGCTACATTAGAAGGTAGTCTTCCAATTTTTATAGAGGTTCAAGCGCTTGCAACGCCAACATATTTTCCGATACCACGAAGAGTTGTCAGTGGTGTGGATTATAACAGGCTTTTGTTGATTATTGCTATTTTAGAAAAGCGGTTACATCTTAAATTAGGCAGTTTTGATATATATGCAAATACTGTTGGAGGTTTCAAGACGCAGGATAGGGCAATCGATCTTTCTATTGCGGTATCAATTATGTCCAATATTTATGAAAAGAATATTTCCGAGAAAACAGTGGTGTTCGGTGAGTTAGGTTTAGGTGGCGAAATAAGACCCACAATCGGAGCGGAGCGGAAAGTAATGTATGGAAAGAGACTTGGATTTAAGAACTTTATACTGCCGTCTTTTTTTAAGGATAAAATTAAAATTGCAGGCATAGACCTTAATTTTGTGGATAATATAAAAGACGTTAAGGAAATTCTTTTCTAAGATGAACTTCTCAGTTTCTGCAATTATTGTTGCAGCAGGCAAAGGAAAAAGAATAGGCGGGTTAGACAAGAATTTTGTGAACTTACTTGGAAAGCCTGTTATTTCTTATTCTTTTAATTGTTTATCTCAGCATAAACTTGTTAAGGAGATTATAGTTGTACTGAATAGCAAAAATATTAAAAAAGGAAAAGCATTACTGATGTCTGATAAATTAACAGCAGTACTTGGCGGTGATACGCGTGCTGAAAGCGTGCGAAACGGCGTGCTAAAAGCAAAAGAGGAATTTGTATTAATACATGATGCTGCGCGTCCCTTTATCACTGAAGAGCTTTTGGATGGAATCTTTGCGGGTATGACTACAGGAGTGGACGCTGTAATACCGGTAATACCAGTAAAATCAACAGTAAAATATATTGATGAGAATTCTTTTGTGGAGAAAACAGTTGATCGAAAAAGGTTAGTTATCGTTCAGACGCCTCAACTCTTCAGGAAAAAAGCATTGTTGGATGCATATCACAAGAGTAATCTCATCGGGATAACTGATGAAGCGATGTTAATAGAAAAGACGAATGGAAAAGTAAAAGTTATAGAGGGGATAGAAGAAAACCTGAAGATTACAACGCCTTTTGACTTAATTTTAATGGAGGGAGTATTGAAAAAATGGAACAAAGAGTAGGCATCGGGTATGATTCTCATAGATTTAGCGAATCAAGGGCTTTGTATATTGGAGGAGTCAAGATTCCCTATAAATTCGGATTGGAAGGTCATTCAGATGCGGATGTACTGATACATGCTCTTATTGATGCACTTCTTGGGGCAGCAGCATTAGGCGATATAGGCGCACTATTCCCGGATACTGAAGAAAAATATAAAAATATAAGGAGCAGTATTCTGCTTGAAGAGGCATTAAAACGTGTGCATAGTGATGGATGGAATATTGAAAACATTGATGCTACTATTATTGCGGAGGAACCGAAATTAATGCCATTTATTCGAGAGATAAATGAGAATCTTTCTAAAATTATTAATATTAATTTGAACAAAATTAACGTAAAAGCAACAACGAACGAAGGAATGGGTTTTATTGGCAGAAAAGAAGGCATTGCTGCGCTAGCTGTTGTATTGTTAAAAAAGGGTGAATAGACAATGAAAAAACAGTTTGTTAAGGATTTAAAACCAGGCGTTTTTGTGAAGAGCATTTTTATTGTCGCAGAAGAAGAAAAGGCGCTTACAAAGGACAAAAAGACGTATATTTCACTTATTCTTGCAGATAAAACAGGAAGAATATATGGAAAAATATGGGATAATGCTACGGAACTTGGTAAATTGTTCAAAAAAGGGGATATTGTCGAGATCTCAGGCAGTATTACAGCCTACAAGGAAACACCTCAAATTCGCGTGGAAACCTTGAGAAAATGCAGCGAAGAGGAAATAGATAGAGCTGATTTTTTACCAGTTACAGAAAAGGATAGAGATGTTTTGCTTAAAAATTTTTTAGAGATAGCGGGAAGCGTCCAAAATCCATACTTTAAATCTCTTTTGAAAAATATATTTACTAACGAGCGAATTATCGACGGCATAAAAAATGCTCCTGCAAGTGTCTCTATACACCACAGTTATGTGGGAGGCCTGCTTGAACATATTTTAAATGTCGTAAAAATATGTGAAACAGTAGTATCTATGTATCCAGTGGTGGATCGAGACCTATTAATAACCGGGGCACTTTTGCATGATATCGGGAAGATTGAAGAGTATAACTACAGCAAAATAATTGAACACACAGACAGTGGTAAATTGTTAGGGCATATTGCACTTGAAATGGTATTTATAAGCAAAGAGATTGAAAAGATACAATCTTTTCCTGATAATCTTAAAATTGACCTATTACATCTCATTCTTTCACATCATGGCGAACGTGAATTTGGCTCTCCAAAAATTCCATGCACCGTAGAAGCAGCTGCACTTGCTTATGCTGATCTACTGGATAGCAGGGTTGAAAGTTTTATTGAAGTAGCAAATAATAACAAAGAAAATTGGAGTGGCTATATTGGCTTTCTTGGAAGAAAAGTTTTTAAGAGACAAGAATAACCCGTATATACAGAAAATAAACTCGAAAATATTTAAGGAGACGAGATGAATATATTCAGGGCAATTGTTTTAGGTGTTATCCAGGGATTGACAGAATTTTTACCTGTCAGCAGTTCAGGTAATCTTGTTATTTATCCTGCAATTTTTAGATGGGGCACACCAACGCTTTCTTTTGCAATGGTCCTGCATCTGGGAACATTTTTTGCCGTTCTTTTATACTATTTAAAAGACGTGAAGAAGCTTGTTGTGGGGTTTTTCCACACATTTAAAAGCAATAAAACAGATGAACAAAGCTTTTATGTTCGATTGTTCTGGCTTCTTTTTGTAGCTCTGCTTCCCGCCAGTATTGTGGGCCTACTTTTTTCGGATAGAATTGGCGAAGTATTTGCTCAGCCGCATATTGTTTCTATATTTTTGTTTATTACTGCGGCTATTCTTATCGTATCCAGCATTAATTTTTATAGTGAGCGTGACACTTTGAAACACATTTCTTTGAAGCACGCATTAGCTGTGGGTTTTTTCCAGATTATTGCACTGTTTCCTGGTATTTCTCGTTCGGGTTCTACTATTGCGGGTGGAATTTTTTCTGGAATGAATAGAGAAGATGCGGCAAAATTTTCTTTTCTTCTTTCCATTCCTATCATTGGGGGAGCAGGCCTTCTTGAATTAAAGAGCGCTTTGAACGTATCCATTTCCGGAGTTTCTTTCAGTACACTTTTAGCAGGTTTTCTTGCTTCGTTTATTTTTGGTTTCTTGTCGATAAGATTCTTTTTTGCGGTTATTAGAAGGGTAAAGTTTTATTCTTTTGCTTTGTACTGTATAATACTTGGTGTTGTTGGATTTATATTTACTTAATTTGTAAGGAGAAGAAAGGGGGATTAAAATGTTTGGAAAAATAATTTTCCCATACGATTTTTCTAAATATGGAGAAAAGGCAATTCCTTATATCGAAAAATTTAAGAGTATAGGGGGAAAAGAAGTTATTATTATTTATGTAGTGGAGTATAATGAAATTTTTAAACATGTGTTATACAAAGAATTGGAATTGAAAAGTTTTCAGGAAAAAATGAATCTCAGACTCGAGCCCCTTAAAGAAAGGTTTGAAAAAATAGGGTTTGATGTGACAACGTGTGTGGAGTTTGGCCCACCTGACAAGGTCATTATCAAAAAAACGTTGGAGTATAAAGCGGATATTATTGTAATGGGCAGACAAGGAAGGGGTGCTGTTGGTTCATTTTTTTTGGGAAGCACTGCATTGAACGTATTACGGAGGGCATCAATTCCTGTGCTTGTAGTATCATCTAAATAGCCTGAACTTAATATAATTCTACTATTGCGCTTATTTCCATTGCGGCTCCGATAGGTAGACTGATTACATCGATTGCTGTTCTTGAATGTTTGCCTTTTTCATTATTATCAAAAATTGTGGCTACAAAATCGGATACTACATTCATTACTTTGGATTGTTCTGTAAATTCAGCTGTTGAATTTATGAAGCCTTCGATTTTAACAATTTGTTTTACTTTGTCCAGGTCTCCTATGGTTTTTTTTAAGTTTGAAATGAGTTGTAGCGCACATAGCTCTGCAATTTCCTTACCGTTTTCTAAGTTAAAATTTTTCCCGAATTTTCCTGCTATAACCTTTTTGTTACGTACAGGCACAATGCCTGAAAGATAAACAACGTTTCCTGAGAAAAAATAAAATCTCAATCAGAGACTCTGTACCCCAATTTTTTTACTTTTTCTTCTAATTTTGGCCAATCTTTTTCTGTGCGTACAAAAATATCCAGATAAACTGGTTTGTTCACGATTTGTTGTATGTCAATACGTGCCTCTGTCCCAATTCTCTTGAGCATTTTACCCTTTTTTCCTATTACGATGCCTTTTTGAGATTCTCTTGCGACAGAAATTACAGCGCGGATATATAGCATCCCGTTCTTCTTTTCTTTCATTTCTTCTATGTTTACAGCAGCGGAGTAAGGGAGCTCTTTTCCAAGACGAAGAAATAATTTTTCTCGTATTGCCTCAGCGATTAAAAGTGGCAGCGGCCTATCTGTTAACATATCTTTTGGAAAGTATTCTGGTCCCTCTTGAAGATATTTTTTTGTTTTGCTAACGAGCAAATTAACATTTTTTCCTGTTAATGCAACGATTTTTGCCACTTCTTTGAATGGGAATAGCTTTCTAAATTCTTGCTCAGTGGCTTTAATTTGGTCTTCACTGTGCCGGTCTGTTTTATTTATTACAAGAAATACCGGAATATCTATTTTGCCAAGTTTTTCCATTATTTTAGGGTATTCTTCTCCGGGGAAATCTTCAGGTTCTATCATAAGATATACAAGATCAACTCCTTTTATGCTTCTTATGGCTGTTTCTACCATATATTTATTTAAGGCACTCCTGGCATTATGTACTCCGGGAGTGTCTATAAATACTAATTGCGCATCAGGAAGGTTTTTTACTCCTAAAATTTTGAAGCGCGTGGTCTGTGGCTTTGGCGAAATGATAGAAATCTTTGTACCCACAAGATAATTGAGTAATGTAGATTTCCCTACATTTGGCCTGCCCAAAATTACAATAAATCCGCTTTTCATATGTATTTCCTTTCTCTGCGCCTTTTGTTTTAATTGTGTTGCCGGACTATTTTAATATTAGCGCTTTTAATTTATTATACAGTATTTTATAATTTATGTGAACCTTTTTCTTTTTAGGAGTATCTAATATATGGATAGTCAAAAAAAGGAGGCATGAGATGGCTAAAAAATTTTTAGTAGCTTTGTTGGTTACAGCATTTGCTGCAGCACTCTTTATTGTCCCAAAGGTAGGCCTTGCAGAAGGGAATGATTATGGAACAGCATACTAATGACTGTTTCGCTGCCTTAATTGTTATTAATTTTTAAAAGGTCAGGAGCTAATTGTACACAAAAAAAGCATGATGTGCATTTTCTTTTATCGATTTTGTAATTTTTACCTTCTTTCACAATAGCACCGGTTGGACAAAAATTTGAGACGGTATCTATCAGTTTGTTTTGCTCAGAAGTGATGCGTGGAATAATTTTTCGGATTGATCTGCTTACAGGGTATCTTAAAGAGCGTTTTACTTCTTTTCTAAATGTAAGAAAAGTATCTCCATATGTTGTAATATGATCAAATAAACCGCTGCCAAGCTCCATAAAATCGCCCACTTTGTTTGATTCTATTTCTTTTGATCTATGACCTGTGAGCACAGCGGTGGTAGAATCTAAAGCAAGTGGGTCTTCAGAGAAGAGGATTACGTTCATTTTGTTTATCTCTTTGCTATTGCTTATTACAGCATCCACTCCATCAACAACGCCAAACAATATATTATCTTTTATTAAAGAATATATTTCGAGAAGAGCTTTCCAAAATTGGAATGTTAATTTAGTTAATAGTACTTGATTTCTAGTCATTGTTGGCATAAGAGTAAGGGTTGATGCTACAATTCCTCCTATTTTTGTAGTGGGAGAATCTTTCATTTTTATCACTGGGACAATATAGTCTGCTTCTGTAAGAGTTGTTGGAATGAAAGCGTATTTGATTATTCTTTTTCCTCTTACGCCCATTTTTGCTATCTGTTTTTCAGTTACATATTGTATGGGTGACAGAAAGGCAAATCCTCTGAAATGTTCAGAACTTTTTTCTTCCGTTCTTTGGACATCCAACCTTTCATAAGAATTTTTTCTGAAGTCCACGAATTGAATGTTTTCTTCTTTTAAAAGGTTAACTATTTCTTCGGGCAGTTTGTCTACAAAGATGGATGCTCCTACTGCGATTTCACTTGCACCATTTATTTTGAGAAAATGGATTGTTTCTCTTAAAATTGCTACATTTGGCGCGGGGAAATCAAAATAAACAGCAATCTTTTTCCCTTTAATTTTTTCTTTATCAAACGGTGCAGCAGCAGCGTTAAATGCGTTACTCACTTCTTGATTTTTATACGAATTGCATTTTTTGATTCCGAGTGTACTCATTTTGTACTCCTTTCTTTTTACACATTTTGTTTAACGGGCATCCATTGCAAATTGGTATTTTTTTACAATAACGTTTGCCTAACTCGACAATAAGCGCATGCATTTCTTTAAAAACATCAACAGTAGAATATCCGTTAATTTTATATTTTTTCAAGTTTGTTTCAAAAATTTTTCTTACTTCATCGTAATCAGCACTATTTAAAATATCTGTTCTATGTATCATCCTTATTGTATAAGCATCTACGACAAAGATTTTTTTATCTAATGCGTAGAGAAGAATTGAATCTGCCGTTTCCTTGCCAATCCCTTTTATTGACAGAAGCTCTTTCCTTAGTTTAGCTACTGTATTCTTTTGCATCTGAGATATACTGCCATTATACTGTTTGATGAAATACTCCGTAAGCGCTTTTAGCCGTTCAGTTTTTATATTATAAAAACCAGCAGGTTTTATAAGTTGTTTTATCCTTTCGAGAGATATTTTGTTAAAAGAGGAAGGTGAAAGTACTCCTCCCTCTTTTAAGTTATTTATTGCTTTTTCAACATTTTTCCAGGAAGTTTGCTGCGTCAGAACGGCTCCTACCATTACCTCGAATGGTGTTTCACCTGGCCACCAGTCCTGTGCACCAAATTCATTACGAAGAAGTTGAAATACGTTTGGAATGTTTTTTTGCAATTCTCTTTTTTTCTGTTTTTACCAGCGATAGGTATTTTTTAAGCTCTTCACCTTGAAGCGTTTCTTTTTCTAACAGTGCGTTTGTAATGGTCATTACCGTATTAAGTTGTTTTTCGATGAGAAGTTTTGCTTTTTCGTAGCTCGTTTCTATGATTTTTTTTACTTCTGCATCGATAATGTTAGCAGTGGTTTCGCTATAATCTCTTTCTTCCCCTAGTTCTTTACCAAGAAAAATCATTTCGTTATGTTTGCCAAAGGTGATTGGCCCTAACTTATCACTCATTCCATATGCTCTTACCATTTTTCTTGCAATATCGGTCGCGCGTTCAAGATCATTTGCTGCGCCAGTTGAAGTTTCATGGAGCATTACTTCTTCCGCTGCTCGTCCGCCTAAAAGTGCTGAAATTTTATTCATCAGTTCGCTTTTTTTCTGTAGATATTTATCTCTTTCAGGAAGTTGAAGGTTGTATCCTAACGCCATTCCTCTTGATACGATAGAAATTCTATGGACAATATCGCCGGTAGGAAGAGCAGTGTTGACTATAGCATGTCCTGTTTCGTGGATGGCAACTGCTCTTTTTTCTTCTTCTGAAAGTATTAACGATTTTTTTTCTGGTCCTGCTATAACTTTAACGACTGCTTCTTCAATTTCTTGCTGGGAAACCTCTTTTTTATTTTTTCTTATTGCCAAAAGTGCTGCTTCATTTAATAAGTTCTCAAGGTCTGCCCCAGTAAAGCCCGCTGTTTGTTGGGCAATTGATTTAAAGTTTACTTCTTTTGCAAATGTTTTTTTCTTTCCATGAACTTTAAGAATTTCTTCTCTCTCTTTTGAGGTAGGCAGTCCTACTACAATTCTTCTATCAAATCTTCCCGGCCTTAATAACGCAGTATCCAATATGTCTGGTCTGTTTGTGGCAGCAATTATAATAATACCGGTATGTGGGTCAAATCCATCCATTTCTACAAGTAGCTGATTTAAGGTTTGTTCTCTTTCGTCGTGTCCTCCGCCAATTCCTGCTCCTCTATGCCTACCTACGGCATCAATTTCATCTATAAATATTATGCAAGGTCCATATGTTTTTGCCTGGGTAAATAAGTCTCTTACTCTGGATGCGCCGACACCTACAAACATTTCTACAAATTCTGAGCCTGAAACAGAAAAGAAAGGAACTTTTGCTTCTCCGGCGATAGCTCTTGCTATTAATGTTTTTCCGCAGCCAGGAGGCCCTAAAAGCAATACTCCCTTTGGTATTTTTGCACCAAACTGTGCGAACTTTTTTGGACTTTTTAAAAATTCTATTATTTCTTTAAGTTCTTCTTTTACTTCCTCAACACCTGCCACATCTTTAAAGGTAACTCGCGGTTTATTATCAAGAAACAGTTTGGCTTTGCTTTTCCCGAAGCTAAATGCTTGATTTGCTCCGCCACCTGCTCCTTGCATCATTTTCTGCATGAAGAACCACCACACGCCAATGATAAGAATCCATGGTGCAATATTCCAGAATATCATCCAGAATGTACTATTGTTTGGTTTAGCATCGTAGGTAACACCCTTTTCTATCAGGTTCTTTTCAAGAGTGTCTATATTGCCAGGTGGATACGATTCTATGGAAGATCCGTCTTTTAGTGTGCCAATTACCTGAGATGGATAATTTTCTTTCATTTTTATTTGTACATATGTTACATCCCCGGAGTTCACTCTATCAATAAATTCTGAGTAAGGCACTGTTGCAACAGGAGCACCACTATTTCTGCCGAAGAAAGTTGAAACCGAGAACAAAATTATTATAAGAATCACCCAGGCAATAATTTCTTTTTTTAAGAAGTTTTTTTTATTTTTCTCTGCCATAATTTATTTTTATTATCCCCTTTCAGCTGTAAATTTTTTCTTTTAATACGCCTATAAATGGTAGGTTTCTATATTTTTCTTTGTAATCTAATCCATAGCCTATAACAAATTTATTTGGTATTTTAAATCCGTAGTAATTGACTTTTATAGGAATTTTTCTCCGTTCTTCTTTATCTAACAATGTGCAAATTTTTATGCTTTTTGGATTTCTTGTTTTAAGCAATCGCGTTACTGCATCCATTGTGAGGCCTGTATCTACAATATCTTCAATAATAAGTACATGTCTATCATTGATGGGGGTATCAAGGTCCTTTAAAATTTTTACTTGCCCTGTAGATTCTGTGTTTCCTCCATAACTTGAAATTGCCATAAAATCGATCGACATATCAATTTTTATCTCCTTAGAAAGGTCCGCAAGAAACATAAAAGCCCCTCTTAAAATACAGACGAATAAGGGAAACTTGCCCTTATAATCTGTATTAATTTGACTTCCTACTATTTTAATACGCTGTTCAATATCTTCCTTTGAAAAAAGGATTTCTTTAACATTTCTTTTCATAGTCTAATTATATCAGAAAATGGTTTTTCTCAAAGTAGCGGTAAAAAGTAGTTTATTTTTTGTATTTTTGGTTATTTGATATAAATTACTTCTTCGCACACCTATAACCCAGATGATTTCATTTTTGCTGCTCACAAGTAGTGGAACTTTATGTCTCATTTTTACATCTATTTTCTGATCTACAAAGAGATCCTGTATTTTTTTGCTTCCCATTTCGAGGCTGATTTTGTCTCCTTTTTTTCTGAATCGCACTTTGAGAGGCAGAGGGACATTATCCATATTAACAACGATTTTATTGTTGTTTAGCGTTGATTTTTTAACATTATCAATAATTTCTGCTTTTATTATGATATTTGCTTTCTCTATTGATGTTGTTCCCGGCGTGATAATCGGGTATTCTTTTTTTAGTGAAAAAGGTAGACGACTGACTTTTTCTATCCAGAATTCTTTTTTATTTTTTTGCATATAAAGATTACCATACAAATTTGCTTTATTACTTTTTCCTGTTGATAAAAATTGTACAATTCGCTCTATTCTGTCGAATATTGCATATTTTCCCAGCATTAATTTTATGATTCTTCGTTTTTCGAATAAAGGTAAGGTGTTAAAAATAGTAAGAGAATATCGTCCTTTGTTGGAGAGGAGTACTTTGTCCTTTAGCGAGATTTCATTTATAAACTGTTCTTCTTCAAGTAAAGTTAATGATAGATTTAAAATATGCTGTTTAATTTCTGAGTTTAGAGAGGCAAGCAAGGGAACGAGCTGATGGCGCACTCTGTTTCTCAAGTAGTCAAGTGAAAAATTTGTCCAATCTGTTCTAAAAGGAATTTTATTCAATTTTATATATGCTTCTACGTCTTTTCTGGTTATGCGAATTAATGGATGGATAATTCCTTGAAAGCTTTTTGGTCGAATACCAATGAGCCCTGTGACGCCTGTGCCTTTCAATAAATGGATGAGAGTGGTTTCCGTAAGATCGTCCATAGTATGTGCTAGTGCGATTTTGTCATATTTTTCATCTTGCTTAATCTTTAAAAAGAACGCAAACCTTTCTTCTCTTGCCATATCTTCCAATGAGCGTGAGTGCACTTTGGCAAGTCTTTTGATGTCTTTTTCGTTATAGAACAATGGAATATCGAGCTTAGCAGCTATATTGCTTACAAATTTTGTTTCTTCTTCAGATTCTTTTCTTATTTTATGATTGAATGTGGCTACTGCAATTGAGAAACCAAGTTCGTCTTTTAATTCATTCAGGATGTGCAATAAACACATCGAATCTGCTCCTCCGGATACGCCTACAAGGACACGCTCTCCTTTTTTAATGAGGGCAAATTTTTCTATTGTATCTTTTACTTCATTGCTTATATTAATTTTCTTCATTTTTTATTTCCTGTATTTAGCTATTCTCCAGGTATTAATTTATCTAACGGAGTTTATTTAGTTTTTGAATCCAATTTTTTTCCAGCATTTTTGTATTTGATATTTCCCTGCCTTTGATAGCTTTTATTTACATAGTTTACAGTTTTGCGAGGCACAGTCAAGCATTAGAAAAATTTTGACTTTTTGCCATTATTTATTACAATATGGCTTGTTATGATAAGAATTATTGAAACAAATGAAAATGATGGGGCAATGAATATGGCAATTGATGAGACGCTCCTTGTAATAGAAAAAGAGAAAGGCTTTCCACCTGCGCTTCGCGTATATAAATTTGTTCCCCCTACACTTTCTATTGGTTATTTTCAAAAGATGGAAAAAGAAGTAAACTTTACTCATTGTAAGGAGTTAGGCATTGGTTATGTCAGGAGGCCTACAGGAGGCAGGGCAGTGTTGCACGATAAGGAGCTGACATATAGCGTAACTATGGCACACCCCCATAGGATTTTGGAGATGAATCTTCTCGATTCTTTTCATTATCTCTGTGAAGGCATTATAAAGGCAATAGGTTTGCTTGGAGGGAATGCATATTTTTCTGATAGAGAGGACAATGAAATATCTTCTCCTTCATGTTTTGCTGCACCGACGTTTTCGGATATTTTATTGAATGGTAAAAAAGTTGTAGGTTCTGCACAGATGAGGAATGATTATGGTTTATTGCAGCACGGCTCAATCCTTTATCATGTCGATCTTGAGCAAATATTTTATTGTTTTAACCTGGATGAGAATGCAAGGAAAAGACTTGTGGAATTGTCCAAAAAGAAAATTTCATCACTTTCTGATGAATTGAACAAGGAAATTACGTTTGACGCGATAAAAGATGCTTTGAAAAGAGGAATGGAAGAGGTTACGGACGAAACACTGATTCCTACTGAGCTTACAAAGGATGAAAAAATTTTAGCAGAAAAATTATATCACGAAAAATATAATACTTACGAATGGAATTTTAAAAGATGACTATTTTAAGTAAAATATAAGAGAGGTGAATTTATGGGAAGAGAAAGTAGAATTAGAAAATTGAGAAAAGAGGGCGTTATAGCTCCTGTACGAGAAAAAACAAAACAGCGGAGATGGATTAAGGTCCTTATTTCTGTGTTGCTCGTATTTATAATGCTCTTTGGAATAGCAAGAGTGTGGGGATATCTTGAACGAGATGTTGTTGCGCACGTTGGTAAGGAAACAATCAACAGGCAAGAAATTCAGGATCAAATTGATTATTATATCCAGATGTATCAGCAGTATGGATTGGATTTAACCGACCCATCTTATAGTGAAATGCGTGTTAACCTGGAAAAAAACGTAAAGGATAGCTTTATAAACCAGTCACTTCTTGTTCAGTATGCACAGGCACAGCACCTTAAGGTCGATCAGGATACTTTTAATAAAAATATGGATGACCAGATTAATCAAATCATAGAACAGGGAAAGAGCAATCAGGGTGAAGCTATATTTAATGATTATGTAGTTGCTCAGTATGGCTCAATGGATGAATATAAAAAGTACTTACGGGAACAGCTTACTCCTTACGTTGAAAGGCCTTTACTCTCGCAGGCTGCAATGGAAGAACAGTATAAAACAATAGAAATTACGGATGACGATGTGAATTTGTATTGGAATTCTGTATATCAAGTTGATGCAGAACACTTTTTATTACAAGTAGAAGCGGATGCTTCTAAGAGCGATATTGCTGCTGTAAAAACCCAAATAGAAGATATCTACAACGAAATAATGGATGAAAAGAAGAAAGAAGGAGATAAATTTGACTTTGCAAGCTTCTCAAATAAAAAAGCAGAAGAATTAAATAAAGCAGCAGCCGATACCGGTAAAGAAGTTGCACGTTACGAAAGTCTTGGATATTTCTCTAAAGGTCAGATGGTAAAAGAGTTTGAAGAGGTTTGTTTTGATCCTGATACTAAAATTGGTGATATTCTTGAACCTGTAAAGACTGACTTTGGTTTTCATATTATCCATATATTGGGCAAGAAGCCAGCAGGTGAAAAATATGATGAGCCTGCAATGATTAATGTTCGCCTTGTTCTATTTAAGTATACGCAAGATGACACAAAGAGTGAGGATGCTGCTAAAATGAGTGCAAATTCTATTGTTGTTCAAACTAAAAATGGGATGGATTTCATCGAAGCGGTGAAAAGGTTTTCTCAGGACGATGCAACGAAGGAAAATGATGGAGAAACAGGGTTCTTTGCAGAAGCTGACCGTCCGGAACTTTTTATGGCAGTAGAAAAACTTGCAATAGGAAATATTGCGGGCCCGATTAAAACATCTGATGGTTACGTAGCAGTCAATGTGATTGATAAGAAGGAAGCGGTGAAAGCTTCTTTAGACAGTGAAGAAGTGTATGCAAAGGTAAAAGACGATGTTATGAACGAGAAAAAACTTGAAGTGGAAGAGGAATTTATTGAAACCTTGAAGAAGAAGTACAAGGTGAGAACGACAAATCCATGGATTAGTATAACAGCGTTTTTTGATAGACATTTTGGAGATGAGTGGCGTAGTTTTGTCGCATGGTGGGACAGAGTTACCACTGGCGAAACCTCAGAGGAAGCTATACCTGAAATACCTGACACTTCTATTATTCCTTTGCCAGACGAAGGAAATGAGGGCGGAGAGCCTCTTCAACCAATAGGCGAGGGGAATTAATGAAAAAGAAAGAAAAGGAACGATTTTTTAGGCGATTATTTAAATTACCTCTCCTTATTCTCACAATCATTGTTATTGTTGCAGCAATACTTTTAGGGATCTATGGATATATCTATTCCGGGAAAAATGTTTATGCGTACGTGAAAGGCGAACCGATTTACTCTTATGAGATGTCTAATGAAATTGTTGACCAGGCTTACAAAAAGAATGTAAGCGTGCTGCAACTACTGGGTGGAGATCCGCAAAGCGCATTAACCCTTTCTGCACTTAATAGTCTTGCTAAAAAGGAAGTGATATCTAGAAAATTCTTTTATCTGATGGGATTGCAAGACAATTTTAACTGCACCGCAAGTGAATTGGATGCAGCGATGTACGAGTTTAAAAAAGCAGCTACAGGAATTCCGGATAATCAAGAAGAAAATTTTGCAAGCGAACTTGCTTTTCGCAGGATTACTGAGCAGCAGCTACGCGCTGTATTAAGAGAAAAAATTATAGCACAAAAAGAAATTGACAAACTTACACAACATATTGTGCTGACTCCGGAAGAAATTTATGTTTACTACGAAGAATGGAGTTTTGCTTTCGCTGAAGAGGGTAAGACGAGTGAAGAAATATTCACGGAGAAGTATGATAAAATCGAGAGAAGCGCACTAACTCTTGAAAAGCAGCAGTATTTGATTAAATTACGGACAAATTTAATGGACGAAAATGAATCTGAAATCATTATTGACAATCGATACAAAAGATTTATGAGATGGTTTTATCAAAACATAATGAATCTTGTGGTTCCTGATGAGTTTCAACCAGAATAAGTATGAAAAAAGTTAGCATAAAAGTTATTTTATTAGTTGTTTTATGTTTGCTTTTGGTAGGTTGTTCCTTCAGTAGAGTAGCAGTATACAGTAAGAACGATGGGAAGCCAATTGCTTTTACCTCTGTGACCAGAGGTAAAAGCAATTACTATACGAATTATCAGGGAAATTTATCTTTTTTTCGGCTGGCGTTTCCTGAGAAAGTGAAGTTTTTTCATCTTGGTTACGCTGAAAAAACTGTGCAATTGCCATTTGCGATATTTTATTCAAGTGCAAGAATTTTTTTGGATACTGCTAGCTATGAGGAGATTCAAGGACAGATTCTCGATATTTTTGGCGGTGTGGCAAGCTATGAGTACGAATATCACTTGACTGTTGCGGGAGAGAATAGCAAAAGCCAAGAATTTGTAGCTAAATGTGACGGGGAAAATTTCTTTTTTGAAAGTAATGGTGATTTTTCGGGTTCCCATATAAAAATATGGTCTATTGATAACCAGATGTATAAAAGTGACGACAATCTACTTGTTGAAGGCCCACTTACTGCTGAAGAGAAGCAGATTCTTTATGAGAAAAATATAGTATTTATTCCAATACAAGAATTATTTGCTTTAATTTTTCCATCTGACATCCCCAACGAAACAAGGGTTGAAAATAATGTGATTTATTTTACCTGGGAGAATGGAAATATGGAAATTGAAATTTCAGAAAACGGATTTCCTGTAGAAGTAAATTTTGAATCAACAGAAAGCGCAACCAATGTTGTCTACAACCTTGTGCTTAATGTAAAGAATATAAACGGTGAGGTAAAGATAACAAATGAACTTTGATTCCGCACTGGATAAAATATTTGAAGAATATTTTGAAGAGTTTTTGTATAGATTTTCTATAAAAGCTACTAAATTAGGAATACATCGATATGATTATAGATTTGGCAGCTTTGATAGAATGGATTTTGATAGCTGGGCAGCTGAACTTAAAAACATCAAGAAAAAACTCTTTCTTTCAAAGATAAAGGTAAAAAAGGGGAGAAAACTTGATTATTTGTTGCTTGAGAAGCGAGTTGATAACGAACTCAACTGGGTGGCAAATGATAAAGAATATGTAACAAATCCATTGATGTATACTTCTGTAATTAAGGATGGTTTGCTTTATTCTGCTTTTGGATCTCATGCGTCTTTTAATGTGGGGAGCAAAAATTTTCTTGACAGGTTATCTGCAATAGGAACAATACGCAAGGGGGTTGAGGAAAATCTGCAATTTTCAAATTACCTTGAAAAAGCGGCAGCACTTAAAGACTTGCAGTTTTTAAATATATTTGTCGATGAGTTTAGTGGCTATCTTTTGGGGAAAAGTAATGGAGATGGCAAAGACGATTTTAAATTAGCAAAGGCGGAAGCACTTGGCGAAATAGGAAAAATGCTGAATTTTATTGATAATATCACTCTTTCTCAGGAAAATAGAAGCTTAAGTTTTGTAAAAGAACTAAAGAGAGAATATCTGGGGAATTTTCCACTAAGCGAGGTTCGGGTCGATTTAAGGAACCGACTTTCCGCTTTGCACGAGCTTATCGAAAAAAAGGCGCGAGCGATAAAGATTTCTCAGTCCTGTAGTGTTACGATTAAGGATATATTGGATAAAAAGGAGCTATTCACGATTGAGCAGGTAGCCGCAATTTTTGACCATATTAAGAGCACAGGTGAAAACATATTTGGGCATACAGATCTTTCCGTAGAGTTTAAGCTTATACTACAAAACGAAAATAGAGCGTTTGATTTTGTTAAAGGAATTAGTCCCGGCATCATTATTCCTTCTGGACCATTTGATACGCATACAGTTATCCCTTTGACGTTTACTTCCCCAATGACACTTTCGACGCTTGTGTTTAAACTTGCTTCTCTTGGGTATCCCGGGAAAAGTTACGAATCTGAAATTAAAAGAAGAAAAGAATCTCAATTCAGAGCTTTTTTTGTGAATCCTCTTTTTGATGCGGGCTGGGAAATTTATGTCAAACGAGTGATGAGCAATCAATTAAAAAATAGATACGGGGATGAGTTTGAACTTGTTTTTTTATATGACCAGTACAGCGTACTACTTAAGGCGCTTATCGAAAATGAACTGCTTAACAACAGAATAGGGATTGAAGAATTTAAAAAGATTGTCGAAGAAGACAGGATTATTCTTGATAAAGATGAGTTTGCCAGTAGTATTATTACAGAAAATGGAAAAAGCCTAAAAGGCGTTCTAGGACTTGATTTTATTATGGCAATTAAGGAAAAAGTACTTAGAAAAAAGATGGATGAAAAAGAATTTCATATACAACTTTTATCTCACTCATCGCTTCCTTTTAAATTCATCGAACAAGGGATAAGGGTGTGAATAAGCCAAAATTTATAATAGCAATTGCAGGGAATATAGGTGCAGGCAAATCTACACTGACTAAACACCTATCAGAAAAATGGCATTTTCAATCTGTCCTTGAGCCGGAAGCAAAAAATCCATTTCTGAAAGACTTTTATAAAGATTCCAAGAAATGGGCATTTCATTCACAGTTGTTCTTTCTTACAGAAAGAGCAAGAATGCAAAAAATAGCAGAAGAAAATGCACAGTACCTTTTGTTGGATAGAACAATTTATGAAGATGCCGAAGTGTTTGCCAGAATTGTGCTTTCCAGGAAGGAGTATGAAATATATAAACGTGCGTACGAACTTATAGTAGAGACACTTACCCCTCCCAATTTGGTTGTCTATCTGAAAACATCTGTTCCTACGCTGATGGAACGCATCAGAGAACGGGGAAGAGTGTACGAAAAAAATATTCAGAGATCTTATATCAAAAAACTTAATAAGCAGTACGATTGCTGGATGAATGAGTTTAAAATAGCTCCTGTCATTCAGATCGACACAGATAAATATGAGCTTTTTAGTCTGTTTGGAGACCTGGATGATGTACGGAAAGAGATAGAAACTTTTTTTTGGTGCAGGAAGAATAAGAAATGACCAAAAATATGGACGAGCAAAAAAATTTTGAAAAAGAAGTTTTTTTGGGGATACTCCCCCCTACTATAAGAGAAGCACTGCAATCGATTGGCGATTTTGATAAACTCATTGAAATCGTTTTGGATCTCGGTAGAAAACCTGAAGCTCGTTTCGCCAACAGGACTATTTATCTGACGGAGGATCCTGTAACACAAAAAGAACTTGATTTTGTTATATCATATGTAGGAGATTTTGATAAGGATAACCGTGCCGGCATAGAACGCACGCTTCATAGAATATCTGCCGTGAAAAATCGGCGTGAGGATATCATTGGCCTTACCTCTCGGGTGGGAAGGGCAATTTATGGAACAATGGAACCGATACGGGATATTATAAAAGGTGACAAAAATGTTTTACTTTTGGGTAAGCCGGGAGTTGGAAAAACAACTCTTTTGCGCGAGGCTGCTCGGGTCATTAGTGAAGAACTTGGCAGGCGGGTTATTGTTGTTGACACATCTAATGAGATTGCAGGTGATGGCGATATTCCGCACCCGGGTATTGGCAGTGCACGAAGAATGCAGGTTCCTTTTAACCGAGGACAAGAAGATGTAATGATAGAAGCTGTTGAAAACCATTATCCAGAAGTAATAATAATTGATGAAATAGGGCGTTCTGAAGAGGCAAAAGCTTGCAGAACAATTGCAGAGCGCGGAGTGAGACTGATAGGAACTGCGCATGGAACAAGCATCGAAAATCTTCTTGTAAATCCTACTCTTCAGGACCTTATAGGTGGTATCACTGCGGTGACACTCGGGGATGAAGAAGCAGATAGAAGAGGTACGCAAAAAACAATTCTCGAGAGAAAATCTCCGCCAACTTTTGATATACTTATCGAGTTAAGGGAGAGAGGAGTTTTTGCCATTTATAGTAACCTTGCCGACACGGTTGATGCATTGCTGAGGGGATTTATTATAACTCCTGAAATCAAAACGATAAGCAGCCTCTCGGGGAAAAAAGATTTGACCGAAAAAAAAGATCTTACAATTACAGTACTAAAAGAAGTAAGCACGGCGATATTTCCTTTGTGCATTAATACGAGCTATCTTGAAAGGGGGATTCGTTCAGTACGGGCGCCGATGCATGTTGTAAAGGATATAGGCAGGGCTGATATTATTCTTGTGAGTAAAGAAAAACTATTGAAGAAAAAAGAAATATTAGAAGTAGCACAAAAAATGGGTATTCCAGTGGAAATCATTGAAAAAAATACGTTGAAAAATATTAAAGATTTTTTAAGGAGAGCAAGAAAAAAACAGCTGAAGGAAGTAATTATCGATTATGAAAAATTGGAAGAAATTATTCAAGGCGTGCTGAAAAACGGTGGAAGCGTGGAGCTTCCTCCCGGAAATAAAACAGTAAGAGATGAAGAACAGGCGTTTATTGCCCGGTTTGGGTTAAATAGCGAAGTGATAGGGCTTGAACCTAATAGAAGGGTAATAATCTATGCAAAGAAAAGGAAGGCAATATGAAAGGTCTATTTATTACATTTGAAGGAATTGACGGAAGCGGGAAATCAACTCAGGCAATGCTTCTTAAAGATCGGTTCGATCAGCTGAATCGTCCTGTCGTGCTTACTAAAGAACCCGGGGGAACTCCTTTGGGTAAGAAAATCAGGGAGATTTTATTAAACGATAATATGAATCCGGTATCGGAATTTTTGCTTTTTGCGGCTGACCGAAAAGAGCACGCTAAAAAAATTATCATACCATCTTTGTCAAATGGTAAAATTGTCATTTCGGACAGATTTGCTGATTCATCGCTTGCTTATCAGGGTTTTGGGCGCGGGGTTCCTATTGATTTTATTAATTTTGTTCATCAAAATATCCTTTCCGGACTGAAGCCCGATTTGACGTTCATTATAGATATTTCGCCTGAAATTGGACTTAGAAGACTTGCTGAAAAAGACAGAATAGAGAGAGGTGGGATGGATTTTTTGAACAAAGTGAGAGAAGGTTATCTTGAACTTGCCAGAGAGGATAAGAGGTTTGTCGTGGTGGATGGAACCTCGGCACCGGAAAAAGTAGCAAATTCTATATGGGAGTTTATTTCTCGTTGGGAGTCGAACAATGGATAAAAGAGGGAAAATACTGCTTATTATCGCTTTTTTAATAATTGTTTTTATTGTAATCTGGTTTATTGTTTCTTTAAACGCAAATGCCTCAGGTGTTATTACAATTGATTCATACCCGAAAGACGCTGATGTTTATGTTGATGGTGTTTTAAGAGGTACAACTCCTCTTACGATATCAGGATTAAAATTTGGTATGTATGGAATTGAGGTCAAAAAAGAAGGGTATGAAACAGAAATATACGAGCGAAAATTGGATAAAAACAACTCAAAACAGCTTATTATTGCCAATCTCAGCCATGCGACATTTGCGCTTGAAATAACATCTTATCCGACAGAAGCCGAAGTGTATGTTGACGGTGCAAAGAAGGGGTTTACGCCTATCAGGCTTGAAAATGTTTTGTATGGCAAACATTTTATCGAAGTGAGAAAAGAAAATTTTACCACCTGGTCAAAAGAAATAGATATAGAAGAATACAAAATTTTGCAAATAGATGCGGAACTTTTAGCACAATACTGTGCTATTGATATTGTGAGTGACCCTGAGGGAGCAAACGTTTATTTAAATGATGAAGAGCAGGGTGTAACGCCAGTAAAAATTGAAAATCTCGACCCTGGAAAATTCAAACTTTCCATAAAAAAAGATGGTTACACGTCATACGAGGAAGAAATTGAAACTATTAAAGGGGAGACCACAAATCGAAAAATTACACTTAAAAAAACAGACACCTTTTTAACAATTGATTCTGTGCCAGCCGGTGCTAATCTATATATTGACAATGTTTTAGTGGGCACTACTCCCCACACTGCAATCGACATAGAACCTAACATTTATAAAGTGAGAATTGAAAAAGTCGGGTATTTGCCTTTTTCCACAACTGTTGAGGTCGAGAAAGGCAAGGAAATTAGTTTACTGTTTCCTTTGTTGAAACTTCCTGAAAATAACCCATAGAGTAATTTCGGATTTTTGTTATAATATAATGGCTGTGCTAAAGCGGGGAGCTAGCAGTGCCCTGTAACCCGGAATCTGCTATACCGGGGCTGAAAACTTGTACGAGGCCTATCTTTTGTTAGGCTGGAGGCAGTTAAAAAGTGTTGAAGGTGGGACCCTACGCAATGTGAACCCTTGAACCCCGTGAGATCTGGAAAGAAGCAGCGGTAAGAGGATGTAATATGTGCCGTAGGAACATCTCACTGGAGCTTTTTGCTATCATACCGCTAGGAAAGGGTAGTCGGATGCAAGCGCATAGCCATTTTTGTTTCTACACTGTCATTGCACTTTTTTTTCTGTGTCATTGCGCTTTTTTCACTGCCGAGAACAAATAAATCGGTCGATCGTTCAAAAACGGTTAAAATGGTGCCTGGCACAAAAATAACCACTTTTTATCTTTTTAATAACAAACAATTGTTTTGGAAAAACAAAAATGTAAAGAAATGTTACTATGGGACTGCCATGCCACTCCCCAGATTTCATCTCATCTTACTATTGTTCATCCGGTGCCTGGCACCAGGTGAACAATTTGACAAAAAAGTTGTATAAAAGGCATAATTATTTTTATTCTGACAGACAAGGATGTACATATTTTATAAATACCATTTCTAATATATAATATTATCTCATGGAAAAGAAAATTTTAATTGTTGGCGGTGGAGCAGCAGGAATAATGGCTGCCATAAAAGCTGCTGAAAAGAGCAAAGTTTACATGTTTGAAAAGATGCCACGGCTTGGCCTCAAGATTCTTATTTCAGGAAAAGGCCGATGCAATGTGACGAATGCCGGGCCTATTGACCAATTAACCAAGGCATTTGGACGGAACGGCCGATTTTTGCATCATGCATTTTATGCATTTTCAAATGAAGATCTTGTCAAATTTCTTGGAGAAATTGGCGTAAGGACAAAAACGGAAAGAGGTAGCAGAGTTTTTCCTGCAAGTGATCACGGTAAGGATGTCCTCGATGCGTTGAAAATTGAACTTGAACACCGAAATGTGACTGTAAAGGAAAAGACATCCGTAAAAGATCTTATAATAGTAAATCATGAGGTAAAAGGGATTGTGCTTAAATCTGACGAAAAGATATTAGGTGATGCGGTAATTCTTGCGACAGGTGGAAAATCATTTCCTGGCCTCGGTACCACGGGCGACGGGTTTGGTATGCTTGCAAAAACGGGGCATACAATCCAGCCGTTATATCCTGCGCTTGTCCCGCTTGTTGTGGAGGGAAAATGGGTAAGAGAGCTGGAAGGGTTATCACTGAGAAATGTGAGAGTCAGTGCAAGCGTTGGTAAAAAGAAATTTTCCCATTTTGGCGATATGGTTTTTACAAAAAAGGGAATCTCAGGTCCTATCATATTATCGATTTCATCGGAAATTGTTCCGTATCTTACTAAACCTTTGCCTTTAGAAATTGATTTAAAACCCGCGCTTGACGAAGAAGTTCTTGACAAAAGATTATTAAAAGATTTTGCAAAATATTCAAATAAGGAATATAAAAATTCTTTAGACGATCTTCTTCCGCGCAGTTTTATTCCAATTTTTGTGTCATTAACAGCTGTTGTTCCGAATAAAAAGTGCAACGAAATTACGAAAGAAGAGAGGAAAAAAGTGCTTCATCTGTTGAAACACTTTCCTCTTACCGTTACTGGCACCGAAGGTTTTGCGCATGCTGTTGTTACAAAAGGCGGGGTTTTATTAAAAGAAGTTGACCCGAAAACGATGCAGTCAAAACTCATTAAAAATTTATATATTACCGGAGAATTGTTAGACCTCGATGGTGTCACCGGTGGCTACAATTTGCAGGCTGCATTTTCTACAGGTTTTGTGGCTGGATTTTTCGCTTCCAATGACCCTTAACGAGTTGATTTTTAGAAGGAAAAGCATACAATAGTAGAGGAGGCGATAGCTTATGGAAGAAATTTATGGGACGATAAAAGTAAAAAAAGGATTGGCCGAAATGCTCAAAGGTGGAGTCATTATGGACGTAACTTCTGTTGAGCAGGCTAAAATAGCTGAAGAAGCAGGCGCAGTTGCTGTAATGGCATTGGAGCGAATTCCTGCTGACATCAGAAAACAGGGTGGCGTTGCAAGAATGGTCGACCCAAAGTTAGCAAAGGATATAATGAATGCTGTTTCTATTCCGGTTATGGCAAAGGTAAGGATTGGGCATTTTGCCGAGGCACAGATTTTAGAATCAATTGGGGTGGATTTTATTGATGAAAGTGAAGTGCTTACTCCGGCTGACGAAGTACATCATATCAATAAATGGAATTTTAAAATACCGTTTGTGTGTGGGGCAAGGGACCTTGGTGAGGCATTACGCAGGATTTCCGAAGGCGCTGCAATGATTAGAACAAAAGGAGAGCCTGGTACAGGAAATATAGTAGAAGCAGTGCGGCATATGCGCGTTGTGACGGATGAAATTCGAAAGATTCAGACTATGAGTGACGATGAACTTTTTACGGAAGCAAAAGAGATAAGAGCACCCATAGAGCTTGTAAGGGAGATAAAAGCATTGGGGAGGCTTCCTGTTGTAAATTTTGCTGCTGGAGGCATAGCGACACCTGCTGATGCATCTCTTATGATGCAGCTTGGGGCCGATGGTGTTTTTGTTGGTTCTGGCATCTTCAAATCTGCTAATCCAAAACGAAGAGCAGAGGCAATTGTTGCTGCGACAACTTATTTTGACAAGCCAGAGATAGTCGCAAAAGTGTCGGAGAACCTTGGCGAAGAGATGGCAGGTATAGACATTAAAGATCTCACAGATAAAGATAAAATGCAGGTAAGAGGAGAGTAGATGAAGATAGGAGTACTTGCAATCCAGGGCGCTGTATCAGAACATATTAATATGTTAAAGCACGCGGGAGCGGAAGCATTAGCTGTAAAGACGGTAGAAAGCATTAATTCTGTAGACGGGTTGATACTGCCCGGAGGAGAAAGCACAACCATAGGAAGACTTATTCGTCTCTATAAGATAGATGCTGCCTTAAAAGAGAGGGCAGCAAAAGGAATGCCAATATTTGGGACCTGTGCCGGAATGATTCTTTTGTCCAGGCACATTAACGGGTTTAACCAGCCTACATTAGAGTTAATTGACACTACAATAATAAGAAATGCTTTTGGCAGACAGGTGGATAGTATGGAAGCGGATCTTACGATAAAAGGCTTTGATACCCCCTTTCATGCAACTTTCATCAGAGCTCCAGTTGCAAAGAATCCTGGTAAAGATGTGGAAATTCTATCCGAACTTCCCGAGGGTGCTGTTTTTGTGAAGCAGGGAAATATTCTTGCCTCGTCTTTTCATCCGGAGCTGGGGAACGATTTAAGAATCCATAAGTATTTTTTAGATATAGTAAAAAGTTTTTTAAACAAACAATAAGGAGGCTTTTATGTCTGGACATTCGAAATGGCATAATATACAAGCAAGGAAGAGTTCTCAGGATGCCAAAAGAGGCAAAGTTTTTACAAAATTAACGAAAGAAATAATCGTTGCCGCAAAACAAGGTGGAAGTAACCTCGAGACTAATACGCGTTTGAGAGGGGCTGTTGAGAAAGCTAAAAAAACAGGTATGCCCTTGGATAATATTAAAAAGGCAATTATGCGCGGAACAGGCGAGCTTCCTGGCGTCACGTACGAAGAAGTTACATATGAAGCATATGGACCTGGTGGCATTGCATTTATTTTGAAGATATCTACAGATAACAAAAATAGAACTGTCTCAGAGTTGAGAAGGGCATTGAGTAAATTTAATGGAAGTCTTGCAGAATCAGGGGCGGTTTCCTGGAATTTTGAAACAAAGGGAGAAATTGAAATAGAATCATCTGAGCTAAAATATGATGATCTTTTTATGATTGCTGCCGATGCCGGAGCAGAAGACCTTGAAGAGCAAGACGGTGCTTTCACGGTGATAACTAATCCAAAAGCACTTGAAACAGTAAAAGAAAAAATGGAAGAGCAAAAGATAGAAATAAAAAATGCCGATGTTGTACTCAGGCCAAAAACTACAGTCAAAGTTTCCGGCGACGATGCAGTAAGAACTCTTAAACTTTGCGACGAACTTGAAAATCACGATGACGTGCAGGATTATTATACAAATTACGATATAGATGACGACGAATTAAAAAAAATTCTCGATGAGATTGGAATTTAGAGAATGATTAGAGTTTTGGGTATTGACCCGGGTATTGCTTCTACAGGTTTTGGTATTGTACAGAAAGATGGTGATTTGTTAGAACTAATCAACTATGGTGTGATAAAAACACCTTCGAATCTTAATATCCCTGAGCGGCTTAACAAACTGTATTCAGAATTATTGGAACTTATGGATAAAAATAAGACTGATTATGTAGCAATTGAAAGACTGTTTTTCAATACGAATTTAAAAACCGTGATTAATGTTAGTGAGGCAAAGGGAGTTATAATGCTCGCTGTTTCCAAATATTATAATGAGGTATTCGAGTATACTCCGTCGGAGGCAAAAAAAGCCTTGCTTGGCGCAGGTAGAGCTACCAAAAGGGAAGTGCAATATGCTATTATGAACATTTTTAAAATGGATCGTTTGCCTCGTCCTGATGATGCTGCGGATGGTATTGCGCTTGCGCTTTGTCATATTTATACAATTCCATATCTGGAGAAAACCAAATGATTGCACTATTAAAGGGTAATATTTATGAAATAAATGGCCATAATTTTATTGTACTCGTTAATGGTATTGGTTTTGAAGTATTATTGCCACGAATTGGAAATTTTGATGTTGGGGATGATATTAGTTTGTATATATATGAGGATGTGAAAGACGACGGAACAACTCTTTACGGATTTACAGAAATGTCGGAAAAGAAATTATTCGGGCTTATCATTAGAAAAGTTGGTGGTATCGGAGCAAAAACGGCACTTGAAATTTTTAAACGGTTTTCACGAGAGCAGTTTATTTCTCTGGTTGAAACCGGTGATTTCAAAAAGCTTCAAACTGTTCCCGGAATTGGTGGGAAAACTGCAAAGAGGGTAGTCATCGAATTAGGCGGAGAAATAAAAGACTTGCTGGAAGAAAAAGTACCTTTAAATGAAAATCTTCAAATTGCGAAGAATGCGCTGATATCCGTTGGCTATAGTGCTGCAGACGCTGTAAAAGCATTGAAAACTATGGACGAAAACGATTCCGTGGAAAATATCGTTAAAATGGCGATAAAAAAGTTAAGCAATGAGTAACCCTATAAGACCAAAGAGTTTAGACGAGTTTATTGGACAGCAGCAGGTCAAAAAAAGCTTGAGAGTTTTTTTGGATTCTGCTCGTTCCCGGCAACAGTCACTGGATCATACACTTTTTTATGGTCCGCCAGGCCTTGGCAAAACTACTCTTTCTTCTATTATTGCATATGAGTTGGGTGTTCATGTTAAACATATAACCGGTCCATCTCTGGAGAGAGTCGCAGATCTTGCGGCAATTCTTATAGGCCTTTCAAAGGGCGACGTGCTGTTTATCGATGAAATTCACCGTCTTCCTAAAGCAAATGAAGAAGTTCTTTATTCGGCAATGGAAGATTTTAAATTGCCCATTGTGGCTGGCGGGGGACGTTCGGCTCACACTATCGTTATTGATCTAAATCCTTTTACCCTTATCGGAGCTACAACCCGTTTTGGCTTAATTTCCCCTCCGCTTCGGGATAGGTTTGGCATAGTTTATCATCTTGAGCTGTACAATCCGGATGAATTGAGAGAAATTATACTTCGCGACAGCAAAATTTTAGGTATCAACATAGATGATGATGCGTCATTGATTCTTGGAAAACGAGCGCGAGGGGTACCCAGAATTGCTATACAGCTGCTTAGACGTGTAAGAGATTTTGCAGAGGTAAGGAACAATACAGTCATCACTAAAGATATTGTGGAGGAAACCTGTAAGGATCTCCATATAGATAGTTTTGGCCTGAATGATTTGGACAGGAAATATCTGAGCAATCTCGTTAAAAAATTCAAATGTGGTCCTGTGGGAATTACAACGCTTGCAACGGCATGCGGTGAAGATAGAGGAACACTAGAAGATATTATAGAGCCGTATCTTATGAAGATAAATTTTCTTCTTCGAACGCCAAAGGGAAGAATTGCCACAGACAAAGCAAAACGGTATCTGAACATCAAAGACGAGGATTCCCTCTTTTATTAGCCTGTATTTTTCTTTTTCCTCCATTAATCTTATAATAAAAGAAAGCCTTTGGAGGAAGCCATGGACTGCGAGAAGATTATTAAAAAGACATTAGTATTTCTGCTTGCCGGGGGAAAAGGGCAACGGCTATATCCGCTTACAGAAGAAAGAGTAAAGCCGGCCGTACCATTTGGGGGAAAATACAGGATTATTGATTTTACGCTAAGTAATTGTGTTAATTCAGGCCTGAAGAAAATTCTTGTTGTTACTCAATATAAATCAGCTTCTCTCAGCAGACATCTTGCGTTAGGATGGAGGTTTTTGAGTGACAGGTTCGGTGAGTATATAACAGACATCCCGCCGCAGCAACGTCTTGGTGAAAGGTGGTATGTAGGCACGGCTGATGCTGTCTACCAAAATTTGTACTTTGTTGAAAGAGAAGAATCTGAATATGTATTAATTCTTTCTGGCGATCACATCTATAAAATGGATTATCGGGAAATGCTTGAATTCCACATTGAGCATAAAGCTGAGATTACCATTGGAGCGGTTCTTGTAAAAAAGGAGCGGGCAAAATCCTTTGGTATTATGCAAGTAAACAATAACGGCAAAGTTGTTGATTTTAGAGAAAAGTCAAAAAATCCTTTTACTTTGCCTGATTTACCCGATTATTCTCTTGCTTCTATGGGAATATATATATTCAACAGAGAAACATTAAACAAACTTCTTGCTCATGATGCAAAAATACAAAGTTCGTCTCATGATTTTGGCAAAGACATTATACCGTTTGCCGTATCTAATAAAAATGAAGTATTTTCTTATCGTTTTGTGGATGAAAATAACGAGCAGGGATACTGGCAGGATGTTGGTGCAATTGATTCTTTTTATAATGCCAATATGGATCTTTTGTCTCCTCTACCGAAGCTAAACCTTTACGATCAAAGCTGGCCATTTTTCACTCATGCAAGACAGCTTCCTCCGGCGAAATTTACTTACAAAGAAGTTAACGGAGAGAAGATATTCGGTTATGCAAAAGATTCCTTGATAGCTGATGGTGTGATTGTTGAGGGAGGGGCAATCCTTCATTCTGTTGTTTTTCCAAAGGTGAGGATTGGCGCAAAGAGTAGCGTTGAAGACTCAGTCATATTCAATAACACCAATATTGGGGAAAATACCCGCATAAAGAGAGCAATTATAGACAAAAAGGTCTTTGTTCCCGATAATGTAGAGATAGGATTTAATCGGGAAGTGGATGAAAAATATTTTTATGTGTCCAATTCTGGCATTGTTGTAATACCACGGGGGTACAGGTTTCCTGAAAGCTTTCCGCGTATATCGATTTAAGGAGGTACTAAAATGAATAAAAAAAGTTATGGTGAAATGACTAAAAAAGAGCTTTTAGATGTGGCAAAGCGTCACGAAATAAAAGGAAGACACAAGATGAATAAAACAACACTAATCGATGCGATTAAACTTAAAGGTGAAACGAAAGAAAAAATTGCTAAAAGCGAGGAAAAGATAAAAAGAAGAAAACTTGATGTGCACTACGGAGTGAATCATTTAGAACTTCTACCTAAAGAGCCCGGCAATGTTTATGTGCACTGGAAAATTGTAGGCAAAGGAAAAAAATCAGACATCTTTCTTCGATTAAAAAATAAGGGCAAGACAGTGCTTGAAATTCCTGTTGCCTCATACAAAGGTAAAGGATATTTGCGTGTTGAAGAAGGTAAACCTCTAACAGCTTCTATTGGGTTTAAAAAAGGAAAAAGGTTTGTTTCTGTCGTTTCTTCCGAAGAGATTGTAGTTCCTCGCAGCAAACCTTCGGCGAAAAAGACGATTAAATGGGCTTATGTGGATCCGGATATAAGGAGGATTGTGAAGAGGCAAAGGAAAGTACAAGACAAAGATGCTCTTGAAAAAAGAAATGAAAAGACCGAAAAAACTGCAAAGACAGTAAAATATATAAAAATTCCTAAAGAACGATGAAAAACAAGCGGGGATATCTCAGCATTGTATTGCACTCCCACCTTCCTTTTGTCAAACATCCCGAGCACGAATTTTTCCTTGAGGAAAACTGGCTTTTTGAGGCAATTACTGAGACGTATCTTCCGCTTTACATTTCTTTTGAAAGATTAAAAAGAGAAGGCATTAAATTTCAGCTCACAATGTCCATAACCCCTCCACTCATTTCTATGCTAACAGATTCTTTGCTTATGGAGCGGTATCAACGCTATCTTGATAGCAGGCTATCCTTTTTGAGAGATGAAATTCGAGAAGATAAAGGAAGTGCAAGAGAAAAAAAGACTTTGCAATTCTATTTGAATAGATTTGAGGAGCTTAATTATTTTTTTGATGTAAAATTAAATAGGGATATTCTTTCCGGTTTTAAAGAGCTTCAAGAGCAAGGATTTCTTGAAATAATTACTTGCACCGCGACGCACGAGATACTCCCTCTTGAGCTAAACGAGCGCATACGAGAAGTGCAAGTTGAAGTTGGCATTGACGCATACAAGAGAGTGTTTGGACGTGCTCCTAAAGGTATATGGCTTGGCGAGTGCGCTTATACAAATGGTGTGGAAAAAATCCTTGCAAGTAACGGCATTAAATTTACTTTTCTTGATACACATGGTGTTTTATATGCGGAACCTCAGCCACTGTATGGCGTGCACGCGCCAATTTATTCTGAAGAAGGTGTTGCATTTTTTGGAAGAGACCCAGAGGCCTCAAAACAGGTGTGGAGCGCAAAGGAAGGTTACCCTGGCGATTTTAACTACAGGGAATTTTACAGGGATATTGGGTATGAAATCTCAGCTGAAAAAGTAAACAAGTACCTGCATCCCGGGGGATTTAGATTTGATTCCGGCATTAAAATGCACAAGATTACCGGGAATGTGCCGCTTAACAAAAAAGAGCTGTACGATAGGGAAAAGGCCATTGCGACAGCAGATACTCATGCTGCCAATTTTATGTTTAACGTAGAGAAGGAGGCAGAATATTTGCTTAGCATTATGGACAGAGAGCCCATCATTGTTGCTCCATTTGATACGGAGCTTTTTGGGCACTGGTGGTTTGAGGGGTCCGATTTTATTGAATTTCTTTTGAGAAAAATCGATAAATATTCAGATAAGATTGAAACAATTACACCCTTTAATTATCTAAAAAAATATCCCACCAATCAATTATCTCTCCCTGCTCCATCCACGTGGGGTGACGGAGGGTATTTTAGTGTTTGGCTCAACGAGAAAAATGATTGGGTGTATTCTCACCTTTATATGATGGGAAAGAGGATGATAGAACTGGCAGAGAAAATAACAACTCCTGACAATACTATTGAGCGTGTACTAACTCAGATGGGAAGAGAGTTGCTTCTTGCTGAGAGTAGCGACTGGACATTTCTTATCACAACAGGGACTGCATCAAACTATTCGATAGATAGAGTGAAATTTCATATTAACGCATTTAATGAACTTTACGAAGAAGTAAAAAGTAATATAATTGATAAAAATTTGTTGGAGTTTTTAGAGGAGAGGGACAGTATTTTTCCGTTTCTCGATTACAGAGTATTCCGGCGCAAAAAATAGAGTACAAAAGTGTTATAACGAGGAAGACGTATAAATTTAGATGGGTTAAGGAGGTTTTTTATGGCATTTGATAGAGAGAAACTTTTTGGTGAATTAAGAAATCGAGTAAAGGATGAAAATCTCATTAAGCATATGCTGGCAACGGAAGCTGTTATGAGAGCTGTTGCAAAAAGATTGGGCGAAGATGAGGAAAAATGGGGTATCACAGGATTGCTGCATGATATCGATTACGAATTAACCAAAGACGACCCTGAAAAGCACAGCTTAATAGGTGCAGAGTGGCTGAAAGAGCTAGGCCTTTCGGAGGATGTGGTTTATGCTGCAAAGGTACATAACGAAAGACATGGATTGCCCAGAAAAACGTTGTTAGATAAGTCACTGTATGCTGTGGACCCAATTACGGGTTTTATCGTGGCGATTGGGCTGGTTATGCCGGACAAAAAATTAGCTACCGCACGAGTTAAATCTATAAAGAAAAAATTCAAAGACAAAAGCTTCGCAGCAGGTGCAAGCAGGGATCAAATGAGGACTTGCGAGGAAGAGCTTGGCATTCCCCTTAACGAGTTTTTTGAAATTTCGCTTAAAGCAATGCAAGAGATAGCAGACGAGTTGGGTTTGTAGAAAGATGATTCAATTCCAAAATTGACTATTGCATCTATTGTTATATACTACTGAATAATTATGTATAAGAAAAATTTTAAATGTGAATAATCCAATTTAAAGGCGGTAAACTATGACAATGAATCATTCATTAAAAACAGGATTTAGTTTTGGTTTAACATCCGGAGTAATTACAACTCTGGGGTTGATGGTAGGCCTACATTCTGGCACGCACTCAGAGCTTGTGGTTCTTGGCGGGATATTAACAATTGCAATAGCAGATGCATTTTCGGATGCATTGGGTATTCATATTTCTGAAGAAGCAGAAAACATACACACAGAAAGAGAGATATGGGAATCAACAATCTCAACTTTTGTAGCCAAATTTGTTATTGCGTTGTCGTTTGTTATCCCCATTCTGTTGTTTCAGCTATCAACAGCAATTATTATTAGTATAAGCTGGGGTCTATTTTTGTTAACCGTTTTTAATATTTACCTTGCCAGAGCACAAAAGGCAAAAACATGGAAAGCAGTAGCAGAGCATTTGATTATTGCGCTGGTAGTTATAGGTATAACACATTTTGTTGGCGATTTGATTAGCAAAATATTTGTTTAGATAAAATATTTTTTGTTTATATCTCTCAATGGTGAAGGGTGAATTTGCGCAAAAGTACATAACACACTATATAAAGAACTGTTTCTTTAATCCTAATTACGCTGTATAAAATCCAGGATGAATTCTTTAAATCCTTCATCTTCATTTATTTGGAGTATTAAAAATTTGTTATTTCCACCACCCTTAACCTTAAATCTTTTAGAAAGTTCTTCTTTTAATTTCATTAAATCAATATTTACATTATCGCTTTTAGAAATAACAATTTCTATTTCATTGTCTTTTCTGTATAGGATTGTGAGTAAAGGTTTTTTGCTTATGCATTTTTTCGATAGAGTTATAATATCTTCTTTTGTGTAATCCTTAAGCTCTTTTATTAAGACATCAAAGGTTCCTATTCTTCTACTTTCTTTTATTAAATCCTTTGCCACGTATTCCAGCAGCTCATTTTTTAGCTTGACTGTTTCTTTTTGCAGGTGTTTTGATTCTTTTAAAAGGTTTTCAACCTTTTCTGTCAATTCATTCTCTCCTGTTGTAAGAAAGTTGGAGATAGTTGAGAGAATCTTTGTTTTATTTTGATAATCTTTCAAGGCATTTATTCCTGCAGCGAAATGAATACGTTGAAAAGTTTTTTTCACTCTTTCATATTTTGTAACTTTAATTACTCCTACTTCACCTGTGGAGTTTACGTGTGTTCCTCCGCACATTGAAATGTCAAAATCCGGTATTTCGACAATTCTTGTTTTGCCCGTTACGGCATGTTTTTTTCTGATGGGTAGTTTTGCAAGTGCTTCGTTATTCACAAAATACTTTTTTATCGGTACATTAGCCATTACAATTTTATTTGCAAGTTCTTCTGATTTTTTTATCTCTTCCTGTGAAATATTTGGAGTAGATAGATCTATTGTGCAATAATTTTCTCCCATGTGAAAACTTACTGTCTCAATGTTAAACAGGTTAAAAAATGCTCCTGAGAGGATATGCTGGGCAGTGTGCTGGATTGATATATTTCTTCTTCGTTCTCCCGAAATTATGCAAATTACTTCTTCATCAGGTTTGACGGATGGAAATTCTTCTACAAAGTGAAGGATTTTGTTGTCCGATATGTCAACTTTTACTACTTTTGAATTGTTAATTGTACCTTTGTCACCTAATTGTCCGCCTTTGCCGTCCGGATAGAATTCAGTATGATCGAGAATTATGTATTTCCCTTTTTCATTTTCGCTTTTTTCAATGATTTTTGCTTTAAAAATAATATCTTTCATTTATAGCTCCTTAAATGTTTAAAATATTTTTAGAGTATCAATTATATAAAGAGATAATTAGTTAACCAGCAAATTTTTGCGCAAGGAAGTATACAATTTTTACGGGGATTTTTTTGGTTCTTTGTACTTTCAGATAAAATGTTTTATATGAAATGTATCCGGATGAAATGCTTTCCATAGCTTGCTGCATTGTACTTTTACTGATAATGACTTTTTTTATTAGAGGCAAAAATGGGTAAAACATTTTTGAAAGCAGCAGTGCACAGTTAAATTCTTCTCCTAAGTTATCTATGAGCAGTTTATTATATTCTTGAAGGTTGCTTTTTCCGTTTTTTAAAGCATTTTCAATGACTCCTGCCAGTAGCTTTGCAGAGAGCATAGCCGGATATATGCCTGCCGCTGTAAATGGATCGACAAGATTTCCTGCTTCTCCTGCCAGCGCTATTCGTCCGTTTGTTAGTAGTTCCTCTCCTCCCCACAGAGATATCGGATAGATTTTTGTTTCTCCTTTCCCTTTGTCAAATTTTTCAACAGTTCCTTTAGAGGAGCTTAAAAAATATTTTTGTAATGCACCACTTCCTGCTGAATAATGGTCTTGTTTTGGTAATATCCATCCATAACCTAAATAGTTGTACCTGAGGAACAATTTTACAGTATTTGGTTCTGTGATATTTTTTTGAAAAACTTCTTTTTCTTCTCCCAGGATGAATCTTTTTTTTCTGGCAAGTCCGCTCAATATGGAAACTCTACTTCCCACTCCATCCGCTCCAACAAGAAATTTTGCGGTATACGTTGTTTTATCCGTTTGGACTGATATGTTGTTTTTTTCATTGTTAAGGCCGATAAACTTTTCATTGTAATGAACGTTTAATCCCTCTCTTAAATGATGGTCAAATTTTGTTCGTTCTACGCCATACAAAAATGGTTTATTCAGTTTGACTGTGTTGCTCGGTTTCCCTTTAAAATCTACTGATAGTGCATCATATTCCGTTTTTTCAAAGTTTTTTAAATTATCAGGCAGAAGGTCAATTACTCCATTAGGGATACCGCCGGCACATACTTTGTCTCTATAATTTTCTCCTTTTTCTATAATGAGGCAGTCGATATTTTTTTCTTTTAGGTATTGCCCTACTGTTGCTCCGGCAGGCCCTCCGCCTATAATAATTACACTATAATTCTTCATAAGTTACCGACACCAAAGGAAATAACTATTGGCATTTCTACTTTGATTTGAGTAGCATAATCCTTAATGGTCTTATTTTGTGCTTTCATTATCCATCTCCTTAATATGAATTCTATTCTAAACTTTAAATCTTTTCAAGTCAGATGAATTTAATTTGCAATCGCCTAAACCACAAAGCTTTCGATATGTATTGCTGTTAATATTGTTAATAAATGGGAGAGATACTGCAGAAAAGTCAATATTCTAAAGATATTTTTGCTTTAGTATAGCTCCATTTTTTTAGATTTATTTCTCAGACAGACACTTGACAATTTGTTTTTTTTGTTTTAATTGCCTATACTTCAAATAGAATAGAAATTGTTATTTTTTCTATTCATAAATAAAGGAAGGCAAGATAATGTCTAAAAAACCGATTTTAAAAGAGAAGGAAACATTCAAGCTTTACAGCGAACATCTGGTACAGGAACTCGAGAAGAAGATGCTTGATCTTGAGAAGAGCAACAAAAGAGAAAAAGAATTAGAGGAAGGATACAAAACCGTATTTGAAAATACAGGTACAGCTACAGTAGTAATCGAAGAAGATACAGTTATTTCTATGGCAAATACCCAATTTGAGAAATTAAGCGGATATTCTAAAAATGAAATTGAAAATAAAATGAAATGGACAGATTTTGTTATTCCGGAAGATTTAGAAAAAATGAAAAAATATCATATTGCAAGAAGAAAAACTAAAGGAAAAGCTGCTACAGAGTATGAATTTCATTTTATAGATAGAAAAGGCAATATAAAAGACATATTTTTAAAAATTGGTATGATACCCGGCATCAAAAAAAGTGTAGCTTCTTTAATGGATATCACCGAGCGCAAAAAAGCAAATGAAAAAATAAAACAAGAGAAAGATAAAGCTCAACAATATCTCAATATATCTCTTATTATGTTTATTGTGATTGACAAGAAGGGAATTGTTACTCTGGTAAATAAGAAGACATGCGAAATTTTAGGATATGAAGAAAATGAAATAGTAGGGAAAAATTGGATTAAAAATTTTATTCCCAAAAGATTTAAAAAAGAAGTAAATAGTACCTTCAAGAAGATATTAGCCAGTGATATGAAACCTGTAGAATATCACGAAAACGCTATCCTGACTAAAAGTGGCGAGGAAAGATTAATCTCTTGGCATAATTCTTTTATCAAAGATAAAAATGGCAATATAACTGGTCACCTTAGCTCGGGAGAAGATATCACTGAGCGCAAAAAAGCAGAAGAGAAAATAAAGCACCTTAATCTCGTCCTTCGTGCCATTCGCAACGTTAACCAACTTATTGTAAAAGAAAAGAACCGTGAAAGATTGCTCAAAGGTGTATGTAATAATCTTATAAAGACACGAGGTTATTATAATGTCTGGATAGCCTTGCTGGATAAAAGTGGAAAACTTGAAACATATGCTGAAGCTGGTTTAGGAAAAGCAATTTTACCCATGATTGAAACAGTAAAGAAAGGTGAGTTGACCGTTTGTGGTCAGAAAGCCCTAAAGCAACAGGAGGTTGTAACAATCAAAGACCCGGCATCTACCTGCCCTGAATGTCCGCTGATAAAGCAACATTCTAACCGAAGAGCGATGACCATCCGATTAGAATATAGTGGAAAAGTTTATGGTTTTATGTCTGTTTGTATCCCTGCTCATCTTGTTGACGACCAGGAAGAACAAAGTTTGTTTAAGGAAGTTGCCGAAGACATAAGCTTTGCCCTGCATAATATTGAAACAGAAGAAAAACATGCACAATTAGAAGAAGAATTAGAAGAGAATTTTGAGAAATGGCAAAAAGCTTTGGATGGCACAATTAAGGCAATAGCAATGATGGCTGAAATGAAAGATCCGTATACTGCTGGCCATTAACGACGTGTGGGGCAACTTTCTTCTGCTATTGCGCAAGAGATGAATCTTTCGAATGAAAAAATTAATATAATTAATATGGCTGCCGCCATCCATGACATTGGAAAGATTAGTGTACCTGTTGAAATTCTCGTCAAACCAATCAAGCTTAGCACTATCGAATTTGACATCATTAAAATTCATTCGCAAACTGGCTATGATATAGTAAAAAATATAGACCTTCCCTGGCCTATTGCTTGGATTATTCTTCAACATCACGAAAGGATGAATGGCTCAGGATACCCCAATAATTTAAAAGGAGATGAGATTCTCCTTGAAGCTCGTATTTTAGGTGTTGCTGATGTTGTTGAAGCCATGTCTTCTCATCGTCCTTACCGACCAGCGCTTGGTATTGATAAAGCCCTGGAGGAAATCACCCAGAACAAAGGTATTCTTTATGACTCTGAAGTTGTAGATGTTTGCATAAAACTCTTCAAAGAAAAAGGATTTAAATTTAAAAAAGAGAAAGAATTGCGCTGAACTTGACTTTCTTGTCCTTGCACAGAGGCGAAGCCGACAAAGCAATCCGACAGCTTTATCGTCGTTGCGCTCTTTCCCTTGACACACATTACGCCAAGTGAGCGATAGCGACGTTGCAATCCCCGAACTTGTCATTGTGAACGAGTGAAACGAGTGCGACAATCTCCTCTTTAACAACAAAACATTGTTTTATGAAAACAAAAATTTAAAGAAATATTACTCTGGGACTGCCCACGTCACTCACTTTGTTTACTTGTTTCTGCGAATCAAGGAAAAGAGCGCAGAGACAAAAGAGAAACGTCGTTGCATTGTCTGCAGGTTTTGCAGGCACAAGAAGTTGCCTGATTAACGAAGGGGAACTTGTATAAATTTTTGATTTTTCCTTTTATCTACCGCTATATGACACAAAGGGCAAGGAAGCGAAATGAAATGAAGCGACCACAGACTCAGCCGGAGTCGCGGAGTGATTATCTTTCCCGTCTTTTTTCCAAAATAAAAACTAAAATGCATGGTAGGATATACCACCAAATAAATGTTAGTACAAGAGCGATTGCAAGAAGAACTTGAGAAGCAGGACTATCAATGGGTTCCTTTATCATAAGCCTCCCCAATGCAAACGGTAGCAAAATAAAGAAAATGAGCACGTTATATATGATATCAATAATAAACCCATGAATTTCATAAGCTATAGCACCAAGCCAATATATTAAAAATGCCGCAAGAGGAAATATTAAAGTTATAATCACCTTTTCCTTGGTTATTTTTAGAAAATTTATAATTGAAGTTGCCATATTTATAATAATTATCCCTCCTTTATATTTATTTCATTTAAGCCACTGTGTGGCTCGATTTCATATAATTTGGTTATATCTGCACCTTATTTCGAATATACATCTCTTCTGCACTTTCTATCCTTTACTCCTCCTATCTATTCTCATAAACTATCTTGTCATTTTATACTCCACAATTTTTTAAAGTCAAATAAATTTATAAAAAATTTATTATATCTAAATTTTGATAAATTTTGGATTTTCCCTTTCGCCTGCTGTCATATGAAGGAGTGAGCCCGTAAGGGCAAACCGCATACACCGTGTTATATGATGTCGTCAAACCTAATCTCGCTTATCCGTTTTGTGCTCATGTCTATGGTGAGTATCTGGCCAATGAACATGAGTATGAGCTATTTCAACATGAGTATGCTCATGGGTATGGGGCTCATGAAAAACTCCGGAATGCTTATGCAGATGATGCATATCATTGTGAACATGTGAATGGGTATGGGTTATCCGTTCATGAATATGAAAGTGTGAATGTTTTTCAGTGCTCATTAACCATATGCCAATTATCATGAATCCCGTTGCAGGAAACATCACCCACCCAATCCATTCTCTAAGTATAATAAGTGAAGCGGTAGCGCCGATAAAAGGAGCAAGACCAAAGAATACTCCCGTCCTTGAGGAACCCAATCCCTCAAGTGCTTTGATGAAAAATACCAAACTAATACCGTAGCTGAATGAACCCAATAATAGGGCGAATGCGATTGTAAAGTCCAGAGATATCTTCATTCCAAGGATTAAAGCGAGTGAGATGGATGTTGCTCCAGCAACGAAACCTTTGATTTTAGCAATCTGTATGGGATCTTTATGAGAAATGTTACGGGTTAGATTATTGTCAATTCCCCAGCATATCATAGTAAAGATGATTAATAATGGACCTACTATGCTGAACTTGCCCAGGCTAGGATCCCAAGTTAAAAATACCCCTGCTATAGTCATACATAGCAATGCCAACCATAAATGTTTCCCTGCATTTTCCTTGAAGAAGATAACAGCAATCATAGCAGTAGCAAGCCCTTCCAGATTGAGTAGTAATGATGCGGAGAAACCTGAAACAAGGGTCAATCCCATCATCATACTTATCGGGCCTATTATTCCACCTGTAAGTACTGCACCTGCTAGCCAGGGAAAATCCCTTTTTTCCAATGCTGCGGCCTTTTTATCATGATCGGCCATTATTATCTTTTTTCCGATAGAATACAGAGATAAACCAGCAAATGCACCAAGGTAGAGAAGTCCAGCCAAAGCCACCGGGGGGATATCTTTAACAAGTAGCTTAGTTAGAGGAGGACTGATACCAAATAATGAAGCAGATATTATAACGAATATCAACGGTTTTTTATTCAATTACGTTCCCTCTTTTATTTATTAAGTATGTTTGACGATTTCATATGGCTTGGTTATATCCGCACCTTACTGTGGATATACATCTCTTCTGCACCTTTTATCCTTTGTTTTCTCCTATCTATTCTCATAAAACATCTTACCATTTTATACTCCACAATTTTTTAAAGTCAAGGAAAAGAAAACTTAATTTATAAGATTTTCGATGAGGCAATTCGTTTTGTTGACAATATTTTTCTTAGTCATAAAATAAAAGAGAAGCTTAGTAATTGTGGAAGCGAGAAATAAAAAATTTAAACAGAAGGTAGCGTTGGAGAAGAAGATACGAAGTGCGGCTATACCGAAGTTAAATATAATTTTTCGATGGGCGCTACATGATATAAAAAATGAGAATATTTGTTAAGTAAGCAATTAATATTATAAATTGGAGGTGAAAAATATGAAAACCACTTCTACACCAAAAACCTACCTAGGTAAATTATCGGTTGGATTAATTATAACTTTTTTTGTGTTTCTCGGATTGTTCTTTCTATTTGTTAATTTAGGAGAAAGGGGAGGCGATACATTCTTTAGCAATGTTAAACTTGCAATCCCCACGCTCCTTGCAGGAATTTCCGGTATTGCCACTTTTTTTATCGGACTTATTAGTATCATAAGAACCAAGGAACGCTCTATTTTTGTTTTTCTGGCTACTACGATAGGTTTTTTTGTTCTGATTTATGTGATTGTGGAAATTTCGGTCCCGCACTAAAAATTATAATAATTTTTGCCCCTATTGAAAACTTCTTCGTCGCTTCGCTCCTCGACCACGCTGCGCTCCTCGACCACGCTGCGCTCCTCGACCACGCTGCGCTCCTCCCGTTGATTAAGGGTATTTAACAGCAACTAAACGGAAAATCGCTCGGCTCGTAATTACTTTCTTAACGGCAGGCTGATCGCTTACAACTCCATCGTGTAAGAACACGGTACTCTGTTCTCTACTTATGATAAAAGGGTATAACGTTTTGCAGATAAAAGAAGTTCAGCCGAAGGCAATTTGAGCGAAGCGTAGCAAACACGCTGTTAAGTAATGTCAGTGATCTCCTTCGGCAACTCAAACTTGCCATCTTTGCCTGGCTCAAAATCCAATACCTTAACAATAGCGTCAACGTTTAAAGAACCATAAATGTGAGGATAATGCTCCCCTTCTTCGAGACCCTCATAACGAATCTCAGCCCGGACTTTATCAGATTCGATACAGAGGAGTATTAACTCCTTTTGAGCATGGAACAAAGCATTGGCTACTTTAATGATTTGTTCCGGAGTTGAACAATGGATAAAGCCCTCAGAATCCAACGTATCACCGCGATAGATCCCAGCCAACTTTGCCTGTTCCCATTGTTCCTGCTTCGTAATATGTAAGATTAACATAGTACTAACCTCTTAAGTGATGAATTTTGCCCATTCATTTTATCGGTTGCCTTATAACCGTTCTCATTTTTTCTGGTGCTGCTTTACGAGGATCACTTAAATAGATTTCGTGATGTTTTTGCCGTATGCCTTCGAAAGTATACCCTTTTTCTTTAATGTAGTTGTGAAGTTTCTCAACAGTTGGACCTTCAGCAGAGTATGGGCCGATGTGCATTATCTGAGCTGATAATCCTTCATTCAAAACCTCAAATCTTATCTTAGAAAGGGCAGGTGGGTTCTTCTTCTTTTTAACTTGTTCAAGAGCTTTATTAAACAAATTTTTTGTTACATACTCTGGCTGCATAATCATCGATGTCCATTTCCATATATCTTTGTTTTCCATAACAAATTGTGTCATATCGTCCGTCCACCAAAGACCTTCAAGGGGCATAACGACATAGTCTATTGCTGTTTTTACTTTTTTGATCATAAACTTTAAGGCATAGGATACAGCATATAAAGCTTCTATTGCCTCCTTATATTCTTGTGCTGTATTTGGATCGCCTGCTCCGTCAATCATCAAAAAATTCATTTCAGGGACATCAACGAGCACAACCTCTTTTGGCGGATTGTACAGGTGTTTGAGCTCCTTTTTAAAATCAATCTTTCTCATAATATACCTCCTCTTCAACATTTTTCAGATATTTTAAGTATATATTCTTCACGCCATTGTTAGGTTCTTTTTTTAATATCTCATTAAATTTAGCAATAAGTTCTTTTTGTAGTTTAGGATTGCTTTTTGCAATTTCAGTTAAGGCAAAGGCTGCACTCCATCTCACAACAGTGCCTTTATCCTTTGTATTCTCCAAAAGCTTTGGGATTGATTCTTTAATTTTGTCTGGAAATTTTTGAGCAACATTCCCGATTATTCTGGCAGTTTCCCATTTTACTCTCGGAGCTTTGTCGTTGATATGTTCGATAATAAAGTTGAAGCAATTTTTTGCAAATCCCGGATCTTCTTTTGTAATATATTCTATTGCTTCCATACAATTACCCTTCTCGGCAACAGAGCCATTTTCAAAATATCTGATAAGATCTGTAATTAGTTTCTTATCACTCTTTAACTTTTCCGCTAAAGAACTGACAATTTCTTTTGGCTTTTTCTTTGACTTGAGTATCTCATCTATTGTTGCCATTTTTTTACCTCCCTCCTTACTTAATATTACTGGCTTTTTATATATTTCCTAACGGCAAAGAGGCGGAATGTCATATAACGTTTTGCGAGCACAAGAAGTTACCGATTAACAAAAGGGCAATTTAGGCGAAGCGTAGCGAAACCTTTTATCCGCCTGTTATACGATAGCGTGAACAAAGAGGGTGCCTATTTTTTAAGTATTCTATAAAGACTTGGGATACTTATTATCGCTGACAAGAGAATCAACAACCAACCATATAATTGCCAATTGAAACCTTGCAAATAGCTTGCTAAAAGGGACCCAAGACCTATACAAAATAATAGTAAAAACCTCCACAGTATACATATCCTTGGTAGCAAAGGGTTTAGCAACTTTTTCATTCTAAGGATAGTTATTATAATTGATAAGAGAATTAACAACCAACCATATAGCTGCCAATTAAAACCTTGCAAATAGCTTGCTAAAAGAAATCCGAAACCTATACCAAATAAAACTTTGCAGAATATATATGTAACTAATAAAGGTCTTGACAACTTTACAAAGTTTTCAATATTTTTAGAATGGAATTTAGCAAACCAACTCATATTTTATTACCTCCTTAAATAATAATTATTTGTTATTTTTATATTTTGTGCCCCGAAGTAAGCATTTTGTCTAACTCGGTTATATCCGCACTTGCTTCGGATGTATATCTCTTCTGCACTTTTCACTATTTACTCTTTCTATTTATCTCCATAAAACTCCTTAATACTTTATACTTTGTAGTTTTTTAAAGTCAAATGAATTTATAAAAACAAAAAATAAAAACTCCCCTAGAATTAATCAGGAGAGTTCAAATTAAGAAAAGTAAATTGAAAGAATTTCTTTTGCTTCTTGCTCTGGCGGAGAGAGTGGGATTTGAACCCACGAGAAGGTTGCCCTTCTACCTGTTTTCGAGACAGGCACCTTCAACCACTCGGCCATCTCTCCCCTTTGTTATTATATTTGTTTCTTCGATTTTTAAAAAATTCTTGAAGTATTATCTTACACTCATCCTTCATTATTCCACCTTCTACACTTGCATTGTATCCAAATATTTTGTAGGTGACGGGGATGTTTATTATGCTTCCGCAGGCGCCATTTTCTGAATCATATGCTCCAAATACAATTTTATTTATTCTTGCCAGCAGTATTGCTGAAGCACACATAGGGCATGGCTCAAGTGTCACGTAAATTGTACAACCTGTTAATCTCCAATCATTTTTTTTCTTTGCAGCTTCTCTTATTGCAAGTATTTCTGCGTGAGCTGTGGGATCTTTTAGTTTTTCTCGCATATTATGAGCGGCAGAGATTACTTTGTTATCACAGACAATAACTGCACCAACCGGTATTTCTTCTTCTCTTTCGGCTTTCAGTGCTTCTTTTATTGCTAGTTGCATAAATTTATTGTTCATGGCATATCCTTATTTTAAAGTTTTCTTTACTTCATATTTTATCACATTTGCTGTCATTTTTTGATAATTTTACATAGATTATTTATATTTCTCGCATTATTATAGTTAATATTGTATTATAACGATAAGATAACATAACCAAAACTTTAAATTTAATGCGCAGAGTTCTCTTTTTATGTATAATATGATAAGGAGGTAGCGAAAAGGAAATGCTTTATGATTATGAGAAAAGGGATTTTAAGATAGTGAAAACAGAAGCTGTAAAGGTTAGTAAAGATGTCCTGAGAACAAAAATTGAATATGAAAGTTTTATTCAAACTCCATACCCTGAGGTAAACAAAGTGATAGGATACCTTTTTGAGCCCGAGCAACCTAAAACGAATATACCACTCATTTTTTTACATGGAATGGGGGACAAGAATCTTGTGCCTTTGAGCTGGTTCCCACATCAATTCGCCAAAAATGGTGTTCCTTCATTTCTTATGATTGTGCCATACCATTTTGAGCGCACGCCAAAAGGAATGAAGAGCGGGAAAAAGTTTTTGCTTGATAATATGGAGAACACAGTGAAGGATTTCAGGCATGCTGTCATTGACCTAAGAACAAGTATGGATTTTCTTGAAAGAGACTGTAATTACAGTGGAGAGTTTAACTTGATGGGGGTTAGTTTCGGAGGAATGATAGGAATAATTGCAATGGCAGTAGATGAAAGAATTAAAAAAGCGGTGTTTGTTGTAACTGGCGGCAATTTTGTACATATTACCTGGAAAAGTTTAGCCACAAGAGTGTTAAGGAAAAAATATGAGGTAGATGCAAATAGTGATTTATACGGCTGCACTGAAAGAAAATGCATTGAAGTTCATAGCAATTATTTTGATTATATTAAAAAATTGAAGACGCTTGATGATCTGGAGAACGTACAACCTACAAAGGAATGTTTTTTGTTTGATCCCCTGACTTTTGGACACTATCTGAAGGAAAGACAAGTTATTATGTATAATGCATTGCTTGATGAAGTTATTCCGAGGCAGGCTGCTGAAGAACTGTGGCAGGAAATGGGAAAGCCCGAAAGACACTGGTTGTTTTCAGGGCATGCTACTTCAATATTCTATAGAAAAAGAATATTGAATCGAAGTTTAGAACTTTTTTTAAGTTAGAGTAGGGCAATTTGGTTTTAATTAAAATTTTGCTATCATTTATTGAAGATAACTAAAAATACTAAGGAGGGTGATGTTCTATGTCTTTATTGATTCTTATTGGCTATATCGCTGCTGCAATTCTTTTTATATTTAAAATAAATTATGTAGCAATTATTGTTCTTAATGCAGCAGTAATTTTACATATTTTTCGGATGTTTTCCCCAAGCACTCGGGCTGTAACGCGGTTGTTGAATGCAAAGCGGGCAATTGGGCAAGGAGATATTGAACGGGCAGTTAAGCTTGTTCTTGATTCGATTGCCATCAATGCAAATGAGAATAATGTGAATTATATTCTTGATCAGCCCGGGAAAAATACAGAGTACTACTTTAAATTGGCATTTATTCTCGAAAACAGATTAAAAGAGAATGATACGCCGTTTTTTCGATATTTTGTTACCAGCATATTTTATAATATTGGAAATACGGAAAAAGTTGTTGAAATAATGAAAGAGATTCCCAAAAAAGATTTAAGTTTGAAGAATGTCCGTATTTTAGGTGCTGCTTTTATGGAATTAAAAAAATTGAAAGAGGCGCTTGCTCTGTTTGAGGAGTTTGAACCTGAGAAACCACCATTTTCTTCAGACGGAATGGCCATTCTTCTTGGCATTGGTCAATCTTATGCAGAAAAGAAAAATATCAAAAAGGCAAAAGAATATTACACACGTATTGCGCAGTCAAATGTTAAGTTTCCCGGACTTTCTATATTAGGGGATAGAATCAAAGAAATTGAAAAACAATGAAGATATTCGGATTAATTAATTTGAGGTCACTGTTTATTTTTGATAATTATCCGGATAATTTTGAAAACTCAATTAATGCTGCTTATAAAATGTGTGAAGATGGAGTTAATGGGTTAGCTATAATAGGGAATTTCAAAGATGCTCTTAAAATCTATAACTTTTTGAAGGGCAAGGTAGATGTGCCTGTGACAGTTGTTGTAAAAACCGAACAACAGAGCAGAGTGGCCACCAAATATTTAATGGTACCGATTTTTTCAAAAAAATTGCTACCTTATTCTGTTAAGGCAGTATTTCCGGGTAATGCAAATTTCCTAAAGATAAAAAATGGAGACGCTATAATTTTTTTTAATAAGAGTTTGTTAAAAATTTTTCATGAAGAAGACGATTATATACCTGAAATTATTGCTGTTATTTCTTATCGAATGGCTGAAATTGGTTATGAATATATTATCACATCTGAGCCACTCAGTGCTCGTATAGGCCTTAAACTGTTTTTTAAATCTCGATAGATTATTTTAAGATTCTTTTTATTGATTCTTTGAACGGTTTTCGTAGTATTCCTTTTTCTGTTACGATTGCATCGATGAATTTGTTTGGGGTTACATCAAAGGCAGGATTGTACACTTTAATTTTTTCAGGTGCGATTCTTTTTCCTCCGCAATGTGTAACTTCGTCCGGGCTTCTTTCTTCAATGGGGATATCAGCACCACTTGATATATTAGGGTCGATTGTCGATGTTGGCGCAACTACGTAAAATGGAATTTTATGGTATCTGGCAAGGACAGCAAGCGTATATGTCCCGATTTTATTTGCAGTATCACCATTACTGGCGATTCTATCTGCTCCTACTACAATACCGTTTACTAATTTTTTTGCCATCATAAATCCACTCATATTGTCGGTAATAAGATGAAAGGGTATCTTTGCTTCTCTGAGCTCTAGTGCAGTAAGCCTTGCTCCTTGAAGATATGGGCGTGTTTCCAGAGCAATTACGCTAATGTTTTTGTATTTTTCAAACGATCTTCTTATTACTGAGAATGCTGTCCCATATGCAACAGTTGCAAGGGCGCCTGTATTGCAGATGGTCATAATGGTATCGTTATCATGGAAAAGAGTCGAGCCATATTTTCCTATACTGAGATTCTGCTCTGCATCTTCTTTTTCCATTGTTTTGGCTTCCTTAAGAATGAGGCGTATAATTGTGTTTACTGTTTTGCCTTTATTTTTTTCAGCGGCTTGATATATTCTCTCTGTTGCCCATTTGAGATTTACTGCAGTTGGCCGTGCGCTGTCAAGATATTTCTTGATTTTGTTTAATTTTTGAAAAAATTTTTCTTCCTCGAGGTCCTTAGCACCCAAATACATACCGTATGCAGCGGCTACTCCTATTGCTGGTGCCCCTCTTATCATCATTTTGTTAATTGCTTCCCAGATATCCTCTTTGGTCTTGCAGAGCATATTTTCAAATTCGAAGGGGAGCTTCCTCTGGTCTAATATATAGAGCGTCTCCCCTTTAAATTTTAAAGAAACCAATTTCATCAGGCAATTTTATGTTTTTTTAGGCAGTCTGTGCATACTCGAGCAGTTTTAATTTTCCCATTTAGAAGAACCCTTGCTTTATGTAAATTTGGAAGAGTTCTCCTTTTGGTTTTTCTGTGTGAATGACTTATGCTGTTCCCAACCATTGGGCCTTTTCCACATATTTCGCATTTTTTACTCATTGCGTTACCTCCAATTTAAAATAATACTCTTACATTGTAAGAAAATTTTCATTCAATGCAATAGTCTGCTATAATAACATGCATAAATAGGAGGTAAAAATGAAAAAAATAATCGTTTCGAAAAATGCATTAGCGAAGCTTGCAGCTTTAACCACAATGCAATGTTATGGCGTCGTGGGGCTTGTTCCTGTGAGCATTGGTAAGCGGTTTCTTTTACTTTTGGGCGGCGATAAACTTAGTCGCGGCGTAGATGTAAAAATAAAAGGCAGACAGGTATCATTTACGATATATGTTGTTTTGCAGAGCGGCGTAAAAGTTTCTGAAGTGGCTAAGATCATTGTTCATCAGGTGTCTTATAAACTGGAAAAACTTACAGGGCTGAAAGATATTGATGTAAACGTGGTCATAAAAGGTGTGAAAAGGGAGGCATAAGTGAATAAATTAACCCTTGTTGAATTTGACAGAATGTTTCAGGGAGCAGTTGCTAATCTGAATAAGCACAAAGAATTGGTTAATAAGTTGAACGTATTCCCAGTGCCGGATGGAGATACGGGTTCAAATATGTATCTTACATTAAAAACGGCCCTGGAAGAATTGAGTAAACAAAAAGCAAAAAATTTGAATGAATTTGGAAAGGCTGTGTGTGAGGGTACTTTAATTGGTGGGAGAGGAAATTCTGGCGTCATTCTCTCGCAGATTTTTAAAGGTTTTTTTGAATATATAAACGGAAAAGAAGAAGTAACAATCCAGGAGTTTGCGGAAGGATTGGTTTTATCTTCAAATGTTGCGTACCAGGCAGTTATTAAACCTGTTGAAGGAACTATTCTTACGGTTATTAAGTCGATGTCGCAGAAAGCGATGTTTCTTGCACGCGAAGAATCTGATTTTGCATCCTTTCTTGAGAAAATATTGGAGGGGGCAAAGGAGACATTGGCAAATACGCCTGAGCTTCTCCCTATTTTAAAAGAATCTGGTGTTGTGGATGCTGGTGGCCAGGGACTTGTTTTCATTACAGAAGGTCTTCTTTATGGACTTAAGGGAGAACTGGAAATTACAAAAGGTTTTGAAGAAGTAGTTCAAGAAATGGACCAGCATATTTTAGGTGAAGAGCTCGAATTTAAGTATGATACAGTGTTATTACTGGAGATTGCTGATATTGATCCTGATCAACTAAGGAAGGATTTAGAGCAATTTGGTGATAGTATTGTCGTAGCAAAATCAGGAAATCTGACAAAATTGCACGTGCATTCTAACGAGCCACATAGTGTCATAGAATTTATTATGAAGCATGGGCCTATTAAAGAAGCACGAATCGAAAATATGCAAGATGAACAAGATGCATTTCTTGCAAGTAAAGCCCTGGCAGCTCCCAAAGTTCCTACTAACAGATTCTTGTCTATTGTTGCCGTTTCTCAAGGAGAAGGATTTGACCAGATTTTTCTTAGTTTAGGAGTTGATGTTTTGGTGGGAGGCGGCCAAACTATGAATCCTTCAATTAATGATATTCTTGGAGGCATTAATAAATGCATAAAAAAATATGTTATTATTTTTCCGAACAATCTCAATATAATACTTGCAGCTAATGCAGCAAAAGATTTAGTAAAAGACAAGATTGTAGAGGTAATACCTACAAAAAATATGGTCCAAGCAATACCCGTTATCCTTTCGTTTAATAAGGAGGGGACATTTGAAGAAAATGTAAAGCGTGCAAATGAAATTCTCTCTGAAGCGTACTCATTTTCTGTCACGTACTCGGTGCGTAATACGAAAATAAATGGACTTGATATGAAAAAGGGTGATATTTTGGGGTTAACAAACGGCAAAATTATGTTGAAAGGTAAGAATCCGCAAACTGTTTTATTTAATTTATTTAAGAAAAATATAGAAACTGTTGAAAACTATGAATTTGTGAGCATATATTATGGCAAAGAGGTAGATAAAAAAGATGTAGAAAAGGTTGCCAAAAGAATTGAAAAGGTGTTTCCGAATTTAGAGGTGGATGTTGTCTATGGAGGCCAGCCGTTTTATTATTACCTTGTATCGTTAGAGTGAGGCAAAGATGAAAACTTATGCTGAATTTGTCAAAGATAAGATAGATTTTAAAGCAGATTTTGCCATTATTATTGGGTCAGGTCTTTCATCGATTCTTGCCAGTGTACAAATTGTTAAAAAAATTTCTTACCAAGAAATTCCACATTATCCTGTATCAACAGTTGCAGGGCATACAGGAGAGCTTATTTTTGGAACTCTTTCCGGAAAAAATATCTTAATTTTTAATGGAAGAGTGCATTTTTATGAAGGTTATAGTATGAAAGAAATTACCTCAAGTGTGTATCTTGCACATGAGATAGGGGCTAATAATATGATTATAACAAACGCAGCTGGTGCCGTGAATACTGCATTGAATGTAGGTGATATTATGCTGATCAGAGATCATGTCAACTTCATTTTTGCGGACAATCCTTTGCGTGGAGAAAAAGGAAATAAGCGCTTTGTGGGCTTGATTGATGCATATGATAAAGAATATCGGATAAAAGTAAATGAAATTGCCCGCAAAAAAAGAATAAATGTAAAAGAAGGCGTTTATTGTGCTGTGTCTGGCCCCAATTATGAGACAATGGCAGAACTTACTCTTATGAGTCGGCTCGGTATTGATGCAGTGGGAATGTCTACAGTTCCCGAAGTGATTGTTGCACGATATCTCAACATGAAGGTGTTGGGCTTTTCTTGCATTACAGATAGTGTGTTTGTAGATGGCGAGGTGACGCATGAAAAAGTTTTAGATATGGCTAATCGTTGCGGCAAAAATATATCTTGTTTAATTGAAGAATTTCTTAAGGAGATATGATATGAATATTGTTGATATCATTGAAAAAAAGAAGAGAGGGACAAAGCTTCTAAATAAAGAGATCAATTTTTTTGTACAGGGATATTCTGACGGTACCATTCCGGATTACCAAATTTCTGCTCTTCTTATGGCAATATGGTTTAATGGTATGGATAGCGAAGAAACTACCGAGCTTACGCTTGCCATGGTGAGAAGTGGAAAAACATTAGATCTTTCTCAAATAAAAGGCATAAAAGTTGATAAACATAGTTCTGGTGGAGTTGCCGATACAGTATCATTACCGCTGGTTGCGCTTGTCGCTGCAAATGGTGTGCCCGTTGCAAAAATGTCAGGAAGAGGGCTGGGGTATTCCGGTGGCACAATAGATAAACTGGAAGCAATACCTAATTTTAGAGTCGAGCTCCCTATAGCAGAATTTATTGATCATGTAAACCGAAATGGTGGCGCAATTGTTGCACAGAGTAGTGATTTGGTAGTGGCAGATAAGAAGCTGTATGCTCTCAGAGATGTAACAGGCACGGTGGATAGCATTCCACTCATAGCTGCAAGTATTATGAGTAAAAAAATAGCAGCTGGTTCCGATGCTGTGCTTTTAGATGTAAAAGTCGGAGATGGTGCTTTTGTAAAAAATTTGGAAGATGCAAAAAGACTGGCAAAAATTATGGTTGACATTGGCACTTTGGCAAAGCGAGAAACAGTTGCTTATATTACTGATATGAATCAGCCACTTGGTGATGCAATTGGAAATTCTATTGAAGTTGAAGAAGCAATCGAAGTGTTAAAAGGTAGCGGTGGAAAGCGGCTTGTCAGGGTAATAGAAATGCTTGGCGGAGAGATGCTTAGACTTGGTGGAAAAGTGCAAAATGAAATTGAAGGTCAGCATAAGATACAAGGAGCAATACATAATGGCGCAGGTTTGAGAAAATTTAAAACAATAATTGAAGCCCAGGGAGGCAATGCGAATATTATTGAAGATTTTTCACTTCTTCCTCAGGCACAGTTTAAAATACCTGTTTTAGCCAGAGAGAGTGGGTATATATCGGCTATTAAGGCCGAAACTATTGGAAGGCTTGCTGTTTCTCTCGGGGCAGGGAGGACAAAAAAAGGCGAAAGGATTGATCTTGCTGTTGGAATTCTTTTTCCGAAAAAAGTTGGAGATTTTGTCCAAAAGGATGAAAAAATTGCAATGATTCTTGCCAGTGATACCGAAAAAGGAGATAGAGCGGCTAAAGATTTTTTAAACTGTATTGAACTTAAAAAAGAGCAGGTAAAACCACTCCCACTTTTTTATTATCGTATTTCAAAAGAAGAAATTAAAAAACTCTCTGATGAGTAAAACTACAGTCATCCTGACTCATTCAGGCTCTGATTTTGATGCAATAAGTTCGATGTATACAGCCGAGAAATTATATCCCGGCTCTTTTCTTGTACATCCAGGATCACTTGATGTAAGCACGCAAAAATTGGCACATTTTTTTGGAGATATGTTAAGATTGATAAAGGTAAAGGAACTTCCTGATAAAATAAAGGACAGCATAGAGCGAGTTATAGTTGTTGATACAAAAATTTTTAACCGTATTGGAGATGGCAAAGAGTTTATCAAAAAAAAAGGAGTAGAGGTTATTATTTTTGACCATCACCCTCCTTCCTCACATGACATCAAAAAGGCAAAAATTATTTCTAAAAACTACGGTGCTAATACTACTCTTCTTGTAGAACTTCTTGAAAAGAAAAGAATTCCACTCACTACATTTGAGGCAACATTTATTGCGCTTGGCATTTATGAGGATACCGGTTCATTTATGTTTCCTTCAACTTCTGCTGCTGATTTTGCCGCTATGAAATATCTTGCTTCTTTCGGTGTAAATATGAAAGTGGTAAACCATTTTCTTTCCCCATCTCTTGGTGAGGATCAGATTCATTTATACAAAGAATTGCTCGATAATATTGAAGAGTGCAATATTAAGGGGGCAAGAATTGCTATTGCATCCGGGAAAATGTCGGCTTATACACCCGGCATATCGCTTATAGCACATCGAATGAGAGAAATAGTGGATTCGGATTTTTTGTTTGTTTTAGTGTCTTCAATGGATGGCATATTTATCGTTGGAAGGAGTAGTAGCCCGCAGTATGATTTAAAAAAAGTATTGCTTCCTCTTGGCGGTGGTGGTCATCCGACTGCAGCATCTGTGTTTGTTAAGAACGGGGATGTCCTGGAAATAAAAAAGCAAATATTAGAAAACATTGAGAAAATATATTTTCCTGTATTAAAGGCAGAGCATATTATGAGTTTTCCGGTAAAAACTATCTCAGCAAAGGCCGGTATAAAGGAAGCTTTGAAAATAATGGTGCGGTTTGGGTTTTCAGGACTCCCTGTTGAGGAGAATAACAGAATTATAGGAATCATATCAAAGCGGGACATTGAAAAAATTATGCTTATTGAAAATCGAGACCGTCCTGTAAAACAGTATCTTTTATCTAATCTAGTGGAAGTTTCTCCAGACACAGGCCTTAGAGGGATAGAAGAGGCAATGGTTTTAACGAATGTGGGTCGCGTTATTGTTACAAAAAAAGGAAAAATTGTTGGGATTATTTCAAGAAGCGATCTTCTAAAAGCATTTTACACGAAAGAATATATAAGCGAATCTTCATTTAGTGCAAATGCGGCATTTATCCCCAAAAAAGAGGAAATTGCTTTGTTATTAAAAAAGAAATTTCCACCAGATATTTTTAACTTATTGCAAAAAATGGGTGCTATTGCTCTTGAGTCGAACCAGAAAATTTATCTTGTAGGGGGAGCGGTTAGAGATATTTTATTGAACAAGAAAAGCCTTGATTTGGATTTTGTTGTAAGCAAAGATGCTATACTGTTTGGAAAGCGGTTACAGGAAGGAATTGGCGGAGATGTTTTATTGTACCCAGAATTTCAGACATCTACTTGTACATATAAAGACTATATGTTTGATTTTGTGACTGCGCGACGGGAATATTATAATTCTCATTCTCTTCTCCCCGTCATAGAGCGTGCATCAATAAGGGAAGATTTAGGAAGAAGGGATTTTACTATCAATACGCTTGCAATAGACCTTTTGCCGGACCAGTTTGGCAATTTGTATGATTTTTTTGGTGGTTTTTCAGATTTAAGGAAAAGGGAGATAAGGGTTCTTCATTCATTGTCTTTTTTAGAGGATCCATCTAGAATTCTACGCGCCATCAAATACGAAATCAAATTTAATTTTCATTTGTCTGACGATACAGAACAGCTGCTGGTAAAAACAGTATGCCTTAATGTGCTTCGATTTAAGAAATCAAGAAGGATTCTCGATGAATTATTTGAACTTTTTTCTTCCTCTGATGCACCGCTTGCTATATTAAAAATGGAAAAAAGAGGGATACTTAAGGATCTTTTTAGAATTAAAAGACTTAGTGCTCGCAGAAAAGAGGCAATACTTCAGGCAAAAAGATGGATTAAATATTTTCCTATCGATCAAGCGAAGGTTTACTTTTTCTTGCTTGTTTTTGGAAGGAGTGATGTTGAAAAAAGGGATATCCTGCAATACTTTTCTTTTTCTAAACGACTGATTGAAAAAGTGGTTGTAGCAGAAAATGCATTTCGCAAATTACACAGTACTACGAAGACAATTGATAAGATAGACCTGTTTTTCCTTTTACGAAATATTGATAGGGCTTTCATTGTTTCGTATTTATCCTGGGCTTCTTCTGACGAGCGCGCTCTACTAATTGATTATCTTGAAACTTTATCAAATATTAAAATTGGCGTAAAAGGGCGAGATTTATTAAAATTGGGGTTAAAACCAGGACCACAGTACAAAGAAATTTTTGACGAGCTTTTACGATTAAGAATAACGGGAATGTTGCATTCTAAAAAAGAAGAAATCCAATATATTTTGAGTAATAAAGAGAGATTTGAATTAAAGCAGCGAAAATGATGTTTAGTTGTGAATAGGCAAAGAAAAAAAGGAACAAAATTTGCTTGGGTAGTAGCCATTATAAACGATCTTGGCAAAAAATTTAAGTAAATATTATTACTTGACAACTCTGCTTTTTTTGTTATAATCGTCCCATAATTTAGTGAGGATACATTATGAGAAAAAGAATGTTATTTGCAGTTATTGTGCTTTTGTTTATTGTTCCTATCTTTGCTGGTTGTACTGGGAACAATGGGCCTCAAGAAGGCGTTGCTCAGGAGAGAGAGGTAGCCCCGGATTTTTCCTGGCAGACCTTAGACGGGGAAATTGTGCATCTTTCGGGCCTTAAGGGGAAAGTCGTTTTTCTTGATTTTTGGGCAACCTGGTGTGGCCCCTGTCGTTCGACAATCCCACACGTTGAGTCAATATATAATGAGTATAAGGATAAGGATGTTGTAGTAATTGGAGTTAACATGGATGTATCATCTAAGAGACAAGCAGTGGAAGAATTCATAAAAGAAAATGGAATGACGTACTTTGTTATCAGTGATGCTAACGGCAATGTTGCGTCGTTATATGGCGTGACGAGTATTCCGAGATTTTTTCTTGTGGATAAGGACGGAAATATTGCTTCTACGAAAATTGGCAATATTCCAGATTTGGAAGAACTTATCACAAGTGAAATTGATAAACTTTTAGAAGAATAGGAGGATATTTGTATGGAAGTTAATGAAATTGATTTCAAACAGGAAGTACTTGACTCTAAAATACCGGTTCTTGTAGATTTTTGGGCAGATTGGTGTACCCCCTGCAAAATGATTGCGCCGGTAGTAATGGAAATTGCGAAAGAAACTGAAGGAAAGCTTAAAATTGTTAAAGTTAATGTCGATGAAAATCAAAATCTCGCTGCGCAATACGGAATTATGAGTATTCCTACACTTGCCATTTTTGTTGATGGAGCGGTTGTTGATAAAATAATTGGAGCTGTGCCAAAAAGAACTATCCTAACAAAGGTAGAGAAATATATTTCTAGTAATTAGTTAGATTAAGGCCGCTATGTTTGTAGCGGCCTTTTATTTTTCTCTGAGTTTCTCAATTTCTGATTTTACTAATTCAAAAGGGTTTTTAAAAAAATAACTACCCATTACGAGTATGTCTGCTCCCGCTTTTAGCACTACTTCTGCGGTTTTGTTGTTTATTCCGCCATCCACTGAGATTTGAAAGTTTAATTTTTTTGATTCTTTTATTTTCCGAGCCTTTTCTATTTTTTTTAGCGAGGAATTTATAAATTTTTGGCCTGAAAATCCGGGTTCAACACTCATTATAAGGAGCACGTCTATTTGTGGGAGCAAGTATTCTATTTTGTCGAGACTTGTCGATGGCTTGATGGATATTCCTGGTTTTATGCCAAGTTCTTTTATCTTATTAATTAACGGTATAGGGTCGCGGGTTTGCTCTATATGGAATGTGATGTAGTCTGCGCCAGCGTCTTTGAACTGGGAAAAAAAGTTTTCAGGGTTATCAATCATAAGGTGTACATCAAATGGAAGGTTAGTAGCTTTTCGTAAGTTTTTTACGACGCAAGGGCCGATTGAAATATTTGGTACAAAGTGCCCATCCATAATGTCTAAATGCACCTGGCTGTTTGGTATTTTATGAATTTTTTCTACCTCTTTTGTAAGGCACGCGAAATCAGCTGCCAAAATCGAAGGTGCGACGGTGAATTTCATTTTGATATTTTTAGCCTTATTTCTGCGCCACGGCTAACCTTTAATCCTGGCATAGGATATTGGTAAAGAACCATTCCTTTTGTCCCTTTTGCAATATCTGTTTCTTCAATTATTTCAATCTGAAAACCTTCATCAAGAAGGAGTTTTGTTGCATCTTCAACATCCATTCCGACAACATTGGGGACTATGACAAACGTGCCAATGCTTGCAACCATTTTTATGCTTCCATATGGCGGTAATATACTTCCTGCAGCTGGGTGTTGCGAAAGTATTGTTCCTACGGGGGAATTATCTTCTTTGTCTGTAATCTCGCCAATTGTGAGACCTATACTTTTTAGTATGGATATTGCTTCCTCAAGGTTTTTCCCTATAAGATCGGGTACTGTGATGTTTAGTGAACCATTACTTACCACTGCCTTTACTATTGTTTCTTTCTTTACTTCCTCACCATTTTCTGGCGTTTGAGAAATAATATGGTCAAGCGGTATTGTGTCATTGAATTCTGAATCAGTTATTTCTAATATTAATCCGTGATTTGCCAGTTCTTTTTCAGCATCACCCAATTTAAAACCAATGATGTTGGGGACTTTAACTATTTCGATCTCTGCATTGGTGCTACAACCAAAATTTATTAAAATAAGTAATGCTATTACTATTCCTGTGAGTATCTTTTTCATGTGTATATTCTATTATTTTTTTAAAAGATTTGCAACATCTGTATAAAAATATATACTAAAAATATGAAAAAGATTATAGCGTATCCGGGTACATTTGACCCGATCACAAATGGACACCTGGATGTAATAAAGCGTGGAGCGAATTTATTTGATGAGCTTGTTATTTTTGTTGCAAAGAGCAATGAGAAATATCCATTGTTTACGTTTGAGGAACGAATTGAAATGGCACAGTGTCTTGCAAAAGAATTTAATTGTGTTTCTGTAATGCCGCTTGAGGGTCTCTTAACGACTTGCTTAAAAGAAAATAATATTAAAGTCGTTCTTAGAGGTTTACGCACTATGTCTGATTTTGAGTATGAGTTTCAAATGGCTCTTATCAACAAAAAGCTTTATCCTGATTTAGAAACTGTGTTAATGATAAGCAACAGTGAGTTTGTGTTTTTAAGTTCAAGTCTGGTGAGAGAAATTGCACTTTTAGGTGGTGATGTTTCTAAGTTTGTTCCACCTTGCGTTGAAAAAAGGCTTAAAAGGAGGTTAGTAAAAAATGGAAGATGACTCTGTATTTAAAGAGATTGAGTTATTAAAACAAATGTTGAAATCAGGAAAGACTATACCGTTTTCCAAATTGGTCGCTGTAGATAAAGATTCGTTTATTTCTAAAATTGAGCACATTCGCGAACTACTTCCGGAAGAAGTAAAAGAAGCATATCTTGTTTCCAAAAGGAAAAATGTAATTTTAGCTCAAGCAAATGAGGAGAGAGATAGAATTCTTGATAGCGCAATGGTGAGGCGCGATGAAATTGTTCAAGATTCAGGTGTTCTGGAAGAAGCGAAAAAAGAGAAGGCGAAAATACTGGATGAAGCGCGAATGGAAGCAGAAAAAATGCAGAAAGATGCCGAGGATTATGTTTTTAAACTTTTATCAAAGACTCAGACTATTTTACACAAAGCACAATCTGTGCTAGAAGAAGGCAAAGAAGGATTAAAATATGAAAGTCCCGATAGCGAGCAGTCGGAATAAGATTATAGAAAGTCACGAGGAATTGTTGGATATTGACTTAGGCAACAATATAACAATTGATTCACCCATTTTGTTAACAGGGCAGATGGTTGGTAATCCAACAATAGATGAGGTGTATTTCAAGGGGCGTATTACTTTAAAGCTAACATTAGTTTGTGTGCAGTGTTTAAAAAAATTCGAAGAAGTATTTGATATAAGTTTTGAAGAAACGTATTTACCTAAAATCAAGAATAAAGTGAATATGTCAGAGGAAGAATCTATAGAAGATCTTGATATGTTTGTTTATCATGGTGACTACATTGATACAGTAAAAATTGCCAGGGGCATTTTATTAAAAACGATTCCTCTCTACTCTCTTTGCCAGAAGTGTAGGGCACTTGATAATTCTTAAATATCTTTTATATTCTTCTTAAAAATGAGGAGGTGGTTCCCGTAATTTGGGTAGATGATGTATATAAATAAAGCTAAAGATTACATAGGGAAAGAAGTAACTATCAAGGGTTGGGTGTACAATTCACGGTCAAGCGGCAAAATTTTATTTATTTTATTGAGGGATGGAACCGGGTTTATGCAGTGTGTGATGGTACAAAATGAAGTTGAGGACGAGACATTTGCCAGGGCAAAAGCACTTACTCAAGAAACTTCTGTCATTGCAAGAGGAACGATTCGAGAGGATAAAAGATCTCCTAATGGTTGTGAGTTGACATTAAAAGAAATTGAAATAATACAACTTACCAAAGATTATCCTATAACACCGAAAGAACACGGTGTAGGGTTTTTAATGGAGCATCGACATCTATGGCTCAGGTCAAAGAGACAATGGGCAATTTTAAGGATCAGACACCAAATTGAAAGAGCGTTTCGAGATTTTTTTGATAATAGAGATTTTACACTTGTAGATGCTCCTATTCTTACGCCAAATGCTTGCGAAGGTTCCACTACGCTATTTCAAACAGACTACTTTGGTGAACCAGCTTTTCTCTCACAGAGTGGCCAGCTTTATATGGAGGCAGCAGCAATGGCACTAGGGAAGGTGTATTGTTTTGGGCCTACTTTCCGTGCCGAAAAATCAAAAACGAGGAGGCATCTTACGGAGTTTTGGATGCTTGAACCGGAGATTGCTTATATCACATTTGAAGAGAATATGAAGCTTCAAGAAGATATGATTACATATGTGGTAAAAGACGTGCTTAGAAATAGAAAAGATGAACTCGATATTATAGAGAGAGACACTTCTTTACTGGAGAAGGTTGAACCACCCTTTCCAAAAATATATTATAAAGAGGCACTTGAAGTTTTGAAGAAACATGGGAAGGCAGTTGAGTGGGGTGACGATTTTGGTGGCGAAGAAGAGACAATACTTGCAGACACATTTAATAAACCTGTATTTGTGCACCATTTTCCTGTTGGTGCAAAGGCTTTTTATATGAAACCAGACCCCGAGGAACCAAATACTGTTCTTGCTGCTGATTTATTAGCGCCTGAGGGGTATGGCGAAATTATTGGCGGTAGCCAGAGAATAGATGATTATGATTTACTGCTTGAAAAAATTAGAGAAAATAACCTTTCAGAGGAGGATTATAGGTGGTATCTGGATCTGCGAAAATATGGATCTGTGCCGCATGGAGGATTTGGCGTAGGTATTGAGAGAACTGTTGCCTGGATTGCTAAACTTCCACACGTGCGTGAAACAATACCTTTCCCAAGATTACTTGGTAAAATATATCCGTGATTGAACAGAAATCTATTGCAGCTTTAACCGATATTAAAAAAGATAAGGTACATCGGATGTATCTACTCTTTGGTGAAAAAAGCTCTTACGCTTATCTCAAATTTCAGATCGTTGAACAAATCATAGAAAAGTTTGTAGACAGCGCAACAATTGTATTTGATTTTGTTGAGTTATCCGGAGAAGACATTACCGTACATGATGTCTCTAATGTATTAGATTCTATTCCTTTTAGTAAAATCGGCAAAGGAAGAGTAGTGGTTTTAAAGAATATTGACGAACTTCCAGTAAGTGAAGCGGAGCAAATCTATTTACTGACTGTTCCTTCATCGTCAGTGCTTATCATAATGTCTAAATCTTCCAAAAAATCCGAGACGGTTAAAAAATTTGTAATTGAGAAAGATTCTGTGTTTATTCGCGAGTATTCAGTTTCGTCTGATATACTTAAGACGTGGATTAAAAGCCGTTGCAAAGAAAATGGCAAAGAAATATCTGGTGATGCTGTCAGTGAACTTCTGGCTCGATGCAACGAAGATTTATTTTTACTGTTATCAGAGATAAAAAAGCTAACATTATTTATTGGAGATAATAAAAAGATCGAGAAAAGTGATGTGGAGGAAGTTGTAGAATACACCCCGGAAACAAAAATTTTTAATTTAATCTATGCAATTGTAGAAAGACGAAAAGATGTTGCACTGAAAATGTTTGATGAACTACTTACGGAAAATAATACTGCTGATGGGATGATGCTTTCTTTACTTTTAAAGACGTTCTCTCAGGTTATTTTCATAAAGGAGCTTTTAGCGACTACTACAAGTAGGAGTGCATTTAGCATGGATAGCCTATCTAAGCAGTTTGGTATCAAAAGATTTGCTGTTCCCAAAATGTTATCTCTTGCAAAAAAGTTTCAGATGTCTCAGCTCTTGGAAGTATTTCATCAGATTGAAGAAATTGATGTAAAATCAAAAACAGGGGAATTAGACCGTCCCCTGCATATCAGACTCTTTATCCAGAATATGTAGCGATCTTAATCAGATGTTTCTTGCTCAGGCGTTTCTTCTTTGACAGGTGTTTTTGTGTTTTTTGCCTGGTTTAATTTCTTCATCAGGGCAGATTTTTTTCTCGAAGCGTTATTTTGATGAATAATTCCTTTCGCCTCTAATTTATCAATAGTTTTTATCGCTTCTCTTACTTTATCTTCGCTATACCCACTCTTTTTTGTGAAATCAAGCGTTTTTTTTAGCGCAATTTTATAATTTTTATTTCTTTCGGTACGTTTCTTATCTTTCCTGACTGATTTTTTTGAAGATTTTAATATAGGCATATTTATACCTACCTCCTTTAATATGAATTCTCTTATAGAGTACTGATTTTTAAATTTCTGTCAAGCACTTAAGTCTCATTTTTTTCTGGTTTTATTCTAATTACAACTTTTTTATTAAAATTTTTTAAAATTCTCCTATTTTACTCTTGACAAAACTAAATTTCATATTAATATTATTAAAATGAAAGTAAATAATATTAAAAATGGAGGTGAAAGATGAAAAAAATGCCAACGAATTGTCCTGCTTGCAATGCGATTCTTACAATATCGGAACTTAGATGTTCAAAATGCGACACTGTTATACAAGGCGATTTCTCAATTAGTAAGCTTTTGCTACTTTCGCAAGAAGACCAAGAATTTCTTGCTATTTTTCTTCGTTCAAGGGGAAATATTAAAGAAGTTCAAGAAAGATTGGGAATTTCATATCCAACTGCAAAAAATCGTCTGGACAAAGCATTACTTGCTTTAGGGTTGCGTGAATCGGAAGAAAAACCTGGCAAAAAAGAAATTTTAGATGCGCTGGAAAGAGGAGAGATTAGCGCTAAAGAGGCAGTAAAATTAATAAAGGAGGCAGAAGAATGAATGAAAAGATTGAAGATCAGCTGAAAAGATTGTTAGCTAAGGGAAAGATATCTGACGAAGAGAAGCGAAAATTAGAGGAAGCAATTGAGGAAGATAGCGGGGATGAAATCAGCGTCTTTCCTACAGATGGAAAAAGAATTGAATTAAATCTATCTGAATTTGTAAGTACAGATATAAAGATAGTTGGAGAAAAAGACCTGAATGAAGTGAAAATTATAGAAGGGAAAGAGTTTATGGAAATAGAGAAAAAGGAAAACACCTTTATGGTACGTCCGAAATATAAAGATAAAAGGACAGTATATATTTTGGGTATACATATAGGAAATGCGTTATTATCATCCCGGCCAATTAGCATTGTAATCCCATCGGAAAGCGATGTGACTTTGCATACTGTAAGCGGCGATCTGTATCTTGAGCACATTTCAGGTAATATTACTGCAAAAACTGTGGATGGAGATATTAGAATAAACGACGTTACTGGCGACATAAAGCTTGAATCTATAAGTGGCGATGTAAATGGCAGCAATTTATTTGGGGCTATTACTGCATCACTAAAATCTGGAGATATAGTCATTGACAAAGGAAAATTAAACGGAGCTTTAAAAACTTATTCCGGCGATGTTTTATTGCAGGACGTTTCATTAGAAGGGATAGAGCTAACTTCATTTAGCGGAGATGTGGGAATAGTTGATGCAAGCTTGAACGGCAATCTATTTCTGAAAACTATTTCCGGTGATTGCGTGTTGAAAGCAAAAAATTTAGATGCAAAGATAGTAGCTAAAACAAAAACAGGAGATGTAATATTTAAAGATAAGGAAGGGAATATTAAGAATATACAAAATTCTGAATTTTTATCGGGAGAAGGTAAATATGATATTGTGTTAAAAACAATAAGCGGCGATGTTCGTATTGAAGAAATTAAATTAAATAAAGGAGGAAAATAATGCAAGACGAAATTAAAAAAGTATTAGAAATGCTTGATGAAGGAAAGGTTTCAAAAGATGAGGCGGTAAAGCTTATTGAAGCTTTGAAAGAAGTTAAAAGAGATGAACAATCTATTACACAGAGTAAAAGAAAAAGGTTTTTGAAGGTCCTTGTGAAAAAAGAAGGGAAACCCCAGGTGAACATTACCATACCATTTGGTTTAGTTAATTGGGGGTTGAATATTGCAAATAAGATGGGCAAAAAGAATATGTTTAATGTAGGAGGTGAGGATATACCCATTGACATGGAGGAATTACAAAAAGCAATGAATGACTCAGAATTTTCTGGCAAAATCATTGATGTAACGGATGAAGAAACCGGAAAACACGTAGAAATAGAAATTGTTTAATAGTAGCTTTATGTTATAATATATTTTTTAGCGAGGAGAAAAATGAGAAAAGTTACAAGAGAAGAAATTTTAAATGCCAATCCTGTAAAAGTTATGTTCCTATTGAGTTTTCCTATAATGATTTCCCAATTTTTACACACACTTTATAACCTTTCCGATACATTTTGGTTAGGACATTTGCCAACTGCCGAGAGTGGTGGAGCTGTTGCGGGTTTACAGATTGCATGGCCTATCATCTGGTTGCTTATAGCTTTTTCTTTTGGATTCAGTATGGCTGGGGTGGCTTTTGTTTCTCAGCACACAGGTGCGGGAGAACATAAGAAAGCAAACATTGCAGCAAGCCAGGTGTTTTCGCTTGCCATTATTTTTGGTATAGCAATTGCGGTGCTTGGAGTTATTGGAACGCCATACTTAGTTCCCTTAATTACAAAAGCAGCTGCGGTAACTGAGACAGCTATAGTTTATTTAAAACTTGTTTTTTGGGGAATGCCTTTTATTTTTATTGCTGTTGTATTCCAGAGTATTCTTTCTGCAAAGGGTGATACTGTGACTCCTATGCAGATAAATCTTTTCACCGTAACGTTAAATATTATTCTTGATCCATTTCTTATTTTTGGTTGGTGGGGGTTCCCTCGTATGGGTGTTTTTGGCGCAGCTCTTGCGACGGTTATTTGCCAGGGCATTGCAGCTGCCATTTCCATGTACTTTCTTTTTAAGGGCACAAAAGGCATAAAAATAACATTAAAGGGACTCATCCCGATATGGGAATGGATGAAGAAGATTTTTAAAGTAGGACTTCCTGCTGCAGTTGGAAATTCTACAACCGCATTTGGATTTGTGCTTGTCATGGGAATTATTGGGAGAGTAAGCAATCCCGAAACTGTTCTTGCTGCATATGGGGTAGGAGATAGGCTTATTTCCATCATATTTATTGCGGTAGATGGATTGGGAATGGGTATTATGACCTTGATTGGTCAAAACCTGGGCGCAAACCTGATACATAGAGTAGAAAAAATTGCAAAGGAAGGCCTCAAAATTGTAGTGTTTGTTGCTCTTCTTGAGGCATTACTTGTTTTTGCTTTAAGGGTTCCATTGTTTAAAGCGTTTATACCCGGAAGACCCGATATCATTCAAGAAGGGGTTCGTTTTCTCTCAATTTTCATAATTGGTATTCCATTTTTTGGCTTATTTGGAGCAATTACGGCATTATTTAGAGGTTCAGGGCATAATGTCCAGCCCATGGTAGCAGATATTATTCGATTATGGGCATTAAGAATTCCACTTGCCTATTTTCTTGGTATGCGGTTTGGTTCTACCGGTATATGGTGGGGGATGGCACTAAGTAATGTGGGTGCGGCAATTGTTGCATTGTTCTTTTACTATAGAGGTGAATGGAAGAAACAGATTATACATAAGGAGAAACCCAAAACTGTTCCGATTGTTCCTACCGAAGGATAATCCAATTAGTAATATTTTTTTGAAGGAGTGCCTTTGATCTGGCACTCCTTTTTTATTCTTTAAGCAATGTTAATTGTTTATTACCAGCAAGTTAACGGGATAAAATACCCTTTCTTTTATATATTTTTCATAAGTTTATCCGGACGTTTAAACCATTTTAAATATTGAAATTTATCTTAGCATAAATGAAATTACAATTCGCAGTTTATTCAAAATTTGTTATAATTGAAAGCAGAATGAATAAAAAGATAAATACAATCAAACAGATAGTTAAAAAAGAGCTTTCATCCTCTTCGCATGACCTTGAGCATACATTCAGGGTGTTTGAGCTTGCATGTATGCTTGCAAAAAAGGAACAGACTGTCGATATGGAGATAGTAGAGATTGCTTCTTTGTTGCATGATATTGCGCGTGTTAAAGAGGATTCGGACTTAAGCGGAAATATTGACCATGCGCTTTTAGGTGCCGAAATGGCAGAAAAAATATTACGTAGTTTAGATTATCCGGAAAAGATAGTTCAAAGCGTAAAGCATTGCATACAAACACATCGTTATAGGGGAGAAGTCCCGCCAGAAACAAAAGAAGCAAAAATATTATTTGATGCCGACAAACTTGATGCTATTGGAGCCGTAGGTATTGCGCGAGCTTATATGATTGCAGGGGAAAGAGGAGAAAGTGTATATATTGATGTTGATTTAAATAGCTATATGAAGGAAAATTTATTAGGTGGAAAAATTAGCGGCCGCATCAAAGATATTTCAAAACACGCACCTAATATTGAGTTAAAGACAAAATTTAGATATATTCCGGAAAGACTTTTTACAGACGCAGCAAAGAAGATAGCAAAGAAGAGAATTGCATTTATGGAAGATTTTTTTTCTACATTAAAAAAAGAGATAGAGGGATTGCTCTAAATGAGAAATAATGGCATTCATTCGGGAATGAATCAGAAAAAAGAAAAGATAACTAAGCGCATTATAAATGCGATGTCCTATATTGGTGTAAGGGCTATTGCTCATCCTATGGGTGGAACAATCGGTAGGAGAAATGATTATGATGTAGATGCCGATTTAATATTTGGAGAAGCAAAAAAACATAATACCGTAGTTGAAATTAATGCCTCACCACAACGGTTAGATTTGAATGATATAAATGCAAGAAGAGCAAAAGATATATATAATCTGAACTTTGAAATAGGGACCGATGCACATTCAATTGACGGAATGAAAGATATGCGGTATGGCGTAGGCGTTGCAAGACGGGCCTGGCTTACAAAAGACGATGTCATAAACACTTTTTCTTCTGCGAAGTTTAAAGAATTTATTGGTAAACGATGATTATCCAAATTTATTCAATTATTTCTGAGGAAGACGTGCTTTCACTTACTAAACTTGGAGTTGACCACATTGGCATTGTAGTGAGCGAAATGGGAGATAAGGAAAAAGGCATTGTGTCGCTCGAAAAAGCAAAAAAAATAATAGCAACCATAAAAAATGAGCAGAAAAAAAGTAGCGTAATTGTAAATACTGTTGCCATTACCGAAATAGAAAGGTTTGTTTCGATATTAAAAATGGATATCTTGCATGTATGTTCTGAAATGAATTTAAAAAAATTGAAGGGCATCCAGCAAATGCTCACAAAATATAATATTAAACTTATGTACGCTATTCCTGTTAAATCAGAAGAATCTATCAAAAAAGCTGCTGCAATTAGCCAAATTGTTGATTATATTATGCTTGACTCACCAGATGAGAGTAAGCAGATGAGTGGATTTGTCGGGGCAACGGGTAAGGTGCACGATTGGTCGGTCAGTAAACGTGTCATTGAAACGGTTTCGATCCCTGTGATATTAGGAGGTGGGCTTTCTCCGGAGAATGTACAGCAAGCAATAACAATGGTGCATCCTGCAGGAGTAGACGCAAAAACATCATTGGATTTACCTTTTGCGAGTGGCAGAAAAGATATTGAAAAAGTGGCATTATTTGTGAAAAAGGCGAGGGAAGCGTCAAAATGAAAATGCTTGTTATCGGGGACAACTGTTTTGATGTTGTTTTAAAGGGAAAATATAGTATGAGAAGTGATAAAAATAATATTATCGAACAGTATAGTATGAGACCTGCAGGTTCAGGAATAAATTTTGCATTAGCATTTTCAAAAATTAACGGGAATCCATATTATTTTACGCCTATATCCAAAGATCATTTTGGAGATTTTTTTATCGAACTATTTAATGAAAATAAAATTCTTTTTCTAAAGAAACGGAGCAATCGTCCTACATCTTTAATCTTTGCTTTAGTGGACAATGCTGGGAAAAGAGTGACGTTTGCTTTAATAAACGAATGTGCGTATACGGATATATCATCTGCGGAATTTTTAACAATAAGCGATAAATATCACTATTTGTATATTTCTTCCGGGATAAATACTGAGAAAAAGGTGCAGATAGAAGTAGTGAAAATTGTTGAAATGGCAAAAAAGAAAGGCATAAAGATATTTTTTGATCCACAGTTCAGGATAGGACGGTCTGTAAAAGGGTTTTTAGAGGCCAATATTGCTATTTTCAAAAGTGCAGACATTGTGTTTGCAAACGAGCAAGAAATAAAAGATTTACCTCTCTCAATTGTAAACGATAAAATTGCAACAAACGGAATTGTAGTTATTAAAAAAGGTTCAAAAGGGGTTGAGGCATATACAAAACATAAAAAATATAGCATAGATGGAATACCTGTTAACGCACTGGATGGTATTGGAGCAGGTGATGTATTTAATGCGGCATTTCTCAAGACATATCTAAGCCGAGAAGACGTTTATGAGAGTCTTAAATTTGCAAACTATGCTGCGGCACTTTCAACAACACATGTTGGTGTCTATACTCCTACACTAAAGGAAATTTCTAAGTTTTGCTGCAGTTCCCATATATAAAAAGTGAATTTATGTTATTTCCCTAGATCATGCGGGTAAAGGAAGTCTAATCCAAAAGTTCTAGGAGTAGGAGAAAATTTTGCAACTGGAGGGATGGTCCTCTTAAATTGGTTTTTTTTGATTCTATTTAGTAAACTTTCTACAATTTTTTGGCTGTAGCCCATCGCTATGATTTCATCTTTTGTTTTACGCTGATCTACATAAAGGGTTAATATGGAGTCAATCTGTATGTATTTTGCTCCTAGTTCTTTTTCGTCTGTTTGCCCTGGCCATAAGTCTGCAGAAGGTTTTTTGGTTATGATCTTTTTTGGAATCTGCATAAATTGCGCAAATTCGAATATTTGTGTTTTATACAGGTCACCGATTGGATAAAGGCTTGCAGCCATGTCGCCATACCATGTGCTGTATCCTAAAATCAATTCGCTTTTGTTGCTTGTCCCCATTACAAGTGCTTTAAATTCTCGCGATTTATCAAACAGTATACTCATTCTGACTCTTGCAAGGAAATTACCCATTCGAATATTTGTCATCTCCTTTTCTTTTTTAAAGTAGGCATCTGCAATTTTCGTAATATCAATTATTTCATATAAAATGCCAAGTTGTGTTACTGTTGCAAGTGCATCTTCTTTGGATGCAGGGTTGCTGGTTTTGTAGGGCATAATGATTGCTTTTACATTTTCTTTTCCCAATGCTTCTTTTGATAGATACGCAACAAGTACCGAGTCTAATCCACCCGATAATCCTATGACACATCGATTAAATCCGTTGCTATGCACTTCTTCTTTGATAAATTCTGTAATAAATTTTTTTACAAGTTCGCAATTTAAGTTAAAATTTTCCATAGTTTTCCTCCAGCATTCTACTGAGATTGTTCTGTATAATATTTAAATCCTCTTCTCTTGCAAGCGGGAATAGTTGTCTCTTTTTTCCTGATTTTTTTCTATGTCGTCGAGCAGAGGGTTTATTTGCGCAAGTGCTATTTTAATTTTCATTTCTTTCTCTCTTTTTAGTCAAGGCGTAGAGTAGTGGCAATCCTAATGCATAGGTTGCGATTGTCTCTCCTAAGGCTATCCAGATAACTCCTATGATATAAGGTCTAAGTTCAAAATGAGTAAATATATATGTGAATGTTCCCAGCTTTGATATTGTCAGTCCTTTTGGGCCAAGTAATCCTGCCAGTGTTGTCACATACAGTGCAACACCAAATGCATTAATTATAATAGGTGGAAGAGGGGCGAGATACAGCTTTTTTGTTCGGGCAAGTCTGCGGGTTAAAAGTGCTGCAATAAGTGTAAGGGATGTGCCAAGAATTATGTCAATTGGTCCGAAAGGCGAAGCTATGTTTGCAATAAAACAACCAATTGCCACTCCCCACACTGCTTCTGGGTATATAAACGGGAGGACAGTGAGAGCTTCAGCAACTCTCACTTGTATTGGCGCATAAGAAATTGTATAAGTGAGGTAGGTAAGTGCCACGTATAATCCGGCAATAACTCCGATGTGCGTTAATCGTTTTATGCTTTTATTCATTTATTTCTGCGAAAGAAACCTTTTTTCTCCTGTTTTTCTGGCAATGGTTCTTTATTTGATTGTTCTTCAGATTCTTCCTTTATGCTTTTTTCGGTTGTTTTTTCAGCTTCTGGTTGAGTTTTTGGTTGTAGAGATTTTTCTTCTAACGTTTTAATTTTTGCTTCGCCTGTTTTTAATTTTGTTTCATATTCATCTTTGATTTTACTTTTTTCTTCTTCAAGTTTTCTGATAATACTATCTCTTTCTTTAACTTCTCTTCTATGTCTTGTAGCGGCATTAATGTAAAACATCACAGAGATAAGCCACATTACAATAAATCCTGCAAAAAATACAACTATTGTAAGTAACCCCATACTTGTTGAAAATTCCCATGTGAAAAATTTCAAGCTCACTAGAGCATTGTTTTGTAGCACAAAGACAAGACTTGCAATAAGAATAAGTAATAAAACAATTATAAAGATACTAAATTTTTTCATTTGTACCTCCCCTGTTTTATAATTTTTTCTATTTTACTATCACATAAGGGTTTTTGCAATAAGATTTTAGTAAAATTTCGATTTTTTCTCCTGATGTTTTGTGTTATTTGATTGTTTTTTGAACTGTTATATGGTATTCGATTATTTAATCGTTTTATTTTAATTCGAGATCAAATTACTGAAGAAAACAATAGAAAATCTTTAGGTTTAAATAGGGTATGCCAAATGAATACTCATGCGTAATTTAGTGGGTTATATCCTGAGTTTTGGATCTAATGAATCACGTAATCCATCACCAAATAGGTTAAATCCCAAAACAGTCAGTGCTATTGCTATTCCGGGGAATGTTTCGACCCACCAATATCCACCCGTGATTGAGTGAAAGCTATCTGCTAACATTGCTCCCCATTCTGGTGTAGGAGGTTGTGCGCCCAATCCCAAGAAACCTAGGGCAGCTGCGTCAAGAATTGCACTTCCCATGCTTAGTGTAGCGTAAACGATAATAGGAGACATAACATTCGGCAAAACATGTACCAACATTATTCTCATATTAGAGCTTCCAATGGCCTTTGCTCCTTCGACATATTCTGTGTTTTTGACAACGAGCGTTTCTGCGCGAATAATTCTTGCAATTTGCGGGGCGTAAGTAATTCCTATTGCAATCATTGCTTTATCCAAACCTCTTCCCAGGATTGCAACGATTACAATTGCGAGAAGGATAGACGGTAGAGAAAACATTATGTCCACAATTCTCATAATAATTTCGTCAACCTTTCCACCGAAAAAACCAGCAATGATGCCCGCTGAGCCACCAAGTAACATACCGATAAACACGGCAATAAGGCCAACACTTAAAGATATTCTTGTACCATATATAATTCGGCTGAGTAAATCTCTGCCAAATTCATCTGTACCCAGGATATTTGTCGGATTATTAGCCCAAATACCAGGTTTTAAATTGTTTTTTAGACTTTGTTCAATTGGATTGTGAGGGGCTATGTGAGGCGCAAAAATTGCCATTAGAATAAATGCGACAATTAAAAGTAGCCCTAACATTGCTCCTTTATTTTTCTTTAAATACCTTATTGCATCATACAGTACGGAATAGTGGTGCATCTAATAATTTCCTCCCTATTGATAGTGAATTCTTGGGTCTAAGTATGCGTAAAGTATATCAACAATTAAGCTGGTAGCAGTAACCAAAAAGGCAATAAATAAGACGGAACCTTGTACTACTGGATAGTCTCTTGCGTATACAGCTTGCACTACGTATGTGCCAATGCCAGGCCATGAGAATACAGTTTCTGTGAGAATTGCACCTCCCATAAGCAGTGCGAATGTTGTACCTGTCGTCGTCAAGATTGGTATCATGGCATTTTTTAAAGCATGTTTTCGAATAACTGTGTTTTGAGGCAGTCCTTTTGATTTTGCGGTTCGTATATAATCTTGATGTAAGACATCCAACATGCTGGAACGTGTAATTCTTGCTAAGAATGCCATAGGTATTGTTCCCAGCGCAATAGATGGAAGAATAAGATGTTTTAACGTATCGAAAAATGCACGGCCGTTGAGGGTGATTAGACTATCTATCAGGTAGAAGTGTGTGATGTGTTTTAGTGGAATGTAGACGCTTAACCGTCCTCCGATTGGTAGCCAGTCGAGTTTTACACCAAATATCATCATAAGCATAATACCGAGCCAGAATACTGGCATGGAAACACCTAATAGTGCGATGAACATGCTGACATAATCAAGGAATGAATATCTTCGTACGGCAGATATAATTCCTGCGGGGAAGCCTATTATTCCGGCAAAAATCATTGCAAAAACCGATAATTCAAATGTATTTGGAAATCTTAGCAGTAACTCTTTCATAATAGAGTCACGGGATTGAATTGATGTGCCAAGATTCCCCTGTAGTATCTGTTTAAACCAAATAAAGTACTGTGTAATAAGAGGCTTGTCTAAACCCAATCTTATTCTTATTTCTTCAATTATTTCCTTTGATGCATGTTCTCCTGCTATAACTTTTGCGGGATCTCCAGGAGCAAGTCTTAGCAGCAAGAAAATAATAACAGAAACCAAAAACAAAACAAAAAATAGGTTTAAAATTCTCCTTAGAATATAATTTTTCATTTTTTATGTTTTGGCAAAAAGGGGAAGAGAATCCTCCCCTTTTTGTATTAGTCGGTGTTATCCTTCTCCTTCAAAATATGTTGCATCAAAGTGATAATCACCTGTTGGGTATAAGACAAATCCTTTGACATTGTTTCTAAATACAAGGATTTGGTTTGCATGAGCAAGTGTAACCCATGGTACATCCTCATGGACAAGAACCTGAACTTGTTTATAAAGTTCTGTTCTTTTTGCACGATCAACTGAAGTTACTGCCTCCATATTCAGTAGGTGAACCTCAGGATTTCGATAAAATGCTACGTTTCCAGCGGATCCTACTGTTGCTGAATCTGGGTCAAGCAGTACATATAAGAAATTATCCGGATCTGCATAATCTCCTGTCCAGCCCAGTAAACACATTGCATGTTCTCCAGCTTCTGTTTTGTCAAGGTAAGTACCCCAATCATACGTTACTATTTCTGCATCGATTCCAACAGCGCTTAAATCTGCCTGAATTGCTGTTGCGATTTTTGTTGGATCAAACATGTATGGCCGAGAAACAGGCATTGCCCAAAGGTTTGTTTTAAAGCCATCTGGATAGCCTGCTTCTGCGAGAAGCTCTCTTGCTTTTTCTGGATTGTATTCATAATCTTGTATATCATCATTGTATCCCCAAAGGGTCGGTGGAATAGGATTTTTTGCCACAATAGCAGTCCCTTTGTATAAATAGTCAATTATATCTTGTTTGTTGATTGCATGAGCTATTGCTTGTCTGACTCTCACATCTCCAAACTCTTCTTGATATCCTGGTGTGTCTTCTCCCATATTCATTGCAAGATATCCAATACTTAAACCCGGTTTACTGAGAACCTGAAGATCAGGGTTGCTGTTTATATTGTCTAAATCATCAGGATTTGGAAATTCCATTCCCTGAACCTCTCCTTTGGTGAGTGCAAGAAGACGGGCAGACGGGTCATCAATTACCCTAAATATAAGTTTATCAATTTTTGCTTTTTCTCCCCAGTAATCAGGATTTTTTTCTAGCGTAATGTGATCGCCTTTTACCCATTCAACGAATGTAAATGGTCCTGTGCCAACAGGATGAGTAAACCATTGCTCTCCCAATTCATTGGCGCTTGTAGGGCTTACTACAAACATTGTGAACATAGCCATTGTGCTAATAAACGGAGCAAATGGCGTGTCAAGGGTAATTTTGACAGTGTAATCATCTACCTTTTCGGTCTTTGCGATCTCACCAAAACACCATCCCCAGTATTCCCATTGTCCATATTTATGGAAAGGATGGTTTTCGTCGCGCTGTCTTTCGTAAGAGAAAACAACTGCGTCTGCATTAAATGGAGTTCCGTCATGGAATTTTACATCTTTTCTTAGGTAAAATGTCCACTCTAATCCATCAGATGAAGGGTCCCAGCTTGTTGCAAGGTTTGGTTCGACTTCTGTAGTGCCTGGTTTGTACTTAACAAGTCCTTCGAATATATTATCCATTACAGTAATGGATTCCCCATCTGTTACATCAGCCGGATCCAATCTTACTGCGTCCCCTTTTGCAAATACAAGTGTCACAGGAGTTTCTTCTGCTGTTTTACATCCAGCAAAAGCCACTGTTACAAACATTCCTACAAGTAAAAGTACTAAAATTTTTTTCATTCTTCTTCCTCCTTTTTTGATTTTTTTACTTATTTTTCATTATTTTTTTACGAATTTCCACCTCCTTTTTTATTCCTTTCAAATTAATTATAAGGGAATATATCAAAAAAATGAAATTTTTCAAGTATTTGTATGAGTTACATATATTGTACGAGACTTAAGGTAAACAGTTTAAGTTTCTCCATAAACTTAAACTGTGTTTTTACTGTTTGCTGATTCAGATGCGCGGGGTAAACTGAAATCTTGAGTTAATATCCGCTTATTTAAAATATCTCGACCTCATAAGAAGCATTGTTCCGACCTTAAATCCTGTTTCTCTGGCAATTGGCTTGCACTTTGCTTTAAATAGAAAGAAAATAGGAGCCTTGTCATCAGATAATGATTCGTAATTGCCTTGACCTTTCGCTATGATAAGTGGAGCATTGTGGAAAAAATTTATAAATTCTTTAGAACAATATTTTAAAATTGTTCCTGCAATTCCTGAACCTGTAGAAATAATTTCAGCTTTAATATTTGAAAGTTCTGCGTCAAGGTGTGTCGCATCGTTAATGATTGGTTTTTCTTTTACCGCATAATAAATTTTTTTATCACTTTCTTTTAGCAGTTCAATTAAAGGCCTATCAAAGACTGTTTCTCCAGCATTGTCAGCAAGGTATAAAATTTCCTTTTCTTTCTCTACTTTTTCCTTGAAGGTTTTGAATGCATTTAGATGGAAAGGAGTACTTTCGATTCTTTTGAATTCTTTTGTAATGTCTATTTTATCTTTAGTGCTTCCCAAATCTATTGCATTTCCAGCTATGGCAATCTTCACGGCCTCCTTTAAAGGGTTTTTACTCTCCCGTACCCTTTTTATCATTGAAGAATATAAGGTGAGAGCCTCTCTTATATGTTCTTGTTTTATATTTTTGTACGGGTTTTTAACTCCTGTCACATCCATTACAATTTGATAGACAGGAATAGCTGCTTCAGGAGGGGTACTTTTTTCAAGTTGGATGTTTTTTATTTCTTTTCCCACTCTATTTAATATTTCTCTTATAAGTTTTTTGTCACTGGTTGCTGCCTTTGCTGCACGGAGTGCTTGACTCATCATGCAGGGAATACATTCCAATTGTGCCTTCATTTTCACCCTTCCTTTCTAAAATTAGTATAGGCCATTTTTTCTAAAATGGAAAAAGATTAAGTTTTGCACCTAATACATTTTTCTTGATGGTATATGCATTGTATGCTTGGAAATCATCTTTAGATTTTACCTCTTGACAGAAAAGGGGAAATTGTTATAATTAAATAATCCCACCCCAGGTGGGGTGGGAAATACAAAGGAGGTGAAAGTTATGATGCATGAAGGATTTTTTGGACCGTGGTTTTTTGTTAGAGGTTTTTTCACATTTATGTGGGTATGGGGAATAGTTATGTTTGGTCTAATTATTGCTGGCATAGTATATTTCTTAAAATTAATTGTAAATCCTGCTTCCAGTAATAACAGAAGAGATAGTGACCGTAAAGATGAGTTACTTTTCAAGCTGAAAGAAAGGTATGTATCCGGCGAAATAAACAAGGATGAATTTGAAAGAATGAAAAAAGAGTTGCTGTAAAAGTTTGCAGGAGGTCTAATAAAAGAATGAAAGTTAAAGAGAAAAAAGTACCAAAGCACAAGGATGTGTTGAATTTACTTTTAACCGCCGAAGGGCACCTCAAAGGAATAGAAAAGATGATAAGGAATGATGAATATTGTATTGATGTCTCAAAACAAATTCTTGCTGTAAACGCAATTCTGAAGAAGATTAATCTTCAAGTTCTTAAAAAACATTTAGAAACTTGTGTAAAGGATGCAATTAAAGAAGGAAATGCAGAAGAAAAAATAGATGAGCTTGAAACAGTTATAGATTATCTTGTAAAAGGGAAATCTTAGTAAAGAATATGGAGGGAATTTATATGAATAATACATTTCAAAAGCGAAGTATCCACTGTGCGATGTGGAAAGAAGTAAAAAATTTCACAACATTGGTATGAAAAAACATAATTCCAGTATGTCGCATCATCATATGATGATGCTTATAGACTTTAAAAAAAGGTTTTATGTCTCACTAATATTGACGATTCCGGTTCTCTTATTCTCTGAAACTGTCCAAAATATTTTCCACTTTAAAATTACACTTTCTGGTTCGATTTATATCTCTTTTCTGCTATCTTCTATAATATTTTTCTATGGGGGCACCCCGTTTTTTAAAGGATTTATTTCAGAAATAAAAAAGAAAACACCGGGAATGATGACACTTATATCTCTTGCTATATCTGTCGCCTATGCATACAGTAGTTTGGTCGTTTTCGGGCTACCAGGAAAAGTATTCTTCTGGGAGCTTGCTACACTAATTGATATTATGCTTATCGGACATTTTATTGAAATGAAGTCGGTAATGGGGGCTTCGATGGCTCTTGAAGAACTTGTTAAATTACTTCCGTCCAAAGCTCACCTCATTAAAGATGACGGAGATGTAACAGACGTTCCTCTGAGTAATTTGAAAGTCCAAGATATTGTACTCGTGAAGCCCGGAGAAAAGATTCCATCTGACGGTATTATTATTGAGGGTTTTACTTCTGTTAACGAGTCATTGCTCACAGGGGAATCGCTTCCCATTCAAAAGAAAAAAGGAGATAGCGTGATTGGTGCTTCTATTAACGAGGATGGCGCAATTAAAGTTCAGATAAAAAAGGTTGGCAACAAAACTTACTTATTTCAGGTTATTGATTTGGTAAGAAAAGCTCAGAAAAGTAAATCGCATACACAAAATTTAGCAGATCGAGCGGCATTTTGGCTCACCATCATCGCTATTGCTGCAGGTGCGATTACATTGGTAATCTGGTTAGCATTTGGGAAGACAATTCTCTTTTCACTCGAGAGAACTGTAACAGTAATGGTTATTACCTGTCCGCACGCTCTCGGGCTTGCCGTTCCGCTTGTTGTTGCGATTTCTACCTCAATAGGTGCAAAAAACGGACTTTTAATACGCGATAGGAGTGCATTTGAAAATGCAAGGAATTTGAATATGGTTGTATTTGATAAAACAGGTACTTTAACTAAGGGAAAATTTGCCGTAACAGATATTATCCCCATAAGAGAAGCTGAAATGAACGATATTCTTACAAAAGCTGCATCGCTTGAATTAAATTCAGAGCATCCTATCGGAAAAGCAATTATAAACAAGGCAAAAAAAATGGGTGTAAATTTTGAAGAGCCTAAGAACTTTAGGGCAATCCCAGGTAAAGGCGTTCATGCAAAGCTGAATGAAGAAGATATACAACTCCTCAGCATTGCAGCGTTTGAAGATGAATATGGAAAAATAAAAGACGAAAGGGTTAAAAAATTGTTTTCGCAGGGCAAGACCATTGTAACTATTCTTTCAAACACAAAGTTGCTTGGAGTTATTGGGCTTGCAGACGAGATAAGAGAAGAATCAATTGAGGCTATAAGAAAATTAAAACAGATGGGCATCAAATGTGCAATGCTGACAGGAGACAACAAAAAGGCGGCACAGTGGGTTGCGGATGAACTGTCACTTGATACTTATTTTGCAGAAGTTTTACCACAGGAGAAACAGAAAAAAATTGAAGAACTAAAACAAAAGGGGTTAAAGGTCGGAATGGTAGGAGACGGGGTAAATGATGCACCTGCCCTTGTTGCAGCAGATGTCGGCATTGCCATAGGTGCAGGCACTGATGTTGCGGTAGAATCTGCGGATATAGTTCTTGTAAAGAATGACCCAAGGGACGTTGCTAAAGCCATTGAACTCTCGAGATCCACATATTCAAAAATGGTACAGAATCTCTGGTGGGCAGCTGGTTACAATGTTATTGCCATTCCACTGGCAGCTGGTATTCTCTATAGTTTTGGATTTATTTTATCCCCGGCTGTTGGCGCAATCCTTATGTCTTTGAGCACAGTTATTGTAGCTATTAACGCAAAGACACTGCAGGTTTAATTACAGAGTGCGATTAATAAAAAAATACATGTTGCGGAAGATATTAAAAATAGATAACACTTCCAATTTTCGGCCGAAAGATATTTGGAAAATGGATAGGAGTTTTGGATTGTATGGATAAATCTAATGAGTGGTCAGAATTAAGTTTGGATAGAAATAAATTATTTGTTACAAGAGACAAGATATGACTTGCCAGGGTTACTTTTTACTCTTTTCTATTCATTATACCTTTCGGAATAAATCTTTATAATTGTATGCTGTTTCGTAAATCTGCATGATTTTTTCTTTTGTAAGAGGTTCTCTTGCATGTACAATGCCATTTGCATTTGCGTCCTCTATTGCCATAAGTGTAAATTTTTCTATGCTTTCTTTCTTTATACCAAGTTTCTTAAGCGAGGTAAATGCGTCAATCTTTTTCATCCAATGGACAAGGCGCTCAATGGTTTTCGTGGGAGAATCTGTTGAGAAAATTGACTTTCCCAGCAATTTAAGTCTATCTGAATGCATCTCTTTTGTGTGATACAAAAATGATGGTAGAAGTGCTGTAAGTCCTCCTCCATGCGAAATTTTGTATAGCCCGGATATCGGATGTTCAAGTGCATGCATTGGCATTGCTCCACTTCTTCCTGCATTTGGAAAACCCGAAAGAGCTAATGTAGAAATCCAGGAGAGCGATTCTCTTGCATCTATATTTTGGAGGTCTTTTATTGTGATCTCTCCCTGCTTCATCGCCTCTTTCATTAAGCTTTCTGAGATACGATCTGATACGGGTGATAACGCGTGAGATGAAAGATAACTTTCGAAAATGTGAATAATCATATCAATTAAACCATCAACAGTTTGCTTTTTTGGCACTGACAATGTCAGGAGTGGGTCTACAATGGATGTCTTTGGAAACAGGCTTTCTCCCCATAACGATCTTTTACTTCTTGTCTTACTGTTTGTTATTACTCCACCCGCATCAGCTTCAGAGCCTGTTGCGGCTACTGTTATAACTGCAAGAATGGGCAGTGCATTGTCGGGCACCTTTGCTTTTGGTGGCCTTTCGCAGTAGTTCCACACAGGATGCTTACTTACCGTAACCGTTGCAATTCCCTTTGATGCATCAATTACACTTCCCCCGCCAATTGCTACAATGAAGTCGACATTTTCTTTGCGTGCTAATTCTCCGCCTTTATCTACAGTATCGCTCTCCGGGTTTGGTTCTATTTCACAAAATTCTGCAAATTCTACTCCATTTTCTTTAAGCATTTTTTGGGCTTTATCTAACAATCCTGAAGATTTAGCAAAGTGTTTTCCTGTGACAATTAATGCTTTTTTTCCTATCTGTTTTGCTTCTTCCCCAAGTTTTTCAAACTCACCTTTCCCAAAAACTATTTTAGTCGGTAATTTAAATGTAAAGTTGTCCATACTTTTGCCTCCTCTTAATAATTTTACTTTATAAAAGTATACTATAAAAAAATAAAAAGAATAAGCAATAGGGTTGCTTGATTATTTATCAAAACTTCAAGGCCTTGAGGTTAATCATTTTTATTTTTCTGACATGGCTTGCTATATTTATTCTTGGGAATAAAAGAGTGCCAAACAACAAAAAGTTTACAAAAAAAAAAAAAATGAAAATCTTTTGTTTATATTTCTGCAGACAAAAACAATATTCATGATAGTTTTATTTGTCTTATACCTTCAAATGCTAATACTTTTACTTTTGGACTTTTTGAGGATTTAGTGTAAAATGATTGTATGAAGGGGGTGAATGGATGAAGGTACGGGATGCTGTAGTTGCGGGTGCTTTTTATCCTGCTGACAAAGAAGAACTAAAAATGATGGTGAAGCAGTTTATTGCAGCAGCACCATTATTACAAATTCCCTGTATAACAACAATTATTGCTCCTCACGCTGGCTATATATATTCTGGCCCTGTTGCTGGATACAGCTACAGGCAGTTGGACAATCTGGATAAAAGTAAACACTGGACCATTTTCCTGATTGGACCATCTCACTATTCTTATTTCAAGGGCGTATCAGTCGGGTTGTTTGATATTTATAAGACGCCACTAGGGGTTGTTAATGTCTCGAAAACCACAAAAAAACTTCTTTCGAAAGAGGATTTTCACTTTATTTTAGAAGCTCATCTTGAAGAACATTCTCTCGAAGTACAGCTGCCATTTTTGCAGGTAGCTCTACCTCATTTTGAAATAGTCCCTATTATTACCGGTGATATATCTCCCAATTATTTAGGGACGGCTCTTGCTAATTATGCTCCTGAAAATTCTATTTTTCTTGTGAGCTCCGATTTAAGTCATTACCATTCTTATGAAACAGCAAGGGATCTTGATAGTCATTGCAATGATGCTGTGGAAAAACTTAGCCTGAAAGAGCTTGCGATCTGTGAGGCGTGTGGGAAAGTTGGAATTGCTACTGTAATATATCTTGCCAAGAAAAACAAATGGAAAAGTAAAGTACTTCATTATGCAACAAGTGGAGATGTTGTGGGTTCAAAGACACAGGTAGTGGGATATGGTGCCTATGTTTTCTATAAAGGGTGATAATTATGAAAATGCGACTTAAAAAAGATCTTTTGAAAGTTGCAAGGGATGCCATAGGGAATTATCTGGACCACAAGGAAAAAATTGTTGTTTCAGAGGATGATTTTCCAGATCCTGAATTCTGGGAAGACAGGGGCACTTTTGTAACTCTCACGATAAATGGAAAGTTGAGAGGCTGCATTGGAACGATTACTCCTGTTCGTCCTCTGATTTTTGATGTGATAGACAACGCAATTAATGCTTCATTCAGGGATCCACGCTTTTATCCGCTTGTAAGAGAAGAATTTTCTACAGTAATTATTGAATTGTCGATTCTTACTGTTCCCGCACAATTAAAATTTTCCTCTCCTGCTGAATTACTCAACAAGGTTCGTCCTAATATCGATGGCGTAATTATACGAAGAGGCCCGTACCAGGCAACCTTTTTACCTCAGGTATGGGATGAACTGCCTGACAAGGAAGCATTTTTTAAACATCTGTGCTTAAAAGCAGGATTAAGTGAGGATTGTTTTCAAATGGATGGTTTAGAAGTCTATATTTATCAAGTAGAATCCTTTTCAGAAAAAGATTTTAAATAAGCGGATATGTTATTGTGACTTTCCTTTCATTAGCATCCCACTCTACACTGCCAACAATATTTTCTATTATAAAGCGCAGCGGCAGATAGGTTCTTGAATTAATGATAATCGGGTAAACATTTTTGTTTTCATCTATTTGTACTTCTTTCTCGTTTACTATTGCCATATTACTTCCCATAAAGAGATGGATTTCTGCGCCATTTATGAATATCATAACTTCTTTATTTTCCGCTTCATAGAAAATTTTTCCGCCAAGTGATTCTATAATAGCTCTTATTGGGAGCAAGGTTCGCTCGTTTTTAATAATTGGGGCGGTGTCAATAATTTTTTTTGTAGAGTTGACGTAGATGTATTTTTTACCGATAAAGAGTTGTAATATTGTTGGCGGCAGCGGCGAATAAGCTATTACAATATTTTTTACCATTTTATTTCCAGCTTCATCTTCTGCTATTGCCTCTATAATATTTTTCCCGATATTTAGTTTTATGTACTCGGAATATTTTGTGTTGTCACATTGTTTTTCATTTACGTAAAGATTTATTGCATCAATTGCTTGAATGTTTATTTTGATAAAGACATTTGGCGTTACTCTTGGCGTTTCACTCGATAAAATTTCTGGTGGTATTCTGTCTAGTGTCACAATAAACGAATCTTCTGTCAGATTTCCGGCTGTGTCGGTGCAACTGATTTGTATTTTGTTCTCCCCATCCTGGAGGCGATAATAAATGGAAAAATTACCTTCCTTATCGAAATTTACAGCTTGGTAGTTTATTTGAAGCGATTCTACTGAGATGTTGTCCGATACCTTCCCTTTCACCAATATAGGTGTACTATTAACAAGTTCAGATTTGTTGACCGAAAGTTCTGGCGGTTCAAAATCTGTCTTAGTAAGTTCTAAATTTATTTCTGTGTCTTCTGCAACTTCAATATCATTTTCTATTATTTCAAATCCATTTTTTTCGAGTGCTATGCGATGAAGCCCTGGTGCTACTAAAATAGAGAGTGGCGTAATGTATTCCGTTTCTTCATTATTTAGGGTAAGCGATGCTCCTTGTGGGGTTGTCCCGATGGTTAAAAGGAATTTTCCAGTTGAATATGGTTTAGTTGATAAAACCGGGATTATATTGGCGTTTAGCTCGATTGGCTGGCTAGCCCCGATGCATTTTAACACGACTTGAAAGCTACTCATATTATTTGGTGTCTTATCTATTTCTGAAATTAAATGGTATTTTGTAAATTTTTCCCCATTCGCAATGAATTTTTCTTGAATAATTGCCCCATCGCTGTCTAATAGTTCTTCTTTTAGTGTAAAATAAGGAATATCCACTGTTTTATTTGCGACGGATATTTTGATACTCTCTTCATCTATTTTTATTGTGGTGGTAAGTTCTACTGGTATTACTTCTATCTCTACTATTTCGCCAAAAATTTCTTCATTATTTGTGAGTAACTGCATATGGATTTTAATGCTATTGGTTAGTGGTGGAACCTGAATATAAAATGTAGTAAATTCTCCATTCTCTATATTATTTTCGAGCGTAGAGGAAATAATATTTATATTTTTTGGAGGCAGAATTGTTGTAAGGGAAAACCCCTTTCCCCACATGACCTCTCCATTATTAAACACTTTTATCGGCAAGGTCGAAGCAGTTTCTTCCGGCACATAAAAAGAAATGTTTTTTTCGGAAAATTTAGAGGAAAGTTTTTGACTCACGCCAAACCATCGAGTATATACTTTAACAAACAGATAGTTTCCTCCAATATATACGCCATTATCCTGGTAATAACCACCAATATATGGAGTGTAGAGGTATAGAGCCGCGGTAGCTGCATTTTCAGGAATGATTATATTTTCAACGTATTTGGGATCATCAAGGGTTTTATGTGGTTTACCTACTTCCCATCCATATTCGCTTGCTTTAATATCAAAAGCATATCTTAAAAGGTTTGTTCCGTTATCAACCTGTGTGGCAAAAGTAGATGGCTTGTGATACCCCATCGCATAATCCAGTGCGTGCTGGTTGTAAGTAGTTGCTGCAATTAAGCTTTCCTCTTTTTGTATTGTGGCTATGATGACTTTTGGATTTATTTTGTATTTTTGAGCTGCATTGAAAATTATTTGCGCTGCTGTTTCTCCATTTTCTTGATAAAAAGGAAGAATAGTTCCATATTGGAAAAGAAAATCATTTATCTCGATGTGATTCATGCTATTAAAATCGGTAAAATCCTCGTCGCTGATAAGAAAATTTTTGTCAAAAATAAGAGTTTCGCCTGAAATTTTTGGAATGTATGCAAAAATAAGAAACAGCAAAAGTAATATAGCGCAAATTTTTTTCATCTATTTATATGTATCCGGGTCCTTAAAGAACAGTGCAGCTATGAACATAAGTGCCATAGGAACAATTCCAAAAAGGACGATTGCAGATGTGATACCGCGGGTAAGTGCTCCAAGCTCTGGCAGAATAAAACCTCCCAGGTTGGCAGCAATGAGAACTATTCCACTGCTAACTCCAGCATATGCAATGCCAATTTTTGAATATGCACTTGGAAGGTGTACCCCTAATGGATACATTGGAAAAAGCGCAAAACCCAATATGATGCCATTTATGACAAATGCGCCGAGCCCAGAAAGTCTGGGTATAAGGAGCAGCATAATTATGCAAATTATGGGGAGGGATACAAGAAATATCTTTACTTTCTTTATGTGGTGACTTATATTAGGTACCGTTATTGCCCCTATAAGACATCCAAGGAGAATCATGCTATGTACAATTCCTGCCTCAGTTGGAGTGATACCTTTGAATTTTGTAAGAATTGCTGGATACCAACCTGCAAGCCATGCAAAAACGCCTATATCTAGAAAAGCAATAATCATAAGCGGGGTCATTGCTTTTTCGGATAGCACAATTTTTAGGCTTTGAGCAAATGACGGTCTTTTCGGTGCTTCCACCTGTTCTGTAAATTCTTGCATTCTTATTACAACTATATAAAGAATTGAGGCAGCCGCTGTAATGACACCATATACAAGTAATATGTTAAAGAATCCAAACTTCTTTACTAGTGGGTATGTGATGAGATATGTAATTATTTGGCCCAGCGTAAGTGAGGCGGTAAAGCCTGCAACACGAGAAGCTGCTTTTTCTTTTTTAAATAATCTGTAAGTAAATGGAGCCCAGGATGTGAAGCAGAAAACAGCACTTGTCGCAAAAATAATCTGGATTGTTAACAGAGCATAGAAATTTCCTATAGTGAAAGGCCGTACAATAACTGTTATTGCCATTATAAGTGCAGCAAGAGCAGTCGTTTTCTTTACATCTGTATCGGCAAGGCTACCTGTAGAATACGATAAAAGTACAAGCATGATTGGTACTGATGTTATGAACAGAGCAAGAAGGAATCCAGAGACATGATATGTTGGTTCAATAAAAGATCCCAGTAGCGGCCCCCACATAAACCAATTAAAGCCAACCAGTGCTGTAATGAGTGCAAAAGCAAAATAGGCAAGATTACTAAACTTCTCTGAAGCAATTTTCTCTTTTTTCATGCGCTACTCCTTTTTAATTTTTCTATGATTATATTGGAATATCATATTTTTGTAAATAAATTTCGTTCTATTTCTTTCCTAACAGTATCTTCAGTGAACTATTTTAAATGGAAAAATTAGGAATCTATAATTGACTTATCCAGGGACGTTCGAGTTGGTCCTTTAATTTGACAATCCAAATATTTTGTCTGCTTTTTGTTTAATGGATTTTGTCATACAAGGATGTTTTTACAAAAATAAAGGTGTTAAGAGGAGTTATCTGGTGGCGGCGGAAGGATTCGAACCTTCGACATTCCGGATATGAGCCGGATGCTCTGACCCCTGGGCTACGCCGCCTAATGTATTTTTCTTTCAATTCTGCGATTATTTGCAGAATTTGATTTTTCCGCTTCTCTTAAGAATTTTTTAATTTTTCCATCAAGACCGTTTTTAATTTCTGGTTTTTTTGCAATCTCGCCAATTTTTTTTACAAGCGCAAGATTCAGTTTACCATTCTTTTTTGTTTTCCCAACAGTCTTTACTACAACTTTTTCGCCTTCTTTTACAAAATCACTGGCATCTTTTACGTACACATCGCTAAATTGCGACACATGGATGAGTCCAATGTTGCCATTGTCTAATTTTATAAATGCTCCATATGGCATTATTTTAATCACTCTTCCGGTAAATTCTTCTTTCCCCATATGTTTATATACTATATTTATTTTCTGAAAAGTTTCAAGAGATTTTGCCACATATTCATAAAAAAATCTTCGGTTTCTTCGTTTACTACCGGTTCTTCTTCACTTTCAACCCACTTAAAATAGACGATTGTTTCATTTTCTTTTGCAAGCATCAATTTTTCTCTGGCTTCTTTTTCGACAAATTCTTCTTCTGTGCAAATTATAACCTCATTTTGAAGAAATTCATTTTCATTTTCAAGTTTTTCAATTGTTTGCTGCAAATCTAATACATTTTTTCTGTTATCTAAGTAGTACCGTGTTGTTATTATTACTTCAACCGAGAGATAAATAATTAGAGCAATTAAAAAGATAGTAACGGCATTGATCGAACGTTTTTTCATAATATGAATTTCCTCATAACATAAATATACGTAGATGCTATTTTTTGTCAATCATGTTAGTACTTTTAGCGCATAAATGGAAGCATGATAAGGTATAAAGTAATATATGCAGCAGTAACTGCAGTAATAGTAAAAGGTAAACCTATTGAAGCAAACTCTTTAAAACTTACTGAGTGTCCTTTCTTTCGTAGCAGACCAGTTGCTGCGATATTAGTGGATGCACCAATTGGAGTAATATTACCTCCAAGAGTCGCGCCGATTAAGAGTCCGAAAAGAAAAAGCTCCGGGGGCGCCTTAAGCATAACTGACATTGTTCCCACAATGGGAAGCATAGTGATTACATATGGGATATTATCAATAAATGCTGATGCAAGAACAGATCCCCATACGATAATTGTATACCCTAGAAAGATGTTTCCTTTGGATAGATTTGTCATAAAGTGTGCTATATCCTGCACTATCTGGGTATTTACCAATCCTTGCACTATAATAAATAAGCCAGTAAGAAGAAGTATCGTATCCCAATCTATTTCTTTAACTACCTTTTTTATCATAAAGTATTTTTTCACAAAGATTTCCCTCATTGTACCGATAGCGAGAAATATTACGCATATAAATCCATTAATGTTTTTAAACGGAAGAAATGAAGCCAGGATAAGTGCACCAAGCATAGAAAGGGCAAGGTATCCTGGGAACCAATCGGTTACAACAGTTTTTTCTTCAAGATGAATCGGATGGGTTTCTTTCCTAAAAATATAAAGTAAAACCAGAGAAGCAGCAAGTGCGGCAATTTCAGTAGGAATCGCAATGCTTAAATGATGATTATACCAGAAGAAATCCAGGAAATTCATATGTGCATACCCTGCAAGAAGCATTGAAGTTGGGTCACCTACAAGCGTTGCAGCACCCTGAAGATTTGAAGTAACAGCAATGGAGATAATTGCAGGTACAGGTGAAATGCCGATTCTTTCGCAAATAGAAAATGCAACAGGTGCAACGAGAAGAAGGGTTGATACATTTTCTGTAAACGCAGATATGAAACCAGCAAATAGAGCAAGTGCAAAAATCGCCATTTTTACATTTGGCACTTTATCAATAACGACATCTCCTAAAAGGGAAGGGATGTGTGATTCTATAAGAAGTGTTACAACTCCCATTGTACCTAAGAGAATCCCCAATACATTCCAATTTATTATTAGTGCAACAGACGTTAACGGCACAATGCTTAAAACAATAAAGATAACCGCACCTATAATAGCGATGTGGTGCCTTTTCTTTGGGAACAGAATAAGAAGTAAATAGACTGTTATAAATATGATTCCTGCTGCAAGTTTTAATGTCATATGTTAGCTGCTTTTACTCCTGTATTTTTTGGGAACGCCATTTTTGGTCTAATTGAACAATAATAGCAGAGATGGTAACGTAAAGAATTGTTGTTGAAATGATTTGAGAACCAAGCATATTGATAAAGATACGCTGAAAGTATGTAGTCGTTGAAATGACCAGTGCAACTTCTATTTCGCAGAACAATATTCATAACACACTGCCTCCATAAACAAACTTTTTATAGCAAATTTACTATACAACGTTTTGAAAAAAATAAAATAGTTGTATAATTTCCCTCATTCATCATAATATTGAAAAAGGAAGAAATGGTGCCTCTGTAATAAATCGAATTTTTTTATTTACTTTTGGGTCGTTGTCCCTTTTCGCATTTTTTAATGTCTGGACTTTACGGGCAATTGGCATATTTACAATAGAGCAGTATAGTGGAATTATTTTTATTCCTTTGTTGTTTCTTTCTGCCATGCTTCTCATTGAGCCATGAAGAAAACAGGAAAATCTTTAGTAAATACATTGCAAATACCTAAAATTTTTTTATAATACGAATATGGAGGTGAAAAATGGCAAAATATAAAGCTACAACCGACACAGAAGCTTGCATCGGATGTGGCGTATGTGCTTCAATCTGCCCGGAGAATTGGATAATGGATGATGATGGGAAAGCAGCTCCCATTTCTGCTGAATCAGATGCAGATTGCAACAAAGATGCTGCAGAAAATTGTCCGGTACAGTGTATCCAAATAGAAGAAATAGCATAAAATCTTTTTATTTCAAATGTTACAGTCCCAGGGAGGAATCCTCCCTGGGAAACTATTTAGTTTTAAGTTTGGGAGGCCAACGTGAAGGAAATCTATGAGGTAAGAATGCATGCAAGAGCTGGTCAAGGGGCAAAGTCTGGATCTCAACTTCTTGCAGAGTCTGCATTTAAACTTGGGAAATGGATTCAATCGTTTCCTGAGTATGGATCAGAAAGAAGAGGTGCGCCAACAGTTTCGTACACAAGAATATCTGATAAACAACTTAGAACGCATGAACCAATTGTTAATCCTGATGCAGTGCTTGTATTTGACCAGGGTATTGCAGGAAGTGTTCCTGTTGCACAGGGACTTTGTGAAAAACACGGAATACTTATTGTAAATACTACAAAATCTGTCGAAGAAATAAAAAAGATTACGGGTTTTAATGGTAAAATTTATACGCTTGATGCAACTGGCATTTCACTGAAATTGTTGGGCATTGATGCACCGAATGTCCCTATGCTTGGGGCATTGATAAAGGTTACTGACGTTGTGTCGATTGAATCGGTTGGAGATGTGATAAGAGAACATTTCCTTGCAACTTTAGGAGAGGAGAAGGTCAAAAAAAATCTAGAGGGTCTAAGAAAAGCATGGGAGGAGATAGCAAAATGACAGAGAAAAAAGGATGGAAAGATCTTATGCGCGGAGCTGATCTTCCACCAGCATCTTCGCTTGAATATAAAACAGGATCATGGAGAACTTCACGACCTGTTTGGGATCCTGACAAATGCACACATTGCATGTTTTGTGTTGCATACTGTCCTGATATGGCCATTTCAATAGTTAAGTCTGAAGAAGGTGTAAAAGGCTTTAATGGAAGAATTTATAAAGGTACTGTAAGACTCGAGGCAGATTTTGATTTCTGTAAAGGTTGTGGAATTTGTGCCCATGAGTGCCCTACACATGCGATTGAAATGATAAGAGAAGAAGAAGCCACTTCTTCAGATTCAGAATAAGAAGGTGAAAAAAATGAGTACTTGGAAACCATTATCGGGAACACAAGCTGTCGCTGAGGCAATGCGGCAGATTAACCCTGATGTAGTTGTAGCTTATCCTATTACTCCCCAAACTCCAATTGTTGAATTCTTTGCGCAATATGTTGCAAATGGTATTGTCGATACAGAAACAATACCTGTAGAATCTGAGCATTCCGCAATGTCAGCAACTGTAGGAGCAGCTGCTGCAGGAGCAAGAGCAATGTGTGCAACGTCATCTCAAGGACTGGCGCTGATGTGGGAAGTAGTGGCGGCAGTTCCAGGATTAAGATTGCCCATTGTAATGCCTATTGTAAATAGAGCATTATCTGCACCAATTAATATTCATTGTGATCATTCTGATACTATGGGCGCAACAACAATTGGATGGATACAAATATTTTCTGAAAACGGTCAAGAGGCATACGAAAATATGCTGTTAGCAATTCGACTCGCAGAGCACCCCGACATATTACTTCCTGCAATGGTTATGCAGGATGGTTTTATAACTGGTCACAGCGTAGAAAATGTTGAAATATTTGATGATGATAAGGTCAGGGTATTTGTAGGGACAAGGAAACCAGACAGATTTTTACTTGATGTGGAGCATCCATATACAATCGGTCCACTTGCTTTACCTGATTACTACTTTGAAATTAAAAGACAGCAGGAAGAGGCAATGAGACACGTAAAGAAAATTTATCTAGAGATGGGAAAAGAGCTCTCCAAAATTACTGGCAAAGAATATCCATATTTTGAATCATACAAATTGGATGATGCAGATGCTGCAATAGTAGTTCTTTCGTCTACAGCTGGTACTGCCAAAGATACTGTAGATAAAATGCGAGCAGAAGGCAAAAAAGTTGGATTGCTAAAACCAAAGCTATTTAGGCCTTTTCCGTATAAAGAGATAAGGAAAGTGCTGAAAGGTATACCTGTAATTGGTGTGTTGGACCGTTCAATGGCTTTTGGTGCTTATGCACCTGTTTATGCTGAAATCAAAAATGCTCTCTTTGAACTGGACAAAAGGCCAAAACTTCAGAGCTATGTCTTTGGCCTCGGTGGAAAGGACATATTTAAAAGCGATATTGAAAAAGCATTCAACGAGCTACTTTCGGGAGATGTAAACTCTGAAGTAGAAAAATACATTGGGCTAAGGGGGTAATGAAATGACAACGTTACAAGAAATAGTATCAAAACCTATTGGACTTGCTCCCGGACATAGAATGTGTTCAGGATGTGGCATTAGCGCTATAGTAAGAACCATACTTGCTGCATCTGATAAACCTGTTATTATTGCCAACGCAACAGGATGTTTAGAAGTTGTTACAACAATTTATCCTTACTCTGCCTGGAAAGTACCGTGGATACATGTCACATTTGAGAATGCGGCGGCGGTAGCAAGCGGAATAGAGACAGCGTATAAATCTTTAAGGAAGAGAGGAAAAATTGACAAGGATGTAAATATTCTGGCATTTGGTGGTGATGGCGGTACATATGACATAGGATTTCAGGCTCTTTCCGGAGCATTAGAGAGAGGTCATAATTTTATGTATGTCGTATACGACAACGAAGGTTATATGAATACGGGTAACCAGCGGAGTGCTGCAACGCCGTATGGAGCAAATACAACAACAGTGCCAGCTGGTTCAAAAAGCTTTGGCAAGCCTCAGTGGCGGAAAAACATTGTTGAAATTGCTGCTGCACATAGAATCCCTTATGCTGCTCAGGCAGCAAATCATAATATTATAGATTTATATAACAAGGCAAAGAAAGGTTTTGAAGCGGGTGGACCTGCTTTCCTTGCGGTTCTTCAGCCTTGCACTACAAATTGGAAATTTGATCCTGCGCTTACAATGTCTTGTTCAAAATTAGCAGTTGAAACAAATTTTTGGCCACTGTATGAAGTGGAAAATGGGAAAGTTCATGTTAATTATAAACCGAAGAACAGAAAACCTATTGAGGAATTCCTCAAGGGACAGGGACGATTCAAGCACTTGTTTAGAGCTGAAAATAAACATGTAATAGAGAAGATGCAAAAAATGATTGATGAAGAATGGGATCGGCTTTTAAAACTTGAAGAATCAGGTATTGAACTGTAACACAAAACTGAATTGATATTTATAGCCCCGCTTCTAGTGGGGCTATTTTCTTTTGTAAAACGAATTAACCCCATATACTATTGATGATATAATTAATTATTGAAATGGGTATTTTAAAAGGAGCGATGTTAAATGGATACTAAGCAAAGTGAGATCTCAGAGAGAAATGTTGTAATTAGCGTGATTATGAATACAATAATAACAGTTACAGAAATAGTAGGTGGGGTAATTTCAGGAAGTCTTGCTCTAATATCCGATGGCCTTCATAACTTATCAGATACAATTTCAGGCATTTTGACACTATGGACGCTTAAACTCTCCCACAAAGAACACACGGAGAGGTTTACCTTTGGGTATAACAGGGCCGAAATCCTTTCTGCAATTTTTAACGCAAGTCTTTTGCTTGGAATTGCTATCTTTCTTCTATTTGAAGCGTATAAAAGGTTTTTTTCACCGGAGCCCATTAAAAGCTCTATAATGATATGGGTTGCATTAATAGGACTAACTGCAAATTGGATATCTGTTTTTCTACTACATAAATCTGCGAAGCACAGTCTTAATATCAGAAGTGTATATTTACACCTTTTGTCTGATGCTTTTTCTTCCATTGGAGTGGTTGTCGGGGGTCTTCTTATGCATTTCTTTAAGGTTTATTGGGTCGATCCGCTCATTGCTATTTTAATTGCTTGCTTCATCTTTAAAGAAGGCTTTAAGGTTATAAAAGAAACTACCACTATTCTTATGGAATGTGCCCCTGAAGGTATTAATTTGAATCAACTTAAGACAGATATTGAATCTATTAAACATGTAAAGAGATTACATCATGTTCACCTTTGGATGCTTTCTGATCGACAATTATTGTTTGAAGGACACATTTGTATTGATGATATGTTGATGAGTGAGACTAAAGAAATAAGAAAGCAGATAGAACGGTTAGTACAAACTAAATATGGGATTTCACATACTACCATTCAACTCGAATATAATGAACATAAAAATATGGACTTAATCAAGAAAAAATGTTAAAGATAAGAACTTGATTATATCTTCTTTTACTATCGCTAAATTTTTTTCTATATATAACGTTGTATTGTCTCATTCAGTTTTCTGTGCGAAATTCATTTAATGATTTTCTTAAAATTTAATTGTTTTCTTTTAATTCTTTACTTTCATTTTAGCCATTTATTATGTATTTTAATTGATAGCAATACAATTTCGAATACATTCTTGAGAATTCAATTTGAAAAGTAGCAATTAAGCAAAAAAATTGTATAATAAAGTTAAAAGAGAAATTTTATATCATTAAAATAATGAGAAATGAGAAGGAGGAAGGAATGGCAAAAAAGGCAGAAATAGGCGTATTTGGGGGTTCAGGGTTTTATTCTTTTTTAAATGATGTAGAAGAGATAAAAATCGAAACACCGTATGGTCCTCCATCGGATCGCATCGCAATTGGCAAATACAATGATAAAAAAATTGCTTTTCTACCGAGACATGGTAAGTTACATCAGTATCCTCCACACAAAATTCCGTATAAAGCGAATCTCTGGGCAATGAAATCGTTAGGTGTCGAAAGAATTATTGCACCAACAGCGGTAGGAAGTTTACAGCCAAATGTGAAAGTAGGTGACTTTGTCATAACCAGTCAATTTGTGGATAGAACTTCTGGAAGAGATTGTACATTTTACGAAGGACCAATTACAGTGCATGTTAGTTTTGCAGAACCTTATTGCCCTGAGCTTCGAAAAATTGCTGTAGATGTGATGAGCGAAATGAAACTGTCTTTTCATCCAACAGGTACAGTTGTGATTATACAAGGTCCAAGATTTTCGACAAGAGCAGAGAGTGAATGGTTTACGAAAATGGGATGGGACATTATTAATATGACACAGTATCCGGAGGTAGTACTTGCTCGCGAGCTTGAGATGTGCTATGTAAACATTGCAGTCGTTACAGATTATGATGTTGGCGTTGTTGCTGGTGGTAATGTTGAACCAGTAACGCAAGAGATGGTTGTTAAAAAATTTGCCGAAAATAATTCCAAACTTGTGACTATACTAAAGAGTATGATCGAGAAAATCCCGCAAGAAAGGCATTGTCCCTGTGGAACAGCACTTACCGGAGCTCGGGTTGAGGTGTTGTAATTAGTGATACCTCTCAGAGATACACAAGAAATTAGTGTATTTCCTGTAGCTACGCTTATAATTATAGCAATTAACATTCTTATATTTTTAGGAATGCTTTTTCTGTCAGCAACTGCGAACAATTCCGAACTTGTACTAAATAATTTTTATTTGCGTTATGGTCTTATTCCATATCAATTAACAACTGGCAATTACATTGTGCCGTCGCTTCGACCGGCATGGTTAACCATTTTTACTTCAATATTCCTTCATGGTGGTTTTGTACATATCATTGGTAACTTATGGTATTTTTGGATTTTTGGAAATAATGTAGAGGATTATCTTGGAACAAAAGGATTTGTTATTTTTTATTTATTGGGCGGCGCTGTAGCATCACTTACCCAAGTAGCAATGAATCCTATCTCGAAAGTGCCAATTATTGGCGCAAGTGGTGCTATTGCAGCGATAATGGGGGCATATTTTTATCTTTTTCCGCGATCTAGAGTTAAAACACTTGTTTTTATTTTCTTTTTTATCACATTTATCGAAGTACCTGCCTCTCTCTTTTTGATTGTGTGGTTTCTTATGCAACTTTCGTCGGCCTTTACAACATTTGGAGCTGCGGCTGGTGTTGCTTTCTGGGCACATGTAGGAGGATTTGTATTTGGTTTTCTTGCTGCGATGATTATAAAAAAAACAAAAAGAGGTAAAGCAGAAAATTATTATGGATTTTGATAAAATACAAGCACTTGAGTTCCAAATCAAGCTTTTAAAAAAAAGAATTTCTTATCTCGAAGATACACTAAAGGATTATCTTCCATTTTCTATTGACAAGCTTCTCTTGTTGAGGGGTTTTAAGGTTATCCGCAAACGAGAAACTTTTGATCTTATAGAAAAGAGAGATCAGAATCTTTTTTATTCTCTATTGAAAAGTTATTATTTTAGAAGGGTTTTGCGAGACGTCTTGTTTATTAAAAAAATTGGAGAAAAGGAAAAAGAGTTAATTCAAGAGAAGTGGGGAGAAGTTGCAAAAAATTATATTGCAAAGATCGAAACTCTGGGTATTATTCAAAAAAAGAACAAATTCTTAGTCACGCAATTTTCTCTTGGTGATATGGGTGCTATCCTTGAATGGTTCATTGGAGAATATCTGCATGAAGAACTTGACCTTGAAACCATAACAAATGTTAAATTGAAAAATCTTGGGCCCGGTGGAGATATTGATGTTCTGGCAAGGATAGGCACAAAATTAGTGATGATCGAATGCAAAGAAAGTCCTCCAAATAATATCTCGGTAGCAGAACTCAAATCTATTTTTGATAGAGTAAATTATTTTAAACCGGACAGTTTTATACTTTTAATTGATACAACACTTTCTATTAAAAGGAATATTCTTGATAATATAAATTGGATTTTGCATGTTGAGTCCCAGCGACTTAAAGAGGGGGTTTATCAGGTTAAAAATTATTACTATATTCTAACTGCGAAAAGAGAAATTTTGCAGAATCTTGCATTTACTATTAATCTCATCGTTTGATAGAGCAAAGTGCTAAAAACTTCAATTATCCCGGTTGTTTGGTGTTACTTTTTTTTGTTTCCAATCTTCTCTTAAAATCCCATAGCCGACAGCATCAAGGTAGTTTCCATCTCGTGATGGCCAGGCCTTACGGTGACAAGCTTATTTCACATAGCCGCATTTTTGAAATACTCGTCTCATTGCCAGATTATCTTGTCGTGTGTAATCTTCAATTCGATGTTTGTTGGGCCACCAGGTTGTGAATATATAATGGGTGAACCAATTTATTGCTCGTTTACCAATTCCCTTGCCTCGATAGATACTAAGAATTCGGATATCAAATAAAGGAGTACTATCCTGCAAGTCGAACAAACGAATTAAGCCAATGCATTTATCATTGTCTAGGACGATCCAAAAAGTTTTGCAGGAGGTACTATTGTTGTAAACTCCTTTTTCAAACGCCTCCTGGATTTCTTCTAGAGTAGGTTGAGAGTTGCTATGATAAGGTCATATTTCCGAAGTAAGAAAATCAACTAACAGCAGAAGGTCAGATGGTAAAATTACTTTTTTTCAAATATCTCTTTAGTTATTTCGGCTACACGTTTTACTGCGTCTCTCGATATTTCCGGGGTAATATGAGTGTAGATGAGTGTAGTGTTTAAAGAACTATGACCGAGAAGTTCCTTCAATGTAAATGGATTTACTCCTGCCTCAAGTGCAAGTGTTGCGAACGTGTGTCTTAATTTATGCGGAGATATTTTCTTTTTTAAATGTGCTTCTTGCGCGTATCTCTTTACCATTTTTTGTATTGCACTGGGTGAAAATGGTTTCCCCTTTTGTGACATAAACAAATATCCTTCTGTCCTTCCATTAAGATATGTCTTAAGAATTTTTACAAGATCCTGTGACAAAGGAACAATTCTTTCTTTGTCACCTTTGCCATGGACTTTTATTGTCTTATCTTGCAAATCCACATTTTTGGTATGTAAGTTTATTAATTCATCTATTCTCAATCCCGTTTGAATAAAAAATGCTAAAATTGTAAAATCTCTGATATTTTTTCTTGATGCATCAAGTAGTTTTCCTAATTCAGTTTTAGTTAAATACACTGGCATCTTTTTTGATTTTTTTAACCCTGGGATGCCAATATCAAAATTAATACCGGTTTTTCTTTTTATATATTTTGCAAAGGCAAGTAAAATATATGAGCGTGTAATTTTTGTGTTTTTACTAACATCTACATTAAAAAGGTAATCCGATATATTATTTTTATCCGGGAGTTCGTAATGATCCATAAAATTGTTTAAGAGGTAGTGAACATTCCGAACAGTCATTTTTGAATACCCTCTATTTTTCATTTCATTAATATATTCATCGATAAATTTTTCTTTATTAATTTTTACCATCTTCTTCTCCTTGCTTATTTTTTAATTTACAAAAATTTTATCATAAATTAATTTTATCAAAATAAAAATATTTCGATATTCCAAATTTTTAATTTTTTACCACTAACAAATTTTCTAAAATTTATGCTTTTCTATGTTTTCTGCAATATTAACAATATTACAGAAAAAGTCAATAACGAGAGAAACAAATGTTTTTCCTGGGGTCCTTTCGCAAATTTGCAAAAAAAATTCTCGTACTCACGAAATAGTCGTCAGTAATATACAAAATTATTCCGCAATATATAAGATTTTTTATAGCGCGAAATTAAAGTAGCTGCCACGAAAAAATTTGTTCATGAAGATACATTTATATCAATTTGCTTGAATTTTGCGCTTAAATAGATTGAATGGTTTAATAAAAACTCGACGAAAGCAAGAATTTTTCTGGGCAAAATTGATTTTTTTCCGTATGCTTTTATTACACTATAATTTACCTTTTTGTACAAAAAAATATAAATATTAGGTGAAAATGATAAAATTAAGCATATTTTCTGTAGGATATCTGAACTCTTCTTTGCTAATTTTGAATATCGATCCAAAAAATGTTAATTCTTGCTGGCAGCTATAAAAGAGTTTTTCCTGTTCGGAAAAGATAGCCGGAATAAATCTTTAAGGAAAATATTACTGACTCTCCTATAAGGAGATGCTTATTCCGTTACTATATGCTCGGTAGCTTTTTTTACCTTGCTTGTAGCAGCAAGACACATTGCGACGAGCAGAAGAAAAACTCCAAGGATTCCACCTTTTGACAATCTCTCGTGAAGCAAGATAAATGAAAAAATACCTGCAAATATTGGTTCAAGTGTAAACAGAATTACTGCTCTATCTGGATCTAAATATTTCAGGCTGTATGTTTCGGCGAGAATAGCAATAAATCCCGCAAAACTCCCTAAAAATATGAGGCTTAAAAGTATCAGGGGGCTCAACGATATCTGTAAAAAATTTCCATTGAAAGGGAGGCCTACAAGGAACATCACAATCATCTGAGTTGCAGCAATAAAGATGATATCCGTTTCTTGTGCATATATATTTGTGAGGACAATTTGTAGAGAAAAAGTTATTGCGGAGATTATGGTAATAAAATCACCGAAATTTAAATTGAAACTTTTTAAAGAAATATTTGCCAGTAGCGCTAGACCAGTTATTGCGAAAATAAGTGAAATACCGAGCTTACGCGTAAGTTTCTCACGGATAAAGAATAGTGCAAAGATAGGTGTAAAAATAATATATAAACCTGTAATGAAAGCACTTTTAGAGGAAGTAGTATATTCAAGTCCTATTGTTTGAGTTAGGTAAGCAATGTATAAAATGATTCCTAATATTATTATTTTTAAAAGATTTTTTTTATTCTTCCTAAATTTTTTTATAAAAAAGGGAATGGCTAAAAGTGCTGAGAAAAAAAATCGATACATAAGAAGTATCGCAGGTGATATGTAGTTGAGAAGAATTTTTATTAGAGGGAAGGTTCCTCCCCAAACAAGAGTCATAACAATGATACCTAAAATTGCTTTTTTCTCCGTTTTTGTCATGTGAATATTATAAGCAAGAAACTAATTTCAGAAAATTTTATCAATTCGAGATGACAATAGAAAGTTGATTAAAGGATTCTGTTAAGTAGTGAAAAATTTTTAAGACATCAATCAAATTTTGTCAATCTTTATAAGATTAGTACTTCCACTTATGCCGGTAAGTGATCCTGCGGTAATTATATACAAATCATTCTTTTTTAGGGAATGCAGCTGTTTTGCAATTTCTGGACCTGTATATAATATTTCATCCACAGTTTTGAATGTATTTACTTTAACAGGAAATACTCCCCACTTTAGCAAAAGAAATCTGAGTGTTTCCTCTTTTGGAGTAAGAGCTAATATGGGAACAGGAGGTTTGTATTTTGACACGAGCATTGCAGTTTTACCAGATTCTGTTGCCGATATAATGATTTTTGCTTTTGTACTCCTGGCTATTGCTACTGCCGAGTGAGCAATTGCATCGGGAACATCGTACCCTGGTGCGATTGTATTTTCTACCACAACGCTTTTAAATAATGAACTCTTTTCTGTAGATTGGATAATTTGTTTCATCATTTCCACTGATTCGATAGGGAATTTTCCCACGGCTGTTTCATTGGAAAGCATTACAGCATCAGTGCCATCAAATATAGAATTTGATATATCAGTTACTTCTGCACGCGTTGGAGTAGGATTGTCTACCATTGAACTGAGCATTTGAGTTGCCGTAATTACCGGCTTCCCTTTTTTATTGCACAGAGATATTATTTGTTTTTGCGTGATTGGAATTTCAGCAATTGACATTTCTACACCAAGATCTCCTCTTGCTACCATAATCCCGTCAGAAACTCCAACAATTTCTTCTATATTTTTAACCGCTTCCCACTTTTCTATTTTAGCTATAATGGGAACGACTTTTCCCGTTGCCTTCATCAAATTTTTGAGTTTTAATACATCTTCGGCGATTTTTATAAACGATTGTGCAACCATATCGATATTATTTTCAAGTCCGAATTTGAGATCTTTTTTATCTTTTTCTGTAATTGATGCCACGGAGAGATGAGAGGTGGGGAAGTTTACTCCATTATGATTGCTTGCTATCCCACCTTCTATAACCTTTGTGTATATGTTCTTTCCCGTAATTTTTTGGATTTCCAATTTAATTAATCCATCGTTTAGATAAATGAGCTCTCCTTTTTTTACATCCTTATCGATGTTCTTGCAAGTTATTGAGGAGATTCGGTTGTTTCCCCTTAATTTATTTGTAGTAAGTACAAATTCTGAACCTTTTTTTAAAAAAGCAGTTCCGCTTTCAAATTCTCCAAGTCTTATTTTAGGCCCCTGCAGATCTTGCAATATGGCCAGTGGTAAATTGAGTTTTTCTTCTACTTCTCTAATAGATTGGATCGTTTCTTTGTGTTGCGCATATGTGCCATGTGAAAAGTTAATTCTAAAAACACTGACTCCTAGCTTTGCCAGAGTTTCTATTTTTTTCTGGCTTAGGGTAGATGGCCCTAAGGTTACTACTATTTTTGTTTTACACTCAGCTATTTTTTTTATCATTATAAATTTCGCTTAGTTTTTTAATGAGAGTTTTCTCTTTGGGTGTAAGGCGTGTCGGTACATCTACCTGTATTTTGACAATAAGATCGCCCCTTCTTCTATTTCCAACAAGCCGAGCTCCTTTTCCGCGTATTATCAGTTCTGTATTGCTCTGGGTGCCAGCCGGTACTTTTAATTTCTCGTACCCACCCTCGATAAGTGGAACTTGGTTGGTTGCTCCGAGTGCAGCTTCGGGAAAGGCAATATGGGCAGTATAGTAAAGATTGTCTCCCACTTTTTCAAACCGCGGATCTTTTTCAACCCGTATTAGTATGTAAAGATCACCTCTAGGACCTTTATGCAAACCAGCATTTCCCTCGCCTCGTATTCTTACTCTCATTCCTGTTTCTACTCCAGCGGGAATTGTTACTTCAACCGTCTTTTGTACGCGCGCAACGCCAGTGCCTCCACAAGATGAGCATTTTTCTTTTGCTATTTTACCCAGACCCTGACAGGCGGGACAAGTAGTTTGTATAATAAATTCACCAAAAATAGATCGTTGGACTCTCTTTACGGTTCCAGTACCTTTACATGTTGAACAAGTTATATAACCAGTACCGGGTTTTAGTCCACTTCCATTGCATACAGTGCAAGTTTCATTTCTAGTTATTCTAATTTCTTTTTTCGTCCCAAGTATACTTTCTTTGAGAGTGATAGCAATCGGATATTGCATATCTTCTCCGCGTTGTCTCACATTTGGTGTAGTTCGTTGCCTGGTTTCTGTAAATCCTCCAAATCCAAAATTTCTCAGGAGATCTTCAAAATTAAATGAATCACCTGCAGAAAAATCATTGAAATCAAATCCACCTGCACCATAACCAGCTCTACCTTCGGGTCCGACAGCGCCAAAACGATCGTACTGAACACGTTTTTCAGGACTGCTTAATATTTCATAAGCCTCGTTAATCTCTGCCATTTTTTTTGATGAATCAGGATCGTCTTTATGGAGGTCCGGGTGGTTCTTCATCACTAATTCCCGGTACCTCCTTTGAATTTCTTCGGCTGTTACGTCTTTTGAAACGCCTAAAATTTTATAATAATCTTTGGCCATATCTTACTGTTTTGTTGTTCCTTCGCCTTCAACAGTTGGCCCTTCTTCTTCGTTATCGCCAGGAGGTGGAGTCGTTTGATCTGTGTCGGTAGACTTATACATTTCTGTTCCAATTTTTTCCATTATGCTATTTACTCTATCCGTTGTTTCTTTTATGTTCTCGATGTTTCCTTCTTTTACTGCTTTTTCAAGTTCATTTAAATCATTTTCGAGGGTTGTCTTATCTTCTGGTTTAATTTTTTCTCCATAATCTTGTATAAATTTCCTCCCGCTGTAGACTAATTGATCTGCTTTATTTTTAAGCTCAATTTCTTCAGCTTGTTTTCTGTCTTCTTCGGCAAATTTTTCTGCATCCTGTTTCATTCGTTCCACTTCTTCGTCAGAAAGCTTATTTGTATTTGTTACAGTAATATGTTGTTCCTTGCCAGTTGCCTTGTCTTTTGCTGTAACATGAAGAATTCCATTTTCATCAACATTATATGTTACCTCTATTTGTGGTATTCCTCGAGGTGCTGATGGAATTCCATCAAGAATAAATCTACCTAACGAAAGATTGTTTTTTGCAAGTGGCCGTTCACCCTGAAGTACATGTATTTCGACCTGAGTTTGGTTAGGCGCTGCGGTTGTAAATATTTGCATTTTTTTAGTAGGAATGGAAGTGTTTCGCTCGATCATCTTTGTGAACACACTACCGAGAGTTTCGATACCAAGTGAAAGAGGAATGACATCTACCAGTACGACATTTTTCACGTTTCCTTCAATGATACCGGCCTGGATCGCTGCACCAGTTGCGACACACTCCATAGGATCGATACCCATTTCTGGCTTTCTTCCAACATAATCAGTTAGGAAGCGTTGCACAATAGGCATACGGGTAGGTCCGCCTACAAGTATAATTTTATCGATTTGATGTGGAGTAAGCTTTGCATCTTTTATTGCACTCTCCAATGGCCCACTACATTTTTTTATTATTGGGTCAACAAGTGATTCTAATTTAGCACGAGTAATGTTCATTACAAGATGCTTTGGTCCTGTTGCATCTGCTGTAATGAATGGCAAGTTAATCTGAGTTTCAAGTATAGAAGAGAGTTCGATTTTGGCCTTTTCTGCAGCTTCCCTAATGCGTTGTATTGCCATTTTATCGTTGCGAAGATCAATGCCGTTCTCTTTTTTAAATTCATTACTAATATAATTGACTAATGTTTCATCCATATCTCTTCCGCCAAGCTGTGTATTTCCAGCGGTAGATTTTACCTGGAAGACGCCTCCGCCAAAATCCATAATTGTAACATCTAACGTACCTCCGCCAAAGTCAAAAACAAGAATTTTTAATTCTTTGTCAGTTCTATCGATGCCATAGGCAAATGCAGCAGCTGTTGGTTCGTTCACAAGTCGCACCACTTCTAATCCTGCAATTTCTCCTGCATTTTTTGTTGCTTGTCGCTGGTCATCGTTAAAATAAGCCGGCACAGTAATGACTGCTCTTTCTACCTTTTCGCCAAGAAATGCTTCGGCATCTTTTTTTATTTTTTGCAGTATAAATGCGGAAATTTGTTCAGGCGTATATTCTTTGTCTAAAGCTTTAAGCTTTGTTTTAGCCCCCATTAACCTTTTGACGCCAGTAATGGTTCCTTCAATATTAATTGCTGCTTGTCTTCTTGCTGGTTCTCCGACAAGAACTTGACCATCTTTTGTAAATGCAACAACTGATGGCACTGTCTTGCCTCCAACGGAAGGCCCTTCAGCAGCCGGTATGATAGTTGGCTTATTCCCTACCATTGCTGCAGCGGCTGAATTGCTTGTTCCAAGATCAATACCAATAATTCTTCCCATATTAGTTACCTCCCTTAATTGTTATATTTTTTGGTACAGCAACTTCTACCATTGCCGTACGAAGAATTTCGTCATTTAAGTAATAGCCCTTACGAAGTACTTCCAATATAGTATCAGCTTCTTTTTCAGATTCAGTAATTTTCCCTATTTCGCATAGAGCAGGATCGAACTTTTTGTCTTTGAGCTCCATCTCTCTAATTCCATGCTGTTTTAGGAATTGTTGAATCTGGTTGTGAATAAGTTTTACGCCTTCTTTTGTGCTAGACTTATCATCTCGATCTAGCGTATTAAGTGCTCGCTCAAAATTATCAAATATTTCTAACAAATCTTTCATTAACTGCTTTTTTTCTTTCATTATTTGTTGTTCCGCTTGTTTTGCAAGTGTTTTTCTGCTTTTGTCAAAATGTTCTTGTATTTTTACACTTTCTATCTTCAAATCTTCAAGTTCTTTTCTTAATTTTTCTATTTCACCATTTTTTTGTTCATGCATTTTCGCGCTTTCTATCTTTAAATTTTCAAGTTCATTTTGTAATTTTTCTATTTCAGCATTTTTCTCACTCAATGCGTTTACGAGCTCGTCCAATTGCTCTTTAGTCAGCTTCTGTTTATCTTTTTCCAAAATATTTTTTTTCTTTTCCATCATACCTCCACCAATTTTAAATTAGCACTCCTTTAGCTTGACTGCTAATAGTTTATTGAAAATTACATTTTAGTCAAGAGTTAGGACCATCTATTCATTCAAAATCACTATCTCTGTTCAATAAATTAGAAAATTTATGGGGTTATTAATTGAAATTTTATTGTATATTTTCTAAATATAAGTATTGTATTTATAGATATGAAAAGATTTATGAAATTTAGAACAAAGGAAGAAATTGCGAATAGTATCACTCCTTTTATTGGCCTATGCTTGAGTATTGTTGGGCTAATTGTTCTCGTATTTTCCGCAGCACAAAGTGGAAATAACTGGCGAATAACAAGTTTATATATATATGGGATCAGCTTAGTTGTATTATATGGGGCATCTTTCTTGTATCATAGCGTACGGTCAAGCCGAAAAAAGCATATAGCAAAAATGTTTGATCACTTTGCAATCTATCTTTTGATTGCCGGAACTTACACGCCTTTTACATTAATATCACTGCGAACAGCAGGAGGAAAGAATTTATTTATATATATTTGGTGTATTGCAGCAGCAGGAATAATACTAAAAATATTCTTTCTTAATAAATCTAAAATTCTGTCTACAATTCTCTATTTAATTATGAGTTGGCTTATTATTATTTTCATTAACCCTTTAATGAAATCTGTGCCAGCTAATGGCATTCTGTTACTTATCGTTGGCGGGGTGTTTTACAGTTTAGGTACTATATTTTATTTAGGGAAAAAGATTCCATTTCATCACGCCATCTGGCATTTATTTGTTCTTGGCGGCAGCATAGCACATTATTTTGCAATTTTATTTTATGTATGATTGAGATTATTAACAATTATTTTTCTTAACCAGAAAACTCTCATAAAAATTGTTAATCTACACTTAATAACAAAGGGCTCTTGCTATGATAAAAAAGGTTGGTAGAAAAAAATAAAGCAGAATTCAGAGAAGAATTAAACAAAGAAATTTTACTTTCATCATTAACACTGGATTATATCTAAATATAATTAAAAATTTAGATTTGTAGCTACTTAATTTGGGGAATATTGTGTTTTTAACTAGATATAATATAATTGTAAAAATTGTAGGGGTGGAATATGAGTGTTGTTGAAATAAATGAACTTACAAAGATTTATGATGGAAGAAAGGTGGTAGATAGTATAAGCCTTAAAATAGAAAAAGGGGAGATTTTTGGGCTTCTCGGTCCGAATGGAGCAGGTAAAACAACAACTGTCTCAATGCTTTCTTGTTTAATTTCTCCTACTTCAGGTGACGCATTTGTGAATGGGAAATCAATAATAAAAGAGCCGATGGAGGTAAAAAAGAGAATAGGCGTTGTCCCACAAGATATTGCATTGTATCCTACACTCTCCGCAAGAGAAAATCTTTTCTTTTGGGGCAAAATGTATGGACTCGGTGGGAAACAACTTCACGAAAGAGTGGGCGAAGTTCTTCAAATTGTTAGCTTAACTAAAAGAAGCGGAGATTTAATCAACAAATACTCCGGCGGCATGAAGAGAAGAATTAATATCGCAGTGGGCTTGTTGCCTTCGCCAGAGCTTCTTATACTGGATGAGCCAACAGTAGGAGTTGATCCTCAATCAAGAACAAATATTCTTGATACATTAAAGGAATTGAACAAAAATGGCCTCACAATTCTTTACACAAGTCATTATATGGAAGAAGTTGAATTTTTGTGTGATAGAGTTGCTATTATGGACTTAGGTAAAATTATTGCATCCGGGACTCAAAATGAATTGAGGCTTCTTGTTGGCGAAATGGACTCACTAAAAATTGTAACGATAAATGAAATACCCCGGAGTTTAGCAGGAGCAATTAAAAAAATGTCCAGTACAAATGAGGTAGAGATAGTTGATAAATCAATTGAAATATTGACACTCAATGGGAGAAAGTTTTTACCGGATGTATTGGAAATCCTTGGGAAGAGCGATGTCAAGGTTAAGTCGGTTGAAATTAAAGAGCCAAATTTAGAAAGTGTATTCCTTCACCTTACAGGAAAGGAGTTGAGGGATTAATATGAGAAAAATGTTTCTCATTGGCGTTAAGGATGTAAGAATTCGAGCGAGGGATCGCGCCTCTTTTATTATGTTGCTTGCTATGCCATTGATTTTGATTCTTGTGCTGGGTATGGTTTTTCAGCCTTTGTGGACAGATAAACCTTTTACGATTAATATTGCTGTTTTAGATGAAGATGAAGGAGAGATTTCAAATGTTCTGATAAATGATGTATTTGGCTCGAATGAATTAAAGGATATGATAAAAATATGCTTTGTTAAAAGCGAGGAAGAGATAATAAAAAGTATAAATAAGGGTGAAATTGCGGCTGGTGTCGTCATTGAAAAGGGATTCTCAGAATCTATTGTGAAAGGGGAAAATACTAAAATTAATGTTTATGGTGATCCCGAGCAGACTATTAAAGCAGGTGTTGTGAAGAATATTGTCGAGTCATTTACTCTTGAGGTTTTGAAAAGAAGAATAATAGTGGAAACTGCCCTTGGTTTCTTGCATTCGGAAAATCTTATACAACCTTCGGAGATTCAAAGCTTGATTTCCACGTGGCTTTCGGAAATAGAAAGTAAAGAAAACCTTGTTTTGGTTAATAAAGAGACAGAAAAAAAGGATACCAAAAACCCTCTTGCAATGGAATATTATGCAGTCGGAATGGGGGTTATGTATCTATTGTTTGCAACAAATTCAGGTGCTGAAACAATTTTTACGGAAAAAAGAATTAAGACATTTGACAGAATAAAAGTTACTCCTGTAAGTGAAAAAGAAATTATCGGAGGGAAACTCTTTGGTATTTTTCTTGTTGCCCTTCTTCAATTTGTCATCATTATAATATTTACAAGTATATTCTATAGAGTGAGCTGGGGAGAGTCTATCCCGGGTATTATTCTTATGACTCTTTCGTCTGTATTAGCTTTTTCCAGTGTTTCGATACTTCTAGCTTCTTTTGCAAAAAGTGAAGAGCAAATTGGAAATATAGGTCCTGCGTTATCAATGATATTTGGATTTCTTGGTGGTGCAATGTGGCCTGTATTTACCTTTCCTAAATGGATGAACATAGCAAGCAAACTTACACCGAATAGGTGGGCTCTGGATGGATTTTTTAATCTAATGTACGATGGAGGAGGAGTTATCTCAATTCTTCCATACGCACTTGTCCTTCTCGGTATGGCAAGTATTTTCTTTTCTATTGGTGTTTTCAGGCTCAAGCTGAAGGAAGTGTAAAGATGCTTAAAAAATTTTTTTATATAGCGCTTCATTCTTTAAAAATAGTATTTCGTGATAAAGGGACTCTTATCTGGCTTATTTTAATGCCAATTATCTGGACTATTCTTACAGGGGCTATGAGCACTCCGCGTAGCGGAAATGAAAAAATCCCTGTTGGTTTTCTCAACAGAGATACGGGAATCTACGGGGAAACATTTAGAAGTACATTAGAAAAAGAAAAAGGCATTGAAATTATTGAAGAAAGCGACAAAGTCAACATGAAAGATCGTGTAAAAAAGTCTGAGTTTTTTGCAGGTTTATTGATACCTGAGAATTTTTCAGAAAATCTTATGAATGGTAAATCCACGACAATTGAGGTTTTGAAATCAGAAAAGAGTTTCTCTTATTTTTTAGATGAGCTTATAACGAAGACAGCAAACAGAATATCCATTGATGCACTTTCAGCGAATTTTACACTTGAAAAATTAAGAGAGAGAAAAATTATTCCGGACGAACAGGAAGAAAATATATGGAGAAAAATATTCCAAAAAGCGGACACATCATTTAATCCTATCCCCCCTATTCGGGTGGAGTATAATATTTTATCCGTTGAAAAAAGAGAGGAAAGTATACCCATCGGAATGAATGCATCTTCTCCCGGATTTGCCGTAATGTTTGTTATGATGGGGGTGCTCTTTGCAGCGGCTGCAATGGTGGGAGAGAGACACAACAAGACGCTTGCGAGGTTTTTAACAACACCAACGAGGAAATTCTCTATAATCTCGGGGAAAATGTTCGGCTTTTTCCTGATTGGATTTATTCAATTCATGATTCTTATTATTTTTGGCCAGTTTATTCTGAGAGTAAACTGGGGGAATTCACTTGTGGGGGTTTTGCTTCTTACTATAAGTTATGTTCTTTCTGTTACCGGGATTGGAACGCTTCTTTCTGTATTTGTGCGGACTTCTGCTCAGGCAGGTGCGTTTGCTGTGCTTATTTCAATAGTAACAAGTATGTTTGGCGGTGCATGGTGGCCTATTGAAATTGTTCCAAATTTTATGCAGAATGTCGCACGGTTTACTCCTCAATACTGGGCGATAAATGGGTTCAATAAAATTATTACAAGAGGGTTTGGAGTAATGTCAGTTCTACCGAATTTCTATGTACTCATTACAATTTCTGTTATAACACTTTCCCTCTCTGTTCTTCTTTTTAAATTCGAATAGAGTTTCTTCAGAATTACTAATTAACCCTTTAATACAAAGAGGGGCTCGGAATGAGCCACAAGTACTGCAAGTTGCTCTCCTATTATAGGTTTTATCACTTCATTAACATCTTTATAAGCTTCCGGGGCTTCTTCCATAATGATACGTCTTGTTTTTGCACGTAGTAATATATTCTTTTCGTCCATTTCTTTTTGTACGTGTTCTAATGTAAGTGTTTTCACTGCTTTATGCCTGCTGAGGAGTCTTCCTGCACCATGCGCGACACTGCCAAATGTTTCAGAAAGCGATTTCTCATTTCCAACAAGTATATAAGAGCCTCGCTTCATATCACCAGGGAGTAAAACCGGCTGGCCTATTTCTTTGTAAATGCCTTTAAGCTCCGGATGCCCTCTTGGAAAAGAACGCGTTGCTCCTTTGCGATGTACTAAAAGAAGTTTTTCTTTTCCGTTTATTTTGTATTTCTCAAATTTTGCAATGTTATGTGCTACATCATAAAGAAGGTGCATTCCCAATTTCTCAGGGGATTCGTTAAAAACAGAAGAAAAATAAAGTCGCGCAAAATATGTAATAATTTGCCTGTTTACCCAGGCAAAGTTTGCAGCTGATGCCATTGCTTTAAGATACATATCGGATTCCGGGGCAGATAATAGTAGCGATACAAAATCTCTGTCGATAAATGGTATCCCATATTTTTCCATTTTTGGAAACATCATCTGTAGATAATCTGTTGCAACTTGATGTCCAAGCCCCCGTGATCCTGTATGAATCCAGATAAGAATTTGATCTTTAAACAAGCCAAACTGCTTTGCAATCGTTTCATTATATATCTCACTTACCTTGTCTATCTCTAAAAAATGATTGCCTGCACCAAGAGTGCCTAATTCGACTTTTCCTCTATCTATTGCCCTTTTGCTAACAAAGGCTGGATCTGCGTTTTTCATTCTTCCATTTTCTTCAGTTGCATCTTCATCTTCTTTCCAGGCAAACCCTTTATTTTTTGCCCATGCTATACCGATTCTCATTGCGGTTTTTGTTTCCTCGGAACCAAATTTTTCTTTTCCTTCAGAACCGACGCCAGCTGGAATATTTGCAAAGAGTATATTCCCCAATTTATTCAGCTGTCCCTTTACCTCTTTATAGGAAAGATTGGTTTTTATGACTCTTACTCCGCAGTTGATATCAAAACCTACTCCACCCGGAGAAACAACACCATTTTCTGAATCAAATGCGGCTACTCCACCTATTGGAAATGCATAACCCTGATGCATATCTGGCATACCAAGTGCGTATTTTACAATTCCCGGAAGAGTTGCTACATTTATAAGCTGTTCGAGTGCTTTATCTTTGCCGATGAGTTTTATAAGGTTATCTGTGCTGTAAAGTAACACAGGCACCCTCATTTTTCCTGTTTTCTCTATTAAATATTTAAACTTTGAAATTTTTTTAATTGTCATATCACTCATCCCTATAATATTATACATCTTTTATCATTTTCTCTTATACTCAAGGTATTCTTCTCCATAGCGAATAACAAGATCTTTTCCCTCTCACAAACACGCTGTATACGAAATAATATCCGGATAAATGAAAACAATGTCAAAAAGGGCAAATTTAGCAATAATGCAAATACAAAGGCTAATGGTATTTAACGAAGTAAACTTTAGTCGATTTGGGTGAAGCGAAGTGGAACCAGGCATTCGCTGTTAACTGATGTGCTCGACGCCCTCAGAGAATCACCCTCAAAGTACACGGATGTACTTTAGGGCATCATTGCTTAAAAAACCTTTTAGTTCTTTTACATACGTTTTCAAATATTCTAATGATTCCACAATATCATCAGTTTCTAAAGTATGATCTCCTTCTTGCACTGTAAATATTGTAATATTATCTGCTGATCTTAATCTTTCTATTTGGTCACTTTTAGTGTAAGGGTCTTTACTTCCATATACTACAAATGAATAAATGGGAGTGTCAGATATTATAGAATATATTTCCTTTGCCTGTGTTCCAGGTGTAAGCCAAACAACCTTTTCTGTTTTCTTTATTATTTCTTCTTCTTTTAACAGATTGAATATAACTGATGTACCTAGTGATTTACCAATTTGCCAAAGTCTTGAATAATTTGATAAATTATTGATACCTTTCTTTATACCTATCAAATCTTTTTCAAACCATTCATCTTGTTTATCATCAGGTAATTCAATAAACTCATTTATTTGGCTGTAATCAAGATCTATTAATAATACATCAGAGTTTAATTGATAGGGTATATATTTAGAATAATAAATATATGGAGCATCCATTGTATATCCAAATCCTGCTACAATGATTGTTAAAAGATCTGTTTTGTCTTCGTGTTTAAAAATTCTATTCTTAATGTGTCTATTATTATTTCCAATAATTTTTATTGATTCTCTTGTCCACATTTTTAACTCCTTGTTCTTACAACTAAATATAACTTTCTTCGGCTTTGCCATGGAAGGCAAGGCACTGAAACAAACAGTCGAGCATTTCATATAACTTGATTATATCCACACTTTACTTCGTATATCCTTCCAATTTGGTGCTATATTCGAAGTTCGGATATACTTCTTTCACAATGCTACACCCCTATTTAAATTTTTTATTTCTTGCCTCCACAATTACTTATTACTTTCTTTATTATATGACAAAGAAAAATGTAGTCAAAAAGATGCGTGGAGGTCTCTGAAAAAGTATGAAAATAGAATAAAATGTCATGCTGGTGGACCTTTAGTCCCGAACTTGTTTCGGGATCTTTTCAGTGTCCAATAAAATCAATAAGTTAAGAGACCCTGAAATAAATTCAGGGTGACAAAATAGGGTTTTTCAGAGACCTCGTGTGAATGACGTACAATTGAAACTGCAACTAATTAAGACTCAAAAACCGTGTAGAAAACAGATATTTTATTAGATAATTAGAGGGCAAAGGTGCACTTCCGGGCGAATTTTTACAGTTTTTTTCTTTAAAAATTCAAAGTATATATTTCTAAATGATTTTACTTCCAAACCTGTTTTAATGCTTAGCTCATAAAAAAAATATCCACCTTTTTTTTCTATCGGTGCAGGAGATGGGCCTAAAATTTCTATTTCTTTTCCAAATTTCTTCAAAAGTACTTCTTTAAACTCAAGACCATTCTCCATTGTTTCATAATTTTTTCTTCCCTTCAAAGTAAAGATTATAAGATTTTTAAATGGAGGATATGACAACTCTTTTCGAATTAAAAATTCTTCTTTAAAAAACTGTTTATAATCCATATTTTGAATGGCACTTACAGCGTAATGTTCCGGAAGATATGTTTGTACAATAATTTCTTTCCCATCCATTTCTCCTGCGGCTTCTGACACAACGCACATGGCATTCATTACAGCATCAAAAGCAAAGTGATGCAAAAATGCATCAATGCTGATAAAACCAAACAAATCTATATTATCCAGTAATAAATGGCTTAATAAAAATTCAGTGCCAACAAACACAGTGCGCGAATAATTCTTTGAATCCAAAAGCTTTTTTTCGGAAACCTTGGTACCACTTATCATTTTTATCACATCAATATTTGGGAAAAGATTACTTACCTGCTCAATAAGCTTTTGTACCCCACCTCCAAAATAACGTATGCTAGGACTACCACAACGGGGACAAATATCCGGAGGGTTAGTTCTATATCTGCAGGTAGGACAGACAAGATTGTGTTTTTCTTTGTCATAATATAGCGAGGTGCCGCAATTGGGACATTTAATTACATATCCGCATTCTCTGCACATTATAAATGTTGAGTAAGCTTTTCGGTTAAGAAGAAGTGCCACATTTCCTCCTCCGTTTAGAATTTTACGCATCTGGTCTTCTAAATATTTTGATAGCATTTTTTTATTATTGTGTTTAAATTCTTTTCGCATATCCACAATCTTTATATTTGATTGAAGCACTTCTTTTTTCTTCTGCTGAATTAGTCCCTTTTCACATAGGAAGAAAATATTATCTTCTGGCAACGCAGATGAGAATATAAGTTTTGTTTTTTCCAGAGAAGCCCTTTTTAGAGCAACAATTAGTGCGTTAAATGGAAGAAAATCACTTTGCTTAAAATGTTTAGACGATGCATTAGCAACTACAATGAGTTCAAGTTGCGAAATTTCAATGAATAGAGAAAAGGGTGTAGCAAGGATGACACGCTTTCCCGTCATATTTACATCCTTTATAAAATTTCTTTTATTTGCTCCCTTCCATACAAAAAGATCATCTCCAAATGCCTCTCTATATTCTTCTTCAACTCTCTGGATAAGAGCAAGCTCTGGGAATATAACCAACGCTTTCCCTTCTGGCGTTATCTCGGTCTGTATCTGTCGAATGATCTGTCTATTTCTTGTCTTTAAACTACTACCGTTAATAAATTGGGGAACTTGCGTCTGCGTATTGGTAGTTCCTTGAATTATCAAAGGTGCTTCGTTCAGAATATTTTCTTTCAGCAAGATTTCTAACGTGGCACGCCCATATTTTATTCCTTTAATAAGTGTTTTTTCGTCCAGTATGCGTGTTTTTACTTTTTTCAATCTTTCAATGATTGAAACAGCACTGCGAAATCGTTTCTTTTCGATACTGTCCAGCATTTTTTCTGTTTCTTTTTCGCTATGTGTAAGAGTTAGATATTTAGTAGTTTTCCCTGTCTCTAGTGAAATACGTCTAACAATATCAATCTGTTCTAAATCTTTTATGTGCTGCAAGGCTGTATGACCGAAATTTTTCTTAATGGATGACAAAGAACAAAGTTTATTATTGGCGAGGTAATCAATAAGCTCTTTTTTAATGCCCTTTTCTTCTTGCAGAGATTTATTAATTTTTTTAAGATCCGGTGTGTATTGTATATATTTTTCTAACCGTTTTCCTCCTATGTTTTTTATGTATTGATTGACAAGAAAGTGCAATGGCAAAAGATATTGTGTTGCAGTGAATGTAAAGAGATCTCTTATATTTTCCCCAAATATCGGTTCTTCAATTATATCTGAAATTTCTTTTACTTTTTGAGCATCGTGAGGAAGAGTTTTTTGTATATCGAATACGAATCCTGAATAAAGTTCATTTTTTCCGGAAAATGGCACTGCAACTCTGCTACCTATTTGAACGGTATTAACCAAAGAACGGGGGATTTTGTAATAGAATAGATCCTTGTTCAGAACAAGTCCATCAATTACGATGCCCCCGTACAATGTGTTGTTATCCAAGTTTTTTTTGTAATAATTCTACAAGATCAGTTTTCTCCCAGGTAAATTCAGGCTCATTTCTCCCAAAATGTCCGTATGAAGCAGTTTTTTGGTAGATTGGTCTGAGAAGGTCAAGCTTTTCAATAATCCCTCTTGGCGAAAGATCGACAAGCTCTATAATGGTTTTTTCAAGTAATTTATCGTCGACTTTTCCCGTGCCAAGTGTATCTATAGTAAATGAAACAGGTTGAACTTCTCCGATAATATAAGCAACCTGAATAAGGCATTCCTGCGCAAGCTCAGCTGCAACAATGTTTTTTGCGAGATAACGCATCATATAGGTTGCAGATCTATCTACTTTTGTAGGATCTTTCCCTGAAAATGCACCACCTCCATGAGGAGCCATGCCGCCATATGTATCAACTTCAAGTTTTCGGCCAGTCATTCCAGTATCGGATTGAGGGCCGCCTATGACAAATTTCCCCGTGGGATTAACGTGGAAGTGGGTGTTGTCAGTGACAAGATAGCTTGGTATAACAGGCATTGCTATTGCATCTATGATTCTTTGGTGTGCCTCAGCAGACATTTGCAATGGATTTTTCCCATCAAGTAATTCTGCAGTATGTTGAGTGGATATAACCACATCTGTTGCCTCTATTGCTCTACCTTCTTCGTATCTTAAAGTAATCTGAGCTTTGCCATCGGGGCCAAGAAAAGGTCCAATATTGTTTATTGGGCTACCTGTTTTTCTTACCCTTGCAAGCTGCTCAGTAAGCTTATGTGCAACAACAATTGAAAGCGGCATAAGTGCATCTGTTTCGTTAATTGCATAACCATACATAACGCCTTGATCTCCTGCCCCACCCCTGTCTACACCTTGCGCGATGTCTGTAGATTGCCGTCCTACCGCATTAAGAACACCACAAGTGTGATAATCAAAACCGTATTTTGGATCAATATATCCAACATCTTTTATTGTGCTTCTTGCAATTTCAGAAATATCGACCCATGCAGAGGTTGTAATTTCGCCGCCAACAATAATTAAACCATGAGTCACATATGTTTCACAGGCAACTCTTGCCTCACGGTCCTTCCGAATAATTTCATCCAGTACTTTATCGGAAATCTGATCTGCAAGTTTATCCGGATGGCCTTCTGTCACAGATTCTGTAGTAACAAATCTTTGCCTTCCATTTCTAACCATTTCTCCCCTCCTTTTTCACAAATTCTTTTAAAAATATTAAAATTTCTCTTGCAATTTTTTGTTTTGTTTCATTCCGAACAACTTTTCTTCTACCTGTTTTATCTATAATTAAAACGCTTCCATAATCTTGTCCTATGTTCAAATTGCTGTTTGCAATGACTATATCCATTTTTTTCTCACGCATCTTTTTCACAGCATTTTTTTCGATATCTTCAGTTTGTAGCGCAAAACCTACAATAATTTTATTATTTTTATGTTGCCCAATTTCTTTTATGATATCAACTGTTTTGCGAAATTGAACATTAAGCTGCGATGTTTTTTGTATCTTACTTGGTTGCACAATTTCTGGCTTAAAATCTGTGGGAGCAGCGGCCATTATTAAAATGTCACTTCTTTCCATCGCTTTTTTTGTCTTTTTAAATAACTCTTCTGTCGTCATAATTTTATCTATTTTATCCAATCCGATTACATCAACATTGGAAGGACCGCAAATTAAATGTACATATCCTCCCATTCGTTTTGCCTCTTTTGCAATTTCAGTTCCCATCTTTCCTGAAGAATCATTTGTAACAAATCTTATTGGGTCAAGATATTCTCTTGTAGGGCCGGCAGTAACGACAAACCTCTTTCCTTTGAATAATTCAGTATCTTTATGCATAAATGAAACAATAAACTGTGCTATTTTTTCCGGATCGGTAAGTCGGCCCATACCCACAGAAAAATCAGCAAGTTTTCCTTCTTCTGGTCCGATAAATATCACTCCGTGTTCTTTTAATGCATTGATATTTCTTTGTGTAATTGAATTTTCAAACATGTTAGTGTTCATGCAAGGCGCAATAAATATCTGCTTTTTGGAGGCTAAAATTGTGGATAATACAAGACTATCTGCAATACCAGCCAGTATTTTAGCAATCGTATTTGCAGTGGCAGGCGCTACAAGAATACAATCAGCCCACCTTGATAATGAAATGTGGGCTGAGACACCTTCACTATCGACCGAAAATTGATCCTGTTCTGTAAAAACCTTTTCTGCACCAGAAGAAGAAAAGGTTAGTGCGGAAATAAACTTTTCTGCTCCCTCAGTCAAGATAATTCTGACGTCTATATTTAAATCTCGTAAAGTCCTTAATATCTCAACAGCCTTGTAAGCTCCAACACTGCCAGTCACAACTAGAAGGACTTTATTTTTCTTCGTCATCGCTTGTTTTGTTCAATAAAACCTGCGAAATTTTTTGCAAACAATCTGCAGGATAAAACGGTGTAAAATCAGGATTTAGCCTTACAAGTGCTTTACCTTCCTTAATAATTCGGTGGACCAGTTTGTATTTATTTTCTTCATTTTTTTTTAAAAGCTCTACATAAATTTTACTTTCGGTCATTTGTATTCTCACCTCTTTTTATTTGAGTTATTAAGTTTACAGAAAATAGAGATTTCGTCAAGGACGAGAAAGGTATTTTAAAGGATCAACTGCCTTAACGCCAAGGTAGACCCCAAAATGTAGGTGAGGTCCAGTAGACCAACCTGTACTGTCAGCATATCCTATAATTTGTCCTTGCGCCACCAAATCACCGTTTTTAACTGCAAACTGCTTAAGATGCGCATAAAGTGTAGATATATTTGAGCCATGATAAATGATAACAACATTCCCGTATCCTGTCATCCATCCTGCGTATGTTACGCTTCCGCTTGCAGCTACCAATACTTTAGTATTAGTTGGCACTGCTATATCAATACCTTCATGAAGTTCTCTCACTCCCCATATAGGATGTGTCCGCCAGCCAAAATAGGAAGTAATAGGGCCTTTTACTGGCCAGATAAGCCCCGTTTTGAGCACTCTACTAGCTTCAGCTGCCTCCAGTATAAGTTTTTCGATCAGCGCTTTTTCTTTTTCAATTTCTTTTTCAATTTCACTTTTCCTCTGTATATAAATAATTTTTCTGATTTTTAATGTTGTAACAAGTTTGTTTTGCATTGCTATTTCTTCTTTTAAAACTTCTTGCTGATTCCATTTTTCGGAAAGAAACTGATCTAAATATTCTTTATTTTTTATGAGGTCTTCCTTCCTTTGTGCTAATAATTCTCTTTCTTCCTTTGTTTTGTCAAGTATCGTTTTACTGGAAAGAGATATGTATGAGAGGTACGCAATGCGTTGATTAATTGTGTCGGGATCTTGCCCGCTTAACAATAGTTCTATAGGAGAAATTGCTGTAAGCTTATACGATAAATTAATAGAAGCTTTAATCTGGTCTTCATTTCGCAGAATATCCTGAGTCTTTTGTTGAATCATATTTTCCGCTTCAGTTATTTCTTCGTTAATGACATTTATTTTATTTTGTATTACGATGATGTTTAAAGCAATTTTGTCGGTTTCATTATAAATACTATCAAGCAAAGCTTGAGCAGTTTTTTCATTGATATTTGTATCGTTTATTGTTTGCCTTATTTTTTCCAGCTCAATTTTATATCCCTCAAGTTTTTTTTGCTCTTCATCCAGATCTGAATATGCGGTATGTGGAAACAAGGCAAGAAGTACAAAAAAGATAAGAAATATTAACAAGATTTTTTTCATTTTACTTGCCTCATGGAAATAATGCTACCTATCAAGCTCATTGCAACCGAAAAAACGAGAAGCACACTGTAAATTTGTACAGTATTTACATCAGAAATTTTACCAGAGAAAGGCAACAAATCTTGAACTACACCGCTGCTCCAACCATTTATTTTTTGTAGCACAAAAATTGAAATAGACCAGGCTACAAGCGCTGAAAAAAGAGATAAAAGGATGAAGGGTATCTCTATGAATACATTGTCAGCTCCAACAAGTTTCATTACTTTTATATCCCTTTTTCTTAAGTCAACGGTAAGTGAAGTAATGCTCTGGACAGTAAAGATAAATTCTAATGCTACCACCAGTAGAATTGAAATAAATAAAAACCATATAAGATTAATTAATTTATCAATTTTTTTTGCTAAATCTTCTGAAAAAATTACCATGTCCACAACAGGAAATGTAGCAATAATATCCACGATTTTTTTACCCATTGAAAGATCGTCTATCTCTACTTTTGCAGTTGAAGGGAGCGGATTTTCAGGAAGAGCAGCAATAACATCCTTGTATTGTGGGAACAATCTTTCAAAATCTTCTTTTGCTTGTTCTTTTTGAATGAATGTTACATTTTTTATGCCATCAATTTCTTTTATAACATCAAGACATTTATTTGTTTCGTCTTCAGTATTATCTAATTTAAAAAATACAGTGATGGATATTGTGTCTTTCAATGTAAGAGAGGTTCTAAAAAGTTTTCTGCCCACAATATAACTGCTCCCCAATGTTATAAGTCCTATTAAAAGAAAGATTATCGAAATGAATATCGCTTTTTTACTCTCTTTTAGAATTAGAAAAAATTGTTTTAATATGTGCACAAGTCTATACATATTCTTTCTCCACAAGCCTCCCATGGCGGAGTTTTATCATCTTTAGCGGACGGCTGTCTACGCGAACAACATAATGAGTTGCCATAATGATAGTAGTACCTTCTTCATTCATAGCTGAAATGTATTTAAATACAATTGCAGCAGTATCTTTATCGAGGTTACCAAGTGGTTCATCCAGGAGCAGTATGTCTGGTTTTCCAATAAGGGCCCTTGCCATTGAAACACGTTGTTTTTCGCCGCCGGAAAGTTCATTGACACGTTTATTTGCCTTGTCTTGCAACTGCAATGCATGTAATACAGTTTTTACGCGAGAACTCATTTTGGGAAAATTCTCTCCTCTTATCTGGATTGGAAGCGTTATGTTTTCAAAAACTGTTCTATTTTCCATTAACATGCAATCTTGATAGGCAAATCCTACCTTTCTCCTCCAAATATGCAAAGGAAATTGTGTAAGAATCGGAGCTCCATTATATAAAATTTCCCCCGACGTGAGGAATTCATCGCAATGAATGAGTTTCAAAAGAGTTGTTTTTCCTGCCCCAGATTCCCCAGTCATATATAGAAAATCACCTTCTTCAATGTGAAGATTAATCTTTGAGAGCGCAGTTACGCCATTCTCAAATGTTTTTACTGCCTCTCTAATTTCTATCATATCCGCTCCTTTATCGATTTAAATCCGCTGCCTATCACTTCGGAAAGTTCTGCTATAATTACAAAACTTTCAGGATCTGCCTCTCTTACAACTTTTTTAATCTTTGATACCTGAGTATGTGGCACCACAATAAGAAGCATTTTTTTAATCTCTCCGGTGTACCCGCCCATCGCTGTTATTTCTGTTACCCCTCTTTTTATTTCATTTAAAATCACTTCTTTAATTTTAGCAGGTTTCTGTGTAATAATATATACTGCTTTTGAAAATGTAAGGCCACTCTGCACGATGTCAATTGTCTTATTGCTTATAAGTTCAGCAATAATTGAGTAAAGTGAAATATTGATGTTACGAAATACAACACCTGCAAGGATAATAACAGCTATATCAATGAGCATCATTGACTGCCCAAAAGGCAATCCGGTAAAATCGTATATAATTTGTCCAAGCAGGTCGCTTCCTCCCGTTGAACCAAATGACCTGAAGATGATACCTATTCCTGCGCCCATAAGGAATCCTCCGTATATTGCGGCAAGAATCGCGTCTGTCTGGAGTTGTGGAAGATATGGTGCAAATAGATCAATAAATACGGATGAAAGCAGTGTACCTACAATAGTTCCGAATAAAAAATGCCATCCAAGTCTTTTTAATCCGATGATTAAGAGAGGGACATTCATAATAATTATCATTATTCCAATTTGTAGAAGTGGAAAATAGTGCTGGAGAATTACGGCAATACCGATGAATCCACCGGGTGCTATATGATTTGGCAAGATAAATATATTAAATCCAGCGGCATATATTGCCGAACCTATTGTTATACCTGCTATGCTTAGCAGTCCAGCGACTATTGACTTTTTAGTCGGTTTTATATGTTTTTGAATGCGTAAGGTATGCCCATATAAACGCATCTAAATCTCCCTCCAATACTTTATCCACTTGCCCAGTTTCATGATCAGTTCGATGGTCTTTAACCATTCTGTACGGTTGTAGCACGTAGGAGCGTATCTCATTGCCCCATTCTGCGGATTTATGTTTTCCTTTTATTTTTTTTAACTCTGTTTTTCTTTCCTCTTCTTGTTTCATTAGAAGTCGAGATTTGAGTACTTTCATTGCCATTGTCTTATTCTGCAATTGAGAACGTTCATTCTGGCATTCTGCGGTGATTCCTGTCGGAATGTGAATGATACGTACCGCAGTTGCCACTTTTTGCACGTTTTGTCCGCCATGTCCACTTGCACAATAAATATCGATTCTGAGATCTTTACTATCTATTTCTATGTCTTCAATATCTGCTAACTCTGGAGTAATTTCTACAAGTGCAAAGGATGTGTGTCTTCTCTTATTAGAATCGAACGGCGATATACGAACAAGGCGATGTACTCCAGCTTCTCCTCTCAACAACCCATAAGCAAAATCTCCTTTAATGTGGAGGAGAGAGCTTTTTAAACCCGCCTCATCTCCGGGCATTTCTTCCAGGAGTTCTACTTTGAATTTTTTTCTTTCCGCCCATCTAATATACATTCGCACTAACATTTCAGTCCAATCCTGCGCATCAGTGCCGCCTGCTCCTGAGGAAAAAGACACGAATACATTCAAGCTATCATATGGGTCGGAAAGAAATTGTTCGACCTCCCATTCAGTAAGTAATTCTTCACCTTTTTTGACAAGAGGCTCCATTTCATCGTCCATTATTTCATTTGTCTCGTTTGCAAGTTCTTCCATTGTTTTAATATCATAATGCAATTGTTCCAACTCTTTGAACTTTTTAATTTTTTTCTGCACAATGGAATATAGTTGTGCCTTTTCTTTAGCATCGTTTCTGGTCCAGAATCCAGGAAGGGAATGTATGTTCTTTAGTGACGCTTCTTCCTCTTCCTTTTTTTTCAGTCAGAAATAATCAAGTCCTTTTTCTATGCGTTGCAGAAATAAATTGATTCTACGTTTCATCATATCAGAAAACATAATTAACCTTTCCTTCTTTTTTTCAATTTTTTCTTTAAAGCTCTTCGTTTTTGCCGTTCTTCTTTAGAGATGTTTGACTCCGATGTTTTGTTATGAAAAGTTTTCACGTTACTGGTTTCCTGTGTTTTCTGCGTTTCATCTTTACTTTGCAACTGTATTTTATAAAGAGTTTCAACCGTATCTGCTTTGATTCGCTCCATCATGCTATCGAAAAGTTCATGTCCTTCTTTTTGATAGGCCAGTAATGGGTCTTGCTGTCCATATGCCCGCAACCCAATCCCCTCTTTTAGATCATCCATTCCGTAGAGATGTTCTTTCCAGTTAGAATCAATTGTTCTAAGAAAAACATATTTTTCAATTTGATTAGCCAATTCAGGCCCTATCGAAGCAACTTTTTCTTCATAAACTTCTATTGCTAATTCCGTAATAGAGCACAGTATTGATTCTGCATTCATCGTTTGAAGTGTTGCAAGGTCAAAATGTACAGGCCTATTTATTAGATGCATGAGAGTGTGTTCGAGGTTTTTTACTTCCTCATCGCTTATTTCAACATCTTCATCAACATTATAATGTGCGGTAAATATTGTATTAACGACATCTTTTATTATTTCTATAATCTCAGTATGAATCGATTCACTTTTCAGGATTCGATCCCTTTCTTCATATATTACTTCTCTCTGTTTTTCCATTACATTATCGTAATCTAATAGGTTTTTTCTGGCACTGAAGTTATATGCTTCCACCTTTTTTTGTGCTCGCTCTATAGCGCTTGTCAAGAATTTATTTTCAATAGGTTCATTTTCGTCAACTTTTAATGTATCAAAAATTTTCTTAATTGTGTCTCCTCCAAAAATACGTACAAGCTCGTCTTCAAGTGAAAGATAAAATCGTGATGCACCCGGATCTCCCTGCCTACCAGATCTTCCCCGCAATTGGTTATCGATTCGTCTTGCTTCATGTCTTTCCGTCCCAAGAATAAACAGACCTCCCAAATCAGTAATTCCTTTCCCAAGTTTTATATCAACGCCTCTACCTGCCATGTTTGTTGCAATAGTGACTGTCTTGAATTGTCCGGCATCTTTTATAATCATGGCTTCTTTCTCATGATACTTTGCGTTTAATACATTATGCGGAATTCCTTCTTTTTTTAGCATAGCGGATAATCTTTCAGAAATTTCAATAGAACGCGTGCCTACAAGTACGGGCTGACCTTTTTTATGTAGTTCTGCAACTTTTTGGACTATTGCTTTAAATTTTGCTCTCTCTGTTTTATAGATTACATCCACTTCGTCATCGCGGATAACTGGCATGTTCGTGGGTATTAAGTAAACTGCCAGATTGTATATTTCCCGGAATTCATCTCTCTCAGTGAATGCAGTCCCTGTCATTCCGGATAATTTTTTATACATTCTAAAATAATTTTGAAAGGTAATAGTTGCAAGCGTTTGACTTTCGCTCTTAACGACAAGGCCTTCTTTTGCCTCTATCGCCTGGTGTAGCCCATCACTGTATCTTCTGCCAAACATTAATCTGCCGGTAAATTCATCGACTATAACAACTTCGCCTTCCTTAACAATATAATCGACATCTTTTTTAAAGTACATCTTTGAACGCAATGCCTGGTTAATATGTTTTACTATATCCACAAATTTTTCCTCGTAGAGGTTGTCAATATGGAGTATCGATTCAATCTTTTGCACACCTTCTGGTGTAAGTGAAACCGTTTTTAATTTTTCATCGCCTTCAAAATCGACGTCTTCATTGAGATTTTTCGTCAGTTTGGCAGCAGTGTAGTACATATCGGTGGATGTTTCAGAGGGTCCTGATATAATAAGCGGCGTTCGTGCCTCATCGACTAAAATACTGTCCACTTCATCTACTATTGCGTACTGGAGATTCCCTTGAACTATTTGCTCGGGATTGATTGCCATGTGATCTCTGAGATAATCAAAACCAAACTCATTATTTGTGCCGTATGTCACATCAGAAACATATGCTTTCTTCCGTTCTTCGTAAGTAGAATCATGCTGTATTATTCCCACGGTAAGTCCTAAAAATTTATAAATCGGGCCCATCCATTCACTGTCTCTTTTCGCTAAATAATCATTAACAGTGACAAGATGTCCAGTCTTTCCTTGTAAAGCGTTGAGGTATAAGGGAAGGGTAGCAACCAGTGTTTTCCCCTCACCTGTCCTCATTTCGGCAATATTTCCATTGTATAGTACGATTCCTCCGACCAATTCTACATCAAAGTGTCTCATGTTAACAGTGCGCTTAGCGACCTCTCTTACAACGGCAAATGCCTCCGGCAAAACGGATTGATCGGATTCCCCATTTGACAGTCTCTCCTTAAAACCCACTGTTTTGTGTGCCAAATCTTCATCAGAGAGCTTGCTAATCTCAGGTTCATAACTGTTTATTGTTTTTATAATCGCCTCGTACTTTTTAAGATTCTTTTTGACGGGGTCAAATATATCTAATAGCATATTTATTCTTTTGGCTCGATGAGTCCGTAATTACCATCCCTTCGTTTATAAATGACTTTTAAATGCTCTGTGTCTACTTCCTTGAAGACGAAGAAATCATGATCAAGTAATTCCAACTGAAGTATTGCTTCATCAAGACTCATTGGCTTCATGATAAAGCTTTTGGTTTTTACAATGTGAGGTTGTTCCTCAACCGTCGAAGACATTTCTGGCATTGGCTTTTCTTTTTTCGTATTTGTGAGCCGTTCCTTGTATCTGAGAACTTGCCTCTCTAATTTTTCCGAGGCTTCAGCTAATGCTTTATCTATCAGGGTACCTCTACCTTCAGCACGCAATATTTTGCCTGCGGTATGTAATGTTACTTCCATAATAAATTGACCACGCTGTTTAACAATCAAGACCTTCGCATCTTGAATGTTGTTGAAATATTTTTCTACCTTACCTATTTTTTCATTAATTCTAACTTCTGTTTCTGGCAATAACTCTTCAATCCCTTTTAAAGTAATATTTAGCATCATAAGAAAAACCTCCTTTCTTTTTATTAAAGTATAAGATTTACGATGTTTTTGTCAAAGGGAGACAGCTTAAGCAAACGCAAAAAATAAGGACTAATAAATGGCTGTCTAAGGAAAAATTAGAAAATGCTTTTAACGTTTTTGAATACTAATTTTATTTTTGCTGGGGGTTTTATAATAAAAATAATGATAGAAAAGATGGCAATAAAGGCTGTCGGAATAAGAATTAACAGTAGATTAACGTCTGGGTAAACAAATTTTTCAACGTAATAAACCATAAATGAGCCGGGATAAATCAGAGCAGAGTCATATTTTGCCCTTAAAGCATTTTCAAACAGGGTTAAGGGGCAATCTTTTCTCATAATAGCCAAAGAACTGACATATACTATGCCAAAGAGATGTATTGTTCGAAACAGCCATCTGTCCCAAAAATCTTTTTTAAAAAAGGCACATAAAGTTAATATAAAGCCAAGCAGCATAAAAAGTATCCATCCAAAATGCATTGTAACGATCGCATCAGCAAGTATTTTATATATCATTAATAGACCCCTCTCCTTTAAAATGCTTTCATTTCTTTTATTTTAACTTGAAAAAAGAAAATATAAAAAAATAATACTTTTATTCTTAAAACTTCGAGGTTCATTATTGGCATTTTCTTGGCGGAGAGAGTGGGATTTGAACCCACGGTGGACTTGTGATCCACACACGCTTTCCAGGCGTGCACCTTAAACCACTCGGTCATCTCTCCATCCTGTTTTGCGAGCCAATAATACCAAAACTACTCAAAAAATCAATAGTTTAACGAAAAACTGCTAAAAACCAAAATGTAGCACCCAACATAAGAAATATTATATTTTTTAAAAGTAGTGGATACATTTTCGCTGGCACTGCATCAAAATATTCCATACTCAGCGAAAGACATAAATGTGTTGGAGTAAGCATGAGCGCACTCCATCCCCCGAGAAAAGCAATAAAAAGATTAGCATTGTTTAATTGTGGAGTTAGCAGTAATGGAAGAAGCAATGGGTAAGAAACCCCTACTGTAGCAGCTGCTGCTCCCGTCATAAGGCTTACTACAAACGGCAAAGAAAATAAAATAAAAAAATGAGGAAAGTTTCGTTCATTAAGAAAAAGATATATTCCATCAATGATACCGGTTTTTATAAAAATATGCTTTAAGTAGAAAATCGAAAACATAAGAATTGCTAATTTTAAAAGAAGCCTCCAACGAAAAGCTTTTAAAAGGTTTTTAGGCGTGAGCTTCCTTGCTATAATTACATATATTATTCCAACGATTCCAGAGAGGATAATCGATATGTGGAAGATAAGTATCAGGCTTAATATAATAAATATTGGCATAATACTAAATATCAGTTCGTACAGAGCACTTTTACTAATTTTTCTTTTTGTACAATTAATACAATTGATCTTCGGTATAAGAAAAATTAACCCGGAAATGATCATTAAAACTGAAAACGGCCATTGTACAAAGATAATGCGCAATATTGAAACTCCTAAAATTGATGAAGCAAGCAACATATCCGGGTAAAGTGGCGATGTTGGCTGCCAGACATGTCTAAACCAAAAGTTTATTACCGTCTTCTCCTCCGGTGTAGCACTTGATTGTTTCATTCCTTCATTAACCAGCGGAGCAGAGATTAGTGCACCGCCAGGAAGAGGCAATGTGCCGATGATAAGTGCAAAAATTGGCACAAAAAATTTAACGGAAAATATTTCTGAAAAACTTTTTACCATTCTATCGAGAAATTTAGCCTCTTTTAGTAATTCTACAAAATATGTAATAATTACCACAATTAATGTCAATTTTACGGTATCCCAGGCAGTAGCCACTACATAGAATGCTCTGGCAATCTCAATCAGAGGAATGTGTTTAAAAATGGCAAGCACAATACCAGATAGCAAGATTGTTATTCCGATGTTTATTTTAAGTCTTACAAGTACTCCCAAAAAGATTAATATCGAAAAAAGTGTTATCACATCATTCATATAGCAATTATACTGTTATGTACCAAAAAATCAATGTTACATTGTACTGTAATTATGCTACCAGCTGGTTATAAATTGATACAAAGCTACTAAATAATTAATTTACTTCTTTTTGAAATTTTTCTATAATAAGTAAGGAGAGTGAAATGTTAAAAATTGAAAAGATAATGTCAGAAATGAAAAATGCGGTAAAAGAGAGCAAAGATTTGCAGGTAATTAAAAAAGATCTTATTGAAAAAGCATTAGAAATCCTGAAAGATATTTCATCAAGTGAAATTGAAACGAAGCGAAATTTTATGCATGTTGATTTTCCTGTAGCTACACCTTTGAGCAACCCTCTTAGCAAAATCCATGCTAAGTTAGATATGTGCGATTATATTGTTGTTGCGACAGACAGGTCAGAGATTCCTATTAACTTCGATTTTCCTCTTTATTACTATGTTATTAATATAGGAGAAATTATTATTAAATATGATGATACTTCTTATTTTTTTGCAAATTCGGTGCCCAAAATATTTTATAAGGAGAAGGATCTTTTTGTAGATATAGGCGAACAAAAGTTGATGATTAAAGGCGAATTATTAGATGCCAAAATGTTTTTAGAAGAGAGTATTTCGCTTTCTTCTCTCCTTGAAAAGACAAAAAATGAAAATATTCCAATAATATCTCTTCTTGACGGAACATTAATTCAGTGGGAAATAAAAGAGCGAAATGAGCAGTTAAAACAAGAATTTATCAATAGATTCCAGCTGCTCTTTCAGAAAAGTCAGGAGTTAAATATTCCTATTGCAGGCTATATAAGCGGATCTCGCTCAAAAGATGTTACTGGTGTAGTAAAATTGCAAATTGCTAGCAGTGAAAAGAATGCAAATAATGAAGATGTAAAGCAATTTGATGTACTCCGGGATACTGATATCTTTAGCAAATTGCTTAAAAATGGCGAACGTTCCATACTATTTAGGAGCAATGCGCCGATTCTGCGTTATTACGCTGCTCCAATATTTTTCTTCTATCTTAATGTGGGAAGCGAGATAGCAAGAGTAGAAATTCCCGCATTTGTAGCAGCGGACAAACAAAAAATTGACCTTTTGCACAAACTTTTATTGAGTCAGGCAGAAAAAGGAATGGGGTATCCTGTGGCACTCAAAGAGGCTCATGAACAGGCAGTGATACATACCTATGAAAAATCATCGCTGCAACAAATTTTTAGCGAATTGCTTCAAAAAGAAAGCGTAAGTATTCAAGAAAATTATAAATCTCTTTTCAAAAAAATGAGAGGTATTTAATGGAGCATACAATTATATGCAGATTTGGCGAAATCGGAACTAAAGGACGAAAAGCGCAAAACAGCATGAAGCGCAGGTTGAAGGAACAAATTGAGAAACTGTTTAATGGCAGTAAAGTAGAGATTGTTGGCGGAAGACTTGTCGTATATACAAACTGGGATAATGCAAAAAAAATGAGCTATCTCCCGGGAATTGTTTCATTCAGTCCGGCTATAAAAATTGGCCATGACCTAAACGAAATTGAAAAAACTGCTGTTCAATTAGCAAAAGACAAGCAAGCCGAACAAAAGATTAAAAGCTTTGCAGTGAGAGTTAAGCGACTCTATTTAGAATATCCAATAAAAAGTCCTGACATAGAGCGTATTGTGGGTGGTACCATCAAAGATGCAACCAATCTAAATGTTAACTTAAAACATCCCGATCTTTTTATAGGCATCGAAATTTTACGTAACGGAACCTATCTTTATACCGATAAGTTTACAGGAATTGGTGGGCTTCCTGTTGGTGAACAGGGAAGTGTTGTTGCTCTTCTTTCTGGAGGCATTGATTCGCCTGTCGCCGCTTTTCTTATGTTAAAAAGAGGTGCGCGAATTACGTTTGTGCATTTCGCTACAGACAAAGGCGAAGAAGAGAAAGCACGGAAATTATATGAGCATTTTCTACTTTTTGATCACAAAACAGAATTCATACTCGTTCCGCACAATGAGTACCTGGATAGTTTGAAAAAAATTCTCAAAAAATGCGATAAAGAACGCTACATTTGTGTTTTCTGTAAATGCAGAATGCTTAGCGTTGCAGTACGCATCGCCAAAAAGATAAAAGCTGAAGGTGTCGTTACAGGCGATTCTTTAGGACAGGTAGCAAGCCAGACACTTCGGAATATCCATATCATTCAAAAAGACATCGATTTCCCCATTTATAGACCTCTCATTGGATTAGATAAGCTCGAAATTAAAAAAATTGCTAATTATATTGGCACGTATGATATCTCTATCTCTACAAACTCTCAATGCCAGTTTGTACCTAAATATCCCATCATAAAAGGAAATGAAGAAGAAGTTGAGAAACTAAGTGCAATTATCGATAAAGCAATCGAAACCTAAGATCTTATATATGTGTAATTTTTACGCGCTTCCTTGAGTATACAATGGCTTAATACTTTGTAGATTTAAATATTTACACTTAAGATTATCTTCAGCAGATCGTTGAGTGTTAAAATAGAAAAGCCCCCGGGGGAGGGGCTTTATTTGTTGTTTGATATTCCTTAAAAAGGAGGAAAAAATGAAAGTTTTTACAAACTTTCAGCTTATTCTCATAAGCCAAACTATTATATGGATTTTATCATCCATGTCAATACTTAAAACCTATTTTTTTCAAAAATTTTTATAAATTGTCAAAAAATATTCGCTAATCAATAAAGATGGCAAGCTGCAAAATGATTTGTTTCTTTTTCTTCTAACTCAGGTTCTATCTCTTCGCATATTTTTTTCGCATACTTACAGCGTGGCCTGAATCTACAGCCCTTAGGAAGATTTATATTGCTTGAAATATCACCTTCCAGCAGGATTCTAACCCGCTTTTTTTCTGCTTGAGGATCCGGAATTGGTACTGCTGTCATCAAAGCCTGAGTATATGGATGAATTGGGTGTTTGTAGATTTCATTACTTGGAGCCGTTTCCATAACTCGACCAAGATACATTACAGCAATATCATCGCTGATATGTTTTACCATCGCAATATCATGTGAAATAAATAGATAAGTGAGTCCAAATTGTTCTTGTAGATCTTCAAAAGTATTAATTATTTGGGCCTGAATAGATACATCAAGAGCAGATACGGGCTCGTCACAAATAAGAAATTGCGGTTCAACTGCCAATGCTCTTGCAAGACCTATTCTTTGCCGTTGACCACCACTAAATTCATGGGGAAATCTATTTAAGTGCTCGGGATTAAGTCCAATAATATTTAGTAATTCTCTTGCTTTCTCTCTTCTCTTCTTAGGAGTGTAGAGATTATGAATTTCCATTGGCTCTGTGACAATTTCTTCAACAGTAAGCCGCGGATCAAGAGAGGCGTATGGATCCTGAAAAATCATCTGAATTTCTTTCCGAACTTTTTGCATTTTATTTTCATTTAAAGTAGTTATATCCGTTCCATTAAAAATAATTTGTCCGCTGGTAGGTTTATATAAGCGGATTATTGTTCTTCCTACAGTTGTCTTGCCACTTCCAGTTTCTCCTACAAGACCAAGAGTTTTCCCCTTTCTGACATTAAAACTTATATCATCAATCGCTTTTACAAAAACAGTTTCTTTCTTCAAGAAAGCACCTCTTTTTATCGGGAAGTATTTTTTTAAATGTTTAACTTGAAGGATTGGTTCATCAATTGTTTTGACATTCATTACATGCTCCTTTTCACGTGAGGTGCCCTTGAATCCATCAGCCAGCATGCTACCTTGTGTCCCTCTTTAGGTTCAAAAAAAGGTGGTTTTTTCTCAAAACATATATGCATTGCATAATCACATCTTAGTGCAAAAGGACATCCTTCAGGAGGTGATAGAAGATCTGGCGGTAAACCAGGTATTGTCATTAATCTTTTTTTTTCTTCTTCATTAATTTTAGGCACAGCCTTCATCAATCCCCAGGTATACGGATGCATCGGGCCGTTATATATCTGCATGTCAGTTCCTTCTTCCATTATTAGTCCTGCATACATCACCAGTACCCTGCTACATAAGCCTGCTACCACAGCAAGGTTATGTGTAATCAGAACTATCGACGAATTCAATTTGGTCTTTAAATCGGTGAGAAGATTCAATATTTGAGCCTGAATTGTAACGTCGAGGGATGTAGTTGGTTCATCTGCAATGATTATTTTCGGATCACAGGAAATTGCAATTGCCGCCATCACTCTTTGCCTCATTCCTCCGCTTAATTGATGAGGGTATCGATTAATAACCTCTTCGGGAGATTTTATGTGCACCATATCAAGCAGTTTAATTGCTTTTTCCTTTGCCTGCTTTTTTGTTATTTTCTGATGAAGTAGTAGCATCTCCATTAGTTGATACCTAATGGAAAAAACAGGGTTCAAAGATGTCATTGGATCTTGAAAAATCATCGAGATTTCATTGCCACGCACGTTTCTCATTTTTTTTTCACTAAATTCTAAAAGGTTCTCCTTATCAAGATAGACAGACCCGGAAACAATTTTGCCTGGTGGGTTTGGAATTAACCGCATAATAGATAATCCTGTTACAGATTTTCCGCATCCAGATTCTCCTACAAGCCCAACAGCTTCGCCCGGATAAATTTCAAAAGAAACTCCTCTAACTGCCTGGACAACTCCTGCATATGTGAAAAATTGTGTTGTAAGATTTTCAACTTTTAGTATTGGTTTTGTCATTCATTCTCCTCCTATTTTCTGAGTCGTGGATCCAAAGCATCTCTTAAGCCATCACCAAGGAAATTAAACGATAACATTGTTAATGAAATAAAAATTGCTGGTACAAAGAGAAGATTAGGATAAGATCGAAAACCCTGAATGCCATCAGATGCTAACACACCCCAGCTAGCCATTGGAGCAGAAACGCCAAGCCCAATAAAACTCAAAAATGCCTCAAAGAAAATTGCATTTGGAATAAGAAGAGTTGCAGTAATAATAATTGGGCCCATTGTGTTTGGAATGAGATGCTTTGTTAGGATCCTTCGCTTACTTGCTCCTAAAGCACGAGCAGCCAGCGTAAATTCCTGTTCTTTTAAGCTTAAAACCTGCCCTCTGACTATCCTCGCCATTCCAACCCAATAAGCAATTCCAAGTGCAATAAATATATTTGTAAGACCAGGCCGGAGTATTACCATGAGAAGTATGACAATAAGAAGCACGGGAACACTGTAAAAAATATCGACAATTCTCATCATAATGTTATCGGTTCTTCCGCCAATAAATCCTGAAATCCCACCATAAAAAACTCCTATAAAGAAGCTAATAAATGCTGCTACAACACCAACGGCAAGAGATATACGTGCTCCAAATGCAACTCGCGTAAAAACATCTCTTCCAAGTGCATCGGTGCCAAATAGATGTGCTTTTGACATAGGCGCATAACAATTTGTTAGTTCGGTTTGGTCATACTTATAAGTGGAAAGTGAAGGACCAAAAATAGCGAATAAAAGTAATAAGGTTATCATCATAAGCCCGACAATTGCCAATTTATTTTTCTTTAATCTTCTCCAGGCATCCTTCCAATAACCTACTGAGGGTCTCACAAATTCCTTTATTCCTAATTCTTCTTTTTTTACAGGTGTAAAAAGTCTTTTCTCATCCATATCTTCCCTACTTTTTTTCTTCATATGTAATTCTCGGATCAAGAAATGCATAAAGAATATCAACAATAAAGTTTGCCATTACTAAAAAAAATGCATAGAATATTGTTGTCCCAAGAATTACTGTGTAATCTCTATCATAAATAGCTGTAACATAATATTTTCCAAGGCCGGGAATAAAAAACAGCCTTTCAACGATAAAGCTACCAGTGAAAATTGCAGCAATCATCGGCCCCATATAGGTAACAACCGGGAGGATTGCATTCTTTAGTGCATGTAATGTAATAACTTTAAATTCTGAAAGGCCCTTAGATCTTGCTGTCTTAATATAATCCTGGCTCAACACATCTAGCATGCTAGATCTGGTTAACCTTGCTATGTATGCTGTTGGGAATGCAGCAAGTGTAATTGCAGGGAGAATCATATAACGGAATCCACCCCACCCTGCAATTGGCAAGATTTTAAGCTTTAACCCAAAAAAATACATAAATACAGTTGCTAAAATAAAACTAGGAACAGAGATTCCAATTAGAGAAACAAACATTACAGTATTGTCCTGCCAGAAGTTTTGTCGATAAGCAGATATTATTCCAGCCGGTATGCCAAGTATAATCGAAAGCAACACCGCAAGAAAACCAATTGTAGCCGACACGGGAAAACCCTTCGCTATGATATCATTGACAGTTAGAGCATCATATCTAAATGAAGGACCTAAATCACCCTTCATGAGAGTACCCATATAAGATGCATATTGTTTCCACAGTGGATCATCAAAATGATATTTTTCCTCAAGTCTTTGTAAAATTATATCGGGAACCTTTTTTTCCTTTGTAAAAGGACCGCCAGGAATTGCCTTTGCCAAAAAAAAGGTTAGTGACGAAACAACTAAGAGGACAAGTATCATCGAAAATATTCTATTTATAATATATTTTTTCATGTTTTTCTCCGCTCTGCTTCTTTAAGAGTTTATGGCCCCTCTCTGTGAGAGGGGCCATAAATGTTAATGTTCTTCGATATATGCTAGTTTGAAATCTGTATACCCAAGAGCGGATCTATAATAATCTTTTAGATATGGTTTAATAAGTGCAAGATTTGTGTAGAAATATATAGGAATTATGGGCATTTCATCCATTAAAATATCTTCTGCATCATGCATTGCTTTCATTCTGACAGCCTGATCCCCGGTGCCTTTTGCAATAGCAACAAAATTATCATAATCAGCATTACTCCAGCCGGTATCATTGTTTCCGCCATCGGTAACCCACATATCAATAAATGTCATAGGATCGGTATAATCGCCAATCCAACCTGCTCTTGCAATCTGATAATTCAGTGTGCTTCGATTGTCAAGATAAACCTGCCATTCCTGATTGGTTAAAGTACAAGTGATACCTAAAGTATCTTTCCACATTCCCTGAATTGCCTCTGCAATAATTTTATGACCTTCGCTTGTATTGTAAAGAAGAACAAATTCTGGGAATCCTTCGCCGTTTGGATAACCGGCTTCAGCTAAATACTCCTTTGCTTTTTCAGGTTCATATGGTTCAAAATAAGAACCACCAACTCCTCTAAACTCCTGTCCTGGTGCAGCATCGGGTATTCCACCCGGAACATATGCTGTTGCAGGTAACTGGCCACCTTTTGTAATATTTGTTACAATTGATTCTCTATCAATTGCAGCAGCAAAAGCTTTCCTTACAAGCACATTGTCGAATGGAGGCTCTGTTACGTTACACATATAATAGTATGTTCCAAGATACGGGCTAATTGTCAAAATTCCTTCTGTCTTTAGTCTGTCGATTTCGGGTAAAGGTGGGTTGGTTCCAAAATCTATTTCTCCGTTCTCAAACATCATTAATTCTGTAGAGCTTTCTTCGATCATAAGGAAAATAATCTTATCCAATTTAACCTTATCAGCATCCCAATAATTTTCATTCTTTACCATTTCAATTTGATGGTTATGTTCCCATTTTGTAATCGTAAATGGACCATTGCTAATAAAATTGTCCGCAGATTTTGCCCAATCAGGGTTCTCCATATCGAGTTTCTTATTTATTGGAAGATAAGTAGTAAAGGTAAGAAGTGAGGTAAAATAAACAGTTGGTGCCTCTAAAGTCGCTTCAAGTGTTTTGTCATCCAAAGCTTTTACTCCTACTAGGTCAGGATCTGTAATATCCCCGCTGTTATACGCTGCTCCATTTTTGATATAGTACATCTGATAAGCATACTCAGATTCAGTTTCAGGTGCCAGAGCAGTTTTCCAGGAATATTCAAAATCATAAGCTGTAACAGGTTCGCCATTTGACCATTTTGCATCTCTTAAATGAAACGTCCAGACTAAACCATCATCAGAAACGTCGTAGGTCTTCGCCATGGATGGGACTAATTGTCCTTGAATGTCATACCTCATTAACCCATCAAAAAGGTTAAGCAACATTGTAAATTCTGGTATTCCTGTTGCTTTTCTCGGATCAAAGAACTGCGGTTCAGCTCCCACATTGTACGTTAATACCTGTTCTACTGTTGGAGTTTCTTCGGCTGCAGGTCTGCATCCGGCAAAACCTACTATTAAAGCCAGTGCTACCACTACAATTAATACTTTTTTAAACATTCTTTCCTCCTTGTGTAATTTTTTTTACCTATTCATAAGTATTTCTTTACGAAATACTTATTGCCCTTTACTTACTTCAATTGTCTCTGAACTAAAACCATTTTCCTTAAAAAACCTGCACTTTTTCCGATAACTTATTCACCTGCAAATACACCTTTTTCCGCTCTGCTAAATACTAGTTCATTATTCTTTTTTCCATTATGTCTCCATAGCTAAAAGCAGCATGCAAAATTATACAATTTCGATTTTAACTTTCAAAATCTCCCGTAATACTACTACCTTTTAAAAAAAAATGCAATACTTTTAATAAAATTAGTTTTGCCATATTCATCGCTTCCTTTTTTAAATCAAACCTTTCTATTATAAGATCCTATTGTTTAAACGGATGAAGGAGTAAAAGGACATACGGCAATACAATTCGAACAATCACCCCCGTTTTTAATCCAGAACGTATAGCACTTGTCATGATCTACAGCCCAACGTAATATTCCGGGATTATTCGATGGCGATACTGTCTTAAAAGAGGGTTCCGTTTCAAACTGTATGGCATCCGCCGAACAGGCCTCTGCACATTTTTTGCACTTTTTGCAAAAGTTTGCAACTCCGAACTCGATAGGTTCATCTGGTTCCAGCGGTAAATTTGTAAATACCTTGCACAGTTTTATATTTGGCCCATACTGGGGCGTAATCAATAAACCATTTCGTCCTAATTCTCCAAGACCGGCATCAATTGCAAGCGGGATGCTTAAAGCAGTGTCATTACCCATTGGAATAGCGTTATATCCTAAATTTCTAATAAATTCTGTAAGACATGCAATACAAAAAACCATTTTTGAATATCCGATTGCAGTAGAAGTACAGGCTGGGAAGGTTGGCGAGCTTTTGAGCAACTTATCATCCACAGGTATTGCCATAACAATTGCATATTTATAGTCATCGGGGACATCAATTGACTGTCCAAACAAATCAACTGAGTATATCCAGAACGGGTTGATCTCGCATATACCCACAAGAGATGCGCCGTACAATTTTACTGCGTCTTTTACCTCTTCGCTCATTGTTCTTCTATTTTCGACAGGGTATTTCTCAAGGTCAGGCTTATTCATAATATTGTTCTGTTCGGTCGGTCTTTCCCACGCAAATGCTTTGTAAAAATAATCATAAACAGCCCACGCTCCTAAAACTTTGGCAAATTCAATCCGAGAATATCCATTGATCCCTTGAGTAATAATTTTTTTAACATTCTTGTACATGCTTTTTTTATAAAAAGGTGCTTTTGTATCATTGAGTATTCGTCCAAATATATTTCTTCTTTGATCAAATCGTGCAAGAACCTTGTCATTAATTGTATAAGGAAATGATTCAAACCACCCTTTGTCAGCCTTATTACTCATTTAATTCTCCTTATTACTGGCTAAGTAAACATTTTTAACAAAAAAAATATTTATGCATTCCATTTCTTCCCGTTTTTTATTATATATATCGTTTAATTTTTTACAAAAAACAAGTAAATATTGTTCAAAATTTATTAAAAAGTCGTAGTTTCAAAATATAGTCATGGCCGAAAATCGTACAAAAAGGTTGCTTTTAATTTACTAATAATCTCTGGCGAGGACACAATAATACCGACTTCTCTATTTTTATCAAAGGAGGTAGTAGAAAAATTAATTGACCCAATATACGCAGCAGAATCATCAACAAGGATAGCTTTAGCATGAATATACGGAGTTGAGCAAATTGCTACAAGAATCTTAGAAGTTAAGAACCGCTCGTATGCTTCAGCATTAGATTCGATATCTGCAGGATCTGCCAGGATAACACACACCGATACACCACTCTGTGCTTTGGTAACAAGCAGCTTTTCAAAATCTGCATCATTCATCACCTCTGCATAAACAAGAATTTCTTTTTTTGCGTCTTCTATGAGGTTTTTCAGTTTTATTCTTGCGTTTTCAGGACTTACAACAAGGGGCGATTCCGCGACCTTATATGGCTTTCTATCCCAATCTGCCTGGAAAATTTTTTCAAGTTCACCGACAGATATTAAATCCTGAGTTATCACTCCAAACTCTCTATTCTTAGTAAACGCACTTTTTGAAAGATTAAGTGTCAGTATGTACCCATTTACCATATCTGTTACAAAAAATTTTGAATGTGTAAATCTGTATACTCTGTTCGACCATTTAACGTCAACCCCGTAGTGAGCAAGTTTATTTTTTGCTTCTTTATTCGCTCCATATCCAAGATAGGGATTTTCTTCTAAAATCACCCGAACTATTATTCCTCTGTTCTTTGCATCAATCAATGCGCTTATAATTTTACTATCAGATAGCATATACACTTCCAGATCCACGCTTTCTTTTGCATTATCTATTGCATCTATTATATATGACCTTCCATCATCTGGCTCAACGAATAATTGAGCACTTTCCAAGGTAGGTAGAGTTGTTTGCGGAGAAAAGATCGGAGCAAAACCCTGAAAAAGATAACCATAAACAAGAATTAGTATTAAAACAATGACTGTTAAAAATAGGTTGAAAGACTTGTTGCTTTTTTGTCGACCCATCTCGACTCCTCTCATACAATTTTTTTATTATAGTAAAAATTCAATAAAATACCTACTTGGAAACAAATTGGCTTTGTGCTAAAATTCATTAAGGTGAAATAATATAATGGCAAAAATGTATAAGATAAAAATAAAAATTATTGAAATCAGAGGCTCTGGAAAATGTCCCGCAGGCCTAAAAGTAGGAGATACTTTTGATATCGACACTAATGGGCAACCTGTGCCTATTAATTTTTGTGGCTGGGCATTTGTGACTTTATGGCCATTTATCACCCCGCTTAGGTATGGTGGGACTTTGCCATGGGAAAAAAATCCTGATAAAGCTTATATTTCTTGCCCTGATCCAGATAATACAGTAATTTTTGAGCTCTCAAGAGAAAATGACGAAAAAGAGCTCGAAGAACCTCCTGTTTTTTAACATTTACTATGAACACAGAAAAAGCAAAAACTGAAAACATCTTTTTAGAACTATTCCTTCTTGTTGCTCTTGTTGCCCTTGCGTATATATTTTATAGAAAAGAAATCTCTGTCACTAGTTTTGTTTCTACTCTCTCCGTAAGACAGCTTCCCTCATATGCTTTGCGTTCGTTATTCCGAATGACCTGTGCGTATCTGCTTGCGCTCTTATTTTCGGTATTGTATGGCTTCGCCGCTGCAACAAGTGAAAGGCGAGCCCGGATTATGCTGCCAATCCTGGATATTTTCCAGTCAGTACCAATACTTGCTTTCTTCCCTGCTGCTATTTTCTTTTTTATTGCTGTCATTCCAAGTAAATCCATTGGAGTAGAAATTGCCGCAATTTTTTTAATTTTTACTTCTCAAGTATGGAACATTGCATTTGGCATTTATGAAAGTCTCTCGACCATACCAAAAAACATTGCAGAACCTTACAATTTTTTTGATCCGCAAGGACGGCTACGAACACGAAGACTTCTCTTTCCCGCAATTATTCCAAAGCTTATTTATAACAGCATAATGAGCTGGACGAATGGTTGGTATTTTCTCGTAGCATGTGAAATATTTGCAGTAGGGAGAGCCTCGTATCGGCTCCCAGGGCTTGGAAGCTTCATTATGGAAACCGCAACTCAGTCAAAAATTTCGTTGACACTGCTTGGCATCCTTGTTCTTGTGTTAATAATTATTTTTATCGACCTCTTTATCTGGAAACCGCTTTCGCAGTGGTCACGCCGATTCCGATATGATTTATCACCCGGAGAAGAAGAAGCAAGCGAAGTACTGGAAATCGTCAAGACATTTTGGAAAATTGTCGGTAATATCCTTCGCAAACTAAAACCACTCACTGGAAGAACGGAAAATAATTTTTCACAGATTTTGAAAATCATACAAAACAAGATTGTTCATAAATGCATTGCCGTGTTTTCTAAAATAATGGTAATCGGAATTAGTATAGCAGTAAGTTACTTAGTTTATCTTCTTGCTAGGGGCGTCCCCGGCATCATAAACGAAATTACCTTTTTTGATCTTGTTGCAACTCTTAAGGGACTTTTATTCTCTTTTACCCGCCTTTTAATTGCATATCTTATATCACTTATCTGGACTCTTCCAGTGGCAATTACTATGTTCTACCACCCTCGTGGTGCAAAAATTATTTCCCCGTTTATCCAAATATTTGCCTCAATTCCCGCGGTAGCAATATTTCCACTGTTTCTTTATTATTTCATTCAAATCCCTAACGGCTTGAACATTACAGCAATCATCCTTATTCTTACTGGCATGCAATGGTATCTATTATTTAATATATTCGGTGGATTGAAAGCAATCCCGAGTGATGTTAAAGAAGTTGTAGATTCATTTAAGCCAACAAGGTTTTTAAAATTCAAGAGATTGCTTTTTCCTGCATCGCTACCTTCTCTTATGACCGGAACGATTACAGCATGGGGTGGGGGATGGAATGCTTTAATTATTGCCGAGTACATTAGTCTTCAAGGAAAAATATATTCCGTCCCAGGTATTGGTAGTATTCTCAATACTTCATTGAACGAAGACAAGAAAGGAATATTTATTATTTCACTACTAATTATGGTTTTCACAATCTTCTCAATTAATCATTTTGTTTATCGACCACTTTATGCTAAAATTTCTGAGCGATTCACAATGGAGGTATAATGGCACTGGTAGAGCTAAAAAAAATCAAACAGATCTTCCCGCTGAAAAATAAAGAATTAGTGGTTCTTGATGACATTAATTTAGTTGTCAACAATGGAGAATTTGTTGCACTTGTGGGCCCTTCTGGTTGTGGAAAAAGTACGCTCCTTCGTATTATTGCTGGGTTAGTAACCCCAAGCTCCGGAAAGGTACTTTTTAAAGAGGAACCAGTAAAAGAGATTAATACCAACGTAAGCATCATTTTTCAGACTTTTGGATTGCTTCCCTGGTTAGATGTTACGGAAAACATAACGCTTGGATTAGAAGCAAGAGGATTTCCTCTGAAGGAACGGTTACGAAAAGCTTTTAAATACATCGACCTTGTGGGACTGGAAGGTTTTGAAGAAGCATACCCAAGAGAACTTTCTGGCGGAATGAAGCAGAGAGTAGGCATTGCAAGAGCATTGATAATGGAACCAGAACTTCTCCTCATGGATGAACCATTTTCTGCACTGGATGCATTTACTGCCCAAAACTTAAGGGAGGAGATATTGAGGCTATGGGGTTCTGGAGAGCTTTCTTTGAAATCTATCCTTATGGTGACGCATAATATCGAAGAAGCTATTTATCTGGCTGACAGAGTCATTATACTCTCTACCCACCCCAGTAAAATCATCAGCGATGTACCAATTACACTTCCACGACCAAGAGATCGCGATAGTATTGAATTCATAAAACTTTATGATAAACTATATTCAACTGTTGTTACTAAAGGTTATAATTTATAAAATATAAGAAGGAGGTGAATCCCGAAGGGGAAACACTAATGGACGATGTATCACCATTGCCTGCTGTAGATGTAGGAGAAATATTTGGAATGCTTGATTATTTGGCCGAAGAGGGCGGGAGGACAGATGTATATGCACTGGCATCTGATTTAAATCTTGAAATTGATGACCTTCTCCCAATTATAAAGGCTGCAGAACTTTTGGAATTTGTTAAAATTGAAGAAGGAGATTTAATTCTAACTAATTTGGGTAAATCACTTTTAAAGGGAGATGAGAATGAAAGAAAGCTTATATTCAAAAAAAGTTTAAAAAAGCTTCCCATATTTAAAGAACTTATTGAGTTGCTTCTGAATATACCCGATAAAACAATCGATAAAAACGAACTTCTTATTGTCTTACAACAAGAAATGAGAGATACAGAAGCAAAAAATATGCTAAAAGCAGTTATAAATCTAGGCCGATATGCTGAACTCATCGGATATAATCCAGAAGAAAAAGAAATCTACTTAGATGAACTTGGAGAGGAGTAATGATAGAAGAAACGTTTGTAATGATCAAGCCAGATGGAGTTAGACGAAATTTAATTGGCGAAATCATCAAGCGATTAGAACAGAAATTGATGACAATTGTCGACATTAAAATGGAACACCTTGACCAAGATAAAGCAGAAAAACTATATGAAATGCATAAAGGAAAAGATTTTTTTAACATGCTTATTGAGTATACAATTTCTGGACCAGTAGTATTAATGAAAATACAGGGAGAAGAAGCAATAATGAACTGCAGGATTGTTGTAGGAGAAACTTATCCTGAAAAAAGGAAAGCAGGTTCAATACGAGGTGACTTCTCTCCATATCTTACTGAAAACATAGTACATGCATCTTCCTCTAAGCAAGATGCCAAAAGAGAATTAGAACTTTTTTTCTGAAAATTCAAATACAGAGTAATTATTGATTTGACGCAATTAAAAAAATAAAAAAATTTTAATTAAGCCAAACAATACTCCTTGCAGATATATTATTTATGTTCGTAGTTTTTCCATTTAACAAAACGCTGACCCTGCAAGAGTTTTATAAATTTGAATTTTTTGCTCTATTTCGTTAAAATAAGAAAATGACAAAAAAAGGATACGAAATGGATAAAATGAACAACAGCAAGCCAACAATAAAGTTCTTGCTTCATAAAATATGATAACAAATATCTCTGTTTATTCTACACGCAACAAGGACACAATATTTAAAATTATGTTACGGATAAATCACAAAAATTATATGATATTAAATCAAAAATATACTTCTTGCTATAAGTATCAGCTGTCTCATCAATTCCAAGTACAGTGTGATTTTCCAATCAAATTAGGGGAGGGGTGTTATGAATCAAAAATTAATTGAAGAATTAACTAATGTGCATGCTGCAACATCAGAAGAATCAGCATTACATTCCCTGATAACTAAAGAATTATCGAATTATGTCGATGAAATTAAAACCCTCAAAAATGGATCTATTTATGTATTAAAAAGGGGTAACCCGGGCACGTATAGCTTTATGCTTGATGCACATTTAGACGAAGTGGCTCTATTTGTGACAGGAATCACTGAAGAAGGATTCCTCCGTGTTCATACAAAGAGTATTGATTTAAAAGTATTGCCCGGATCCATTGTGTGTGTTCATGGAGAGCAAGAATTCAAAGGGGTTATTGGTCTAAAACCATATCATCTTGAATCAGAAGAAGAGACTAAAAAAGCTGTTCCGGTTGATAAACTTTTTGTTGATTGCGGTATGGACAAGGAAAGAGTCGAAAAATTGATACCAATTGGAAGCAGTATTACGTTTATGCCTGGGTTTAGTTCGCTTAACAAGCTCATTTCAAATAAATCTCTTGATGACAGAGTTGGTGTTTATACTATTATAGAAGTTCTAAAGAGTTTAAAGAGAAAATTGCCTTTGATTGATATTATAGGGCATTTTTCATCGCAAGAGGAGATTACAGGGCTGGGCGCAATCACTTCTACTTACACGTTGAAACCAGATTTTGCTATTGCAATTGATACAACTTTTGGACTCTCCCCGAATGATTCCGAGAGAAAAACGTGCAAAATGGGTAAAGGACCCGTTATTTTCATAGGACCTTCTTCTGACCGCATCATTAACAAAAAACTTTTTGCAGTTGCAGATAAATTTAACATACATTTACAACAAGAGATAGGCATCCTTAGCGGTACTGATGCTACAGAAATTCAACTCGTTGGAAGGGGCGTACCTGTAGGAATCATAGGTATTCCTTTACGCTATATGCATACTCCAATTGAAGTAATTGATCCGACAGATGTAGATAAAACAGTGAATCTACTTTCATTGTTTATCGAAGAAATTGATGATCTATTTTTGGAGGCACTTTATGGAGAGCATTGAACTTATCGAAAAACTTAGCAATACTCCTGGTGTTTCAGGAGATGAAAGAAAAGTCAGAGAAATACTGAAAAATGAAATAAAGGAATATGCTGAAAAGATAGTGACTGATGCATTAGGAAATCTTGTTGCCCTGAAAGGAATGGAAAAGAAGGGACCAAAAATAATGTTGAATGCCCATATGGACGAGGTAGGATTAATCATTGATCACATTAATAAAGATGGATTTCTGCAGTTTAAAAAAGTAGGTGGAATAGATGACCGAGTGTTGTTAGGGAAAAGAGTGCTTGTCGGAGAAAAAGAAATTAGAGGCGTTATTGGGGCAAAGGCAATTCATTTGCAAGAAGCGGATGAACGGAAAAAGAGCGTAAAATCTTCCGAACTCTACATCGATATAGGTGCAAAAGATATGGAAGAAGCAGAAAGTCTAACACCGAGGGGTAGTTTTGTAGCATTTGATACAAAATTTGAAGAAATTACAGAGAATAAATTTATTGGAAAGGCCTTTGATGACAGGCTTGGGTGTGCCATTATTGTCGATCTTCTGAAACAAAACTACAATGTTTCCATTATTGCGCTTTTTTCTACACAGGAAGAAATAGGTCTGAGAGGAGCAGCTGTAGGAGCCCATCAATACACTCCCGATGTTGCAATAACTATTGAAGGAACTATCTCTAACGATTTACCAGAAGTACCGGATCATTTGAAATGCAGTAAATTGGGCCACGGTCCTGTTATCACGGTAAAAGACAGGGGTGTAATTACCGATAATGAATTGCGCAGCAAGCTTATCTCAACTGCAAAACAAAATAAGATTCCATATCAATTCAAACAAGTCATTGCAGGGGGTACTGATTCGTACAGAATACAAACCACAAAAAAAGGCGTCAAAGTTTTGACTGTAGCAGTACCAGTACGCTATATTCATTCTCCGGTCTCTCTGTTCTTTAAAAAAGATTATCTAAACACAGTAAAACTGTTGAATGAATTTCTCAAAAAGTTTTAAAGGAGGCATTTATGGAAAATTTAATTAAAAAACTTGTCTATGCTTTTGGCCCGTCCTCAAAAGAAAACAGCGTAAAAGAAATCATCAGAGAAGAAATTGCAAAAGAAGTCGATGAGGTATATGAAGATAACTTTGGCAACCTGGTTGGCCATATTAAAGGTCCTAACGAATCACTCATGCTTGCAGCACATATGGATCAGATCGGTGTTATGGTTACAAATATCGATAAAAATGGATTCCTCAGAGTCGGTTCCATAGGAGGGTTGCGTAAATCCCTTCTTGTGGGTCAAAAAATTCTTTTTGAAGAAGGGGTAGAAGGTTTTGTTTATTATGAAAATAAAGAGTCTCCATGGGAGATGAAGGACCAAAAATTGGAGAAATTCTATATTGATATCGGAGCAACTGATAGAACGTCCGCAAAAAAACTTGTACAAATAGGAACAGAGGGCATATACAAACCTTCTTTTTATGTAAATGGTACAAGAATAACTGCACCTGCACTGGATGATAGAATCGGGTGTGCTGTAGCAATACAACTGTTAAAAACTTTGCGGCGCAAAAAGGTTAAATATGACCTCTATGTGGTATTCACAGTGCAGGAAGAAATTGGAATAAAAGGAGCAAAAGTATCTTCTTACGATATCACTCCAGATATAGGAATTGCTTTGGATGTGACAGATGCAGGGGACACGCCCGAAAGCCCAGCAATTTCACTTGCTCTTGGAAAAGGCCCTGCTATAAAAATTATGGATGGAGGAATGATTGCTTCAAAGAGAATAAGAACGCTGTTAATTGATACAGCAAAGAAAAATAAGATACCCTATCAATTAGAAGTCATTACTGAGGGCTCAACAGATGCCGCTGCGATACAAATTACAAAAACCGGAGTAGAATCCGCTGCAGTGTCTATCTCCACTCGTTATATTCATACTCCCGGTGAAACGCTTGATATTGCTGATGTCGAAAATGCTGTGAAACTTTTGAAAAAATTTATAGAAAAATAGGAGGTACAAATGAAAGGAATCACAGGAAAAATACTCTTCGTTGACTTAACTAATGGAAAAAGCACGATTGTACTGCTTTCAGAAGAAATTTACGCAAAGTATCTGGGTGGTTTAGGAATTGCATCAAGATTACTCTATGATTATCTTGAACCCGGAACAGATCCGTTATCTCCAGAAAATCCACTCATTATTGTTCCGGGGTTGCTAGTAGGTACCGGACTTTCAACTGCATCAAAAACCACAGTTACATTTAAATCGCCAGAAACCAATGCATTTGGGAGAAGTGTTGCTGGAGCATATCTTGGCGTTGCTCTTAAAAAAGCCGGATTTGACGGAATGATAATCAAAGGAAAAAGCAACAAACCTGTATATCTTTATATAGAAGACGAAAAGGTAGAGATAAGGGATGCAGTTGATTTATGGGGCAAAGATGCAATAGAAACACAAGTTTTTCTGAGAGAAAAACTTGGCAAAGAGTTTAGAACCGGAGCAATAGGACCCGCCGGAGAAAAACTTTCGCTCATTGCAGGTATTGATTTTGAGGAAAGGCAATCAGCACGAGCCGGTGGTGGCGCAGTGATGGGAAGCAAATTACTCAAGGCAATTGCGGTAAAGGGAACCGGAAATGTGGACTATGCAGATAAAGATTTGCTTAAAGCAGCAATTACTACCTGGAATAAAAAGATCAACGGCTCAGAAGCGCAAAAACTGGATATGGCATACGGCTCGGGAGAGTTCTACGAATGGGTTAATAAAGAACGAGGTGTCTTTCCTGTAAAAAACTGGCAAGAAAGCATATTTGAAGAAAGCTTCGAAAAACATAAAAATGAGAAATCGCCTCTCGACCCTTACTACTGGTCCCCAAAATATACCGAAAAACTTCATCCATGTCCAAATTGTACGAAGCCATGTGGCAGATTCTTTGTGATTAAAGAAGGTAAATATGCAGGCACACGCGTCGAAGGCGTAGAATATGAGCTGCTCTATGCTCTGGGCGGTGAATTAGGAATAGATAATATAGAAGTCACCGCAAAACTCAATGAAATATGCGATAAAGCAGGTGTAGATGGTATATCTGCCGGCGGTACATTAGGTTGGGCAATGGAAGCATACGAAAAAGGCCTTCTCACAAAAGACGATACGGATGGCATTGATTTATGTTTTGGAAATGAAGACGCAGCCATTCAGGCAATGGAAAAGCTAGCCGGGAAAAAAGGGAAACTCGGAGAACTACTCGGAGATGGCGTAAAAAAAGCCGCAAAAAAATTAGGGAAAGGTTCTGAAAAGTTCGCTCTTGAAATAAAAGGACTGGAACCGCCTGGATACGATGTTAGAGGACTAAAAGGAATGGCACTTGCAATAGCTGTATCTGTGAGAGGCGCCTGTCATCTTACCGGTGGTATTTACGCCCCTGAGCTTACGGGAAGTTTCTGGAAATTAACTAATGTTGATAGACTCTCGGCAGAATGGAAGGGATACGAAGTAAAAACCGGAGAAGATTTTATGTCCGTTTATGATACCCTCGGCATGTGCAAGTTTTCTCGCGGTCTTTTCTGGGTTGAAGGAGTGTTGGATGGGTTAAAGGCCGTAACGGGAATTGACTATGATGTAAATCAATTGATGACGATTGGCGAAAGAATTTACAATCTCGATAGACTCATTAACATTAGAGAAGGGTTGACTCGAAATGACGATTCTCTTCCTTACCGTGTCACGCACGAGCCAATTAAAAATGGGATATCTAAAGGAAACTATGTGACAGAAAAGGAATTTCAAGACATGCTTGATGAATATTATCTTGTAAGAGGATGGTCAAAGAACGGAATACCTACCAAGATGTGTTTATTTAAGTTGGGACTAGAGAATGAAACAGATTCTGGAGCTCCAATCTAATCTTAAACGAAAGGGTAAAGAAACCTAAACTTAAGATCCTTTACCCTTTCAACATTTTTCGTCCACTCCAATAGGAATAAATAAAATGGAAAAAATTTTACTTTTTTTTATAAACAATTAACTGCTTCATTCTGCAAATGGCGGTTGGACTCCAAGAATAAGCTCTAATTTTATCACTTCGCTAATATTTTTTCTCTTCACCTCCAGCACAATGCTATCTCCTGCTTTGTGCGAACGCACAATTTTTAGAAACTCATCAGTCGTATCAACAGAAACGCCATCAATTGATATAATAATATCTCCTTGTTCAATTCCTGCATTCTCTGCGGGACTACCTGGCATCACTGTAATCACGGCAATACCCGGAACATATTCAAGATTAGCCTTATCAGCAAGTTCTTCAGTCATTGTAGTAAGCTCTATCCCGATGTATGGCCACTCCATTTTCCCAGTTTCTTTGATGCTATCAATGACTTTCGTGCATGTATCAGCTGATACGGCAAACCCAAGGCCTTGTGCCTGGCTATATATCATTGTATTGATACCGACAACTTCACCTTCAAGATTTACAAGTGGTCCACCACTGTTTCCGGGATTAATTGCAGCATCAGTTTGGATGATACCATACATTGTTTTGTTGCCAATATTAATATTCCTTTCAAGAGCACTTATCACTCCTGTAGTTACGGTGTGATCTAGCCCATATGGATTACCAATCGCTACAACGAACTGTCCTACTTTAAGCTTTGCCGAATCGCCAAGTTTTGCTGCAGGCAAATTTTTCTCATCAATCTGCACTAATGCAATATCACTGATAAGATCTGTTCCAACTACTGTGCCTTAATATGTTTTTCCACTACTTAATGTTACTTCAATCTTATCAGCATCTTCTATAACATGGTAGTTGGTCAATATAAGGCCGTCTGAATCTATAATAACACCAGATCCGAGTCCCTGTTGCGGTTCAGTCTGTAAGAAGAAAGAACCAATTGCTTCTTTTGTCGATACAATCCTCACCACCGACGGAGAAACTACATTAACTACATTTACAATAGCATTCTCAATAGATGGAGCATCATTGCTACTAAAAACATATTCTTTTTGTTGTCCATTTATTGTACTAACCTGTGCCCAGGGAAAAATTGCCGGATTCCGAAACACAAGGTAGGTTCCGAAAATGCCTCCAACAATACTTCCGATAATAAGCCCGATAATGAGTGCTACAACCCAATTTCTCCTCGTCGTTTCTTCCATATCTTGCCTCCCTAAAACTTTATTGTATCTCCGTTTTTAACGATTTTTACTTTGCTTCCAAACTGTTCTACATATTCTTCTGCGTGCTCAGTATGAACAGGAATAATCATCTTTGGACTAATTTCTGATACTATATTAAATAAATCGTCCTTTTTTGCGTGACCTGATGCATGAATATGAATTCGTGGATAAAGATTAAAATACTTAAGCCAGTTGTCCATTCTCCGTTCATCAATTTCTTGTTCCTCCGAATGCGCCTCAGATGACGAATGGATATAAATACTGCCGTTTGTCGGACGTATATCAATAAGTTGTTGAAAATTAAAATAACGCAATATAAGCATAAAATTATTTTCATTTGTCCTAATTTCTTTTGCAGTTATAATCCGACTTGCATCCACTTTTCCTAATATGTTTTTCATCCAACTGCTTGAATAATCTTTTTCGTCGTAAGTCCCTGTCTTCTTTTTTTCGAGGTAAAGATAGATATTCGGGTCAGAAAGAGAAGGAACAGGCATACCAACATCTTTCATTGCATCCATAAAATAAGCATCTTTTAAAGAAATAACGAACTTCCGTCCACTTGATTTGGCAAGTTCAAAAAAAGTAAGGAACCGATAAATATTCTTGAAAGGAAAATCTACAATAACAAGTTTTTTTCTATTATGAATCTCTTTTTGTGCTTCTTCAAAAACGCGTTGTTCAGTCCAGAATTCTCTCTCTTCATTATCATTATTAGCGCGTAAATTTGTGCCCTCTATAATTAAGATATCAGGATGTGCTTCTCTTGCTTGTCGGACAAATTGTTCTGTATCAGCTCTTTTGTTGCCATGAAGCCTTAAATCACCGGTATAGACAATGGTTTTCTTCTCACTCTTAATAATGAAACCCATTGCACCAGGAACAGAATGATCAACAGGACACACTGTCACATCAATTCCACCGATTTTTTTCTCCCCGTGAATAGCATTGGCTTTATGTGTGCCATAATAAAATGGGTCTTTAGCGCTTCCGGTTGCAGGACGCCGTATAAACTTAAAAATAGATGTTTCAAACTGCGTATTAGATGTATCTTCAATTGCTTTCAATAAAGAAATGGTAATTTTTGATGTGTAAATGGGAATGTCTTCACGAAGAAATGTAATGTACCCAGAATGGTCAAAGTGAATATGGCTAAGAAATACACCGTCCACAGATGGAGGTTCACTGCCATCGCCCAATTCTTTAATACCTTCTCGTTGAATGAATTGCAGAAGATCCTTTCTATATATCCCTTTTATGGGAGGAAGCAGTTTTAAAAAGTAAAGATCACCCATTCCATTTGCAGGACGGGGATTCAGATATTCCTCGAAAAACATCCCTCGCCTGTTATAATTCAAACCAAAATCGAGGAAAAACCTCTTCTCAGAAATTTCTAACAGTATTTTTGTCCCACCAATTGTGTCAGTACCATCAAAAAATTTAATCTTTCCCATATTATTTATTATATAACAAATTGTGAAAAAATTATGAATTTATTTTGCTAATGAACAAAATCTTTTGAGATTAAGGATATAAGCAGCACCTGCTATTGTTGTACCGTAAAATACTTTATCCTTTTTTACCTTTAAAAATTGCTCAATTGTATTATTTACAACAGTTGTCCCGGTTATCCAAAGGAGATCAGCCCATTCAATATTTCTGCCGGTGCTTTCTTCAGCTTCGATTAGCACTCCGTTTACCTTTTTCCCGACCCTTTCCATATCTAAGTCAACAATTCTCAAGCGGAAATGTTTAGAAAAATTTTCTGCAAAACGAGGTTGATAACCGATAAGAAAAATTTTGGGATTGCCAAATTCCTTTTTTACAAAATCCACAGCATTTTCTGCGCACTCTCGTGGTTCATCATTTTTACAGTGTATTGTTTTATCTGTTAGCTTCAGGTAGTTCAATATTGCATTAAGCGTAGAAATGAATATCGCTCTTTGATAATTTGTGCGCAGATCAAGATCTAATACGTCCTGAATCGTTCCCACAAAATCACCATAAAAGTCCGTAAATGCTTGCCCTCTTGCGCCTCTAAAATGTGCTTCCATTAATTTTTCTTGTCCTCTTATTATAGGATAATCCTTATCTGTAGGGTTCCCTATTGCCTCTTCGGCAGTAAGAGGAGTAGCTTTTATTACGACACTCTCGTTCAGCAAATTATTTTCTCTAGCCATTTTTTCAAATTCCACTGTTAATGTATCATAAATTGCCATCATTCACTCCTTTCAATTTTGTACCCCTATATTTAATAATTACATAGACATCATCTTTATCTATCTCGTGCCACATATACCAGGGTATATTTCCTTTAATTATTGTACCATTTATGTCTATTTTTACATGTACCCTTTCTGCATCTTCCTTATGAGAAATAATTTTTCCTCGCAGAGTATTGAGCGTTGGAACCGGTGGTCTTAGTGAAGAAATATAAAGATCCTCTTCTAAAAATTCCACGTAATAATGATCACTCTTCCCCGGACCGAACGGTACAATGAGAGAAAAATTATCAAATTCAGCAAGAGCAATATCCTTTGTTACTTTTTTAAGCGAACTCACTTTAATCCTGTTTACGTCATTGCCAGTGTGAACAAGTTTTCCCTGTCTTATTTTTATTATATTGTTTCCCAGTTCTTCTGCTTCATAAGGATCATGTGTTACAATAAGAGTTGTCAGTGAAAATTCCTTGATCACTTTTAAAAACTCAGCTCTTATAAATTTTCTCATTTCAAAATCAAGACTTGCAAACGCTTCATCTAATAAAAGTAATTCAGGATTTGTTACAAGGGCCCTAGCAATTGCCACCTTTTGTTTTTCACCTCCGCTGAGTTTTAATGGATATCTATCTTTGAGTGCAAGAATATCTACTTTTTTTAAAATTCTTAACACCTTCTTGTCGATATTTTCTTCCTTTTTAATGTGTAGAGGAAACGCAATATTTTCGTACACTGTAAGATGTGGAAACAATGCCAGATTTTGAAATATATAGCTTATATCTCTTTCTTCGATTGGTACAGTTGTAATTTCCTTTCCATTGAGGTAGATATGTCCATTTTTCACAGGTATTATGCCACTTATCGCATTGAGGAGCGTAGTTTTGCCAGCACCATTGGGGCCAAGTAAAACACCGACTTTGCCCTTTTCAAGAATACACGAAATATTTTCAAGAATACCCACTGAAACTGACTTTATCTTTAGGCCTTCCATGTAAGAAGTTTTACCTCTACCTTTCTTATTGTATAATCGGTAACAAGAGAGATAATGCCCATTGCAATAAGAACAACAAATATAAGTTGTGTATCAATTAAAGATTCTCCTTTCATTAGGAGATATCCCAAACCAGACGGTATTGCAAGCATTTCCGCAACAACTCCAGTTCTTATAGCCATTCCACTTTCAAGCTTTAATCCTGTAAAAATATTCGGAAGAGCAAGCGGTAGAATAATTTTTCTTATAAGGCAAGTTTTTGGGGTTCCCATTGTTTTTGCCGCATAAATTATGCTTTGATCGATATCCTTTACGCCTCTTACTGTGTTAAGAAAGACAGGGAAAAAGGAACAGATAAAAATAGCGATAATTGGCACGCTGTTTGATATGCCAAACCATATCATAAGCACGGGTATCCAACCAATAGATGGGATAGGGTATATAATCGAAGCAATCGGAGTCATAAGTTGATTTGCCTTTTCGTTAATACCGGCCAATAAGCCAAGTGTAATGCCACTTACTGTGCCAATAACAAACCCTAGCGCAACCCGGAAGAGGGTAAAAAAGATATTTTCAAGCAATAAACCTTTGACCGTGAAGAATTTAACAACAACACTGCTAAACGGCGGGAAAAGGTATGTAGGAACAGTCGGAAGCCTTCCTACAATCTCCCATATAAGCAAAAAAAGAACAATTGGCAGTAAACTATTTAATTTTCTGCCCATATAGCATCCTCTGCGTTGAATCGCTCATCAATATAACCCCAGTCCGCAAGTTTATCTATCACAAACTGAATATTTGCTACATTTAAACTGTTTGTATAGGCAATATTCTTCATAGAGTTTTCAATAATAATCTCATCGGTGTTGAGATATCCGGAAAGAATCTTTGCTGCTTCTTTCTGGTTTTTATTAATAAAGTTTGTTTCTGCGATATTCAATTTTATAAGTTTTTTTACAACTGCAGGTTTTGTTTCGATGATATCATTTTTTACAACAATACAACTTCCAGGCATCTCAGGAAAAACATCTTGAGCACGAAGAAGTATTTTGAATCCTTGTGAAACAAGTATTGAAGCATAATGCTCGGGGATAAACACAGCATCGACAGAACCATTACTCAAAGCAGACATTGCAACAAGAGGATTTGTTCCCAGTACATTAAATTTTATACCGTATTGTTCTTCAACAAGCTTCATAACAAAGTTTGCGCTGCTCCCTTCTTTAGGACATGCAACTTTTTTCCCATCGAGCTCTTGTACGCTCGCTATTTCCTGCTTTGATACAAGCTCGTAGCCGTATTGGTGTGTAAGAGAAACAATTTTTATTGGAACCCCTCGCGCATATGAAATAATTGCAGGAATGACACAAATATATCCGACATTGATATCCCCCCTGGCAAGAGCAGCAGCAAGAGTCATGCCTGTATCATACTGTTCAAATAAATCTACCTCAATACCATACTTGTTAAAATCGTCCCTATCCTTTGCAATATATGCAGATGCAGCATGGTCATTTAATTCCACTGCAATGTTAAGCGTTTCTACCGAAGTTTTACATCCTGCCGTAAAGATAAATAACATTGCCATCATAATCATTGCCAATTTTTTCATAATGCTACCTCCTTAGAAAATTTTTTTATGTAATATCGTATACCCTGTTCTTTTCGTATTTTTCTTATCTTTTGAAGTGCCTCTGCACTAAAAACAATAGGATGTGTTCTTTTTCCTTTTTCAATCAGTACTGCAACATCTACATTTTGGCTATACACTATTTGCATGAATTTATTCATCTTCTCTTTAGGCAAAATCTTCCTGTTTGCAAAAACCATAATGCTAAATTCAGAATAATTACTTAAGAGGCAAATTCCTTTTTTTACTGACACAGAAATAGGATCATTTGGTTTTTCATTTATTGTAAATTTTACATTTGACAGCTCTGCAATTGCATCAGTTGACTGACTTTCATTTCCAACAACAATTACTTCCCTAATCACGGGAAGAGCAGAATAGGTTGTGATAATTTTTTTTACCCTCTTCAAGTTTTTTTCTCTCCCTGCAAGGATAATTAGCGAAAAATATGGCGTTTGAATATCTGCGTATTTAAAATAAAAGAGATTCTTTCCGTAGGAAGAAAGTATAATTCCGTCATTTTTAAAGGTAATCGTTGAATTCTCTACTGAAAGGTTTATCTTTTCTTCCATTCTTTAATTTCTTTTGTAATTTCAGGATATGCATAAAATTTAATTGTTTCCATAATTGATTCGTACAGCACGCTATCCATCAACACCGCAGTTGGTTTCCCTTTTCGTATAATGAGAAAGGGTTGTTCTTTACAATTATCCAGAAGCTCGAGAAATTTCTTTTTCCCCTCTGTTGCATTAATCGTTTTTAACATTTCGCCTCCTTTTCATAAATATAGTAACAATTATAACCATAATTTTGCACAAGTCAATTTTTTTAAATTTTCTCAAATTGCGTATTATAAATATTAGGTATCTGATATGGATAAAAAAGAAATGAAATTAGATTCAAAAAAATTCATGAAAAATAAAGAGAGCCTTGTTAATCGCTATCTTGCTCATATTTCCGCGAAAGGTTACTCACACAATACGATACAAAATAGAAAATGGATACTTCAAGAATTCCTGAGAGATTTTGATATTCCTGACCGGGATTCTGTTTATAAGTTTATAGAGAAAGAGAGGTGGAACAAAAATTCAAAAGCACAAATTGTATATGTGTTAAGAGCCTTTGGCGAATGGATTGTGAAAGAATACAATATAAATTTTGATGTTCCTTCTTCCCTGCAACAACCAAAAAGAGTTCCTACCTACCTTTCTAACGATGAGATTGTGAAATTAAGAAATGCTTGCAAAAAAATTAGAGATAAAGCTATCATTGATATGCTTCTTTTTACAGGAATAAAACCATCTGAGCTTTATAATCTTGATATAAACAGTATAAACCTCAAATCTGGCAGAATGGACATAACAGAAAAAGGTAAGAACAAACGAAAGCTTCCAATAGACAAGATACTGAAAAACACACTACAGTCGTATGTGCAATGGAGAGAAGTGCATACACACAGTAATGCACTGTTCATATCAAACAGAGGCACACGATTAAGCAAGATAGAGATATATGCCACTATCAAGAGAAGAGCCAAAAATGCAGGAATAGATAAAAAAATTTCACCGCATACTCTTAGACATACATTTGCGGTACTTCTTATGCAAAACCAAACGGATATTTCAACTATGCAAAAGTTGTTGGGTCATAAGAATCCAAAAACTACCTCTATATATGCACGCCTCTCTGAACAGGTGAAGAAGAGCAATTGAAAATGTGATACAGCAATGCTAAAGCAAAATTGCCTGGGCGTGCTTTGAACACCAAACGGAGTAATCTCAAAGATATCGCTACTTATGAAACATTTTGCTAAAAAACGTTTTTTCCGCTATCTAAATAAATTTTTATTAAAGTTTAGCCAAATAAGGTATCATCTTACTAACTATAAATTATTGACTACTCATCAAAATCCGATACACTAACAATATGAAAACAAAATCTTTTCTTGGTATTGATTTTGGCGGAACTAAAATCAATTTTGTCCTACTAAAAAATAATGAAATAATTTATAAAATGAGGATCTCAACAGGAAAAATCGATTCAGGAGATGACATTGTCCAAAAAATCCTTACAGGTGTAACGAAAGTGGAGCGAAAGACTTCTATCCACCCATCTGCGATAGGTATTGGACTGGCAGGAATGGTAAACCGTAAAACTGGACAAATTATCTTCCTTCCAAATATTGGAAAAATAAAAGATTTTCCTATCATAGAGCGCCTTTCAAAAAAACTAAGTGTCCTCATCTTTCTTGAAAACGATGTCAACACTGCGCTTTTAGGAGAAACTTGCTTAGGAGCAGCACAAAATAAGCAAAATGTAGTCTTTATTTCTGTGGGCACGGGTATAGGAGGTGCAATTCTAATCGCGAGTAGAATTTACACCGGGAAAAATGGACTTGCAGGCGAGATAGGCCACTTAACTGTTCAAGAAAATGGTCTTCTGTGTAACTGTGGAAAAAAAGGCTGCCTGGAAACAGTTGCTTCAGGAAAAGGAATTGAGCGGTACGTAGGAGCAGAGATAACAAAAGGAGTAAAAACCGAAATGATAGGTTGCAAAATTACAGCAAAAAAGATAGCTCAATTTGCAAAACATGGAGATAAACTAGCTCTTCAAGCTTATAGCCAGGCTTCACATTATTTAGGAAAAATATGCGGAAACATCATAAACATACTAAACCCGGAACTAATCATCCTTGGAGGTGGAGTAGTTGAATCCGGACTTATTCTGAGAAATACAATAAAAGTGACAAAAAAATATGCCCTGACAGCATCTCTTAAAGATATTAAAATCGTGTCTTCTTCGCTAAAAAATGATGCAGGTGCTGTCGGCGCAGCATTTCTTGCGGAGACTCTTAAATCTAAAAGAGATATCTACATCTAATTGAATTCTCTTTTACACTACCTATGTGTACTCTTTGTGACATCCGTTTGAATTAAAATAAATGGAACTATAGCTTATATTTGTCTGTCCTTTTTGCTATCAACGTGCTTATTCTTTTTTAGTATGTGGTTCACCCTTTCCTTTGATAATATCAATACCATGAGGGATAGCTTCTTTAATGATATTTAACGAATCTATTGCACCTTGTGGATTCCCTGGAAGATTTATTATGAGGGTATTGGCTCGAATTCCGGCGATAGCTCTCGATAAAATAGCTTTTTTTGTTAATTTAAATGATTCCAATCTGATTATTTCTGAAAATCCTGGGGTTTCTTTTTCTATAACAGCTCGAGTCGCCTCTGGAGTAATATCTCTTTTTGAAAAACCAGTCCCTCCACTCGTTAAAATTAAATCTATCCCCAGCTGATCTGCATAATAAATCATCTTATCCTTGATTTTTTCATATTCGTCAGGAACTATACAAGCATCTACGAGTTCCCAACCCTGACTTACAAAAAACTTGCTTAATATAGGAACCGTTTCATCCCTTTTTATTCCCTTACTTCTCGTATCGCTCGTTATAATAATTGCCACTGTAATCATACTGATATGATATAGGATTTGACAATTTAGTCAAAGCAGTACAATTCAAACTGCCATCAAAGATATAATATATTGACATTCCATTGCTTCATAGCCAGACCTCAAAAAGTTTGTTCAATAGAATGTCTTAAGGCAAGAAACACATTTGAATTTCACTGTTTGTATTTGACAAAATATTGAAGAATGCTATTATTTTTTTGTATTAAAGAAAATATATTTTATAAAAAATGAAGGAATAACCTCCAAAAAAGAAGGTACTAATATGATAGTAACGAATTTGAAAATCAGAGCAGAACAAACAGGGTTTAAAACAAAACTATATTTGTATTTATTATAACACTCCGATGTTTAAAATTATTATTTATTTAAAAAAAACCGGTAGCACGATGATTGCTGCAAAACGATTACTCTCAATGCTGGAACCACCATTTATTGTTTTAGCTGAATCACAAATATCCGGGCATGGGCAGAGAAACCGAAAATGGCTTTCTCCAGAGGGAGGATTATGGCTCACAGAAGTGTTTTACACTGAAAGAATTTTAGGTTTATCCCTTTTTATATCTATACCTATTCTGCGAGTTCTTAAAAAATATGACTCGGAAATTAAAGTGAAATGGCCAAATGATCTGTATCTAAATAACAAGAAGATTGCAGGAATACTTACAAAAACAGCTCACAATATTGCATTTGTAGGCATAGGTATAAATGTTGAGAATGATATTCCCGATGAAGCCAAGAAGTATGCAATTAGTTTAAAGGAATTGGGAAATATAAACAAGACAAAAATGTTTGAAGAAATAAAAAGAGAAGAAGAAAGACTCTTCCCAATATTCAACAAAAATGGATTTGCCCCATTTAAAAATGAGTATGAAGACCATCTCATTTTTATGAATAAAAACATTACTGTAAAAAGTAGGAATATCATTCAAGGAAAGGTGTTAGGAGTCACAAACTTAGGGGAACTCGTTATAGAAACGATGAGTGGAATAGAAAAAATTGTTCAAGGGACTGTGCTAAATTTTTGAATGTTTGCGTAATTTTTGCTTGACTTAAACTGTATTCTAAATATAGTATAATATCTTTTATAACTCTAAACAATAAAGGAGACTGAAATGAAGAAAAACGAGTTAATTATTGAGTTGGAAGAAAAAAAAGCCGCTCTAAAAGAAGGTGGAGGAGAAAAAGCAATAGAAAAACAACACGCAAAAGGAAAACTCACAGCAAGAGAAAGAATTGAGTTATTATTTGATCAAGGTAGTTTTCAAGAATTTGATCTCTTTATCAAAACACGTTCTACCTACTTTGGGCTGGACAAAAAAGATATCGCAGCAGATGGTATTATTACGGGTACAGGACACATAAATGGAAGAAGGGTTGCACTGTACGCCCAGGACTTTACTGTAATAGGCGGTTCTTTGGGAGAAATGCATGCTCTAAAAATCGCAAAAATGCAAGACCTTGCCATGAAATTAGGTATACCAATCATAGGAATGAACGATTCTGGTGGTGCCAGAATACAGGAAGGCATAGATTCTTTGTACGGATACGGTGAAGTATTTATAAGAAATACTAGAGCATCAGGTGTAATTCCTCAAATCACTATCATAATGGGTCCTACGGCTGGAGGTGCCGTATATTCACCTTCTATTATGGATTTTGTCATAATGACTGAAAAATCCACAATGTACATCACAGGTCCGGATGTTGTAAAGGCTGTTACAGGTGAACAAGTAGGCCATGAAGAACTTGGTGGAGGATTAGTGCACAATACAAAAAGCGGGGTTGCCCATTTCCTGGCAAAAGATGACAAGGAAGCAATAGGAGTCCTTAAAAAGCTTTTGACTTTTCTTCCTGATAATTACCTCCAAGAACCCGAGGTTTTAGACAGTGAAGACCCCGTAAACAGAGAAGAAATAAGTCTCAGAGAAATGGTACCCGCGGATCCATCTAAAAGCTATGACACAAAAGAAATAATAAAAACGGTAGTAGATAATGGAGATTTTTTGGAAGTACACTCTCTTTATGCAAAAAATGCAGTAGTGGGATTTGCACGTATCGGAGGAAGAGTAGTAGGTATAGTTGCTAATCAAACTAGGTATATTGCTGGTGTGCTCGACATCAATGCCTCTGATAAAATTGCGCGGTTTGTAAGATTCTGCGATGCGTTTAATATTCCACTTGTAACTTTTGTCGATACTCCAGGGTATTTACCTGGAATTGACCAGGAACATGGAGGCGTAATAAGACACGGTGCAAAAGTTTTATATGCATACTCAGAGGCTACTGTCCCTAAAATTACAGTTATACTTCGTAAAGCATATGGGGGAGCATATATTGCTATGTGTTCAAGACATCTTGGGGCAGATGTAGTTTTTGCCTATCCACAAGCAGAAATCGCGGTTATGGGAGCAGCAGGAGCTGCAAATATTATATTCAGAACAGAGATTAAAAGTGCAGAGAATCCAGAGGCTCTAAGGCAAGAGAAAATAAAAGAATACAGGAAACAATTTGCAAATCCCTACCGGGCAGCTGAAAGAGGATATGTAGATGACATAATAGACCCAAAGGATACAAGGGTAGTAATTGCTAAAGCACTTGAGTTTCTTCGAACAAAAAATGAAGAGCCTGTTCAGAAAAAACATGGAAATATTCCTCTATAATAATGAGAGATAAATAAATGCAATTCGACACACTTGGAGATGGAATTTTACTAGGTTTTTTTGCAATGATAGGAGTATTTTTTGTACTTGCACTAATAGGAGCAATACTTTTCTTATTTAGATTAATATTCTACAGGGAAGATGCGCAAGTACGGCAAATTTCTCAACCTGCAGAAATTACAGAGGGTAAAATAAGTAAGAAAAAAGTTGCAGCAATAAGTGCAGCTCTACACTATTGCCTGAATAGTGAACATAAAAAAATAACAAAAAATCAAAAATTTTCTAAAAATAAATCTTACGAAAAGCTTAAAATAAAGAGGTGGAGAAATGGTTAAGAGATTTAAAGTTTCAATAGATGGAGAAACATTTGAAGTCGAAATTAGTGAAATTGGACCACAACAAGCTATTACACAAGTAAATAAAGAAAGCAGCAAAATTGAACAACCTAAAGTTATCGAAACTCAAGTAGAAAAAGCTCACGAAAAAGAAATTACAGCTGCTCCTACTAAAACAATTAAAGCAAAACCAACATCGATAGAAACAACAGATGTTTCCAAAAATGGAGCACGTATCGTAGCTGCACCGCTGCCAGGAAAAATACTCGCAATAAAGGTTAAAGAGGGAGATACAGCGGAAAAGGGAAATTTGCTACTTACAATAGAAGCAATGAAAATGGAAAATGAAATTTTTGCTGCAGAGCAGGGAAAGATTAGCAAGATTTTTGTGAACACCGGCGATTATGTCACGACAGGGCAAAAATTAATTGAGCTAGAAAAGTAGAGGAAGATATGCAAAATATTTTCGTAAATTTATTCCAAGAAAGCGGCTTTTATAGTTTCACCTTTGGCCAATTAATAATGATTTGCATGGGATTATTTTTAATCTACCTTGCAATTTTTAAAAAATCAGAACCACTTCTTCTCTTGCCAATTGGGTTTGGTTGCATATTGGCAAATCTCCCAAATGCAGGATTTATGAGCCAACCAGGTGGTCCCTTGCAACCGGGAGGGATCCTTTACTTTCTTTACAAATATGGTGTTTCAACAGAAATATTCCCACTACTTATATTTATGGGAATCGGGGCAATGACAGATTTTGGTCCCCTTATTGCAAACCCCTGGACAATACTTTTAGGGGCTGCTGCACAATTTGGAGTTTTTATCGCACTGATTGTCGCCCGATTACTTGGTTTTGGCTTAAGAGAAGCTGCCTCTATCGCAATCATAGGAGGTGCAGATGGACCAACCGCGATATATACTTCAGTTAAATTAGCACCACAGTTGCTCGGTGCTATCGCAGTTGCAGCATATACTTATATGTCCCTTGTGCCTATTATACAACCACCAATCATGCGGTTTCTAACAACAAAAAAGGAAAGAAGCGTTGTAATGGAACAATTGAGGCCTGTTTCCAAAATAGAAAAAATTTTATTTCCCATTGTGATTACCGTTTTTATCAGTCTTCTCTTTCCCGCAGTTGCGCCACTTATTGGAATGCTGATGCTTGGCAATCTTTTCAAAGAATCTGGAGTTGTAGAAAGACTTTCGCACACTGCTGCAAACGAACTAATCAATATGGTAACAATTTTTCTAGCAGTTACAGTCGGCGCTACCATGAGTGCGGAATCATTTCTTACGGCAAAAACATTGGGTATCATAGGTTTGGGAATTATAGCCTTTTCTTTCAGCACAATAGGGGGCGTATTGCTGGGAAAATTGTATTACCTGATTAGCGGAGGCAAAATTAATCCACTTATCGGCTCTGCCGGTGTATCCGCAGTACCGATGGCAGCAAGAGTTTCTCAACGCGTAGGACAAGAAGAAAACCCAGGAAATTTTTTACTTATGCATGCTATGGGCCCAAATGTAGCAGGCGTTATTGGAACAGCAGTTGTAGCAGGAATAATGATTACATTGCTTGCAAAATAAACAGCATACAATAGAAAAAACAGGGTTATCTAAATGAATTATTTTTTAGGGTCAACTCTGTTTTTTCTCTCCAGCTTATCGCAAAGACAATAAACAATACTTAAAGCAAAAAGATCTTCTATTGCTCTATATAACTCATGCCACAGTAAATAATAAAATTAAAATGGGCACAAACATTTGTGCCCATTTTAAAAATCAAATATAAATGAGATTAGCTACTTTAATATCATTACACACTATTTATTCTTCTGGTGCTTCCCACCCAACAACTCTGCACCAGGCAGAAGACATCTCAATTCCCTTTACAATGAATGCACCTAAATATGCTCTCTTATTGCTCAATTTATCAATTTCCCCGCCAAGATTCTCTGCATGAACCAAACGCTTTGGAAAAAGTTTTAAATGCATTATCTGGTAGTAAATTTCTGATGGGAACATTTCTTCCCAGCTCTTTCCATATTTTTCTTTTAACTTTTTTTCTGCTTCCTTAAATAATCCAGGATGCCAATCTTTTAAAATAGTATTCATAGGGTGGTCTGCACTGCCACAATCAACGCCAATCCATTTGAATTTCATATCCAATGCCCAATCTGCAAATTCAGGACTTGGTCCAGGATGTTTAACCATATAACGTACCTCATCAGATGCAGGTTGATCCCAAGCATATCTATGGTATCCTGTATTAATAATGAGAATGTCACCTTTCCGAATATCTGCCTTTTTCATCAGCATATCCGGCGTATATAAATCATAATCTCCCACCTCGTCAGAAATATCGACTACAACTCCAGGACCTACCCATTCATTAAGGGGTACTTTACCAATAGGGCGGCCTGAACTAAAGAAATGAATTTCGCCATCCATATGTGTTCCTACATGGTTACTTGATGTAATAATCTGACCATTTGCACCTTTTCCCATATGTGCGCCTGCTATCCTCTTAAAATATTGGATACCAAGCGGCATATAACTGGGCCACGGTGGAGTGTGAATGCTAAGTGGCTGTGTTAAATCATACATTTTTGCTTCGGCTAATAATTTGATAAATTCTTCTTTATTCATCTTTTTTCTCTCCCTTTATTATTTTATTTTGAGCCCAATAACTTCTGAAGGGCATCCCTCGTTTCATCATCTGTAGCTGCAGACGGTCTCCAATCAACCTGAATAACTTTGACTCCTACATCTTCTAAACTTTCTTTAAAAGAAACAAGGCCAATATTAATTACTTGTAATACCTGCTCAAAAAGATCTGAAATTTTCCTCATTTCACACCTCCAAGGTTTTTGACAATATATGAAGCAAGTTTTGATGCAGCAGCATTGGATGGCATAATAAGCGCCCCAGCATCCTCAAGTTGCTGTTTTACTTTTCCTCTTCCCTGGGGATCTTTATCTGTTCCTGTAATAGTGCACACGAATGTGATATTTCTACCATCCTTTTCTGCAGTTTCTTTCGCTTGTTTAATAATTGGGTTTAGCTCATCACCTGGCTGCATATTAGAACCATATCCTAACACAACATCGAGGAGTATCACTGCGACTTCTTTATCATTTGCCTCCTCAAGAATTTTCTTGTTACGCAAGGTAAAATCAATCATAGGATGCGGACGTCCAACTGTAAATTCATCCTCTCCTAAATCAACAAATGTGTTTTCTTTGCTGCGCCATGAATCCTCCAGCTTGAATTGCGGATTAAGCGGGGCATTGCCGTAGACTTCCCCTATAATTGTTCGTGAAATAAGCATTGCTTCATCACAAAGTGTTCCACCTGTATACAATCCCCGTACAAATTTCTGAGTTGCTGTTTTATTCTGCGATTCTTTTTCAGCAAGATTTAAAATTTCTTTTTCCCTATCCTCTAACAGCTTTTTGAATTCATCCATTGATTTTCCCTTAGAAAGAGAAGATACTATAAGACCTGCCTCTTCAAGCGTACTTGCGGGAATTGCGCCTGCTCCTTCAACAACCTTTGGATCTCCTCCAAGAAAAATTCCAACAACAGGCTTTTTAATCTCTGTCTTAATAAGAGATGCCACTTTTTTTAATACTTCAGGGTGAGGTGGCTTAGAAACAAGTGCAATGTATTTTGTTTCAGGATCTTCTTCCAGTGCTTTAATTCCTTCAATAAACATAATTCCGCCGACATCTTTTTTAACATCTCTTCCGCCAGTTCCTACGGCTTGAGATATTCCAGCTCCCTCGTTCGAAATGACAGTACTTACTTCCTGAAGTCCAGTGCCAGATGCAGCAACTATCCCAATGTCACCGCGATTAACCACATTTGCAAAACATAGTGGAGCCCCATTTATAATTGCAGTACCGCAATCAGGACCCATAACTAAAAGACCATGTTCTTTTCCGTATTTTTTTAACTCAATTTCTGTTTCAATTGATACATTGTCTGAGAACAGCATTACATGAAGCCCTTTTTTAAGAGCTTTCATGGCTTCATCGCCTGCATATTTCCCCGCTAGCGAAATAATAGCCATATTCGCATCAGACAGAAAGTCCACAGCACCTTCAAGACTTTTTGGCGTATACTCGCCAGTTTCCTGCATTTTTAAATGCCTTGATGTAAGAAGTTCCTTTGCTTTCTGAATTGCTGCTTCACATATTGCCTCATCCTTTGCTTTTACTGCTATCAATAAATCTGAATCTATAGCGTCTTTAAATATGTCGAGAAGAATCCCGGATGTCTCAAGAATTGATTTATTTTGATCAGTCCCCATTACAACAGCAGCATCTTCTACCCCTTCCAGCGCTAACACGTCTCTTGCGACAAGCATAAGCGTAACAGAATCATAATATTCCCCTTCTTTAAGAATTCCTTTTACTGCCATATTAATACACCTCCATTTGTAGATTTTTTAAATGCCTCTTTGCTCGCCAGGATAAATCCTGTCCCAATATCTGCCCCGGATGTTTCTCCAATGGCAAGTAATTGCATGGTAGCATTAATAACTGACTCCTTATCTTGAAAAAATGCATGGATAAGATTTTTAAACCGTTCGAAAAATTCTCCCTTAGCTGAAAAATACAAAAATGTATCGGAAATAACATTTTTACTTCTTGCAAGACGATATATTTCCTCGCGTATGTGAGTAGTAGAATAATCTGTCAAAAGCTGATACACATATATAGCAAGGAGCATACCATTGATGAGGTCGTCGCCTTGAGGAGTAAAACCAAGACCTATCCCCTTCAGTTTATTTACAGAAGATAGTTTGCCATTTAATATCTCGGTGACTCCTGCATCAAGTTGATTTCTTAAATTCTTTTCAAACGGAGTAATAAAGAAACTTTTTCGCCTGTCATCCAATAAAAATACACCACTCAATGGATGTGCGTGTTTTACCAAAACTCTTTCAAAAATTTGTAACCCGGACAAAAAAGTTGTTTTCTTTGAAGCATCAAGTTTAATCATAGAATCATACATAGAGGCTTGGGGTAAGAATATTTTTTTATCATTCAAGATGAGTTCATCATTGATAATCTGCGCTTCTTTCAGATTTAAAAAATTAAATCCATTTATAACGATATTGTTAGGTCCTCCGCCAATATCTTCCGTCACAACAGACACAATACCGCCAGAATATAAAAGATTGGCAACCCGTTCAAATGTAGAATGAACAGTAAAAATAGTATCGCACAAAGGAACACTGCTCCCTATCGAAACAATTTGTACCGGCGTTGATATTGCCACTTTTACCTCCCTAGAATAAACAGACCAAGAATTAATTCTTGGTCTGTAGTTCTACAACATTTTTATACATCTGGTTCAGAAGGAATTTTAAAATTCTCAGCGGATTTTAAGAGATCTTCAGGTACTGGTGATTTAAATGTAGTGCCAAGATAATCTTCAAGATATTTTTTAATCGAAGTGTCCCAGTATTTCTTCGTTATATAAAATACTTTTGCGCCACCTAATTCATGTTGATATTCCGGCCATGGGTAAGATGGCTGTGCCATTCCAATTCCCCATCTTTTAAATCCATTATAGCTTTCGTATGTTGCCCAAAATTCATTTTGTTCAAGGACTTCAAAAGCATAGTAGCATTTTGCATAGTACATGGCAGCACCTGCTTTTACGCCCCTTTTAAACGCCATTGTATGAAGACTAATATTAATCTCTTCGTCCATAATTCTTCCATTTGCTATTGCAGCAAGTTCTCCATCAACGATACCAACAAACACATATGGATCTTTTAACCTGTTACGATACCATCCCAAAATCTCTGCATACACTCTTGCTCCGACAATGTCATAAAAATCATGATCCACGTCCATAAACTTTTTAATAAATGGTAGGAGGGCAGGAGCTTCTTCTTTTTTCATCTGTCTTATCACCAATTTTGCCCCATTTTTTAGCTCAAGATACATTGGAGTCCACGGCTTTAAATCCATTGGGGGTGGACTCAATAAGGGCTCTAATTCTTCAACCTTAAAGATAATTTCATTCTGTGATACTCGTTCTGGTGGTTGTTTTTTCATAAAATCCTCCTTGTTTAAAATATGATGTTTAATGATAGCAATTTTGCAATTCATGTCAAGTGTTTGGCCGTATAGTTGCTGCGTTTTAAAATTCGAGCAGTCCATCTTAGACAAAACAAATGACAGACAATGAGCGATGAGAATTGACAGAATTTCATATAAAATTATAATAAACAAGAAGAAAGGATATAAATAATATGGGAAAAGTAGTGTTATTAAGTATAATTGCTTACTTGCTTGGTTCTATACCCAATGGGTATATTATATGTAAAAAATTTTACAACATTGATATCACTAAGTACGGCAGCAAAAACATTGGAATGACAAATGTACAGCGAGTAGTAGGGAATAAAGCCGCTGTTACCGTGTTTCTATTAGATTTTGCAAAAGGTTTTTTGGCAGTGATAATAGGAAAATATTTTTTGAAATCTCCTTTTCTAGCAATAATCTTGGGGATTATGTCCATAATAGGGCATGATTATTCTCTTTTTATGCCTCACTTTAAAGGAGGAAAGGGAGTAGCAACTGCATATGGCGTCATCGGAGCCATATCGGTCTACACCGGGCTACTATCCGGAGGCATATTTTTCCTTATAATACTCCTGACGCGATATGTTTCACTGGCTTCGATTGTTTCTGTCTGCTTCTTTCCTATATTTCTCATTCTGTTTCACGCCGACAAAACGATTATATTGTCTAGTTTAGTAATTGTATTACTCGTCAAAATTTCACACCGCGAAAACATTAAAAGGCTTTTAAAAGGAAATGAACGTAAAATTGGAGAAAAAGTAGAGTTAGATAAGGATAAAAATTGAAAAAAGATATAAAAGATTTGAATTTAGATGAGCTGAAACAATACTTTCTCTCAATCAATGAGCCTGAATACCGCGCTAATGAGCTGTTTCATGCAGTATACAGAGAAAAAAAGGAAAATTTCAATGATATTACAACTCTGCCAAAATCTTTAAGAAAAACGCTGTCAAACACCTTTTATATCTATTCATTTAAAATCATTTCAAAATATGAATCTAAAAAGGATGGAAGCATAAAATACTTATTCCAATTATCCGATAAATGCCTTGTAGAAACTGTTTTTATGCACGAAAGTAATCAATATGGAAAGATGAGAAACACTTTATGTATCTCCTCATCAATAGGGTGCCCGCTAGGATGCAAGTTTTGTGCCACAGGTCAAATGGGACTGCTAAGAAACCTGACAACAGGAGAAATCATTGAGCAATTTATGCAGATCGATAAAATAACCAAAATAAACAATGTTGTATTTATGGGAATGGGAGAGCCACTTCTCAATTATGATAATGTTAAAAAAGCAATTGAAGTTCTTTCTGATGGGAATGGGAGAGCACTGGGAAAAAGAAAAATAGTAATTTCCACCTCTGGTATTCCCGGAAAAATTTATCAACTCACAGATCAAATATCATCCGCTCGCCTCGCAATCTCCCTACATGCAGGAGAACAAAGCAAAAGAGATTTTCTGATGCCGGGACTAAAAGACCACACTCTTATAGAATTAAGAAAGGCCATTAATTACTATACTCGCAAGATAGGCAATACAATCACGATTGAATATCTATTATTAAAGGAAGTGAATGATACCATCAGTGATGTACAAAGCTTAGTCGATTTTTTGAAAAAGCTTAATTTCGTAAAAGTAAATCTGATTCGATACAATCCAGTTCCGCACGTTAAATTTAAAGTATCAAAAAAAGAGAATATGTTTCTTAGATCCCTGCAAAAAAATGGTATACGGGCTACACTGAGAAAATCAAAGGGGCCAGATATTTCTGCTGCCTGCGGTCAACTTGCTACAAAACTCCGCAAATAAACATATTTTATAACATTCACTAAAGCTGAGCTTTTATCTATCGTTGTCTTGGTCCAAAGATCGATGTGCCAATACGGACAATGTTTGCTCCTTCCCGTATTGCTATCTTATACGAATCTGACATCCCCATTGATAGATATTTCATTTGGGCATTTTTCGTTTCACGCACCTTGAGATAGTCAAAAAGATCTTTTGTGAGCTTAAAATAAGGACGCAATTTCTCTGGGTCGTCTGTAAATGGCCCCATTGTCATGAGCCCCCGAATCAACACATTTTCAAACGGAGCAGCCGCATTTACCAGACTCTCTACCTGTTCCGGGTATATGCCACTTTTCTGTTCTTCTCTGCCGCTGTTTACTTCAATAAGAACAGGCATCATTTTGTCTGCGGCTTTTGCCCGCTTGTCAATTTCTCGAAGAACATCAATAGAGTCGACTGTTTCTATCATATCAAAAATTTTAATAATTTTTTTTATCTTATTTTTTTGAATAGAGCCAATATAATGCCATTTAACAGTACGCTCAATGTATGGAAACAATTTTTCCGTCTCCTGCAGATAATTTTCCCCGATAATTTTTACACCGGCATCAACTGCCTCTTTGATTTCGTAAGTTAAACGCGATTTAACAGCTGCAACAAGCAATACATCTTTTGGTATTTCCTGAAGAATTTTTTGAACGTTTTCCTTAATCACATTTCCCTCCGAAAAATTATAGTGTTTTACAAAATTTTTTCAAACACCATAATGTCTGTTTAGCCTTACCTCCCCAACCCAGAGGCAGATCATACTTCTGCAAACTGTCGAGTAAATAACTTTAGTAAAAATGCTTCCTATCGTACTATTTCATTTTTTTTTAATCACTTTATACTGGATGCATGAATATAGGAATTATTGGAGCAGGAAAAGTGGGAACTACACTTGCAATTGCATTTAAAAAAGCAGGCTTCAATGTTTTTATTGCAAGTAGAAGCATACAGAGCGCAGAAAAAGCAGCAGCAATTTCTGGGGGCATCTCTACATCAATACGGCGATGTTCAGAACAAAGTGATGTAATTTTTCTCTCAGTTCCAGACTCAGAGATAGAAAATGTGGCAAAGAACATCAAAAATGTAGTAAGTAAGGAGAAAATAGTTGCCCACTTAAGCGGTGCATTTCCTTCTTCAATTCTGGAGTTTCTCAATGCAAGAATATGCTCGGTACATCCGCTTAAACCATTTGCAGACCCTTTGCTTTCTGCAAAAACTCTCTCAGAAACACTCTTTGCGGTAGAAGGAGATGAAACTGCCGTAAATGAAATAGAAAAAATCATACAGAAAATTAATGGAACATTTATCAGGATTAAAACAGCCAATAAAGCAATATATCATCTTGCTGCAACAATTACAGCCAATTATACTGTGACACTCTTTAACCTTTCAGAAAATCTCCTTTGCTCCATTGGGTTTAGCGAAATAGAAGCAAAGAATGCGCTTCTTTCACTGCTTCAAGGGGTTTTGAATAATATAAAAGAAGAGGGGAGCGCTCAGGCACTTACGGGACCGATTCTCAGGGGAGATATAAAAACTATACAACTTCATCTGAAAAATATCAACGATCCCTTACTGAAAAATATTTACAAAAGTCTCGCTTTTGCTACACTAAAGATAGCGGAAGAAAGAGAATTGGATAAAGAAAAAATTGAGGAAATGAAGAAGGTATTAAACGATGGATAAAATTACCGTTCCAAAGGTAAAACACTTTAAAGGAAAAAAAATAATAACTGCTCTTACGGCATATGATTTCCTCACTGCAAGAATACTGGATGAAGCAGGAATTGATATTATCCTTGTAGGAGATTCTGTAGGTACAACCATCCAGGGGCTGAGTTCAACAATACCTGTAAAAATGGAAGAGATGTTGTATCACACAAGAATTGTGAAAAGAGGAGTAAAAAGAGCACTTGTTGTTGGGGATATGCCCTTCCTCTCATATCAAACATCTCAAGAGGATGCAATAAGAAATGCAGGGTTGTTCTTAAAAGAAGGGGCAGAAGCAATAAAACTCGAGGGTGGAGAAAATGTCGCTCCTCTTATAGAAAAACTTGTTTCATACGGTATCCCTGTGATGGGGCACATTGGGCTCACTCCTCAATCCGTAAATCTATTTGGCGGATACAAAATACAAGGAAAAACGGAAAAGAAAAAGGAACGGCTGATAACTGATGCAAAAACACTGGAAGAAGCAGGTGTTTTTAGTATCATACTTGAAGGGATGCCGGAAGAAGTTGGAAAAGAGATTACAGAATCGGTTTCAGTTCCTACAATAGGGATTGGGGCAGGCAGATTCTGTGACGGACAGATTCTTGTAATAACTGATATGCTTGGAATGGATCCTATGTTTACCCCGCACTTTGTAAAAAAATACAGAGATCTATATGAAGAAATTAAAAGTGCTGTAAGCAAATATATAGAAGACATAGAAACGCAAAAATTCCCATCTGAAGAACATGTTTTTCACGCAAAGAAGAAGGAAGAATAGTGTGAAAATTATAAGAACAGTAGAAGGAATGAAAGAATTCTCTAAAAAAATAAAAGAAAGTGGAAAGTCAATAGGTTTTGTACCAACAATGGGATATCTGCACGAAGGGCATCTCTCACTTGTAAGAAAAGCAAAAGAGGAAAATGATACGGTAGTTACAAGTATTTTTGTAAATCCTGCACAGTTTGCACCAACAGAAGACCTGGATCAATACCCACGTGATGAAAAAGGGGACTCTGCAAAACTCAAAAAAGAAGGAGTTGCAGCAATATTTATTCCTACAACAAAAGAAATATATTCAGTCGAGTATCAAACCTACGTAGAAGTCACAGAACTTACAAAAAACCTCTGCGGAAGGTCTCGACCAACACATTTTAGAGGTGTAACAACTATTGTTTTAAAACTCTTCAAAATTGTAAATCCCGATAGGGCATACTTTGGAAAAAAGGACTATCAGCAGTTTAGAGTAATCGAAAAGATGAGTAGAGATTTGAATTTTGATGTAAAAATTGTACCCTGCCCAATTGTACGTGAAAAGGATGGGATTGCAATGAGTTCAAGAAATAAACATCTCACAGAAGAGGAAAGAAGAGATGCAATAATCCTTTATCAAGCTTTAGAAAAAGGAAAAGAAATAATCTTAAATGGAGAAAGGAACAGCAGAAAAATCATTCAGGCAATGAAAAACATGATTCAGAGTAAAAAAACGTTGAAAAAAATTGATTACGTATCAATTGTAGGCCTGTGCACGCTTAAGGACCTTCACTATGTGGATAGAAATATACTCATCGCAGTTGCTGCATATTTTGGAAAGGTAAGACTTATTGACAATATAGAGGTGATTGTAGATGCAAAGAATAATGCTTAAATCAAAAATACACCGGGCATGCATTACAAGAAGAGATTTAAACTACGAGGGAAGTATCGCAATAGATAGGGATCTTGCAGAACAGGCAAACCTGAAAGAATTTGAAAAAGTTGACATATACAATGTTTTCAATGGTGAGCGTTTCTCTACATATGTGCTGTATGGAGAAAAAGGCTCTGGTTGTATAGAGTTAAACGGTGCTGCAGCAAGAAAAGGAGAAACAGGTGATATTATTATAATAGTATCCTATGTGATGGTGGATGAAAAAGAGCTAGAAAGCTTCACGCCCACCATAATATTTGTTGACGAGAAAAATAGAATAAAGGAAAAGAAACTATCTAATATCGGAAATTAGCCTGCACGCATTTGCATAACCGCTTACTGAGATATTGTAAAGAATAGAGTTGATTAAAATACCATTAGACACACAAGAGATAAATATCATTTCTTGTTCCAAATAATTATTTTATCAAACTTCTCAGTATTTGAAGATTTTTTTTGTACCCTGATTCATCGCCAGGCACCTCTAAAATTCCTAATGTTTTTTTCAGACGTTCATCGTTTACAAAAAACTCAAAAGCCCTTAGTCCAATTTCTCCCACCCCGATCTCTGCATGTCGATCAATACGCGAGGCTAATTTTCTTTCAGAATCATTAAGGTGCATTGCTTTTAATCGGCTTAATCCGATAATTTCCTCAATTGCGTTTATTGTCTTCTTATAAGCACTTCTATCTCTTATATCATAACCTGCAGCAAATATGTGGCAGGTATCAACACAGATACCAATTCTTTCTGGAATCCCTGAGTGCTGTATGATATATGCAAGATGTTCAAATTTGTATCCGATATTTGTTCCCTCTCCTGCCGTCGTCTCAAGAAGAAGCATTGTAGTTTTAGCTTTGCTGAGCCCAAAAATCTTATCGATACTATCAACAATCTTATCCAGCGCATATTTTTCGCCCTTCCCTTTATGAGCACCAGGATGAAAAACAACATATGGAATACCAAGGGCCTCAGCTCGTTCTAATTCTTTTGACAAATCAAATATTGATTTTTGATGTGTTGCATCATCGGGGCTTGCAAGGTTTACAAGATACGAAGAATGCACAGTTCCAGGAATAATTTTTGTTGCTTTAATATTGTTATGAAATTTTTCAACCTCACTTTTGTCCAGGGGCGGAATGCGCCACTGCATTTGATTTTTTGAAAAGATCTGCATTGTATCGCACCCGATATGTTTTGCACGCAGTGGTGCATTTGAAACTCCACCTGCAATCGAAACATGCGCTCCTAAAATCATTTAGCCCTCACTTTCATTATATTTGTCGCAGTTAATAAGTAGTACATTGGTATATTTTCTCATTTTAAAGCAACTAAATGAAAATATCCTAAACTTTCTCAAATTGCGTGGTATACAGTTCAAAATATAAACCTTTTTGTTTCATTAATTCTTGATGTGTGCCTTGTTCCGCTACTCTCCCTCTATTAATCACATATATCCTGTCAGAATTTATGATAGTAGACAGTCTATGAGCAATAACGATGGATGTTCTACCTTCCATTATCTTCTGAATTCCTCTATCGATAAGCTCTTCCGTAACGGTATCAATAGACGCTGTAGCTTCGTCCAGGAGCAAAATGCGCGGATTGTACACAAGTGCGCGAGTAAAGGATATAAGTTGTTGCTCCCCTTGCGAGATATTTCCTCCTTCTGTTGAAAGTTCTGTATCATAACCGTTAGCAAATTTCATGATGAAATCGTGCACTCCAATTTTTTTTGCAGCGGCAATAAGTTGTTCCTCTGTTATATCATTATCACCCAAAGTAATATTGTCCCTGACGGTCCCTTTGAAAATGAAAACATGCTGTAAAACCATTGCCATATGGGAACGTAACTGCCTTATGTCATATCGCTGCACATTTATATTATCCACCATTACTGTTCCGCTGTCTGCATCATAGAATCGTAGCACAAGGTTTGCAATTGTCGACTTGCCTGCGCCAGTTAATCCCACGAGAGCAACCTTTTCCCCTGCTTTTGCCCGCAGATTAATATCTCTTATAGTAGGTATCTTTTTGTCATAAGAAAAATTGACATTTTCGAACGCCACATCACCTTTAATCTCATGCTGTACTGGGTTTTTGCAGGCCTTTATAATTTCTTTCTCCTCAAAAAAATCATTTAGTTTATTCATAGAAGCAATCGCATTTTGAAGAATCGAAAATTTATCCGAAAGGTCTCTGAGAGGACGATAAAGATAATCGACATATACAAGAAATGCCATAATTGTACCAATTGTAGCTGCGCCGTTCAATGTAAAAATACCTCCGGCTATTATCACAATGGCAATGGATATGTAGGAAAGTATGTTTATAACCTGACTGAGTTGAATGCTTGTCATTTGAGCCGTATGAAATGTTTGACGGTATCCCTCGGCAATGTTGCTAAACTTTTTACGGCTTCTTTTTTCTACGTTGAATGCCTGTACTAATATAATGCCGGATAAATTCTCTTGCATCTCTATATTCATTTTTACTACGTAATCTCTTACCTTTTCGTACAATCTTTCCAGTTTATTTCCTAAGAATAGTGCCGATACAATTGCTAAAGGAATTGGTATAATGACCAGAAGCGCAAACTTTACGTTAATAAATAATATAAAGACAATAACAAATAGTAAAGTCGCCAAATCTCCAAATAGAGCAACGACTCCTGAAGAAAGTAGTTCATTCATATTTTCGACATCATTTGTAATCCTCGTTATAATCTTGCCCGATGGTTCTCTCGAAAAAAATGAAACAGCAAGAGACTCCAAGTGCTTAAAAAGATCTGTCCTTAAATCCTGCATTACTCTCTGCCCGGTAAGATTTGTAAAATAAACTTGAATCATTTTAGATACAAAAAGTATTCCACTTATACCAAGAAATAGAACAGAAATTCGTACCAGGCCCAAAAAATCCTTTACAACAACAAATTCATCTATAGATTGTTTTAATAGATACGGAAGTACTGTAGCAGAAACAGTGGCAATAAATAGCATAACAAACGAGACAGATAGAAGCAATTTGTACTTTAATATGTATGGAAGAAACCTCTTTAAAATTTTTCTATTCATACTTCCATCCCTTCCAAAAGCTGCTTTCTATACAGGTGAAAATAGTACCCTTTTTCATCAAACAATTTATCAGGAGCTCCTTCTTCTAAAATTTTCCCATGCGATAGAACCACAACGCGATCCATAACAGTAAGAGCACTCACTCTCTGAGATACTAATAATGTTGTGATATGGTTTGTTTCCAAGTACGTCTTAAGATTTCTTATAATTGTTTTTTCTGTATCTGTATCAACGGCCGAGAGCGGGTCATCAAAAAGCATAAGAGGCCTCTTTGTGAGAATAGCACGCGCTACAGCTACCCGTTGCCTTTCCCCGCCAGAAAGTGTTATCCCTTTTTCTCCAACAACTGTATCAAATCTATTGGGCAATTTCATAATGTCTTCATAAATAGATGCAATTTTCGCTGCCTCTTCAACATCCTCAATTGTAGCGTCCTGTTTGCCGATTTTTATATTCTCAAGTAAAGTATCGCCAAATAGAAACGGTGCTTGAGGCACATACCCAACATTCTTTCTTAAAGCTTGCAAGGGAATTTTTAGTATATCCGTTTCACCAAAAAAAATTGTATCCGGTGGGGGGTTATATACTCTCAGAAGCAGAGACAGCAAAGTACTTTTGCCTCCTCCTGTTGCCCCGGTAATACCGATAAGTTCCCCCTCATGTATAGATAAAGAAATATTTTTTAGAACAAAACGATCATCGTCAGGATATGAAAATGAAAGATTTTTAATATTGACATTTCGCTCAATGTGCTCAATATGAATAGGTTTTATGTCTCTTACTTCGGGTATAGTTTGAAGCACATTTTGTATTCGTTCCATTGATGCTCTTGCCCGCTGAAAAAGTGATATAGAAAAGCCAACAGCCATCATAGGCCACGTTAAAATTCCTATATATTGTGTAAATGCAACGAGTGTCCCCATAGAAATGCGTCCCTTGATAATAAAGCTCCCTCCCCACAGCATTAGTATAAATAGGGAAATGTGAATGAGAAAATCGATTATCGGATCAAAAAATCCGTCCAATTTTACAAGCTTCATATTTTCCCGAATATATTCTTCGTTTACATTTTTAAAAAGCTTTAGGTAAAACCCCTCGCGGGTAAAAGCTTTTATCACTCGGATTCCACTTATTACTTCCCGGACCCGTACTGTCATTTCGCCAAATATTCTCTGTACGTTTTTAAAATGAATATGAATTTTTCTTCCAAAGTTTAGTGCAAGAGGAATAAGTAGAACAAGGGGAATTGAGACAATTATAGCAAGCATGGGATTCATTATGAACATCATGATAAAAGTAGTAACACCCAAAAGCAACACGTCTAGCCCGCCAAGAAAACCCATTATCAAGAAAAAACGTATCGCCTTTGTATCATTTGTGACGCGAGCCATAAGGTCGCCGATTTCTTCTCTTTCAAAATAGGATTTCGGCAGTGTAAGGTATTTATTAAAAAGAGAGGTCTTTAAGTTGTAATCCAATTTTAACACAAGTTTTCTCAGAATATAGTTGTATGTATACCGCATTATTATAATAAAAACAGCAACAGCAAGTACATACGACCCATATTTCACCACCAGTGAGATATCTGCTTGGGCACTTATTGCGTCGACAGCCCTTTTTGTTAAAATCGGGATAATAACCTGTGCGCCATCCACAAGAACAAGCATCAACACAATAAGAATATACCATTTTTTTTCTTGCCTAAAAAATTGCCAGAGATCTTTCATTTTCCTTTACCTTTCTCCAAAGTCTCCCCTATTTCGAGTAAGTATAGCAATACTTCTATTTATAAAATCAAAAAAACACAGTCTGTTTGAACCTATTGCGAATTTAGTATAGCAAATTCCATTAATATTTTCAATCTTTTTATCTTAATTTAAAATTTTGTTTACGGCCAGTTATTTGTATAATAGAAAAAACTAAGAAGGAGACATTATAAGCATGAATTTAAAAAGTATGGCAAAAAAATTCTTATTGTTATCGTCATTGCACTGGTTATTTATGGTGCATATTCTGCCACTAAAGATTTTAAATCCTACTTAATCTTTAAAATAAAATATTCAAGCATAGTAAAATAAGGAAAATATTGTTTTTTATCTATGTGTCCCGGAAGGAAGTAACTACATAAAGGCCTTCAAAGAAGATACCGGGATAACGCTACCAATCTATACTGTTGATAAAGATGAAATTGACCAATGCGGCATAGTAGATATACCTGCTACTGCACTTATAGGAAGCGACTATAAAATCAAATTGCTTCTTACATGCGCATTCTTAAAATTTGTTTGAACAAACACCTGATGCAACTTATGAATTAAGGATCTCTAAATTTAACAGAGCAGAAAAAAATATATTTCTAACTAGCTTACTCTTCCTTTAGAAACATATCCGGCTGATAATATTGATAGCCATTTTCCCCTTGAGCTTTGACATTATACATTGCCCTGTCTGCTTTTTTTAGCAATATAACAACATCTGTTCCGTCATCCGGGAAAATAACTCCTCCGATGCTTAAACGGACATCAATTTTATGGTCCTGTACAACAAACGGCTCTTCAAAAGCTTTGAAGAATTTTTTGACAATTTTGTGTATCTCTTTCTCTTTGAAAGTTTCCGGAAGTAGAAATACAAATTCATCTCCGCCTATGCGTGCAACCACGTCACTCTTTCTGAGAAGCTCAGTAAATCGATCAGCAACCTGCTTCAGCAAAATGTCTCCCACAGCATGTCCAAGCTCGTCATTTACTTTCTTAAATTCGTTCAAGTCAATATAAAATAGAGCAAACTTCTGATTGTTACGCCGAGAAAGTTCGGCTTCTAATGCAAAACGATTTTCGAAATGAACTCTATTAGGTAAGCCAGTTAAAGCATCGTGCGTGGCCATATAGCTAAGCTGTTTTTCGCTTCTTTTATGCTCTGTAATATCGACATAAATTGCGTAGATTCCATGCATCACAGAACCCAACATAATCGGATAAGCGAATATAGACACATTCACCAAACTCCCGTCTTTTCGCTGTCTAATTGATTCTAAAGCAACTACTTTCCCTTGTTTTACTTCAAACTCTACACGCTTTGTCTTTTCTTTGAGTTCATCAGGAACAATGAAATCATCAATAAATTGCCCTCTTATTTCATTAATAGAATACTGAAAAAACTTTTCAAAGCCGTTATTTGCGTTCATCATCCGTTCTTCATTGTCAAGCATTGCAATCGCAAGAGGCGCACCTTCAAAAAGAGTTTCTAAATAAGATTTTTGAAGCAACATTCGTTCCTCATTTTTCTTTCGTTCAATAGCTAAAGCGATTTGGTCAGAAACAAATGACAGGACCTTTTTATCATCCTCCGTATACTTAATTCCCGCAGTATAACTCTGCACAGCCAACACCCCAATTGTCTTATTCTCCACTTTAAGCGGTACGCCAAGCCAGGACACAGGTAGAGAGCCATGAATTTCTGTTTTGCCTTCTTTTTGCAGCTCCTTAATAATTTCCGGATCGGCAATTATTGGCTTTCCCGTATTAAATACGTACTCTGTAATGCCTCTCTTGAGTTCTCTTGGTTCGGGCTTTGGGTCATTTTCATCTGCCCAGTATTTGAAACTCAACATCTTGGAAAATTCATCATACATTGCAATATAAAAATTATTTGCCATCATAAGAACAGAAACATTCTGGTGTATTAAGCCATATAATTCATCAAGAGTATTAGTGGAGTGGACTGCTTCCGAAATCTTGGAAATCACATCCTTTATTTTTTCTGCTTTCTTTCGTTCAGTAATGTCAATATACATGCCCACTACCCCTTTTACCTCACCATCGACTACAATAGGCGAGCCCGATATGAGCGCAGGGAACAGCGTTCCATTTTTTCTCTTTCGAACCGTCTCAAAATCCAAATATCCTTCACTTAAAGCCGTTTCGTCTAAATCCTTGCCTTCGTCTATTTTTCCATCAGGATGAATCATACCGTCATTAAGGTTTCTCCCGCGAATTTCGTCTATCGAATAACCAAAAAGCGTTTCAAAAGCAGGGTTTACATCAAGAATATGACTATCATTGTCCAGGTAAACTAAAGCTGCTGGGTGGCTGTAAAACAAGCTTGAAAGCTTTTCATTGCTCTCTTGAAGTTCAGCAATATTCCGTTTTTGTTCGGTAATATCTTCGTACATAACAACGATTTGTTTGTCTTTAAGCGTGTCGCCTATCCTTGAAGCAGTTACCCGGCATAGTATATCTTTCCCGTCTTTACGCCTGCAGGGAAATTCTTCTCCGCAATATTTATGTTTTTCAAGTGTAGGATAAAAATCATTGCCAATTTGTTCAAACTCTTCGTCACAGCGATATAAAATTCTTGTTGTTTTTCCAATTAACTCTTCTCTTTCCCAACCAAACACATTTTTCACATTTTCATTTGCAAACATAATATGACGATCGCGTAAGCCAATTACTGCATGGGGAACAGCCTCAAGCATGGTAGAGGTTAATGCTACCTCTTCTTTAAGTTTCTCCTCTACTTTCTTTATATTTGTAATATCCATATAAACTGCATACATTCCAACTACCTTATTGTCAACAGAAATAGGCACGGCATGAACGTATACAGAAACAAGACTGCCGTCTTTGCGTTTCCTTACTGATTCTTTTTTAGGTTTTTTACCCTTCATTCCTTCCGAAAAGAAAAACTCGCCCTCACTACTCAACGATTCAGGTACGACTAATTCTATAAGTCCTTTATCAACTACTTCATCGTTTGACCATTGAAATAATGTCGTAAAACCTTTATTAATAGCAACGATTCTGTCATCGGTATCCAGTTGTGCAATAGCCAGCACGCTGTTCTCAAACAGTTCCTGAAAATATTTTTTCTGGACAAAAAGTTCTTTTTCGAGCTGTTTACGCTTAATAATGTCTTGCTTCAGTTGCTTGTTAGTATCTTCCAATTGTTTGGTTCGCTCTCTTACCATATCTTCAAGAAACTTCTGGTACTGTTCTACATCGTCTTTTAACTGTTCATACTCGGTAATGTCGTTCAGCGTAAACATGACCCCAATCACTTCCCCTAATCTACTTGCAACCGGAACTGTAGTAAGATTAATGCGCTTTTTAGGCTCTATATAATCAATTTGTGCATTAATTATCTGGCTGGGATCAGTTTTGATTTTTTTTAGCACCATTTGAAATTGTTCTTGGTCTGCCAATTTACAACCACTTGAACAAAAATATTCTGAAACATTCTTGTGAAGAATAGAATCTGATTGAACATTCATCAGTTTTTCAGCAACAGAGCTAATATGAACAATCTTACCGTTAAGGTTAACAACAATAACACCATCTGAGATACTGTTTAACGCTAAATATGGCAAAGATTCTTGGTATTTATTTATAGAATACCACTGGATCAGTACAAATATCAAAACAAAAACATACCCAAACGGATATACCTCAAAACCAGTAGAAGGCAAACTATTTACCAGAGCAACACAAACCACCAAATAACTGAATAAAAACAGTTTTTTTTGAGTTTTGCTGACCAAGATGAATTTGTTTACTCGAACATAATAATACAAAAATAGAAGTAAAAGAAAAACAAAAAAAACCAAAAAGTAAGACCCAACACTGGCATACTGAATAGAATATCCCCAGAAATGTTTCCTCACGCCAATAAACATTAAATCTGTCGTATTTGCCATAAAATAAAAAAGAAGCATTATAATATAATTTACCAAAACCAGCCACTTTTTCTTTCTTAACAAATTAAAAAACGACAAAGTTAGCAAATAAACACTGGGGGAAATCATAATTAAGCCCAAAAAAGTATAACGTTTGTAAAAAAATAGGGCAATCTCTGGATTTTGAGTTATATACAATATAGATATCCCAGAAACCCATATAAAAAGACTCAAAGTAACAAGAAAAAAAGAAATATTCGTCTTGCTCTTTGTATTCCGCAACAAAGAAAATATTCCAAATATGAACAAAACAACGGCAGTAACCATTACGGGAATGGCGTGTGGATTAAAATAATAATTCGAACTAGTAAATATTTGATCTATTCCCATGCATTACCCCTGCTTTTTTACTATTTTTCTAACCATTCTATTTATTTTCTTCTCTTCATCGCTTCAATAATTCAGCAACTTAAATTATATTAACTTATATTCTAACAAAGAAAATTCAAATAGCAAATTTCAAATAGCAAATGAATCAGATTTCTTATAATGCCTGTAAAATCTTTAAGAACGAGCATCTATCCACCATGCCGTTAATACAAATTCATCCTTCTAAAACTAATAAACTCCCTCTTATAATACTTTTCACTTAATTTAATTTTAATAAAGTTGCTGACACTACACATTTTTTAAGATTTTAAACAACTCGTTTTGAAAGCAAAGACAATGTATTGTACTGCTTAAATAATTTAAAATTCTACTCTCTGCTTCTAGTGATTTGCTATAAGTTATCCTCCTCCGACAGGAGAAAAGATGTGCACTGTATCACCGTCTTTAACCCCGTCAGTCATCCAGCTTCTCTTAGTATTTATCAATATCATTATGTAGTTTAGTTCCTTAATCCCCACCTTCTCTATAACTGTCTTTACAGTTGTCTTTTCCGGAAGTGTAATATAGCTCTCCTCAGGGCCATACTTTAAAAAATCACCATATAATTTAACTTTCACTCTCATTTTTTAAATCTCCAAAACAATTTCGTAGCACACTGCTTTTAACCTTCAAAAATTACTTTTACTCCCGTAACATCCCACAAATGCTCCAGTCTTTCCAAAATTTCTTCCTCTATATTTTTTGCAAACTGATGATCTTTAGGCAAATCGAGAATCACTGTCAGAACACCATCCTTAATGTGAATAGTTTTTATTAGACCCGACCGGACAATATCAATGCCCGTCAACGGATCTACAACATGTGATAATTTCGACATAACAATTTCCTTTGTCGTTGGTTTTTTTTCCTTTACGAGCCCCGTTTTCTCCATGTAAATTTCCACGGCTGAATGCAAAGCATCAGCGGCTAACACCGAGCAATGAATCTTTACAGTTGGCAACCCTCCTAATGCCTCCACAGCATCTTTCCAGGTAATTTTTGCTGCTTCCTCAATTTTTTTGCCTTTTACAATATCTGTGAGTATCGATCCTGTCGCTATGTTAGATGCGCAACCAAATGACTGAAATTTTATGTCTTTTATTATATGGGTCTCCGGATCCACTTTTAGATAGAGAGTAAGCATATCTCCGCACGCCGGACTTCCTTCTGTCACTTTCACATCCGCATTCTTAATCTCTCCAACATTATGTGGGTGTTTAAAATGTTCAATTACTAATTTTGTATACGGAACTGGCACTATTCTTCATCCTCCCTTCCTAACGGACTAAGTTTTCTTAGATCGCTAACTACTTCTCCTGTTTTCTGAATAGTATAATCGATCTCTTCTTCTGTATTATACTTTGACAGAGAAAACCGAATTGACCCATGAGCTTGTTCATGGTTCTTTCCCATTGCCAGAAGTATATAGCTGGCTTGTAAATTTTTACTATAACAGGCAGACCCTGTTATCACAGCGATCCCTTCAAAATCTAAGCGAAGTGAAATAGCCTCGCCTTCAATGTATTTAAAAGTTAAATTAGCAATATGCGGTAAGGAATGCTCTTTTAAGCCGTTATATTCTACATCTTTAATGGTAGTTTTTATTCCTGTAATCAAACGTTTTTTAAGCAATAGAATTCTATCAACATCTTCCCTGCTAAATATCTCTGCTGCTTTTTTCGCACCGATAATCGCAGGTGTGTTCTCTGTCCCGGGCCGTAAATTAAATTCATTAAATCCCCCATCTAACACTTTTTTAATCCTTGTTCCTTTCTTAATGAACAGTATTCCAATACCCTTTGGGCCGTAAAATTTATGTGGAGACAATGTAATAAGGTCTATTCCCCAATTATACGCATCTATTGGCAAATATGGCCAGGCAATTGCAGCATCCGTATGAAATAGTATTCCCTTTTCCTTAGATAGTTTTGCAATTTCCCTGATATCCTGGACTGTTCCTGTCTCATGGTTTCCATATTGGACTGAGATTAACGCTGTCTCCTTCTTAATGCAGCGCGTTAGTACATCCATGTTAATAATACCATCTTTGCTTACTGGAAGATATGATACCTCAAAACCTTCTTCTTCCAGCCGCCTAAACGAATTGAGAACAGAATTATGCTCTACCTGTGTTGTTATGAGGTGTTTCCCTTTGTTAATATTCGCATAGGCAACTCCTTTAATGGCAAGGTTATTCGCTTCAGTTCCACCTGAGGTAAATATAATTTCTTCAGGATACTTTCCTCCTAAACGTTCAGCAAAAGATACTCTTGCCTCATCAACTGCATCCTTTACCTCTAGTCCATAGGTATGAGCAAACTGAGAAGAAGGTACAGCATATTTTTCCAGAAAAAACGGAATCATAGCATCGACTACTCGTTTGTCCATTTTTGTAGAAGCTGCATTATCTAAATAAACTTTCATAATTGCCTATCTATTCGTACCCTAAGTTTTTCTTTGCATCACTGCTCATTAAATCAGGACTCCATGGCGGATCATATGTGAGCTCCACTTTAACTTCTTTTACTCCTTCAAGCTCTTGAATAACCATTTCCACATCACTCATTATAAATGATGACATTGGACACCCCGAAGCCGTAAGTGTCATTTTAACAAACACAGTTCCATTATCTTCGTCTGTTTTAATATCATAAATTAAACCTAAGTCCACAATATTTACCGGTATTTCCGGGTCATACACATTTTTTAATGCCTCCAAAATTTCTTGCTTTTTTACCATATCAGCCTCCTTACTCCTCTGAATAAATTTTTTTTGTTCTGAATATTTCTCATCTCAGTCACATCTTAAGCAACCTCCAACGTACCCAAATATTTTCTTTTTTCATCTCTCACTGTATAGTATTTAATATATACAAATCTACCGTTTATTTCAAGCCGGAAATCCACAGAATTTCTTTTACCGCTCTTAAAATTAGAAAGTATCTTTTCAACAATATGAACACTCTTTGTAGGATGACAATTTTTTGTCGTCTAAAAACTCGCTCGTTTTGCCATCTTTATTTTTTAAGAAATTATAACTATAAAAATAATATTTTCAAGTTATTGATTGTAAAGTGTAAAAAATATGCTTGAATGCCTCATTTTATGCAGAAAGTTCGTTAGATAAATTAAATTGATATCAACATAATAATTCAAATTTCTAAATATTTCAGCATCGGCAATATAAAATTCGCCAGCTACACGGCTTGTACTATTTTTTTTAACGATTATGCGTTTTTAACTCCGTCCAAAAAAGCTTCTAAGGACAAATTTATGCATTCTTCCTTTTCCTCAGGAATCTCAAAAAACTGTTCTAATGTCTCTAGCATAATATTTTTAAGCTCTTTCACATTTTTCTCCTTAGCATATTCACTCAGAATAGAGCACACTGCTATTGCAAAAGGACAGCCTGCGATTTGATATTTAATATCTTTAACAATTCCGTCTTCTATGAGAAAATAGAAAATGGCCTTTGCCAAATTTGGCATTGAATAACTGCCAGTTACGGTGGGGTTTTTGATTTTTCCGACATTTTTAGGATGAATAAAATGTTCTCTTATAATTTCTGGATACATCTATTCCCCCCAGAATGGGCTCAAAGCCCTCAATTGATTTGTTGTTTCCTTAATGTTGTCCACTATAAAATCAATGTCTTCCTTTTTGTTATCCTTTCCAATTGTAATGCGTATAACGCTGAATAGATCTTCCTCGGGAACACCAATTGCTTGAAGCACATGAGAAGGATTCTTTTTACCAGCAGAACAAGCAGAACCACCACCTGCAATAATTCCCTTTTCATTAAGAGCAACAAGAAGAGGTTCATTTCTTATACCCTGAATAACAATACTGATATTGCCAGGAAGTCTTCTGTTGCCTTCCGGGCCGTTTAAATAAACAGCTGGAATTTCTTCCAATATCTTCGCCAAGAAAATATCTCTAAATTCCGCAATACAATTTTCCCTTTCCCCCTGTTCTTCTTTCCCTAATTTTGCTGCCTCCCCCAACCCGATAATTCCCGTCGAGTTGAGAGTTCCAGAGCGAAATCCTCGTTCTTGTCCGCCTCCATCCATATATGGCACAATTGGGATATCTTTCCGTATAAACAAGGCACCAACACCTTTTGGACCATAAAATTTGTGAGAGGAAAGGCTCAACAGATCAATATTCATCTGTTCTACATCAATAGGGAGATGAGCAACGGTTTGCACTGCATCGGTGTGAAAGAGGACATCTCTTTCTCTGCAGACTGCCCCTATCTCACGAAGCGGTTCGATAGTTCCAATTTCATTGTTTGCATGCATTATTGAAACCAGTATCGTCTTTGACGTAATAAGCTTTTTCACATCGTCAGGATCAAAAAAACCTTCGCGATCCACTGGAACATATTTAATGACAAAACCAAAATCCTGCAAACTCTCTACAGATTTTAACACTGCTTCATGTTCTGTTGGTGTTGTTATAATTTCGTTTCCTTTGTCCTTGTTTGCAAACGCAACACCCTTTAGCGCTGCATTATCTGATTCTGTGCCCCCGGATGTAAAAACAATTTCTTCAGGGAGTGCATTGATAAGAGCAGCAACATTCTTTCGAGCATTTTCGACCGCCTCGTCCACTTTCTTGCTGACTGAAGAGATCCACCGCGTTGCCGGATTTGCAAATAACTCTGTAAAATATGGTTTCATTTTTTCAAATACCCTTTTATCAACCGGGGTAGTCGCCGCATGATCCAAATAAATGATCCTACTCATAACATCCTCCTTGCTTATACTAACATTAATTATATCATAACTATAAAAATAATATTTTCAAGAAATGCAAGCAGAAAAGAGAACATCGGAAAGATGTTCTCTTTTATCTTAATTCACTCCTACAATCAAGTTAATAAAATATTCAATCACTAGTGATCATTTCAATCCATTTTTCCAGCCATATTTGGCTTTTATTTGCTATATCCTCTGGCGGTAGAATAATATACTTATCTGCATTTACTGCGTAATTATAACATTCCGGGAGTTGTATTGATTTATCAATAGGAAATGCCCATTGATATAATGGAAGGTTTTCTTGAAATTCCTTGCTAAGCATAAACTCTATGTACTGTTGGGCAAGTTCTTGATGTTTGCTGCCTTTTACTATCCCTACAAATTCTAATTGCAGCCAACCGCCTTCTTCCGGGATCGCTGCTTTATATCGTGTCACTTCATCCTCATAATAGAAATATGCGGGATCAACATCGTAACTTAGCACCATTGGAGCTTCTTTATTTTGAACGAAAGCAGTATCAAAAGCAGAAGTCCAATCAGGATATATATGAAAAATAGTTGGCTTCAGTTTCTCCCAATAATCCAGGTAGTGATCCTCACCGTAAACTGCTATGGTCCAGAGTAAAAATCCCATACCAGGAGAAGAGGAACGAGGATCTTCCAATATCAGCTTCCCTTTGTATTCCGGCTTGAGCAAATCTTCGAAACTTTTCGGAGGATTTTTTATCACTTCAGAATCATAAATAATTGCAAGTGAATTCGGGCCATCAAAAGGAGTGACGCTCCAATTTTTATCAATTCTGTATTCTTCAGGTATCACTTTATAGTTTTCAGGGCGGTATGAAATAAAAATTTCTTCCGTTAGCGCCCTTGCCAGATTATTCATATTCAACCCAACAAATAGGTCGGCCTGGGAATTATTCTTTTCCAGAATTAACCTGTTCAATGTTGCCCCAACACCGCCAAAAGTTCTATATTCTATTTTGCAGTTATATTTTTCTTCAAATAATTTATTCGTTTCATCGGGCAATCCATACGAAACAAAACTATCGTAAGAATAAATGGTGAGCGTCTCCTCCGCGCTTTCCTTCTGTCTGCATCCGGTTAATCCAACTGACAGCAATAAAATAACAAGAAATAAAACAATTATTCTTTTCATATATTATGCCTCCTTTCTGAATTTCTTTACTTTTTCTTTTATTGTAATTCCGCCTTTTTTATCATCAATCTTAATAATTGTAATAACTCGCCCTGATCCCTGTTCTCTTGCAACCATATGAGCGTTTTTTATCACATCTAACAACTCATCCAAATCGCCTTCAACTGTCGTACTATTTGCTTCCACTTCATATTTCAAACCCGAATCAATCACTACCTGTATTGCTTTTTCAACAATCTCGTTTACCTGCTCTTCGGGCACAACAGGTAATACGCTAAACTCGGCAATTGCCATCTAATCACCTCCTTCCAGATCAAATCTTATTACATCACCAGGTTTTATCCCTTTTACATTCCTCAAGAATTCTCGCACAAGGATACGATTATCCTGCATCTTAACATACATTTCAACTCCACTGTCTAAATACATAATCCTCTCGACAGTTCCTTCAAATTCTCCACTACGACTCATAATGACCTCTTCCGGTCGTATATATTTTATTTCCCCGTTAGCTACTAATCGATTTATTTTACCAATAAACTCCCTCGCAAATAGTGTTTTCGGATGTTCATACAAATTCACAGGTGTATCAATCTGATCAATTTTACCATTATCCATTAATACAATTCGCTCGGCAAGATACATAGCTTCTGCCTGATCATGAGTCACATATACAATAGTAGTGTTAAATCTTTGATGGAACTCTTTTAATTCTTCCATCAATCTTTCTCTGATCTTTGCATCCAATGATGAAAGAGGTTCATCCATAAGAAGCACATCAGGCTTAACCACCATTGCTCGAGCAACAGCAACGCGCTGCTTTTCTCCGCCCGATATGATATCGGGATATTTATTCAATATGTGCGTGATACCGAATTGCTCTGCTATATTAAACACTGCTTCTTTTATTCTTTTGCTCTCAAAATGCTTTATTTTCAGTCCAAAAGCTATATTGGAATATACAGAAAGATAAGGGAATAGTGCATAATCCTGAAAAACTACTCCTATATTCCTGTCGCTCGTTGGCAAAAAAGAAATATCGTTCCCGTCCCTTAAAATTTTACCCTGGTCCTGGCGGATGAAGCCTGCAATAATATGCAAGACAGTAGTTTTCCCAGAACCTGATGGGCCTAAAATAGATATAAACTCTCCGCTCGCCACATCAAAATCTACATTTAAAGAAAATCCCTCATATTTCTTCTTAATCCCAATTAAATCAATTTTTTTCATATTATTGGTCCCTCTTTTTTTAGTTTATCAATGAGAATAAATGCAACTAAGCTGGCAAGTGCAAGTAAAGCTCCCATAGCCGACGCTATTCCAAAGTGCCTTCCCGAAAGAAATCTGAAAAGTGCGATAGGCATTGTCGTATATGATGGCTTGCATAACATATATGCGGCACCAAATTCTCCCATCGAAATTGCAAAAGAAAATACCGCAGAAGCTATCAAAGCAGGGCGAATCAAATTCAGATCCACTGAGAAGAATGCACGTAATCTGCTCATACCCAAACTTTCAGCGACAAATACATATGAAACAGACGTTGTTTCTATCATGGGAAGAAGAGCACGTACTGTAAATGGCAAAGCAATAAGAGTATGGGCTATTGGGATAATTACCCAGCTATTAAGTAAAGCAGGGTGCCCTTGAAAAGAGATGATATAAGAGAGGGCAATTGTAATAGGGGAAATCGCAAGAGGCAGCATAAATAAAGTGAGCAGAATGTTTTTGCCAATAAATTTGCCTCGTAACCCATATGTAATAAGTAAAGCAAATATAATTGAAAAAATTACTGTTATCCCTGCAAATACAAGACTATTTCCTATTACATGGATAGGAAGAACTCCGGTAATATAATTATATTTGCTGCTCATAAGCCCTGCAAAATTCGATAAAGTAAACGCGCCGGTTAAGGGATTGCGAAAAGCAGAAATAAATATCACGGCGATTGGTGCAATTATGAGCACCGCGACAAAAATAAGATAAGTCAAAGACAATGATAAAGTTGTTTTATTTTTAACAATATTCCTCTTTTTGGCTATACCTCTTTTTAAAGTGCCTTTTTTTATTAAGTTGCCGCTCCAAAGATATATATACATAAACAACAAAGAAAATATTCCCTGAAACAAAGCAAGTGCACTACCCATCTTAAAATCAGAAAACATATTATAGTACGTATATATTGAAACTTCGATCGTTGCAAAGCGAGCTCCACCAATCGTAAGAATGATGACAAAACTTAGGAAACAAAATACAAAAACAAGAGAAAAACTTGCGATAATTGCCGGAAGAAGTAAAGGAACAATAACTTTAATAAAAACAGCAAGTCGGGAAGCCCCCATGCTTTCTGCGGCAAATTTATATTCTTCGGATATTCCCTCCCAATCAGCTCCAATAATTCGTACTACAATAGGGAAATTATAAAAAACATGCACTAATATAATTCCGGTAAATGAATACAAAAGCGAAATGGGATGACTTAAATGAAACACTCCCATCAATATTTGATTGACAAATCCGTTAGTGCCAAACAAGGTAATAAAGCCAAGAGCAACAAGGACGGAAGGAAGCACAAAAGGAACAGTCGTAAGAGAAATGAGAAACCCTTTCCCTCTAAAATCGTAATGAGAGATAATATACGCGCCCGGAAAACCTATAATCAATGTGAAAAGTGCGCTAATAAAAGCTTGTTTAAACGTAAAAGATAACACTTTTAACGTATATGGCTTTGTAAATATTGTGTAAAAATTATCGAACGTAAACTTATTTGATTCCGAAAAAAATGCACTCTTTGTAATGTTAAAAAGAGGCAGGTAAAAAAATATGGTCAAAAAAATGATAGGCAGACAGAATTTTAATATTCTATTTAATTCAACTCCCTTAAAACTTTTCCTCTGTAATGCACTCTTCATAACACTTCCCTCCGGTAGGATTACCTACATCAGGTTCAATGGGTTGAAGCCAAACTTCTCTCAGCCTACTCAAACAATCTTTTCGGCACCCCAAACTATTCTTCTAAATTTTAACAGGTTTTAAAGATTTTTCAATGCAATTATTTATTTAACCGTTTGTCTTTACTATAAAATGCATATGCATTATGGTTGTGTATGCTTTCAAAATTTACTGCTTCCACAGAATAAAATGTAATACGCTGGTCTTGATCTAATTTAATTGAAATATTTCTTACCAAATCCTCTACAAATCGTGGATGAGCATAAGCGGTTTCTGTAATATATTTTTCATCCTCTCTCTTCAGGAGCGAATAAACCGGGGCACTTGCTGACTGCTCGGATATTTCAACAACCTCTTCAATCCAAACCAGCTTATTCATCCTGATTTGCACTTTTGCCATTCCCCTCTGATTATGTGCGCTGACATCACTAATCTCTTTGGAACAAGGACACAAATTGTGCACGGGAGTATTCACCTCTAACATAAAGTCAAATTCTTCTTCCTTAGACGCAATAAACGCACAGTCATAATTCATAAAGCTCTTAATTTTTGAAATCGGTGCTTTTTTAAAAATAAAGTATGGAAATCTTACCTCAATATGCGCTGCACTGGCGTCTAATTTAATTTTCATATCATCCAGGATTTGTTCAAGAGTATGTATGCTCATATTGTTTTGATGCTCATCTAATACTTCGATAAACCTGCTCATATGTGTCCCCCTGAATTCTTTGGGAAGATTCACATACATATTGATTCTTGCGACAGTGTGCTGATACTTATTTTCTTTGTCTAAAACTTGTATCGGATAAATAATGCTGTTGACTCCCACCTTGTTAAGGGGGATGTTCCTTGTATCCTTTTCATTCTGTATGTCTTTCATTACCATCTCCTCTAAAAGTAACCGTATTATTCGCGCCTTCTGCTAAACTTATTTCGTACACGGTGCAATCGTATTTTTTAAACGCTGGTAAAAGCGTCATATAAATCCAGCGTGTAACAATTTCAGTCGTTGGATTTGGAACTAAATCATTAAGGTAGCAGTGGTCTAATTTGTCTATAATCATTTCATTAACAATCTTTTTGATAATAGCAAAATCAACAACCATTCCATTAGCTCCAAGTTTCCCCGCTACTGTTACTTTAAGGTGGTATGTGTGCCCATGCAACTTTTCGCATTTTCCCTGATAATCTATAATTTTATGTGCCGCATCAAATGTAAATTCTCTTGAAAGATAATACATTTTCCCCTCCACTAAATAACTTTCATAATTTTCAAATAACAAATACTATTCTTAAAACTATGCCTATCTTTGCGTTTTTATTCTTTTTAACTTTTGCCTGATGTATTATAATCTATTTTCAAATATTAAGAACTTTCCTTCCCAAGGTTGAATAGTTTATACAAGACAAAGTAAAGTCCGATTGCAATGAAAGAACTTAGTATATCAACAATTACATGCTGTTTTAAAAATTGTGTGGATAACACTATGCCAAATGCCCATAGCGCCATAATCCACGCAATAATTCTATATCTCTTTTTTACAAACCAAAATGAAGCAACAAGTGCTGATGTTCCACAGTGGAGACTTGGAAAGCAATTATAAGGATTATCGCTATTATAGAGAGTAATGACCCTATCTATATATAAATTTGTGTTGGGAGTAAGTGTGGGTCTTGGCACATAGGTTTGAAAAACGACATATACAAGGTTGCTTATCAAAAATAGAGAAATCATAGCAAGGGCAAACGCACTGAAAATCTTTGGGTAGAATATAAAGAAAAATATAAGTGAAATATATAGCACTGGCTCAAGAGAGTTATAAATCACGATAAATTGTGGTATAAAAGGGATGAGTTTATCCAAAGGCATTTGCAAAATATGCACATTTGCTGTTGCATGATTCGTAATGTCGTATATTTTTGATGACAAGTAGATCCCGACAGCAAGTAACAAATTAAGAAAGTAGAATTTCCAGTTTTCTTTTAAAAATTTCTGCATCTTGTCCTCCTTTTTAAGCATCACTATTATTTATTTGAGTATAATCTTTTTAAAAATCTTAACAACTTATTATATTCACAGGATATCTTCAATTGTACAGTCAGTAAATGGCAGCCTTGCTTCGAAATACATTGACAGGAAAGAAAGCAAGTATTTGTGTAGTTGTAATTTTTTGTTTGTAAAAATTGTAGTAGCAAAATGTAGGTTTTCAATTTTTAAATCTAAGGATTGATGCTGGTGCATTCAGGGTCAACTGATAAAATCGGGAGGTTAATCACGATGTAAAACCTTTAATCGTCAACAACAGAACAATGGTGTCTCTGAGGGCTGTTTTAGAAAATCTTAGCTGCGATGTCGGCTGGGATTCAGATACAAGAACAATAACATACGAGGCTGGTAAAGATAGCTATTTAAAAGTAAAAAGAAATTTGACAAAAAGGTTTTAAGTATCATTATGTAACCAAGTTAAGTATTTTCATTAAAAGGAGGTAAAGGTGAAAAAATTATTTTTATTGTTTTTATCTGTAATGTTAATTGCAATGTTCTGCATTCCTCAAGTTGCTGGAGAAGCTAACAAGATCCTAATAAACATGCAGATTGGCAGCAAGACTGCGTATGTTAATGGATCACCCATCAGTTTGGATGTCCCACCACAAATTACTAATGGAAGAACACTAGTTCCTATACGGTTTGTAAGTGAAAATTTGGGTGCAGATGTTGGTTGGGATGGGACAACTAAGACTGTAACAATAACGATGGACTCTATTCCTTACTTGAATAATAAAATTTCAAGTCTTGAAATAGAGAAATCCAGTCTTACTACCAGGAATGGTGCGCTTCAGGAGAAAGCGACAACACTTGAAATAGAAAAAGCTAATCTTGTTACACAAAACAGTGTACTGCAGCAGAGAATTGACGAGCTCGAAGAAGAAACATCGGGAGGCACGCCATCACAAATTGCTGCACAAAACAGTCAGAATGTAGTGTATATAGAAACCAATGTAAGCCTAGGAAGTGGGTTCTTAGCCACAACAGACGGGAAAGTGGTAACTAACTATCATGTGATTAAAGATGCATCTACCGCCACTGTGAAATTAAGTGATGGAAGAGTTTTTACGCTTAACGGTGTAGTTAATTATGATGAAACCCGCGATATAGCAGTCCTTCAGTTACCACTATATAACACACAATCAGTTACTCTTGGAGATTCAAACCAAATATCAGACGGCGATGAAATAGTTGTAATTGGTAATCCATTAGGTCTTCAAAATTCTGTTACTACTGGCGTTGTAAGTGCAACCAACAGGATTATTGAAAATGAGAACTGGATACAAATTTCAGCGCCAATTTCACCCGGTTCAAGTGGTGGACCTGTTTTTAACGCCAATGGGGAAGTAATAGGCGTAACTACATGGGGATTTGTAGGAGAAGGTGTACAGGGCCTCAACTTTGCCATTCCCATTAACGATGTAAAAACACTTTTGAGTTATAATAAACCTGCAACGTTTAGCGAACTTTTGGGAAGTGGTACCAGCACAAGCACAAATTGGATCTTGACACAAGATGAAGTACAGAGTGCAATAAATTGGGGCAAAGCAAACAAAGATTATTCTAATTTTATTAAACCATTTGAATTTGGCAGTGATTCAATACTTAAAACATCTGGTCATATTGCAACCCCGTATTACTGGGTTGCAATTAAGTCGAGAGAGAAAGCATTAATATACCAAGATATAACGAGTGAAGAGGCGCAATATCAATTGCAACTTTTTGGCGATAAAGCACTCTTTTTTGTAACTGTACTTGGGGATAGTATTGATTTTGCAAAAGACTATCATGCTACAGTCAAATTAGGCAATAAGACTATTCAGCCCTATCAAGACAACAACCAAAGCAAGGCTAGTGAAACACTTTTATCTCAGGGTCCTTTATATTTTGCGGTAAATTACTATTGGTTTTTCAACGCAGACATACCGAGAGATGCAGTTATTACTTTAATTATTGCTGATGGACACGGTGGAGAAGAACAATTTGTTATTGATTTGTCTGAAATTCCATAACCATACTTGATAAATTATTTTAAATTAAAGAGAATAGCTGATAGATAACTGGGGTCCGGATACAAAGACAATAACGATAACATACGGCGGGTAAATAGATTAAAAAAATAACTTTCAAAAAGGGCAGCTATTTGCTGCCCCTTTTTTTGCTATTAGTTGATACTTAAAACAAATTTGGAGATATTTGTAAAGACAGTAAAATAAAAAAGGGAAGGTATAAAATGAAAACAACTAAAATTGCATTATTCAAAGGCAAAAAAATCAGAAGAATCATTTATCAAAATGAATGGTGGTTTTCAGTAGTTGATGTAGTTGAGGCTTTAACTGATAGCCTTAACCCTAGAGATTATTGGTTTAAAATGAAAGTAAGAGTAAAAGAAGAAGATGGATTTCAACTGTCGACAAATTGTCGACAGTTGAAATTACTTGCTCATGATGGAAAAAGACGAGAAACGGACTGCGCCAATACTGAAGGGATTTTCCGTATTATTCAATCAATTCCCTCTCCTAAAGCAGAGCCTTTTAAAAGATGGTTAGCAAAGGTAGGCTATGAACGAGTGCAGGAAATTGAAAATCCGGAATTAGCAATAAAAAGAACAAGAATGCTTTATAAACTCAAAGGATATTCTGATGACTGGATTGAAAAAAGAATGCGTGGCATTGCTATCCGCGAAGACCTGACGGATGAATGGCAGAAACGAGGAGCAGAGGAACAAAAAGATTATGAAATTTTGACGGCAGAAATTTCTAAAGCAACATTTGGCATAACGCCAAACGAATACAAAAAACTGAAAAGATTAAAAAGAGAAAATCTTCGCGACCATATGGATGATTTAGAATTGATTTTTACGATGTTAGGAGAAAGAGCAACTACAGAAATACATCGCACAGAAAATTCTAAAGGCGTACCAAAATTAAAATCCGATGCTAAAGCAGGAGGAAAAATCTCCGGAGATGCTAGAAAAAAATTAGAAGAACGACTTAAACGATCTATAGTATCAAAGAAGAATTTTCTAAAAAAACCTGAAGATAAAAAGCTTCTTAAACCAAAAGATTAAAATGGCAAAAAACGGAGAGCTGGAAAAAGCAATGTTAGAGATGATGAAATAAAAGGATAGGGTAACTGTGTCCAGAATATATAAAATACATAAAAAAATGTTTAAACTGTCGTCACCTTAGCAGAACAAAATGCAAAAGCAGGAAAAATATACTCAAAAAATTGCAATGTTTCAAAAAAGTAATAAAATTCCCTTGAGTCGTAAAAAATCGCTTAATTTAGGTTAAAAATTGTGGAGGCGAGAAATAAAAAATTTAAACAGAGGTGTAGCACTAGGAAAGAAGAATATCCGAACTTTGAATATGAAACCAAATTGGAAGGATATCCGCAGTAAGGTGCGGATATAACCAAGTTATACGCAATCATCTTCGAGATGTCTGAAATAAAAATCTAAATAGAAAATTAATACAAATGAAAGGATGTAAAAAATGATAAATAAAATTAAAAAAATTTTGATAATGGGTTTGATTGTATGTTTCTGTTTAATTTCTTTAGTTAGCGCAGCTGAACCAGCTCCGAGCGACCCACAGGAAGCAATCATCAAGAAAGTTCTGGCGGAGGCCGGTGCTGAGTTCGGCTGGGACCAGAGCTTTTGTTTTTATGGTGTGCCTGCTTATGAAGGTGCCGAGATTCCTTACCATTGTCCTAAGATAGTGGGCCCAAGGGCGGTGTTTGAATCAAAAGGAGGTGAATATGTAACAAAGGCAGGCGTTGCCCACTACTGGCTATATGTTCCAATTCGTCAAGGTGAGTGGGTGTGGGAGGAAGGGCCGCTGAGAATCATGGCATACTCCACAGAAACAGCGGCAGCGGCTACGATAGCCGAAGGCATTGCGCTATGCGCATCCATGGCCGGCTTTGAGGCAACAACGTTTCATAACAGACCTGCTATTATTACCAGCATTAGCACTTTGGGTGGTACCAGTATAGAGTGGCAAGCAGGTCGTTTCTACTTTACGGCAGGACTTAGTCTCGATATAGGCATTCCCTCCGATGATATAGCAGAAGCTTTATATGCTAATGCAGTGAAGTATGGCCTTATAACAGGGGGAGGAGAAGTAATCCCCGTTCAAGATTCGGATGGAGATGGAGTTTTAGACGACATAGACCAGTGTTCAGATACGCCTGCTGGGGTTGCTGTGGATGCGAGCGGATGCCCCCTTGCTAAAGGGATGAGCTTAACTGTTTCCACAGACAAGAAGGCTTATTCTGCTGTGGAAACGGTAATCATTCAGGGCAATGTATCGGATACGGAAGGCGGGTTAACAGGCGCTACTGTGGCCATTGATATTAACAGCACAAAGCTTACCGCAACCTCTGATTCATCTGGTAATTACCGCTGTGAATTTCCGCTTCCTGATGACATTTCCCAGGGAATATATACGGTTACGGCTACGGCGTCTCATTCCGACTATCCCAGCACAAGCAAGAGTACCAGCTTCGTTGTGGGTGAAATTGGCATTCAGTTAGAAGAAAATCCCGAGACCGGAGAGCCATTCATCGGCGTTGCTGCGGACGGGGTTAGCTCTATTAGTATTTCCATTTCTTTGCCGGGATGTAGTGAAGTGAAGGTTGACAAACCAGGTGTTGGCGAGCTTAAGGGAGATGCCATAAACTTCCTAGGCAGTGTTGAGCTGGATTCTACTGGAGTAGCAGAGATTACATATTATCCGCCAGATTATCTCACGAAGGACCAGCTTACCCGGAACTTAGATGTGCATCAATCAAATTCTAAGACATGGGCTGCTGAAGTTCCATTAACTTTAACCTACACAGATGCCAGTGACCATGAAGGGAAGGTAGAGGCCAAAATCCTTGTCTGCCGCCCTCCGATAATGCTGGTGCATGGATTTCTCGGTGCTACATCTACATGGGGCAAGATGTCCACTTACCTGCGAGGCGAGAAGTTCGATACTTACATGGGTGATTATGGCGCCACAGGCCAATCTATCGAAGGACTATCACTGATATTAAAGAATGACATTCGAAAGCAAAAGGTTGATTATGCCGTCTTTAACATCAAGATAACAAAAGTGGATATAGTAGGGCATAGCATGGGGGGATTAATTTCCAGATATTATACCAATGGTCTCTCCGCTTATCCTGCCGATGTGAGAAAGTTAATAATGGTCGGAACGCCGAATCATGGCGTTTCCTGGACCAAAAAGATAACAGGAAATGTCGGCTCTGGGTGGTACGCAACACACAAGATTCCGGCAGAACAGCTTTATTCCGAGAGTTCATTTATGAAAACACTCAACAGCGGTGAAAATGTCGGTGCTCATCTCAATCCCGATATACAATATGGCAACATATACGGGTATCCTGATGACTGGGTAGTCAGTGCAGCATCAGCTTATCTGAATGGCGTGAATTATGTAACTGAGCTTGATGTGAAGCACTCTCCGGATATTCCCGTTGTCCCGAAAGTAGCCATCACTGAGTATCTTAAAACCTGGGATCAAGTAAAAAGCTGGCTGACCCAGGACATTTACAAGCCACCTTTAAAAGGTTCGGGTGTAGAGGTCTCTAAATACCAAGGGGATGTTTACCTGGATGAAACTAAGCTGACGTCTTCCCCTACAAAGTTTGATTCCTGGCATAGCTTGCGAACAGATAAGAACTCAACAGCGATTGTCCACCTGACGATAAATGGCCGTCCATGGGGGATTATATTTCTTGACCCAGAAAGTGAGATATTCCTGGGTTATTGTTCCCCTCAACTGGTGGAGGTTCGTCTCTGGAAAGGGAGTGCTACATTCAGGAGCGGGAAAGATGGTCACTTTACAGTACCCGTAAACATTAAGAGATCCGAAGATGGGGAATGGTGGAAGTCCAATCCTCAGGCCGTAATCACCGGGCAAGGTACAGAATTTGCTGTCACTGCCGGAGAGAATATAGAGGTTCATTGCCTGGAAGGTGAGCTTGTTGTGGATACTCCCAACGCTACTGAAGAAGGAACTACCCTATCCGCTAACAATTCTGTAGCTGTTGATGGGGAGACAGTAACTGCAATCAACCCTGCCTTAAAAGATGACTTCTGGTGGTCAACTGAAGATGATCCCTTCTTGGATTCTACGCCATGGGGTAACTGGCTTAATAAATTTAAGGATTTTATGGGCAGCCCCTTTATTAGCAACATTTCAGCGGAAGTTCGTGAAATAACAATAGCCACATCAAAAAAATTAAGGAGCAGGTACCTAATATTGTCAGATAATATATGCCAAATGTTGCCAGATAATATACGCCAAGCGTTGCCAGAAGGTATATCTCAGAATTTGTTATACATCGTTTTGGGATTTTTTGTGTTGATACTATTCTTCTTAATTAAAATATTAAGAGGCAGAAGATAGATGATTGATCGCCCCCACGACATCGCATAACAGAGTATATCGGTGGTGTGGCTATGTTTTGCGTTTTGTGAAGTTACCCGATAGATAGGGCAACTTCGGATACACTTGTTGCAGAAAATACAACCAAACATTATCTACAGATAAAGTATTAAATACATAAGTTTATATTTATAAATTCTTTAAAATAGGGCAGGTGTACACCTGCCCTATTTTTGTGGTTGCCATCCAAAAAAAATTATTCACAAAACCCCAAAAGTAAATTTGGAGATAATTGTAAAGGGGATAAAAGTAAAAAAATTTGACAAAAAGGCTTTTAGTATTATTACATAATTGAGTTAAGTATTTTCATTAAAGGGAGGCAAAGATGAAAAATTTTAAACCTTTAAACTTCATGATCGTTGTATTTCTTGGATTTGTTATTACTTTTTTCCCGTCTTCTTTTAGCCTTACCTCTGGAAATTCACCTGACTGGATAGACATAAGCGAAGCAATAGAAGGCGACCCGGCAACTACTCTTTGTATTCATCCAGAAGAACTTAACACTCTCTATGTTGGACTAACCAATAAGGGTATCTATAAAACCTCAACCCACGGAGAAACCTGGGAATTATTCAATGAAGGTCTTAATACAGAAAATAGTAAGAAGATAAATGTTCTTAAAATCGATCCTGTAGATCCAAACATTATGTACTTAGGAACAACAGCAGGATTATCCTCTGAGGGAAGTAATTGGGTTGTAAGCGATGCTCTATTTAAAAGCGTAGACGGTGGAAAAACTTGGAATGTAAGTAATAAAGGAATAATACCAAACAAGAAATATTATGCATTTGCCCCAAACGTACACGATATCGCTATAGACTCTAAGAATCATTTGAATGTTTACATCGCAACAATAGAAGGAATATATAAAAGCACAGATGAAGGTAAAAACTGGACGTGGTCAAGTACGGGTATAGAAAACAGCACAAGTACCTCATCAATTGTAATAGACCCATCAAACCCAGAAATTTTATATGCTTCGGGTATAGGTGTATATAAGAGTGAGGATAGCGGTAAAACATGGGATTTATTAGGCTTAGAAGATGAGTCAATTCGTGCAATAGTAATAAATCCTCAAAACACTGATATTATTTACGCTGGAGGGCAGGGTATCTTAAAAACAACTGATGGAGGTAAAACATGGGTTGATACAGGTCTTACGTCGAAGTACGATCGAATACCGTTTGTAAACGATATTGAGATATTAGAAGGAACCCCTTCAACACTTTATGTGGCAACAAACCTTGGTATATACAAAAGCGGGGATGGAGGAGAAAGCTGGGTTGAATTAGCACCAAGCAAATTAATACTCTTCTGGTCTTCTAACGACATTGTTCTGTCGCAGAATGGTATTATTTATTCCGCTGCCAATGGCTTTAAAGACAAACCCGGAGGTTTTGTCTGGATGTGGCAAGAAGAAAAAGTTTGGACTACTTCTCCTTCTGCTCCTACAAATCTCATTGCCACTGCTTCTACCTTTTCAATTACTCTTAATTGGTCCGTTTCCATTCAGAGTGAATATCCTATTCAAGGTTATTCAATATATAAAGGTACATCATCGGGGGGCGAAGATGCAATTCTTACTGCGACGGTAGATGCTTCTACAATAACGTATACAGATACAGATGTTACATTTGGCAAAACATATTACTACTATGTAAAAGCATTTGATAATCAAAATCCTCCTGACTACTCCTCTCCCTCCAATGAAGTAAGTGCAGCTCTCGAAGATGCAACTCTTCCCGCTCTCGTCATAATTTCTCCTTCTAATTACTCTACAGTTGGCACTAATCTTGTTATTGTAAAAGGTACTGCAACGGATGAATCAGGTATTGACAAAGTAACAGTAAATGGCAGTGAAGTTTCTGTTGCTTCTAATGGTTCATTTAGCAAAACAGTTAATCTCACGGAAGGGATAAACACAATAACAATTATTGCAACGGACAAGGAAGGCAATCCCACAACTAAAACAGTTACTGTAACATATGAGAAGCCAGTGCAAACAACTACTATTACCCTTTGGCCTGACAATCCAATGATGAATGTAAACGGTGTTTCTCAGGAAATAGACCTGGGTAGAGGAACAAAACCTGTAATCATTCCTGAGTGGTCAAGGACGGTCGTTCCAATCAGAGCAATTGTTGAAGCACTGGGAGGAACAATTAGCTGGGACGGAACAGAGAGAAAGGTCACAATCAACTTTAAAGAAACGATAATTGAACTATGGATAGACAATCCAAAAGCAAGAGTAAACGGGACAGAAGTGTGGATAGACGCAGATAATCATAATGTAAAACCAATTATTATAAATGACAGAACAATGCTGCCACTCCGTTTTGTTGCAGAATCTCTTGGTTGTGAAGTCGGTTGGAACCCAGATACAAAGACAATAACGATAACATACGGCGGGTAAATAAATTAAGTAAATAGTACTTGACAACAAAGTTTTTAATATTAAAATGACAATAATGTGAGTGTTTTTATTAAAATTAAATGGAGGGGAAAATGAAGAAAGTATTAGCAATAACTATCGCAGTAGTTATGTGTATTTCAATCTTTGCTTTTAATGCATATCCATCTAACGCAATCGCTCAAGCAGCTGTAAACGAAAATAATATATCCGTTATGAATGCAAACGTAGAACCAGCAGTTCAATCAGTAAATTTAGAAGGAATCAGCGCAACCGACATCAAACAAAACGATGTGACAGAATACTACAAAAATCAGGATTCTATCGCAAATCTTCTTTCAACGGAAACGCCTGCTGCTGTAGGAACGACCTGGGCAAAAACGTATGGGGGAACTGCAAATGAAGTTGCTTACTCAATCCAACAAACATCAGACGAGGGATATATTGTAGCAGGAGGTACTTATTCTTTTGGTGTAGGTTCTCCTGATTATTCTGATTTCCTTGTTATAAAGCTTGATTCAATCGGCGTCGTAGAATGGGCAAACACATATGGGGGAAGTAGTTATGATCAAGCTTACTCAATCCAACAAACATCAGACGGGGGATATATTGTAGCAGGATATACTGACTCTTTTGGTGCAGGCAGTTATGATTGCCTTATTATAAAGCTTGATTCAATCGGCGTCGTACTCTGGGCAAAAACGTATGGGGGAAGTAGTTATGATCAAGTTTTCTCTATTCAACAAACATCAGACGGGGGATATATTGTAGCAGGATATACTTTTTCTTTTGGTGCAGTGCTTGGTTCTTCTAACGTAGGGCAGATCGCCTCTTTAAACGCAGGGTCTATTAATTCTTCTACTAATGGAGTCTATTCTGATTGCCTTGTTATAAAGCTTGATTCAATAGGTGTCGTAACCTGGGCAAAAACATATGGTGGAACTGGTACTGATTTTGCTTACTCCATCCAAGAGACATCAGACGGGGGATATATTGTAGCAGGATATACTAGTTCTTTTGGTGCAGTGCTTGGTTCTTCTAACGTGGGACAGATCGCTTCTTTAAACGCAGGATCTATTAATTCTTCTCAACCAGTAAACTATTCTGATTGCCTTGTTATAAAGCTTGATTCAATAGGTGTCGTAACCTGGGCAAAAACATATGGTGGAACTGGTACTGATTTTGCTTACTCCATCCAAGAGACATCAGACGGGGGATATATTGTAGCAGGATATACTAACTCTTTTGGTGCAGGCAGTTATGATTGCCTTGTTATAAAGCTTGATTCAATCGGCGTCGTACTCTGGGCAAAGACGTATGGCGAATATGGTGATGATGAAGGGGCTTACTCAATCCAACAAACATCAGACGGGGGATATATCGTAGCAGGAGGTACTAATCCTTTTGCAGAACCTGTTGATTCTCCTAACGTGGGACAGATTGCCTCTTTTTGGACAACATCTACTAATTCTTCTACTGTAGTAGTCTATTCTAATTTCCTTATTATAAAGCTTGATTCAATCGGCGTCGTATCCTGGGCAAAAACGTATGGGGGAAGTAGCTATGATATTACTAATTCAATCCAACAAACATCAGACGGGGGATATATCGTTACAGGAGGTACTAACCCTTTTGGTGCTGCAGTGACTGGTTCTTCTAACGTGGGACAGATCGCTTCTTTAAACGCAGGGTCTATTAATTCTTCTACTAGTGTAGCCTATTCTAATTGCCTTGTTATAAAACTTGATTCAAACGGCAACATCGGGGGAAGTTGCGATTATCTTCAGGATTGTGATCCTACTGTTGGTTCGCCAAGTATAACCGGAGTAAACCAAACCTTAGCAACATCATCACCCGCAGTTGGAGCCGCAGCAGATGTAATCACTAACTCGCCAGACATTCAATCTGATACAATTTGCGGTGGTTCTATTTCAATCACCGCGACAGCAGGCTCCGGTGGTTCAATATCGCCATCAGGCAGCGTAGGAGTTAATTACAACAGCAGTCAAACATTTATTATTACACCTGACTTTGGATATGTAATTTCAGATGTCCTTGTCGACGGAGTATCAGTCGGTAGCGTATCAATATACACGTTTACTAATGTAACAGTAAATCATACAATAACTGCTTTATTTATTCCGAAACCTATACCAACATTTACTGTAGCAGCATCTGTATCCGTATACGGAGGTTATGCAACAGTCACTCCCAAAGAACAGACAGTCCAGCAAGGTAGTCCTGCTACTGTAACAATTAACCCGGATGCAGGTTATCATATAACAGGACTTACTGATAACGGCACCACTGTCCCTATGACAAAACTTGTAGAGAATGCAAACGGCACATATACCTATACGGTCCTTGCAGTATATGAAGACCATAACATTGTTGTAACACTTGAAAAAAATGAATACATAATCAAAGCAAAAACAGGAGAAGGAGGGACGATATCTCCGTTAGGCACAGTTACTGTAAAATACAATGAAACTGAAACATTTACCATCACCCCTGACTCAGGATATAAAATAGATAAGATACTTGTAGATAACAAACCAATAACTTTGGCAGAACAGAAATATAAATTTATGAACATAAAGAGCAACCATACAATAGAAGTAACATTTGCAAGACTTCCCGTAAAAACATCTCTGATCATTGCTCTTCAAATTAATAACCCTGAAATCACAATAAACGGCATAACCAAAACTATTGATGAACAGGACAGCAAACCAATCATAAAGAACGACAGAACACTACTTCCAATAAGAATACTGATAGAATCATTAGATGGAAACATTGCCTGGAACGAGAAAGAAAGGGAAGTAACAATCAACCTTAACTACCACACGATAATACTTGCAATAGATAGTAATACGGCAGTAGTAGACGGCATTAAAATACAGATAGACCCCAACAACAGCAAAGTAACTCCAATCATTATTAACGGAAGGACTTACCTTCCATTAAGATTTATAGTAGAACATCTTGATGGAGTTGTTGACTGGGATAACGACACACGAACTGTAACAGTATATTATTGGCCGTAGAAAGAAACATAAAAAGAAGTAAATTTTTAAAGGGGCAGGTTTTACCTGCCCCTTTTTTATGGTAAATACAGAAGAACTTTTAAAAAAATTTGACTTTTCATTTTTTTTGTGTATAATTTACTTAGATAAAAAAAATAAACTCTTATCAAGAGTGGTGGAGGGACGGACCCTGAGAAGCCCGGCAACCTGTAATGTCAAGGACATTATGTTGGTGCCAAATTCCGCGGAACTGCAATTCCGAGAGATGAGAAAAAATGATTGCCTCTTCGGTTTTGAAGAGGCCTTTTTTATTTTATTCAACCATTAAAGGCGAGGATTTAAGCTTCAACTTGCTCCAGCGCCTTTCCGTATGGATAAAATGGACGCTAAAGCGATGGGGATACCTGTGTTTTGAGTTGAAGCGCAGGTTTTTTTATTTAAAGGAATTGAAGTCGAAAGACTTCCGCGGTGATTTGCGCCATATTGCGATCGCGTTAAATAATCGGCTAAAAGGGCATTAGCCCGCTATAGCCGATCAGATATAGCGGGCTTTTAATTTGAAAAGAAAGGAGGAAAGTTCAAGGCACTGATGAACTCTTTAAATAAAAATTAATAGGAGGCAAAAAATGAAAGAAATGGAAGTTGCGGTAGGGAAATGCGAAAATATTATCCTTGCGTTTCAGAAAAAGAGGTTCACAGGAATATACGACGCAAAGGCCAAAACAATGAAAACAACAGCGGCCAAAAGAGCAATAGAGAATCTGTTCAAAAAGGATAACGATCTTGACTCTTGAAGAACTGTACCTGGGAGAAAAGGGCAGGGCAAAAAAGCTTGCCCTCCGCTACGCTAAAATGTTCAACGCAGAGCCGGAAGATTTGTTTCAGGAAGTAGCCCTCGCCATTTCGGAAATTTATGCGAAATACGCCTGCAAACTCACGGACGAGGAACTTCTCAAAGTATCCCATGTGGTGATAAACAGAAAGATGTACAAGTACGCTCGAAAAGAATACAAGCATAAAGCGAGCCTCACATGGTAGTTTTGCTGTCTTTGCGGGAAATGGTTCAATTATGGAAACATTAAAGCAAAAAGATATTAAAGGACTTATAAACAGCGGGATGCATAAACTCAGCAAAGAGGACTACAAAATTCTTCACGAGCTGTATTTCAACGACACCTCAATCCATCAACTGTCAAAGAACCTCGGCATCGCCCGCTCCACGACAAGGTATATGAGGGACAGGGCGTTGGATGACCTCAAAAAAATTATTGCAAGCCTCCAGAAATAAATTTGTAAATATTTGTAAAGAGAATATAATAAAAAGGGAGAGTATAACATAGAAATGGAGATATGTTTAAAACTGATTTGGGATACAAACAACTTAGTTTCGGATATACATCAAAAACATGAGGATATCCGTATTGCGGATATAGTTGTGGATAAACAAAACGGGTTCGGATTATTTCCTATTTTGGAAGGAAAAACGAACCATGTTCGGTTATTTTAAGTTAGACGAAAATTTGTGTAAATAGAGAGGAGGGACAATTATGGCAAATACTAAACATGACAGCGGTCGAGTAACAAAATCGATACGTTGGATTGCGCGAATTTGGAGTATTCCTATTATTGTATATGCTCTAGTGCTGGTCGTCGGCTATACGGTAAATTGGATAACAACCGGAGTAGCAGATCCATATGCTGTCGAAGGTTATCCTTTCATTGAAAACCTGCCTCCAATTTTCATGCTTCTAGCAATTCTGGGGTTAGGTATAGCATGGCGTAAGGAGAAATTAGGAGGAATAATTAATCTTTTTTTCTGCCTTGCAATTATACCAATATTACTAATTCGTTGGCCAATTGCTCAAGACTTCCGCAACATCATCCCTTATATTTTATTAATAATAATCGCTTTTCCCGGGATATTATTCCTTATATGTTGGAGGCGATCTAAAGGGAGGATAATTCCCCAAAACAGCGCCTAACACATGCTATACGGCTCACTTACGCATGCTCAAATTGCTTTCCCGTTCGTAGCTACCCTATAAGGGATTGATAGAGATGTCAGGTCTTGAAATGACAGTTACAAAGTGCCCCGCCTTTGGCGCATTTGGGTGAGCAAAGCGGAGTCGAGGGGGAACCGCATATCCAGTGTTATCGGATTTAACTAAAGTTTTTATATTGATTAATGCAAAATTATTCGGGGCTATTTTTTATTTTTTTCTTTTTAGACCAACCAATTAGAAATAAAATACCTATAATGAATGGTGGTCCGGCAATTTGTATAGACCAAGCTAACATATACCATTCAAATGAATTCCTCAGTAATACAACAATATACAATAGTCCCGCTAGAATAAAAGCGATTCCTCCAACTATTTCGTATTTCCATGAGATTAATAGGACTGCCAATAATATTAATGCAGGTACGTTGTGCATAAACAATCCAACTACTGTCTGCCAAAAGCTTAAATTTTCAGCAAAAACATCTAATGAAAATAGCATTAAGAATAAAATGAATATTATCGCTAAAATTCTTGGTGCCCAGTATACAGATATATTAGTCTTTTTTTTCATATTAATTCCTCCATCATTCTTTGAGTCATTGCGCATAACTCGTTTATAAACGCATTGCAGATATACCACTGATTTAGGAAAGTACTCGAAGTACTTTGGAGACAAATCCTTTTGTTTAAAACATTCATCCCTTTTCCCCCTTGCCTAAATATGCTACATTCCCTAAATTGGGTAAATTCAATAAAATCTAATCTCAATATTAATTATTGCTGAATTAAAATCTTTGTCAATGGAGATTCTCGCACAAAAATGTAGGTAAAAATGCTGATAAGATAATAATTTGCTTTTTCTTCGTCATTGCGCGGAGTGTAATGACAAAGCAATCTCATCAAAATAAATTTGGAAATATTTGTAAAGTGGATAAAATAAAAAGAAGAACGAAACAGGAGGCGAAAATGCAAAATCTTTTTAACGAACTAAAAGAGGTACTAAAAAATGATGATAGGTTAGTTTCAAATGACGAACTACTCAAAAATAGAATCGTAGAATTGGCCCTTAAATTAGACAAAGATTTGGTTGAATTGCTGCTCAGCAATAAAAGGATTAAAGAGCATTTCTTTACGGAAGTTGACAACATATTGGTTTTTGATAAAGAAAAATTTATGAAATTTGTTGATAATAAAGAGTTTTTACCTGATTCCTATACTTCTTTTAAAAACAAGATAGGATTGACTGCTGATAAAAATTATATTTCTCAGAGTAAAGAAGTTGTTTTATCTTGGCCATGGAAGGATTGTATCCTTGAAGGTGGCCAGGAAAAAGAAGATGAAAAAAGAAAAGAACTTTTTCATAATGAAATACTTGCTCCTGACGAAATTGACAGATTATTAGATCCAAAAGTATTTACTAATTTTAAAAGAATTGATGCAAATGGAGAGCATAAAGTTAAAGAGCTTAAACTGACAGATAATCTAATTATAAAAGGAAATAACCTTCTAGCTCTACATTCTCTAAAGAAACGGTTTGCAGGGAAAGTTAAGTTGATTTACATTGATCCACCGTACAATAGAGGAAATGAAAGGGATGATTTCCTATATAACGATTCTTTTAAGCATAGTACGTGGCTTGTATTTATGAAAAATAGGCTAGAGATTACTAAAGAATTATTGATGAAGAATGAAGGTTTTATATGGATAAGCATAAGCGATACTGAAGCACATTACCTTAAACTTCTCTGTGACGAAGTTTTTAATAGAAATAATTTTGTAGCAGATGTAATATGGAACTCAACAAAATCTGTAACCAATACTGCAATTATATCTGATGCTCATACACACAACTTACTGTATATAAAAAACATTGAATGGTTGAAAAAAAATAGAACAGAATTTAGATTAGAGGCTGACGAAAGCAAGTTTAGTAACCCTGACAATGACCCTAAAGGGAAGTGGGTAGCAGATCCATTCCAGGTAGGAGGGGTAAGACCAAACCAACTATACCCCATCAAAAATCCGAAAACAGCCATGGTTTATCGTCCTTTGCCTGGTTGTAGCTGGAAAAATGAGAAAAAGGTTTTCGACCAGCTTATGAAAGAGGGGAGAATTATTTTTGGTGCAACTGGTGAAGCAGGGCCACAAAGAAAGAGATATTGGTTTGAAGCTAAGGAGAGAGGAGAGGTAACAACAACTTTATGGTCTGACTTACCAACAACAACACATGCTACAAAACACTTAAAAAAACTATTCGGAAAAATTGTTTTTGACAATCCTAAACCAGAAGGTTTAATACAAAGAATTATAAAATTATCTACCAAAAAAGGAGATATTGTATTAGATTTTTTTGCCGGTTCTGGAACTACTGCTGCCACAGCTCTAAAGATGGGCAGACAGTTTATTACTTGTGAACAAATGGATTATATACGTCCGATCACGGTTGAAAGGTTAAAAAAGGTAATTGGGAAAGCTACCTCAAAAGGCAATCTTAAAGAAACAATAGAGAAATACGATGATGGTGGAATTTCTGAGTTTGTAAATTGGAAAGGTGGCGGAGATTTTGTTTACTGTGAATTAAAAGAACTAAACGAAGAATTTGTACAAAAAATACAGGATGCCAAGAATAATAAAGAACTTCTCAAAATCTGGGAAGACATGAAACAACATGCATTTTTGAGTTATAGAGTTGATGAGAGATTATTTGATGAAAATATTGATGAATTTAAAACATTGTCTTTGGATGAACAGAAAAAACTTCTTGTAAAATGCTCAGATGCTAATAACCTTTATGTAAATTATAGCGAGATAGAAGATAAGCAATATGGAATAAATAAAGAAGATATAGAGCTTAATAAGAAATTCTATAAAAAAGAGGGATTGTTAATATGACTACATTAAGACAGGATTATGATACTTTATCAAGTAGAGGAATAATATCAAAAGTTATACCCAAGTTTATAACAGATAATTTAAATTCTGCTTTTGCATTAAGAGAATACCAAAAAGAAGCGATTGGAAGATTTATTTATTATGTGTCTGAAGATACTCAGGCAAGAAAACCAACTCAATTATTATTTCACATGGCGACAGGAAGTGGTAAAACTCTTTTAATGGCTGCAAATATTCTCTACTTGTACAACAAAGGATATAGAAACTTCTTATTTTTTGTAAACAGTACCAACATTATAGAGAAGACAAAAGATAATTTCTTGAATCCTAATTCATCAAAATACCTGTTCAATGAGAAAATTAAATTCGAAGGCAATGAAGTTAAGGTAAAAGAGGTTAATAATTTTGAAGCATCGAATAATGAGGACATAAATATTCTATTTACAACAATTCAAGGACTTCATTCCAATATGAATACTCCCAGGGAAAACTCCATAACTTATGAGGATTTCAAAGATAAGAAGATTGTGATTATTTCCGACGAAGCACACCATATTAATGCGTGGACAAAAAATAATATCGGAAAGGAAGAACAAATTTCCAAAACAACTTGGGAGTATACAGTAAACAACATTTTTAGTTCAAATACAGAAAATATAATGCTGGAATATACAGCAACAGTTGATTTAGGCAATCTGGCAATTTATGAAAAATATAAAGATAAGATAATCTATGGATACAACTTAAAACAATTCAGACAGGATGGATATTCTAAAGAAGTAAAGGTTTTGCAAGCTGATCTAGACAATATTGACAGAATGCTCCAGGCAGTGATTTTAAGCCAATACCGAAGAAAAATTGCAGAAAAAAATAAACTCCACTTAAAACCAGTTATTCTTTTTAAATCCAAGACGATTAAAGAATCTAAAAAAAACGAGGAAGAATTTCATGGAAAAATGAAAAACTTAACGATAAAAGATATTCAAAAAATAAAATCTCATACAAATGGCAATGTCTTAGAAAGAGCGTTTAACTATTTTGGAAAACAGCACATAACCCTTGAAAACCTGATTGCTGAATTAAAAGAAGACTTCTCCGAAGAAAAGTGTATGCTCTTGGATTCTAATAACGTTAATGAAGAGAAACAGTTAAAACTAAACTCCTTAGAAGAGCAAACCAATGAGATAAGGGCCATTTTCGCAGTTAATATGCTTAATGAAGGGTGGGATGTTCTAAATTTGTTTGATATTGTTCGTCTTTATAATACGAGGGATGGTGATTGGACTAGAGATGGGCACTATAAACCAGGGAAAACAACACTAGCTGAAGCTCAACTAATAGGGAGAGGAGCTCGATATTTTCCATTTAAACTAAAAGAAGAAGATGATAAATTCAAGAGGAAATTTGATCAAGAACCGGAGAACGATATGAAAATTGCTGAAGAATTATATTATCATAGCACTTATACTCCAAGATATATAGCAGAGCTAACAGCGACTCTTAGAAGCACGGGAATACTGCCTCCGCAAGAACCGAAAACTATTCATTTAAAAGTTAAAGAAAGCATTAAAGAAACAGATTTTTGGAAGAGAGGATTTATATTTATTAATGAAAGAGTTAAAAAAGATCACTCGCAGATTAAAGATATTAATGATATTGATGTTTCTAAAACTTATGGCCCAATTAAATTAAGAACAGGCTTTACACGGGATAGAGCCATTTTTGTAGAAGATGCAAAACCAGAAGAAAATAAAATAACTAAATCATTTGAATTAAAAAGTTTTAGCAACGCTATTATAAGAAAGGCACTTTCAAAACTTGAATTCTATAAGTTTAACGATTTACAAAAATACTTTCCTAAATTGAATTCAATAAATGAATTTATCGAATCATTTAAGCAGATAAATGTAGATATAAGGAGCTCTAATAAGCGATTAAATAATTTGACTCCTGATGATAAACTGGAAACATGCTTAAATATCCTTACACAATTAGAATCCCAAATAAGAACAAACTATACAGAATATAAGGGAACAAAATTGTTTATACGAAATAATATTGAAAATGTTATTAAAAATAAAACATTGCACATTAATGTAGGAGACAATAACGATCAAGAATATGGCGTGCCAATGAGCAATCCAAAATATGAAAATTTAAAGCTTGATCTTTCCAATAAAAACTGGTATGTTTATGATGAGAATTATGGAACTTCTGAAGAAAAACATTTTATCCAATTTATTAACGGTGTGATGGAAAAATTAGAAAAGAAATATTCTGAGATTTATCTTTTAAGAAACGCTTATCTCTTTAAGATATATAGATTTTCTGATGGAAAACCAATGGAACCGGATTTTGTTTTATTTTTAAAAGAAAAAGTTAAACAAAAAATGATGCAATATCAGCTATTTGTAGAAGCGAAAGGAACACATTTGTTAACTTCACCGAACGAGAAATGGAAAGGAGATTTTCTGGGAGAAATAAAATTAGAATATGGAATTGAGCCAGCTTTATTTGAAGAAAACAACGAGTATAAAATTATTGGCTTACCATTTTACAATGAAAACACTAAGATTAATTTTAAAAATGTTTTTAATGTTACATTGGATTTAGACGATGAAATGTGAAAACTCCATTTTGAAGATAGTAATTAAACAATCAGCATGCTCTTTAAAAAACAAAAGGTTATATCCTTAAATTACTCGCCTATTGATTAGGACCCAGATACAATAGCGATTACATACGGCGGGTAAAAAAACAAAATAGCTATTAAAAAGTAAAAAGAAATTTGACAAAAGGGTCTTTAGTATTATTACATAAGTGAGTTAAGTATTTTCATTAAAGGAGATGAGAAATAAAAAATTTAAACAGGGGTGTAGTATTGTAGAAGAAGTATATCCGAACTTTAAGTATAACACAAAATTGAAAGGATATCTGCAGTATGGTTATAAACGAGTTAGGCGAAAATTCAGCCTTTAAAGAAGGGAAGACTCATGATTATGAATCAAAAATCTAAAAAAATATTTGAGGACAGTCGTGAAACAATCTTAATGTACTATATATACTTTCATTTAGGCTTCTTTTACTCTCAACTTTCTAAACATGAAGACCTTTCATCCAAATCTATAGATGCTCGGATTGATTTTGATACAAATAAGTATTTACTACAAGAAGAGATCATCAAAAGCTCTTTGAAGGACATATATGAGAAACATGAATCGTACGATGTTTTCTATTATTTGATTTTAAATAATTACATTCGGGGTACAACTATGTCATTGTTTGAGGCATTAAAAGACAAAGAGATAAAAAAATTATTTTTGGAATGTATTTTTGGAAACGATGAAGAAGCTTATGATAATTTTGATGGTGTAGTTCGATTCATACGAAACACCTTCTCTCACAATATAAGAGATAGTATAGAGTTGGGGAAAGAGGATTATGAAAAACAGAGGGATTATCTAAGAGAAAAAGGAAAATCCACTCTTAATTTCTTTTTCGATTATAATAAATCTCCCATCTCTATAAATAGAAAGAACTATACTGTAAAAATAGACATAGATTTTAGCAAAGTTAAAGATGGAGTTTTTTACACAGGTATAATTTCAGAATACCAAACACTAATATTTATCGAACTTTGCCGCAATTGTATGGTATATCTAAAAGATAAATTGGGCTGTCGATGCGTGTAACACGGACTCTACAACCTCACTCCCGAAGAAATAAAAATTGTAGAAGGAGATTCACAAAAGGGGTAATAAATATGTTCGCAAAACATTGGGCACAGGATAAAGAAATTAAGAAGATATTTTATCAGAGGATAGAAGAAAAGATAAAAAGAGATAAGAAGAAGATGACGGATAGAATTGATGAAAACCTCCCCAGAATAAATTTGGAGATATTTTGTAAAGGAGTAAAATAAAAAGAAAGGATTGTGCAAAATATATACATAGAAAAAATAGAGTGTGTCATTAATTAAAAGGAGGATAAAAATTAATGGAAAAGACATGTACTTATTCTAAGGAAACATTTGGAATGTATCGTTGGGACGCTACGGTAGGAAAAACGCTATTAGAGATATATATAAATAAATGGCGTGTCCCTACCCCTTGTCCGTCAGAGATTTTCGTGGAGATCTCCAATCAAGTAGAGGATCCTTACGCTATTCGTCCAATAGGCTTTAAACGAGTAGAGGATCCTTACGCTATTCGTCCCATAAGCCAAAAAGAGGCTAGCGCGAACCCACAATTGTGCCACAATTCTATCACTGCCGAAATAACCTATCTTGAAGATCATACGCTCACAGTCAAGTATGCTCCTGTTCTAAGTAAAGATACACGCGAGATTGGTGATCTATACATTCCCTACACATTGCTGCCCGACCCACCCCCAAAACAACTAGTCATCGTGATCAAGTGGGAACAGTAAACAGGATCTAACACAATAACATATATTAAATAAATAGGGAGTTGTGCTCATGACTTTTGTGTTCAAAATAATAGTAATAAGGACACCTTAGCGCTGTTGATGATTTCTAAATGTGAAGGTATTGAATAGTAGGAAAATAGCGAAAGGAGAGAATTTGTAAAGTTGATAAAATAAAAAAAATAAAAGTATAGGGGTTGTATGTATGGAATACATTCAAAAAATTGTGCCAATCGATTCATCAATGCTTCAAGTACCACTGGGATACGATGTTATATCTTATAGAATAGAACATATAAGAACAGCTAACAACCCTCCACCTTTTGGAGAATTTGAAAAAGATTGTCTTTACGATGTCCCTGAAAAATATTTAAATAAATACAACGATGGAGCTAAAATTGCTCCCTTTATAAGAATATACAGAACCATTGCTCCATATTCTGAAGTGAAAAAGTTCTCACAAAAAAGAACAAATATGTCGCTCCTTTTCAAAGACCCACAGCAGATTAAAGGTGCAAAAGATGAAATTTGCTATGCTTCTTTTAGTAATACTTGGACCTCCTTCTTCTCCCGGTCTATAAATCTATTACCCTTCTTTCTGGAAGCAACTTCAGATTTGACTAAACGATCGGAACAGTTTAAAGACGAAAAGAGAGAATACCGCAAAGTTATGGCACCAAAACTTAAGCATGGCTCCAATAAATTTATGAGAAAGTGCCTGGCAGTAGATGATTTTTTTGACGATGCGATGAAATATCTTAATGATCCAAGTGATTTCTACAGAGACGAAATTCTCAAGAGAGCAGTATCGCTTGACTACATTTTTGAAGAGTGTAAGACTCTAAATACAAAATTGCCAGAGGGATTCGCCAATGAGACATCTGGGTTAACAAAACTAAGAATTGCGGATATACTAAACGCAATTGAAATATTAAAATGGCAGATAGGGATAAACAAAACTATAAACGATGGGATATTTAATAAACTTTTTAGAACAGAAGATGTATTATGGAAAAGCAACGAGAAATCTCCTATTTTCTACGAAATAGAAGAAAGTTACATTAGCAAAAATATCGCTAGGAATTATATAGATTCAGATGAGATTAAAAAAGATTCATTAGGGCGTACTTATGTAAGCTTGTCAACCTTGCTAAAAATAAATCCACATAAAACCCCGTGGAATTCATCACTAGAATGCTTTGATGATACTGAAGCAAGTGATAAAGCTATGGAGCTATCGGGGAGAGATAGAAAAAAAACTTATTGGACAAAGGAAAAGATGGAAACAAGAAACTTTACTAAAAAAATGCTAGACAACATAGATATTGTCAAATTTGATCCAGATAAGGAAAATGATATTGATATTCTTAAAAAGAAAATAGCGGTATTTAATGATGAATTTATTAACGGCTTCTTAAATAAAAATATAGATAAATACCCGGCATTTATATCTGAGAGATTGAAAGATGTAGATGAGTATCCTGGAATAATCCTCTACATGTTTGATGAGAAACGAAGGAAACATCGTCCCAGTGAAGTTCCTCGAGACCCTCTCAGCTATGAATTTGACATATGTGGAAAATACTGCATATTTAACCATTTTTCTGAGGATTCTTTAGATCTGTTCGGGGAGGTCAGCTACCCCGTTCACTTCTTTTTTGATTTTGCATACCTCATGGATTATTCCGACACTCTAGTAACTGCAGGGGAAGCGGAAAGAAAAGGATTAACTGTATATGAGGCTTTGCAAAAAATGCAGGCAATTGATCCAAAAGATAACATTGCAAGTAGATTTTTAGCCGAACTTGTATCAGAAAAGATAAATCGGAATGTTTTATTAAATAAATGGGATGAGCTCTCTGGTCACAAAACATTCAAAGATACTGAAGAAAAGAATGATCCCGCAGAAGCAAAAGCAATTGCAGCATTCAAATTATATAGAAAAACTATGGAAGAATTAACAAATACTATTTCTTCAGTTTCTTCTTTACAGTCTATAGTAGAATTTGATAAAGACCCTTATAAATTACCTTCCTTCTACGATGAGGTAGAAATATATCTCTTAAATAGAATCTGGGGTTATTCAAGAATTTCGTTAAATAGAGAGTTTAATAGAGAATCCATACAACAAGAATTACCTATCTTGGATTATATAAAGAATCAAAATAAAGAAGCAAGAATAACAAGAAATAGATTTGCTCACGGCATAAATATTAGTGAATCGGAATTTATTCAGTTTATGGGATTTTGTAACAAAATAAGAAGGGTGGCTGAAGATATAATAATTACGGTAAAGAAGGAAATACAGGAAAGTATAAAACAATAACAACTCTCCCCATTTACTTCGCCAGTAGCATAAACAGCTGGCAGACTTACGTGTAAGTGTTAAACGCCTCCGCGCAATGACAGATAAAAGAGGGAACTGCCACGCTCTTTCCTGCTAGTTCCTACTTCGTAGGGAGAAAAGATTAAACAAAAGTGCATTGAATAACGATGTCTAACAGTGTTGTTGATAAATTGAATAATTTCCATTTGCAAGATTTATATTACAATGCATAAAGAAGATTACATTTATATAAGGAGGAGATTCTAATGGAAATAAAAGTGTTAGATGGAAAGAACACTATTGGAGGCAGCAAGATATTAGTTGCTAACAAAGATACTGCAGTTTTCCTTGATTTTGGCAAGAACTTTAAAACTTGGGGTGATTACTTCGAGGAATTCTTACAACCAAGAGTATCTACGGGAATTATTCATGATTTATGGCGTCTAGGATTGCTTCCACACTATTCCGGTGTATATAGAGAAGATCTAATACTTAATAATTTTAAAAAAGAAGTTGAGAAAAACCCTTCATTGAATATTAGTGCTATTTTACTTTCTCATGCACATATTGACCACTGTGGTTATATTCCCTTTTTAAGAGAAAATATTCCAGTTTACACTTCCTTAATAACTAAAAGACTAATGAATGTAATGCAGAATACAGGGAAAGGCGGTGTGTTCTCTCAATATGCTAATATTAAGTTAAGGAAAGAAATTGAGGACCTGTATCATAATAAAGTGTTAAAGAATCGTACTGAGAAAGATGGCAATGTTAATTACTCAAGGAAATTTAATGTTGGAGCTGAAGGTCAAATAGGAGCAATAAAGTATAAATTCTATCCGGTAGAACATTCCATACCAGGAGCTTCTGCAATTTATTTGGAAGTGGATGGCGTTAAAATTGCTTACACTGGAGACCTGAGATTTCACGGAGCAAGTAAGCAAAGCACATACGATTTTGTAGAAAGTATGAGTAAAATAAAGCCTGATATTTTAATAAGCGAAGGCACAAGAGTTACAAAAGAAGATTACACCATGTGGAAGGATTCTAAAGGAGACGATTCCGTTTTAGGAAAGAATAAACCAATTTCAGAAGAAGATGTTTACAATATTTCGCTTGAAACTGTTAAAAAGCATCCAGACAAACTTATCATTGCAGATTTTGGCGCTAGAAATATTGAAAGATTAGGAGTCTTTTTAAAGATTGCGAAAGAAACAAATAGAAGATTAGCAACCATGCCAGAAGATGCTTATATGCTCTATGCTGTTAGCAAGTACTACGAAGATGATATTGGCAGTATGGCGAACAATGTAGAAACCATCAATCTTATAGACGATGACAATCTTTTTTTCTTTACTCCAAAAAGGTTGACAACTCCACCTTGGCTCAAAGAAGACTCTCCTTTTAATAAAAAATATAAAAGCAAGTCTGTTAATGCAAAAGATATTCAAAATAATCCGGGAGATTACATTCTTTGTTTTAGCTTCTGGAATATGGTCCATCTCCTCGACATAGATTTAGAAGGCGGTATTTATATCTATTCTTCCAGCGAAGCATATACGGAAGAACAGGCAATAGATATAAATAGATTATTAAATTGGATAGATTATTTTCATCTGATCCCTTATGGCATAAAGCGTGGAAGTTCGGATCCGGAGTTTGATAAAAGATATCATTCATCCGGACATGCTTCCATGTCTAATATAGTAAATATGATAGAAGAGATAAACCCGAAAGTTTTAATTCCAGTGCACACAGAGCATTATGAAGTATTTGCCAATGTATTTGGTTCTAATATGCAAGTTATTAAGGATAATCAATTGAATTTTGGATGATTAGTGAACTACTCTCCACCTAAGGAGGTGTGGGCTTCCTGCTTCAATGAAGGTTCACTTTTTAGGTATGGTTACTACATATTCATCCATGTTGTCCCTATCTACAAGTTTATAAACGGGGGTCTGTTCTTGAAATGACAGTTTTTGGACTTTAACATTTCTGTTCATTACTCTTTTTTGCTGTCCAAAAACTTGGCATCTCCTGTCCTACGGCAAGATATCTAAGAGACAGAGCGCTCAACAACCTCAAAAAAATTGCAATGTTCCAAAAAAGTGCTAAAAATATTATGACGATTAAAAAATTGCTCAATTTATGTTAAAAATTGCAGAGACGAGAAATAAAAAATTTAAACAGAGATGCAGCATTGGAAAATAAAAGGAATTTACGAAGTGCGGGTATAACAAGTTATCCAAAATACCACTATGGGAGGTATTTATAACAATGTTTAAAACAGTTGGAGCATCTGCTATTATTTCATATAATAACAAATACATTTTTGAAATACAAAAATCAGATAAATGGAATTATAATTCTTCTGGTGAAATCGAAATTGGGATAGGCTGCATTGGAGGTACAATTGAGAATAGTGAAACACCATTGGAAACATTACAAAGAGAGGTATTGGAAGAAATTAGAACCAATATTGAAATTATTGAATGGGATCACCCTTTTACTGTAACATCAGATTTAAATGTCTATGATATTAATCCTAAGAATGAGAGTAGGAATTTATTTTTTCATTGGTTTGGAACAAAAGAACCGTATAGAAAGTGTAGAATATGTGTGTTTTTGGGCAAAGTTATTGATGATCCTTTTCCGGATGATTTAGCTGGTTTATTGATTACAGATATTAAGTTATTAATGAAATGTTTAGAAAATGATTTTTCTTTAAATCAATGTCTTGAAAAAGGTATGAAAATTATTTCTAAAGAGGAGATTCCTTTAAAAGCAAAAATTAAAGAGGTAGGAACAGTGAAAATAATAAAAGAATTATATAAAAACCACAAAATAAGAATAAAACATTTATTAAAATAAGAGAAAAGTGTGGTACTTCAGATAACATGGTGTTCCCATTATTGTAAAATTCCCAGAATAAATTTGGAAATATTTTGTAAAGAGGATAAAATAAAAGAAAATATATAAGGAGGAGGTGAAAATGGAATTCATTGTAAAATACTGGGCATATTTACTACCAGTTCTGATTATTCAGGTTGTTTTCCAGATTATTGCTCTTGTAGATCTTGCAAGACATCCTCACGAGGAGATAAGAGGACGCTCAAAACCTTTATGGGTAATGATCATCATAATTTTCGAAATCCTGGGGCCGGTTATTTATTTCATATTCGGGAAAAAGTACGATGCTGGCGATAAAAACTGAAGGATTATCAAAATACTTCAACAATAAAAAGGCGGTTGAGGATCTGAACCTTCAGGTTCCGGAAGGTGCTATCTTTGGATATCTCGGACCAAACGGCGCCGGTAAAACCACAACTATAAGACTTCTTTTAAGCCTGGCGAAACCCACGAAAGGCGAGGCTTATATTCTTGGAGAAAATGTAAGTAAAAGCAGAAATTATCTCAAAAAAATAGGATTCTTACCTGAAGTGCCGAGCTTCTATAGCTTTTTCACTGCAAAGGAGTTTTTAAATTTTATTTCTGATATTTCCGGAATGATAAAACCCAATAAAAAAATAGAAGAGATGTTACAGCTTGTTGGATTGAATAAGGAGAAGAAGAGGATTGGAACTTATTCAAGAGGAATGAGACAGAGATTAGGTATTGCACAGGCTATGCTGAGCGACCCACCCTTACTCATACTCGACGAACCGACATCTGCGCTGGATCCCGAAGGAAGAAAAGAAACTCTTGATCTCATTGCATCGTTTAAAGGGCAGAAAACAGTGTTTTTCTCGACTCATATACTTGGCGATGTTGAAAGAATATGCGACATGGTAGGGATAATAAAAGAGGGCAGACTTGTGCTCAATGACTCCATAGAAAATCTTAAAAAGAGTCACAGCAAAAGGACATTGTTTATAGAGGTGGATAAGCCTAAAAAGCTGATGGAAACATTACAATATCTCGGCTGGGTTGAAGCAATGTTCCCTGTAAACAAAAATGGAATTATGCTAGAGGTAAAAGATTTACAATTTGCTCAGAAATCATTACCCGAAATTCTATCAAAAGAAAACATATTGCTGAATAAATGGGAATTGAAAGAACCAACTCTAGAAGATATTTTCCTTGAGGTGGTGCACAATGATAACTAAACTAATGAAGAAGGAGTGGAACGAGTACCGGAAGACAGGAAAATTTTATATTCTCCTTTTTGTGTTCGTATTCTTTGCAATTTTAAGTCCGGCAACTGCAAAATTCATGCCTGAACTTATAAAAAGTCTCTCGCAGGGGATAACAATAACCATACCACCCCCAACATGGAGGGATTCATTTGTACAATTCAGTAAAAATCTAAACCAGATAGTATTTATAGTTATTGTGCTCGTTTTCCTTGGAAGTGTTGCAGAAGAGAAAAATCATGGTACAGCTTCGCTTGTCTCCGTGAAAGGCATTGATAGAAGAAAATGGGTGTTTTCCAAATTCCTTTTCCAGCTCCTATTCAGCCTTATAATCCTCACAATTGCATTTTTCCTATGCTTTTATTATGCAAAATTACTTTTCCCCGCTACACAATTTTACCCTGCAATTTCCTCTACGATTCTTTTCGCGGTCTATCTTTTTTTTATTCTTACCCTCACGATATTTTCAAGTTCAATAGGAAACAGCATGCTCCAGTCAGCAGGTATATTCTTCGCTATTTTTATAGTTCTTAATATCCTGAATATAATTCCACAGGTAAATCCTTATAACCCGATGACACTTTCCTTAATTGAAAATCAGTGGATAGCTTCAAAAGTAGCATGGGTAGATGCAATAAAGCCGATTATCTCCACCGTGTTGCTTTCACTTATTCTTATTTTTTCGGGTGCAACCTATTTCCACAAGCAGGAACTTTAACTATTCAAATCTGAACAAAACAACAGAAACAAAAAGTGATACACCTGCAATTACAATAAGCACATAGAAATTGGAAAGAACAGAACTAACTCCAAATCCTCTTGCAATAATTTTGTTGAAACCGTTTACTGCCCAGTATTGTGGGGTAAATCGAGCAATGCCTCCAGGAATGTTAATGATAAAAGTTTGTAGCTAACCTATAAGGGATTGAAACAAATAACCACATATGCTATGCGCCATTATACCTCTAATATAAAGGAGATGTTGAAATGAGTTTATGGTTAGTAAGGGCAGACAACCTGCCCTTTTTTATGATTAATTAATAAGCAAAATAAATTTGGAGATAATTTGTAGAATGATAAAATACAAAAGAAGGGATATATTAAATGAAAAAAACTTTGGTGGGAGTAGCTATTATTGCAATGGTATTAGCCATCTTTTCGATGGCTGTTTTCAATTTTACCCGGGCAGTCTCTTTTGATTGTCATTGGGCAGAGATAAGCAATGGTTTACATGGCGGAACTGTTCACTCTCTTGCAATTGACTCAAATGATACTGTTTATGCAGGGCTAAGTGGAGCTAGTGGTGGGTTGAGAATTATATTCCAATTTTTTCTGGCCACGCTTCTCTTTGGCAATAGTCCAAACCTTATTTATATAGTTTAGTGTAAAATAACTTTTAAGCATGAAAAGAAAAATAAAATATTTATTCTATGCCGCTTGTTATTTATTCAAAACAAAAATATTACACCAAGAAATTCCCTTTATTGGAGGTCTGGTTATAAATGAAAAATGCAATCTTCATTGTAAGCAATGCGATGTTGCTAATAGAAACATTCCCGATTTATCATACGAGAATATAAGGCGGGGATTACAAATTTTTTATGACAAGGGTATTCGCTCGATATTTATTGAAGGTGGAGAGCCTTTTTTGTGGCGTGATGGAAATTATAAACTAGAAGATGTAATAAAATTAGCCCGCAAAATTGGTTTTCATTTAGTAAGCATTTATACCAACGGTACTTTTCCAATAAATATTTCTACTGATTCTGTTTTTGTTAGCATTGACGGCCTAAAGGAAACTACCAATGATTTGAGAGGAAATGGAACAAATATTTACGACAAAGTTATTAAGAACATGAAAGAATCAAGCCACCCAAATATAATTATTAACTATACAATCAACAGTAGAAACCAGAACGAAATTGAAGCTTTTTGTGAAGAAATGAGCAAAATTGAACAAATAAAGGGTATATTTTTTTATTTTCATACGCCTTATTCAGGATTTGACGAGCTCTTTCTTGATATGAAAAAGAAAAAACAGATAATAGAAAGAATTTTAAATTTAAAGAGGAAAGGTTATAAAATTTTTAATTCGACTGCTTGCTTGAAAGGAGTTTATAAAGATAATTGGATTCGTCCTTCTAAAATTTGCTATGTTTACGCAGATAACAAACTCTACCAGTGTTGTCGAGCGCTTGGCAATGATGACGCCTGTAAAAATTGTGGTTACTTAGGTTATCCTGAAATAATCTATATCTTAAAATTGAAACCATCCGCAATTATTTCCGCCCTAAATTATTTACCAAGAAAATAATGAGCTCTGTCTTCGCGAGGCTGCTGTTTTTGCAGCCGTGGCGATCCCATAGTAACTTTTTTAAAATTTTTGGTTTTTTAAGATAATGTTTTATTGTTAAGGTAGAGATTGCCGCGGGGTTCAAAGTGAGATTGCTTCGGCTTCCGCTGGAAGCCTCGCAACGACAAGGAAAAAAGAGTACAAAGAGCATTTACAATGTAAAAGTGGTTATTTTTGTGCCAGGCACCATTTTAACCATTTTGGTCGACTGATTTATTTTCGCGCAATGACAGATCAGAAAAGAGCGCAAAGACAAGGAAAAAGACAAAGATATGTTTCCTCACAACCTGGAGTAGTATATACGATGACAACATTGGAGAAAAAGACACAAAGACACCGCAAAAATAAAAAGAGGGGGCCGCCACATCAATTAGAAAATACTATTTCTTAATAACAGACATTCCAATCTTTTTCGTTGCACTTGACAGAAAAACACAAAAATACATATAATATGAACAAAGGAGAAAATATGAAAATCATAGGAAATGGTCCAATACTAACATTAGACGACAATAACAGATTTATCACAAACGGTGCAATCCTCATAGATAACGAAATAATCAAAGAAATCGGAGAAACAGAAGAGCTACGACAAAAACATCCTGAGGCAGAATTTCTGAACGTAGAACACCGTCTTATTATGCCCGGCTTTCTTAATACACATATGCATCTGTACAGCACCTTTGCAAGAGGTATGGGATTAGAAGGCGCACCACCTAAAAACTTCAAAGAAATCCTTGAAAAACTCTGGTGGAAATTAGATAAAAATTTAACAATAGAAGAAGAACTTTATTACAGCGCTCTTGTCCCCCTCATCGAAGGAGTAAAAGTTGGGACCACAGGAATTTTGGACCATCACGCCTCTTTTGGATTTGTGGATGGAAGTCTTGATATATTAGAAAAAGCAGCAATTGATGCCGGAGTTCGTTCCGCTCTCTGTTATGAAACATCTGATAGGTGCGGAAAGGAGTTAAGAGATGCATCAATCAATGAAAATGTGCGATATATCCGAAAAAAGAAAACAGATACATCCAATACACTCACTGCGGCAACCTTTGGCATGCATGCGTCGTTAACGCTTTCCGATGAAACGCTGGAAAAATGTAAAAAAGCAGCTGAAAACCTTGATACGGGCTTCCACATACATGTCGCAGAAGGAATAGAAGACGTCGAAGATTCATTGCAAAAAAGCGGGAAAAGAGTCGTGGAACGGCTAAACGATTTTGGTATACTGGGCGATAAAAGTCTCGCTATCCACTGTGTGCATATTGATGAACATGAAATGGATATTCTAAAAAATACAAATACAATGGTCATACATAACCCAGAGTCTAACATGAATAATGCCGTAGGCGTCGCGCCGTTATTAAAATTCTTTGAAAAAGGAATACTCGTCGGGCTCGGAACAGATGGCTATACTCCATCAATGTTTGAATCTGCAAAGGTCGCTTATGTTTTGCCAAAACTGCACAATAAAGATCCTCGTGTTGGCGGAAATGAAATCCAACAAATGTTATTTAAGAATAACAGAAAAATCTTTGCAAAATTCTTTGCAAGGCCTGTCGGAATAATTAAAGAAGGAGCCTCTGCCGATGTTATTGTCCTGGATTATTTCCCTCCTACGCCGTTCAATGGTTCAAATGCTTTTTATCATCTCATTTTTGGCATGAGAGACAATATGGTAAATACGACAATAATTAACGGGAAAGTACTTATGCAGGATCACAAACTTACAGAAATAAATGAAGAAGAGGTAATGGTAAAATCAAGAGAAATTGCAAAAAAATTCTGGGAGAAAATGTAGAATGCCTGATTTGACAAGAGAAGATTTAGCGGAAATTATCGATGTTGCAAGAGGAGCAAAGGAAGGAGATCTTCTCCTCAAAAACGGAAAGATTGTTAATGTATTCAATGAGTCTATCGAGGAAGGAAATATTCTCATTCACAAAGGAATCGTCGTTGGTATTGGCCCGTACGAAAAAGCAAAAGAAATAATAAACGTAAATAAATCTTATATTTCACCGTCTTTTACAGATTCGCATCTTCACATAGAAAGCACAATGTCAATTCCCCCTGAATTTGCACGAGCTGTGGTTCCCTTAGGAACGACAACAGCTGTTGTAGACCCGCATGAAATAGCAAATGTAGCAGGAATTCCCGGTATACAGTTTATGATCAACTCTACTAAAAACTTGCCGATGGATATTTATTTTATGCTATCAAGCTGTGTTCCTGCAACGCCTCTTGAATCATCCGGAGCACACCTCTATGCAGAAGACCTTGCAATATTTAAAAACAATCCAAAAGTTTTAGGACTTGCAGAAATGATGAATTATCCGGGACTTCTTGCAAAAGACCCCGAGGTACTAGAAAAAATTGCAATATCACGAGATAGGATTATTGATGGCCACTCACCCGGACTTTCAGGAAAAGATTTAAATGCTTACCTTGCTTCCGGTGTGATGGCAGACCACGAATGCACAACCCCTGAGGAAGCAAGAGAAAAGTTATCAAAGGGAATGTGGATTATGGTGCGGGAAGGTTCTCTTACAAGAGACGTACAAAGACTTATCCCCATATTAAACGAGCATACAAAGCACAGAATTCTTCTCTGCACCGATGATAAACACCCCGAAGACCTTGTGCATGAAGGCCATGTTAATTTTGCAATTTCTTTACTGCTCAAAAACAAAATTCCACTTCCGCTCGCTATAAGGCTTGCTACACTGAACCCTGCATCTTTTTTTGGATTCAAAAGAAGCGGAGGCATTGCTCCGGGGTACAGTGCAGATATTGTTGTCTTTAAAAATGTCTTGAAAATAGAAAAAGTATTTAAAAATGGAAAATTAGTTGCAGAGAACGGCTTGCCATTATTTGAATTCAAAGGGGAATTGCACGACGACGCTGTTAAAAATACAATCAATATTAAACCAGTCACCTTTAACGATTTAAAGGTACCTAAAGTGGGAAGTAAAATCAGAGTAATTGGCGTTCACCCCGGTACGGTTATTACCAGTGATTTGCACTATACACCAAGCGTTAAAAATGGACTTGTCGTATCGGATACCAAAAAAGATGTAATCAAAATTGCAGTCATTGAAAGACATAAGGCAACAGGAAACGTAGGAGTGGGGTTTATAAACGGATTAGGATTAAAAAGCGGTGCATTTGCCACATCAGTTTCACATGATTCGCATAATATTATTGTTACCGGGACAAATGATAAGGATATGCTTCTCGCTGTGGCACAAATTGAAGCAATGGGAGGAGGGATTGCTGTTACAAAAAACGGTAAAGTTCTGGGTTCCCTTGCACTTCCGTATGGCGGTCTTATGACAAACAGATCAATCAACGAAACTTCGGAAATATTGATAAAACTCCATAAAATTGTGAAAAAAGAAAATGGCACTGCCGTACCAGATCCATTTATGACACTTGCCTTTATGTCTCTCGCCGTTATTCCCAAATTAAAGATAACGGATAAAGGCCTTATTGATGTAGATAAATTTGCCTTTGTGCCTCTTTTTGTGGAGGAATAAATAAAAATGATACGCATAAAAAATGGCTATATCATAACAGAACAAGAAAAACATGAAAAAGTAACTATCTATATTGATAAAGAAAAAATAAACGCCATCGTCCCGGGCAACGATACGGCAATTCCGTGTGATAGTGAAATAGATGCGGAAGAAAATATAATTTTCCCGGGATTTTTGGACCCTCATGTGCATTTTGATGATCCGGGCTTTACAGAGAGAGAGGACTTTGAAACAGGCACAAGAAGTGCTGCAGCCGGTGGAATCACAACAATCGCTGATATGCCCTGTACGTCTATCCCCCCAATCACAACAGGCAAAAATTTTGACAATAAACTTAATATCGTGCAGCCGAAAGCGTATGTAGATTTTAGCTTTTGGGGAGGCGTTACTCCAGAACAAGTAGAATCAAATGAGTACAAAAAAACACTAAAAGAACTGAAAGAAAAAGGAATTATCGGAGTAAAATTCTATACTATATCGGAGATGGAACTCTACCCGCAAATGACTATTCCTGATATGGATAAAGCTTTTAGAGAACTCAAAACACTAAATTTAGTATGCGCAGTACATGCGGAAGATTTTAATCTCGTGCACTACTACTCGGGGCTTATGGAAAAAATGGGAAGAACAGATGCAAGAAGCTGGTTTGAGGGAAGAGTATATCAAGCAGAACCCAAAGCCATCTGGTCTCTTTTGGGAATCACCGAAAAGGTTAAAAATAAATTGCACATTGTTCACCTTACTACAAAAGAAGGCCTGAATGCAATTAAGTGGGGGAAACAACACAATCTGGACGTAACAACCGAAACATGTCCGCACTATCTTCTATTTACTATTGAGGATCTTGAAAGAATCGGGCCAATCCTGAAAACTGCACCACCTGTCCGTAGAAAGGAAGATAAAGAGGCCTTATGGGAGGGATTACAAAATGGTTCAATTGATTTTATCGCTACTGATCATGCAGCGGGGAAATACCCTGAAGAAAAATCTTCAAACAATATATGGGAAAATTACGCAGGAATACCAGGCACTCAACTTATGGTCCCAATCATGCTCACCTATGGTTATCACAGCGGAAAGCTTACCTTAAACAAAATACAAAAATTACTAAGCGAAAATGCAGCAAAACGCTACGGCTTATATCCTGAAAAAGGTAGTTTAAAAGTCGGCACTGATGCAGATTTTACGATTGTAGATTTAAATAAAGAATGGATTGTTGATCCGGTAACATTAGAAAGCAAAGGAAAATATTCCGTTGTCGCAGGATACACGCTAAAGGGTAAAGTAGTAAAGACCATTGTGAGAGGAACGGTTGTCTTTAACGAAGAACATGGAATAACAGGAAATAGGGGCTATGGAAAGCTCATAAGAAGCAACTTGAAATGACATGAAAATAACAATTATAGTAGACAACTATACAACAAAAAGTGGGTTTATTGCAGAACATGGATTCTCTGCGCTCATCGAAACAGAGCAACAAAAAATCCTATTCGATACCGGTCAGGGCCGTGCGCTACTGCATAACCTAAAAATAAAAAGCATCGACCCTAAAAATATTGGAACAATTGTTTTGAGCCACGGACACTATGACCACACAGGAGGAATTAAACCATTCAGTAAAAAGAATAATCAATTTGAACTATTCATCCATTCTGCGGCTCTTTATCCTAAATATCAAATCACAAAAGAGTTAAAGAAAAATATAGGATTGAAAGCAAATTTAAGCGAATTTAATACAAAATTTTATGTAGATCCTGTGGAAATTTCCCCTGGAATAATTTACTCCGGTGAAATACCGAAAACAAACAAATGGGAACTAACAGAGACAATATATTATAGAAAAATAAAGGGCAAACTTGAAAAAGATCCCTTTCAAGATGATGTTTCGCTTTATATAATAGCCGATAAAGGCCTGGTTGTTTTAACGGGCTGTGCGCACTCGGGTATTATCAATATCATTCAGTACGGAATGGAAATTACAGGAATAAACAAACTGCATGGAATTATAGGAGGAATGCACCTTAAAAATGCATCAAATAAAAGAATAGAACAAACGGTACAATTAATTGCCAGTATGAACCCGGAGTTCGTCACTATATCCCATTGCACGGGGATTCTTCCCGGAATAGAGTTTGTCAAAAAAATTGGCGAAAGAGCTATTTTCACGGAAGTTTCATCTGAATTCAATTTTTAATTCCGCTTGACTTACTTTAAAATTTAGTTATCATATTTTTTTAAGGATAAAGAGTCGCAACATGATAAAAAAATATCTACTATTCACTGCTCTTGGCGACCTTGTCTAAGAGAATTTGGTTATATAAAATATCACATTCTACAAGGAGGTAGAGTAAAAATGTTAACAAAAGCACTTAAAAACAGAGATTTTATCAGCTTGATGGATTTTAACAAAGAAGAGCTCGAAACAATTCTTGACGTAGCTTTCAATCTTAAAAGAAAATTAGCATTGGGAGAACCACACGATAATCTTCTTAAGAACAAGACGCTTGCAATGATTTTCGCTAACCCTTCAACAAGAACAAGAACTTCTTTTGAAGCGGCAATGACACAACTTGGAGGGCATGCACAGTTCCATACTCCTGAAGTTATGCAAATTGCACATCACGAAACCTGGATTGACACTGCAAGAGTTCTCGATCGTTATGTGGACGGTATTATGATTCGTATGTACGGCCTGGAAAAATACGGACAAGCAAGAGAGATTTTAAAACTCATGTCGGCTAATGCAAATATCCCTCTTTTCAATGCACTTGATGATAAAGAACATCCTTTCCAAATTATGGCAGATATTATGACAATGATCGAAAAACTTGGTCCAAACTGGAAAAGTAAAAAAATTGTACTAAGCTGGGCATACTCTGAAAGGGTGAAATCAGCAGGAGTTCCACAAACAATGGCAATAGCAGCCTCGCTTCTCGGTATGAACCTGACACTGGCATATCCTGAAAAATATGATGTAGATCCGGAGTACATGTCATTTGCAAATAACGCAGCAGAAAAAAGCGGAGCCAAAATCAATGTAGTACATGATGTTTTTGATGCGGCAAAAGATGCAGATGTTATTTACGCAAAAAGTTGGGGTAGTTTCCTGATGACTAAAGAAGAAGATACAGAATATAGAAAACAATTCAAAGAGAACTGGAAGATCTCCAGGAAACACTTTGATCTTGCAAAAAAACAAGCAATTTTTATGCATTGTCTCCCGGCAGATAGGAACCTTGAAGTAACAGACGAGATAATCGATGGTCCAATGTCCGTGGTATACGACGAGGCAGAAAACAGACTTCATACGGAAAAAGCAATTCTTGCATTATCGATGAAGTAGGAGGAAATGATGGCAGATCTTTTTGGAAAATCTTTAATCACTACACAAGATTGGGAAAAAGAATGGCTCGATGAAGTACTTGAAGTGGCAAAAGATATGAAAAAGCATCGGTATGAAAAACCATATACGGAACTACTAAAGAACAAGACATTCTTGATGTTTTTCTACAATCCATCTGTAAGAACAAGACAATCATTCGAGGCAGCTGCAACAGAGCTCGGAGGACATGCACAATTTCTTGAGCCAAAGTCTATGAGACTAAAATCTAAAGGAAAAGCAGGCGAAACAATCGAAGATGCAGCGAACGTAATGGGCAGATATGGAGTAGGACTTGGAATAAGAATACTCGAAGATGCAATTGAAGAATACGGACAAGGGGACGAACTCCTGAGAGAATATGCAAAATACGGAACGATCCCCGTTATCTCAATGGCTCATGATAAATACCACCCATGTCAGGGACTGTCTGATTTAATGGGCATACAAGAACATATGGGAGATGTTAAAGGCAAAAAAATTACACTCATGTGGGGATACTCATCTATGGTGCGCTCCTGGAGTTCTGTTCAGGAAGATATCCTGCTTATGCCGCGTTACGGGATGAACTTCACACTCGCCTACCCGGAAGGATTTGACCTGGATCCCGAAGTAATAAAAAAGGCAAAGGAAAATGCAGAAACAGCAGGAGCAACATTTGAAATTACACACGACAGATTTGAAGCAGCAAAAGATGCTCAAGTTGTCTATGCACGACACTGGATGAATCCGCTAAGATACGTTAACGGAAAAGATGCAGATAAAGAACTGTCCCTGAAATACAAAGATTGGAGATTAACAAAAGAGCTTTATGATCGTACTGATAATGCGTATTTCATCCACCCAATGCCTGTTGATAGAGGAAATGAGGTAGATGATGAAGTGGCAGATAGTCCACGCTCGATTATTTATGATATTGCAGAAAATAGATTACACACACAAAAAGCCATTATGGCACTTACAATGGCAAAAGGATGGAGGTAACGTAATGAGTAAATTAGCAGTATTAGCAATTGGAGGTAATTCTCTAATTAAAGACAAGCAACACGAAACCGTAGAGGACCAATATGATGCAGTATGTGAAACTGCCAAACACATTGCAGGAATGGTTGAGCAAGGTTTTGATGTCGTAATTACACATGGGAATGGACCGCAAGTTGGATTCATATTGCGGCGTTCCGAAATTGCACATGACACCGCAGGAATGCACCCTGTACCACTGGTAAATTGCGGAGCTGATACACAAGGCGCAATTGGCTATCAAATACAGCAGGCGCTTGACAATGAATTTAAAAGAAGAAATATTATAAAGAAAACAGCAACAGTAGTAACACAGGTCGTCGTGGATAAAAACGATGATGCATTTAAAAATCCGGCAAAGCCAATCGGTACGTTTTACACAAAAGAACGGTCAGAAGAGCTGCAGAAAGAACATCCGGACTGGGTAATTGTTAATGATGCAGGAAGAGGTTACAGAAGAGTAGTAGCTTCACCAATGCCTATAGAGATTGTAGAGCAAGATGCGATTGAGCTGCTTGTAAAAAATGGTTTTAGCGTTATTGGCGTAGGTGGTGGCGGTATCCCTGTAGTTTACAATGAAAACGGTGAGTTGGAAGGATCTCCTGCAGTGATTGATAAGGATAATGCGTCAAGTTTACTGGCAATAAATATTAAAGCAGACGTATTTATTATTTCCACCGCCGTAGAAAAAGTATGTCTAAACTTTGGTAAAGCCGACCAAGTTACCCTTGATAACATAAGCGTTGCAGATGCAAAAAAATACATTGCAGAGGGACATTTTGCAAAAGGAAGTATGCTGCCAAAAATTCAGGCAATTGTGCGATTCCTCGAAGCAGGCGGAAAAGAAGCCATCGTTACAAAACCCGAATCTTTAGAAAGGGCATTAAAAGGTGAAACAGGTACACATATACACCCATAAATTGAATATTTATCGTTCTTTAATTAACAATAATATGTGATTTGTAAAAAGAGCTTTCGTAGTACGAAAGCTCTTTTTAAATAAAAAACGGTAATTAAATTTGCAAAAGATTGAATTCTTTTATAAATAATAGTATAATTTGAAAATGAACTACTTTTAAATATTTTACGCGCAAAAAAAAGAATATATTACTCTTTAAATAATTCTAAAGGGGAGGTGGCACAAAGAAGCAAATATTTAGAAATAACAAACACAAAAAAACAAGGAGGAAAGAGTATGAAACGCATTAGGGCATTAGTAGTAGTTTTGTTGCTTATCACACTGATAGGCGTATTTGCAGGCTGCGCGCCAAAAGAAGAAGCCCCTGTGGAAGAGGAAACACTCAAGGTAGCATTCGTCTATGTAGGGCCAAAAAATGATGGAGGCTGGACACAAGCACATGATGAAGGACGATTGTATCTGGAACAACAACTCTCATATGTAGAAACCGCGTATACAGAAAACGTGCCAGAAGGAGCTCCATGCGAAAAGGTTGTAAGAGATTATTGCAACGAAGGTTATGATGTTATCTTCACAACAAGTTTTGGCTTTATGGATCCCACACTTAATGTCACAGCAGATTACCCCGATGTAGTTTTTGAACACTGCTCGGGATTTAAAACAGCAGAGAATATGGGCACTTATTTTGGCAGAATGTATCAACCAGACTATTTAGCAGGTCTTGTTGCAGGAGAAATGACACAATCCAACTATATTGGTTTTGTTGCCCCATTCTCCACTCCAGAAGTTGTAAGAGAAATTAACGCTTTCACAATTGGAGCACGGGAAGTAAATCCTGACGTTGAAGTACACGTTATCTGGACAAATTCCTGGTTTGACCCGGCGCTAGAAGCAGGTGCAGCAGATACATTCCTTGCAAACGGTGCTGATATTATAGCAAGCGGTGTTGATTCACCCGCAGCACTTCAGGCAGCAGAAAAGGCAGGAAAATACGGAGTAGGTTATGATATGGATATGGCTATTTTTGCGCCAGCTGCTGTACTCACCTCGCGTATTTGGCACTGGGGCCTTTATTACACACAAGTCGCACAAGAAGTTCATGATGGCACATGGACAGCAGGCGAATATTGGGATGGTATGGAAGCAGGTATTGTCGATTTAGCTCCATATGGACCAATGGTACCTCAAGAAGTGCAAGACTATGTCGAAAATAAAAAACAGATGATACTGAATGGCGACTATGACCCATTCATGGGACCAATTTATGATCAAAATGGAACATTGCGAGTAAAAGAAGGAGAAGAGCTTTCTGATGCTGATAAATTAGAAATTCAATGGTTTGTTGATGGCGTTATCGGAACAATACCTGAAGGCGGCTCTTAATTTTTAAAATGAAGTAGTTTAAATTTCCCAGGGCAATTGCCCTGGGAAATTTAATATTATGCATGGAGGAATAAATGGACAAAATCATTGTTCAAACCAAGGATATAACAAAATATTTTCCTGGAGTTCTTGCCAATGACCACATTGATTTTGAACTAAAAAAGGGAGAGATCCATACACTGCTAGGAGAAAATGGCGCAGGCAAAAGTACTTTAATGAATATTTTGGATGGTATTTATCATCCGGATAAAGGCGAAATTTACATTAAGGGAAACAAAGTTCACATACAAAACCCATTCGATGCTATGACAAATAGCATTGGGATGATACATCAACATTTTATGCTTGTAGATACACTTACAGTTCTTGAAAATGTAGCATTAGGACTTAAATCTCAGGGTTTCTATATTAGGAAACCGGAAATTGCAAGACAAATAAAACAAATATCCCAAAAATATCATTTCACTATTAATCCATATTCCAAAATATGGCAACTCTCCGTTGGCGAACAACAGCGCGTAGAGATTATAAAAACTCTGTTCAGAGGAGCTGAGATATTAATTCTTGATGAGCCCACAGCCGTCCTTACTCCCCAGGAATCTAACGATTTGTTTAAAATACTTAAAGAATTAGTAAAAGAAGGTAAATCAATTATTTTCATCAGTCATAAATTAGATGAAGTCATGGAAATTTCAGATAGAATAACGGTTTTAAGAAAAGGAAAGGTAGTTGGAACGGTAAACAAAAAGGACGTAACTCAAGGTCATCTGGCTAAAATGATGGTGGGAAGAGAGGTGCTGTTTAGCTTAAAAAGAAACCCATTAAAAAGAAAAGGTAAGGTTCTGAAAGTAAAAGAACTTGAAGCATATAATGACAAAGGGGTTAAAGCTCTAAAAAAAATAAGTTTTACAGTTGCTGCCGGTGAAATTTTTGGCATAGCAGGTATTTCAGGTAACGGTCAAAAGATATTAGCCCAGGTCATCACCGGGTTAAGGCGAGCCACTAGTGGCAAAGTAATCCTGAATGAAAAAGATATAACAAATGCTAGCCCAAAAGCTATTATAAGTAGTGGCGTAAATTATATTCCTCCGGATAGGCTCAAGGTCGGGCTTATTCCAAACCTTAATACTGTAGAAAATGCCATCCTCAGATCCTATGATAGAGAGCCAATTTCAAAAAGAAATTTTATTGATTATGAAAAAGCAACAGGATACACCAAATCTCTCATTACAAAATTTAATATCATGGTCCCAAAAATAGATGCCCCGGTAAAACTTCTTTCAGGTGGAAATATGCAGAAGCTTCTTTTAGCACGAGAAATTGCTGAAAAGCCAAAACTACTTATTGCTGCTCATCCCACGCGAGGGCTAGATGTAGGAGCAACAGAATACATCAGAAAACAGTTACTCAAAGAACGCGATAATGGTTTAGCAGTGTTGTTAATTTCAGAAGACCTGGATGAGATACTCATGGTGTCAGACAGAATTGGAGTAATATATGAAGGACAAATGATGGATGTTATCAACATCGAAGATGCTGAGAGAAATAAAATTGGATTACTTATGGCTGGAGTAGATTCCGCAAGAAACTAATTATGAAAGGATGTAAAAAATGTTGCTGTTTGAAAAACGAGAAAATGTTTCTACGAAATTAAAGATAGCCATTCCGCTAATATCTGTATTTTTAGGTTTAGTGGCAGGAGGTATTGCAATCCTTTTTACGCGAACTAACCCACTTACAGTATATCGGGCACTGGTCAAAGGCGGATTTGGCAGCGTTTATACGTTCTCAGAAACACTCGTAGTTGCCATTCCTCTAATCTTAATCTCAGCGGGATTAATAGTCGCATTCAAGATGAACTTTTGGAATATCGGAGCATACGGTCAATACATTATGGGAGCCATTTTCGGATCATTTTTCGCTCTCACTATGCCTGCTACAATGCCAAGGCCACTACTTCTTGCTATTATGTGTCTTGCTGGCATTTTGGGAGGAGCTCTTTGGGGATTGATACCCGCTATGTTAAAGGCCTTCTGGGAAGTAAACGAAGTTATTTCTACATTGCTTTTAAATTATATCGCACTCTACATATTGAAATATTTGATGTATGGTCCATGGAGAAACCCGGCAAGTCACGGCTTCCCACTATCAAAACCATTTGAATTAAATGCCCAACTCCCACGATTATTGGTGCACACGAGAGTCCATCTTGGCCTTGTTTTTGGTATTATTGCTGTAATTATTGTCTATATTCTTATTACAAAAACTAAATTTGGATATGAAATACGGGTAATAGGCGAGAATAAAAGAGCAGCAAGATATGGAGGAATCAACATCACAAAAAACATTTTCATAGCGATGGCTATAAGCGGAGGCTTAGCCGGACTCGCTGGCCTGGCACAATTATCCGGCGTTATACATATGCTGCAGATAGAGATTAACCCTGGATATGGGTACACTGCCATCATAGTTGCCTGGCTTTCTTCGTTAAACCCAATTATAGCAATGTTTGTATCGGTCATTTTTGGTGGCCTGGAAGCTGGTGGGTATCAGATACAAATGGCTATACAAGTCCCATTTGGCATTGTAGGCACTATAGAAAGTGCCGTTTTATTCTTCTTGCTAGGCGGTGAAATATTGAAGAGATACCGAATAAGACTCAGGAGGAATACATCATGAAATTAACGGCTACTACAATTCTAATAACACTACTCGCCACCACGGTACGTTCAGGCACCATACTTTTGTTCCCCACTATTGGCGAAATATTTGCTGAAAGATCCGGAATACTAAACCTTGGCATAGAAGGAATGATGATTATTGGTGCATTTTTCGGTTTTGTTGTAGCATATATAACAAAAAATCCATACCTTGGGTTTGTCGTCGGAATGCTTGCAGGAGGTGTTGCAGCACTCATTCATGCCTTTATATCGATAACACTCAGAGGAAACCAGGTAGTAAGCGGACTGGCTTTAACAATTTTTGGATTAGGTATCACCAGTTTTTATGGCCAGAGATGGATAAATAATAAACTGCCAGAAAGCATCCCTACTGTCATAATACCAGGACTTTCTAAAATACCATTTATAGGCACAGTATTTTTTAGGCAAGATTATATTGTATATTTTTCTTATATTCTTGTACTTGCCCTGTGGTTTATACTTTACAAAACAAAACCAGGGGTACATCTACGAGCAGCCGGGCAAAATGCAAGAGCTGCTGATGCAATGGGAGTAAATGTAAATGCTACTCGTTATTTTTGGACATTCTTTGGTGGACTTATGGCGGGCGCTGGCGGGGCATACCTGACAGTAGCGTATGCACCTTTCTGGTTAGAGGGAATTACAGCAGGCAGAGGATGGATTGCAGTTGCACTTGTTATCTTTGCTATGTGGAACCCCGTTAACGCGCTTCTTGGTGCCTATTTATTTGGAGGGATAACTGCTTTGCAATTCCAACTTCAAGCATCCGGCACTACAATACCTTCCTCTCTCCTCAGCATGCAGCCATATCTTCTTACTTTTATCATAGTTATTGTTGCAACACTCATTGTGCGTGCCAGACATATTGGAGCACCTAAAGAATTAGGAACGCCATACGCAAGAGAGGAGAAATAAGCATGAGCTACATTAAAAAATTAAAATGTTTACTATGTGGAGCAGAATACAACCCCGAAGAGGTAAAATATACCTGTCCTAAATGCGGAGACGAAGGCATTCTTGAGATAATATATGACTACAAAGAGATAAAAAAACATTTTACAAAGGAATCTCTTACAGATAGTAGGGACTATTCAATGTGGAGATATTTGCCTCTTTTGCCTGTAGATGACCCATCTAAAATTGGACCTCTAAAAGTAGGATGGACACCTCTTTATTCGGCTAAAAGGATAAGAAAAGATCTTGATATGCAATATCTCTGGATTAAAGATGACGGAAGAAACCCTACCGCGTCTTTAAAAGACAGAGCATCAGCCATTGCTATTGTTAAAGCACAAGAACTTGGAGAAAAGATTATAACCTGTGCTTCCACAGGAAATGCAGCGTCATCCCTTGCAGGTGCTTCTGCTTCTGTGGGATTGAAAAATTATATATTTGTGCCTAAAACAGCCCCAAAGGCAAAAATTGCTCAGCTTCTCGTATTTGGAGCTACTGTATTTGCAGTAAATGGTACTTACGATGAAGCATTTGAATTATCTATAGAAGCAACAAAAGAATTTGGCTGGTACAACAGAAATACCGCATTTAACCCATATATGGTAGAAGGGAAAAAAACAGTAGCGCTGGAGATCATCGAACAGATGAATTTTGAAGTTCCTGATTATGTGTTTGTATCAGTCGGTGATGGGTGTATTATATCTGGCGTCGCAAAAGGTTACACCGACATGTATAACTTAGGTTTTATTGATCGCCTCCCAAAACTTGTCGCAGTACAAGCCGAAGGATGCCAGCCTATCGTAGATGCTGTAAATGGTGATGGCACAGTAAAATTTGTGGAACCTAACACACTAGCAGACAGCATCGCAGTAGGCGTGCCTAGAAATAGAGTAATGGCCATCAGGGATATTGAAAATTCAGAGGGATTTGGTATTGCGGTCAGTGACGACGAAATAATAGAAGCTATCAAATACCTTGGTTCAACAGAGGGCATTTTTGCAGAACCTGCTGGATCCACCGCATTTGCTGGAGCACTGAAGGCTCTAAAAAATGGTAAAATATCAAAAGATGATAAAGTTGTAATAATTGTCACGGGAAATGGACTTAAAGATGTCGAAAGTGCAATAAAAGCGGGAGGAAAACCTCTCGTAATAAATCCTGATATTGAGTCCATAAAAAAAGCTTTAAACAAATGACTTCGGAAGAAAAATTAGAAGTAGCAGAACTACCAAAACAGCTTATTGATATATAAAGCAGTCGACAATCTCGCTACATTTTTAATGGAATACTAAGTTTGTTTTCTGTATTAATTGAATAAAAAAATCTTTACTCTGTTGGAGAAATGCCTATAACTCTTTCTCTGTTAACTAATATAAAATCAACTTTTCGGACTTCCATTGTTCCATTTGTCGGTTGAATTTCTGCGTCGGTTATTGCTAAAAAAGATCGATCTTTCATAAATTTATTTAGTGCATCAGAAAACCTCATGTTTGTTGGAACATTTATTATCCCTTTTATGACAAATGATTGAGTGAGAATTAAAACATGCATCTTCACAGTATTTAATCCTAATGCCATTTGAGATACCTCCTCGTTTTGCTAAAAAACTTACGCAACTCCTTTAATAAATTTTCCTCTCTCAAAAACTTATATTTCTAAGTTTGCAGCCATTAAATAAAAAATAAAGCAGGGTTAATCCTGCTTTATTTTTTATAACTACTTTTTCTTTGCGTCTTTTTGTTTTCTTTTTACACTAGGTGGCACAAAAAATCGCCTCTTCTTTAACTCAGAGTACAATCCTTCTTTAATACATTCCCTTTTAAATCTTCTTAAAAGATCTTCAATAGATTCATTTCCTCTTTTTCTTACGTTTGCCACAATGTCACTCCGACTCCCATAGAAGCCCGAACTTCGCCTCCCTTCACCTTTAACTTTTTATTTTATTAGTTTATAGATTTATTGTTATGTGTCAAGGGCACGAATTGCCTCATCAAAAATCTATACGAAATAGTATCGTCAGTTCATTAAAATCTATATGAAAATTTTTTCTTGACCTAATCGAGAAAAACTGTAAACTTTGCTTGACCTAATCGAGAAAAACTGTAAACTTTGCTGGAGGTGATAAAAATGTTTTATATTCCAGTAGATAAACAAATGACAAAAAATGATATAGCAAAAATTATTGACCACACTCAATTAAAGGCAGAAACTACTTGTAACGGCATTATTCGCCTTTGCAATGAAGCAAAAAAATATTCTTTGGGTGCCGTATGTGTAAATTCAGGATATGTTGCTCTTGCAAAAAGTCAATTAACGGGAACTTCGGTAAAAATTGCATCAGTAGTAGGATTTCCTTTGGGGGCCATGGATGGCATCACAAAAGCTTTTGAAGCAGAGAGAGCGATTACATTAGGGGCTAATGAGATAGATATGGTAATGAACATAGGAGAGTTTAAATCTGAAAATTATAAAAAAGTAGAAGAAGACATAAAATATGTTGTAAAAGCTGTAAGTCCCGCCATCGTAAAAGTCATCATAGAAACAGTTTTGCTCACTGCAAAAGAAAAACCAATTGCATGTTCAATAGCAGTAGCAGCAGGAGCTAAATATGTAAAAACATCCACAGGTTTTAGCAAAGGTGGAGCCACGGTTGAAGATGTAAAACTAATGCGCATGACGGTTGGAAAAAATATAGGCGTAAAAGCAGCTGGGGGAATTCATGATTTTGAAACAGCAGTCAAAATGGTCCAGGCAGGTGCTTCCAGAATTGGTGCAAGTAAAAGTGTCGAGATAGTAAGTTAATGGGATACCTCTCAGTTAAAGGTATTACAATATCTTCCTACCCACATAAAGAAAAGGATAGAGCTGTTATACTTTTTTCTGATGAATTAGGGAAAATTAAAGCAAATATGCGCTCCGTGAGGTCCGGTAGTTCCAAAAGATCCGGTCTTTCAGATGAATTTCTCTATGAAAAAATTCTCCTTTACCAGAAAAACAATTGGTTTACCGTAACAGATGTAACCCTCCTAGATGCATTTGTTAAAGCCAAAAGTAATATTGATAACTACAAAGTATTTTCATATATAAGAGAACTCGTTATATTGCTAACACCATTTGAACAACCAGATACTCAAATATTTGATTTAATCTTAGATACTATTAAAATGCTTGAATTAATAGATGCCCCGGATACGATACTGGCTTCTTTTATTTTGCATTTTTTAAAATATATTGGCTTTCCAGTAAAAATGCCTGAGGAAACAAGAGATACCTATTACTTTCTCCCGGAGTCAGAAGGATTTAATAATTTTAAAGGCGTAACCGTAGAGCAAGAAACAGTTAAAGAAATTATTTTTCTCTCCGACACCCCCATAAAAAATATTACTCCGGTAGATAACACAAAAATAATTTTACAATTACTAAACAATTTTATTATATATCATGCGGATTCAAATCATTTTAATAAATTCCTTGAAACAATGGAAAAACTCAGTAATATATAATAAATTTTAACTAGAGGTGATTTATGAATTTTCAAGAAATGATTTTTAAATTAGAAATGTTTTGGAAAAAACAAGGATGTATACTCTTGCTTCCCTTTGACGAACAAATAGGAGCAGGGACACTAAGTCCTTACACATACTTAAGAGTATTAGGAAAAAAACCATGGGCAACTGTATATTTACAACCCTCCAGAAGACCTGCAGATGGAAGGTACGGAGAAAATCCCAATAGATTATATATGCATCATCAAATGCAAGTCATCATGAAGCCTCCGCCAAAAGATATCCAGGAAATATATCTCAATAGCCTGAGGTCGCTAGGGCTCAAACTTGTTCGTCATGAAATTAAATTTATTGAAGATAACTGGGAAACAGCAGTACTGGGTGCACAAGGCATTGGCTGGGAAGTAAGGCTTGATGGGCTAGAAATTACGCAATTTACGTATTTTCAGCAAGCAGCCGGTATTGATCTTGATCCGGTCTCAGTAGAAATAACATATGGTTTAGAAAGACTTGCAATGTTTATTCAAAAAAAAGACAATGTGTTTGATATCCAATGGAATGATGATTATACATACGGCGACTTAAGAAAAGATATGGAGCGTGAAGAATGTGTTTATGCCTTTGAAACAAGCGACCCGGACAAACTCTTTAACCTCCTTAATATATATGAAGAAGAGGGAGTAAACAATCTAAAAAAAGGAATTCTTTACCCCGGATATCAATATCTGTTAAAATGTTCCCACATCTTCAATTTGTTAGATGCAAGGGGCGCCATAAGCATATCTGAGAGGGTACAAATTATTTCACGCATACGAAAAATGGCAAATCTTACCGCAAACATTGTGCTGCGTAAGGAGGAAAATAATGAAGGATTATCTGCTTGAGATATATGTTGAAGAAATCCCCGCGCGCTTTCTAAATAATGCAGTAAAAGATCTTAAAACAATTGCTGAAAGTGAATTAACAAAATACAACCTGCACTACGAAAATATTTCTACCTTCGGCACCCCACGGAGACTCGCTCTTTGCATTAAAAACTTAGATGAAAACGAACCTGATACAGAAGAAGAAATAAAAGGTCCGCCAGCATCCATTGCAATAGGAAAAAATGGAGAACATCTCGTACCGTTTAAAAAGTTTGCACTTTCAGCGGATGTTCCCGAAAAAGACCTTTATATAAAAGAAACTTCAAAGGGTAACTATTTATTCACCAGAAAAATAGTCAAAGGAAGGAAAGCAGAGGACATCCTGAAAATATTTTCCCCATGGTTAATCAAATCTTTAAAATTTCCAAAAACAATGCATTGGGATAGTAAAAGTATTAAATTTGTTAGACCTATTCGTTCTCTTCTTTCGCTATTTGGAGAAGATCTGGTAAAATTTACCTATGCGGGAGTAGAAACAGAAAATAGCACATATGGCCTTAGAATCAACCAATCAAACAAAATCAAAATAAAAGATCCGGCTGATTACTTTAAAAAACTTAAAGAGAATTACGTTATTCTTTCATACGATGAAAGAAAAAATAATGTCGAAAAAAATGCACACGCCCTTGCCAAAAAAGTCAATGGAACGCCATTATATTCAAATGATTTTTTAGAGGAAGTAGTAAACCTCACGGAGTATCCTACGCCATTCCTTGCAACGATTGGAAAGGAAGAATTTTCAATACCGCAATGTATTTCCATACGCGTCATAGAAGACCACATGAAATCTTTTCCCTGTGTAGATATAAATGGAAAACTTCTTCCCTACTTTATTGGAGTAAGAAATGGTTGTTCTGATTTCATTGAAATTGTCAAAAGAGGATACGAAAAAGTAATTAAAGCAAGAATGCTTGACGGAAAATTCTTTTTTGAGGAAGATAAAAAAATCTCTTTGCCAACCCTTGTTAGTAAACTTTCAGACGTTGTTTTTTTGAAAGAGCTGGGCACAATGAAAGATAAAACTGACCGATTAATAATACTTTCGGACTACATTTCTCCAAAAATCGGATTAAATGATAGCGGAAGCAAAGCATTAAAACGAAGTGCATATCTATCGAAAGCAGATCTTTTAACAAATGTCGTCAGAGAATTTCCTGATTTGCAAGGAGAAATAGGAGGAATATATGCCGAGTTGCAAGGCGAAGAAACAGAAGTATATGAAGCAATAAAAGACCAGTATCTTCCGCGCTTTGCAGATGACAAACTTCCAAAAACATTAATAGGCACTTGCCTTTCTCTTATCGACAAAATAGACACATTGACAGGCGGCTTCGTCGTAGGCATCGCCGTTTCTGGTTCTAAAGACCCATACGGACTTAGAAGAATTGGCAACAGCGTAGTGCTGTTACTCACTTCTATTAATATGGAATCTTTCCCTTTAAAAGAGCTCGTACAAGTCTCCATTGGCTTACACAAACCAAAAAAAGAAATAGAAACCGAAAAAATATCAAAAGATATTGATTCCTTTTTAAAAGAAAGAGCCAAAGGAATATTAAAAGAAAAAAATATCAGGTATGATATAATAAATGCCGTTACGGCGCTACCACTTGATCTAATCGTTACATACAAAAAAAAGGCAGAGATATTAATGAATCATATAAACGACGAAGAACTTGCATCCATAGCACTGGCAAACAAGCGAGTAAACAATATCCTGCAAAACGCAGATATCTCTTCGAAAATCATAGACAAAAAACTTCTTTTTGAGAAAGAAGAAGAATGTCTCTTTGATGCAATTCAAAATACCAAAATAAAAGTTGAAAATGGACTTAAACAAATGAATTATGAAGAAATTATAAAAATACTTTACGGTTTGTCTCCCGTAATTTCTAAATTCTTTGATAAAGTGCTCGTTATGGATAATGACGAAAAAATCAGAAAAAATCGGCTTGCTATGCTAATAAATTTAAAAGAACTGTTTCTCAAATTTGCGGATTTTTCGACAATCGTTATCGAGAAAGAAAAAAATGTATAAATCTTTATTTTTTCTATTAAATACCTATAATGAATAGGCAATAAAATTGCTAAGGAGGTTATACAATAATGACAGATAAAAAAGTTTATGCCTTTGAAGAAGGCAATGGCAGTATGAAAAATCTTTTGGGTGGAAAAGGCGCAGGACTTGCAGAAATGACAAAAATTGGACTCCCCGTCCCCCTAGGTTTTATTATTACTACAGAAGTTTGTAAGGAATATCAAAAAACAAAAAAAATAGACGAAGATCTAACCAGTGAAATATTAGAATATCTTCATAAATTGGAAGAAAAAGCTGGCAAGATATTCGGCGATATAACAAACCCACTACTTGTATCAGTTCGCTCCGGTGCCCCAGTCTCCATGCCGGGTATGATGGATACCATTTTAAATCTCGGTTTAAATGACGATACTGTAGAGGGGTTAAAAGATCTCACAAATAACGAGCGATTTGCATATGATAGCTACAGAAGATTTATCCAAATGTTCGGGGATGTTGCGATGGAAATCCCTCATAGTGAATTTGCAAAAATCCTTGATAACCACAAAGAAAAACATGGATTAAAAAGCGACACAGATCTCACTTCTGAAATGCTAAAAGATATAATAGCAGACTATAAAATACTTTACCAGGAAAAAACTGGAGAAGAATTTCCACAGGACCCGATAAAGCAATTATTCCGTTCCATTGAAGCTGTTTTTAAATCATGGAACAATCCAAGAGCCATTTCATACAGAAACATTAATAAAATTAGTGATGAATTGGGTACCGCAGTAAGTATTGTAATGATGGTATTTGGAAATATGGGCAATGATTCCGCAACAGGTGTTGCTTTCACAAGAAACCCTGCCACAGGAGAAAAGAAACTATACGGTGAATTTCTTACCAATGCACAAGGAGAAGACGTAGTAGCAGGCATAAGAACTCCACTCTCGATTGATAAACTGGAAGAATTTTCCCCTGAGATATTTAATCAACTTAAAGAGGTGGGAGAGAAATTAGAACAACATTACAAGGATATGCAAGATATGGAATTCACTATAGAAAAAGGGAAACTCTATATGCTCCAGACAAGATCAGGTAAAAGAACTGCACAAGCAGCCGTAAAAGTCGCCGTTGATATGGTCAATGAAAATCTCATAACAAAAGAAGAAAGTATTCTTCGAATTACTCCGGTGCAAATTGACCGCTTGCTCCACAAAATGATTGACCCAACCGTGAAAGTAAATCCAATCGCAAAAGGCCTCCCCGCTTCTCCTGGTGCCGCAAGCGGTAAAGTTGTATTTGATGTAAAAGAAGCTACTAAGAGAGGAAAGGATGGAGAGGCAATAATACTTGTGCGCCTGGAAACTACTCCAGAAGATATTGAGGGTATGGCACATTCAGAAGGCATTCTCACTACACGCGGAGGTATGACAGCTCATGCTGCGGTAGTAGCGAGAGGAATGGGTAAACCCTGCATTGTAGGCGCAGAGGATATAAAAATTGACACAGAAGGTAATAGATTCACTACAAATGGAATTGAAGTTAAAAAAGATGAAATTATTACAATAGATGGTTCGATGGGAAATGTCATTCTTGGAGAAGTGAAAATGATAGAACCAGAACTTACATCAGAATTGCGACAGTTACTCGCCTATTCAGATGAATTAAGAAAATTGGGAATAAGAGCGAATGCAAATACGCCAGAGGAAGCCATAAAAGCATTAGATTACGGCGCTGAAGGAATTGGATTATGCAGGACCGAAAGAATGTTTCTGAGTCCCGAGAGACTTCCTCTCATGCAGGACATGATTATTTCGGAATCAAAAGAAGAGCGCAGTATATCACTCGACAAGTTGAAAGATATGCAGAAAAAAGATTTTTACGACATCCTGATAGCAATGGATGGATTTTCTGTCATTATAAGACTTTTAGATCCGCCACTCCACGAATTTTTACCTCAAAAAGACAGGCTCGAAAAAGAAATTGCAGAGCTCAGAGAAAACGGAAATGATCCGGAACTTCTTAAGAAAAAAGAAAAAGAACTTAAACGCTCACTAGAACTTGCTGAATTTAACCCAATGATTGGTTTTAGAGGTTGTCGAGTGGGCATTGTCTATCCTGAGATTTATGAAATGCAAGTGGCTGCAATAATAGAAGCCGCGATTCAACTGAAAAAGGAAGGATATGATCCGAAACCCAAGATTATGCTCCCACTTATTGGTCATGTCAATGAAATGAAAACACTTAGAGAAAAAGCTACAACTGTCATAACAAACATATTTAGAAAAGAAGGTACAACCATTGATTACCAAATAGGAACAATGATAGAAGTGCCTCGTGCTACTCTGACTGCTGATCAAATTGCAGAATATGCTGATTTTTTCTCATTCGGCACAAATGATCTTACGCAAGCAACATTTGCATTTAGTAGAGACGATGCCGAGGCCACATTTATTCCAACGTATCTCAAGGATGGAATACTTCCCACAGAACCTTTTATCACAATAGACCAGGATGGTGTAGGAAAACTTGTCAGGATAGGTGTTGTACTTGGAAGAAAAGCAAAAAATAATCTTGAGATAGGCATTTGCGGTGAACATGGTGGTGATCCAGAATCCATTGAGTTTTTCCACTATGCAGGCCTCGATTATGTAAGCTGCTCGCCTTTTAGGGTTCCAATTGCTCGCCTGGCAGCTGCGCAAGTAGCCATAAAAGAAAAACTCGGAAAGGAATAAAGTGCTGCGGCAAAAATACGAAAAATTAGAAACAGAGTTGCTCTCTCCATTTGCTACACTGAGCAATAAAACAAAAGGAAGAGCAACTCCGGAAACGAAAGACCCTCATCGTACAGAGTTCCAAAGAGATGTGGACAGAATTCTTTATTCCAAAGCATTCCGCAGATTACAATATAAAACTCAGGTATTTATAGCCCCCAAGGGGGATCACTATCGAAATCGTCTCACGCATACGCTTGAAGTAATGACGATCAGCAGATCAATTTCCCGGGCTCTCCGCCTAAATCCGGACCTTACCGAAGCCATCGCGCTGGGACACGATTTGGGGCACTCGCCGTTCGGACATGCCGGAGAAACAATTATCAACAAAAAATGTAAAGAATATAGTTCGCATCTACATTTTTTTCATCCCGAGCAAAGCTTAAGAGTCGTAGATATTCTCGAAAAAAGACTAAAGTCAAACGGAGAAACCGTTTTTGGATTAAACCTTACATATGAAGTAAGAGATGGAATATTAAAACATAGTAAGGGATTAGCAAATCTATCGGAATTAAAAAATGTTGATATGCCAGCAACCCTGGAAGGGCAAATAGTAAGAATTGCCGATCGCATTGCCTATATTCACCATGATATTGATGATGCAATACGAGCAAAAATCATAAATGAAAAAGACATACCCAATTCAACGCGTCAAATACTAGGGAAATCAAATTCAAAAAGGCTTTCGACAATGATTCTTGATACAATAGAGAGGAGTAAAGGTAAAGATAAAATTTGCATGAGCAAAAATATAGAAAATGCTATGGATGAACTGAAAAATTTTCTAACAGAGAAAGTATATATAGGTTCATCGCCAAAAAAAGAAGAGAAAAAAGTATTCAGGATGATGGCATACCTATTCGACCATTACTACAATAACCCGGAAGATATGGGAGATTACTTAAAATATCATCCAAGCGTTCTTAAAATTAAAAACCCAATAAAATATATCGAAAAAAACAAAGAAAAAAAATTACAAGTAATTTGCGACTACCTTTCATCGATGACAGATCGTTTTGCAATTCAAACATTCTACGATATCACCACTCCAAATCCACTGCCGCTAAGCGATTAGCATCAGTCAATTTACCGCTAAACCACATAATGCAGCGTCAGGAGAATTATTTGTGAATGTGCCCCTATATTTTATTTTTAAAAATTAAAGGAAATTTGTCTATCTCTTACGTATTTATATATGATGAAAGACTTAAAAGATTATATAGATGAATTGCACGAAAAAGTGGACATTGTATCCACAATAAACCGGTACGTTGAATTAAAAAAAAGAGGCCGTAACTATGTAGGATTATGCCCTTTTCACGAAGAGAAAACGCCTTCATTTGTAGTAAGTCCCGAAAAACAAATATTCCATTGTTTTGGCTGCGGAGCAAGTGGAGATGTGATAAAATTCCTTATGAAAATAGACGGAATGGATTTCAAAGAAGCAATTACTATACTTGCCCAGGATGCTGGAATGCCTCTTCCGACATTTTCAGGCAAAAAAATTGACAAAACAGAAAAAGATAATTTACGTGAAGCAGTGCAAGCCGCGTCAAATTTTTTCCATGAACAAATCACAAAAGATGTCTTACTGTACCTTGAACAAAGAGGAGTAATCAAAGAAAGCATCGAAAAATTCCAGATTGGGTACGCTCCTCAAAACGGAGATAAACTCATTGCTGCTATGGAAAAGAAAGGCATTCCACAAAATTCACTGCTTACCGCTGGTGTCTTGAAAAAAATGGATGATGGAAAAATCAAAAGTTACTTTAGAAACAGAATTATATTCCCCATATTTGATATCCAGGGAAGAATTGTTGCATTCGGTGGAAGAATATTTGGAAAAGGAGAGCCAAAATACTTAAATTCTCCCGATACCCCCATTTTTTCGAAAGGAAATTTGCTCTATCCAATTAACATCGCAAAGGAAGGTATAAGAAAAGAAAAACAAGCAATTATTGTAGAGGGATACTTCGATGCAGTCATTTTGCATCAATCAGGTATTCAAAATGTAGTATCATCAATGGGAACATCATTTACAGACGCGCAAGCAGGGGTAATCAAACGTTACGCAGATAATGTTTGCTTCTTTTATGATGATGATGAAGGTGGAAGAAAAGGAGCTGAACGAGCAGTAGAAATATGCAGCAAAAAAAATCTTACTGTAAAGATAATAGTGGAGGGCAGTGGACAGGATCCAGATGAAATTGTATTGAAAAAAGGCAAAGATGGCATTTTGAAGCTTATTGACAACGCAAAAGATCCTCTGGATTTTATCACTCTCTTTGAATTAAAAATAGAAGGGAATAATCCTTCGGGAAAAGGAAGAGTTGCAAAAAAAGTGCTGGAAATTATAGATAAAATATCTAACAAAGTAGAGGCATATGAATACATCAAACAATTAGGTACAATTTTGAACATTGACCCTTCTATTCTTTTCACTCAATATACTCCTGTACCAACAAAATCCAGAAGACAAAGAGAAAAATTAAATGTAAATAATATAATGTCAAACACGGAAAAATTGCTCACACAGGCAGTTATTCAAAGACCAGAAACATTATATAAAATACTAGAAAAAGTAGACATTAATTATTTTCCGGATTTTCGCTACAGAAAAATATTTAACAGGGCAAAAAAAGACATCGAAAAAAGAGGTACGCCCGACACCAGGAATTGGAGTGACCTCGCAGAGGATGAATTTTCCTTAGCTACGGCACTTTCAATGGGAGATCCTTATTTAGTAAGCGACGAAGCAGTAGAGCAGGCAATAAAAAGAATGAATAATTATATTATACAATCTGAAGCACTAGAACTATACAACGAAATAAAAGAGACAAAAGACGAAGACGAACTTAGAAAAAAATTGGAAAAATACCAACAAATTATTGAAAAGTTAAAAAAGAGGTAGCGTCTATGGAAGAAAGCAAAGCAAAATCTTTAAAAATGATTAAGAATTATCAGAAAAAATTAAAAGATCTTACAAAAGAGGAGAAGGAAATAGTTAGAAAACTCTTTGAAAGAGGCAGAATAACTGGATTTCTCACATATGAAGAAATAGCAGATTCTTTTGAAAAAATTCCACTTTCAATAAAGAGAATTGATGAATTTTACACTCTTCTTGCACGAGTAAAAATTATATTTTGCAGTAGCAAAAATATAACAAAAGTAAGGGGAAGTTTAACTTCAGCACGAGAATCATTAGTACACGCTGAAATATCCGAGCTTAAAAATCCAGTCCAATCATATCTTGCAAACATTGGAGCAATAGATTTGCTTACGGCAGAAAAAGAGCAAGAATTAGGAAAACGCGTAGTTGAAGGAGACGTACAGGCAAAAAAGGAACTTACCGAGGCAAACCTACGACTTGTAGTAAGTATTGCAAAAAGATACACAGGACACGGATTATCATTTCTTGACCTGGTGCAAGAAGGAAATTTAGGGTTGATTCGTGCTGTAGAGAAGTTTGATTACAGCAAAGGTTATAGGTTCTCCACATATGCTACCTGGTGGATAAGGCAGGCCATTACAAGAGCCCTGGCAGATCAATCAAGATTAATTCGAGTACCGGTGCATATGGTAGAAAGTATAAATAGAATTGAAAGAGCTACAAAAGAATTAATGCAAGAACTAGGGCGCGAACCCTCATATAAAGAAATTTCAGAAAGAACAGAAATACCCGATAAGAAAATTAGCAAATACCTGCGTCTTGCGCAACAACCACTGTCCCTGGAAATGCCAGTAGGAGATGAAGAAGAAAGCAGGTTAGAAAATTTTATCGCAGATAACAGCACTCTTACGCCTGAAGGTGAAACATTTAACACATATTATAACGACCAGCTAACTAAAGTGATGGAAAAACTCACCGAAAGAGAAAGAGAAATACTCAAACTCCGTGCAGGACTTGGCAAAGAGTACCCCCACACACTAGAAGAAGTAGGCACAATTTTTGGAGTAACACGAGAAAGAATACGACAAATTGAGGCAAAAGCAAAAAGAAAACTCACAAAAGAGTTAAAAAAACTCGAGGGAACAGAAACAGAAGTAAAAATTGAATAATCACGATAAACATGCTCCCCTTAATGAAACACTCTCATCCAGCACCAGTAGTTCCATTTTATCACCTTTCTCGTTTAATATAAAGATTCATGTCTTGGATTATCAAATAAAATTTATCTCATTTGCTAGCATCGCTCATATAGAATAACCCATTATTTTAAAAACATTAAGAGCTATATATTTTTATGACAAAAAATATCAGATATACACCCTGTCTTTACTTGTAAGTTTTATTAAACAATTTATAATTGAAAAATGAATAACTATTGGGAGGCAAATAATGGCTGAATTTCATCTAAAATGTGAAAAAAGAGATATAAGCGAATATATCATACTGGTTGGTAATCCGCAAAGGGCAAATAAAATATCCAGTCTTCTCGAAAATCCTATCCTTGTAAATGAAAATAGAGGGCTCCTTGTATACACCGGCTTTTATAAGGAAACGAGGATTACTGTTGCAACAACAGGAATGGGAGCGCCTTCTACCGCTATTGTGTTAGAAGAACTTGTCAACCTCGGGGGAAAAGTTTTTATAAGAGTTGGCTCTGCTGGTGGTATCAATCCAAAGTTAGATGTCGGAGACGTAGTCATTGCAACGGGAAGTATTAGGGACGATGGTACGTCTCCTTTGTATCTTCGATCAAGTTTTCCAGCAGTTCCTAACTTTGACGTCCTTCAAGCAATGATCGCAGTAGGAAGGAGAATAAAAGAAAACATAGAGTATGGCATAGTAATTGCCGAAGACGCATTTTACATTCCATACTCAAGAGAAGAAATGGATTGCTTTGTAAAATCTGGCGTGAAAGCAATTGAAATGGAAAGTGGTTGCGTATTTATTGTTTCCCAGTATAGAAATGTAAAAGCAGGAGCAATATTTGCTCTTGATGGAAATGTTGCATTAAACAAAATAAAACCAGAAGGCACAGAAGAAGTTTATAAAAAAGGAGAAGCAGTTGCGATTCAAATTGGCCTGGAATCGCTTTATACTCTTTCGAAAAATGACATAAAATGAAAATAAATAATGAGATTTTAGATGCAGTAAATACCGGAAAGCCAATTGTTGCACTTGAATCGACGATCATTGCCCAGGGAATGCCATATCCCAAAAATATTCAAATTGCCCTTGCAGTTGAAGAAGAAGTGCGAAAAATTGGTGCAATACCAGCAACCATCGGTATTATTAACGGAAAAATTATCATCGGTATGACACAAGAAGAAATTCATCACCTTGGAGACACTAAAGATGTACTAAAACTTTCTACCCGCGAAATTCCATTTTGCATAGCAGAAAAAAGGGATGGAGCCACGACTGTCTCTGCTACCTCCTATATTGCAGAGCTTGTCGGGATCAGAGTTTTCGCAACTGGTGGCATTGGTGGAGTTCATAGAAACGCAGAACATACCTTTGATATTTCACGGGATCTGGACGAACTTGCAGCAAGAAATATTATTGTTGTTTCTGCAGGAGCAAAATCAATATTAGACCTTGCAAAAACCCTGGAATACCTTGAAACCAAGGGCGTACTCGTTGTAGGATTTAAAACTAGCGAATTTCCTGCATTTTACACAAGAAAATCAGAATTAACCATACCGCAGGTAGATTCAGCCAAAGAAATTGCAAATATTTATAATACTAAAATTTCGTTAGGTATTTTTTCGTCAATTCTTGTTGCTAATCCAATACCACAGGAATATGAGATTCCTAAAGACAAAGTTGACCAGTGGATTGACATTGCTGTTTCAGAATCACAGGAAAGGGGAATAAAAGGGAAAAAAGTAACACCATTTCTTCTAGCTCGAATAGTTGAACTTAGTAAGGGAAAAGCTCTTGATGCTAATTTTGAACTTGTAAAAAACAATGCACGGGTTGCAGCAGAAATTGCTAAAGCACTGCATGATAATTAATGGACTGGACGAAAGATTATTTTGATGAATTTTATCTTCGTTATTTTCTTCAAACTCAAAAAGAAGAAATAACAAAAAAACAGGTAATTTTCGTTGCAAAATTTTTCGATGCAGGAAACTATCTGCTCGACGCCGGCTGCGGTATTGGTAGACACGCACTTTTACTGGAAAAACAGGGTTTTAAAATATTAGGAATAGATAGCTCTTCTCTATATATAAAATTAGCAACGGCTGAAGCAAAAAAAAGAGATCTCAAAAATGTACAATTTGTACAACAGGACATAAGAAAACTTTTCCTTAAACATGAATTTAATGGAATATTGAGTCTCTGGTCCTCGTTTGGATATTTTGATGATGACACAAACTTTGATATTTTAAAGAGATTCTATAATTCATTAAAAAAAGACGGCAAACTCATCATTGACATTGAAAATAGAGATTACATTCTAAAATATTTTGTCCACGAAACTTTCAAAGAAAAAGAAGATATTTTCATCTTAGAAAGAAGACATTACCTCCCTCTTACCTCAATTGTCACAACTCACCGTTTCGTTGTCGGAAAAGATTTAAAAAAAGAATATTTGCGAAACATCCGCATATATTCCGTAGCAGAGATGGTCAATCTATGCCGAATTATTGGGTTTAAAAATATCAAAGTTTTTGGAGATTATACGGGTAAAAAATTTTCAGAAGATTCAAAACGAATCATAATCTGCGGCGAAAAACGTTGACTCACGATAAAAAAATGCTAAAATATGACTGAAGCTGTAATATATATGAATAGGAGGGTTATCAGACGATGTTAGTCACAACACTTGAAGGGTACGCAGTAAAAGCACTAATTTATCTTGCGAAAAAAAAGGATAACAGAGCAACAATTAGAGAAATTTCAAAAGAAAACAATATTTCTTTTTCATATATCCTGAGAATCTGTTCAATGCTTCGCAGCAATGGCTTATTGGACAGTGTAAGGGGGAGAAGCGGAGGATATATCCTTACACGCAATCCAGCGGATATTTCTCTGTACGAAATAATACAAGCTGTTGGAAGAAAAACAGTAGAGATAAAGTGCAATTATGGGAAAAGAAAAGACATACCATGCATCACAACGGACTGCCTTGCTCTACTCCCATGGAAAAAAACAAAATTAAAAGTCGATAAGCTGTTTAAAAGTCTCTCACTAAAAAATTTAATGGAGAATAAAAAATAAAGATGCCATTACAACAAACTCAAGTTGTTAATGTATTGAAAACAACATTTATCCCCGGATTAAAAAAATTACTTCTTAGCGTCGGGACACTGCAAAAAATAGATGTTCGTGAAGATGAAGTCCTGATCTCTATTATGATTCCTAAAATTCCTGGTAAGGATGTTAATACACTTAAGGATACTATCACAAAAAGATTAAAAGACATAGGCGCAAAAAAGGTGGGATTAACTGTTTCATTTAAAACAGAACAAAAAATAAAAGACCTTATTGCCATCGCATCAGGCAAAGGTGGCGTTGGTAAATCCACCGTAAGCACAAATATTGCCATAGCGCTTGCAAAATCAGGCAAAAAAGTTGGTGTGCTTGATGCAGATATACACGGCCCAAACCTGCCTATTATGTTTGGTATCAATGAAAAACCTTTTGTTAACGAAAACAGAAGAATTATCCCGATAGAGCGATACGGAGTTAAAGTAATATCAATCGGCTTCCTGATTGACAGCCCCTCTACTCCTATCATATGGAGAGGCCCACTTGTAACAAAAGCTATCGAACAACTATACAATGACGTAGAATGGGGAGAATTAGACTATCTCCTCATAGACCTCCCTCCCGAAACAGGAGATGCTGCACTTACCGTCATGCAAAGTTTACCACTTAAATACGGCATAATAGTCACCACACCTCAAGATGTTTCCGTCGCTGACGCATCAAAAACATTAAAAATGTTTAGACAGATGAAAATACCCGTATTAGGCGTTATAGAAAACATGTCTTCCTTTGTCTGCCCAAAATGTGGTGAAAAAACTGAAATATTTGGACACGGTGGGGGCGAAAAAATAAGTTTAGAAAACGAAGTGCCGTTTCTCGGCAAAATTCCATTAGAAACAAAAGTAAGAGAAGGTGGAGATAACGGTATGCCAACTGTTACATTGAGCGAAGAAACAGAAACTAAACATATCTTCATGAGTGTTGCAAAGAAAATTATAAAAAACACTCAAAAAGATTAAAATGAAAAAAATTATCATCTGGATACTTATAGTAATTTTAGTGCTTGGCTTTGTATATGTAGCAAATAATATCTTAATAAAATATACAGAAAGCCAAACAAAGCTCTCCTCTCGATACATTCCGGATGTACCTTTTTTGCTCAAATTTAATCAAGAATCCGAACAATTTGCAAAAGAATGCTGCAACGCTCATCTTTTCATTTCGGATATAAATTTTAGCAACAGTTACTTAATGATTTTTGATGATGGTTCTCGTCTTGTCGCATCCAAAATAGAAAATAGTGTCATAAGAGAATTGGATAAAATAGCCATAATACTAAAATATAAAGAAGCATTTGAAATAAACCGAACCTGGGAAAGAGGTTTCCCCATTCTGAAAGCAAATAAAGCAGACAAAAAATATTTCATTTCAGGATGGAAAAATAATTTATTTATTGCTCAAAGCTCTAATGCGCTGAACCACATATTCGATAGCATAACTCAAAAGGAAAATTTGTTATTTGATAATCCATTATTTAAGAAATTATGGGATGACGACGGTAGTTGTGTCTGTTTTACCACAGAGCCGAAATGTCTTTTCGTCGAGGACATGTTGAACATACCTTTCTATAGTTTTAACTACCCATTAAGTTTTACAATAGAAAACGGAACAATAAACATCCACTCAATCGCTGACCGCACCACAAAAAAGCTTTACATGCCAGTTTATAGCTTTGAAAATGCATTACTCGAAGTTGCGCTACCAGAGGCTGCAAACATCAAGGAAAAGCTTATCGAAAGCGGACTATCTACCATTCTGGCAGAAAAAAGGGGAATCTTGATAGAGCAGTATTCCTTTTTCTCTTCACCTAAATCAGCAGAATTTATTCTTCATGGCAATGATGGATTTTCTTTCATTCTTTCATCGAATAGTCTTGAAAACGCAAAATATGACAACGAAATAAAAATGCATCTTCCTGAGGCCAAAATTATAGAAAACAAATTAGGTAATTACACGCTCCGTGAATATAAAGATAGTCATGCCAGTGTCTATACTTTAGGTCTTCCAAACCTGTTTATGATCTCTACGGAAAAAGAAATCTTTGAAGAGATTATTTCAAGCAACAACAATCTCGAAAACAAATCTGCATATATAAAAGTAAAAAGTGAGTTCAATGATTTAATCCTTCTCTATCATCTTAATTTAAATAAAGTTATTTTTCCTGATAATTTCACTCAATGCACTTTAATTCAAAAGGATGCTGCCCAAGAAATTGTAGAAACGGAGATAAAATTTCAGTAATTACAAATAAGATTTTTCCTTAACTTTCAAGATGACTGATGTAAAACTAAAACAACTTCTACTCTCTGGTTTGCCCTGACACAGAGAGAAGAAGTTGTTTGTTACTAAAATCTAATTTTAAGGTTTGCCGGGTGATTCTTTGCCCTGACTATTGCTATTTTCGTTTGAGTTATCAGTATTCTTTCCTTCCTCTTTTAGCACAATAATCTTTTCTACACTTAGAGGTTCGCCTTCTTCTTGTTCTGTTCCAATAATTTCAACACTGTCGCCTACATTTATATCGCTAAATTCCGCTTTCCCATTTGAAATAATAAGCGTATCCTCGGAAATTTGAAAAAGCATATCACAACCAATAATAGCCAGTATGCCATCATCCGGATTAACAAAGCTTACTTCTCCTTTAAATGTTTCCTTCTTGGGCTTTGATTGCTCATTATTGTTTGCTCCGTTGTTTTCTTCGCTACCCTCTTCATTTTCTGCCTTTTCAAGAATAACAATTGAAGTTGCATGATAAACATCCCCGTCTTTTCGTATATGAATCTGCACCGTTACACCAGCTTCTAAAGATTCTATACCTACTCTTCCTTCACCAGTTCTCTGGATTTTTGTATACTCATCTACAAGAATTCCACCTTCAAAATCGCTTATTGTTAAGATGCTGCCATCAAAGGAAACAATAGCACTCCTTAATTCAAACTCTTTTGTTTCTTTTTCTGGAACATTATTTTCCTTCATGTTAGTTAAAACAAGAATTGACTTAGCTTCAAAAACATCCTCTATTTTTGATGCTTTTACCAGCAACTCATTTCCAATAGAGAGGTCTTCTACGGCAACAGATTTCCCTCTACATTCAATAATGGTTTCTTCTGTCAATAAAATCTCTGTTTCATTCACAATAATTTTGCTGCCATCTATATTGTTTAGAATTCCTTTTATAACAACAAATTTCAACTGATTTTGATTCTCTTCTCTATTTTCTTCTCTATTTTCTTCTCCTTCGCCATTACCGTCCTCTTCGTCAGCAACATGTTGGGCTTGTTTCAGTGTATTTTTTATGCTATTTACAGAAATATTAAGCTCAGACAAAATTTTCCCCCATCCCATTTTTTCATTTCTCATCTCAATAATTTCGTTGACTGACACTTCAGATTCTTTAAGCAACGCAACAATAATGATGCTGTCGGCAGGGGAAAGGTCTTGATTCTCTAACTCCTCGATTATCCAGCCCTCAGTACTGAGAGAACCGTTGAAAGAATTTGCCGCCCGTTCTAAGTTAAGCCCCGCAACAACCTGTGGGAGTGTACCACTCTTGCCAAAAACAGGGGCAACCGAACTAATTACAAGAAAAGCTGCAATAGCCACGCTAACAAGCCCCAATAAAAATTTCCTTTTATGAATCGATCTTTCCTTCTTTTCAATCATTCCTAACAACCTCCCCTCCATGTTTTCATTTAATTGAAGCCCGTTCTTAAAATCGTTAAAAATATCTTTTAATTTATCATCAGATTGTTTCACTGTTAATCACCTCCTTTAATTTTTTCCTCGCTCTAAAAAGCCTCGACTTAACACTTCCCTCTTTTTCGTTGACAAGTACACTAATTTCTTTAACAGATGTGTTGTCTAGATAATGAAGCACCAGCACAAGACGATCTTTCTCATCTAACTTTTTAAGCGCTTCTTGTACCAACTCTTTGGTTCCCTCATCCTTTGCAAAGGAAGTTTCTTTTGTTATCACTTTTCTCTTCTGTCGCATCTGCTTAAATGCATAATTTATTGCAATTCTTTTCATATATGCCAGAATGGATTTCTCGGGATTTATTCTTTTTCTAACTACATAAAGCTTAAAATATGTATTCTGAACAACATCCTCGGTATCTTCATTTGATAAAAGATAAGCATAAACAATACTATAAACATACCTGACAGTTAATCGATAAAACTCAGTAAAAGCATCTTTATTTCCATCCTTAATTTGCAGAACAAGCATTTTTAACTTATCTTCCATCTTCCACTCCTATAAATTATATCCTTTACCCGGTAAAAAGGTTTCATTAATATAATTTATTATATCAATTTTTTTGATACACACTAAAACAAATGATAAATAAAGGCTAAATATCTTTTTCATTGATTTTTTTAATATTTTCTCTATAATCTTACTTGAAAAGTAAAGTATTAACCTATACAATAATGAAAAAATTGGAGGCCCATATATGACTAATGTTTCTATTGCGATAGCACTGCTTGCCGGGATTTTATCTTTTGTTTCGCCATGTGTCCTGCCACTTATCCCTGCATATATTTCTTACATATCAGGAGTATCGCTACAGGAAATGCAATCCGGAACTGCATCAACAAAAAGAATTACAATCAGTGCGATTTTATTTGTTTTGGGTTTTTCAACAGTTTTCATTGCTCTTGGTGCATCTGCCACTACTCTTGGTAAACTGTTAGCAACAAATATGAGGACGTTCCGCATTATTGCAGGTAGTATTATCGTCTTATTCGGTTTGCACATTATTGGTATCATCAAGTTAAAATTCTTAAATTACGAGAAAAAAATACAAATAAAAAGCAAAAAAACTTCCCTGATAGGAGCATATTTAATGGGATTCGCCTTTGCATTTGGCTGGACACCATGCGTTGGTCCTATCCTTGGGGCAATACTCGCAGAAACAAGCACATACACCACTATGAGCAAAGGAATTATCCTGCTCTCATTTTATTCGCTCGGACTGGGTATTCCCTTTATTCTCACAGCAATCGCCATTAATAAATTCTTTTTCTTATTTAAAAGAATCAAGAAATATTTTCATACTATTGAAATTATATCCGGACTACTCCTCATTTCCCTTGGTCTCTTGCTTATTTTTGGAAATAGCATACACTTTTAGAATATGAGCAAACTAAGGCAAGCCCGAATAGAATCGGCAATAAAAAGAGAAGTTGCAAAATATTTACTTGGACTGGATGACTTGAGATTGAGAGGCATTACTATTACATATGTCGATCTCTCTAACGATCTTCGTTATGCAAAAATTTATTTCACTGCAATCAACAACGAAGATAGAAGCCAGGAAATTTTAGATGCTCTCTCGCATGCCGCAAAAAGAATACAAAAGGATATAGCTCATAGACTAAAATCTATGAGACTCGTCCCACTTATTTCGTTCCATTTTGACCTTTCAATACAAGAAGGAGACAAAGTAATAAATATACTCAATAAGGTTAAAGAGGAACTACAAAACAAGGAAGAACAAAGCAATGAAAAATCACCAGCTAATTGAAATCAGCAATGTACTAAAAAAATATAGTAGTTTTGCAATATTCAGTCATGCAAATGCTGATGGCGATGCATTCGGCTCTATACTCGGTCTCGGTATGTCCTTAAAACTCCTTGGCAAAAAAGTTTCTTATTTTCTACCTGAGCCAGTACCAAAGGAGTACGCGTTCCTTAAGGATTACGATTTAATTAACGCGACTCATTTAAACCATAACGATGTCGGTATACTATTAGATTCATCGGATATAGGAAGAATAGACCAGCTCGGTGCACATTTTAAATCTTTTGATGTGACAATAAATATTGATCACCACATAGCGAATGATTATTTTGCAACCTATAACTATACGGACAAGAATGCCCCCTCTACTACATGCATTGTATTAAAACTCATAGAGGACGCACAACTTCCAATTAATTCAGATATAAGCAATGCGCTTTATCTAGGCCTCCTTACAGATACAGGCTCATTTCACTATGCCAATACAACAAAAAACGCTTTTTTAGCTGCAACAAAACTCGTTAAATATGGTGCAGACCCTTCATCTATGGCAAAAAAAATCTTTGAAGAGGAAACATTAGCGCACCTCAAGCTCATCGGCATTGCACTTGAGCGGATGAACTTGAGAAATAAAATAGCCTTTTCATATGTCACTTATGCTGAGATGAAATCTCTAAACGCATCAGAAGCAGATGCAGAAGACATTATAAACCTGATTAGAAAATATAAAGATGCAGATGTCGCTATTCTTTTTAAAGAAGTCGACAATAAAGTAATAAGAGTAAGTTTGAGAAGCAAACGTAAAAATATCAATGTGCAAGATATTGCAGTTTTATTTAATGGAGGCGGACATGCAGCAGCTTCAGGCTGTACAATACACGGAGATTTGCACGAAGCAATGGAGCAATTACTCTCAACAACAGAAATTATGATAAAAGATGTTGATAAAAACAAATAATATCCAATCGCTTTCTGCAAATAAAACCAAATTTATTAGATTTCCCTCAAAAAGGACAAAAAACCAGATTGTATTAATCGCCTTCAGTTGTAATTGCGTAAATAAAAAAATAAACCGAGAGGAGGAAAAATGGAAAAAAATAAAATATTCGGTATTATCATTTTTATACTAATAATTTTTGTAGTATTATTTTCAATATTTAAAAGCAATACCCATACTCCTTCTGCCTTCACTAATCCTGTGCGAACAGGCGATAATATCTCACTCATTAAAATTGAAGGAACAATAGGGACAAGCACCCTTGGCGAACAAGGGATATCGCCAGATAATATAAAAAAGTTGCTTAATGAGGCAAAATCAGACGCATCTAGGGCATTAATCATCCAAATAGATAGCCCCGGGGGTGCAGTAGAGCCAACACAAGAAATCTACAATAATATACAGCAGTTCAAAGAAGAAACAGGGAAAAAGGTATATATATCGATGAGAAGTGAAGCAGCATCAGGTGGGTATTACATCGCATGCGCCGGAGATAAAATCATTGCTATGCCAACAACTTTAACAGGAAGCATTGGTGTAATTATGAGACTTACAAACTATCAAGGATTACTTGAAAAAATTGGATTAAAAGAAACGATAATAAAAAGTGGCATATATAAAGATATAGGTTCGCCTACAAGAGATATTACAGAGGAAGAACAAAAAATGCTACAAGACATTATTGATGAAACATACACCCAATTTTTTGATACGGTTTTCAAAGCAAGAAATATTCCTTTGGACGATCTTAAAAATATAGCCCAGGGGCAAATATACACCGGGATACAAGCCAAAAGGTTAGGCCTTGTAGACGATCTTGGAGATTTACAGGATACAATTGAAATCGTTAAAAAAGATTTGAATATTCAGGGAACACCAATCATTATTACTCATGAAAAAAAACAAAGTATCTTATCCTTATTAAATTTTAAAAGCAATATTCCCGAACTTAATTTACTTAACAGTCTTAAGCCTGTAAAACTCGAATATATTATGATTCCATAGGAGGGACAAAAATGAATATAATGTTTGAATTAATCTGGTTAACAATAACACATCCAAAAGAAGCATTTAAGCGCATAAGAGAAAAAAGACCATTATATGCCGCATTAATATTTCTCCTTATCTACGGCTTAGTCTCAATAGTTGCCGGCTACATTGCAAACAAAAGCAATCCTATCCTGCTTCCACAAATATCTGACAGTGCAATAGCTCCATACATTGGAGAGTTTTCAGAGAATTTAAACAACCTTATTAGCGGATACTTTTCTTCCATGTTCTTTTTTGCTTTCGGACTCATTACCCCGTACTTAACCACTTTTATTTCAACCGCAATTTACGATTTAATTGCTCAGTTCTTTGTAAAGAAGGGAGCTGGCATTACGTTATTTATTGCATGGAGCTTTGCTGCCATACCAATGCTTGTATACAAAGTGCTTAATCTTACAACTCTTGCTATCTTTAGTTATAGTTTGCCAGTATACATCGAACTAATTTTTATTATATGGAGCATATATATATATATAACAGCAATTAAAGAAACATATGAAATAAACACAGGCTTATCTATCGGTGTCTACTTCACCCCGATTATAGTAATTTTTGTGTTGCTTATAATCTACATGGCTCTACTGTTTCCTTTAATTAGCGAATACTTGCTGTCAATGGTACCGGGAATTATTTAATTTTGAAAAATTTCTTAAAGGATCTAAACAGCAAACAAAGAGAAGCTGTTCTCTTTGATGACAGCTCGCTACTCATATTTGCGGGGGCAGGTTCAGGAAAAACCAAAGTAATCACCTACAAAATAGCATACCTCATAGAATCCCTTTTAGTTCCTTCGTCACACATTCTTGCAGTAACCTTTACAAACAAAGCGGCAAATGAAATGAAAGAAAGAGTGGAGAGTCTCATAGGAGAACACATCAAAGGTCTCTGGATAGGGACATTTCACTCTATGTGCGCAAGAATATTGCGAAAAGAGATTCATCTTCTTGGATATGATAAGAATTTCACGATTCTTGACCAAGATGATTCTACCCGCGTAATAAAAAAAGCAATGCAACAATTAGATATAAGCACGGAATATTTTAACGCTAAAAAAATAGGTCAATACATTTCAACTGCAAAAAGAAGTCTTATGGACAGTAATGAATTTAGAGAAAATGCAAAAGAATACATAGAAAAAATAGTTTTATCAATTTATAAAGAATACGAAAAAATTCTCAAAGAAAGCAATGCATTAGACTTTGACGACCTTATTATGCTCACGGTGAAATTACTTAAAAATCATGAAGATGTTGCATATTATTATAAAGACAAATTTAAATACATTCTCGTCGATGAATATCAAGACATAAATAGATCGCAATATGAACTATTAAAAATTCTTGCAGAAAAACATAAAAAAATTATAGCAGTAGGAGACGATGACCAAAGTATCTATTCATTCAGAGGCGCAAACACTGAATTTATACTATCATTCCAAGAAAATTTTCCTCACGTAAAAACAATAAAGTTGGAAAGAAATTATCGCTCGCCACAAGAGATATTAAATGTTGCAAACGAACTTATCGCGCATAACAGGAAAAGAAGCGAAAAAAAACTTTACACCAAAAAAAAGGTGTCAGATGCAGTAAGTTTTTACGAAGCGGCAAATGGAATAGATGAAGCAAGATTTATCATTAAAAAAATTAAAGACCTCCACAGGGATGAAGGAAAACAATTTAGCGACTTTGCAATACTATACCGGATAAATTCCCAATCAAGACTATTTGAAGAGCGCCTTTTAGAAGAAGGTATTCCGTACCAAATTATCGGAGGTGTAAGGTTCTACGGAAGAGAAGAAATAAAAGATATAATTGCATACCTCGCTGTTCTAAACAACCCTTATGACGATATAAACCTCCGAAGAATAATTAATATACCTCACAGAAAAATCGGCGAAGCAACAATGAATAAAATAGAAGAAATCAAAAACAAGCAAGGTAGTACATTATACAAGGCCGTACATTACATTACAGAAAATGAAGAATTATCTCCCGCAACAAAGAAACTCAGAGAATTTTATCAATTGATGGAAGACTTAAAAAAAGATAGTAATAAATTATCTTTAAGACAACTCGTAGAAGAAATTCTATCAAGAACAGGATACCTTCCATATTTGTTAAAAAAAGGGATAGAAGGAGAAAACAAAATAGAAAACGTAAAGGAGTTTATCAGTGTAATAAAAGAATTCTCAGAAACTTCAGAGGATGATTCCCTTACAGCCTTTTTGGCCCATCTTTCACTCATCACAGATATCGATAATGCACAGGGCGATAATCGTGTGATGCTCATGACCTTACATAGCGCAAAAGGCCTTGAGTTTCCCGTAGTATTTTTGGTAGGTATGGAAGAAGGATATTTACCGCACTACCGGTCAATGGAATTTGACCACACAATAGAAGAAGAACGAAGACTTTGCTACGTAGGAATAACAAGGGCCCAGGAAAAATTGTACTTAACTTACGCATATAGAAGAAACAGATATGGAACACAATCTCCAGTAGTGCCATCACGTTTTCTTTCGGAAATACCAAAAGAAACAGTTTCAGAAGTAAAAGAAGAGCATAAAGAAACAAAACTTACAGAAGGGGAAAAAGTACTACATAGAATCTGGGGAGTTGGAAAAGTCCTTGAAGTACATCTCGATAACTCCGAAATACCTTATGCAGTAATTGATTTTATAAAAATAGGTAAAAAGAAATTGGATTTAAGATATGCACCAATAGAAAGGCTTACAAAATGAAAAAGGCAAATTACTGTTTTGTGTGCAGCAAAACCAACCCAAAAGGTTTACATATAACATTTGAGAGAATTGAAAATATGACTATCGCAAAATTCGCAATAGAAAAGGAATATGAAGGATATCCTGGCATCATTCATGGAGGCATTCTTGCTGCGATTCTGGATGATGCAATGGGCAACATAAAGTATCTTGAAGGGTATATAGCATATACTGCAGAAATGAGCATAAGATATTTAAATCCATCATTTATAGGAGAAGAACTACAAGTAAGAGCATGGCTCGAAAGCGCTCAGCACAAGATCATCAAAGCGATTGGGGATGTCAGGGATAAAAAAGGTGCTATAAAAGTACGAGCAAAAGCTAAATATTACATCAGAGGAAAAATTGAAGAGTAACAATCAAGATCAAGTTTTGAATCTGAGACTTCTTCTTGTATAATAAAAAGATAAGGAGGGAGAAATGGAAGAATTGAATAAAAAAATTAACGAAATGGAGAATCAGTATCAAAAGATTATCGAGAAAATCCCAGGATTTGCAGGTTATTTTGCCAGAGAAAAAAGAAGAACTGCAGATAAATTGCTACGTCAATATCTTGCAGATAGGCTAAGAAAAACAAAAGATGAACTACTATCTAAAGGTAATACGTTACTGAAGGAAAATGAGTTTGATGCACTGGAAGAACTAAATGAATTGATTAAAAATTTCCAATTCATTGTCGATAAGATAGAATATGCCCCACAGGGATACTCAGGATTTTTTGGACCCATAAAAGCTGATACAAAAATGCTTGATAGACTTTATGCAGTTGATGCTTCACTCTTATCTCTTATAGAGAAATCAGAAAAAATTGTAGCAGACGAGACAAAAACAGCAAAAGAAATTATAAGCAATATGAAAAACAGCCTTAAGGATTTCAAAACCCTTTTAAACGAAAAACTCGAAATCCTTTCAGGTATAAAATAAGGAGGTAGCTAATGTTTTTAGAAATTATTCAATGGTTTGATAAAACCGGCACAGAAATTGTACACAGAATCCCAGAACAGGGGTCTGCCGATATAAAAATGGGCGCACAACTCATTGTGAGAGAAACAGAAAGTGCAATCTTTTTCAGAGATGGAAAAGCAATGGATGTCTTCGGACCAGGAAGGCATATACTCTCCACGCAAAACTTACCCATCATTACAAGGCTTCTTTCGCTGCCATACGGCTTCAAAAGCCCATTCCAATCCGAAGTTATCTTTGTTGATAGAAAAGTATTTCCCAACTTAAAATGGGGAACAAGTCAGCCAATTCTTTTTAGAGACAAAGAGCTCGGAGCAGTGAGACTTCGCGCATTCGGAATTTTCAGTGCAAGAATTGTTGACCCGTATCTATTTACGAATACAATTGTTGGAACACAAGACATATACACAACCGAGCAACTCCAGGAATTCTACAGATCTATCATTCTCTCGCGGTTTACAGATACATTAGGCGAATCTCTCACTTCTATCTTTGACTTGCCGCGAATATATGATGAACTGAGTGGAGCTGCAAAATCACGCGTTGTAACTGATTTTAATAAGTATGGAATAGAACTTGTTGATTTTTACGTTTCATCCGTTACGGTTCCCGAAGAAGTCCAAAAAGTTATTGATGAAAAAACCGGAATGAATGCAATTGGAAATATGAACCAGTATCTGCAGTTTAAGGCAGCTAAAGCAATTGAAGAAGCAGCAAAAAATCCTACCCCGGGGGGAACAGCTGCAGCTGGAGCCGGGCTTGGCATGGGCATGGGAATGGGAATGATTATTCCCGGAATGATGCAGCAGGCAATGAGTGCCGAAAAAGAAAAAGAGCAACTAATGATTAAATGTCCCGACTGTGATGCTATCATTCCAGCAGATTCAAAATTCTGCCCAAAATGTGGATACAAACTTGTTACAGATGCGCCTAAAACGATTGAATGCCCCAACTGCCATAAACAAATTCCTGTCGGTTCACTATTCTGCTCTTACTGCGGACACAAAATTGTAAAAGGAGAAGAGAAAAAAGAATAAATGTATCTCTGGATTGTCATTGCCGTATGGTTTATCTGCGGTATTATAAGTAATATAATTGCAAAAAAAGAAACCCTTTCTTTAGGATATCGTTTCCTGCTTTTTTTAGAAGGCTTTATTGGGTTACTCTTTTTGTTTATTTTTAAGGACAAGAAAAATGGAAAAAATTAAAAAATATATTATCATCTTGACTTTTGCTTTACTTATAATTTCATTTATTATGCCTATGGAAAATGCTTTAGCATCTTACCACTACAAAGAATGGAACGATGAAATAGCCCTGAACAAAGATGGCACAATAAATGTTGTAGAAAACCTGTTAATTTATTTTGGTTCGCACGATAATGGAATAGCTTATCACTGGTTCGAAAGATGGATTGATCTTAATCAGATTCAAAATATCACGGATGTGGAAGTTTTTGAGAACATTAACGGAGCACTTATCCCCTACGAAAGGAACGGTAGCGGAACACCAGAAACATTTAGCGTAAAAACAGAGAATAGCAGCTTTTATATAAGATTAAACTACGAGGCAAAAAACACAGAGAAACACTTTGTGATAAAATACCAAATATTAGGGGCTACCAAATTAGGCACTGTTGCATTTTATGAAGATGATGCATCGTTCAACTACATCGCCATACCCTCAAAAAATGAAGTATCGATTGATAAAGCAATTGTTACGGTTCATATCCCTCAAGGTGCACTAAAAGAAGAAATAAAAGCCTGGGGGGCAGGGCTGCCAATAGGCAGTGGAAACGTAACCATTGTAAATGGAAATGAAATTATCCTGACAGGTTCAGAACTTGCACCCGGAGAATTTATAGAGTTCTATATCGCATTTCCAAGAGGCCTGGTGGAAGAACCGGAAGGAATACAAATCTACCCGGGAAGTGCGAGAGATAAAGCACAACAGCAAGCAGAAGCTGCTACAAGAGAAGCAAAAATAGCAGGTTTAAAAACTTTACTCGGTTTTTTACTTTTTATCATCATTGTAGTATGGATATTCCTCACCTGGTACAAAAAAGGAAAAGATATCATTTTGCCTAAATACGCAGAATACATAAAAGATCCTCCATCAGATCTTCCACCTGCCGTTGTAGGCGCATTGCTAAAGCAAGGAGCGACGCTAAAAGAAGTAATTGCAACTATATTAGACCTTGCAGATAGGGAGTACATAAAAATTGAAGAAATAAATAAGGTGTTTGGGAAAAATGATTATATCTACAGACGTACAGATAAAGATACCTCCACTCTTAATGCCTATGAACAAATGCTAATGAGATATATATTTGGAGGGTTAAACTCCATCCGCTTATCTGAGTTGAAATATGAATTTTCGAAATATCTCCCTAAAATATATAGCAAAATCAACCAAGAACTCGTATTAAATGAATTTTATGAAGGCGGTAGCCCTGCAAAAGTAAAAGGAAAATACATTGGCATAGCCATATTTATGATAATACTTGGATTAATCGTTCTCTCGACGATCGGAGCTTCCCTTGGCGTAAGATTCCTTGTATGGCCTCTCATTCCCGGAGGTATTATTGTGCTATTCTTCGCACCTGCCATGCCAAGAAAATCGATGAAGGGAGCAAAAGAGCGAATGAAATGGCTTGCCTTCAAGAAATATCTTGAAGGCCTCGTCAAATATAAAAAAACAGAAGAAGCACAGAACCTTTTCTCACAATACCTTCCATTCGCAGTTGTGTTTGGTATAGATAAACATTGGATAAAAGAATTTTCAAGAGCAAATACCCCTGCACCAGTCTGGTATATTCCCTATAATAGAGCTGGATATGGTTATTCAAATACAGGAGGGCTCTCGTCTGCAAAAGGGTTTGGTGGCGCGAGCAATAATATTACAAATAGCATGAAAGGGTTTTCCCTTGATTCGATATCGCATGGTCTTAATTCATTATTAAATAGTTCTGCAACAGTATTTACCTCCTCAAAATCTTCTTCCGGTGGAGGTGGTGGATTCTCCGGAGGTGGCGGTTTTGGCGGCGGTGGAGGAGGAGGTTCCTCAGCAGGATAGGAAAAGGAGCACATATGAACAAAAAAAAGAAAAAATCTATCATTCGAACGACGTTCAAAATCACTCTTTTAGTTATTGTGGTGATAATACTTGCCGGAGGCATTTTTGCTGTTACATACAGAAACAAGTGTGCAAAAGATCTGCCCAACATATCAAGATTGACGTACAATCCGGAGCAATCATCTCAAATTTTTGACTACGAAGGGAAACTTATAACAAATGTTTATGCTTTTGAAAACCGAATTTACACACCACTGGATAAAATTTCTGATATTGCAAAAAAAGCTGTTATTGCTGAAGAAGATGAAAGATTCTATCAGCACGGTGCGTTAGACTACAGAGGCATAGCAAGAGCGTTATGGACAAACTTAAAATACAAAATGATAGTCGAGGGAGGAAGCACGATCACCCAGCAGCTTGCAAGGAGTTTGTTTCTAACAATGGAGCAAACATTTGAAAGAAAGATTAAAGAAGCCCTGCTTGCAATTGAGCTTGAAAAGAAATTCACAAAGGACCAAATATTAGAAATGTACCTAAATGAAGTGTATTTCGGTGCAGGAGCAAATGGAATTGAATCAGCAGCTGAAACATATTTTGGCAAACATGCAATCGAATTAAACTTAGCTGAATCCGCAATACTTGCAGGAGTGCTAAAAGCACCTTCTGGAGGCAATCCATTTGTTAACCTGGAAGCAGCAAAAGAAGCGCAAAAGATTGTACTTCAAAAAATGTTAAAAAATGGCTATATCACAGAAGAAGAATTAAAGGAAGCAGAAGAATTTGAATTGCATTTTGTAGAAGAAAAAAGAGTAAACGATAATATGGGGTATGTTATTGATTATGTAAAAGAAGAAGTAGCAAAGAAATTTGGAGAAACAATGCTCTACTCAGGCGGATTAAAAATATATACTACAATTCAACCGAAATTACAGCTTGCCGGAAGTGAGGCAATTGATAAAGTTCTTACAAAAGCAGAGGATGACGGCATTTTTCCAAAAGACAAAAGAAATTCGAAAGATGCTATTCAACCACAAGCTGCTCTTACCGCTTTAGACACAAAAACCGGGGCAATACTTGCAATGGTTGGAGGAAGAGATTATGATAATACTAAGTTTAACAGGTCGGTTGCATTAAAACAACCAGGTTCGTCATTCAAAATTTTTGATTATACTGCCGCAATTTCATCTGGATCCATCACGCCTTCCTCAATAATTCTTTCGGCGCCATACAAGGTAGACGATTGGGAACCACACGAATGGCTAGGAAAAAACAAATACTTCGGCGATATGACCGTAAATCAAGCATTAGCGCAATCGTCAAACATATGTGCAACAAAAACATCCATGAGAGTTGGTTTGGACAGGGTGGTATATTTTGCACGAAAATATGGAATTACTACTCCATTAAAACCATACCCATCTGCTGCAATTGGAAGCTTCGAGGTAAAACAGTTAGAAATGGCTGCCGCCTATGCAACTCTTGGTGATTCCGGCATTTATCACACGCCTTACATTATAGAAAAAATTGTTTCTCCAGGTGGGCAAATATTATACGAACATCAAGATCTTTCGTATAGAGCAGTATCTCAAGAAACAGCATATCTTATGAATAAAATCTTTATCTACGTAATGTCCACAGAGGTTAATGCAAAGATTACGGGATTGCCATCAGCGGCAAAAACAGGAAGCACTGATAAATGGACCGATGCATGGTTTGACGGGTACACGCCTAATATTTCAGTTAGCGTAGTGGTCGGTCCGGACTCTCAGGAAATAACCTTCCCCAACGTACTTAATTCAGGAGCACGATTCCCAGCAATGATATGGCGCGAATTTATGCTGACAGCAATGAATGAATTTCCAAAAGATGATTTTGTAAAACCTGATTCAGGACTTACCACAAGACTAGTTTACAAAGATACAGGATACGCTGCAAATTTGGATACTGCAGACAAAAATACATTATATTACAGCTTTTTAGAAAATGTAGTTCCTCCGCAAGATATTCGCGCCAGAGGTTTTATCACAGTACTTGTATGTAAAGACTCGGGATTACTTGCGCCTCCAAACTGCCCGGAAGAATTAACGGAACAACGTACATATATAAAGGGTATGGAACCTACAGAAATGGATCCAAGAAAGTTTGAAGAAACCGAACCGCCTGAATGGCAAAATCTCCAATTTGATTTAACAAGTGATAAAGATGTATACGAAATAGGCGATTATATAGAAATGAAAGCAACCGTCAGTAATGTAGAAGACCTTACAGACCTAAAGGTAACATTCTTTATGTATGATTTTTCGCTTGCCACCCTTCCCCCACCAGTCGAAGGAAATACCTATACCTTTAAGCTTATTGCAAACATCAAAGGGAACACCACGATACGCGCCATACTAAAAGATAAGGAAGGAACTACTGTTGCATCGAAAGAAAAAGATATTATCATAGAAGAGAAAAAACCCTGATGAGAGGTGATATATGCTAGACCCAGATGTTATAAGAATAAAAACAGATTTTGTTAAAGAAAGCATTGCAAAAAAAGGAGCAGATATATCCATTATAGATAAGTTTCTCGAAGTAGATAATAAAAGGAAAGAGTTAGTAAAAGAAGCTAATGCGCTGAGACATGACAGAAAAGTACTCTCAGAAGAAATAAGAAAAAAGATTACAGCAAAAGAAAGCACAGAAAAAATTAAAGAAAAAGTAAGAGAAATAGGAAGTGATATTAAAGAGAAAGACAAAATTCTTAACGACTTAAACAAACAGTTTACAGATATATTACTGCGTATCCCTAATATTCCTCATCACTCTGTCCCGTATGGAAAAGATGAAACAGAGAACACGGTAATTAAAAGATGGGGAGAAATAAGAGATTTTGATTTTGAGCCAAAACCACATTGGGAAACTGCTGAAAATTTAGGTATCATCGATTTTCAAAGAGGAGCAAAAATTTCAGGGGCAAGATTTTACGTACTAAAAGGGATGGGAGCAAAGCTCGAAAGAGCTCTTATCTCCTGGATGATTGACCTACATGTCGAAAAACATGGATACAAAGAGATCTTTCCGCCATTTCTTGTAAACCGCACCTCAATGACAGGTACAGGGCAATTGCCCAAGTTCGAAGATGATCTGTACCATTGTGAAAAAGATGATTTATTCCTTAACCCTACAGCAGAAGTACCACTTACAAACCTTCATAGAGATGAAATACTAAACGAAGAAGACCTCCCCATTAAGTACGTAGCATATGCAGCATCGTTCAGAAGAGAAGCAGGTGCTGCCGGAAAAGATACAAGAGGCATTATAAGAGTACATCAATTCAATAAAGTGGAAATGGTTATGTTTGTTAAACCAGAAGAATCTTATAACTACCTTGAAGAACTCATTAATAATGCAGAAGATGTCTTAAGGCTTTTAAATATCCCCCATCAATTAAAGAAAATGTGTACAGGAGACCTAGGATTTGCAGCAGCGATAAAATTTGACCCGGAAGCTTACTTCCCATCACAAGACAAATATGTCGAAATCTCTTCCTGCAGTAACTTTGAAAGCTTCCAGGCAAGACGCGCAAACATTCGCTTCCGCACAAAAGATGGTAAGTTAAAATATGTACATACTCTAAATGGCTCAGGACTTGCCGTCAGCAGGACAATGGCAGCTATTTTGGAAAACTATCAACAAAAAGACGGCACCGTACTTATACCAAAAGTATTGCAAAAATACACAGGAACTGATAGAATAACGCCAGAAATTTAATCTAGAAATGGAGGGGTGGCCGAGCGGTTGATGGTACCGCACTTGAAATGCGGCAAGTGATGAGCTTCGGAGGTTCGAATCCTCTCCCCTCCGCCAAATCCGATATGTCTTTTCATCTTTTTATCTATAACATATTCAGATAGACAATCAGTAGATAAAGCAAGCAATGCCATCCCTTTCTATATAATCAAAATAACATATAATAGAAATTGAAATGAAAAAATTTAAATCTATTAAAAAAGAAATAGTTCAGCAAATTATTGATTTTATTGCTCAATACACTGACAAGCTTGAAAAAGAAGGCGCAGTAATTGGAATAAGCGGAGGCATTGATTCTGCAGTTGTTGCATCAGTTGCAAGAGAAGCAATAGGAAAAGATAAGCTTACGCTTGTACACATATCTGAAAGAGATACACTTGAAGAAGGTGCAATCAGCGCACAAATCATTGCTGATTTTATAGGTGCGCCACTTAAAAGAAAGAAATATGGACAACAAATTTAAGCTCGTTTCAGACTTTTATCCTACAGGTGATCAACCAGAAGCTATAGAAAAACTTACCGAGGGCATAAAAAAAGACTTCAAGTTTCAAACACTACTCGGAGTCACAGGGTCAGGCAAAACATTCACAATGGCAAATGTAATTGAAAGAATACAAAAACCCACGCTGGTCTTGTCTCACAATAAAACGCTAGCAGCGCAACTATATGCAGAGTTTAAGCGATTCTTCCCTGAAAATGCAGTGCACTATTTTGTAAGCTACTACGATTTTTATCGGCCCGAAGCATACATACCACAATTCGACTTACATATCGATAAAACGGCAGACATAAATGAAGATATAGCGAGACTAAGACATGCAACAGTAAGAGCCCTGCTAGAACGAAAAGACGTGATTGTAGTTGCATCAGTCTCCTGTATATATGGATGGGACTCACCCGAAGAATACAAAGAGCAACTATTAACGGTAAAAATAGGACAAAAAATATTAAGAAATACTTTAGCGGTAAACCTTGCAAGATTACAATACGAGAGAAACGATTTTGACTTCCGCAATGGGCGCTTTAGGCTGAAGGGAGATGTAGTTGAAGTGTTTCCAAAAGAATCAGAAACTGCAATACGCCTTGAACTTTTTGATGATAAAATCGATTCAATCACAGAATTTGACCCTTTTACGAGAGATATTATAAAAAAGTATTCTTCATACACATTTTTCCCGGCGTCACAGTTTATTACAACTGCAGAGCGAATTCATAAATATACAAAGGAAATACGAAAAGAGCTTGCGCAACGCACTGAATTTTTTAAACAAAAACAAAAATTTGTAGAAGCACAGAGAATAGAAGAAAGGACAAATTATGACCTTGAAATGTTGGAAAACGTTGGTTATTGCTCCGGTATAGAGAATTATTCACGATACTTTTCGGGAAGACAACCAGGAGAAGAGCCTTACACTTTGTTAAATTTCTTCCCAAAAGATTTTTTCATGATTATCGATGAATCCCACATAACACTTCCTCAAACACGAGGGATGTTCAGTGGAGACCATCAAAGGAAACTCACTCTGGTAAAATACGGGTTTAGACTTCCATCAGCATTGGACAATAGGCCACTACGGTTTGATGAATTTCTTAAACATATCAACCAGTGTATTTTTGTATCTGCAACGCCCTCTAAAAACGAGATAGATTATAGCAACCAAGTAGCTGAACAGCTTATTCGCCCAACAGGACTCGTAGACCCAGAAGTTGAGGTACACCCAGCAACAAATCAAATCAGCAGTCTTATAAAAGAGGTACAGAAAAGAGCTAAAAAGGGAGAAAGAGTACTCGTCACAACGCTCACAAAAAAATTCGCAGAAGATTTAGCAATGTTCCTTACAGAAAAAGGAGTAAAAGCAAAATACCTTCACTCTGAAATAAAGACACTGGAACGAGTAAAAATTCTTAAATCACTACGTGAAGGAAGCTTTGACTGCCTTGTGGGCGTAAATTTATTGAGAGAAGGGCTTGATTTGCCTGAAGTTTCACTTGTTGCTATCTTAGATGCAGATAAAGAAGGTTTTTTAAGATCCGAAGTGTCACTCATACAAACAATGGGGCGAACAGCAAGAAATGTATCCGGAAAAGTAATTATGTATGCAGATAATATCACAGAATCAATGAAAAAAGCGATAAAAGAAACAGATAGAAGAAGAGAAAAGCAAATTGTCTACAACACAGAACATAATATTACGCCAAAAACTATAAGAAAAGCCATTTCAGATCTGATCGACCTTCCGTGGAAGAGCGAAAAAGAAATTGAAAAAATAGGCGATAAAACACTTTTATCCCTTTCAGTAGAACAGTTCAGCGCTTTGATTACAGAACTCGAAGAGGAAATGCACCTCAAGGCAGATATTTTAGAATTTGAAGAGGCTGCAAAGATAAGAGATAAAATTGGCGAGCTGACCAAATTTTATAAAAAAAGGAGGAAAAAATGAAAAAAATTGGACTTGCACTGGGAAGTGGTGGCCCGAAAGGACTTTCCCACATAGGAGTACTTAAAGTATTAGAAAAAACTGGTATTCAAATTGATATGATTGCAGGTTCGAGTATTGGTGCATTAGTGGGAAGTATTTATACGGTGACAGGAAGCGCAAAAAAAATTGAAGAAATTGCTTTAGGCACAAAGATGAATACTGTGCTTTCTGCCCTCTTTGATCCAACACTGAAACTAGGGCTAATACGAGGAAAAAAAGTAACAAGGCTGCTCCAGGAAATAATCGGAGACTATACAATTGAAAATTTGCCAAAAAAATTTATTGCCGTTGCCACTGATCTTGCCACAGGAAAGCCATTTTTCTTTGAAGAAGGTAATCTTCTTGACGCAGTCCGTGCTAGTATCTCAATACCTTTCATGTTCCAGCCAATAAGAATAGAAAATACACTGCTTGCCGATGGAGGACTTTCTCTACAAGTACCAGTAGAGTCGCTTAAGAAATGTGGAGCAGATATTATCATTGCAGTAAATTTATTCGAAAATTCTTTCAAACCACTAAATTTTACTGGAAAATTCGTGAACACTCCCAGGGAACTCTATAAAGTTGCATCAAATTCAATAAATATCTTGCAATACAGTCTTGCAAGAGAAAATTGTAAAAACGCAGACATCATTGTTGCTCCTGATGTAAAAGATATAAAATGGGATAGTTTTTGGAAACCACAAAAAGCTATCCGTAAGGGAGAAAAAGCAATGAAAGAAAAACTGCCAGAGCTTCTTAAAATTCTTGAGGAATAAAAAAGCCCCTTGCGGGGCTTATGTTAATGTATTTTTTTCTTTAGTAAAATACCCAGCCGCTTTATCCCTTCATCAATTTGTTCCGGGGTTGGAAGAGTAAAGTTAAGTCTCATATGGTGCTTATCCTCTCCATGGGGATAGAAAGCACTACCTATGACATAAGCAACTTTTTCCTCAATTGCTTCCCTAAACATCTCGGTTGTATCGACATAATCCGGCAGAGTAACCCAAATAAACATGCCGCCTTCCGGCTTTGTCCATTCTGCTTCCTTTGGGAAGTACTTTTCAATTGCATGAAGCATTAAATCTTTTTTCTTTTTATATGTTTGCCGTACAAGTTCAAGATATTGTTTTAAATGTCCCTGCCTGATAAATTCATAAGCAATATATTGAGTAGAAGAAGGAGAACAAAGGTCCGAGCCCTGTTTTGCAATCACAAATTTGTTAATAGCCTCTTTGTCTGCAATCATCCAGCCGAGTCGCAATCCAGGAGCAAGGATTTTAGAAAAAGTTCTTAGTGCAATGACATTACCAATATTATCCATCTCCACAAGAGAAGGAATTTTTTCTCCTTCGAAGCGAATTTCTCCATACGGATCGTCTTCTATAATAGGTACATCATACTGATGACTCAATTCCAATATCTTTTTCCTTCGTTCAAAACTAAGCGTAACGCCTGCCGGATTTTGAAAATTAGGAATAAGATACATAAATTTTATATTTACCCCATTTTCTTTAGCTTCTCTGAGTTTTTCCTCTAAAATGTCTGTTTTTATACCATTGCTATCAAGCGGTACTGTAATAAAATCTGCTTCATAAGCACGAAAGGCTTGCAAACCACCTACATAAGATGGAGCTTCTACAATGATTGCATCTCCCGGATCAATAAATACTTTACCTACAAGATCCAATCCTTGCTGGGACGCAGTAGTTACAATAAGATTCTCTTTTGTAAGGTTCTGTATTCCCTCCTCTATGCCAATATTAACAAGCGCCTCTCTTAAAGCTGGGATTCCTTCGGTTGCACCATACTGAAGTGCTTTGTCGCCATGGTTAAGAAAAACATCTCTGGAAATCTCTGCAAGAACTTTTTTAGGAAATAGAGTTGGATCAGGCATACCTCCGGCAAGTGAAATAATTTCTGGATTGTCTACAAGTTTTAATAATTCTCTGATTGCTGAGGCTTTCATTGCTTTGCTTCTAGTAGAAAACTTTTTGCCCCATTCTAAAACCATCTTTGCCTCCTTTGACTATTTTTATTTTGGTGACTCTTTTTAATTATATCTACAAATTACAAATAGTTCAACCAATCAAAATGTCCTTACAAAAATAACAATGCTACAACACTTCGGTTGTATAGTTTTCAATATTCAGTCGACAATCTTTCTTTATAAATTCAACAACCTTTGATAATGTGCTGTATAAATGTGCCTTCTCCGTATTCACAGTAACAACAGCAATAACAGATTTTCGGTACGAATTCTGCTGTCCAATCTCTACCATTGAGATATTGAAATTTTTCTTGAGACGTGAAAAAAGGCTTGAACATATCTGCCGTTTTTCTTTTAAAGAAAACGTACCGGGTATACCAAGCCAAATTACACAAATCCCTATTTGCATCTGACTGTATTAAATGATAGTTTTCGAACTTTCTTCATCAAAAAGATGGATATGGAAAGGATCAATATAAAGCATCACAGTATCTCCCATTGCATAATCATGATCAGAGCTTGCCCTGGCGACAAATTTTATATTGCCATCACCAAGTCTAAAATGAATGAATGTTTCAGAGCCCATGAGCTCTACAAAATCTATCAGCACCTTAAACGGCTGCATTGCCATTTTTTCATCCTTTTTAACTTCAACCTCGCTGAATAAATCCTTGGGCCTGATACCCATTATCATATTTTTACCAATATAACCTTCTTTTGCAAGAATGTCTCGATGTGCATCGACTATTTTTAATTCAAACCCTTCGGAAACTGCATAAATATTTTTGTTTTTTTCTACAATTTTAACATCAACAAAATTCATCGGTGGAGTCCCGACAAAACCTGCAACAAACTTATTCACCGGATTATCAAATACTTCCTTTGGTTTTCCTTCTTGTTGTATTTCGCCTTCGTTCATGACAACTACTCTGTCGCCAAGTGTCATTGCTTCCACCTGATCGTGAGTGACATAAACAGTGGTAACTCCCAGTCTTCTATGTAACTTTATAAGCTCGCCCCTCGTCTGGACACGAAGCTTTGCATCAAGATTGGATAAAGGTTCATCCATAAGATACACCTTCGGATTTCTTACTACTGCCCTTGCGAGTGCAACTCTTTGTTTTTGTCCACCTGAAAGTTCCTTTGGTTTTCTTTTAAGAAGTTCCCCGATACCTAACATCTCGGCAGCTTTTTTTACTCTTTGATCTATCTCATCTTTTGGTAATTTCCTTAACCTTAATCCAAAAGAAATATTTTGATACACATTCATATGGGGATATAATGCATAGTTCTGAAAAACCATTGCAATATCTCTATCTTTCGGCGGCATATTATTCACAAGCTTATCCCCGATATAAATTTCTCCTTCAGTCGGTTCTTCCAGGCCTGCAACAAGCCTAAGCGTAGTGGTTTTACCGCATCCAGATGGTCCTAAAAGGACGAGAAATTCTCCATCAATAATTTCGAGACTTTCGTTTCTTACTGCAACAACGTTACCAAATTTTTTTGTCACACCTAGGAGCATTACTTTGGCCACAGTTTTCTCCTTCGTCAATTTTTAATCTAACGTAACAATTTTGTTTAAAGTATATCTTTGTATAAAATATAGTCAAGATTAAGCCAGCTAAAAGGAGAAACTGGATGTATAAAGAAAATAAAATTATGTTGTGGTTACACATGCACCAGCCAGATTATTTAAACCCTCTCAGCAATGAACAAACCCTACCATGGACAAGAAGGCATATGCTTAATAGTTATTATGAAATTCCAAAACTGTTATTGTCATCGTCTGCAAAGATTAATATCAATTTTTCTGGAATACTGCTAAAACAAATTGTCTCCTACGCAGAAGAAGAGTTGGAAGATAGTTGGGAAACATTGGAAAAAAAAGATGCAGATTCTCTTACTGAAAGTGAAAAAGAATTTATAATAAGAAACTTTCTTAACCCCATGGCCAACTTTAACTCAAATAGATTTAATAAACTAATTAACAAGAAAAAAAACAGAGAGAAATTTAGCACACAAGATATGCGAGATACTCAAATACTTTATGCTATATCAGCATTTTCTCCTGATACTACCGAAGTTAAAGGTTTAATAAATAAAAAAGAAAATTATTCAGAAAAAGATAAGATAGAAGAAAAAAAGATAGAGAGAAAGATATTCAAATCAATCATTCCGATGTACAAAGAACTTTTGACAGAAAACAGATAGAACTCACAATATCTCCAATGCAACATCCCATTTTACCTCTTCTTATAGATTCGTCCATTGCATGCAGAAATAAGAGAGAAACAATTCTACCCCTGGCTCAATTTACCCACTTAGACGATGCGATAAAACAGATAGAAGATGCCATTTCATTGTTCAGTAAAACTTTTGGTAAAATTCCACAAGGCATGTGGCCATCTGAAGGAAGTATTTCAAACGAGGCAATAGATATTATAAAGCAGAAAGGAATCAAATGGATTGGAACAGATGAAAGTGTGCTAATAAAAACCAATCCTTATGTAAAAAAGGGAGATATATCCATTCCCAGAAATGTAAGAGATTTAAAAATATTTTTCCGGAATCATTCCCTCTCAGACAAAATAGGATTTGTATACAATAAAATGAATGCAATAGATGCAGTAAGAGACCTATTGCAGGCAATAGAAACATCAAAAAATGGAGAGGTAATTATACTGGATGGCGAAAATCCCTGGGACTTCTATCCCGAATATGGAGTACCATTTCTCTCGAAGTTATTCAGCGCATTAAATCAAAGAAACAGCGCATTAGGTCATGAAATAGAAGCCACAGATAGTATTGCATCCATACACCCTGGCTCCTGGATAAACGGTTATTTTGATACCTGGATAGGCGATGAAGAATCAAATAGAGCATGGACATATCTCACTGATGCAAGAAAAACAGTGGAAGGCGTGCAGGAATCTCTCAATCAAATCTATATTGCAGAAGGAAGCGATTGGTTTTGGTGGTACAGCAATTTTCACAAAAATGAAGTAGACTTTACCTTTGACACACTATTTCGAGCTCACCTTATTGCCGCCTATCAAAAAGCAGGAATAAAGATACCTTCCTATCTATTCCAGCCCATTAAGGAGATAAAATGAACCTAATATTTATCATACATAATCACCAACCGGTAGGAAACTTTGATTATGTAATCGAAGATGCATACAAAAAAGCATATTTACCTTTTGTAAATGAAGTTTTGGATGCAAATCATTTCAGATTTGGCATACATTTTTCAGGATATCTTCTGCAATACATCGAAAAAAACCATCCTGAATTTATAGAAAAACTTCGTTTTCTTATCAAAAAAAATAGATGCGAAATTCTTTCGGGAGGCATGTATGAGCCAATTCTCACATTGCTCCCTGAAAGAGACCGGAATGAACAAATTAAGAGAATGAACGAATACATTGGGAAACTATTCAAAACGCAACCAAAAGGATTCTGGGTTGCAGAAAGAGTATGGGAACAACATCTAACAAAGATACTTTCACAAAATGAGATACAATATACCGCACTGGACGACACACATTTTAAAAAAGAAGGCAAAACAGATAAGGATTTATCAAGGCATTTTATTACAGAAGATGAGGGAGAAACATTAAACATATTTCCCATAAGTAAAAATCTACGCTATCTCATACCGTTTAAACCAGTAGAGCAAATAATAAAATATTTTGAGGAAGCAGAAAAAAAAGATAAAAACCGCCTTGAACTATTTGGAGACGATGGAGAAAAATTTGGCATCTGGCCCAAAACATATAGTTATGTTTATGAAAAAAAATGGTTAAAAAAGTTTCTGAAAGCTCTTAAAGATAATTCGAGTTGGCTCACAATCAATCTTCCTTCAGAATATATTGCAAACAATCTCCCAAAAGAACTGATCTATTTGAGAGAATGCTCATATGAAGAAATGATGGAATGGTCCGGAGGTAATTTCAGAAAATTTCTTATTAAATACCCCGAGAGTAACGATATGAACAAAAAAGCACTTTTTCTGAGTAAAAGAGTGAAAGGAAAATTTCCTGAGGAATTGCTAAAAGGAGAAACAAATGATGCGCTATGGCACGGAGTTTTTGGCGGGCTGTACCTTCCACATTTAAGAATAGCGATATACAAAAACCTGATAAAAGCAGAGAAAAAGATAGATCCGCTTTCATTTAAAATAGAAGAAAACGATATCAATAAAGACGGGGAAAAAGAATTTATACTGGAAACGCCAAAGCTAAATTTATATTTTACAAAAAAAGGTGGAGCCCTTTATGAGCTGGATGACAAAATAAAGGAACTAAATATACAAAATGTGCTTACAAGAAGAAAGGAGTCTTATCATAAAAAAATTCTCGAATTAAATGAAATCAAGAATAAAAACAAGGAAGAAATAAACACAATTCATCATATTACAGCAACAAAAGAAAGCAACTTAGATAAATTTTTAATATACGGTTGGTACAGAAGAAATTCTTTTATTGACCACTTCTTTAGAGCAGATACAACAGCTGAATCCATTTACAAAATGCAGTTTGGAGAGCAAGGAGATTTTGTCCTCGGCAACTACAATGGAAAAACCAAAAAGACCGATAAAAATTTATCGCTTGTATTAGAAAGAAAAGGACATGTTTGGTGTGGAGAAAATTGGGAAGAGGTTTCGCTAAAAAAAGAAATTATTGTCCCAAAAGAAAAGAGAGAAATCCAGGCTAGGTATGAAATACATGCCAGCAAAGAACTCCCCTTATTCTTCGGAATAGAATTCAATTTTATGTTCTTTAAGGATGGACTTAAGATAAACAAGCAAGATTATAAAAATCGCATAAAGCTTCAAGACAAAGAGTTTGAAATAGAAGAATTTATCCAAAAAATAAACCTTAGCATTAGCTTTACGGAAAAGGTTCAATTATGGACATTTCCCATATATACTGTTTCACAATCTGAAAGTGGGCTTGAAAGAACGTTTCAAGGACTTTCTTTTATTTTTAGCAAAAAAGATATAATTAAAGAAAAGATAATAAATATAAACTTGCAAATAAAATAGGGAGGTTAGTTATAAATGCCAGAATTAAGAAAAGATCCAATCACGGGAAGATGGGTAATCATCGCAATTGAGCGAGCAATGAGACCAAGTGATTTTAAGACAAAAGAAATGGTTGAAAAAGAACCAAAAACAGGCCCATTTTCTGAAGGAAATGAGTCACAAACACCGCCAGAAATTCTATCATACAGAACACCAGGAACTGCGCCTAATACACCGGGATGGTGGGTAAGAGTGATCCCCAACAAGTTTCCTGCGCTAAAAATAGAGGGAGATTTAAATAGGAGAGGGATTGGCATGTATGATATGATGAACGGCGTCGGAGCCCATGAAATCATTATTGAATCTCCACATCCAGCAGATTCGCTAGAAAATCTGCCTATAAAACACGTAGAAGATATTTTATGGGCGTTTAGAGGCCGATTCTTAGATTTAAGAAAGGATGCACGTCTTAAGTATATCATCGTATTTAAAAACAAAGGGAAAGAAGCAGGAGCATCACTTGCACACACACATTCACAGCTTATTGCAACGCCTGTTGTGCCAAAAACAGCAAAAGAAGAATTGGAAGGAAGCAGAAGGTATTATGATTATAAAGAAAGGTGTGTATATTGCGATATGGTAGCACAAGAAATAGGAGATAAACAAAGGCTTGTTTTAGAAAATCAAGGATTCGTTGCCTTTGTGCCGTTTGCATCGATTGTTCCTTTTGAAACATGGATTCTTCCGAAACAACATAGTTCAGACTACGCAGAAATAAAGCGTAGTGAAATTTCTTATTTAGCGGATGCATTACAGCGAACATTAAAAATGATAGATACAGTAGTGCCGAATGTACCGTACAACTTTTATATACATTCTGCTCCGCTTGACAATTTGCGCCTGCCACATTACCATTGGCATATAGAAATTGTCCCACGGCTCACGCAAACAGCTGGGTTTGAATGGGGAACAGGGCTCTATATTAATCCGATGTCACCAGAAAATGCAGCAAAATTCTTGAGGGAAACGGAAGGGAAATAAAATATGAAAATAGGAATAGTAACAAGTGAAGCAGTTCCTTTTGCAAAATCAGGAGGATTAGCTGATGTAGCAGGAACACTATTCAATGTATATCATACAGAAGAAAATGAAATTTATCTCTTTATGCCAATGTACAAAACAATAAAAAATATCCCATCTGATCTAAAAATAGAAGGAAGCATTGCAATTCAAATAGGATCTCAAGAAACAGAAGGACAGATTTTATCAAAAGAGATAGAAAAAGGTAAAACCCTGGTTTTAATAAAACAAGACCGTTATTTTGGAAGAGACAGCTTGTACGGAACAAAGCAGGGAGATTATCCGGATAATGCAGAACGGTTTGGATATTTTGCCCTTGCAGTACTTAAGGCAATCGACCTTATGGGAATAAATATAGATATCCTTCACTTAAATGATTGGCAAACAGGGCTTATTCCTCTATTTATTAAAGATAAACGCCTCGATATAAAAACTCTGTTTACCATCCACAACCTGGGATACCAGGGTAATTTTCCACAGGGCATTCTTGATCTGCTTCATATCGATAGAAAATACTTTAGTCCTGATAAAATCGAATTCTACAATAGTGTAAGTTTTCTTAAATCAGGAATTGTCTACTCAGATTTTATCAGCACTGTAAGCCCGACATACGCAAAAGAAATTCGCACAAAAGAGTGCGGAGTTGGGATGGACGGGATATTAAATGCAAGAAAAAATTTTCTAATAGGCATCTTGAACGGTATTGATTACTCGATGTGGAATCCGGAAACAGATCAATTGATCTACAAAAACTATTCAATCAACACAGTCAAAGACAAGGAAAAAAATAAAATAAAATTGGGCGAGGAATTTAACTTTGACGTAAAAGGCAAACCGCTTTACGGTCTGGTCAGTAGGCTTGCAGGGCAAAAAGGAATAGACATGCTGGTAGATGCGCTGAATAGTTTTCTTAACGAAGATATAAGAATAATTATACTCGGCACCGGGGAAAAAGCATTGGAAGATGCTTTGATTGACTTACAAAAACAGTACCCCGGTAAGCTTAAGGCGTTAATTAAATTTGATGAAGCAACTGCTCACAAAATTTATGCCGCAAGTGATTTTTTTATGATGCCGTCACAATATGAGCCATGCGGATTGGGACAACTCATCTCCCTCAAATATGGTACACTTCCCATAGTACGAGAAACTGGCGGTCTCAAGGATACAGTAGATAATTATAATGAATATACTCATTGCGGAAACGGCATATCGTTTAGCGAGTATTGTTCAGATGATTTTCTTGAGGCTATGCAGAGAGCAAAAAAAATATACAACAATGGAAAACTGTACAAACAACTACAACAAAATGCCATGCAATGTGATTTTTCCTGGAAACGCTCTGCCGACATTTATATGAAATTATTTAAACAAATACTTCAAAGTTAAATGAACATACACTTCGGCACATCAGGTTGGAGAAGCATTATAGCCAAAGATTTTACATTTGAAAACGTAGAAGTTGTAAGCTACGCAATAGCTCAACACCTTTTGGCTAGAGGCGGCAAATCTGTAGTGATAGGATACGACACAAGATTTTTATCAAATGAATTTGCAAAAACTTCTGCAAAAGTTCTTGCAGCATATGGAATAAAGAGTTACTTTTCTCTTACCGATATTCCAACCCCTGCTATAGCGCACCTCACTGTAACAAAAAAGACAGATGGCGCAATTAATATTACAGCCTCGCACAATGACCCATACTATAATGGGATTAAATTCTCTTCAAAATCTGGTGTGCCTGCCTTGCCTGAAGAAACAGAAGACATAGAAAAAAGAATAAATGAATTTTTAAAAAATAAAAAAATAATTAAAAAGATGTCTTTTGAAAAAGCAGTAGAAAAAAAACTAATAATCCCTTTCAACGAAAATGAATATATAGATGCAATAAGAAAACTGATTGACTTCACGCCAATAAAGAAAAAAAGACCAAAAATAATTTATGATCCTTTTTTTGCAACAGGTATTCGCTATCTACCAAAAATATTAAGAGAGTATACAGATTTTACAATGATCCACGGCAAAAAAGATGTACTGTTCGGTGGCCTGCACCCTGAACCTACAGGAGGAAATCTCGATCCTTTGATTAAAAAAGTTAAATCTTCTAAAGCTGACTTAGGTCTTGCAACAGACGGAGATGCTGACAGATTCGGAATTATAGACTTTGACGGGAGTTATATTTCTCCTAATATGGCACTCCCCATCATATACTACTACCTTCTCACTGAAAGAGGAATTAATGGCAACGCTGTGAGAACCGTTGCCACAACGCACTTGATAGATAAAATTGCAGAGCATTTTGGATACCATACTAAAGAAACACCCGTAGGATTTAAATACATTGGAGATGCAATCATGAAAGGCGAAGCTGTATTCGGGGGAGAAGAAAGCGGTGGAGCATCAATGAAGGGGTGGCTGGCTGATAAAGACGGAATTCTTGTAGATCTCCTAATCACGGAAATCTTTTCTCGAAGAAAAAAATCGATGAAAGAACTATTCAAAGAACTCACCAATAAATTTGGGGATACATACTCAAAGCGACTTGATTTTGAGTATAAAGGTGATAGAAAAACAATTGAAAGAAAATTAAAAAATACCGTAAAAACCTTTTCAAAAGAGATGTCTATTAAAAAGATTAACGAACTAGATGGAACAAAAATTATTTTAGCCGATAAAAGTTGGATTTTATTTAGATTCTCGGGAACAGAATCTAAGATACGGATATATGCAGAGTCCGACAATGAAAAAAGATTTAAAGCACTACTTGAAAAAGGGAAAGAAATAATTCAAAGAGCAACATTTTTATAACAAAGAGCTGTTTAATAATCGTTTTGAGATAGGCATATGTTTAAACGGGAGGAGAAAGGAAATGAAATTTAACTACGGTAACATGCTGGAAGAAGCCATAGGTAAGCACGGATTGCCACTAAATAGCCTGCTGGAATCAAGAACCTCTCTAAATCAAATTAAAGAACGTATTCAAAAAAAAATAAATAAAGATTATTACCCGTTGCAGCTCCCGGAAGTAATGGGTCCCCAGCTCAATAAAATAAAAAAAACAGCAAAAAAAATTCAAGAAAATTATGAAAACTTCGTAATTGTGGGAATAGGGGGTTCTTCCCTTGGCAATGAATTGCTTCACTACGCAATAAACGGCATTTATTATAATGATTCCATATCTAGAAAAACGCCTCGTATATACTTTATGGATAATATTGATCCGGAATCTACAAAGACACTGCTCACAACACTAGACCTAAAAAAAACTATGTTCAATGTTATTACAAAATCAGGAAGTACTGCAGAAACGATGCAGAATTTGCTATCAATTACGGATGCTTTAAAAAAGGAAAATCTTGATTTGAAAAAACACCTCATATTCACTACTGACCCTGAAAAGGGATTGCTTCGTAAATTATCGCATGAACTCTCTGTCGAAACTTTTGCAATTCATCCTCTTGTTGGGGGGAGATACTCGGTACTTTCTCCCGTAGGGCTTTTATCTGCAGCCGTAGAAGGAATAAATATCGATGATTTACTGCGCGGTGCAGAGTTAGTTAAAAAAAATATAACAAAAGAGAGCAATCCTACACAGTGCGCCGCACTTCTCTTTCCACTCATCCAATATAAATTATATAAAGAAAGAGGAGTAAATATAAATACTCTATTTATTTATTCGGATGGGTTAAGTCATTTAGGAACATGGTACAGACAACTTCTCTCCGAGAGCATTGGCAAACAATTTACACGCAGTGAAGAACAAATATTTACAGGCATAACGCCAATAGGAGTACGAGGCACAACTGATCAACATTCTATGCTCCAACTATTTATGGAAGGCCCATTTGATAAATTTATTATATTTATTGCACCTGTTAAATACCGCAAAGACTTTAACCTGAAAGGAAATCTTATAAATAACGAGGATATTAATTATTTAAAAAACAAAAAAGCATCACAACTCATAAAAAGTGAGTTTCTGGCAACACAAGCAGCAATAAAAACATCAGGAAAACCTTCTGTTGCGATTGAAATTCCAGAAATAAATGAAGAAGAACTCGGCAAACTTATATACTTTGCTGAATACGAAGTCGTTGCCTTAGGAGAAATGCTAAATGTAGACCCAATTAACCAACCTGCAGTGGAGTTTGGAAAACAGCTTACATATGGTATTATGGAAAGGAAAGGATTTGAAGAAAAAAATGAAAAAATTATGGAATTTAAAAAAGTGTGCGAAAAACAAATAATTAAAATACCATAGTTGAGAAAGAAGGAATAATAAATGCATAAAATAAAAAATAAAATTTCGGCAATACTTATAGTTATGCTCTTGCTATTCGGAGGGTATTATTTAGGAATTAAATATCCACCATCACGCATAATAAATATTATGCGTACACAAGATGGATTCGAAAACTTGCTTGATGACCACTCCTTACTCAAAAGAACAACAGACATCATTGAAACCAATTTCTACAAATCAATAAAAGAAGAAGATTTAATAAAAGGCATGGTAGATTCATTAAATGATCCATACAGTGTATTTTTTAATCCTGAACAAACAAAACAATTCAATGAAGAAATACAGGGAAAATACACAGGCATAGGCATCGTAATCACTAAAAATGAAGATTTAGCCCTTCCGGAAATTGTTACTGTATTCCCTGATTCTCCTGCAAAAGAAGCAGGGCTTCAAAAAGGAGACATAATAATTGGCGCTGATGGCGCACAGCTGGCAGGGTTATCTCTTGAAGAAGTAGCCATGAAAGTAAAAGGGAAAAGCGGAACAAAAGTAGAATTAAAAATTAAAAGAAACGGCGAAACCATTATTGTTACAGTAAAAAGGGCAGAGATCCATATCCCTCTTATTGAGGTAAATTACTTAAGTGACGGAAAAATCGGATATCTAAAAATTAATATGTTTTCTGAAGGAGTAGGAAACCAAGTTGCAAACGCAGTTAAAGAGATGAATGAAAACAACGTGAAAGGTATCATACTTGATTTAAGAGACAATCCTGGAGGGCTTCTCTATGAATGTGAACAAGTAGCCGGCCAATTTATTCCTTCCGGAGTATTGCTCTGGACAAAAGATAGAGAAGGCACAATGACCTCTCTAAAAATCTCAGGCCATGAACCTACAGTGCCTATAGTCGTACTTGTAAATAAGGGGACGGCAAGTGCAGCAGAAATACTTGCTGGAGCCATAAAAGATTATAAGACCGGAATAATAATAGGCGAAACTACATTCGGTAAAGGAGTAATACAAAAAATATTTTCACTACCAGGTGAATATACGCTTAAAATTACAGTGCAAGAATATCTTACGCCAGATAAAAAAGAAATAAATAAAAAAGGAGTAGAACCCGACATTCAATTAGAAGAAACCGAAGAACCATTAGATAAAGCTTTGGAGTTATTGGAGGAATAATGATCATTGTAATATCAGGACCATCTGGGGTTGGTAAAGGGACTGTAGTGCAAAAACTGATGGGAAAAAATCCACGTTTTGAGCGGTCCATTTCTTGTACAACAAGAAAGCCTAGAGAGGGAGAAAAAAACGGAAGGGATTACCATTTTATAAATGAAGATAAATTTTTTGATCTTATACAAAAAAATGATCTAGCAGAATTTGCTTTTGTTCATGGATGCTACTATGGAACCCCATTAAAAAATCTTACAAAAGAAAAAACAGATGTGATTTTACAGATTGATGTACAGGGTGCAAAAAAAATTAAGAACCGATTCCCAGAAGCATTGCTAATTTTTTTACTCCCGCCTAGCATGGAAATTCTCACCAATCGCCTTACCGGCAGAGGAACTGAAACAGAAGAGGAACAGGAAAAGCGGTTAAAAAGAGCAAAAGAAGAGATAGAAGAACGTACATTTTATGACTATATTACAGTAAATGATGACATTAAAAGAGTAGTTAGTGAAATTGAAAAAATCATAGAGAAAGAACGTAAGTTACACCGCTAAAATAAAACTACTTCTTCTTAATAATTGTTTTGAGTTTTACTAAAGTTTCTTTAAGCCTATTTTTTAAAGGATCTTTCCCTTTTGTGGTCACATCATCTTTATTCTCAAAAATTACATACGGCACTTTCATTCCCTTGCATTCAATAAATTCTGAATTTCCGCTGCTAAGCTCTTCCCAATCAACTTCTTTATAAAGTCTTGTTAATTTTTCATCGCTTAAAGAGTGGTGGAGAATGCTATCGGGACACAATGGATCAAACCGCATTTTATTCTTTCTTAAAGATTCTTCAAATGGAACATTAACATATATAATAGCGCCATACTCAAGGAGTTCTTCCGAAACATGCTGAAACGCCTCTTTATAACCACCATGTTCTTTGCCCCTGGAAAACTCTACAATTGTAGTATAGTCCTTTATATAATCAGAAATATCCCGAATTCGTTTTTTATACTCTAAAGAAATTCTTTCGATAAGGAGATGCCAAAAATATTGATGTTTAAAATACCCCTCACTAGTAGTATGGAGTCTTTGCTTATGAAATTTGTTTGCGAGGATGTCATCCTCCTCGTACCAGGACCAAAGCAAGGGAAAATCATCAATCACATCAATTTTCCCCATATAAAACTGTTCTTTTCTTTTTGCATCCGGAAGTTTTAAAAGAAAATCAATAATTTCTGATTTCCCAGCTGCCGGACGCCCTAACAAAAAAATCACGTCAAACTTATCCATTGTCATTGCTCCATCATAATAAATTCACAAGGAAAGCAACAAAATAATCAAATTCCCCCGGGATAGATCTTTCAAGTACGGACTAAGGGGTATAATAGATAGTAATTTCACGCGTATCGCCATTCCATTGCACAGTACTTCCAAAAGTTTCAGTGATGAACCGAATGGGCACCATTGTTCTGCCAGGAGGAACAATGAGTGGTGCAACATCAATTTCCATTTCTTTTAAATTTACACGAAGAGTTTTGCGATCAATCCACATTTCAATGAGTAGGGAAGGGTGATGCGTAGTTGCACTCTTCTTAATAGTAACTTTTCTTTCAGTGCCATCCCACTCGACTTTTGCGCCAAACGTCTCTGAAATAAAACGGATAGGGACAAGCGTCCTACTTGCCTCTTTTACAATAAAAGGAGCTACATCAAGATCTGCTCTTTTCCCATTAACATACGCAATTGGAGAATCTATCTTCAACTTTATATTAATAGCAGGAGCCTGGACAACTTCAAAGGAAATGTAAACCGTTTTATTTCCACCGTTAGAATTAATACTTACTGGCTGCTTGAAACTACCAATGGAAAGAGCAGAAGTATCAATCAAAAAATGTAATTTACCTGCAGCTGTAAACGAATTAGTATCAAACTTTATGAAGTATGGCCCACTAACTGTTCCCTTAAGAATGCCTCCTCCAAGATTTACAAGAAAAATGTCTTCCTCAACACTACTCCTTTGTGGAATACTTCCAGCATCAATCTGCTCACTGCATTGCAGATATGGCCGAGTTGTGTCAAAGTAGAAAAGATTACCATCTACATCTCCTATAAAAAGAGCATTGCTTGTGGAATCAAAGAATAGTGCATCAGGATTCGACACCACGCTGCCACCCACTTTATAAAAATTGCTGCCGTCAATCGACCCAAATAGTCCAAAATTTGAAAGAGCTACAAAAATTCTATTATCTGTCTTTGCCACACAAGAAACATAAGGAGATCCTCCAATAAACTGCATTTTCTGGAAATTATTATTCTCTATATTGCCTTTTAAAAACCCCTCTGTTGTGCCAACAAAGAGGTACCCCCCAAGGTAACTAAGAGAAGTGATTGAATAGTCTGGCAACACATTCTTCCAGTCACATTCATTTCCTACTGTATTAGAATAAAACAATCCAAATTGCCTGGTCCCAAGAAAATATTTTTCTGGAGATGTTTGGACAAAAGAGGTAGTTTCAATGGAAGGAAGACCATTGTTTCGTTTGACCCAGGTTTGTCCACTATCACTGCTTATATAGAATCCAGAACAAAGTGATGTGACATAAATTAAATCTTCATCACTTGATATGGAAGAAATAGTAGGGCAATCCAATTTGTTTATCAGTGACTCCCAGTGTTCGCCCAAATCGTATGAAATATATGCTCCTGCATTCCTTGTGCCTAAAAAAATATTTCCATCAAAAAAAGTAATTCCGGTGATGTACAAATCAGATAAACCAGTATCACGTTCAGAAAAATGACTACCTAAATCAGTAGATACAAAAAAACCATTTAATGTGCCAGCAAGTATCAAAGAACCATCGGCATGGATAGAAGTAATTTGGTAAGGAATCGAGTTTAACAATCGGAAAGAATCACTTTCTCCATATGCCGCAGGAACTATACTGAACAATATTATAAATATAACAACGAAAATAAAGATTTTCTTCATAGCGTCCACCAATCCTTTTTGGATAATTATAGTATAAAGAATAGTTTAATAAAATGTCTCATAAATATTATCGCTAATTTACTGAAAACCAGTGCATCTGTCCTTAAACTCACATGTAGAACACGCACTGCCTGGTGTTGGAGAAAATTCATTGCATTGTATCGCTTTTCCGACTTGTAGAATTTTCTGCTTCCCTTCTTCCGCCATTTCATCTGAGATATTAAATTCCACTTTTTTGTTAAAACGCACAAAATACATGGAAACAGAGCTTATTTTATTTAGACCCAAAGATTCCTTTGCTCCTAAATAATAAATAATTGGCTGTAAGAGGTTTATTTTTTTAAAAAAAGATGGCAAGATTCTGTTTGTTTTATAATCAATAATACTGTAACCATCATTTCCTTGATCTATTCGATCTATTCTCCCAATTACCCTGAACCCATTCAATTCAAAAGAGAAACTCTTTTCGACCAGATATGCCGGTTGAAATCCAAATATCGTTTCCCTGTAAAATTTTGTGAGAAGTTGTACTGCTTCCTCTTTTGCTTTTTTTTCCTGATATTCAGTATTATATCCTGCAGAAATCCAGTGTTCATTCAATAAGCCTAATAAATAATTTAAAGGAGGGGTTTTGGCTGTTATAAAATTTTCTTCAGGGTGATAAAAAAGCTCAAGTACCTTATGTATCGAATTGCCAAAACTAAAGTAGCTACGTGCTGCAGTAGGCAATTCATCAACATAGATAAATTTATAACGAAGAGGGCAATTATCGTATATAGTTATTCTTGAATAACTTAAATGGAATTCTGAATTTTTTTCCATAGCTCTAAAATTCGAGACTCCATCTGGAAGAAATCCCCACTATTATCAATTACCACGTCGGCCCTCTTAATCTTCTCAGAAATGGGCATTTGCGACTCTATCCTTCTTAATGCCTCTTCCCTTTCAATATTTTCTCTTTTCATTAATCTTTCTAGCTGCAATTTTTGGGGGATATAGACAACCCAGACAGTGTCAACAATCTTGTCCCAGTTCGCCTCAAACAGAATTGCTGCATCAACAACAAGAACCTCCACTCCTGACGCTCGCTTTTCCTCTATTATTTTCGTTACAACTTCAGTCATTACGGGTATCATAATCTCATTAAGCTTATTTAATTTCTCTTTATCTGAAAAAACAATACTGCCCAATTTTTTTCTGTTCACCTTGCCATTTGAAACAACTTCTTTTCCAAAAACATCTTCCATCTTACCTATAATGTTATTGACATTTTGAAATTGAATTTTCTTGGCAAGCTGGTCTAAATCAACAATGTCGGCACCCAATTTCTTTAAGAACTTGGATACGGCACTCTTTCCAGACGCAATATTACCCGTAAGTCCAATTATAATCATCCTTTTGCCTCTCTCAGATTGTTACCATACGCAATATTCACTACTAACGGCACAGAAAGGGGGCAAGCAGATTCCATTTCTTCTTTTACAATTTGCTTCACTTTCTCAATTCGCTCACTACCTACTTCAAGAACTAATTCATCGTGAATTTGTAGTACAATATGGTCACCACTATCTTTTATCCTGTTAAACACCTTTACCATTGCAATTTTTATAATATCAGCAGCGCTCCCCTGAATAGGAGTATTTATAGCAAATCTCCTTGCCTCATCCTTCGCTCTGCCGACACCAACATCTAAACCTAAAATTTTTCTTCTGCGTCCAAAAATTGTTCTTGCCTCGCCTGTTTTTATCGCACTTTCCACAAGCTCCTCTAAAAATTCCTGAACAGTTGGAAACCTGGCAAAATATCTGTTAATATATTCTTTTGCTTCATAAGCAGAACAGCCTAGCTGCTTTGCAGCACCATAAGGTGACATTCCATATATAATTCCAAAATTAAGAATTTTAGCACTTCTCCTCATTTCTTTTGTAACTTCCTCATCTTTTACGTTAAACACAAGGGATGCTGTGCGTGTATGAATATCAGCACCAGTCATAAATGCATTAATAAGGTTTTTATCCTTGGATAGATGAGCGAGTATTCTTAACTCAATTTGCGAATAGTCTGCACTAAGCAAAAAATGCCCATCCGAGGCAATAAATCCAGCTCGTATCTTTTCGCCCCAGTCAGTCCTGATAGGTATATTCTGTAAATTTGGTTTTGAACTCCGCAACCTCCCCGTAATTGTACCCAGTTGATGAAATGTCGTATGTAACCGAAAATCCTCTTTAGACGCAAGTTTTGGTAAGGTTACAATGTAACCAGAATACAATTTAGAAAGGCTTCTATACTCTAGTACAAGTGAAATTATAGGATGCTCTAAGATAAGATCTGATAATACTGCACTGCTCGTTGAATATCCTGTTTTTCCCATCTTTGATGGATTTAATCCTAAATTATCAAAAAGCACAGCTGCAAGTTGTTTTGATGAGTTAATATTGAAAGAAATACCGGAAAGATCATATATCTTATTTTCTAATACCTCAAGCTCTTTTTCAATCTCACTTTTTAAATTCTCAAAATATTTCACATCGATTTTTATACCAGTAATTTCCATGCCAGCCAATAACTCTGATAGTGGTTTTTCTACATTATTGTAAAGCTCCATAAGACCGCGTTCTTCTAACTCCTTATCTTCAATATATGAAAGTTGCAAAAGTTGTTTGGCATGTTCAGACAAAGACTCCCCCCCGAAGAACACGGAAAATGCATCGCATAACTCTTTGATGGAGTAATTTCTTATATCTGGATTAAGAAGATGCCCTGCAAGTGCCAAATCAAGATGAATATTTGATAGTTTAACTCCATAATGGCATGCTACTTTGCAAAGTTCCTTTAAGTTAAGAATTTCTTTCTTTTTATCGTTTTCAAGCAGATCTTTTAAGATTTTTAGCGCCTTCGTGTTGGCAAAAAGTTCTTCCCCAATGTTAAATTCTTCCACATTTTTCTGCGTAGCAATAGCAAAATGCTGAACTTGTCCATTTCTTGCCTCAATATACAATCCTATTCGATCATCTGTTTCGATATGCGCATTTTTATTATTTAAATTTATTCCAAGTTCATTTAAAAGGCTAGTAAATTCAAAGCGGCTTAAAATATTTTTTAGCTCTTCTTCATTAAATCCACTTAACTTCATTTCATCAATATTAAAATCTATCGGTGCATCAAGCATTAGTGTGCACAACTCTTTTCCGCTAATTAGACGATCTTTATATTGTTCAATAAGATCGCCTTTCTTAATCTCGCCCGTATGTAATAACAACTCTTCGACATTTCCATACTCAGATAGAAGTTTTGCTGCCGTTTTTGGACCTATACCCGGTAAACCAGGAATATTATCAGAAGGATCTCCCGTTAAAGCCTTAAAATCTGGTATTTGCTCAGGATAAACACCTAATATTTCTTTAAGCCGTTCTCTGTCTAATTCCTCGAGGATTGTAACCCCTTTTCGTGTAACCTTTATCTTAATCTTTTCTGATATAAGCTGCGTGAGATCCATGTCACCTGAAATAACAACTGTTAAAAATTCATTTTTTTCAGCAGCTTTTGCTATCGTTCCTATTATATCATCTGCCTCATATCCATCCATTTCATATACATTAATATTCAATGCCTCAAGCAATTCATGTATTGTTGTGAACTGAGGAGACAATTCATCTGGCATGGGAGGACGTTGTGCTTTATACTCTTTGTACTGTATATGCCTTTTTGTAGGAGCTCTCCTATCGAACGCGATAGCTAGATACTGAGGCTTTTCGTCCTTTAAAACGCGCAAAAGCATTCTAATAAACCCGTACAAGGCACCTGTAGGTTCATTGTTTTTTGTAACAAAATGAGGAAGAGCAAAAAAAGCTCTATACATAATACTGCTTCCGTCTATTAGTACTAATTTTTCCATATTCGTCACCCTTTGTTATATACTATATTAATACCCATTGATTTCTCCAAATCTTAACTGAGTATTTTTCAATCTTTCTAATAAGTTTTGTGGAAAATATGCCACATCGGCATAAAAAGGTGAATTATCAAATTTAAACTGTCTACCCGCTAATAAAAATGTTCTTCCTTCGTGTTCCAGGATCACTGAATAATTATCGCTTAAGCCTGGAACAAGCCTGAAAGTCATATCCCCAAAATGAATTTTGTCAGCATCTGAAACTGTATATATATGAGTTTTTCCATTATTTAGAGCAATAAAAGCTTTCTGAAGATCGCTTTCAATCTTTGGGAGAACAATGCTTTTCACGGAAAATTGCTCTATAAGCTGAACACTACTAGATTCCTTTTGCTTAAACGGCGCATTAAAAACCATGAGATCGATTTTGTTTATACCCCTCTCTTTCAATGCAAGTTGTATAGAATACAAATCTTTATCTTCGCTTGTTAAATAGGTTGGAGAGCTTATATATACAACATCGTTACCAGATTGAACGATAAAACCATCTTCGCCAGAAAGTTGAAGTGGTGTAATACAGAACCCCGGCCTTACAAAAATGGAAGCAGCTACTAATAAAATGAGTGAAATAAAAACAAGGTTTCTCCATCTCCTTTTTGTAGTGTAAGAGAAAATAAGAAGAGAAATAACGACAAAGTATGCTACCACAAAATAGCCATTAAACTGTATATTTAATGATGCAAAAGGTATTTTTGAAAACATTTTTACCAGAGAAAAAAGAATAGAAAAAAAGAAATTTGTTACAGGAGCAAAAAACAGTGCTAATCGAAAACTCAGTACAGTTAAAATAAGTTGTATCAAACTAATAGGCATAAGGAGATACAAAAATGGAATTACAATAAAATTTGCAATAATTGCAACAAGTGATACAGCATGAAAATAATAGGCAAAAAGAGGAAAAAGTAGGAGCTGAACAGAAAACGCTTCTGTAAGCATCTTAAAGCCAAAATTTTGCGGAAGACGCTGATAAAGAAGCGGCGCAATAATTAAAATGGCAAAAATAGCAAGAAAGGATAACTGGAAACTCACCGAAAGAAGGGCAAATGGATTGACAAGAAGTATAATAAGTGCTGCGAAAGAAAGCGTGTTAAGTGGTATAAGTTCTTTCCCGGTCGCTTTAGCAAGCACACAAGCACCATACATAAAAAATGCACGGAGAGCAGAAACCCTGAACCCAACAAGAAAAAGAAAAAAAGCAAGTATCACAAACGAAAACTCATAAGCAAATGGAGTAAACAAGGTCAAAGCTTTATAAGAAGTCTCCCCCAAAATCCCGAAGTGCAGCCCCGATATAGCGAAAAGGTGTGCAGTGCCTGTCTCTATAAATGGCAATTTTTCATCACTTGTCATCGATGAAATGCCGGGCACTGATGAAAGAAAGAGAAAAGCTTCTTCACTTTTCATAGAGAGAAGTATCCTATCCTCTATCGTACCTCTAAGGTCAGTAAAAAAATCGAAAAGAGCAAAACTTCGGGTCACAGAAACGTCTTTACCAAAGATTGTATAGTTACATCCTGTAAATTTTTGAAAATTAACCTGGGAGCTATTTTTAGAAATAATTCCTTTCACAACCACAGTGCTGAAAGGCGCAGGAGCTGTTTCTGCATATACTCTTGCGCTGCCTGCAAATTTTTCTCCCTCTATAGATAAATGTGAAATTTCAAAATTCTTTGTATAACCTGTCCCTTTAGAAAATTCTTTAACCTTTCCTGCAATCTGAATTTCCACACCACATAGACGCTCTGGAATTTCAGGATTTTTAAAAGGAGTCACAGCCAGGGTCGTCGTGAAAATACCTAAGATAAAGAAAAGAATGATATAAATATAGTACCGCTTATCGACAAGAAGCAAAAGAAATAATACAAACAAAAAAATAATGCATAGAACAAGAAAATTTCTATTAAAAATAGAAAGTAATGAAAAAATACCCGCAATTTCTCCAAGTAAAGCAAATAATGCAGGCATTAATAGACGACTATGAGATCCTTTATGTTTTCAAATGTTCCCTCGCCAATCCTCGAAACATTCATAATATCTCTAATATCTCTGAACAAACCATAATCCTTCCTGTACTGAACAATATAATTAGCTATTGTTTCTCCGATTCCAGGCAATGTCTCGAGTTCCTTAGCTGAGGCAGTGTTGATATTTATCTTTCCGTTACTGTTTGCGCCTGCAGTACTACTCGAATTGCCTGAATCGTTTGAATCGCTTGAATCTGATAAAGATACTTGTTTAGTCGGTACAACAATTTCTTCTCCATCTTGCACTTTCCTTGCAAAGTTTATCGCAACAAGGTCTGCGTCTTCTGTGGGGCCACCAGCTTTTTCTATTGCATCTTTTACGATGCTGTTTATAGGAAGTTCGTATACATCGGGGTTATTAACTGCACCTACTACATAACTGGTAATATAAATAGGTTCTTCCGAATTTTCAATCACTACTTGTTCAGAAGGCACTACCTTCGTTTCTACAAGGTTTTTTCCCACAATCATACCTGTCCCCAGCATAACCGCACCCACCAAAACAACTACACTAATCCATTGCTTTAAAGATAAGTCCTTCATTGTGCCTCCTAATTCATATATCTTCCTATATTAATTTATATATTAACCAGGTGCTTCTGCTTAAATATCTTTTATTTATTTAAGTTAGAAAATTTCTTAAATGTAGATTTTCCTGCATATATTGCAGCACTTCCCAATTCCTCTTCTATACGTAAAAGTTGATTATATTTTTCCACCCTTTCAATTCTGCATGGCGCACCACTCTTTAACTGACCTGCATTCATACCAACAACAAAATCAGCGATAAAAGAATCGGCAGTTTCTCCGGATCTATGTGAAACAACTGTAGTAAACCCTGCACTCTCGCCAAGCTTAATTGCCTGCATCGTCTCTGTAATAGTCCCTATTTGGTTAAGTTTTATCAAAACAGAATTAGAGGCCTGTAATTCTATCCCCCGCTGCAATCTTTTAGGGTTAGTAACATAGATATCATCTCCCACAAGCTGAATTTTTTTACCCAACCGCTTTTCTAATTCTACCCAGCCGTTCCAGTCTTCCTCTTCAAGACCATCCTCTATAGAAATAAGTGGATAACTATCCAATAAATATTCATAATAATCAATCATCTTTTTTGCTGTCCATTTCTTTCCTTCGTACATATATTTGCCCTTCAAGTAAAAAGAGGAAGCAGCAGCATCCAACCCTAAGTAAACATCTTCACCTGGTTTATATCCTGCCTCTTCAATGGCTCTCACAATAAATTTTATTGCCTCTTCGCCGTTTTTCAAATGCGGAGCAAACCCCCCCTCATCTCCTACTCCTACACTGTAGTTACTTTTTTTCAAGATATTCTTCAGGGTATGATACACTTCCGAACCACATCGAAGTGCCTCTCTGAAACTGAAAGCTCCAACAGGTAAAATCAAAAACTCTTGTATATCCAGCCCGGAATCGGCATGTTTTCCTCCATTTAAAATATTAAATTGTGGAACAGGGAGAAGAGTTCCTTTGATTCCGCCAATATATCTGTACAGTGGAACCTCATATTCATTTGCTGTTGCTCTAGTAACTGCCATTGAAACACTAAGTATTGCATTTGCCCCAAGTCTTGCTTTATTCTCTGTGCCATCAAGCTCTATCATTGCTTTATCAATGCCTGCCTGATTTTCTGAAAACATTCCGGTTACTTCTACAGCAATTGAGCCATTTACATTTTCTACCGCTTCCAATACTCCTTTGCCCTTAAATCGTTTAGGTCCCCCGTCTCGTAATTCCACAGCTTCATACTTTCCGGTCGAAGCACCAGACGGGACTGCTGCTCGTCCTGAAGCCCCACTTTCAAGCAACACTTCTGTTTCTACAGTGGGATTTCCTCTTGAATCTAAAATTTCTCTTGCAAAAATAGAAACAATTTCACTCATTTCCCCCTCCTTAATATTTATATTTCTTTGCGATCCTTTATTGCCATTGATAATGTCACAGAATCAACAAAATCAATTTCTGCGCCCTTTGGAAGGCCAGTAGCAATACGTGTAATTCTGATGTCATAAGGTTTTAAAAGTCTCTGGATATAAAGTGCCGTAATGTCTCCATTAAAATTAGGATTTGTTGCGATAATAATTTCTTTGACATCTTCTTCGTTAACACGTTTAACAAGCTCTTTCATTTTCAAATTTTCCGGGGAAATATGGTTCATCGGATCAATTCTGCCATGAAGAACATGGAAAACTCCATCATAATATTTCCCCTTTTCAATAGCAAACAAATCTCTAACTTCCTCTACAACACAAATGATAGAATGGTTTCTTTTAGAATCAGTACACACATTACATCTTTCCTTATCTGTAATATTAAAACATACAGGGCATAGATGCATGTTTTTCTTTGCCTTTTGAATTATATTTACAAATTTCTCGACTTCACTCTCGTTCTTGCTAAGAATATATAGAGATATTCTTTCGGCACTCTTTGGTCCTATACCAGGAAGCGAAGAAATTTCTCTAATAAGCTCCTCAATTCTATCAGGAAAATCGCTCATTTAAGTAACTTAGTTTGGAAAACCTGGCATGCTTCCAGGCATCCCAAGTGCGACTAATTTCTCCTGAGAAATCTTCTTTGCTTTTCCTTGCGCTTCTTTTACTGCAGCGACAATCATGTCTTCGAGCATTTCCTTATCATCTCTAACAATCACTTCTTCAGAAATATCTATAGAAACAATTTCCAATTTGCCTGAAACAACTGCTTTCACAACGCCTCCGCCTGCAACACCGGTTACTCTGATTTCTTCCAGTTCTTTATTAATTTCTTCCATTTTTCTTTGCAATTCTTGAGCTTTCTTCATTAATTCATTCATGTTTCTCATTATGTTCATCCTCCTCAACTTGCGTTACATCCGTAACAACTCCATCAAATTCTTCTTTTATCAATTTTACTTCCTCAATATCTTCTGCCTTTTTTATTTCTTCCTCTTTATCAAACATCTTTTCCTCTTCAGGGGAAACAAAAGAAACTCTAAACTCTTTTAGCAAAACTTTTTCCAATACTCTTTTTAATATGTCAATATTGCCCTGCTTATTAAGCATCTCAATATAAAACTTTTTTTCAGGAATAAGTATAAGCAAATCATACTTAAGTTCAGCAGGCATTACTCTCGTAAGCATTGCAGCTAAAGGTGAACTTTCTTTTTTTATCTCTCTTACTATTTCATCCCAGTGTAGCCTGACAACACCCAGTGTATCAGATCCCTCTATCGGTACCTTTTCTTCTGGCTTGCTTTTTTCTTCCACTTCAATCTTTTCCTCGATTATGAGCTTTTCCTCTTCAGCACTCTCGCTCATCACAGCAGTTTCTTCTTCAATACAGGAAAGTGCAGAAAGTTGAATAGGAAAAAATGGATCAGGAAAAATTTTTAAATCATTTAATGCATTGGCAAAAATAAAAGAAATTTTCACAAGTTTTTTCTCAGAAGTATGCTTTGCCTGTTCCTTCATTGCCTTTAAAACCTCTTGATCTCTCCTGCCAGTCAAATGTTCAAATCCAAGAATTTTACCGGTAATAAGATCCTGAAGATACATGAGAAATTCATTGATAAATACCTTGCCATCTTTACCGCTATCGCCTATCGAGGAGATAATTTGCAATACACCTCCGGAATCATTGTTAATAATGCTGTATAAAAGATTTTTTAACACATCTTCCTCTGGAATTCCTATAAGCGATCGGACATTATCTTCACTAATCGCATCAAACATTGTTATAGATTGATCAAGAAAACTCAAAGCATTTCGTAATGAGCCAGACGAAAAACGAGCAATGAGCATTGCCCCACCATCTGTAATCTTTGTCTTCTCTAACTCTGCCACTTCCTTTATTTTTCTCACAAGCCCTTCTATTGAAATCGGCTTAAAATAAAAGCGTTCACATCGCGAGAGAATCGTTGCTGGAATCTTTTCAGGTGCCGTTGTAGCAAGAATAAAAACAACATTCTCTGGCGGTTCTTCTAACGTCTTTAGTAATGCATTAAATGCGAACGAAGTAAGCATATGTACTTCATCGATGATATAAACCTTATACTTTGAGGAAACAGAAACATACTTTACCTTCTCTCTTAAATCTCTTATTTCGTCGATCCTTCTATTTGAAGCCGCATCAATTTCGATAACATCCAAATTAGTGCCATTGGTAATAGTAAGACATTTCTGGCATTGCATACAGGGCGCCGGGGTAGGCCCATTTTCACAATTTAAACCCTTTGCAAAGATTCTCGCAAGAGAGGTTTTACCGCTTCCCTTTGGCCCTGCAAAAAGATATGCATGCCCTACTTTCTTCTGCCTCAATGCCTCTTGCAGAATTTTTACAACTGTTTTCTGCTCAACCATTTCCTCAAATATCTGAGGTCTATACTTCCGATAAAGGGCTAGATATTTCATATTTTTATTATAATTAAATTCATAAAAAACTCAATTTAAAAATATGTTCAGGGCGTTTATTTGCCATTATTTTTACCCATATAAATAACTTGAGTGGGGTATGCAAAGCTGATACCTCTTTTTCCAAATTCCTCAATAATTTTAAGATTGAATTCGTGCTGAATATTTACGTATTTTAAATAATCTCTATCAGAGACATAATACACTACTTCAAAATTGAGACTAAAATCACCGAAAGAAATGAAAGGCGCTCTATCAAAGGTAGCATTTTCAATTTCGTCTATAATGGATTTTATTATAATTGGAATTTCTTTAAGCAGCACAAGTGGCGTTTCATAGACTACTCCTATTCGGAAAACTACTCTTCTTTGTGTCATTCTTCGATAATTTCGAACACTTGTCCCAGTAAGATCTGCATTTGAAACAATAATTTCTTCTCCGCTTAAACTTTTAACTCGTGTTGATTTTAACCCTATTCGATCAACGGTCCCGGAAAAATCGCTAAATGCTATAAAATCGCCTTCCTCAAAAGGTTTGTCAAGAACAATTGTAAAATAGCTAAAAAGATCACTTAGCACTGATTGAGCGGCAAGGGCTACTGCAATACCTCCAATGCCGAGACCAGTAAGCAGGGTAGATATATTGATGTTTAAATTGTTTAAGAGTAGTAAAAAACCAAAAACATACACTATGAATTTGGCAAATTTCGATATTCCTTTTACTGACCGGGCCGTTACGCTGACGTCTTCTTTTCTTATATATTGTTCGGCCACCAAATCTATTGCCTTTAAAAGAATATACACAACATACAATACAACAATCACCTTCAATGAAGTAAGACAAAGAACTTTCACGCTGTCACTCAAAGTAAGTGCAGAAACATTTGCATACAAAACTACTATATAAAACATAGGAATAGATTTTCTAAAGAAAATTATGATCAAATCGTCCAGAATGCTTTTTGTAGTTTTTGCTTTTGCCTCCAATCTTCGAAGTACAAACTTATCAAATATTTTTATCGCAAACACAGCTATTAGAAAAATCAATAAGACCGAAAAATATCTTGCAATGGTATTATTATAAAATGTAAGCTGCAGAAATGTTTTTAGCTGTTCCATATAAATTATTCCCCCCCTGATTATTTTTGCTCAAAGTCCGAACTCCACTTATAGTATGAATAAATTCGCCTCAAAGTCAACTTGCCAAAATGAAAATTTTTATTGTTTTGAAATACATTTTACTATTGACACTGATTCTATATTATCATACTATAGATAAAAGGTCTAGGAGGCTATCATGTTGGCTAAAAAATCATTTGCAAGCGATAATAACGCACCTATCCACCCGCGTATCTTAAAAGCAATAAGAAACGCGAATCAAGGAGACTACGTTGCCTACGGAGATGATCCTTACACTGAAAAGGCTGTAGAAAAATTCAAAGAGCATTTTGGAAAAAATATTGAGGTATATTTCATGCTTACAGGTACTGGAGCAAATGTACTTGGATTAAAAACCGTTACTGACTCATTCAATTCCATCATTACGGCAGAAACAGCACATATAAACACAGATGAGTGCGGAGCCCCTGAGAAATTCACGGGATGCAAGCTTATTACCATTCCAACCCCAAACGGGAAAATCACAGTAGCTGGAGTAAAAAAGCTTATGCACGGAATAGGCGATGCTCACCATTCGCAGCCAAGGGTTGTGTCAATTACTCAAAGCACCGAAATGGGCACTGTATATAAGAAAAAAGAGATCGAAGAGATAGCAAATTTTGCCCATAAAAACAGTATGATTCTTCATATGGATGGTGCAAGAATTGCAAATGCAGCAGCTTCATTAAATATGGGTTTTAAAAAGTTTACAGCAGACACAGGTGTGGACATTCTTTCCTTTGGTGGCACCAAAAACGGCATGATGCTCGGTGAAGCAGTTATCTTCTTTAATAAAGAAATATCAGAAAATTTTAAATTTATAAGAAAACAAGGGGCGCAACTTTTCTCGAAAATGCGTTATATCTCTGCACAATTTATAGAATACTTATCCAATGACCTCTGGCTAGAGAATGCAACTCATGCAAATGAGATGGCAAAGATTTTAGAAAAAGAAATAAAAAAAATAGATCCAATAAAAATCACTCAACCAGTTGAAGCAAATGGAATTTTCGCCATTATACCTAAAAAATATATTCCCAGTTTACAGAAAAAATCCTTTTTCTATGTATGGAATGAAGAAAGGGGAGAAGTAAGATGGATGACTTCTTTTAATACAACCAGAGTAGATGTATACGACTTTGTAAAAAGTACAAAAGAAATATTGAGAAAGTAGTCAAGAAAAATCTCTATAAAAAAATTTACTTTAAGAATATATATCGAAACACAGAAAGAAGAATGAGAGATGAAAAAAAGTAATATCGGTTTCGTGTTTCTTATACTTATAACTATCTTTTTAACTGCAGACCAAGCAGCACTAATTCCTAACTATCTTCTCATTGAAAAAGAATTTGGGATAACACATGCTCAAATGGGAATTGTCAGTTCGGTTTTTATCATAATTGGAGCGCTGGCAACTCTACTATGGGGATATTTAACGGATAAATATTCACGAAAAAAGCTCCTCATAATAGGAACTTTAATGGGCGAGATTCCTTGTTTTCTAACTGCGTTTGTAAATAATTATGCCCAGCTATTCACCATAAGAGCAGCAACAGGTTTGGGGATTGGCATGATACTGCCAGTGTCTTTGTCTTTACTTGGCGATTACTTTCCTTCTAAAGAAAGAGGGAAGGGGAACGGGTGGCTCTTGTTTGCAACCGGGGTTGGATATCTATTTGGGGCAGGTATAGCCGGGATCATTGGGCCAAAATTCAATTGGAGGTACACCTTTATTATTGTCGCCATACCAAATCTATTCTTACTTCCTTTGTTCTACCGTTTTGTAAAAGAACCAAAAAGAGGGGAAAGGGAAACAGAAGTTAAGGAGCTGTTAGAATCGGGAGCCATTTATAAATATACGGCAAAATTATCTGATTTTAAGAAAGCTATAACCATAAAAACGAATCTCTTTTTAAATCTACAGAGTTTCTTTGGATGCTTGCCATTCGGAATACTTTCAAGCTGGGTTATAACATTTTTTGCCCAGGAAAAAGGATTTTCCGTTACTCTGGCTACTGCACTTATGATGAGTTTTATTGGAATAAGAGTGGTTGGAAATGTTATGGGAGGGTATTTAGGCGATTATTTGTGCAAAAAAAGAATTGCATACCGTACAATACTCTGTATATTTTCAATTCTTTTAGGTATACCGTTCATTATTGGCGCTATAAAATATCAAACCCCTTCTGCCCCTGTTTTTTACCAGATTCTGCCAATCTTTTTTATTGGAAGTATCGGAGCAATTATTCCATCTATAGCCAGTCCTAATGCCAGAGCTATTCTTTTAGATACCAATGTGCCTGAAAATCGCGGAACAATTTTTTCTGTTGCCAATCTCACAGATATCATAGGTGGAGGTATTGGTCCTCTCATCGGAGGAATTCTCGCTGATAGGTATGGCCTTTCCTTCACACTCATTATCTCTACACTTTTCTGGATACCATGTGCTATACTTTGGATTCCACTGCTAAGAACCGTTCCCTTTGATATGGACACTGTAAAGAAAAAAATGAAAGAGCGCTCCAATCTCCTCAGATTGTGAAGATCTTTTTATAGTTGCCGCACAAGAAAAATTCCCTGGTAATCTCAGTTTTTTGTATATCTTCAAACTTTAAGTTATGTCAGTTATTAAAATAGAGTGCGCGAGAAAAAAAAGATAACTGCTATAAAAATAAAAGATGAGTTTTATTTCTAAAAATTTTTCTCAACCAAATATCCAAGAATATTATACTGACACTAACAATTGTAACAATAGCTCCCCAGAATAATGCAAAATCAGCAAAAAAAGATACAGGAAACATCCGTATTAACACTGCATCTTCCGGGAGAAGCCAAAAATCATTCCTGAAGAGAATCTTATGAAGCAGCGTAAAAGTAAAATCAAAATTCATGACAATCGCAGTGCTAATAAATAAAACAAAAATTAAAGTGCCAACTGCAGCGCGTTTAAAAAGAACTCTTCTATCTCTTAATAATAAAATAAGAATAAAACTAACAATAAATGAAGCGAATAAAATAAACAACGCCATTTGCATAACATTTTTTACATCATGCATATGTGTGATTTCTCGTTGGGAGAAAAAACCTTCAATAGCATTTCCCTCCATATCTGTTATATAGAGAGGCTTTTCACTAAAAAAATTATGAACAATTTGTCCCGCATAACTGGAGTATTGAGAATTAGAAAATCCAGAAAACAAAGCTATATTTTGTTTTTCAAACTCATAAGAATAAAAATGCCTGCTGAATAAAAGAGAAAAAAAGCTTGCGAGAATAATAACAATTACAATCGAAACAATTCCTGCAAATTTTAAAAATTTCATTTGAGTATCTCCTTCAAAAGTATAATTGCGCCGCGTTTGCTGAGGGGATTGTTTCTATTTCCGCACTTTGGGGAAAAAATGCAGGAAGGACACCCTGTTTTGCAAGAACAAGTTGAAACTGTTTTATATGCAGCAGTAAACAGTTCTTCGGCGCGTTCAAAACCTTTTTCAGCAAGACCAACGCCTCCCTCTGCTCCGTCATACACAAATATTGTTGATTTGCCAGTATCTGGATGAAGAGGATGAGAAACTCCCCCAACATCATTTCTATCACACATCACAACAATCGGCATCATTGCGACAAGTAAATGCTCAACAGCATGAATAGTGCCTAAAATTTCTTCTTCCTTCTCTTTGATAAGCTTTTCAAGCGACAAATTTAATGTAAACCAAAATGCTTTTGTGGTAAAAGTCATCACAGGAAGTTTTAGTTCTTCTTCGCCTATCTTTCTATCCGTGCCGTATTGCTTTTTAATAAAACCAATTGTCGTTTCACTAACCAAAACATCGCCAAAATACATATCCAAACCGTGAAATTTTTCTTTCTTATTAATGCCTTTTACATCTATCCTATGAATAGCAAGAGAATCTGTATAGTAATTTAAATTAGTTTTTGAAAGGAGTGCATATTTGTCCTGCAAATTAAGTTCGCGCACAAAATATGGGTCAGCAAGATGAAAGTAAATTGCCCCTTTAAAAACTTCTTCAACAGCTCTTCGCACAGAAACTATCTCAAACACTTCATCAGTTTCTTCGTTTATGAGCGCAATATCCTGCCCGCTACTGCCTCTGATATGTACCTTAGCAGCAGGGTAATCTCTCAAAGCATAGTAAAATTTATGTCCTCTTTGCTCTAAAATTTCTTGATGAGAGAGAGCGTTCAAACTGTCATTCAAACTTCCCCCAAAATATTCAGGGTCAATAGTGTCGTTGATCGGCATTTCATAAGAAGCACATTTAATATGAGGAGTAAGAATGTAAGGATTATCCGGGTTGATTGCAATACTTTCAAAGCTCTCTCTGAAGAGGTAATCCGGATCTTTAATAAAATATTGATCGAGTGGATTTACTCCTGCAATGAAAATTGTAATAGATGTACTATTCCTCCCCGAACGCCCCGATTCCTGAAAAACACTAGAAATTGTTCCAGGATAACCAATAATAATGGTCACATCAAGATCTCCGATGTCTATGCCTAGCTCAAGCGCATTTGTAGTAATAATAGTTTTAATTTCGCCGCTTCGCAATTTCTCTTCAATGTCATTTCTCAATTCCTTTAAATAACCTGCTCTGTACGACGAAATAAGACCCCTATCGGTAGCATTTATTTTACTCAAAAGGTCTTTCGTCACCATTTCAACGCCTCTCCTTGACCGTGCAAAAACAATAGTTCTCAAATTGTTTCTTAAAAGTTCTTCCATAATCCAAACGGCTTCTTTGTAACTACTCCTTTTCAAATTTGTTTTAGTGTCAATGCGAAGTGGATCAAAAATGATAAAGTATTTTTTAAAAGGAGCTACAGTTGAAAACCCTACCCTTCGTGCTCGCTCACCTACAAGCTTAAAAGCAAATTCCTCCGGATTTTGAAGCGTCGCAGACGATAAAATAAATTGAGGAAAACTTCCATAGTAATGAGAAATACGTCTCAATCTCCTCATTACTTCACTCATATGTGAACCCAAAACTCCCCGATAATAATGGGCTTCATCAACTACAACAAATTTTAGTCGAGAAAAAAATTTGTCCCAGTTTGTATGATATGGCAAAATTCCAACATGAAGTAGATCAGGATTTGTAAGGAGAATACGAGCTCTTTTCTTTAAAAAATTTCTTTCAGAAAAAGGCGTATCTCCATCGTAAGCCCCGAATATAATATCCTCACTAACAAGTATGTCGTTAATCTTTTCAAGCTGGTCATGTGCCAATGCTTTTGTAGGATAAATATAAAGAGCAGTACTATTTTTATTTTTCAGAAGATAATCTAGCACTGGTAGATTAAAGGACAGTGTTTTACCGGTTGCTGTACCAGTTGTGATGATAACATTTTCTCCATCTTTAATAGAGTTTATTGTCTCAATCTGATGAGGAAAAAGCGATAATATATCCTGCTGTAAGAGACATTGCCGAAGAGTGCCATGCAAAAAACCTGGAACAGGAAGCAAATCAAAAGACTTGCCTGGAACTTCAAATATCCTTACAAATTGATTGTTGTAGTTCTTATTTTTCTTAAGTTCTTCAATAATATATTTAATCATATTTAATAAAAATAGAGGGAAATGCTCCCTCTATTTTCTGTTTCATCGCTGCTTCTTTCTTAGAGGGCAGAAGATCTCCTCTTCTACTTTTCCTTTCCTCGTTTTTTTGTCTCTTTCTTTTTTTTCGCTGTTTTACCAACATCTTTGGGTTTTTCTGGTGTCGTTTTCTTTTTTTTCGCTGTTTTGCCAACATCTTTGGGTTTTTCTGGTGTCGTTTTCTTTTTTTCCATATCCTTTTTTTTCATTAACGGTTTAATTTGCTTAATTTTTTCCTCCACTTCTTCCTCAATACCGTCTACTGTTTCTAGAATGTCTCGAACTTCAGTTTTGGTCTTGTCTGATAATTTTTCTTTCCTGTACAAAGAATAAATCTTTTCTCCCAACTCTACAAATTTGCCTCTTTTCGAGGAATTGAGTGAAGCAATTTCAGCTTTAATTTTCGCAGTCTTTCCAAGCTGAGCAGCTCTTTCAGTAGCTTCCTGCGCACCTTTTTTTACTTTTTCCCAAAACTCATCCATCATAAACACCTCCTCTTTTTAAGTAATTAGAAATTTATAACTTTTTACACTCCGTTAATATCTTCCCAATATCATAAAAATCTTCACATTTCAGGCTAGCGCCACCTACAAGTCCTCCATCAATTTCGTTTAATATAGCAAATTCTCTAAAGTTTTTTGGTTTTATACTCCCACCATAAAGAATTGTCATATTCGCCCCCATACCTCTACCAAACATGTCATTCAGAATAGACCTTATAAACTTATGTATATCAGCTGCTTCATCCGGACTTGCAGTAACCCCCGTACCAATTGCCCATACAGGTTCATATGCAACAATAATATGATCAAGGACTTCCCTTGAAATATCATCAAGAGCTATTCTAATTTCTTTACTGATAACTTCCTCTGTTCTACCAGCATCTCTCTCTTCAAGTTTTTCTCCTACACAAAGTATCACATTCATCTCATTTTCAACCACCGAACGAATTTTCTTTTGTATGAGTTCGTCTGATTCATTAAAAATGTTCCTGCGCTCAGAATGCCCCACAATCACATACTTAGCCCCTGCTTCCCTAAGTATTATTGGAGAAATTTCGCCAGTAAAAGCTCCTTCCTTTTCAAAATAGACATTCTGCCCACCAACACTTATATTGGTGCCCTTCAACAACTCACTTACAGAATAAAGAGCTGTAAAGGTAGGAAAAATAATTACATTAAGCGGTAATCCAGCAAATTTTTCCTTCAGGCATACAGCAAGCTCTTTACTCTCCTTAATAGTTTTGTTCATCTTCCAATTTCCTGCAAGAATAATATCTCTCATTTTATATTCTCCAAATCTTCTTTCGTAAATGCATCTGGTAGTATTTGATCAAGCAATGCCTTCTTCACCTTGCCATCAATATTTATTGCATAAATTTTAAGATTAGGAGCAAATTCTGATAATACTTGTCGACATATACCACATGGCATCACAGGTTTTTTGGTATCCGTTGCAACAGCAATAGCTAAAAACTCCTTTTCACCTTCGCTCACCGCTTTAAATAATGCAACCCTTTCTGCACAAATACTTGCACCATAGCTCGAATTCTCTATATTGCACCCACTATATACTTTCCCATTTTTTGCGAGTATTGCCGCCCCTACTTTAAAATAAGAATAAGGAGCATAAGCATTATTTCGCGCTTTAACAGCCATTTTCAGTAATTCATCCTTGTTCATTGAATTTCTTTGCCTCCTGGTTTTAGAATTACCTTTACTTTAAGGATTCTTCTCCCCCTGATTTTATTCACAATAAATTTAAAACCGTCAAAATTCACTTCTTCGCCAGGATGAGGCAACCTTCCCAATCTTTCTAATATAATACCACCAATTGTATCTGCCTCTTCACTAGGTAAATTTTTTCCAAAAACCTCATTAAATTCATCAATACCCATTGTACCTGATGCAAGGTATGCGTTTTCTCCAATTTTTTGAAAGATTTCTTCACCTTTTTCGTGTTCATCCTGGATCTCTCCTACAATTTCTTCCAACAAATCCTCCATTGTAACAAGCCCGGAAATGCCACCATATTCATCAAATACAAGAGCCATCTGTATTTTTTTATTTTGCATCTCCCTAAAAAGCTCGTCCACACACTTTGTCTCTGGCACAAAGTACGCTTCCCTCACTATATCTTTAAGGTCAATTTTAGACTTTCCGCTTGCAAACAGTTTAAAAAGATCCTTTACATATAAAACACCTATAATTTCATCCATTTTTTCGGTATATATAGGAATCCTCGAATGATTACTTTGCACAACCACATCCAAAACATGCTCCCGATTAGCATCTACAGGGAGAGCTACAATATCAACTCTTGGGGTCATTACTTCTCTTACATGCGTATCGCCAAACTCAAAAATACTAAAGATCATTTCCTCTTCGTTTTTTTTAATTATTCCTTCTTCCTTGCTGAGATGCAGCATATTAAGAACCTCTTTATGATCAACAAATACTCTTCGCTTCTCATGTTTTATACCAAAGAGCGCAAGAAACCCTTTCGAAGCCAAAGATAAAAACCAGGCAAAAGGAAAAAAAAGATACCAAAAAAATAAAAAAGGAGAATAAAATGTTATAGATACTTTTTCGGGATGATAAGAGGAAATACTCTTTGGAATCATTTCGCCAAACAGTACAATTATAATTGTCATGGCTACAGTAGTAATGATAATTGCTGAAGATTGAGGAAGTTGCCTTGCTGCAGCAAAAGAAACACTCAAATAAGCAGCTAAAACTGAAGCAAGGATATTTATAAAGTTATTTCCAAGTACAATAGGCCCTATAAATTTTTCTGGCTTTTTTTTCAATTCTAAAATCTTTTTAGCCGCAATAGAGCCACGCAAAGCCATAGATTCAAGCTTAATTCTCGATGCAGAAAAAAGTGCAGCCTCCATTCCAGAAAAAAATGCAGAAAAAATTAACAATAAGATTAAGGCCAAAAGATAATAAATCCAACTCGATAATTCCATCAATGCCCAGCCTCCTTTATAAAATTCCGCCGTGGGATATTCTTAAATATTTCTTCTTCTTTCGTTTCCATAAGCAATTGGTCTTCTTTCCTAATATGATCATAGCCCAACAAATGCAAAAAACCATGGATCAAAAGAAATGTAATATAATCAACAAAATTATTACCGTATTTGTTTGCCTCTTCTGATGCAACAATTGGGCAAATTACAATGTCGCCAATAATCTTCTCGCCTGCTACAAAATCCAGAAACGGAAAAGAAATAACATTTGTCGCCTTATTACTTTGTCTAAAACGTTTGTTTATATTTCTTATTCTCTTTTTCCCCACAAACGATATACTAACAATACCGTCTCTACAGTTTACAAGCTCACCAATACGTTTGATTAGTTGCTCCAACTTCTTTGTATCGATAATATACTTTCGAGTGTAATTAATCATTTCCACTTTCATCGATCTCCGGATAACTCTCTCTTGTATGAAATAAAGAAAGTAGCGTTCTTACAAACGAATCTTTTATTTCTGCCAAATCTTTAAACGTAATGTCAGATTCGCTCAACTGACCATCGCTAACTCTACTTTTTATGATTGAATTTACCATCTCTTCAATTTTGTTAAAATCCGGATTCGAAACAGTATGTCCAAGCGCTTCCACGGCGTCTGCAAGCATAACAATAGCTGTCTCCTTATTCTGAGGAAGAGGTCCCGGATAACGAAAGTCACTCTTTCGTACCGCGCCATTACTCTCTTTAGATTTATGATAAAAATAGGATACAATAGTGGTTCCATGGTGTGTCGCAATAAAATCGACTATTTCCTGAGGTAAACGGGATTTTTTCGCCAGATGAATACCATCCTTAACATGATTAATAATGACAGTCTTACTAAGATTTGGAGTAAGTTCATCATGTATGTTCGGAATTGCTTGTTGGTTTTCTGTAAAAAAATAAGGGTGGAACATCTTTCCGATGTCATGATAGTATGCGCCAACTCTTGTAAGTAGCGCATTTGCCACAATTTTTTCAGCGGCGGAAGAAGCAAGATTAGAAACAATCATGCTGTGCTGATACGTACCAGGAGCTTTAATAAGCAACTCTCTTAGTAAAGGAGCTCCTGTATCTCCTAATTCTAACAACCTTAGTACGGTTGCCTCATTAAACAGATGATCCATAACAAAAACCATTCCCAATGCAACAACAGCACCGCCCAAAAAGTTTATAAAACCAAAAGATACATTTAATCCAATTTGTTTAAAAACAAGTTTGGAAGACAAACCTATAAATAGGGCAATAAAGGACATAGACAGACCTCCAACAATGCCTGCATAAAGAAATGTAACCGTTTTTGCCATTTTACGAAGCAAAAACATAGAAACTATGGATGAAACTATAACAGCAAACATGATAGGAGATCTTAAAGCTAAAGGAAATGAAAGTAAAAAGGAAAAAGCAAGAGTAACAGTTAGGGCAGTAGGAAAATCAAAGAAAGCAAAAATAAGCATAGCAAGTAAAGGAATGGGAACAAGGTACGGAGAAATATTTTCTAAGAATATCGATACGATATAGACAATACTAACAATAATAACAAATTCTGCAGTTTTTTTCACAATATTACCGGGATTAACGACAACGGATCTTTTAATTGCGATAAAGGAAAGAAGTAAAAAAATGCAAGTAAAAGCAAAAATACTAAGCACTACTTTCCAATCATCCCCTGTACGGATCACCCCAAGAGCCTTTAATACTTTTACTTCATCAGCCGTAATTTCCTCTCCCGCTCTCGCCACTACATCTCCCTTTGAAATCGTAATGACAATAGGAGATACTGCATTTTTTACTTTCTCAATCTCTATTTCGGTAGCTTCTTTATCGTATATCAGATTAGGCTGAATAGTGTGATTTAATACATAGATCAAAAGCTCTTTCTCTTCTTCCTCTAAATCCAACTCGGCAATTGTTTCTAATCCCATATTGGTAGCTTGAGAAATTTTATCGCTCCTTACTCCAGTCAACAACAGGTTATACACGATGCCTTCCAAAGCTTTGTGTAACTGCTCTATTCTTCCAATTGGTTCATGCAAGAAAAAATCAGCAATCTGGGTATTATTTGATAAGAGATCAAGCAATTTTTCTCTTTTCAATACCTCATCATCTTCACTCGACAAAATTGATGTTAAAGAATCAAAAAAAACATTTATATTAGCAAGAACCTCATCTTCTTTACTTCTATCAAGAAGATACACCGGAGAAACAGATTCTGCCATCCTTTCTTGTAGTTCTTCAGTTTTAGCAATATCAATGTACGATACCTCTCTATTAGCTATAATTTCATGAGGGCTTACATCGCCTTCTTTGAGACTAAGATTTGCCGGAAAATAGGAATAGAACATCGGTACAATAATGACAATGGCAAGAAAAATTACTAAGATAATAGGAACTATATTGCTCTTAAAATACAAAATAAAATTACGAATAATATTTTTCTCAGTAAAAATATTATAAGAAAAACGGCTATTCCTTGTCATGTTCTATCCTTTCGTATGCATTGATAATTCTCTGCACAAGTTTGTGCCGTACAACATCTTCACTTGTAAGATAGTTGAAACTAACACTCTCAATCTCTTTTAATATCCTTTTTATTTTATGTAAACCGGATTCGCTATGTACAGAGTCAAGATCGCTTTGAGTTACATCTCCTGTTATGACCATCTTAGATCCAGCTCCAAGCCTCGTAAGAAACATTTTCATTTGCAATGGCGTCGTATTCTGAGCTTCATCTAAAATAACAAAAGCATTATTTAATGTCCTCCCACGCATATAAGCGAGTGGTGCAATCTCTATAGTCTTATTTTCAATAAACTTATATACTTTTTCTTGCCCCAATAAATCGTATAAGGCATCATATATTGGTCTAAAGTAAGGATCTACTTTTTGTTGTATATCTCCGGGAAGAAAACCTAATTTTTCACCTGCCTCGATTACGGGACGAGTCAAAACAATACGCATTACCCTACCGGTCAAAAGATATTTTACAGCAATAGCCACAGAAAGATATGTCTTTCCCGTCCCAGCCGGGCCAATAACAAATGTAATGTCATTTTTTTCCACTGCCTTTACAAAATTTCTCTGGCCAAAAGTTTTAGGGATAACGTTCCTTCCCTTAATATCTGTAATAATAACAGTTTCCGGAAGATTTTGAAGAAAGCTTTTACCCTGGGAATGTTTTATTGCATAGATAATTTCACCCACTGTGAAGCTGTAATGTTTTTTTACCATATTCTCGATTTGCTGAAGAACTTCTTTAGCAATACGAACATTTCTTTCTTCCCCGATAAGATGTACCGCTTCGTCTCGCAAAATAATATCGATGCCAAGCTCATTCTCAATTGCTTTGACATTTTCATCTAATACTCCGAAAATCATCTGAACATCTTTCTTATTTCTTATATCGACTATATCCTCTACTATGCTTTTAACTTTTTCTTTCATCATCTATCATTATGATACTATATTATTCAGCTTTTTCAAATTTTATCACCTGTTCAAAACATTCCTTAAAAAATTTATTCGTCTTTACCTGAAGTTTTATAAAGTTATTTTTTGCTTTCAATAAGTTTTTTCAATTCATCTCTAAAAGCAGAATAGAGATGCTCCTCTTTTACAATCCTTACTGCTTTGCCTTTTCTAAATATTACTCCACTTTTCTTGCCTCCAGCAAGGCCAATATCAGCATCAGCTGCCTCTCCGGGGCCATTTACCACACATCCCATAATAGCAACCCTTACAGGGATATCAACCTCTTTAAATTCCTCTTTTACTTGTTTTACAATTTCAAAAAGATTGATCTCACATCGCCCACAGGTCGGACAAGATACAATTTCTAACCCTCCCTCTCTTAAACGGAGACTCCTGAGTAAAGTTATTCCAGCTTTTATCTCTTCAATTGGATCTGCTGTGATAGAATATCTGATAGTATCGCCAATACCTTCCATTAAAAGATATCCAATTCCAACGCTACTCTTCACCAGCGATTCTTCTTTTGGCCCAGCTTCTGTTATACCGATATGCAAGGGGTATCGAACAAGTTTAGCAATTTTTTCATTTGCCCTAACCGTTAGTATTATATCAGATGTTTTAATGGACACTATAATATTACTAAAATTAACGCTCTCAAGTATCTTTATTTCGTCCAATGCATTTTTTACAAGTGCTTCGACTGGATTATCAGGCTTTTTTTTAAATGAACCAAGATTTGTGCCAACACGAATAGGAATATTCCGCTCTCTTGCGGCAAATGCAATTTTTTTAATCCACTCTTCATCCTGAATGTTGGAAGGATTCAAACGTAATTTATCCGCTCCTTGCTTGATTGATTCCATCGCAATTAATGGATCAAAATGAACATCAGCAATAAGTGGAATATGTATTTTATTTTTAATTTTTGAAAGCGCCTCAGCAGATTCGATATCTGGTACTGCTACGCGCACAAGATCGCAACCTGCTTCTTCCAGACGCAATATTTGATTCACTGTTGATACAACATCTCTTGTATCTGTTTTAGCCATAGACTGGACAAGAATAGGATTCCCCCCGCCAATTGTCCTGTTCCCTATATTAACAGCAATTGATCTTGATCTCATCTGCTTATTAGACGTATAATATCATTGATACTGACTAAAAACATGATGCCTAAAATAACTATAAATCCTGCACCTTGAACAGAAAGCTGTTTTTCAGGTGGAACAGGTTTGTGAGTTATTGCTTCCCACAATATAAGAACAATCCAGCTTCCATCAAGAGCAGGTATTGGTAAAAGATTTGTAAAACCTATTGCAATGCTGATAAACGCAGAAAACCAGAGTAAGTTTGCAAAACCACCACTCGCAGCCTGACCTGTCATTGCTGCAATACCAATAGGGCCAGCAACAGACGAAATTCCTTTTCTGGTAAAAAGTAGGGGGATAGAAATAGTCATCCGATAAATTAGTTTCCCAGTCCAAACAACGCCTTCCCATAAAGCTCTAAATAGAGAGCATTTTTCACCTGACGAATAAACTCCAACGACCCATACATCTGAAATAGGATCTTTTTCAGGTATTACAGTCAATGAAATCTTTTCACCTTTTCTTTCAACCATAACCTGTAATGCCTTTCCATCACTCTCATGAATAATATCTGTCATTTCTTCCCAGGAATCAATATACTCACCATCCATTTCGATAATTTTGTCTCCTTGTTGCATGCCTGCTACATATGCAGGGCTTCCTGCCATCACAGAAGAAATTGTTGTAGTGCGAATAAACGGGTTGCCAAAAGAAGCAAAAACAATAGCAAATATAATAATTGCAAAAATAAAATTCATCCCAGGCCCCATAAAAACAGAAATAAACCTTTGCCACAACGTTTTTTTATAGAACCCATCAGGGGCATCAAGATTATCGTCCATTCCTCGAAACTTTGCATAACCTAAAATAGGAATAACTCCGATTTTATAAAGAGTCCCACCCATTTTTTTCTTCATAATTGCCGGGCCAAATCCTATACTAAATTCTTCAACAGCAATACCGGATTTTTTAGCAGCAAAAAAATGCCCAAATTCATGAACAAGAGCAATTATACTAATTATAATTATACCATATACAATTTGTAAAGCTAAATTCATCTCACGCTCCTTTTAATCATCTCTTCAGCTGACAGTATACCTTCATTATAGACTTCTACAATATCAGGCACTGAGTCAACCTTTTCATAGGTAAATTTGCTTAAACCTTTCTCTAAAAGACACGGTATATCAGAGAAACTTATTTTTTCCTTAAGAAAAGCATCAACCAAAACTTTATCGATAGCAATGAGAAGAGGCAAAAAATTACCGCCGCGCTTCCCATACTCCAAAGCAGTCAAAAACCCTGGAAATTTATCGTTATTTAACGGATAAAATGTAAGTTTCCCTATTTTTCCAAGATCTAATCTAGATTCAGGGAAAAAATTTATAGCTCTTTCAGGATAGGTAATTGCGTACTGCAAAGGAAAATACATCAGAGGAGTACTCATAAGTGCTTTCATATTTCCATCTACAAATTCTATCATTGAATGAATTATACTCTCCCTATGCATAATTGTTTCAATTTTTTTATAATCTATACCGAAGAAGAAATGAGATTCTATCACTTCAAAGGCCTTATTAATAAGCGTTGCAGAATCTACTGTGATTTTTTTGCCCATTCGCCAGTTAGGATGACAAAGAGCATCAGAGGGCGTAATCTTATCAAATGTAGTAATATCCCGTTCCCAAAAAGGTCCACCAGAGGCTGTAACTATAAATCTCTTCACTGCGTTCTTTTTTTCCCCGATAAGGCACTGAAATAAAGCAGATAGTTCACTATCGACGGGGATAATATATTTTTGCCTGTCCGGAGAAAAGATTACCTCCCCTCCAGCAATAATTGACTCTTTATTAGCAATTGCCACATATTTTTTATAACTCAGTAAAAGGTCGATTGATTTAAGAGCAGTTATATCAGAAGAAAGAAACAGAGTAAGGTCAGCACTCGCATTCAATACTTCTTTTTCCAAATCTTTTTCAACATCAAAAATATATTTATCTGGAAATTCTTTCTTGATGACCTCAAGATAATTTTTCCTCATCCCTATATACCGAGGATCAAAATTCTTTATCTGATTCAATATCACATCAATATTTTGAAAACCAGTTATTCCAATAACTTTATAATAATCACCCAGCCTTTTTATTACTTCTAATGCTTCCTTGCCCAAAGACCCCGTTGAACCAACTATAAAGATGCTCTTCATTTTAATGCACCATATTTTCGCGTTCTCGTTGAAAACTCCTGTAAGATTTGCAAATATTCCTTTTCAGTGAAATCGGGCCACAACGTATCAGTAAAAACCAGTTCTGAGTATGCAGCTTGATACAAAAGAAAATTGCTCAATCTCTTTTCGCCTCCTGTCCTTATAATGAGGTCTGGATCAGGTTGGTCTTTAGTAAATAAAAATTGCTTAAATGTTTCTTCTGTAATTTCATGTGTTGTTCCCAAAAGAAGCAATTTTTCTACCGCTTGAACAATTTCTCTTCTACCGCCATAGTTAAGAGCGATATTTAAGACCATTCTAGTGTTATTCTTCGTTGTTTTAGCTGCAAACTGCACCATATTTTTGACAAACAGAGGAAGAGGATCTATATCTCCTATAAAATTAATTCTTACGCCATTTTCGTGTAATTCTGGGATATACTTATTTATAGAATCCACAAATAAATGAAATAAAAAATTCACCTCTTTTGTGCTTCGCTTCCAATTTTCAGTAGAAAATGTAAAAAGGGTAAGAAATTTTATTCCCTGACTTGCTGATGTTTTAGTAATAATTCGAACTGACTTTACGCCATTTTTATGCCCTTCTGTTCGATTAAGCTCTCTCTCTTCGGCCCAACGACCATTCCCATCCATAATAATTGCTACATGGACAGGAACAGGACTTTCTTCACCCATCAAACTTCGAGAATTTCCTCTTCTTTTCTCGTTAGGTGCTCATTTATAATTTTGATATATTTATCTGTAAATTCCTGTACTTTCTCCTGCATCCTATATCGATCATCTTCCGATATTTCCTTATCTTTTTCCCAACTCTTAGTTTTATCAATAGCTCGCCTTCTAACACCTCTAATTTCTTCTCTAAAACTTTCTGCCATTTTTTTAATTTGATTCACAATCTTAATTCGCTCTTCTTCGTCCAATTTTGGAAAAGGAAGAGTAATTGTTGTACCATCGTTACGAGGCATAACACCAAGATTTGCCTTAAGAATCCCTCTTTCAACCTCATTCAAAAGCGATTTATCCCACGGTTCAACAGCAAGTACTCTTGATTTAGAAACTGAAATTGATGCAACCTGCTTGAGTGGAACAGTTGTTCCATATGCCTGCACGCGTACAGAATCAAGTAATTCAGGAGTAGCTCGTATCGCACGAACATGAGAAAACTCTCTTTCCATAGCTTCTATTGCCACTTTCATTTCATTTTCTATTTCCTGATAAATCTTTTTTTCTAATTCCATTTCATCCCTCCTTTATATGTGTTCCCACGCCGCCTTTTAACACAGCTCTAACTAAATTGCCTTTTGTCTTTACATTAAACAATACTATAGGCATTTTAAACTCTCTGCAGAGAGATACGGCAGTTGAGTCTATTGCTCTTAAATTTTTTACAAGAAATTCAGTATAAGATATAGAAGTATACTTATGGGCATTACTGGTCTTTGCTGGATCCGCAGAATAAATTGCATCAACTTTAGTCCCCTTGAATATAGCATCTGCCTTTATTTCTATTGCTCGCAATGCTGCAGTAGTATCTGTGGTAAAAAAGGGAAGACCTGTCCCTCCCGCAAATATAACAATTCTTCCTTTTTCAAAATGCGCTAATGCTTTTGCGAGAATGTATGGTTCTGCAACTTGCATAAGGCTCAATGACGACATAACTCTCGCATCAATTCCCTTTTTTAAAAGTGCATTTTGAAGCGCAAGAGCATTAATAACAGTGGCAAGCATGCCCATATAATCAGCAGTGGTTCTATCTATATGAAGCTCCTTGCTTTCTGATCCTCTAAAGATATTGCCACCACCTATTACAATTCCAACTTCTATGCCTTCTGTTTTCAGGATCTTTACTTGGGCAGCAATCTCCTCTAATACTTTAACATCAATGCCAAATTCCTTTTTCCCAAGAAGGGCCTCTCCGCTAAGCTTTAAAAGAATCCTTTTATAATGTGCCAATTATACCTCCCCTATTTTAAAGCGAACAAACCTCCCAACTAAAATATTTTCTCCAAACTTAGCTATGTGTTCTTTAATAAGATCGGCTATAACGATCTTTTCGTTTCTTATATATGGAAGTTCAAGAAGACAATGCTCTTTGTAAAATGACTCGACCTTACCATCTATTATTTTTTCAATAACGTTGGCTGGTTTTTTATCGCCTTCGAACTGCTTCTCATAAATCTCTCTTTCCTTTTCAATTAACTCTGCAGAGACTTCATCTCTTGAAACGTAATCAGGGTCGGTAGCTGCAACCTGCAATGCAATCTCGTCAGCAAGATTTTTAAACTCGTCAGTTCTTGCAACAAAATCTGTCTCACAATTCAATTCAACCAATACTCCAAGTTGGGCACCTGGATGTATATATGCTGTTATAATGCCTTGATTTGCCACCCTTCCAGACTTTTTAACTGCTTTTGCAACACCTTTTTCTCTTAAAATTTCAATAGCTTTTTCAATATCGCCATTCGCTTCGGCAAGCGCTTTCTTACAATCAATAACGCCAGCACTTGTCTTTACACGTAATTCTTTAATAAGATCTAAACTCATTTTGACACCTCTTCATCAAGTTCTTCTTTAATCTCTTCAGTACTGTCTAGATTTTCTTCCTCGCCTTCGGCTTTTTCCTGCCGTTTTTCTTCCTCGACTCTTCCTTCTTTTCCTTCGATGACTGCATTTGCAATAACCGATGAAAATAATCTAAGAGATCTAATTGCGTCATCATTTCCGGGAAGGGGATAATCCATTTCTTCAGGATCTGAATTAGAATCCACAATGCCTATCACTGGAATATGCAATCTCCTTGCTTCCAATATCGCACTACGCTCTTTATGCGTATCTGTCACTAAGATCGCAGCAGGAAGAGAAGTTACATTCTTTACCCCTTCAAAAAGTTTACGCAACTTGGCAAATTCTCTTTCGACACTTACTCGCTCTTTGATATGTATAGAATCAAGATATCCTTCTGCAACTAATTTTTCAAGTTCATTTAATCTATCAATGCGGGTTTTAATGGTAGAAAAATTAGTGAGTAAGCCTCCTACCCACCTCTGGTTCACATACATCATCCCACATCTTTCTGCTTCTTCTTTTACAATGTCCTGAGCTGCTTTTTTTGTTCCTACAAAAATTACAGTTTTTCCTTCTTTTGCAAGATTAGAAACAAAATTATACGCCTCAGACACCTTCTTAATGGTAATCCTCAGATCAAAAATGTGAATTCCATTTCTCTCTGTGTAGATGTACTCTTTCATCTTTGGGTTCCACCGCTTTGTCTGATGTCCAAAATGTACACCAGCTTCAAGCAGTTCTTTCATTGTCATAATTGCCATTGCTACTACCTCCTATTGTTTTTCCTCCCCTCTTTCTTCTTCTCAGGAACACATTTGTGCACAACCCTGAGAATCCAAAGGGTGCGAATTTATATACTATATTAAAAGAGAATCAGAAAAAATCAAGTCTTTAAGTTAAAAATTATTTTACTAATCACGCCTCTTATGCAAATCTATTACGGTAGCCTATTTGATACACCTTTATGTTGCCCGAAAAATAATAAGAATTTTTTCCAAATTTTCTAATCTTTCTTGCAGGTATCCCTGTTTCCCTTGAAAGTATCTCTATGATTCTTGTACCACAAAACCCCATTTGGCAACGCCCAAACCCTGCCGATGTTCTAAATTTAACGCCTTGCACAGTTGTTGCTCCTCCAGGAACATCTAATCCTTTTTCGAGCACACGAATATCCAAATCGTATTTAGACAGTCCTTTTGCAACTGCACAACCAACGACTCCTGCTCCTATAATTATTACTTTTTCCATCTTTTTCATTTATCTGCTTACATATCTTGCCTATTTCTGTTAGTATTGCAATTTGTATTTTGAAAACGGGATGGTATAATTTTTTAAAAAGATAAAAGCGAGGAAAAAATGAAAATAATATTTTTTGACGGAATAAGAGAAATTGGTGGCAATAAAATTATTATTGAAGAAAATGGCACCGCTATACTCTTTGATTTTGGAAAAAGATTTTCAACTAACAGTACCTACTTCAATGATTCATTTACTGGAAGAAATTGGAAAAAAGTACATGATCGCATCGCAACAAAAGAACTTCCGCCATTACGGAACTTCTATAAAGAATGGCCTATGTCATCAAAAAACTCAATTGATATCGATATAAAAGCAGTATTTTTTTCACACGCTCATCTTGACCACATTGGACTCATTGATCTCATAGATGATTCATTAGAAAAGTATATGAGCGATTATTCTAAAGAAGTTCTTAGTTTCTTTGGAAAAAAGGGAATCATAAAAAATAATATCTCAAATATAAAAATAATGGACAAACCCGTTAAAGTCGGACCGTTTACTGTACATCCTATACCTGTTGACCACGATATCCCCGGAGCTCTGGCCTTCCAGATAGAGACCTCAAAAGGAAATATATTCTACACTGGCGATATTTATTTTCACGGAAGAGCAAATGAAAAATCATGGAATTTTGTTAAATACGCAAAAAACAATAACCCCTATATATTAATTACAGAAGGAACACGTTTTGGCTGGAGGTTTGTTACAAGCCTTACAGAAGAGCAGCTAAAAAAACAGGCAATTAGCGTGCTTGAGCAATGCAACGGGATTCTTTTTGCAAATCCATATGAACCACACATAGACAGAATCCGAACATTTTTTGAAATCGCAAATGAGAAAAACAAAAAATTTGTAATAACCTTACCTTATGCTTTTATGTTAAACCGTTACTCTTGTATAGGAGATACATTTGCAAAAGAAATTCTTTCATCTCCTAACACATTGATTTACAAATCTGAAGGAATGCCAAATACCTGGGAAAATGAAACAATAGGAACATTTGTTGATGCGGCATATGTCTATAAAAACCAGAAAAATATTGTAATGCTACTTGACTTTATGAGTATACCGGAACTTCTAGACATAAAACCGGAAAAAGGTGCGTTGTACATCCATTCAGGCGGAGAACCATTGCCAAGCATTGATGCAGAAAATGCAAAAATTCTTCTAAACTGGCTAAAGATGTTCAATATGCCATATTTCAATATTCACTCGCCAGGGCATGCAGCACAACCAGATCTGCTACGTATGGCCCGGGAAATTAACCCCGAAATCCTGCTTCCCATTCACACACAGATTCCTGAAAGATTTGAAATTGTATCTGACAATGTTAAAATACTTGAAAAAGGCGTTACATATAATTTTTAAAAAAGGAGGGAATAATGGAAAAAAAACAGCAAGGCAAAGAAACAAAAAAAAAAAGAAATGAAGAAGTCCAGAAGGAAAAATTGCCGTTAAAATCCCCTATCCCTTCAAAAGGAGAAAAAGAATCTGAAGAATATCGCTATCTGCTATTTTTTACTTATGGTGAAAATGCTGCTATCAATCGGGATGACATGTTCGACCTCATCGATCAACTAAATAAAATTCCCACACCACCAGAAAAAACTCGCATCAATATGGTAATACTTTCGGGAGGAGGCTATCCACATCCGGCATACCAAATGGTAAATATAATACGGTCCAAATGTAAAAAACTTAAGGCAATTATCCCGCTGTATGCAAAAAGTGCCGCCATATTAATGGCTCTCGAAGCTGATGAAATCGTTATGGGACCTCAATCAGAGCTTGGTCCACTGGATATGCAGATGGAACACCCTTTAATAGAAAATCTCAACATATCAGCCATTGAAGGATATTATCCTTTCTTGCACTTATACGAGAAAATGTCTTCAGACTTCTTTCCTATCGCATTAAGGCTTGCAACGCAAATCATAGCAACAACTGGAATAAAAAGATAAGATGCCGTTGATATTGCGATAAATACAACAACAAACTATATCACGCCAATTGTTTCCCAGATTAATCCAACCATCGTAAATATGTGTTACCGAGCTCTCACTACAGGAGAATCGTACGCCTACAGTTTTCTCTACAATTATATGTTCAAAGATAAACCTGAGCAAGAACGCATAATGCTTTCAAAAACAACCGCACATGCATTAGTGTGGGAGTTTCAAAATCATGGACAAGTAATTACACGAGACGATGCCAAACTTCTCAATCTTTACATATCTTACGGAGAAAATTACGATATTTTTAATATGATGTATGTCATAACAAAAGAAATGTTAAATATTCTTTCCACAAGTTCAACCGATAAAGCGATAAGAATAATCTCCAATGAGCAACTAAAACAATTACTTAATATAGATTCTTATCTCGGCTACATCACGTTTCTTTCATACAAGGCTTATTCACTCGTTCCTTCTCTAAAAGAATCACTTAAAAATGTTACAGATCCTAAAAAGATTTCACTTGCTTTGCGGCAAGCATTAAGTCAGTTCATAGCTGCTCTTCCTCCCAATATGTCTGAAATAGAAAAAAATGATATTGCGCAAGTTTCTCTAGAACTTTTAGAAAATATTTTCATCAAAAACTTTAAAGAAGAAAATGCTTTATATAGAGTCATATATAATCGTATAATCAAAGAAAAAGCATTTTCTAAAAAAGTAGCAGAAATAATTGCAGCTAGAAGAGTAGAAGCTGCAAAAGAATTATCAGAAACAATCGAGATAGAAATCGATAAAACACCTCCGGAGGTAATAAGTAAATATATCTTGCAGATACTTGCATTTCTGCTCGTATATAATATTAGATTTTAAATAAAAAGGTGATGAGAGAAATCCCGTCCCCGATTAACATAGAAGGCAACTATGTAAAAGCTTTCTCGGCATAAAAAAAATTAAAAACATGTAACTGCCCGATCTAAAAAATGGCAATATCGGTATAATATGAATGAATGTTGCAAAGAATCTCTGGATTTGAATGACAACTTTCCCTTTGCCTACTCTCTATAATAGCTTTTTGCCTACTTTCAATTGACATATATTTTTAAAATGCTATATTCTGATTGTTATTAATAAAATCTTAAAAGGAGAATGACTCATGGGAAAAACAAAAGTAATTATTATGGGAGCAGCTGGAAGAGACTTCCATAATTTTAATGTTTACTTCAGAGACAATGAGCGGTATGACATTATCGCTTTTACAGCAACACAGATCCCAAACATCGATGGACGAATGTATCCCACCGTACTTGCAGGCAGTCTTTACCCAAATGGCATTCCTATTCATCCAGAAACAGAGCTTACAGAGCTTATTAAAAAGAACCACATAGATAGAGTTGTGTTTGCCTACAGCGACACCCCTCATGAATATGTAATGCACAAAGCATCAGAAGTAATGGCAGCCGGTGCAGATTTTTGGCTTATGGGGCCGGAGAGTACAATGGTTAAATCTACTGTGCCTCTAATCTCTGTATGCGCAATAAGGACGGGATGCGGAAAAAGTCAAACAACCAGAAAAGTGATTAAAATACTCAGAGAAATGGGAAAAAGAGTAGTTTCAATTCGACATCCTATGCCATATGGAGACCTTTCAAAGCAAATTAGTGAAAGGTTTGCAACATATGAAGATCTTGACAAATACGAATGTACAATTGAAGAAAGAGAAGAATACGAACCACACATTGATTTGGGAGCAATAATATATGCTGGCGTAGATTATGAAAAAATCTTGAGAGAAGCAGAAAAAGAAGCGGATATCATCATCTGGGATGGCGGTAACAATGATATCCCCTTCTATCATGCAGATCTACAAATCGTTGTAGCTGATCCTTTGCGGCCAGGACATGAAGTAAAGTATTATCCCGGAGAAACAAATTTCAGAATGGCAGATGTAATTGTAATAAATAAAGAAGACACAGCTCCTATTGAGGCAATTGAAGAAATAAGAAAAAATGCAAGAGAGCTCAATCCAAAGGCAGTACTCATTGACGCCGCATCACCTACATACGTCGAAAGTGCGGAATCAATTAAAGGAAAAAGAGTAATAGTAATAGAGGATGGCCCAACAGTCACACACGGGGGAATGAGTTACGGGGCAGGATACGTGACAGCCATGAAATGGGGAGCAAAAGAAATAATATCTCCTTATCCCTACGCCGTGGGCTCAATCAAAGCAACATATGATAAGTACAAGCAGACAAGAAATGTTTTACCCGCAATGGGATACAGTCCAAATCAGATAAAAGAGCTGGAAGAAACTATTAATAAAACACCAGCAGATCTTGTCGTAATCGGCACTCCAATTGACTTGAGAAGAGTTGTAAAAATCAACAAACCAGCAGTACGAGTCACCTACGAACTTGAAGAAATCGGCAAACCCGACCTTAAAGATATAATTAAAGAGCGGTTTGGAGACAAGTAATGTCAACAAATCTTAAAGGTAGATCATTTCTAACAATTAAAGATTTTACACAAGAAGAGCTCAAAGAAATTATCGACCTGGGAGAGCGTCTAAAGCTTGACCATTACGCGGGAAAAGATGAAAAACTCCTTGATGGGAAATCCATCGGTGTAATTTTTGAAAAGCCCTCTACCCGCACAAGAATCTCCTTTGCAGTTGCAATCTTTGAGCTTGGTGCCCAAGCACTTATCTTAGACACATCAAATATGCAATTAAAACGAGGAGAAACAGTAGCAGACACAGGAAAAGTTCTTTCTAGATACCTGCACGGCGTTGTAGCAAGAGTTTATTCACATAAAACACTTGAGGAGTTGAGAGATCACGGAACAGCACCCGTAATAAATGCCTTATCAGATTTTTCACATCCATGTCAAATTATGGGCGATCTCCTTACTATTAAAGAAAAAAAGAACAAGCTAGAGAAGATAAAAATTGCTTACCTGGGCGATGGAAACAATGTATGCCACTCCCTTCTTTTTGGTGCAACAAAATTTGGTATGAACATCGCAGTCGCTACTCCGAAAGGATACGAACCTAAAAAAGATGTTATAGAAGATGCAAAACAGTTTGCAAAAGAATCAGGCAGCTCTGTACTTATCACAAATAATGCTGAGAAAGCAGTAAAAGATGCAGACGTTATCTATACCGATGTATGGGCATCAATGGGAGACGAGGCACAGCACGATAAGCGAGTAAAAATAATGAAACCATACCAAATAAATGATTCAATCGTTTCAAAGGCTAAAAAAGACGTCATCGTAATGCACTGTTTACCTGCTCATAGAGGAGAAGAAATCACCGATTCAGTAATTGATGGAATTCACTCTGTCGTTTTTGACCAGGCAGAAAACAGGTTGCACATCCAAAAAGCAATTCTTGCACTACTAATATAATAAAAAGGGGCTTCGCCCCTTTTTATTTTTCAATTAAATTTCTACTATTAAGACTCATCAACAGCAGAAAGCACTTTATTTAAGAATATGTCTTCTGGTAAAGCACCTTCAAACTGCACTTTCTCATTTATTACTATTTTTGGTACAGAATAAACGTTATATTTTTTAGATAGTTCAGGAAATTCATTAGCTTCAATCATAGCTGCCTTTATCAGTTTGTTTTCCATCGCAAGCTGATGTGCAGTTTGTACGGCTTTAGGACAATGCGGACAAGTTGGAGTAATAAAAACAAGAATCTCGACAGGAACCTTTATATTCCGAGCTGTCTCTTTCGATGCCGGAGAAAGCCGCGTTGTCCCCTGAGAAACATTTACAATATCCTCAAGTAAACTTGAAAATTCATGCCCTGATGGAATCCCATAAAAAACAACGTTCTTATCACTGTTTTTTCCCTGAATAAATAGTGCACTAATTTCCTTTACCCCATATTCCTTTTCTTTTTCTTTGTCATCTTTATAAACAGTCAATTTTATCTTGTCAGAGATCTCTGAAACTTCTCTGGCAATTTCTTCCGTTTGCTGAAGATATTGACTATTAGCAGCCGTAACTTTGTCTGAACCCTCGCTTTCTAAAAACAATACAAGCTCCACTGGGTCTACAAGGTCTCTGTCAAACAACTCCTTGATGTACTGTACATCTTGTTCCTTTAATAATTTTTCCACTTCTTCACCTCTCCATCAATTCTATATAATTTTCTGCTGAAAATTCAGCAATTGCCCCATCTCCTGCCGCTGTAATAACCTGACGTAAAGGTGTATCCCTCACATCACCTACAGCAAAGATGCCAGGCACAGACGTCTCTCTATTATGATTCGTTTTTATAAATCCTCTTTCATCCAACTCTACAATTCCTCTAACTATTTTGCTATTTGGCACCGTTCCTATGGCAGCAAATATGCCATTTACTTTTAGAACTTTCTTTTCCTTCGTTTTAACATTTTCAATTTCTAGTCCCTCTACCATGTCATCACCAATAACACGAGAGGGGATGGAATCCCACTGGAACACTATTTTAGGATTTGCAAAAACCTCTTCCTGAAGAGCCTTTACAGCACGTAATTCTCTTCGCCTATGCACGATGATTACTTTATTTGCAAATCGCGTAAGGTGTAAAGCATCAGTAATTGCTGTATCGCCACCCCCTACAATTGCAACATCTTTTCCTCTGAAAAAAGATGCATCACAAGTTGCACAATATGATATTCCTTTTCCTCTGAACTTTTCTTCTTCAGGAACAGGAAGTTTTACAGAATCTGCGCCAGTAGAAATAATTATTGTCTTTGTTCTGTATTTTTTGTTCCCTGTCGTCGTTACGACAAACAGCTTACCCTCCTTACTAATTCTCATTCCCTCTTCCATTACAATTCTTGTACCAAATCGGACGGCCTGCTTTTCCATTCTTTCTACAAGCTCAGTGCCGTTTATTCCATCAGGAAATCCAGGGTAATTATCAATCTGCTCGCTTACGGCAATTTGCCCCCCTGGAGAAAGTTTTTCAAGAATCATCACATTTAGCCCGCTTCTTCCTGCATAAATACCTGCAGTAAGCCCTCCAGGCCCTGCTCCCAGAATCATCATATCCCATAACGTATCCGGTATTACTTCTGCTTGTTTCTCCGCCACAGGTGCGGTGAAAAATTCATCCATAATGCCTCCTTTTCCAATAAATTATAACTCGAGCAGTATAGTTTATTTTTTTTTACTTTGTCAAGATTTAAGCTTTCTTTTTAGACGAGGCGAAATTTCTTGCCAGATTCTTTCAATATTGTAAAATTTTCTTGTATCTTCCGTCATTATATGGATTATAAAATCACCATAATCCATAACAATCCATTTGCCTTCTCCTTCGCCTTCCTCATTAAGTAGTTCAATTTTCTTTTCTTTAAGCCTCTTTTCTAATTCCTCTTCAATTGCCTTTGCATGTTCGCTTGCTCCTGCCGTACAAATAATGAAAAAATTTGTTAAGGTAGTAATTTTAGTAACATCTACGACTTTAGTCTCATTACCCTTCTTTTCATCAATTATTTCTGTAATAAAATCTAACAATTTTTTGTCCTTCAAATTGCCTCCTTTTTCATTAACCTTTTTCATTAATTATACTACAGGTCGTATTTTAAAAAAATATAAGATTATGCTATACTACGTTGAAAAATGATATTATAATTTAAAAATTCCAACATATTTTTAAGTTAAGGACGGCAACTGTATGATAGAAGAGATATTAAAAAAGTTAAAGGATACAGAGGGAGTGCTTGCCATAATACTTACAAATAAAGAGGGAAGTTTATTGTACGGCATCTCCAACCTGGATATCTCCCTGGAGATACTTTCCGGTCTAACCGCATCACTTGCGGGTTTATCAGATGAAATTTTACAAGAATTAAAAATGGGAAAACTCAAAAATACCATATTCAATGGAACTATAGGTAAGCTCATTATATCGCCCTTAAATAATGAAAATCTCCTCTTTGTTGGCATAGAAAATACAGGAAATATAGAATTAATAGAATCTGTCCTTTCAAACACAATAGAGGATTTAAATAAACCAGACTATTAAAAGGAGCATAAAGCATGGATAACTTTTATCTTACAACCGCCATTTACTATGTAAATGATAAACCACATATGGGGTCCGTGTCCGAAGCTATCTCGGCAGATATTATTGCAAGGTTTAAAAGGCTTGAGGGCAAGGATGTATTTTTTTCCACCGGCACAGATGAACACGCCGAAAAAATTGAAGACCGCGCTAAAAAAGAAGGTATTGATCCGCAACTCTTCGTAGATAAAGTAAGTAAAACATGGAAAGATCTATTCAATATATTTGGCATTTCCTATACAAGATTCATAAGGACAAGCGATGCTGATCATATAAAGGTAGTCAAGCATTTCTTCCAAACACTATACGATAAAGGAGACATATACCTTGGAGAATATGAGGGCTGGTACTGTGTGGGAGATGCCACGTTCCTGAAAGATTCGGACTTAAAGAGCGGAAAGTGTCCAATCTGTGGGGAAAAAGTACAAAAAATAAACGAAACAAATTATTTTTTTCGATTAAGCAAATATGAAAAACCGCTACTTAAGTACTATGAAGAACATAAGGATTTTCTGCGTCCGGAATCTCGATACAACGAAGTGATAAATGTAATAAAATCAGGGCTTCAAGACTTTTCCGTCTCAAGAAAATCTTTCAAATTCGGTACGCCTGTGCCGTTTGACGAGGACCATACTATATATGTCTGGTTTGACGCATTGCTAAATTATCTTACAGCTATCGATTTTTTAAAAGATGAAGAAAAATTCAATAAATATTGGCCTGCAGATCTACACCTGGTAGGAAAAGATATCACGCGCTTTCACGGAATAATATGGCCTGCTATGCTTATAAGTTATGGATTGCCTCTCCCAAAGGAAATATTTGCCCACGGCTTCTGGAACCTGGAAGGAGAAAAAATGTCTAAATCAAAAGGCAACGTAGTCAATCCCCTAGATTTTATAAAAGAATTTTCAAAAAAAGCAGGTATAGACATCGAAACAGCTGTTGATGTTACACGTTTCTATCTTTCAAAAGAGATATCCTTTGGGTTAGATGGCAATTTTACAATGGATACTTTCTATAGGCGATATAATTCTGATCTTGCCAATGATTTTGGAAATTTAATTAATAGAACTACTACCATGTTATGTAAATATAAAGACAGTGTAGTCCCTGAAGAAATAGTAAGAGATGAAAAAATAATAAACTTTATTAACGAGCAAGAAAAGATATACATAAAAGAAATGAACAAATACAATTTTTCCCAGGCTCTAGATGCCATTTGGAATATAATTAACGCACTAAATAATTACATTCAAACAAAAGCTCCATGGAAACTGAAAGACAATCAAGATGTGCTTTCCTCCATACTTTACACGCTGCTTGAAGGAATAAGACACATTACCATACTCCTTACGCCATTCATGCCGTTTACAACAAAAAAAGTGTTAAAAACATTTCAAGACGATTCCGTAAACATAAAAAAAATGGAATGGGGGCAGCTAAAAGTTGGTATCAAAGTAGAAAAATTACCCCCAATTTTCCCGCGGTTAAAAAAAGAAACAGCAGATGAAGAAAATAGTGAGGAAGAAAATTTCATTTCGTACGAAGATTTTGCAAAACTTGATCTAAGAGTAGCACAAATTATTACAGCAGAAAAAGTACAAGAGTCACAAAAGCTTATAAAGCTCCGTATTTCGCTTGGAGATGAGGAAAGAACGATTGTGGGGGGGATCGCCCTGCACTATGAACCGGAACAATTGATCGGGAAAAAAATTATTATTGTAAAAAATCTAAAACCAAGAAAACTTATGGGTGTTACTTCTTACGGAATGTTGTTAGCTGCAAGTGATGAAAATAATCTTTCGCTTCTCATCCTTGATAAAGATGTGAAGGAGGGATCAAAGATTAGTTAATGTATATAGACTCTCATGCCCATCTGCTAAAAAAAGAATATGGCAATAACTTAAAATCTGTCATTGAGGATAGCGAAAAAACATTATTTGCTGTAAATAATATAGCATACGACATGGAGAGCTCAAGGGAAGTAGTATCCCTCGCTCAAAATAGCTCTCTATTTGGTAGTGTCGGAATACACCCTTATGATGTATTTCCCCTTGATAAATCATCTGAAGAAGAACTTGCTACCCTTGCATCCTACAAAAAAATTATTGCAATAGGAGAAATAGGATTAGATTATTTTAGAAATATCACAAGTTTCTCTTTGCAAAAAAAAATATTTGAAAAACAAATCATCATTGCTAAGTCTCTAAACATACCGTTCATAGTGCATTCAAGAAATGCGTTTAATGACACGATTTCAATAATTAAAAGTGTAGGATATTTAAACGGCGTATTTCATTCCTTTGATTATGGCCCAGAAGAAGCAGAAAAAGTTATGGATCTTGGTATGTACATATCATTCTCTGGCATGCTTACATTTAAAAAGAGAAAGGATTTAAGAGAAGCAGCAAAAATAGTACCAATCAATAAAATTCTACTGGAAACCGATTCTCCATATCTTGCCCCTGTACCTGAAAGAGGCAAAAAAAACTTACCTATTTTTGTAAAATACATCTATGCGGAATTTGCAAATTTAAGAAGCATTTCGCAAGACGAGTTACAATATATAATTGTTAAAAACTTTAAAAATATTTTCCCAAAAAGCAAAAAAATATTAACTGAAAAAGAAAAAGTAGATTTAAAATTTTAGAAAGATAACGCTTGCTCTAAATAAAAAATAATGTACACTGCATTTCGGATATGCGGTAATTATTGAAAACCTAGTTAGATGATAAAATTTAAAGACAAGGAGGATTAAAGTGGGTACAGACCTTTTTGAAATTGAAAAAATAATTAAAAAATACCGTAAAGAAAAAGGTGCTTTAATTCCGTTACTACAAGACATTCAATCCGTTTTCGGATATATTCCTAGAGAATCAATGGAATTAATATCCAAAGAACTATCAATTTATCCAGTAGAAATTTATGAAATACTAACATTTTATGCGCAGTTTCACCTCACCCCCAGAGGAAAACATACAATTAAAGTTTGCCAGGGAACTGCCTGCCATGTCATGGGAGGTAAAGAACTCCTTGATTTCATAGAGAACAAATTAAAAATCAAGGAAGGCGAAACCACAAAAGATAATCTATTTTCCTTAGAAAGAGTGGCCTGCCTTGGATGTTGTGGTATGGCGCCCGTAATTGTAATTGATGACAACTTCTACGGAAGATGTAAAATTCAGGAAATAGCCCAACTATTGCAAAAGTATCGGGAGGTAAAATAGATGCAAAATACAATACTTATCTGCATGGGAACAAGCGGTATTTCAGCAGGAGCTGAAAATGTTGCCAAAAATTTTGAAATTGAGCTAAAAAATAGAAATTTGCTTGAAAAATACAAAATTGTAAGAACAGGAGATAGAGGGTTATTCCGAGATGTATTAGTTGACGTTATTACACCAGAACTCGGGAGAATTACATACGAATACATAAAACCAGAACATGTTTCTCAAATCGTAGAGGAACACCTCATAAAAAACAAACCAGTTGCAAAGCTACAAGCAGGAGATGATTACAAACAATTTTTTGCAAAACAACAAAGAATTGTTCTTTCAAATTGCGGAGAAATTGATCCTGAAAATATTGAAGATTACATAAAACACGATGGCTACAAGGCCTTAAGTAAAGCTCTCAGTATGGCCCCAAATGAAATCATCCAGGAGATTGAACTCTCTGGCCTGAGAGGCAGGGGCGGAGCAGGATTTCCTACAGGGTTAAAATGGCGATATTGTAGATCTCCTAAAAGTGATATTAAATATGTAGTGTGCAATGCCGATGAAGGCGATCCAGGCGCTTTTATGGATCGAAGTGTACTGGAAGGAGATCCACATGCTATAATCGAGGGAATGGCCATAGCAGGTCATGCCATTGGCGCACAAGAAGGCTTTATTTATTGTCGGGCAGAATATCCATTAGCTATAAAGAGATTGGAGATAGCAATTTCGCAATCAAAAGCAAAAGGATTTTTAGGAAATAATATATTGGGTAGTAAATTTTCATTTGATATCAAAATAAAACAAGGTGCTGGAGCATTTGTATGTGGAGAAGAAACAGCCCTCCTTGCGTCAATTGAAGGCCACGCAGGAAGACCAAAACCAAGACCTCCGTTTCCTGCACAAAAAGGATTATGGGATAAACCAACCCTTATTAATAACGTAGAAACACTTGCCAATATTAGACATATTATCATGAAAGGATCAAAATGGTTTGCTTCCATAGGAAGTGAAAAGAGTAAAGGAACAAAAGTTTTTGCTCTCGCCGGCAAGGTTAAGAACACGGGTTTAGCAGAAGTTCCAATGGGAACAACCATTCGTGAGCTTATATTTGGTCCAGGAGGTGGAATGTCAAAAAGGGGTGCAAAACTTAAAGCTGTACAGATTGGCGGTCCTTCAGGTGGATGTCTTCCCGATAGTCTTGCAGACACTCCTATTGACTATGAATCCATTACGAAAACTGGAGCTATTATGGGATCAGGAGGAATGATTGTAATGGATGAAAGTACCTGTATGGTCGATATAGCAAAGTTTTTTCTAAACTTTACAGTAGAAGAATCGTGTGGAAAATGTGTGCCATGCAGAATAGGACTAAAAAGAATGTTGGAAATTATCGAGAAAATAGCTAAAGGAGAAGGCAAGAAGGAACATATGGACTTTCTATATGAAACAAGCAACACAATAAAAAACACTTCGCTTTGCGGACTTGGGCAAACAGCCCCTAATCCGGTGTTAACAACCCTGAAATACTTTCACGATGAATATGAAGCTCACATCTTAGAAAAAAGATGTCCTGCTCATGTATGTGTAGATCTTATAAAGTTTGAAGTTAGCAAAGAAAAATGTATAAAATGCGGTCAATGCTACAAAGCATGTCCAGTTGACGCAATTAATTGGGAAAAAGGTGAGTATGCAGTGATTGACAAGGATAAATGCATAAAATGCAAAGCATGCATTGAGGTATGTCCAGTAGGAGGCATAGAATGATCACATTAAAAATTGACGATAAGGAACTACTAGTTAAAAAAGGTACAACAGTATTTGAAGCAGCGCTCCAAAACAACCTCTATATACCTAACTTATGCTATCATCCAGATCTATCTCCAATAGGTGCATGCCGATTGTGTATTGTAGAAATAGAAGGAATGAAGGGCTTCCCCACTGCCTGTACAACTGAGGCAAGAGAGGGAATGGTAGTGCATACGAACACTACAAAACTACAAGAATTCCGAAAGAATATTATTTGGTTTATTCTAAGTGAATATCCTGATCAGATAAACGAAACAACGCAATTAAAGAAAGTTGTCAACTTCATAGGGGCAAAAGAACTATTGCCAGGATACATGCCACCTAAAAGAAATTTGCCAATTCACGAAGATGACCCATTATTTTTAAGAGATCCCAATAAATGTATTCTCTGCGACCGCTGTGTCAGAATATGTCAAGATGTTCGAGGCGTAGGCACAATTGGATATGTAAATCGAGGCATTAACACCATCGTAACTACACCTTTCGAGATATCTATGGCAGATGCAGATTGTAAGTTCTGCGGAGCATGCGTAGAAGTATGTCCTGCCGAGGCATTGACTGACAGAGAAAAATTTGAGCCAGAGGAACGTGAAGCAAAACTCGTACCATGCAAAAATAGTTGCCCTGCCAATATAGATATCCCTCGATATGTAAAATTAATTGCAGAAGGAAAATTTCAGGACAGTATCGAAGTAATAAGAGAAAAAGTTCCTTTTCCGAATGTGTTGGGCTATGTATGCACTCATCCCTGCGAAGAAGCATGTCGTAGAGAAAAAATAAATGAACCAATAGGGATAAGAGAATTAAAAAGATATGTAGCAAGTAGAGACAGCTATCGATGGAAAGAAAAACTAGCTATCACTCCTGATACAGGAAAAAAAGTTGCAATTATTGGATCAGGGCCTGGTGGTTTAACCGCTGCGTGGTTTTTAAGAACATTGGGTTATTCGATAACTATCTTTGAATCTCTATCCGAAGTTGGAGGAATGATGAGAATGGCTATCCCTAAATATCGATTGCCACGAGAAATTTTAGATAAAGAGATTGAAGAGATAAAAAATATTGGAGTACAAATAAAACTCAATACAAAAATAGAATCACTCGATGAGCTATTCAATCAAGGCTTTAATGCAATTTTTGTAGCCATAGGGGCTACTAAGGGAATGAAAATGAAAATTCCAGGTGAAGATAGTTCCAAAGTATTAGATGGTTTATCCGCACTGAAAGCAATAAATTTTGAAGAGAAAATTGATATTAAAGGTAAAGTTGTAGTTGTTGGAGGAGGAAATGTTGCCATAGATGTAGCGCGCAGCGTACTACGAAAAGGTGCAGAAAAGGTTGTTATACTGTACCGACGCACGCAAAAAGAAATGCCTGCAGCGGAAGAAGAAATAGAGGAAGCCTTAAAAGAAGGTATTGAAATAAAGTTCCTTATAACTCCAAAAAGTGTAACTGACAAAAATGATAATTTAGAAATAGAATGCATAAAAATGGAATTAGGCGAACCTGACGCTAGCGGCAGAAGAAGGCCAATAGAAATCAAAGACAGCGAATTTACACTCAAAGCCGATAAATTAATAATGGCAATCGGACAAAAGCCTGCTGTGCCAGAAGGGTTTGAACTTCAATTAAATAAAAAAGGAACAATTCAGGCAGATGAAGAAACTCTTACTTGCTCACAAAAAGGTGTATTCGCAGGGGGAGATGTAGTAAGCGGGCCAGCATCTATAATCGAGGCTATACAACACGGAAGAATAGCGGCCTCAGAGATCGATAAATTTTTAGGGGGATCAGGACAAATTGAACAAAAATTCGTGCTGGAAGATGAAGAAAACCCCTATATAGGAAGAGAAGAAAAATTCGCATACAAAAAAAGAATTAACATACCTACTCTCCCGGTAGATAAAAGAAACAACAACTTTGCATTAGTAGAGCTTGGCATAGATGAAAAATTAGCAATGGATGAAGCAGAACGATGCTTAAAATGCCAATTGCGATTAAAAATTTCCCAGGCACCCTTACCTCCAGAACGTCAAACATAATAGATGTATAAACAAAGCATCCCCATTACTTATTGAATACAACAATGTAAAGTGCAGTAAATAATTGAAGCAAATAGATACTAAATCCTGTGAATTAAAAAATTTAATAAAACAATAACTCTGGTATACTAAACTAATAGAAGCAGAGTTTGCATTATATAGGAGATGAACACAATGGAAGAGGCACTTTTATACGAAACGCTTTCAAATGGCAAAGTGCAGTGTAATCTATGCCATTTTCACTGCATAATTCCTGAAAACAAAACAGGTATTTGTAAAGTACGGATAAACAATAAAGGCAAACTTTACACAATACTTGATTCGTATGCTTCCTCTGTTCAGGTAGACCCAATTGAGAAAAAACCACTTTTCCACTTCCATCCCGGGACAAATGCACTCTCTCTTGGCACCTGGAGTTGCAACTTTCGCTGTAGGGGATGCCAAAATTACAATATTTCACGCTTTTACCCTACAGAAAAAAACATTAAAGATCTCAGTGAAGAGATTAGTCCCAAGAAAGCAATTGAACTTGCAAAATCATATGGAGCAAAAGGCATTGCATGGACATACAATGAACCCACAATCTGGTTTGAATACACACTAGAAACAGCTAAGCTTGCAAAAAAAGAAGGGCTTTACACTGTCTATGTAACAAATGGCTCCATAACAAAAAGAGGTTTAGACCTAATAGGCCCGTATCTCGATGCCTTCAGCGTAGACATAAAGGCATTCTCTAATGAAAGCTATAGAAAGATCACCCCAATTTTTGATTGGCACAAAATACTAGATACGATCGTCTATGCAAAAACTAAGTGGAATATTCATATCGAAGTAGTGACAAACGTTATACCAACCATCAATGATAATGCCGAAGAAATGCAAAAGCTTGCAAAATGGATAAAAAACAACCTTGGCAAAGAAACACCCTGGCATATAACAAGGTTTTTTCCATATCTTGAGCTTTCTCACATTCCCCCAACTTCTATTAAAAAACTTGAAGAATTACACGATGTTGGGCTAAAAGAAGGCCTTAACTTTGTATATGCAGGAAACGTATTAGGGCATCCTTATGAAGACACATACTGCCCGCAATGCAAAAGAAGGGTTATAAGTAGGCGTGGATTTAGTATTACCGAAAACAACGTGCACAATGGTAAATGTGATTTTTGTGGAAAGGAACTAAATATCATTGAATAAAAAAAGAAATATAGTCACAATAGCGGGATGGATTTTTGTTGTATGCCTCATTATTTTCTCATTTATTAACAAAGCAGAAAAACCTCCTGCAACAGCTGAATTATACGCAATGGATACAATCGTGGACATAAAAATATATGGCGATAATAAAGAAACAATTTTAAAAGAAATTATTAAAAAAATAGAAGAAATAAATAGCTACATGGACGGTTTTTCTCCCAATTCTGACATCTACAAAATAAATGAAAATGCAGGTATAAAAAATGTAACCGTACATTCCGAAACAGTTGCAATAATAGAAAAAGCAATGGAACTTGCACATAACACCAATGGGGCATTCAATCCTCTAATCACGCCTCTGTCACAAATATGGGGATTTAGAGACAAAAATTATAGAATCCCGTCTGAAAAAGAGATTGAAGATGCGTTAAATCTCACTGACTATAACGACATAATAATAAGCACGGATACTGTTTTTTTAAAAAAAGAGGGAGAAGCCTTGGATTTAGGAGGCATCGCAAAAGGATATACTTTGGATTGCCTAAAAGAAATTCTAGATAAAATGAATGGAGAAAGGGCTCTTATCAACATCGGAGGGAATATTTTACTCTACGGAACTCCTTCAGGCAAACAGTGGAAAATTGGCATAAAAAACCCAAGAGAAGACGGGATCATCTGTGCTCTAAATATTGAAGGAACTACATTTATTTCTACTTCCGGCGATTACGAGCGTTTTTTCATTAAAGACAACAAAAGATACTGCCATCTTATAAATCCATTTAATGGACACCCGGCAGATAAAATCTTTTCAGTCACAGTTGTATCTAACAGAGGGTACTATGGTGATGCACTTTCTACGGCTTTTTTTATAATAGGAAAAAATGAGGCATTGCAAGATGCAAAAAAGTTTGACGTTGATATTGTAGTAATTGATAGAGCTTTAAACGTGTTCTGCACAGAAGAATTAAAAGAGTCTCTTATACTTGAAAATGGAAAAGGGTGACAAACTTCTTGCTTTAATCCTTGTAGTAATTTTCATATTTGCAATTGGGCAATATACTTTTGTGAACATAAGTAAGGCAAAAAGAACAATCATTATAAGAAGTGATGGAGAAATAGTGCAGCAAATACCGTTAAATGAAACAACAGAAACAATAACCACAATAAAAAGCAAAGAGGGAACGATTACTATGCAGGTAAAAAACGGAAAAGTGCATATTATTGAATCTACTTGCCACGATAAACTGTGTATAAAACAAGGATGGATCAGTAAAACTGGTGAAAGTATAGTTTGTTTGCCTAACCGCATATCAATTTCCATCACGGGAGAAGAAAAAAATGAAATCGACTCGATCACGTATTAAATTAAGAGAACTCATTTATCTGTCCATTCTCATCGCATTGGGCATTGTATTAAACTTGATAGAACCACCCATATCACCAATACCAGGTGCTAAATTGGGACTTGCAAACATTGTGATACTGCTCGCATTACTTTTCTTTGGAGAAAGTGAAGCAATTGTAGTTGCACTGCTTAGAGCTATACTTTCAGCATTTTTTAAAGGAATGCTTCACCCTATCCCCCTCTTTACAAGTATGGGCGGTAGTATAATGGCTGCTATTGCCATGATACTAGTTTATGACCTATGCAGGAAACATTTTAGTATAGTAGGCATAAGTATAATAGGAGGAATAGTAAACAATTTAGCCCAATTTTTTATCGTACTATATATTACGAAAAACAGTGCTCTCTGGTACTATTTACCAATTCTTCTTTTTTTGGGAGGAATAAGCGGATGGGTTATTGGATTAATTACCAAAATACTTTATAATAAAACAAAAACGGTGGTAAGAAATGGATCGTAAGAGACTTCAGTTGATGATGCTGTATATAATCATTGGTGCGATATTGGGAACAATATTAGGCATAGGAGTGGGAAAGGTCTTTCCAATGTTAAATAGTGCGGTTTCATTCGGATTTTCACCTTTTACTTTAAATCTTGCAATAATGGATCTCACTTTTGGGATTACCTTTTATTTAAACATTGGCACCGTCGTTGGTGTAATATTATTTTTATACCTCTTCCTGATAATATGAAATTTATACTCGCATCATCATCACCCAGACGAATTAATCTCCTTCAGAAATGGCAATTTGACTTTGTTCCAGTTGATTCTCAATACAACGAAAGGATTTTTACTTACAGCCCTTCAGTAACTGCCATGCTAAATGCCTACAACAAAGCGTTTTTCACACATAAAAAATATAAAAACAGTATCGTTGTAGGGGCAGATACTATAGTAGTAATAAATAATAAAATCCTTGGAAAACCAAAAAACAAAAGTGAGTTAAAAAAAATGCTTCAGCTTCTTTCAGAAAATGTACATCGTGTAATTACGGGAATTGCAGTTATTAAAAAAGAAAAATTTATGATAGACTTTATAGAAACAAAAGTGAAATTTAAAAAATTGTCTTGTAGCGAAATAAAAACATACATTGCTATAGGAGAGGGATTAGATAAAGCAGGTGGCTATGCTATCCAAGGAGCTGCTTCGAGTTTTGTTGAGGGCATAGATGGCCCGATAGATAATGTAATAGGTATTCCGATAAATCTTTTAAAAAAATTATTAAAAAATTAGAGAGGTGAAAAATGGGATTTTTTAATAAAGAACTAGCTATTGATTTAGGCACCGCAAACACTGTTGTTTATATGAAAAATAAAGGTATTGTGCTGAGAGAACCATCAATCATTGCACTAAACACAAAAAACAAAGTTGTTGCCGTAGGAGAAGAAGCCAAACGAATGGCAGGAAGAACCCCATTTGAAATAAAAGTAATACGTCCGTTACGTGATGGCGTTATTGCAGATTTTGATGTAGCAGAAAAAATGTTGGACTATTTTATCACAAAAGCCGGTGGAAAAAGAGGGATATTCAGACCAAGAATACTAATTGGCATACCCTCAGGTATTACTCAAGTAGAAAAAAAAGCTGTAATTGAAGCATCAACACTTGCGGGAGCAAAAGAAACACTTGTCATCGAAGAACCTATGGCTGCAGCTATTGGAGCTGGATTGCCCATTACAGAAGCAAGAGGTTCGATGATCGTCGACATAGGTGGCGGTACAACGGAAATAGCAGTAATTTCATTAAAAGGAATTGTAGTAGTTAAATCTTCCCGAATAGCAGGTGACGAACTAAATGAATCGCTAATAACCTACTTAAGAAGAGAATACAGTTTGCTCATCGGAGAAACAACTGCAGAACAAATAAAAATTCAAATCGGAAATGCATACCCTCTTGGACAAGAAGAAATGATGGAAATAAGAGGAAGGGACCTTATTGATGGACTTCCAAAATCCATACAAATTACATCAGAAGAAATTAGAAAAGCTTCTCAGCCGATAATAGAAGAAATTTTAAATACAATCAAATCAGCTCTTGAATGCACTCCGCCTGAACTTTCAGCAGATATAATGGACCGGGGCATTATGCTCACTGGAGGCGGTGCTCTTTATAGAAATATTGATAAATTCATCACTCAAAGAACTGGAATTCTTGTCACCATAGCAGACGACCCTCTCTCTTCAGTCGCACTTGGAGCAGGAAAAGTACTAGAAGATATTAGGATATTCCGCGATACTATAATTTGAAAAAAAAGCAACACCTTAAAATATTAATAACCCTTTTTCTTGTTGTTCTTCTAATATTTATTGCAGGACTCGCAGGAAGAGGCATTACACTGTTTGATGTAGCAGATTTGTTTATACGACCAGTTTCTAATGTCACAAGCTATATAAATAAAACAAAAGCGCAAATACATGAACTATCCAGTCTAACAAAAACTAAACTACAGCTTGAAAACGAAAATACCGAATTAAAGAAAGAAATAAGTATATTAGAAGAAAGGATAAAATTAATCCAGGGAATTTATGAGGAAAACGAACGACTAAAAAATATCCTGGAGCTTAAAAAAAGGTACGACTTCAAGTATAAAGTAAGCACTGTGGTAAGTATTTTAACAGACAATTTTAACACAATAATCATCAACAAAGGAGAAAGGGACGGAATAAAAATAAATATGCCAGTTGTTTGCACTTATGATGGGAAGACAATAAATCTCGTAGGTATTATTATCGATACATCTTCCAACTTCTCTAAAGTGCTAATCGTAACGGATCCTAACTTCTACGTGGGGGCAAAAGACATACAAACAGGTGAAATAAGCATTGCGCAAGGAAATGGGGAAAACCTTTCCATCATCATGAAAATTTCACTTCCAAAAATGCAAAATGGGGACCTCGTCACAACAACTGGAGTAAGCGACATCTACCCTGAAAATATTATTATCGGAAAAATTAGCAATATTAAAAAGAAAAGTGGTTTTACAACCGAAATAATAATAAACCCTTATGTAGATTTTAACACCCTCTACGAAGTAATGGTTATATACGAAAAATGAAAAAAAAAGCAATACTGTTTTTGCTGTTTTCGATATTGTTTATTATGGTTGACATTACGCTGTCAAATACTCTGAGAATTATTTTTTCATTTGCATACATATCCTATATCATTGCAACTTTAGAGGTGCCATACAATTTTTATTTTGCAGTTATCTTCGGTTTTTTATTTGACATTGTTTTCAGTCAATATCTAGGACCATTTATGCTTCTTTTTTTTCTTATATCCCTCATATCGTTCACAATATGTACCTTTTATAGTATTAAAAAATTAGCACTGCAGCTTATACTAGTCCCGCTATGCTTTATTCCATTCGCGCTGATAAATAAAAATATGAATGAAATCTTTTACTACATACTCTTTACTGAAATTGCAGCGTTTGCCACCTACTGGCTGCTAAGCAATGTCAGCAAAAGGATCGATTATGAAAAAGCTTAGTGAAGAATCAAAAGAAAAACTCCTTTATATAATTATTATTACACTCACTATTATTTTACTGTCACGATTGCTATACCTACAAGTTTTAAAGGGAGATTCTTACCTTGAGCAATCTAAATATAACAGTGTCAGAATGGAAGATCTACAACCTATCCGAGGGAAAATTCTAGATAGAAATGGAATAGTTCTTGCAGAAAATATTCCTTCGTATGATCTTGAAATAGTCATAGAAGACCTACAAGACAAGGATAGGGAATTAACTTTTCTTTCTTCTATTATAGAAATGGAAAAACAAGATATCGAAAATATTATTGAAAAAGCTAATTTACCGATTTACGCTCATATAAAAATAAAAGGGGGATTAACAGAAAAAGAAGTAATACAGATAAAAGAACACTCATTTGAACTTCCCGGAATAACAGTTAGTACCACAAGCAAGAGATATTACCCATTTAAAAACATTGCAGCGCCGATTATAGGCTTCATCGGGCCTCCAACGAAAGAAGACTTAGAAAAAGATAGTTTCTACGGTCCCAATTTCATAATAGGCAAACAAGGGATAGAAGCCGAATACGAAAAACTTTTAAGAGGGGAAAAAGGAAAAGAGGTAGTACAAGTAGATGCATCCGGAAGAATCCGAGATGTATTGGATAGTATGCCGTCTGAACCAGGGAATGATATTTACTTAACTATTGATATAGTGCTGCAAGAAGAGTTGGAAGCTATCATAGGGGACAAAAAAGGTGTTGCTATCGCAATCGATCCCAATAATGGAGAAATTCTTGCTATGGTATCACACCCGTCCTTTGATCCAAACCTATTTGTATCAGGAATTAGCCAGCAAGCGCTAGATAAACTCTATGCTGAAAATGCATTTATCAATAGAGCTGTCCAGGGCCAATATCCACCTGGCTCAACATTTAAACCTATAACGCTTATTTCAGCTCTAAATGAAGAGGTTATTACTACAAAATCTGTTATTTACTGTAGAAACTCAATTGTTGTAGGAAACAGAAGATTTAGAGATTGGATCTATCCCTCCGCCTTCGGATATCAAAACCCAGTACAAGCTCTTGCAAATTCAAGTGACGTGTTCTTCTATACAATCGGATTAGAAACAGGAATAGAAAAAATTACAAAATATGCAAAACTCTTTGGCCTAGGAGATAAAACATGGGTAGATCTTCCGACAGAAAATACAGGATTGGTGCCTTCCACGCAATGGAAGCAAGAAAATATAGGAGAAAACTGGTATCCTGGGGACACAGCCAATCTTTCCGTCGGCCAAGGGTACCTACTTGTTACTCCGCTACAAATGGCTATAATGTATAGTGGTATTGCCAAAAATGGTATTGAATACATGCCTCATTTTTTTTTAAAAGCAATTTCTCAAGAAGGAAGCATTATTGAAGAATTTACTAACAGTATACTGAGAAAAATAGACATTAACAGTGAAATTTTAGATACTGTAAAAGACGGAATGAAAGCATTAGCAGATAAATCAGATATGAAAATATTAAGTTCCTATGGAGGAGATGTCTGTGCTAAAACAGGAACAGCAGAAATAGGAGAAACCGAGGTAGACCATTGGCTTATTGCATTTGCGCCACGTGAAGAACCAGAGATAGTGGGATTACTTCTCTTTGAGCATTCTGATTTTTCATCCAGCCACTCACTTGCGCCACTTATGTCAGACTTGCTTAAAAAATTTTTTAGTATAAAAAGTAAATAGGAGGATAAGATGGAAAAACCAGCTTTATTAAGAGGAACAGGAGAGGGCATTACAATGGTGCTTAATCCAAACGCTCAATTTCACGAAATACTTGAATTTCTCAAAGGAATACTAGAGGAAAGAAAAACATTTTTTTCCGGAGGCGCAGTTACCGTTGACCCAAATGGAGTACCTCTTGGAGAAAGTGAAATAAATTTAGTGAAAGAATTATTTCAAAACTTTGGAGTTGAATTTAAACTGAAAGGTGGCATAGAACTTCACAAAAAAGAAGAATTAGAAGCAGTTCCTGAAAATAAAGAATCCGTTGTAATACAACAAACTTTAAGATCCGGGCAATGCATTAATTCTCAAGGCAATGTTGTAATACTGGGAGATGTCAATGAAGGTGCTGAAATAAACACAACTAAAAGTATATATGTCTTTGGCATCATAAGAGGTATAGTAAATGCCGGGGACCATATCGTTTCTCTTGGATTCCAACCATTGCGTATGACTATTAACGGTATACAATTCGACGAAAAGTTTGTCGAAAAAACATACAGAAAACCAAGAATTGCGCAGGTTGTAAATGGAAAAATTGTAATAAAAATACTTGGGGAGAAAAAATCTTTGAGGAGAAAATAATAATGGGGAGAGCAATAGTTATAACATCTGGCAAAGGGGGAGTTGGAAAAACAACAATCACAGCAAACCTCGGTGCATCCCTTGCAAAACTTAAGAAAAAAGTTGTTTTAGTAGATATGGATATTGGACTGAGAAACCTGGATGTTGTAATGGGACTGGAAAATAAAATCGTATATAACATAATAGACGTAGCAGAGGGTAGATGCAAAATCGTACAAGCATTGGTAAGAGATAAACATCTAAATAACTCTTTATTTCTTCTTCCTGCATCCCAAATGCATACAAAAGATGATATAGACATAGATAAAATATGCGAAATAATAAGAGCACTAAAAGGAAGCTTCGATTACGTACTTGTTGATTCTCCGGCAGGCATTGAACATGGATTTGATTCTGCTATCACCTCCGCAGATGAAGCACTCGTCGTAGTGACTCCTGATGTTTCCTCAATAAGAGATGCAGATAGAGTAATTGGACTGTTAGAAAATAGAGGGATAGACGGCACATCCTTAATAATAAACCGACATAATCCCGAACTTGTCAAAAGAAAAAAAATACTCGATGCAGAAAGCATTGTAGATGTGCTTGGAATTGATTTGATAGGGATTATACCCGAAGATCCCCAGGTAATGGAATTTACAAATGAAGGTGAAATTCTCGTTCTCCATAAGAATAATCCAACAGCAAAAGCTTTTCAAAATACAGCAAAAAGAATTGAAGGCGAGGATATCCCATTTTTGAACCTTAAAAAAAAGAAAAGTTTTTTGAATCTATTTAAGAAAAAATGATAAACGATAAGTCAATGGAATTTTTCGGATGCAGAAACACAAAAATCAAATCCCCTTTCTCATGCAATTTTTAAAGAAATGAAAGGGGAAATTCATACCCACCTGGCAATAAAAAGAAAAAACAAAAAAATAATTTCAGAAACAACCATTCCGGTAGAGGGAGTAAAAGGGGAGAATAAGTGAGAAAAATTCCCGTATTTTTACTGCTAATATTAATTTCTTTGTCAGTTATTTCAATATTCTCATTGCATTTCACCAGTACAAATACATTGCTGGTTAAAAAACAACTAATTTACATCCTGATCGGATTTATAATATTATATATCATGCTCCTTTTTGATTTCAGAAGTTTAAAATATTTCATATGGACCATATATTTCACAGGAATAGCCGCTCTCATTGCCGTAGTCCTCGTCGGGAAAGGCGCTTATGGAGCACAAAGATGGATTTCACTAAAAATTTTTACTATTCAACCTTCCGAATTTGAAAAAATTATACTTATTTTATGCCTATCCTATATTCTTTCGCGAGATCAAAGCGATATAAAAAAATTTATTTTATCAACAGCGATTTTTTTGCTTCCAGCATTATTCATACTTAAGCAACCTGATTTGGGAACAACTATTGTTATTTTTGCCATCTATTTTGCTCTATTATTATTCTCTCTTGATTTAAAATATTTCTTTTCTATCGCCACATTCTCGGTTATATCCATACCTTTTTTCTTTGAATTGCTTAAGCCGTATCAAAGGGAAAGAATTATCACCTTTCTAAATCCACAAATGGATCCCCTCGGCAGTGGATATAATGTCATTCAGTCTATAATTGCAATAGGTTCTGGAAAAATATCAGGGAAATGGTTTGGAAGTACACAAACGAGCTTACATTTTGTGCCAGTTCAATATGCAGATTTTATTTTCTCAGCCATTGGCGAAATGGGAGGCTTCATTGGAGCATCTATATTGCTTTTACTGTATATCGCGCTTTTTCTTTTTATGATAAAAGCATACAAATCCGTAAACAACCTTTTCGGCAAATACATCATAGTAGGCATATTTATAATGTTTATCATTCAAATATTCATAAATATAGGCATGTGTATTGGCATAACTCCGGTAACTGGTATCCCGCTACCATTTATAAGCTTTGGCGGAAGTTCGACGCTAGTTAATTTTATTGCTATTGGGTTAGTAATGAATGTCTATGTATACAGAGAGGATATGAATATTTCAATATGAAAGATAAATATCTGCTACAATTTAAAAAACCATATTCGTACTTTGGAAATGAATTAAACAGCATCCACAAAACACATAATGAAAAAATAAAGATAGCATTCATATACCCAAATTTGTATGAAATAGGAATGTCTTCACTAGGGTTTAAAATTCTATACCATCTAATGAACAGTATGCCTGATGTCGTTGCAGAAAGGGCTTTTGCACCACTGCCAGATTTTGAATCCTATTTACGAAAAAACAATTTCCCTCTTTTCACGCTTGAATCACATAAACCGATAAAAGATTTTGACCTCATCGCATTTAGCGTGCAAACATGCATGGATTACACAAACATACTAAACATCTTAGATTTATCACACATTAGCATACATTCAAATAAAAGGAAATATCCAATAGTATTTGCAGGGGGCACATCTGCATATAATCCCGGATCCATGTCGGATTTCATCGATTTTTTCTCCTTAGGAGAAGGAGAATATCAAATACCTAAAATTGTAGAACAATTCAAACAATGGGATAGAAAAAATAAAGCTGAACTATTGCAAACATTATCTGGAATAAACAGCATCTACGTACCGGGAATATATCCAAAAAATAATAAAGCAAAAGAGAATAAAAATATCAGCATAAAAGATATTGTCCCGGATTTGAACAATGCACCTACTCCTATGAAACCAATTGTGCCATCTGGAAAAACAGTACTGGACAAAGCTAATGTGGAGCTTTTCAGAGGCTGCACGAGAGGCTGCAGATTCTGCCAGGCAGGCATCGTATACCGGCCTGTAAGGGAAAAAAGTATAAAACAAATCAAATATGAAGCAGAAGAAATACTAAAAAACACTGGGTATGAAGAACTGACATTTCTCTCTTTAAGCAGTAGCGACTACTCTCAACTTGACGAATTAATAATACTGGCAAAAGAACTTATAGAAAAATACCACGTATCCATTGCTGTGCCATCCTTGCGCATCGACAAATTTCCAGCAGCTCTTGGAAAAATGATTGTCAGTCAAAGAGTCCACACAATTACATTTGCTATAGAAGCTGCAACTGAACGATTGAGAAATGTAATCAACAAAACAATAAATGAAAAAGATATATTTACCACCGTTAAAACGGCGTCTTCACTCGGTTTTCACACAATCAAACTATACTTTATTATAGGCCTTCCAACAGAAACTGAAGAGGATATCATAGCAATTCCCGACCTTGTCAGAAGAATTTATTCCTATGCAAAAAAACACAAAACAACACAGAAGCAACTTTCCATCCACCTCAGCATCAACCCATTTATGCCACAGCCAAATACAGCATTCCAATGGGAAAAATTTGACACAATAGATGATCTATACAGAAAAGCCAAAATAATAAAAGAAGGACTCAAAGGAAAACAGTTTAAAGTAAACTTCGCCAACTTTAAAATGAATTATATTGAAACAATTTTGGGAAGAGGCGACAAAAATCTCTCTAAGGTTATTGAAACCGCCTGGAAAAATGGAGCAAAGATGGACGGATGGGAAGAACATTTTGACCTTTCTCTCTGGGAAAGTGCATTTCAAATGGAAAATATAAATCCTGATTATTATACTTCAAAAATACCCTTTGACAGAGTTTTGCCATGGGAACACATATCCTGTGGCATTTCCAAAGATTTTCTCCTCAGGGAATATAAAAAAGCAATGGAAGGAAAAACAACAGACGACTGTAGAAATGGGAAGTGTGAAGGATGCGGACTAACTGATTTCTTTCACTGCCCTACCTTAACGAAAAAATGAATCAAACCATCTAAACTCTTGACAAAAAACTAAACTTCTTTTACAATACTTGTGTGATTGGGCCTCTAGCTCAGTTGGTTAGAGCGCGTCCCTGATAAGGACGAGGTCTCTGGTTCGAATCCAGAGAGGCCCACCAATTAAACGTGTGGGGGTGTAGCTCAGCGGGAGAGCGCGTGGTTTGCATCCATGAGGCCAGGGGTTCAAATCCCCTCATCTCCACCAAATAGTTAGATGAAGATATCCTGAAAATTCAAAAATACCTAAGACAGCTTCTTGTCACACAAAATATTCTTAAAAACTATCTTGGAGGAAATTAATACTTCTTTTAAATACGATTCAACGCATCAAGAGCAATTCTTACATGCATTTCTACGCCAATGGAAAGCACATCCTCATCGATGTTAAAATATGCGGAATGATGCGGTTTATCAAGACCTTTCTTCTTGTTCTGCGAGCCAAGCCAAAAAAAGACACCAGGCACTTTTCTAAGGAAATAGGACATATCTTCTCCTCCCATGGAAGTGGGAGCCTCAACAATTTTTTCCGCTCCGACAACGTCTTTTGCAATAGTTTGCACAAATTCTGTTTCGCTAGAATCATTTATGATAGGCGGATAACCAAAATGGTAAGACAGTTCAGCAGTTCCTCTAAATGTTTTTGCCACACCTTTTGATATTTGCTCAATCCTTTTAGAAACTACACGAGCAACTTTAGGGTCAAGTGTTCGTACAGTACCCAAAAGTTCGGCATATTCCGGAATTACATTAAATGTATCACCGGAAGATATTTTGCCAACAGTAAGTACGGCCGGCTGAAGTGGGTCAACTTCTCGTGCAACAATTGCCTGCAAGGCAATAACGGTATGGGACGCAATCAATACCGGGTCAACAGATGTATGAGGATAAGCACCATGCCCGCCTTTTCCTGTTATCCGTACAGAGAATCTATCCGCTTGAGCCGTAAAAATACCTGGTTTAATGGCAACTACACCACAAGGAAACATATTTCCAAGATGTAATCCATACGCTCTATCCACATGTGGTTTTTCCAGGACGCCTTCCTCGATCATTTTTGCAGCACCACCTGGATCTTTTTCTTCAGATGGCTGAAATACAAATTTTATATTTCCTTTAATTTCCTCTTTATGATGCGAAAGGATTTTGGCAGCAACAAGAAGCATGGCAGTATGAGCATCATGACCACAAGCATGCATCACGCCTTTATTCACAGATTTATAGGGAATTTTACTCATTTCCTCTATTGGCAAAGCATCCATATCCGCCCTTAAAAGAATTGTTTTGCCTTTTTCTTTTCCTCTAAGAATGCCAACAACCCCTGTTTTTGCAATGCCACTTTTAACTTCCAGGCCACACTCCTTTAGATAATTCTCAACAATCTTTGCAGTCCTCTTTTCCTTAAATGCTAATTCAGGATGCATATGAAAATCTCTTCGTAATTTAATAACTTCGTCTTTTAAAGATTCAACTTCTTTCCGTACAGCGTCCATAACTCCTCCTCGATTAATAAATCAAAAAATTTTAGATAAAAAAATCACAATAAGCTTTAAGAAATTCAAATTTTTAACCAGACACTACTGTCATTCTATTGATCAGATGAGCCGTTATCTAAATTAATCTTATAACCCCTTATCTTGTTAAAAAGAGATTTTCTTGATATTCCTAACATTTTAGCCGCTTTCGTTTTGTTACCGTTGGCCTTTTTAATAGCTCTCACAATCATCTCTTTTTCTATCTCGGCAATAGCCTCAGGAAGAGGAATAACCGTATTGCTACTTCCCTTTTCCGCAATTGTTATAACGTTAGTTTTTTCTCCGGCTTTCTGTGCCAGCTCCGGAGGAAGATGGTCCATCATTATAAGAGGAGCAGATGTAATAATCACTCCCCTGGCAATAGCATTTTCCAGCTCTCTTACGTTACCAGGCCAATCATAATCCATAAACAATCTCATCACATCATCAGAAACCCCTTGAACTATTTTGCCATACTTTCTAGAGAATTTAGAAACGAAATAGTTCGCTAATAAAGGCATATCCACCTTTCTTTCCCTTAGAGGAGGTATGTTAATTGCAACAACATTTAACCTGTAGTACAGATCTTCTCGAAATTTATCTTCCTTCACTAACTCTTCAAGATTTCGATTTGTTGCCGCTAATATTCTCGCTTGTGAAACAATCGTTTCCTTTCCTCCGATGCGCTCAAACGTCTTTTCTTGAAGCACTCTAAGCAACTTTGCCTGAAGAGCAAGCCCCATATCTCCTATTTCATCAAGAAAAATTATTCCATTCTCTGCCTGCTCAAATTTGCCAATATGCCTTGCAATAGCATCCGTAAATGCCCCTTTTTCATGGCCAAAAAGTTCTGACTCCAACAAGCTTTCAGGAATTGCAGCACAATTTACCACTATAAATGGTTTATTCTTTCGATTGCTATGCAAGTAAATTGCTTTTGCTACCAATTCTTTCCCTGTCCCACTTTCGCCACGAATTAGTACAGTAACATCCGAATCGGCTACACGCCCTATATCCTTATAAACTTCTTGCATTTCAGAAGATTCTCCCACCATCTCGTCCTGTTTATAACTATTGCCCGACTTAACTTTTTCAAAGCTTGATGATAATTCTTTTAATTCAATGGCTTTTCTGACTTTTATTTTTACCTCTTCAATATCAAACGGCTTTGTGAGATAATCATAAGCACCTTTTTTCATTGCCTTGATTGCTAAATCAGAACTTCCATAAGCAGTAATAAAAATCACAGGGAGATCAGGAGATATTTCTCTGATCTTTAAAAACGCTTCCATTCCATCCATGACTGGCATTTTTACATCTAGCAGAACGCAATCCGGAGAGCTTTTTGTTACAAAATCAACTGCCTTTTGCCCATTATCTACTGTTACAACAGTATAGTCCTCTTCATCAAGCACTTCAGTAAGGAGAGCCCTTACATCCTCTTCATCATCCGCAATTAAAATTCCATATTTTTTAAGCTTCATTTCTTATATCTCCTATAGGTAAACAAATATAAAATGTAGTACCTTTATTTTTTTCACTTTTAACGCTTATTTTGCCACCATGTTCTTTAACTACGCGATAAGCAATAGCGAGACCCAAACCTGTTCCTTCTGCTTTTGTAGTATAGAACGGCACAAAGATATGTTCCAGCTGATCTTTATCCATTCCTGCACCTGTATCACGGATAGAAATTTCCAGGAACTGCTCCTTTCTTGCAGAATTAACAACCAGCTTTCCTTTATCCCCCATAGATTGCACTGAATTAATCACAAGGTTAAGAAACAATTCTTTGCATTTCTTTTCATCTGCCTCTATCATTTCTGCCTGGCAATTATTAGCAAACTCGATTTCCTTATCTACTGCATACTGCTTGCCCATTGAAATAATTTCGTCAATAAAAGTGGAAATATTAAATTTCACTTTCTTAAGCGGAGACGGCCTACCATAACTTAAAAGGTCCTGCACAATTTTGCTTAATCTATACGTTTCTCTTAAAATTGGTTTTACATATTTTTCTTCATTTTTCCCCTGCAGTTTCTTCTCGAGAATCTGTGCAAAACCCTTTATAGAAGTAAGAGGATTACGAACCTCGTGTACCACACCCGCAGTAAACATCCCCAGAGTCCTAAGCGATTCATTACGTTGAGTTTCTTCAATATTTTTCTTCAAACTCTCAGCCATGCTGTTAATAGAACTAGCAATAGCCCCTATTTCTCCTCCAAAGCTAGGAAATCTAAAATCTAAATTCTGTTCTAATACTTTTAACCCCCTATTAATTCTCACAATTTTGCTTGTAAACATTGATGAAATCAACAATATAAAAATTGCAGCTAAAATTGCTGAATAAGCAGTCACTTTATTTGCTTCCATCTTAATATCTTCAACAGGCCCCATAATGATAGAATATGGCTCATCAACAAAGATATAACCCACTGCCATTTTCTTTGTCGTAACGTATTTTATAATAGTAAGTTTTTTATCAAGCTTATATTGATCTAACCCCATATATACAATTTCATCATTTATTGGAGGAATATAATAACCAAATTCAAGCTCCGGGAAATTCTTCCGATACTCATCAAAATACTCCTCAAATAAAGGTTTAAGAAATTTTGTGATATAAAGCTTCTGTTCATCGATAGTAAAATGGCCAAAATCATACTGCCAGGCAACTCCATCGTACATCTTTTGATATCTCTCCACTAGCTGATTTGTAGCAATCTCCAGTCTTTTTGTTTCAACATTAAAAATCTCGCTTTCTACATTTTTTATAACTATAGAAGTGATAAAAACCATTGATACAACGACAAAAACCACAAGGATGGTAGTCAGTTGAAATCTTATTGATTGCAAAAATTTCTTTAAATTATTCATCTTAAACAGATAGCTCCCTGGCAAGCTTGTATAATTTTGAGCTTAATTTCTTTTTCTTTGTTACAGCCTGCTCTAATGGTATTAGAACAATTTTATTGTTCTTTATTCCAACAACTTTACCCTTTTCCTTATCAAGTAGGGCATTTACCGCCTTTTCTCCTAATGCGGAAGCAAGAAGCCTATCAAAACGAGTAGGAGAACCACCCCGCTGTATATGTCCAAGTACCGCAACTCTTGTGTCAATATCAATACGCTCCTGGATTATTTTGCCAAGATCTCTTGCATGAATTGCCCCTTCAGCACACACAATAAGGTGATGCATTTTTTTCTTTTTCATCCCGTTTTTGATATCATCTACAATTTCACTAATATTAAATTTTACTTCGGGCACAAGAATAATGTCTGCACCACCGGCAATACCCGCATCCATAGCGATAAACCCAGCATTTCTCCCCATAACTTCGACAATAAAAGTACGATCATGCGACTCTGCTGTATCCCTTATTTTATCAATTGCATCAATTGCAGTATTGACAGCTGTGTCAAATCCGATTGTATAATCCGTTCCCCACAAATCATTATCAATAGTAGATGCAATACCCATTGTAGAAAAACCTTTTTTAAAAAGAGCAAGACTTCCTGTCTGAGATCCATTGCCACCAATCACAATGAGCCCTTCTATCCCTTTTTCTTTCATATTTTTAATTGCTTTTAACTGCTTATTTTCTTCCATGAATTCAATAGTTCTGCTCGTCTTGAGCACTGTCCCACCCCTTTCTAAAATACCACTCACATCACGAGGAAGCATCGGGCGAAAATCCTTTTCCAATAATCCTCTATAACCACGATAGATACCGATTACTTCAACCCCTCGCACATATCCAACGCGCACAACACTCCTTATGGCAGCGTTCATCCCGGGAGCATCCCCTCCTGAAGTAAGAACAGCAATCCTTTTCATTTCAAAAACACCTTGAGTAATTTAAGCCAATCATTAGAAACCATTCTTAATTTTCCTACTGCCTGATCCAGTGGGACTGCATCAATTTTATTGTTAACTATTGCCGCCATTTTTCCAAATTCTGCACTATGTACCATATCTACCGCCTTTACCCCAACACGAACCCCAAGCATTCTATCAAATATAGTAGGGGAACCACCTCTCTGTATATGACCAATTACTGCTGAGCGCGTAGGAATGTCTATCTTTTCTTTTATGACACTGGCCACAAACTCGCCCACACCTCTCTTTTGAAGAAGTTTATGTCCAAACTGATCCACTTCGCTATCAGAATCAACGGGAAGTTCTGTACCTTCAGAAACAACAACAAGCGCATATCCTTTTCGTTTAAAACTTTTCTTAAGATGCTCACACATTACATCAAAATCTGGTTTTTCTTCTGGAAGAAGTACCCAATCCGCACCACCTGCTATGCCTGTAAACAGAGCTACCCATCCTGCATGTCTTCCCATTACTTCAAGCACGATAATTCTACGATGAGAGCGTGCAGTATCTCTTAACCTATTCAAGGCATCCACAGCAATGCTCACTGAAGAATCAAATCCAAATGTGTAATCTGTGCCACTAAGATCATTGTCCATCGTTTTTGGTACTCCAACTACATTCACGCCTAATTTGTGCAGCTTTGATGCTACACCAAGTGTATCATCACCTCCAATTGCAACAAGAGCCTCTATTCCTAATTTTTTAAGATTTTTAATAACTTGTTCGGCACCATTCTCTACAGCAAAAGGATTTGTGCGCGATGTAAATAAAATTGTACCACCATAATTTATAATCTCGTCAACACTTTTTAAGTCAAGTGAACGAGTTAAGCATTCAAGGGGTCCTTTCCATCCCTCTTCGAAACCTATCACCTCGTCATTATAATCAAGTGCTCTATAAACAACTCCCCTTATGGCAGGATTTAAACCGGGACAATCTCCTCCTCCTGTCAAAACTCCTATTTTCATTTCAACCTCCTATTGTCTTAATTAATAATTCCATTGCTGCATCAACGGCTTCTGTACGAATTTTTTCCCTATTGCCAGTAAAATGCTCTTCAATAACAGAAGTATTTCCATTATAAAAAACAGCAATGTAGACCAAACCAACTGGCTTATCTTCCTGACTTAAAGGACCTGCTATTCCAGTAAGTCCTACTCCTATATCGGAATTAAAAATCAAAGAAACATTTTTTGCCAGATAAGAAGCTGTTTCTTTGCTCACCAAACCTTTATTTCTTAACGTGTTTTCGGGTACGTTTAATATCTTTTCCTTTGCAAAATAACTATATGCTACAATACCGCCCAAAAAATAATCGGAACTTCCGGGAATGTCTGTAATTTTCTTAGAAAACAACCCGCCTGTCAGAGATTCTGCTACGGCAATAGTAAATCTTCTATCTCTTAATGATTTTCCTAATCTTTTTTCTAACATTTTCTCTCCTGTGCAAATTTTACACGTTTTTTTATTTTATGCAACTTTCACAAGGATTCATTAGCAGTTTTTTCGTAATATTAAAAAATTCATAATTTTATATAATAATGTATAATAAAGAAAACTAAAAAGGAGAATGAAGATGAAAATAAGTGAACTATTTTTGCCGACACTAAGGGAAGTGCCACAAGATGCTGAAATCCTGAGCCATAAACTTATGCTTAAGGCTGGGATTATCAGAAAAATCGCATCTGGTATCTACTCATACCTACCACTGGGGCTAAGGTCTCTAAAAAAAATAGAACAAATCATAAGGGAAGAGATGAATAATGCAGGAGCACAGGAAATTCTCTTTCCGGCTATACTTCCAAAAGAAATCTGGGATGAAACAGGAAGATGGGAATTATATGGCGAAGAAATGTTTAAGTTCAGAGACAGAAAGGGTAGAGAGTTCTGCCTGGGACCAACTCACGAAGAAGCTGTAGTCGACCTAGCACGAGGAGAAATCCGCTCTTACAAAGATCTTCCAAAAACATTCTACCAGATACAAACAAAATACAGAGATGAAATAAGGCCTCGTTTTGGTGTGATGAGAGCAAGGGAATTCATCATGAAAGATGCATACTCTTTTGACATATCAGAGGCAGAATTAGAAAACACATATAACAAAATATTTAACGCATATGTAAAAATATTTGAACGTTGCGGACTCAGTACAATCCCTATTGAGGCAGATTCAGGCGCAATTGGAGGAAAAGTTTCACACGAATTTGTTGTAAAATCCACCAGTGCAGGGGAAAGCACATTTGTCTCCTGCCCGCATTGCAACTATGCAGCAAGTATTGACGCAGCAAAATCCAAAGATGAAGATCTATTATCCAATGAACAAGAAAAACCTATAGAAGAAGTTTCAACACCAAATACAAAGTCTGTTGAAGAAGTAGCAAAATTCTTACACATCGATAAAGCTAATATCGCAAAATCGCTTCTCTACAAAATAGATGATGAATTCGTGCTTGCATTAGTACGAGGAAACGATGAATTAAACGAAATAAAATTAAAAAATTTATACAGCGCAAGCCACATAAGACAGGCCACAGAAGAAGAAGTAAAAGAACTTACGGGAGCATCTACAGGTTCAATAGGGCCTGTTAAAACAAAGCTGAAAATCGTAATAGATAAACAAATAAGCACAATGAAAAACTTTACTACAGGAGCAAATAAGGATGGTTTTCATTTTAAAAATGTTAACACTGGAAGAGATTTCGCCAAAGAAAATGTAGCAGACATAAGAAAGATTAAAAAAGGGGACCTCTGTCCAAAATGTGGCACGCCACTAACAATATACGAAGGAGTTGAAGTAGGGCACACATTCAAACTCGGGACAAAATATTCAGAAAAGATGGATGCAAAATTTTTAGATAGTGACGGAAAAGAAAAATACTTTGTCATGGGTTGTTATGGCATAGGAGTAGGAAGAACTCTTGCTGCAATTATAGAGGAATATAATGATAAGTACGGAATAAAATGGCCGGTATCTGTTGCTCCATTCACAATAGAAATAATACCGCTCGATATGTCAGATAGCGAAATAAAAACTGAAGCAGAAAAACTATACAAACTATTTAAAGAGAAGAATATAGAAACAATCATAGATGACAGAGATAGCATAAGCGCAGGAGTAAAATTTAACGATGCAGATCTTATAGGCATACCATTTCAAGTTATCGTTGGAAGAACATTTAAACAGAATGGCAAAATAGAAATAAAGAAAAGAGAAACAGGAGAAAAATTTATTGTTGAGGAACAAGATGCAATAAAATTTATAGAAAATGCAATAAAATAGAAGATTAGAAAATAATTAAGGTCTAAGAAAATAAGGCTGGCACTTTTAAGTGCCAGCCTTATTATTTACCTAAATTTTTTGAAAACTAATGAAACGTTATGCCCGCCAAAACCGAGCGAATTTTTAAGAGCAACATTCACATCTTTCTTTATTGCTTCATTTGGTACATAATTTAAGTCACACTCAGGATCTTTTTCTTCGTAATTTATCGTAGGGAAAATAATCCCATTCTCTATTGAGAGTACTGTAGCAACACACTCAGCAGCTCCAGAAGCGCCTAATAAGTGGCCTATCATAGATTTTGTAGAACTTATAGGAATATTGTACGCCTTCTCGCCAAATACTTCTTTAATTGCCTTCGTTTCGTATTTATCATTCAAAGGAGTAGATGTGCCATGTGCATTAATATAATCCACTTCTGTTACTCCGGCTTTTTGCATAGCAACTTGCATTGCACGTTTAATCTGTTTTACTTCAGGGTCAGGCGCTGTTATATGGTAAGCATCTGTTGTAGAAGCATAACCTGAAAGTTCGGCATAAATATGAGCTCCCCGTTTTTCTGCATGTTCCAAAGATTCAAGAATAAGCATTCCTGCGCCTTCGCCCATAATAAAACCATCCCTATTTTTATCAAAGGGGCGGGAAGCTTTTTCAGGAGCATCGTTACGCGTTGAGAGCGCTCTCATTGATGCAAAAGCAGCAACTCCCAGTGGTGTAACCGCTGCATCGGCACCTCCGGTAACTATAACATCAAGATCGCCTCTCTGTATGGCGAGGAGTGCTTCACCAATTGCTTGAGTAGATGACGCACAAGCATTTACTGGAGAAAGTGTCGCACCTTTGAAGCCATACTTGAGAGCAATGTATGCTGGAATAGCATCAATAATTAATTGAGTAATAAGAAATGGACTTATTCGCCTGGGACCTCTTTCCATAAGCACTTTCTGTTGATCTTCTATTGAACGCAGCCCACCTACGCCAGAAGTGACATATACCCCAATTTTTTCAAGATCTTCTTTCTCTGGTATAATGCCCGCATTTTCTATCGCTTCTTTTGCAGCAACAAAAGCGAACTGTTGAACCCTATCAAGCCTTTGTACGTTCTTTACATCAAAATATTGCTCAGGCTTAAAATCTTTTACCTCAGCGGCAATTTGAACAGAATAATCAGACGCATCAAAAAGTGAAATCTTACCAACACCAGATTGTCCTTTTTGAAGCGCTTCAATAAAGGAATCTATCCCAATACCAATAGGAGATACTACACCCAAGCCTGTTACAACAACTCTTCTCATAACTATTCTACATGGTCCTTGATGTATTGAATAGTATCTTTGACCGACGTGATTTTTTCAATGTCTTCATCCGGGATCTTCATTCCAAAATCATCTTCAAATGCCATAGCAATGTCCACAAGACTTAAAGAATCCGCACCTAAATCATCAATATACTTTGCATCATCAACAATCTTGTCATCCTCCACGCCCAATTTGTCCTTAATAATTGCCTTCACCTTTTCTCTAATTTCTTTTTCATCCATTTCAATAAAACCTCCTTTTTGTTTTTAAATTGAAATAATTACATCTACAAAAATACATTATAATCAAATTTCCTTTTTTTCAAAAGCAACACTTAAAAATAAATTAATATACCTGAATAAATGGTTTTTCTCTGAAAAAATTAAAACTCCGGTATATTAATTTATCTATTATTAACCTAAAGATAATCCTCCATCTACAACGATTACAGTTCCAGTTAGATAAGAGGCAAGAGGAGAAACAAGAAATGCTACAACATTTGCAATATCCTCGGGTGTTCCAACTCTTCGCCGTAAAACTCTTTTTAGAAATTCCCCTCTCATACGATCCGGTAGCTTCTTTGTCATATCCGTCTCGATAAAACCAGGAGCAATGGCATTAGCAGTAATATTTCTTGATGCATATTCTATTGCGGTAGTCTTGGTTAAACCTATTATTCCGGCTTTCGAAGCAACATAGTTTGCCTGTCCCACATTTCCTGTAATACCTACAATAGAAGAAATATTAATAATTCGCCCAAATTTAGTTTGTATCATATATTTAGTGGCATACTTGGTCATAAGAAATGTACCTTTAAGGTTTGTTTCAATTACTTCATCCCAATTTTCGGAAGTCATTCGTAATATCAATGTGTCTCTGTTGATACCTGCGTTGTTCACAAGAATATCAATACGACCAAACTCATTATGCACATTTTCCAGGGTCCTTACAACATCTTCTTCGTGCGATACATCACATTTTAAAGCAAGACTCCTTTTCCCTTTCTTTTTTATTTCATCCTTCACTTCCAACGCAGCTTCACTGCTATGAGCATAAATAATAGCAACATCTGCCCCACAATCTGCAAGTGCAAGTGCAATACCTTTACCTATCCCTCGAGAACCGCCAGTAACAACTGCCGTTAATCCTGCTAAATCAATATTAAGCATTCAGTAACACCTCCGCAGTTTCTATTTCACAACCATGCAACGTCCTTTCTACTAATCCTTTTAATACATTCTTAGGGCCTACTTCAATAAATTTCTCTACACCCATTTCCGACATTGTATTCATCGAGTCTGTCCAAAGAACTGGCGACGTAAGCTGCTTTTTTAGATTTTCTTTTATCTCCTCCACTGTACTTACGACTTTTCCTGTAGCATTTTGCACAATAGGAATAGCAGGTTTATTAAATTGTACAGAATCGATAAATTTACTCATTTCAGGCACTACAGGTTCCATCAAGGGAGAGTGGAAAGGCGCTGAAACATTCAAAATTTTTACTATTTTTGCACCCTTCTCCTTTGCTACAATTTTAGCTTTTTCAATTGCGTTATCAGCGCCAGAAAGAACTACTTGCCCTGGAGAATTAAAATTTGCCGCCACTATCACACCTTTATCTGATGATTCTTTTATTACCTCTTTTAACTTTTCGTCTGTCAACCCTATTACAGCAAGCATTTTGCCTGGAGCTTTTTCAGATGCTTTTTTCATAAGAAGCCCTCTTTCCCTCACAAGAAATAGAGCGTCCTCAAACGAAAGCACCTCAGCAGAAAAAAGTGCAGAGTATTCACCTAAACTGTGTCCTGCTACAACCTCTGGTAAAATATTTTTTTCTTTAAGTAGTGTATCATATATGGCAGATACTATCATCAAGGCAGGCTGAGCAATATCAGTTGATGTAAGTTTCTCGATGGGCCCGTTATTGCATAGATACTCCAAATCAAACCCCAGAAAATCAGAAGCTTTTATAAATAATTCTTTCTTAACAGAAGAAACTGGTATTTTACTCGCCATCCCAACATACTGGGAGCCTTGTCCCGAAAAGACAAAACTTATCATTTTGACCATTCCACAATAAATGCACCTGATGTCATCCCAGCCCCAAATGACACCATAAGCAGTTTATCTCCGGTTTTTATTTTGCCTGCTCTATATATCTCATCCAGTGCAATCGGAACTGTCGCAGCTGAAGAATTACCGTACTTATCAATAGTAATGGCCACTCTTTCTTCAGGTATTCTAATTCTCTTTATCCCTGCTTCAATAATTCTTAAATTTGCCTGATGAGGAATAAACCATACAATGTCATCCGCAGTAAGACCCGCTTCCTTCATAGCAGCAAGAGAAACCTTCGCAATTTCTCTAACAGCAAATTTAAATACTTCGCGGCCGTTCATCCGTGTGTATTGAAGTCTTTTATCTAGCACTTCCTGACTAAGTGGCAGACGAGAACCTCCAGCAGGAAGGATAATATGTTCTGCAAGACTTCCATCAGCATAAAGTACCGAAGAAAGCAGTCCACCTTTATCTACTTTACCTAAGACAGTTGCGCCAGCGCCATCACCAAACAGAACATAAGTATCCCTATCTTTTTCATCCATCATTCTTGTAATTGCTTCTACGCCAATAACAAGCACATGTTTGTACATCCCCGTCTCAATAAATTGTGCCCCGACAATAAACGCATAAACCCATCCCGTACAACCAGCTTGAAGATCAAAAGCAGCAGCATTTTTAGCTCCTATCTTATTCTGTACAAGACAAGCCGTTGCAGGATAAATCGTATCAGGGGAATTCGTCCCCACAATAATTAAATCTATATCTTCCGCAGATATACCGGCATCTTTTATTGCTCGTTCTGCTGCTTTAACAGCAAGATCGCTAGCTGCTTGATCCGGAGAAGCAAATCTCCTTTCTGTAATACCAGTTCTTGCCCTTATCCATTCATCCGATGTATCCAAAATTTTCTCTAAATCAAAGTTTGTAACTTTTTTCTCGGGAAGATAACTCCCTACCCCAAGTATCCCAACTTTATTCATATTGTTCTTTTTTCCCTTCTTTTAATGTTTCTTTGCTTTTATGAAAAAATGCCGATATAATACCTTTAGCAATAAGTTTTCCGTTTACGAAAGCCTTCCCTTCACTTTTTGCGATACCATGTCGAAAAGCAAGAAGCTTTGCTTTCATTATCACAGTGTCGCCAGGATGCACTGTTCCCTTAAATTTAAAATTTTCTATCCCCGCAAATACCCCGAATAACTTTTCATTGCCAGGCAGTGTAAATATCATAAAAGCCGATGTTTGTGCAATTGCCTCTACCATCAGCACGCCTGGAAAAACAGGAAGACCTGGGAAATGCCCCTTAAAAAAAAATTCGTCTTCGCGCAGTTTTCTTTTTCCTGTAACACTCTCTCCAGGCACAACTTCAGTAATTTCGTCAACAAAAAGAAAAGGATCCCTATGAGGAAGAAATTGCTTAACTTTGTTGATATCTAACTTTGTTTCGCTAAATTGTCTTTTCTTCCTCTTCATCGCCATCATCCTCGAGCACTGCTTTTCTACTCAATCGCATTTTTCTCTTTTCCCTATCAATGCTAAGCACTTTTACTTTTACCCGATCTCCTAGCTTCACCACATCTTCAACCTTGTTAACACGCGTTTTATCTAACTGAGAAATATGAATAAGCCCTGTAATACCTTCCGCAAGCTCTACAACTACACCGAATGGATGAATGCGTATTACAATGCCTTCAGCAATACCGCCTTCTGGAAATTTTTCTTCGACAACATCCCATGGATATGATTTTGTTTGCCTTAAACTTAAAGCTACTTTACCCGTATCAAGGTTTATACTCAAAATTTTCACTTCAACCTCTTCACCTAACCTAACGACTTCCTTGGGTGGTTTTCTTCTTCCCCATGTTAGTTCATTTAATCGAACAAATCCGTCAATTCCATGGCCTATATCAACGAAAATGCCAAAATCTTTTATGGTTCTCACTGTCCCGCTTATAATTTCGCCTTTTTTAAGGTTTACGAGTGCCTCTTTTTTCGCTTTTTCTCTCTCTTTTCTGAGTACTTCCTTACATGACACGATTATACGCCTAATAGCGGGGTTTATCTCGAGTATTTTAGCTTCCATCTCTTTGCCAACAAATGTTTCAAGGCTTTCACCTCTCTTCAATCCTACATGTGACTGAGGAAGAAATCCTACAATACCAACTACATTTACTAACAATCCACCCTTAATCGCTTTAACTACCTTTATTTTAATACTTTTATTTTCGGCAAAAGCATTGCTTAATTCATCCCATTCGCCTACATAATCCGCCCTTTTCTTCGAAAGAATAACGCCACCCTTAGCATCACGCGTCTTTATTACATAAACATTAATTTTATCGCCGACTTTTACAACTTCCCCGGGCGAAGTAATCGGTTCGGCAGAAAGTCCTTTCATCGGAATGAAATAATCAACTTTACCGCCTGCGTTTACCATCACACCAGTTGGTTCAATCTTAACAACAGTGGCAGAAATAGTATCTCCTCTCTTAAAAACCGTAGGGACATAATCTTTAGAGATTGTATTCATAGAATCTATTTTTTCCTCCCTTTTTTCTGCTTCTGGCGGAATAATTTCTTCAATTAAGTCATACTGTAATTCCCCTGCCCCTGCTTCTGTAGAACTTGGCTCTGCATTTGCGGAAACAGCTTCTTCAATTTTCCTACGCGGCAATTTCTCTTCGCCTGCTTTTGCAAGAATTGACTCTACATCTTCAGGATTTACTTGATCATAAAACCCTTTTTTACCATTTTCACCCATTTTTACACCCCTTATATCTTTTTTTCAACATTCAAACTATTTTTTATTATATCATATTTTGCCAAATATTTATTTTTCTGAAATAAACGCAGCTAACGCTAAAGAATAAAATTTAGATTCTTCACTATCGCCGCGAGAAGTAAGAACAGCTGGTACAGTTGCGCCAGTCACAACTGCTGCAATCTTAGCATTTCCTAGTTTTGTAGTGGATTTATAAAATACATTCCCGGCTTCAATGTTAGGAAAAATCAAAATATCAGCATCTCCTGCAACTTCAGACTTCACTTTTTTAATTAATGCCGATTCTTTAGAAATTGCAAGATCCAGTGCGAGCGGTCCATCAACCACACAGCCGCTAATTTGCCCTCTTTCGTTCATTTTAGAAAGCAATGCCCCATCTATAGTTGCCTGCATCTTCAAATTTACAGTCTCCACTGCTGCAATTACAGCAACTTTTGGCATAGTGATGCCAAATTTACGAACAATGTTTGCATTATAGTTAATCATCTGCACCTTCATTTTAAGATCGGGAAATGGTATTACAGCAACATCTGAAACAACAAGTAATTTAGGATAAGTAGAAATTTCTATAACCGTCGTATGGGAAAGAATATTCCCCGGAGGGAGAAGTCCTTCCTCTTTATCTAAAATACCTTTCATATAGTTTGCAGTTTGACAAAATCCTTTCATAAGCACATCTGCTCTTTTTTCTTTTACGGCCCTAACAGCTTGCCTGATCGCTTCCCTCTCGTCCGGTACATCGACAACTTCAAAAAGAGAAATATCAATACCATTTTCGCTGGCGACTTTCTTAACTTCTTTTTTACTTGCAAAATTTATTGCAGTAAATAGTCCTTCCCTTACTCCCTTTTCAACAGCCTGAAGGGTATGGACATCCTGCCCATAAGCGACTGATAAAACTCTTTTTTTTCTACTTTTTACAGCTTCTACAATATCATCTAATCGTTTAATTTGTTCCATTACTAGCCTCCCATTATTCGTTTTTGCACGCAATTGCAAGTGCTATTGAATTAAATTTAACATCACTTGTATCAGCTCGCGAAGGAATCATTACAGGCATTTTTGTTCCTACTATTATATGACCATTTTTAAAATTTGCATAATATGTAAGAGCTTTTCCAAAAATATTTCCCGCAGCTATATTTGGCACGATTAAAATATCTGCCATACCGGCTACAACAGACTTAATTCCCTTTTTCTTTGCAGCGTATTGTGAAATTGCATTATCAAGGGCCAATGGTCCATCTATCGTGCAACCTATTATTTGCCCCCGTTTATTCATTTGAGAAATAAGAGCCGCAGAAATTGTTTCCTCCATATCGGGATTCACTACTTCTACCGCAGCAAGCATGGCTACAAGCGGGTTCTTCTTTTCTAATTTATGGGCAACCATAACAGCATTTTTAACAATAGAAATAAGCGTATTAATATCCGGCTCAATATTTACACCGCCGTCACTCATAAGTACAAGCTTTTGCACTTCTTCCCGTTGATCTTCGAACACAAACACATCGCTTATAATGTTGCCAGTTCTTAATCCATTTTCCTTATCTAAAACTTCTTTTAGAAGTTTGGAAGTCTTTACCTGTCCTTTTAGAAGAACGCCTCCTTTCTTAACCTTCTGCACAGCAAAAGAACTTTTTTCCTCATCGGTAACTGCATGAACAACATCTTCGACGAAATCTTTATCAGAAAACTGAGATAACACATCCTCTATCTTCTCTCTATCGCCCACAAGTATGCCTCTGCCAAAACCATAGTCATAGCTTTTTTTTACTGCCTTCACTGCCTCGATATCCTCTCCTCCTGCTACAACAATATCTTCTCTACCTTTTCCTTTAAGATGCGAAAACAATTCCTCAAAACTATTTATCATCAATGCCTCCTTAGCTATACTCTCGTTCTTTTTCTTCACCTTTTAAAACTCTAAATGCGGCCATTGCAAGAGCACTCATCTCTTCCTCACCAGGGTAAACAACAATTGGAGCAATCCAGTTTACTCTCTTGCTCACCTCAGTAATTAGCTCTTTGTTGTGTGAAAGCCCGCCAGTAAAGATTATTGCCTCAACATTTCCTTTTAAAACAGTTGCCATAGCACCAATTTCTTTAGCAATTTGATAACACATTGCATCGACTATAAGCTTTGCGTACTTATCCCCTGTTTTGATTTTTTCTATTACTTCAGGCATATTATTTATACCGAGGTAAGAAACAAGCCCACCCTTTTTTGTAAAGAGACGAACAAGTTCATTTTTCTCATATTTACCAGAATATGACATCTTTACAACATCAATTGACGGCAAACTTCCTACCCGTTCAGGTGAAAATGGCCCTCCTTCGTTCGCATTATTTACATCAACAATTTTTCCATTTTCCAGAGGTGCAATGGATATCCCCCCTCCCAGGTGTGCAACTATAATATTCAAATCTTCAAATCGCTTACTGTTTTCTTCAGCATATCGAAATGCATTAGCTCTAATATTTAATGTATGCAGTAATGAAATCCTGTCTAACTCCTTTAATCCAGATATTCTCGCAATCTCTTCAAATTCATCAACAGAAACAGGATCTGCTATATACGCTGGAATACCGAGACCTGCTGCTATCTCATATGCAATAATGCCACCAAGATTAGAAGCATGCTCCACCTTCGACTGGATCAAATCGTTCATTAATTTATCATTTACACGATAAGTACCTGCCTCAATTGGCTTTAAAATGCCACCCCTTCCGATGACAACCTCCAATTGATCTAAAGAAATATTATGTTTTTTTAAAACCTCCACAATTTTTTCTTTACGAAAATCCTTTTGTTCTTTAAGTGAATTAAACTGCGAAAGAACGTCTGAGGGATGATGAATAGATTCTATAAAAATAGGTTCTCTGCCACCAAAAACAGCAGTTTTAGTTGATGTAGAGCCTGGGTTGATTACCAAAATTTTCATTGCCACCTGCCTATCAGCTCTTTAGCCTGGCTTATTGTAGTTGTAGTAACATTTGTACCCGAAATCATCCTGGCAATCTCGTTAACTCTTTCGCATTCCTCAAGCTTTCTTGCCTTAAGAAATGTTTTACCATCTTCAATCTTTTTTTCCACCACAAAATGTTCTCCGGGAAGAGACGCAATTTGTGGAAGATGTGTTATACAGATTACCTGTCTATACTTAGCTATCTCTCGTAATTTCTCCGCTACTTTTTCACCCGTCTTTCCTCCTATCCCTGCATCTACTTCATCAAATATAAGCACAGGAATTTCATCTACTTCAGCAAGCACCTTCTTTATTGCAAGTGTCACCCTGGAAAGCTCTCCACCAGAAGCAATGGATGCAAGAGGTTTAGCCCCTTCGCCTGGATTTGGAGCAATGAGAAACTCAACAAGATCAATGCCATCAGGAAAGAGTTTTACAATTTTGCCATCTATTTCTATCCCGTTTTCATCTGCAACATTCTTAAATGACACTTTGAAATCAACGTTTCCCATGGCAAGGTCCTTTAATTCGTTTAGTACTTCTTTTTGGAATCTGCTTGCAGTCTCATTTCGCATTAAAGAAAGCTCTGAAACATCTATTTTTATTTTGGAAAGAAATTCTTCTTTTTGTTTGCTCAACTCCTCAATTTTCTCTTCGAGCGAAGTAAAAGATTGTAACCGCTCTTCTAGCTCACTCAAGTAGTTAATTAATTCAGGAACTGTTTTCTTATACTTCAGTTTTAATGCAGATAACAAAGAAAGTCTCTCTTCAATAAAAGAAAGACGATCTGCATCAAAAACAATAGCCCCGTCATATCGCGCAAGATCTCTGTCGAGCTCCTTAAGTTGAACGCTTATACTCTCTATCTGTTCATTGAGAGAGGAAAGAGCAGAATCAATAACAGAAGCACGTTTAAGATTTGCAGAAACCAATTCAGCAAGATCTAAAATGCTACGATTTTCTTCACCCGATATAGAAGTTCTCGACTCGTCAATAAGATTTACAAGTTCCTGTGCATTAGATAATATTTTTTCTTCTTTAATTAACTCTTCTTCCTCTTCTTCTTGTAATTCTGCTTTTTCAAGCTCTTCGACCTCAAAATTAATAAAATCTCGCTCTTCCCGATATCTTTTATCCTGCTCTACCAAATCGTTAAGATCTTTTGAAATTCTCCTGTAGGCAGCAATTTCTGAAATCACTTTTTCTTTCAAAGAGATAAGGGATTCTCCACCAAACCGATCAAGAGACAAAATATGTGTAGAGCTGTTCAGTAAAGATTGCACTTCATGCTGTCCGTGCATATCAATAAGACTGGATCCCAATTCCATCAAACTTTTTATTGGCACAGGATGACCGTTAATTATACCCTTTGTTCTGTTTTTATCGATCACCCTGGAAAGTATCACTATGGGTTCTCCTTCGAAGAGAGAAAGTTTCTTTAGAACATCAATCCCTTTAGACGCGCTGTCGAGCATAAAACTTACTTCAACCTGCGCTTTATTACTTCCTGCTCGGATCAAATTGCTTGTTGCATCCCCACCACAAGCTGCCGTAAGTGCCCTCATCAAGATTGTTTTACCTGTACCTGTTTCCCCGGAAATAATAACAAGATTGCTGTCAAAAGACAGCTCAACTTTTTTAGCTATTGCAAAATCTGTTAGTAGAATACCAGCAAGCATCTATTCCCCCCATCCAAATTTCCTGTTTAATACATCAAAAAAGTTTTTCTTTTTCAAGTGCACAACACATAGCTCTCGATTGGCTTTTTCAAAGGCCACCCTGTCAAACATCTTTAGTTTAAGGATTTCTTCGCCGTCCTTCTGAAAGGAAATGGGTTCTTTTGAAAGAATTCTCAAAGAAAGATGGTCCTCCCCAGAAAAAATAACAGGCCTTGCTGAAAGCTTATGTGGCGCAATAAACACAAGCTCATACACTGAAGCAGATGGAGTGATAACGGGAGCTCCAAGAGAAAGGGCGTAAGCAGTAGAACCTGTAGGCGTTGCAATGACAATTCCATCACTTCTAAACTTTCCAGCTCGCATCCCATTAACAAAAATTTCGGCGAACATCATTCTTTCTCGGATAGACCGTACTAAAACAAAATCGTTGACAGCAAAAAATGTATCTTCTTTTCCTCCCTCACCAAGCCTTAATCCCTTAAGAATGGCTCTTTTCTCAATGAAAAAATCCCCTTTTAATAATTCTTCAGCAGCATTAAAAACATCTCTTGCCTCAACATCTGTAAGAAAACCAAGATTACCTAAATTTATGCCGAGTACAGGCACATCCATTTCTATACCACAATGCGAAGCCTTCAAAAAAGTACCATCTCCGCCAAGGCTTATAATAACAGTGTCTTTGTCAGGCTTAGCACTCCTTAACTCTTCGTTGATAAATACTTTTATGTTTCTTTTTCTAAAAAAATTAGCAAGTTCTTCAGCTGTTTCCTTAATTTCTACTCCATCAAGGTAAAAAATTCCTATTTTCATCTCGCCGTCCTTTCCCATACTTCACCTATTATTTTATGAATATGGTGAAAATTCACAAGCTTCCCTTGTTTTTTTATCAGAAAAAAAAATTCAATATTTCCTTTTCCCCCTTTCACAGGAGAGTATGTAGCATTTGTAACGCAAAGCCCTACCCGTGAAATATCGTCAATAAGATTAAATAATATTTCCTTGTGTATCTCCTTATCCTTGACAATGCCTTTTTTTAGATATTCCCTCTTTCCTTCAAACTGAGGTTTAATCAGTGAAATAATGCTTGATTCCTCCTTCATCAAAGGAATAAGAGCAGGAAGAATCTTTATAATGGAAATAAATGATACATCCATAACAACCAAATCTAATTGCTCAGGAATTTCCTTTTGTGTTAAATATCTTGCATTAGTTCTTTCTGAAAGAATTATACGTTTATCGTTACGCAAAGAATAATCAAATTGTCCATAACCAACATCTACAGCATATACTCGCTTTGCACCAAGCTTAAGCAAACAATCAGTAAATCCTCCAGTTGAGGCTCCGATATCTCCAGCAGTCAAACCTTTTGGATCAATGCCAAATTGGTCAATTGCAAACTCTAATTTTAGCCCACCTCTACTCACATATTTTTTTTCTTCTTTAAGAGTAATTTGATCTTCATTCCTTACAAAGGCGCCTGCTTTTTGCACAAGTTGACCATTCAACAAGATTTTCCCTTCAATAATAAATCGCTTTGCTTCTGATCTACTTTTAAAGAAGCCTTTTTCGACCAACACCTCATCGATTCTTTTCTTTGGCAAATTTTTCTCCAACCTTAATGATATGTTCTGCACTCAAACCATATTTGTTCATAAGAAACCTTCGTTCACCTTGCTCTGGAAAGAAATCTTCTATTCCCACGATGCACACTTCTATTCCTTCCTTAGAAAGAAGTTCACTTATTGCAGAGCCAAAACCACCTTTTACAGAATTATCTTCAACGGTAATTACCTTTCTTGATTTTTTAGCTTCCTTCAAAATAAGCTTCTCATCCAAGGGTTTGACAAAACGAGCATTAATAAGTCCTGTAGAAATACCCATTTTTTCTAATGCCTCTCGTGCACGAAATGCCTCATAAAACATTACGCCAATAGATACAATGAGAAGATTCTTTCCTTTATAAATAAGCTCTCCTTTGCCTAATTTAATGGGTTTCACCGGCAATAATGCCTTGGGCACATAATCTTTAGGATATCGGATAGAAGAAGGGCAATTTAATTGCAAAGAAAAATGCAACATTGCCTTCAACTCTTCCCCATCACGCGGCGCCATTACAACAAAATTTGGAATGATGCGCATATAAGAAAGATCAAAAACACCCTGGTGAGTAGGTCCGTCAGAAGATACAATTCCTGCTCTATCCAGGGCAAATACAACAGGTAAATTTAAAATCCCGACGTCATGCACTAATTGGTCATAAGCACGTTGCAAAAACGTTGAATAAATGGCAACAACAGGTTTCAATCCTTCTTTTGCCATCCCAGCAGCAGCAGTTACTGCACACTGTTCTGCGATACCTACATCAATAAATCTCTCAGGAAATAAATTTTTTATTAAATTTGTTTTAGTCCCATCCGACATGGCGGCAGTAATAGCAAATATCCTTTTATCCTTTTTACTCTCTTTGACAAGTGCTTCTCCAAATAATTCTGTAAATGTCTTTTGAGAAGTTATATTCTTACGAATTCCCGTTTCTACCTCAAAAGGAGGAGCGCTATGAAACTTTGTCGAATTCTCTTCAGCATGACTGTAACCTTTGCCTTTTTTTGTAACTACATGTACAACAATGGGGTATGGAATATTTTTTGTTCTTCGAAATGTTTCAACAAGTTTTCGCACATCATGTCCATCAATAGGGCCAAGATAAGTAAAACCTAGTTCTTCAAAAAAAACAGTAGGTAAAAATAGGTCTTTTATAGACAGTTTAATTTTTCTTCCCAATGAAGTTCTAGGTAGTTTCATCTTGAGAGATTGATAAAAAGATGAGGAACGCATACGAGATAAATAATCCGAAAACGCCCCAACATTTTTAGATATAGACATTTCATTGTCATTTAACACAATGATTACTTTTTCCCCCATTCTTCCAAGATTATTCAGTCCTTCATATGCTTCACCTGCTGTGAGAGCACCATCGCCAATAAGAGAGACGATTTCATAGTCTTCTTTTTTAAATTCTCTCGCTATAACAAAACCAAGTGCAAGCGGTAGAGATGTAGAAGAATGCCCAGCTATAAATGTATCAAATAAGCTTTCTCCTGGATTTGTATAGCCACTTATTCCTTTATACTGCCTTAACGTAGAAAATTGATCTTTTCTCCCTGTGATGATTTTATGCGTATATGATTGATGACTTACATCAAAAATCAATTTATCTTTTGAAAAATCAAATACCTTATAAAGAGCAAGTGTAAGTTCTACCGTGCCAAGATTAGAAGAAAGATGCCCCCCTGTACGAGAAACAACCTTTAAAATTAACTCTCTTATCTCGCCAGAAAGTATATCCAATTCCTTGTAAGAAAGCTTTTTAATATCATCTGGTAAATTTATAGAATCAAGAATTTTACTCACTATTTAATTCTCTGAAGAGTATATTCAGCAATATCTGCTAAAATTTTATATTTCTCGCCAAAGGGCGCAAGAAAACCAATGCCCTTTTGTACAAATTCATTCGCCATTTTTTTAGCTTCCTCCACACCATATAACGCAACAAACGTTGCTCTTCTGTTTTTCTTATCCTGTCCTGTATCCTTTCCCAGCACCTCAGGCGAAGAGATTGCATCTAAGACATCGTCTATGATTTGATAACTCACTCCAAATTCTAAGCTGAAATTAGTAAGAGCCTTAAGTTCTTCCTCCCCTACCTCGCCAAGAATACCTGCTGTCCTTAATGCAAGTGAAATAAGAGAAGCTGTTTTCTTCTCCTCGATATAAAGTATTGTCTCTTTATCAATGCTGCCCATATTGCTTGACACTATATCCATCACCTGGCCACCGACTAATCCTCGTATGCCCGTTGCAACTCCAAATTCATGTATAACTGCCAAAAGAGCGCTTTCTCTAAATTTTGCCAGGTGTAATCGGTTAGAAATAATCTCAAAAGCAAACGACAGAAGTGCATCACCAGCAAGAAGCGCCATATCGCTACCATACACTTTGTGAGTAGTTGATCTCCCTCTACGCAAGTCGCTATTATCTATAATGGGAAGGTCGTCGTGAATCAATGAATACGTATGCACCATTTCAATAGCACATGTAAAAGGAATAATAGGCTCTTCTTTACTCTTGATGGCATTATAAGTGGAGAGCATAAGAATAGGTCTCAACCTTTTTCCGCCTGGTATTAAGCTATAAGACGCTGCTGCATATAACACAGAGCTGCCTTTCAGCGGTTCAACCATAGCAGTAATCGCTGAATCAATAAGTTCTCTTTTTTCTTTAAGATACTCTTCTAAGTTCATAGCATCCTCCTAATATATTTCAAATGCTGAAAATTCTCCCAAAGGCTCAGAAAAATTATAATCCACATTCTTTACAAGAGAAAACGAATTACCTTTTCTCAATACATCAAGAAATTTAACAAGGTTATTTTCTTCTCCCTCAGCCACTACTCGAACAGAATCATCACGCAGATTCTCAGTATATCCAACAAGATTTAGTATATCTGCATTTCTTTTTACAAAATATCGAAAGCCAACTCCTTGCACAAAACCAGACACCCGCGCCTCAAGTCTCTTTGGACTCATTCTTTCTGCCTCTTAATATCTCACGGAGTATGCCATTGACAAAATTAGGAGATTTATCCGTGCTATACTTTTTTGCAATCTCAACAGCTTCATATACAACCACTCCATCATCAATTCCATCAACATAATCTATCTCGAAAAGCGCAAGCCTTAAAATTTCCTTATCAGGTACAGATATCCTATCAAATTCCCAATTTTTCAAACTACCTTCTATAATTTTATCAATCGCATCTAGATACTTAAGTGTGCCATTCACTAAGTGAAGAGAATATTCTAACACAACGGGCAGCTCATATTGAAACAAGGAAAATGCATCTGGAATGCTATTCCCTCCTCTGTCAACGGCAAAAAGCACTTTAAATGCTATCTCACGCGCTCTACTCCTGCTCTTCATACTTAATATCTTCAATAAAAACGACTATCGTAGATAATTTATAGGGAGTCATGTTTTCAATCTGTGCTTTTACCTTATCTTGAATCTCCTTTCCCACTTTTCTTAAATCTGCTCCATACGCTACAGTAATAAATATGTTTACCTTTATCTCATCTTTTTCTAGAATAAAGTCAATGCCATGAGGATGTTTCTTGTCCTTATTAAAATAGGGGATATATTCTTCCATACCTTTCCAGGAATCTAATACACCATCCACGCTCAGCGTAGCATTAAGAATGGTAGTTTCAATCGCTTCGTCTGTAATAATAATTTTGCTCATTTGTTCACCCTTTCGAGATACTCGCCTGTTCGAGTATCCACCTTTATTAAGTCTCCCTCATTAACAAATAAGGGAACATTTAATTTATACCCCGACTCTAGAATAATTTGCCGCATTGCGGCAGTAGCCGTATCTCCTCTCACGCTAGGCTCAGCATGAGTTACTTTAAGCTCAACAAATGTAGGGAGATCAACAGACACCGGTCTATCTTTATAAAATATTATTGTTAACTCCAAATTATCTTTAAGAAAGTTTGCAGCATCGCCCACATTATCCGGGGAAATCAATACCTGATCGTATGTTTCAAGGTCCATAAATACATAATTCTCCCCTTCTCTATAGAGATATTGCATTTTTTTCCTTTCAAGAAAAGCTTTTTTAAATTTTTCTTCTGGTCTAAATGTCTTCTCTGCAATGTTACCCGTATCCAAATTTTTAATTTTTACTCGAACAAAAGGAGAACCTTTTCCTGGCTTTATATGCTGAAAAGAAATAACCACATAAATCCCTCCGTCCGTCTCAAACGTTACTCCTGTTCTTAAATCATTTGCTGGAATCACATAATCCTCCTCACAATTATTTAGTATCTCTATAAATAATAGCAAAAAGTAGTATTTCGTCAACGAACGAAAAAATTAGAAAAATAAATAACAGTGAAAGAAGGTTAAAAAAGAAGCACATCAACTAAAAGTCAAACGGATTCTTTTATTTAATAGATTGTTTTTGATTATAAACTCTATTGTTTCGACTAAATAACTGTTCCACCCTATCAAATCTTCTTATTACGACAATTAAAACCGCTAAAAAGTAAAACATTTTAATTACACTAGATGTATTTGGAGCGAATATGAATAAAAGGAAGCATATGTAGATAATGGCTTCCCCTATCTCCAGGAGAGAAAAACTGCCACCTCTCTTATTTTTTAGAAAACGAAGAGAATAGATAATTACAGCAGCAAAAAGCAATATCATAAGAGATTCTTTCGGTGCAAAAAACAATGCAACACCTGCTGTGGTAGAAATTCCACTACCTCCATTGAAATGATAAAAAATCGGATAATCATGTCCCAAAATAACAGCTGCACCAATAATAAGAAGAATGGCACTTGGAGCACCAATCCTTCTTGCAAAAACAAGAGGGATAAAACCCTTTAAGCCATCTAAAATGCCAACTAAAACACCAAGCCTTTTATCGACATTGAGATAAACATTTGTTGCACCTGGATTGTAGTCACCAAGGTTTCTTATATCAATGTTAAGCTTCAAAGAAGTAAATATTATAGCAAAGTTAACAGCACCAATTAAATAAGAAACAAAGATGAAAGCAATATATAGGCCGCTATTCATTGCCTCTTCTCCAATCTAAAACAAAAACCATTTGTCTTATATTAGCTCTACACATAAGCTCTACCTCACTATCAGTTTACTTCATAATCCTACGCTGTCAAATTCCAATATTTTATCTACAAGAGATATGTCAATTTCATAATTTCTTCACATTTGCTTATTATAATAAGATCGATTAACAAATAGGAGGTTAATAAATGAAAAAGAAAATTAGTATCGTTATTCTGATAGTTGTCGCAGTAGTGATGTTTGGAATTACAACCAATTTTAATTTGAATAGCGCTCTGGATAGCGATACAACAAATATTGCATATGGAAATTCAACAAATGAATTAGTAAGCGGAATATATTCCGTAGATCAAGCTGACAATAGTGAAGAATTTAGCACAGTCGCCTATAAAAGTGGCACATACGGAAGTGGAAAAGGAAAAAATTTAGAAGAAACCAGAGAAGAAAAAAGATTGGTTTCGCAGTACTTGAAATACTCAAGTACAAAAAGAAATTGACAAAACTCTTTGTGATGATGAGTATAGATGTATTCTTGCTTATTACGTTCTTGGTTTCCGGAGTAACAGGTGTTCTTCTTGTCTTTGAGAGAACCACCCTATCAACAGTTTTACACACAGAATTCTCGTTACTATTAGTTGCAGGAGTTCTAGTACATCTAATTGATCGTCTCAGTTTCTACAAGATATTGTTCAGGAAACATAAGGTAAACAAATAATTTTGTAATAGTAATCAGAATACTATAATAAAATGATGAAAAAAATATTAATAGTAGATGACGAAAAGAATATAAGAGACCTTTTAAGTATCTATTTGCAAAAAGCAGGATTTGATACCATACAGGCAAAAAACGGACAGGAAGCATTGGATCTCTTTGAGAAAGAAAAACCACACCTCATTATTTTAGATCTTATGCTTCCATATGTGAATGGAATAGCAGTTGCTAAAAAAATCCGCAGCCATTCAAATGTACCGATTCTTATGCTCACCGCTAAAGCAGAAGAAGATGATAGAATAAGCGGGCTAGAATTAGGAGCAGATGATTACGTAGTAAAACCTTTTAGCCCCAGAGAAATTGTAGCAAGAGTAAAGAGTTTGCTGAGAAGAAGCTACTCTGACGAACGAATAATAAAGATAAAAGACCTTGAGATACACCCAAAAAAAATGAAAGTAATAAAAAAAGGGGCGGAAATTACATTAACTATAAAGGAATTTAAAATATTAACAACGCTCGCAGAGAAACCTGGTATAGTATTCTCAAGAGAGCAAATTATGGACAAAGCTTATACGGAATACGATGAAGTGGTGTTTGACCGTACAATAGATGCTTACATTAAAAACATACGTAAAAAATTGGAAGACGATCCCAAACATCCAGAGTACATAGAATCCGTATACGGTGCAGGATACAAATTTAAAGGAGAAAAATAGATGAGCTTTAAGGTAAAACTTATATTAACTTACATTTTTTTAATAATTGTAGTAATCTTTTTTTCGGCATTCTTTACCAGGCTATACATTGGTAAAAGTTTCAATCAGATTATCGTTCTCCAAACACCAGAAGGATTCAAAATGTTTATGAAGCCTTACGGAGAGAAATTTCTTAACAATATGAAATTTTCTCTCCTCTGGGTAGGTGCAATCTCCATTTTAGTAGGGTCCGCCCTCGCATTCTTTATTTCTCGGCTTACAGTAAACCCAATTAAGAAAATGGTAAAATTCTCAAAAAAGATAGAAAGGGGAGACTATTCTGCGCGCATAAATACAAAAACAAATGATGAAATGGGGCTGCTTGCAAGAGCATTAGACCATATGGCAGAACATCTATCTGAAATTGAAAAAATGCGAAAAACACTTGTACAAAATGTATCCCATGACCTGAGGACGCCCTTAACAGTCATTAACGGCTACTTAGAAACGCTGGACAATAAAGATTTTACAAAAAAAGAAAAAGAAAAATCACTTAAAATTATTAAAAGTGAGGTAGAGCGGATGGAGAGTATGCTAAATGAACTTTCCGTTCTTTCTGCATTAGACAGCAAAAAATATAAATTAAACCTTGAAAAAATAAATTTAAATGACTTCATAATAGAGGTATCGGAAATGATTAGAATAGAAGCAAACAAAAAAAATCTATTCATCAAAATAAACAAAAACAGCAAACCTATTTACATAAATGCAGACAGAAAAAGAATAAAAGAAATCCTTCTAAACCTTTTAGATAATGCAATAAAATACACGGATAAAGGTAGTATTTACATTAAAAGTTTTCGAGAAGGAACAAACGCCATAATCTCAATTAAAGACACAGGAAAAGGTATACCAGAACAAGAACTGCCCTACATATTCGACAGATTCTACAGAGGAGAAAAATCACGTTCAAGAACAACCGGCGGCTTAGGAATTGGACTTACAATTATAAAAGAACTAATATATGCACATAATGGCAAAATAAAGGTCAAAAGCGAATTAGGCAAAGGCTCAGAATTTACATTATCTTTCCCTATGTCTAAATCTCCTCAAGTTAAAAAGCAATAACAATTCTTGTCTGTAATATATTCGGTAGTCGCCTTATTTTACATCACCTTTCAGTGCTAAACTGAAGGGATAAAATATCCGGTCCGGTATGCGATGCAATAACAGGCCCTAAACGAGTCATAGAAACCTCTTTGTTAAATTCTTTTGCGCATACATCCCTGTATGCTTCCGCTTCTTCCTTATTGTCGCCCCAAATGATTGACATATGTTTCAATCCCTTTTCTGTTACAATCTGTTTTGCAATTTCAATCATCCTTGCTTTTGCCTTTTTCATTGTGCGAGGTTTCTCCAGAGTATCTATAGCTCCATCTCGCATATAAAGAAGTGGCTTAACTTTTATCATTGACCCCAAAACTGCTTCTGTTTTCTTGATTCGTCCTAGCCTCGCAAGGAAATACAGGTCTCCGACAACAAAAAAGTTGTACATCCTATCCCGTATTGATGGCATCTCTTGAATTACTTCATCCTTAGTCATCCCTCGCTCATACAACCTTTCCGCAATTTCCACTATTTGATATCCTAAACCTAACGTCGTAAACTTAGCATCAAAAATATGGATATCCGGATCCCCTAATGACTTTTTTGCTGCATTTGCGGCATTCACAGCACCACTTATCTCGGAAGAAATAAGAGGAGAAATGATTGAGTATCCTTCTTCAATAAGTGGTTTATAAACCGTAATAAAATCAGTAGTAGCAGGTTGCGTGGTATATGGCAGCTCTCCTTCTCTTATACGCTTATAAAAATCCTCGTCTTTTATATCCACACGTTCTCTAAACATATCGTCACCAAATCTCACATACAAAGGCGCAATTTTTATATCGTACTTCTTAATAAGTTCATCCGGTAGATAACAGGTTGAATCAGCTACAATCTTTACTTTTGCCATTTCTTTCCCTCCTTAATAGTTTATAACGCTTATTACTATTTTTTCAATATTCTTATTTATATATAGTTTAAAAGATTTCACAAAATTTCAAAATTCTCTACAGATATTTTACCTCATTTCTTTTTGCAGTAGCTTTTTGTTTAATCTACAATTTATATATTCGAAAAAAACTCAACTGCTATCGCAAAATACATATGTAGAATAAATCTGCTTCATAAAGAGCCTATTTCACAATTCATAGATACTTCCGGTTATTTCTTCACCAGAAAACAGGGCTGGCAATCCTCCTGTATGCCAGAACAGCACTTTGCTGCCTTTGGGAATCCTGCCTATTTTAATAAAGTCTAAGAGACCTGCCATTGCCTTTCCTGTGTAAACCGGGTCTAAAAAAACTGCTTCATTTTGTGCTATCTGTTTAATTGCCTCTACTTCCTTTTTCGAAGGAATATCGTATCCTTCGCCCACATAGTCCTCACTGATGTAAATATCTTCTTTAGAGAACGGCATTGTTACTTTCAAAAATTCTGCGGTCTCTTCAGCACCTTTCAAAATCCGCTTTTTCAGGGTCTCAATAGGCATAAATCCTGCTGAAAATCCATAAATTTTCACAGTAGAGTTAAAAAGTTTTTTCCCAACAAGAAGCCCTGTATATGTTCCTCCTGTACCAATTGCTGTCACAATATAGTCAAAATAATCTAGCATCATACCTTTTTCCTTAAATTGCCTTACAAGTTCTCCCACAGCATATACGTAAGCCACGTGCCCTCGAGGAAACGGTGCTCCCACCTCAATATAATAACATTTCCCATCTTTTTCCTCTAATTCTTTTATTCTTTCTTCTACCTTTTCTTTTGTTCTTTGCATCGCTTTGGGGATACTCTCTCCCTGTTGTAATTTGTTAAGATGAATCTCTGCTCCCATTACTTTGTCTAATAATAAATTCCCTTTATATTTCTGCGGTATTTCTGGACCATACAAAAATAGCACTGTTTTCATTCCCAATCTATTGCCACATGCAATGGTTTGCCTACACCAATTCGACTGGAATGCTGCACCTGTAACTAAATACTTAGCTTTATTTTTTACCGCTTCCGGAAGAGTAAATTCAAGCTTGCGTGTCTTATTGCCACCAAACTCTACGCCAGTAAGGTCGTCTCGCTTCATGTACATCTCTACTCCATAAAGCTGTGAAATTCTTTCTAACTTCTGCAAAGGTGTAGGTAAAAAAGCAAGTTTGACACGCGGAATCTTTTCCAATTTCTCAAAAGCCTTTAAATATGCATTATCTCTCATTTCTTATACCCCCTCTAAAGAGATATAAAATTTGCAACTATTATACCTCTTCATACACCTCAAAACTAAATAGTATAGAATAATGCATAGGACCCCAAATACAAAATTAAGCTTCTCTATGGGGCTGAACAGTTCAACAAAAATTGGTGCAATAGTTTGCGCTTCTCTAAATTCTTTATCAGTTATATCCTCATTTTCATATTTCACTCCGTCAAAGACTGTAATCCCTGTAATATCAGCGGGAAGTAAATCAGAAGTAAATTGAATTCGCTTAAACCTTGCATTTAACGAAATGGAAATTGCTTTTGCAAGCGTCGTTTCCCCTGTACCCTGTACATCTTTCAAAAGAATATGTCCATCAAGTAAAAGAGCAACAATTACTTTATTTATCGCTTTGTCTCTTCCAATAATGACTTTTTTAGGTTATTGCCTAACTTTTTGATCATATCACGCTCCCATCTGCTCTAACTGTAACTGTATTATAAATCGTCAAAGAAAATTGTAAAGTACTTTGGAAATTGCAAAAAATCCATTAAAATGAAATATGAACACATTTCTATTCTTAGGAATATTGCTTTTTTTGGCTATCTACTAAGGAAGAATTTTTCACAAAATAAAACTCCCTATGGTCACAGGCTATATATTAATTGGCTTTATAATAGGCAATTTATCTCATAAAATTATGCCTGTTTTTACTACAACTGCTCTTTTTGGAAGATAAACTTGTAAAGTTTTCTTCTGAGGAAAAATGTGCTACTCTATAGTTGAAAAAAAGGGAGGTTAAATGAAAGAAACCGTTAAAATTGGTATCATCATTTGTAATCGCTACCGCGACTGTGCAGGTGGTAAATGTTTCAGAGCACTACAAAACAAAGAAGGAGCGTTCAGTGTTTACAAGGGAAAAAAGATAGAAATTGTCGGTTTCACAACATGTGGTGGCTGCCCCGGTGGAAATATCGAATACGCACCGGAAGAAATGAAAAAAAATGGAACAGAAATCATCCATCTTGCGACGGGATTTATAGTAGGTTATCCTCCATGCCAACATATAGATTATTTTCGTAAGTTCATTCAGGAAGAATATGGCCTGAAAGTTATCGTTGGCACTCATCCCATACCGGAGAAATATTACAAAATACATAAAAAATTGGGCACATGGAATTCAAAAAAGTGGAAAGAGCTAATTAAACCAACTCTTACAGATAAGAAAACACGACTCTCTTACGATTAACTGAATTTTCAAGTAGAGCTTAGTATAAATTCCCAACTTGGATTCTTTCGTATAGATTTTTAAATATATTCTGTTTAATTGCATACAGATTTTCGATGAGGCAATTCGTGTCTTTAGGAAGAAAAAAACATATTAGCTTATAATGAATTTACATAAATATAGAGTTCCGGGAGGATATAAAAGTTAACTACCCACCTGCAACAGGAGGGAAGATAGCAAGTTTATCACCATCCTTTAGCTCTGAATCTAATCCATTTAAAAATACAATGTTTCTTCCGTTCACAAGATAGATATACCTATCTTTTAATTTAAAATCGTCATCCACTAATTCTTCTTTAAGTAAAGGATGCATTTTGATTAAAATTTCAATTGCCTTTCTAAAAGTATCAGCCTCAAGCTCTATGTGATCAGTTTTTACTTTTTCCCGTATAGTTGCATAAAATTTTACGGTTACTTTTGCCATTTTAGCCTCCTAAACAAATAACATTAAAATTGTCGATACAGTTGCCATAAGACCGCCAAAATAGAACGGCATACGTGGAGAAACATATTGATAGAGTATACCCGCAATAAGAGAAGCAGGAAACGCCATAATACCTACCCCAAAATTATAAATACCATACGCAGTGCCCCGTGCATCTTCTCTTTCAACAAGATCAGAAACAAACGCCTTTTGCGCCCCTTCGGCAAATGCATAGTACACACCGTATAGCGGGAATAAAAAATAAAGAAAGTTTGCACTTTTGGTAAGAGCAAAACCTAAATAAGATAGCCCGTAAATAGCATATCCAATAATGATAGTAGGCTTCCTTCCAATCTTGTCAGAAAGTGCGCCAAAAGGAACAGAAAGTAACCCATAAGTAATATTGTGAATAGCCCACAACAAAAGAATTGTAATAGAAAGCATTCCTAATGTACCAGCATACATTGTGATAAAGGCATCTGAACTATTGCCAATAGTAAACAGAGAGACAACAAAAATGTAGTAATAAAACTTCCTGCCTAACTTGAATTTAGATTTTTGCCTTTCCTTCTTAATCTCCTCTCTAAATTTCTTTTCTTTTACAAAAAGCACCAAAATTACGGCAAGTATCGCAGGAATAAGCGCAAACTTAAAAAGAGTTGAATATTGAGTTGCTCCAAATTTGTGAAGAACCCACATACCAAGTAAAGGACCTGCTGCAGCTCCAAGCGTATCCAGTGCTCTATGAAAACCAAAATATAATCCTCTGTTCTCCTTTGTTGTATAGGAAGAAATTAAAGCATCTCTTGGAGCAGTTCTTATTCCTTTGCCAACTCTTTCAAGAGACCTTACCCATAATACACCTATAGGAGTATGAATAAATGGGAGAAAGCATTTCGCTAACGTAGACTCAGCATAACCAAGAAATGCAAAGAATTTTCTATTTTTAAGTTTGTCGGAGAAATAACCAAAGAATATTTTGAGTAAAGATGCCGTACTTCCCGCTATCCCTTCTATTACTCCAATAAAAGCTCCGCCTGCACCAATAGATTCAAGAAATAGAGGCAGCACTCTCACAATCATCTCTGACGAAGCATCGTTCAGAAAGCTCACAAAACCTAAAATTGCAACATTTTTATTCATTTTCTTCGGCACAAAAACCTCCTACCTCCGATATTAATATTTCCCCAAATTCATACGGTTTATTATATACTTCCTGCACTGCTATTACAAATTTCTACTTTCATCTGCCCTTCAAAAATAATATCTCTTAAAATGTAAAATTTTTAAAAATTCTCCCAAAAATATAGGACTTTTTTGTGAGTTGTTTATCTAATATATAAAAGGAGAATTTTTTAAAAGGCGATAATAAAAAAAATGAAGAAAAGGTGGTCATCGTATATTGTGAGGAGCTCGTGAAACGAGTGAAGAGGCAATCCCGACCTTAACAAACAGGCATTATTTTAAGGAAACTTTATTTGAGGGAGGTAGCACAAATGAATGTAAAAATATTGAATAAAAAGATAACTGTGAAAGTTATTCAAAGAATAACGGTTTAAAGAGGCATTTATGAGAATAGCAGAAAAAAGTCTGAAAATTCTCTCGAAAAAGTGTAACATTTTTTGAAGTTTGTGAGTCTTATATATGAGAGAAGTAAATTTTTAAGAGAATATGAGAGCTGATATTTAACGATATAGCAATTAAGGTTGTTATTTTAAGGAGATGGTGCAGCATGAGAGTAATGAACTGATGAATAAAAGGCAAATGAAGGATTATTTCGTACAGAAGCAGGTAACAACTGAGCGGAAATTGTGCAAAGAGGAAAAAGGTATAAAATATAGATAAAGTTTCAGAAAAAAATAGAAATTGAGCTGAAATAAGAGAGTTAAATTAATTGCCTATAAATAAGGCAGAAATCAAAAATTATACAAGGAGGTTGTACTATAATGAAGAATATTACAAAAGAAGTTAGGCCTTTGCAAGTTGTTAAAATGACTCTCTCAATTCTAATAATAGTAATTTTTGGGCTGAATTTATTCTCCACACAGAGTGTTTCTTCAGCCTCTTATCCAACAACTCCAATTGTATTTTCCAACATAAGCGATAAGTCAGGAGATTATCCTGCTGTCTGTTATTCTACCACAAAAAATGGTTACAATGTGAACGGACATATCTATGTAAAATTCCAAGATCTTGCTACTCCTCTTGGTGCGGCTTACACAGTTGTTTCAGGACCTACATATGTACTTACGATAAATGGTCAGAGCAACTATTTTTATCCATCATCAACTACCTCGTACTCTCAAATCTATTATACAATACTCGATAAATCTAATAATCAAACGACTCCATACTCATTTAGTTTTTCAGGAACTATGCCTTACCCAGTTATGACAATTGATGGTTATCCATGCGTATGGGTACAGTATGCTGCATGTACTTTGGGAAGTCTTATTGCAACATGGGACAGCATCAATAATAAATTTATAATATATCACTGGAGAGTAAATGTGAATACTCCTCTTTCTGACAGTAACACTTATTTAGTTGGTGGAGAATGGCTAAGTAATTGGGACAGTAACTCCACTCTCAATTTAGCACCTCATTTTAAACTTGGCAGTGATAATATATGGAGCAACTATAATCCCAGTTCGCACCCTGACTATTATCGCCAGGTAAAAATTGCACAAACTGTTCTCCAAAGTATGGAAAATACAAGATCCCTTATGGAGAATACTCCATATACTCCTTCCTGCGCTTTTAGGTCGTATTGGTATAATAAAAGTCTTTCAGGTAGTTGGATTTGGAGTTGGCACATGAAAGGAAGAGCAATGGATGCAGGTGGAACTACTATGCGTGATACGGTAATAGGTGACATTGGAGCGGTAGCAGGGTATGATGGCTTTCTCTATTCTACAAATCCAAGCTCTGTAACGCAGTGGGATGAAGTCGAGAGTCCAAGTTTAGCAACAAATTGGCTGCACGGACAACGTGCTCCAAGGAATCAAGATAATCGCAGTGGGCCTGTTCCACACTGCCCATGAGAATGTATATCAAAAATTAATAGGAGGCAATAATGAGAAATAGAAAAGTTTTATTAGTAATTTTTGCTGTCTTGATTCTCTCTTTAGCTATTCCCATCAAGACAACTCAGACCAGAGGAGAGGTTAACAATCCTGATAAACTTGTAGAAGAATTTTTGAAATCTATGGACAACGGAAATTATGCTGAAGTCCTTGATAAGATGGTTCTATGGGTTCCATTTGATCCATTGAACAGGGTAGGTAACTCAGGAAAATTGATGGATCTCTCAAAGGCAGAGGAAATTGGGATAGATAAAGTATCAGCTACTCCAGAAGAAGCAAAAAACTTCAATATTCAACTTCTTAAAGATGAGGCAGAAATAATAAAACATACCTTTGGGGAAGATGCATTTAAGAATGTCACTTTTACGAAAGAGCGTAACGACGGAGTATTGGACACTGTATGGGTTGATATAAGAACCGGTAAGCAAATTACACCACAGGAAGCAGAGAAAATAAGTATTGCTTTTTATGACAAGCTTTTTAGAGATAATGGATTCACCGAAGATGAGGTAAATGAAGTAACAAATGCAGCAAAAAACCAAACTTTAACTAAAGCTCTTGAAGAAAGGATGCAGAAATTGGGTCAGATTGTTAATGAAAATGCAAGTAGATGCCCTGCACAACTCAAACCAATAACAACTGAAGGATATACCTATCGTTTATCATTTGGGTTACCTGAGTCAAATAAAGACTACCACAGTTTTTTTATAAGAATAGAATACAGAAACGGGAGATGGGTTACACTTTGTGGCATAGAGATGAATCTTCCTGAAGGAGAACCTGGTGATATATAGAAAAACTATTCTAATTATTGTAATTATTGCTCTATTAATATCTTTATTCTTTGCGATCTTTCAAATATATAATCCTGTAATTAAAGGTACAGTTTTTGATGAGAGCAAAAATCCTTTACAAGGTGCAACAGTTAAAATAAATGGAAGGGCCGCAACCAGCGACAGCAATGGAAAGTTCCACTTAAGGATTCATAAAGCTATAGAGCTAAATATCGAGGTTACAGAAGACGGATACGTTGGTTATAAAGAGACACTATCATTTGAAGACGCCTCACACGGAATCGAATTGATACTTTTAAAGACAACGAAGTTTAATCTCATAAAGGAAAAAGGTATTTTAACAATTGGTGTTTCCAAAAATCACCTTAGGCAATACGGAAGAGATCTTTATTACCCAGATCTTTCTGTAGATATTGAAATATGGGAACTCATTTCAAGGAGAATTGGGGTTAAACTTGATGTGGAGTTTTATAAAGATACAGAACTTGTTGATGCATTAAAAAATAAAAGTGTCGACCTTATACTTGTAAACGAACAATTTATAAAAAATAGCGGCCTTTTGATTGGTATCCCATACTACGATACAGACCAAGTAGCTTGTATAAAAGTTGAAAACACGTCGATAAAGTCGGTAAACGACCTTATTAACAAAAAGATAGGCGTTGCAAAAGACTCTCAGGCAGGAATTGAAGCAGTAAAAAGTATCAAAGGAGTTCCTGTTTTATACGATTCATATACTTGGCCAATGTATATAGATTTAAAACCATTTGAACCAAGGACAGTACCTATAAGGATTGATAAACCTATTAAAGCCGAAATAGATGCATCTCTGTTTGATAAGTTTGTAGCAGAATACAACGGAATATTTACAAGCATATATGGAACATCTACAGGCCGATATAAATTGATTGATATTGAGGCAGACCACGATGACTTTGTATTTGCAGGTCTCTCATCGGATAAAGACCTGGTCGAAAAAATAAACAACATTATTAAAGACTCTCAACAGTATGATAAAATTCAATACAGTGGGATTGTAGACAATTGCTTCTGGATGTATCTGGAATAGCATCATTTTGGAATAGCATCATTTAACAAACTGCTTATTGTGTTAGTGAGGAGAGCTTAAGCTCTCCTCACTTTTTATCTCTATTATGTGGGTAGAAAAAGTTTATGAAAAGTGTGGAAAATTTTCCGACTTATGGATCTAAATATATGGGAGAAGAAATTTCTAATAGAAGTTACAAGATGAATGAAGAAAAGGGGTCATTGCGAACGAACCGGCAGGTAAGTGTAGCAATTCCGAGTCCTAATGAACATCTAAACTAAAATAAGATAGCATTATTACTTTTTATCAAGCAAGTATAAGAAATTATATATATCTGGATCCTTTGTGATTAACTCGCCCAGAATGTTTTGTGTGTCAGTAATGTCAAGCACCCTGTTTCTTGATATATCCACAAATGCGGTAATAATCTTCCCATTGGTAAGCATAACTTTCACTGTCGCTACCTTATAGAGAAGTTTTTTTTCGTAGCTGTACATATATACAATGGTGGGGTTTTCTACTGTAACTGATTTTTTGCTCAATCTCTTAATAAAGGAATTATTCAATACAATTTCCTTTGCCTTGTTTTTATCCGAATCAGTGAGGTAAACTTTCTTGCTCTGGTATTTGTGAATCTTTTTATCGTAATCATACAAAGGGATTCCTACACCTATTATCTCTTTCTCTTTTGAATCTACCACTATAATGGAGTTCTGAACATTGGTATATAAGTGTACTATGCCAAGTTTCTTGTCTTCCGTTATTTTATTTATTCTTATTTTAAACGATGGTTGCATCATCATATCATCGTATATCTTTGTTTCCGTAGGATTTTTCATTACAAGCTGGTAAAATGTTTGCCTTTGCATGTACCTGTTTACAGAGAAAATAAAGATAAAAATCAGAACCCCAATCAATGCATATGTGAAGGAAAAACGCGTTTTCTTTTTTCTATTTTCCTTTTTATTTTCCTCTGCTACGTACCTGATGAGGATTGATTCAAATTCTTTTTTATGCCTCTCCATTGCATTTTTATCGGCATCTTTCCATTTAAGTTCTCTAAGTTTTTTGTCTATTTTTTCTTCATTCATAATATCTCCCTCTATATATATTATGCTTTTCCATCGAATTTTTTCCACATGGCAACATGCAAGTCTTTACGTGCTTCATTTAATGTTCTGCTCATGGTGGATTTACCTTTGTTCAAAATTAATGCGATCTCCTCAATATTTTTCTCCTCAAAGTAATACATTATTATGCAAACTCTTTTTAATTCAGGAAGATTGTTTATTGCTTCTATAAGTTCTTCATCATATGTTCCATACGGGTTAGGGCTATATTCCCTGATACTTTCCCTGATGTTTAGTTTTTCTTCAACTTTTCTCTGTCTTTTTTCCTTTCTGAAATAATCAAATACTTTATTTGTTGAGATGCGATAGAGGTATCTATCAAAGGGGGCTCCACTCTTGATGATAGATTGTCTATAATCTATTGCTCTTAGGAAGGTTTCTTCCGTAATATCTTTTGCAATTTCCATATTCTGTACCAATTTATAAACATGAGAGAATATTTTATCATGATATCTCTCGTATATAATACCGAACAGTTCAGAATGAGTGAGACTTTCTCTTAATGCTTCCTCATCACTTATTTCCTTCACAATGAGATTATACAAACTTTTATGGAAACTGAGAAATTATTCTGTGGAACTTTTTTACTCCAAAAACGTTATATATGTGAGGAACAAATTTTTAATAGGAAGCCTAATATATGACAGAGATAGCGAAAAGGAAAAATCTTCATAAATTGATGAAACTTTTTTTGAAGTTTAGAAGTCTTGTATACGGAAGGAGAAAATTTTTAGTAGAAGGAGCAAAAAGAAAAATCTTTGGAGAAAGGAGGTGGAGCAATATGAATGTTTTGTAGCTCAAGATGTGAATGTTAACTGAAGAGTTGGTTGGTGAAAAATGTGGAAGCAGCATCAGAAAGTTTGTGGCAAGCAGAATCCCTTCAAGACTTAGTCTAATTTTAAAGCTTTAAAAAAATTTAGGTAAGGAGGTAAGCGAAGAAAAATTTTAGAAAAGGTAACAAGCGTTAATTTATGAAAAAGGAAACAAAACCATAAAATTATAACAAGGGAGGAAAGTATGAGAAAAATGAATCGTAAAATTTATTACATTCTTGTGGCGATATTAGTGTTAGTGATTGTCTCACCATTCGTTGCATCACGACTTTTTGCCACAAATGGTCCTTGGGTTTATTTAGGGTCAGAAGATTATCGATTAGTACCAAGTGGAAATGGTAATTTTGTAGTTTTTAATGCATTGCAGGATATCGATGCACGTGAGATTATGGAAGCAAGGAATGGAATAATGACTGATTCAGGCGTTGAAATAATTCCAGAAGGCAAGAATGTTAACATAACCTTTGAGGAGATGAGAGGCAGGATAATTCCTGCTTTAAGATTCAACGCAATTACTCTTGAAAATACGCTTGTAGAGCTTAGTAAGAAAGAGACTTTTGAGATTTCATCTCCCTGGAAGAATGAAGGACAGGTAGAAGAGAAACTAAAAATTATAAGACTACACTTAAATGACAAGGATGTTCTTTCGGAAGACGAACCTGAGTTTTCATCGTTCATTCCTTCGCCGGATAATACCAAATACCTTCTTGAGAGAACAAGTGATCTATGGCTCCTTGAGCAAGATACGAGTAATATGATCAAAATTTCAAGTGATACATATAATGGAAAAACATATAGCGAGTTGAGTGCTGAATTGCAAAACTACGTAAGAACGAAAGGGTTAGAAGGCCCTGCTACTCTATGGTGGAATGACAATCCTATGTTCAGCCCTGATAGTTCTAAAATTGTATATATCACAAATAGAGATTGTATGACTGGTGGAAGCTCAATCTGGATCTACGACTTTATAACTAAGGAAGAATATCCTCTTGTGAAAAATAGGAGTGGTTTCGGTGAATACTATCAATGTGGCGGATGGGTAGATAATACACATCTAGTTGCACGTAAATATTATCAAAATAACAAAGTTTCATATTTCATTGTTGATACAAATGGAAATGTAGAATATTTGAACATCGAGGGCGAATATCCTGTTGTCCTGTCTGTTTCCGATCAGGGACTCATAGCTTATACACCGAATTACTCAGAATCGAGAGATATTATGGTAATAAAACTTGACCAAGACGTTAGTAGTACTGAACTATACAGTAGAATAATTAATGGAACACTCAGATCCTACGGTCCAGAACTAATCAGCCCTGATGGTACAAAAATCGCTTACCTATACGCTCCCGATAAAGAGGAGACTTCTCAGAATCTTGTAGTAGCAGATTTGGAGAACAATAAAGAAACTATTATAGAAAGAGCACCAATAAAAGGAACAATATATAATTTTAATTGGTTAGATGATAATCGTTTGTTAGTACATACAGTTATTGCAGTAAACGGAATGAATGAAATTTCATCCTGGATTTACAACATCGAAGGAGGACAATCATGATTTATAAAATTAAGAAATTATCATTAGTTTTATTGATATTAATACTTATTTTTTCTTCTCCAATAACTGCTTTATCTTATTCTTATACTCAGGTATTTGAAAATGTGCCTCCTTCAATACTGAATTGGGCGTGTCCGCTAAATAATTGGCCTATTGTAACAAGTAGTTGGAACACTCCACGAGATATTGGTACAAATCCTCATCAGGGAGTAGATTTATCTGCAAACTTTGTAAATGTCTATGCTGTATGGAATGGGTGGCTAACATTGGTTGGGTATTATACCATAAGATTTCAGATAGATATAAATAATGATGGTATTAAAAATGATTCTGTATATTATTGCGATTACTATCATCTCTCTCAAAGAAATCCTCAAGGTTATTATAACAAAGGAGCTATAATAGGCACATCAGGTAATGGAGGTGGTCAATATGACCCTCACCTACACTTTGGTGGAGTAAGTTCCTCTACTAGATGGTACAGAAATGAAGTTAATTATCGTTGGACAAGCAACTGGAATTACGGGAAAGACGTAGATAGTTTCAAGCAAGTTGAATGGAATAGTAATAATACTACTGCAATTACTATTTATTTTATGGATGACCCCTATACATATATATCTCCATCGGAAGTAGTCATATTCCATAGGAAAGCCGGTACTTCAACATGGACAAATGGTGGTTCAATGACTTATATAGGAAACTACAAATATACATATAGTTTTACGGGCAAATACCCTGCTGGTACATCTATAAACTGGTTAGTAAGAATAAAACGGTCTGGCTTATCTGTCTATTCCTACTGCTGGGCTCCTGCGAAGTATGACCAACCCGACCCTAATCCAAATTCGACATCCTATCCGTATGCTTATTATACAAATACTATTAATTAATTCTTTATTTGTAATAAATCTTGTTTATGATATAACATCAAAATTGAGGGAGGTGCTAATTGAAAAAAATAATTACTATCTGTTTGATTTTGATTGTATTAAGCTCTTTCTTATACGGCTGTAAAAAGACAGGTAAAGAGGAATTTGAATATATAGATTCAAATGGTACCTCTTTCTTTGATATTGAAGGTAAAGGTGTTGAAGGGTGGTTTAACCAGTGGAATCTGGATATAAATGAAGTGGGGAATACTTATGTAAAGAGAAGTCCATTTACGATCGATGGTAAATCATATCAGCATGGATTAGGAATAGACGGACTTGACATCGACGGAAAAGATCCCCGAGAATTTAGCTTCATAAAATACAAAATACTACAAGGTCAATACTCTGAAGTACGTTGCATTTTTGGATTTGACGATAGCACTAAAGTAAAATCCGATTGTAAATTAACGGCTTATGCAGATGATGAAAAAATATACGAAAGCCCTGTCATAAATTCAAAAGCGAACATCGTAAATATAAAATTTAAATTGCCTAAGAGTATTAAAACTATTTCCTTTAGGATCGACTTTCATGTTGTAAACAACGTTACTCCTAAAATTATTCTTGTTGATCTTAAAGCCAAAAAGAAGTAATATGGTTTCAGGAATAAAGGAGTAATTTGAATAAAAGAATTCTGCGAAGAAAAGAGCTTTGAAATGAACGTTAAAAAAGAGTCAAACCAGAAGTTGAACTTTATAAGACAGAAGTATGAAAATGAGTATAAAATGTTTTTTAAGTTTTTTTTCATGGAATTGTCAGAGACCATGTTGAATACAGTTATTGCTTTGTAAATCCAGTATATGTGAATCTACCTTAGCAAAGATGGATAGAAAAATTATAAAGATAATCAAATGGTTTCTTCTGTTGAGCTTAATTTTCTCTTCCTTGTATTTCTTTAACTATTCCTATTTTAAGGGAAATAATGGAATGTTCTTCTTGAATGCACTCGATTCTGCTGAAGTTAAGCCGTCTCCCATTATAACTAGTCCATTTTCCTTCAATATAGATAGCATTGATTGGTTGCTTTTTGCTCCTCGTACGTGGAGATACCATTTTGGACTTTTAATCTGTGCCTACTGTTACAAAACTCCCTACACTGACCCTATTTATTTTTGGTCTCCTGGATATGATAAAATAAGGGATACTGGGGACGTTTATTTTTTTTACCTGAATTTCAATAAGATAGATCCCGTTTTTAAGGTTTTCTCAAGGTCAAATTCTAAAATTGCTTTCCAGTTTCCTTTAACCCCTGATGACAATAAAATCATTGATAGCTTTCAGAATACCAAAAGAATTCCCTATCTAAAGTCTATTTCCCTTCAATTAAAGACCATGCCAGTATTTCTTTGCTCTGAAATTAATAATCTAAAAACTGATCAGACAATTCTTCTAGAACTGCCAGTGTTAGCTCTTACAGTTATTTTTTCCATTCCATATCTTTATTTGCAAATTATTATTCCTCCGTCTCTATCCATTTATTTCTTCTGGCTCTGGGTTGCATTTAGTGTATTTTATATTTTTGCACCATACGAAACCTTAAAACAAATTGGAGAAAAGATAAAAGAATTACTTCATAAATGTTTGAATAGCTAAGTCCTTGGATAGTTACAAAGATAAATAGGAGGGAGATATCTCCCTCCTTAGAAATTTTTTGCTTAGATTACTTTTCATAAATCTATTAATAGCCCCTGAAAGCTGAATTTTTCTATGCCTTAGAGGCAACGAAGTAAAGTGGATATTGCCAAAACAAAGATGAATACGATAGTGGAACTTTTTTACTCCAAAAACGTTATATATGTGAGGAACAAATTTTTAATGAAAGGAGGATATATGGAAGGGAAAATGTACTCTAAGAAAGGTATGAAAAGCAAACTCCTAGTTAGTTTGCTTTTGTTGATTGTTCTATCTTTATCTCTGTTCAGCAATTTTCCATGCGGGACTCAAAAGATCTGTAACGGTTACTCAGGCACTCACTACAATGCATATGGCTACATTAGCTGGATAATTCAAAGGAATTGGTCAGGAGGAAGAGCAACTTTTGCAAATCCAAATCCAGATTATTCTGTAACAAGCGAAAGGGCTAATCATACAATATGAGTCACGACGAGTAATTCCACAGATAGCTGGGTAGAAGCCGGGTACTCAAAAGGGTGGAATGTAAATGGCAGTTTCGATCCAGGCGTCAGGACATTGTATAGCGGAAGAAATTCAGCAAACGAAGGATACGCAGTTTACCGTATTACAACTATTTATCCCGGCTCCCCTGGAACGACTCATACGTATGAAATTCTCTACTCCGGAGGTCTATGGAAAGTTTATATTGATGGATCTTACGTAGCTTATTCAAACCAGCCACTTTATGCGAAAGAAATTGATGTAGGATTGGAAAGCAGATACTATTCTAACTCCTGCCCAAGAGTTTATCCCACCAATATTCAGTACTATTACGAAGGACAGGGTTGGTATAGTTTTGGACAGGCAAATCCTTCCACATACACAAACAACAGTTATTATTATTTCCAGTACACAAATCCAAATAAAGACAGCGGAGTGGACTGGAACTACTTTGGACAATAAAAGAAAGGAGGAACGTAAATGAAAAAGAAAAAAATCACATTAGCCTCAATTGTATTGATTCTTATCGTTTCTGTTGGAGCTACCATAACAACAAATACCAGAATCTCTAAATCGTCGGAAGTAAAAGACTTAAGCAATATTACTCTTCCTTCGCATGATTTACCAAAAGTAT
>CAZLBY010000003.1:0-146575 GCA_964558085.1 uncultured Caldisericales bacterium
GTGTTAACAAAGCACCTGCTATATTTGATATTGATAAACTTAAATGGATGAACCATCATTATATTTCAAAGGCCGATGATGAAAGACTTTACAGGCTTGCTCTTCCGTTTATGATAGAGAAAAAATGGATTAAAGAAGACAGTAACTGTTCTGAGAAATTATTAAATATAGTCAATGCAGTAAAAGGTAATATTGAGACTATCAGGGACATAATAAAGGTTGTTGCTCCTTTTTTTGAAGAGATTGACCTTATCAAAACCGAAGAAGAGCAAAGAATACTTAAGCAGGAAGAAAATAAAATAGTATTTTCATATCTAATTGAAAAATTGCAAAATATAGAGTTTGCAAAAAAAGTACTGGATAAATTTATAAATGAGTTGAAAACCGTGCTTAACCTTTCCGGGAAAAAAATATATCATCCAATGCGAGTTGCTCTTATTGGATCCAAGAATGGTCCGGAGCTTACAAAAATTATGCTCATACTCGGGAAAGAGCGAGTAATAGATAGATTTAGTAAAGCACTTAATAAGAATTTTACCGGGACGAATTTATAAAGAGTATTTGAGTGACTAAATTTTATTTATAATCCTCTTACGATGACAATGGGTGTTTGTTGGTCTTCATTTCCTGCAGGATTGTCAGAAAGTGCTTTCTCCAGTTTATCCTTCGATACGCCCTTACTGTATCCTACTGCCCAGGCATCTCCAAGGTCGTTTGCATCGATAATTGCTGCTCTGCAGCCAGTTCTCTCTGTAATTTTTTCGCTTACTGCGAATGAATCTTTTGGTCCGGGTATGACAGCATAATCAAAAGGTGGGATTGCAGCAGGTGGATCATCTATTAGAGCAGCTTGCTCTCCTGCAATAATGTAAAACCAGCCCTTTTTACCAAAGATTCTTCCTATTGCTCCAGCTTTTGTCGCGAGGATAATGCGTGTTTTACCTACCTCTCTTATTGCTATTTCCATTGCTGCAGGGTTTGCAAGTGGTGCAGCCCCACCAAATGGTACATCCTTATGCGATACAAAATGCGAAACAAGTCTTGCAAGAAAGGATGGAAAAATTGTATCTACTGTTGTCATTCTTTCTTCGCACATTGCAGCAACACAGGAGGAAATAGTAATAATGTCATCTTTTTTCCTTACACTTTTTGTATGTTTGTCTATTATGTCGTAGAGATTATCTCCCTCTTTTATAAGAGGCGTTTTTATGGGAATTCTCTCTATGTCAGGAATTGTTAACCTGATTTTTCTTTCTCTGAATGGAAAATCTTCGTTCGGGAAGTTTTTCTTTGCGAATTCATGCAAATTTTTATATCCAGGGTGCGCTTTTATTCCGAGTGTTAAAACTTTTCTGGCACGTTCTTTTTTACCCTGGTTAACCAAAACTTCTGCAAATTTCTTAAAATCAGATGCATAAAAATCAGATGGCTCAAGTGAAATAAATAGTTCAAAATATTTTTCTGCCTTGTCAAAATATTTTTCTGCATAACTTATGTTGGAAAGCCTTTTTAGAAAATATCTGTAAGGGGACATTGTAGTTTTTATTGGTTTATCAAACAATGCGAGTCCCTCTTCATATACTTTAATTGCGTTACCCACATCTTCTAAATCAAAATAGTATAGGTCTCCGAGCATTAAATTGAGCCATCTATTATCTGGATTTGCCTTAATTCCGTCTTTTAGTACGGCTATTGCCTTTTCTTTTTTGCCTGATTTAAGGTACAGCTTCGAAAGCAAACTGTGTGCTCCTACTCGATTTTTTTTATGTGTGTTTATAAACTCTTCGAGTAGCTCTATTGCTTTTGCTCTATCGTTTTCTTTTATTTTTTTTGCTTTTTCTATAATGTTCATAAGGCAAACTCTCCCATCCTATTTTATATTGCTTTTTAGCAAATTTTTTAAGTCTTATTGTTACAAGCTTATACTTCATGATATCTTTTTCAGTTCTGTAGTAATTTTCTCTATAAAGTATTAGTCTTTTTAGATTTGATAAATAGTATACAGAAAACCTTTATGTATACAAGTTTTTATTTTATTAATCCTTTTGATTGTTTTTTTTCAGTTTTATACCCTTACTTTTTAAAAATACTTGGAAACATTCAACTGCTTTATTAACTGATTCTTTTTCTCCCATTAGTTTAATTTTAAGAAGCGAACCTTTAAATATCGGAGGATAAGAGGCAGTTTTTATTTTATATTTTGTTTCGAGCATTTCAAGAAAGTCGACAAGATCAGATTCCTTGAGTGGCACAAAAAATGTTTTTTCAAAAATCTTTTTTCCATTTGCCAGTAGCGGCAATACATACCGAGTAAACATTGCATTAAATTCTTGAGGTACGCCGGGTAGAATAAAAAGATGTTTATTGGTTATTTTAATATGCATCCCGGGAGATACACCGACTTCATTTTTTATGGGAATTGCACCTTTAATTGAGTAGGACATTCTTTCTATATAATTCTTGTTTGCTTGTTGTCTGATTTTTTTTAAGCTATTTAGCACATAGCATTGCGCTGTTTTATCTTTTGCGAGCGGTTTTCCTAATGTCTTTGAAACAGTTACCAGTGTAATATCATCGGGGGTTAGGCCAAGTCCTCCAGATGTGATTAAAACATCAGAATATGCTATAAGAAAAAGCAAACCTTCTTTTATAGAGACCTCATTATCTCCCGTGAGAAGCAATTTGTTTAAATAGAGATGTTTCTTCTTTAGTTTCGAAATTACAAAATGGGCATTGAGATCCTTTCTTTCATCGCGGAGGAGTTCATCTCCTATTAGTATTAAGCTTATTTTCATCAAGCGCCGAATTTTTTCAGTTTTAGGGAGTGAGCAAGCATTAAGACAATTTCATTTTTTGCCTCAAATCTACCAAGTCCTCCTTTGGTTCCAATTTCTCTCTCTGAAAAATATTCTGTTCTGTCAGGGCGTGCATAAGGTGAAAGAAGGACAAATGGCACTCCATGGAAGCTATGTTGTTTCATTATGGCAGGTGTGGAATGGTCACATGTAATAGTTAGCACGGTAGGATTCAATTTAAGTATTTCAGGAACAATTTTTTTATCCACTTCTTCGATAAGGCGTACTTTGGCGTCGAAGTTTCCATCTTCACCATATGAATCTGTTTTCTTTATATGAAAATAGAAAAAATCATATTTATCATAATTTTCTTTGAGTGTTTTTAATTCATCCATGATATCTGTACTACCTACATCTAATATGTCCATACCAACGAGTTTAGCGAGTCCCTTGTACATAGGGTATGTTGCAATAGCTGCTGGTTTTAAGCCATATATTTCTGTCATCGTCTGTATTTCGGGGTATGAAGAAAATCCCCGTAATAGTAATCCATTGGCTGGGTGTTGGTCTTTTATAATACTGTTTGCTTTTTCAATAAATTCATTCACTATTTTGGCACTTTTTTTTGCTTTTGTGTCTAAGAAATTACATTTTAGCGGTGCAACGCCAGTAGCTTGCGGGTCAGTATCGGTAAGCTTATCCGAAAGATCTTCTCCCCTGAAAATTGTGACGAACCTATAATCCATCTCAGGCTCTATAAATATTTCAGTATCATAAATTTTCTTTATCTTATTTTGTATCATTTCAGTAAGTTTTTTACAGTGTTCTGTTGGTATTCTGCCAGCTCTTCGGTCAAGTATTTTATTGGCACTATCAAGTGTTGCAAAATTACCTCTTACTGCTATATCGCCTTGCTTTAGCGGAAAATCAATACCTAAAGCAGTCAAAATGCCTCTGCCTATTATGTATTTGATAGGATCGTAGCCAAAAATGCCAAGATGGCCCGGTCCTGACCCGGGAGTAATGCCCATTGAAACAGGATCTGCAATACCTGTAATGGAGTTTCTTGTTATGAAATCAAAATTTGGAGTGTATGCAGTTTCAATTTCTGTTTTGCCCAACTTGTTTGGTATGCCCCCAGCGCCATCTAATATCATGAGGATTATTTTGTTGTTGTTTTTTACTATCAGGTTTTTGATGAATTCTTGCGATATCACTCTTCTTCTCCTTTTTCATATTTTGCTGTATCTCCTTGCATAGGCATAAGATACCCATTATTCATCATCCACTCGAATATTTTTGAAATTTTCGCATATGTATACTCTTCTTCTAAATCTTTATATTCAATTTCTATGAGGTTATTGTCTTCGATGAGGAATAGATACTGAATAATAATATCTCCTCCAAGAGGAGCATCTCTGTTTTTATCTACATAGAGATTTAAAATCTCAAAATGTGGTATTTGAGTTGGGTCGATTCTTCCTTCTTTTGCAGCATTGTCAATCTTTTCATGAAGAGCGGCAGTATCTTTGAAATCTTTTATAAGAATGAGCGCAACATCTGAATCGTATTCTATGTCTCCCCCGCCTGTGCAGTTAAACATGGTAGGTCTTGTTGTACTTTCTTTTGAATCAAGACGACATCCTTCTTTATCAAAGGAAGAAACAGCAAAAACTGGACATTTTAACTCCATAGACAAACTTGCTATGCCGCCCGAAACATCATCTACTTGTTGGGCAAGATCTTGGTAAAGAATTGGGGTAGGAACTTTTTGCAGGTAATCGATGATTATTACTATTTTTTCTGTGTTTGCTTCCTGCATTACTGAAAAAGCGTGGCTCTTTATTCTATTAATAGTATCCTCTCTTCTTCCTTCGACAAGGTAGAGATAGTTCATATAACTTTCTGTTTTTGCATAACCGCGGTTAAATCTTTCCTTAAGTCCTGGATTGCTTATAATATTTGTTGTTTCAAGTACATAAGGAGGTATCAATGTTTCTTGAGAAAAAATTCGTAGAAATAAAACTCTTGAAGTTTGTTCCCATGAATAAAATAAAATAGGTATATGTTCATTACTTGCAATATATGAAGCGATTCTTAACATAAGGTTTGTTTTGCCTCTCCGGGGTGCGCCTGCTAACGCATAATAGAATCCGGGCCTTGCACCAGAAAGAGTTTCGTTCAGGCAACGAAATGGCTCTAAAGAGTATCCAAGAATGAAGTTTTTATTAGATTCTCTTGATTCAACTTCTGAAGAGAACATGATAAGCTGTGTTCTTACGGGATTAAGCCTTTTTTTAACTCTTTTCCGCATGATATCGTGAACTTCATTAATTATTCCCCCTGTGAATTCTGTAAGATCTTTTTTCTGCTCTTTTTCCTTTATATAGGACTCTATGCGTTTTCCTATGGACATAAGCCTTTCTTCTGATTCCCTTTTTTTGAGAATATCTATATATGTAATAAGTGATTCAAGGTTTAATGGTGCAACTGTTGCAGTTTTATCAATTAGTTTACCTAAATTTATTGTGTATATTCCATTTTCCTCAAATTCCGTTTTTATTAAAGTAGGTTCTGGGATTTCTTCTTTTTTACCATATTTTTTAAGAATATAGCCAACGAGGATTTTTTCTTCATAAACACTAAAAAGATCTTTTTCTAAACCATTTTTAATACTACTAAGCAAGAGGAATTTATCCTTAAGCATAGAACCAATTAATTTTATTGTGATTTCATCCATTCTATCCCTCCTATAATATTTTTTATTATAATTATACTCATTATATCATTAAAATGGAATAATGACTTGTCCAGTAAAATAAAATCTGCAAGATAACCATTTTTGATTTTTCCACTTATATTTTCTGCAAAGCTTGCAAATGCACTGCCAGTTGTGTATGCATCAAAAGCTTCTTTTCTGGAAATACATTCTTCTGGTATAAAGGGATTTGTGCTGTTTGGCGGAATCCTGGTAGTAGCAGCATATATGCCTTGAAGCGGAGATGCACTCTCAACAGGCGCATCAGAGCCGAATGCAAGCAGTTTACCGCTGTTTAAAACTGTTTTCCATGGATATGCGTATCTGTAATTTCCTAGCAGTTTTTTAACAAGAGCGGCATCTGCAGTGGCATGTATTGGTTGCATGGATGCTATACAATGAGTCCTTTGAAGCAGCGAGAGATCTTTTTCATTGATGAATTGGAGATGCTCAATTCTGTTTCGCATTTTTTGATTTCCAAAATGACTAAAAAGGCTCATTACAGTATGTACAGCCTTATCTCCAATTGCATGTACGGCAACCTGGATATTATTTTCATTTGCAAGACTTATTATATTCTTCAATTCGTCTTTTTTCATTGTGAAAGATGAAGGAAATCCATTTACTCTGTACATGGCAGCAGTTTGTGAGCCAAGTGAGCCATCCATGAAGCATTTTAGTGGGCCGAAGCGTAAGTTTTTATCACCTAATCCGGTATGTATATTCTCATTAATGACATCCCCTAGTGAGTTCTTTTCAATACCTTGATATATACGTATTTTTAAATCTTTATTTTTGTTTATATTATTTAAAAGCGGGTAGATAGAAAAATCAAAGTTTGTGGCGGAAACAATGCCTCTTTTTAACAGATATTTTTCTGCGTTTTTTATATCTTTTATAGATATTTGCCTTTCTTTTATGCTTTTAACGAGCTCTATAGCACGGTCTTTTAATATGCCAATAAATTTTCCTTCATTTTTTACTAACACGCCCCCTCTAATTTTTTTTAGAGCGATTTGTTTTTCTTTTAAAGCTACTTTGTTTACAAAAACCGAATGCTCATCCTTACTCTGTATAAAAACTGGCTTTTTATTGTATTCAAAGAGTTTTTCCCATTCATTCCTTAAAAGATTATTGAAGTCAAAGTTGTAGATGTATACAAAATTTCTGTTATCTTTTTCAATTAAGTGTTTGATACATTGATAGTTTTTGCAGTTAGTAGCGTCCTCAGAGGAAAGGAGCAGTGTGATTTCTTTTAGATGCACATGTGCGTCGTTAAAACCCGGGTACAAGAAACCATCATATTTTTTTTCTTCGGCAAATGGAAATTGTTGTTTTATTAGATCTCTTTTTCCAATTACTTGTATTATCCCATTCTCGACAACAACTGAATAATCTTTTTTTTCTGTCTCATTGATGTAAATTGAATCAGCAGAAAAAATCGTTTTCATTGTCTTGTTAGCAGAAATTCTTCTTTGTTAATAATAAGTTTGATTTTTTTTATATCAGGTAACTCTGTGTAAGAAAGCATGATTTGCTGTTTGATGTTGTCTATATCAAAGCTTACATCTTCGGGAATAGATATTTCCATAACAAGGGTAAAATTTTCTGTTTTGTAAGAAAGAAGTGTGCTATTTTCGGGTAAGTATGTATTAAATTCTGAAGAGTCTTTTAATAGGATAAACAGTGTTTCTATAGGATTTTGTGAGTTAATTGTTTTTACAACGGGCATAAAAAATTGTTCTTCTCCTTCTGTATAAATATAATATGGTATTATTGCCTCGCCTTCTTCAGGTAGTGCAAAAAAGCGTTTTATAGGGTGTGATATATTTGTACTGCCAAAGAGAGTGGGAACAACCTTTCCGTCTATTAAAATCTGAACAGATGTAATGTCTGGTAATTCTGTGAGCGTATTTACTATTGAAAGCACTGTGAGATATTCAGCATGAGATCCCAGGGGGTGGTTAAGTATATCTGATGAAAAATCAATAGTGGCAACGCCACCTGATTGAATATAAAAATCATTCAGTATGTCAATGTCTTCTGGAAAAGGAGAGCTGAGGCCTTTTAGTGACCCATAAAAAAGCTCTTGAAGAATTTCTTTTGTTAGCGCAACTGGATCAGTTTTTGGGATTATCTCTCTTTTTTCAAGGAGAAGGCTGCCTCCATTTAGATTGGAGAAATACAGGAGTACTTCTTTTCCTTGCGGTAAAACTCCCGAATAGTGTGCAATAGGATGATCAATTTGAATGTAATGGTTGAAATAATCCTTCTTTTCATTATCTATTAAAATCTGAACCGATGTAATATCTGGCAATTCTGTGAGCGTGTTTACTAATCCATATACTCTTATGGCTTCTTTTCTAACGCTGAGTGATGCAATTTTTGTAGCTGCCTTATTTAAATTTAACGTGCATACTCCGTCTTCTATGTTTACCGATTTTACGACGGTATCGCTATTCAAAGGAGAGAATAGGTCGTTTTGTGCAGGTGTTTTAAGTGCGTCTATTATTTTTATTACTGCGAGCGTATTGCTGCTGGGGATTGTGATTTCTTTTTCCGTTGGTATGAGTTCTTTTCCTATTGGGTCATAGTAGTAGAGTTTTATTGTAGTTTTCTTACCCGTCGTATTCAAACGAAGATTTAAATAAAGATAGGAACCGGTTAGAACGATTGCAACAAATAAAATCAGGGCAATTAAGCGGACCACTATTTTTTTATTCTTCATATTTTTATTGTACCTTAAAAATTATTTTTTTAAACATATTTTTTAGAGAGTTATATTCTTAGGTAACAATGTTTTACGTTTTTTTTAATTTCTTCACAAAATGCATGCATTTCTTCTTTAGAAAAAGCTTTTTCATTTTTGAATTTTTCAGAAACCGTTTTATCATAGTGTGCGTTTTGCAGATAGTATCGTTTGGCTCCTTTTATAAGCAGTCCAATTTTTCTGAAACTGTCTTTTGTATGAATTTTTTTTATCGCTGTGGTTCTGAATTCATAATCTGGAGCATATTGCATTATAATATTTATGCTTTCATTGATCTTATTTGTATCCACTATCGTTCCGCAAACTTCCGAGTAGTTTTCAAGAGGTGCTTTGATATCCATAGCAAAGTAATCAACGAGCTGTTCGTCTATTAATCTCTTAATGATATCTGGATTTGAGCCATTTGAATCGATCTTGATAAGATACCCCATTTTTTTTATCTGTTTAATTATTTTTGGCAGGCCTTCTTGTATAGTAGGTTCTCCTCCAGTTAATTCTACTGCTTCAAGTAAGCCCTTTCTTTTTTCTAAAAATGAAAGTACCTCGTTGCAGGAGATAGGTGATTCAAAGAGGCGGGATAATACAAGTTCGGGATTGTGGCAATATGGGCATCTGAAATCACACCCCTGAGTGAATATGATGGCGCATGTTTTACCAGGATAGTCGATTAAGGAAAACTTATTAAATCCACCAATGCTTATTGTATTTTTTATCATTTTCTATTTGTTGCGTAATTCTGGTTGGTAATATTTTTGGTTCTAGCCGGGCAAATAAAAAACATTTACAGTCAGAAAGTACATGAATCCCCATGAATCCTCCTTTTCTAACATTTTACTATTTTTTCATATTCTTGCAATAAATGTCTAATCATTTAAAATGATTATTTGGTGGGATGTGATATGTACGGAATAATTGGACTTGGAAATATTGGAGAAGAATACAAAGATACCAAGCATAATACTGGTTTTATGGTGATTGATGCTTTGGCATTCAAGTGTAAAATTACACTAAAAAAGGTGAAATATTTTTCGTTTTATGGCAAGGGAACAGTTAAACAGGGCAGAAACAAGGAAGCAATTGTATTGGTGAAGCCCATTACATATGTGAACCTTTCGGGAAGAGCTGTAAAGCCATTTATTGACGATTTGATGATTCCTGCCTCTCATCTTATTATTATTCATGATGATCTCGATATTCCAATTGGAAAGTTTAAACTAAAAATAGGTGGAGGGGCCGGGGGTCATAAAGGGATTGCTTCTGTTCTTTCGCTTGTCGAGTCAAATTTTATCAGAATCAAGGTAGGAATAGGAAGACCTCTGGCAAAAACTGAAACAGTAGATTATGTTCTTTCTCAATTTAGTCCTGAGGAAAAAGCCACAATGGGTCAAGTTATAAACGATGTTATGGAAGCAATTGAATTGATTATTTTTGAAGGCATTGAGAAGGCACAAACAGTTTATAATAGATGAAATTTGAAGATCTGTTTGAAAATCCTGAAAGAATAACTCAAACCTTAGATAAAGAAAAAGTTTTTATTTCACCAGATTTCGGCGTATTAGTAAAAGCAATTGCCAACGAACTAAAGGGCGACAACATCGTTATTGTCACAAGAGATTTTGAAGACGCGAAACTACTGAAGCGTATTATTCCTACTGGTTTACTAAATCCCGAATTTGGGTTGCATCCGTTCGAAAACGGTTTTGTAGGTGAAGACAGAATTGCCAAAAAGATTGAATTTCTTAATTCATTTTACAAAAAAGAGGGAAGAAAAATTATTATCTCTTCTTTAAAAGGCTTGTTTGATCCCATAACTCCAAAGAAATATGTGAAAGAACTTTTTATTAAAAAAAATGAAAAGGTAAGTATTAACAAACTTTCTCATACTCTTAGCAAATTTGGTTACAAACGCATGTTAGAAGTAGCAGAACGTGGTGAATTTTCGGTAAAGGGCAATATTATTGATATCTATGCATTTACTTATGGGAAGCCCATTCGGGTGCTTTATGGAGAAGAAGACGAAATAGAAGTACTAAAATTTTTTAACATAGAGACAAAGAGGTCAGAAAGTGTTTTTCCCTCCATCAAACTGTATCCTATTAATTATTTTCTTTTTCCCCAAGGAATATGGAAAAAGGCTTTAGAACGAGTGGAATTGTGCTTGAGAAATAAGAAAAATGAATACTTAAAGGATTCAGTAATGGAGGATTTCGCTGCTTTGAGAGCAGGCGATACGATAGGAATTAACTATTACTTCCAATTTTTTTTAAACAAAGGTATTGTTTCATATCCATCTCTTCTTGATGAAATTAATTACTTCACAAAAATAGTTTACAAAACATTTGATACTAAAAACTTTGCAAGAGAAACAAAAGAAGTATATGAGAAGAGTGTGGACACAGGTGAAATTATTCCTCTTTCTCTAGATATTATTGAAAAGGGTTTAGAAGAGATAGAAAAAGGGAAAGTTGTGTATTTTAGTAAATTTCCCTTTTCCGAAAAATATGTTGAATTGCCTATAAAACCTCTTTCAGAAAATTTTCTTGCGCTTTCTTCTTTTAAAGATTTTATATTGAATTATCTTGACGAAAAAAACATAATCATTATTACCGAGGAATACGAGCGAGTGAAGGAATTACTTGATATTTATGAGATTTCATCATCTAAAACACAGAAACTACGACTAATAGACGGGTACATGGAGCAAGGAATAGAAACCGAAAAAGTTTTAGTTTTGACTGACAAAGAATTGTTTCCGCATTATAAAATACACAAACCGGCAAAAAAATTATTGTCCAGCGAAAGAATTGCGAGCGTTGAAGAATTAGAAACGGGCAATTATGTTGTTCATAAAGATTTCGGCATAGGGATATTCAAAGGACTTGTGAAACTTAAAATGGTAGACAGCGAGAGCGAGTATCTTCTTATAGAGTATAGAGACGGTGAAAAATTATATGTTCCAATGGAGAGAATAGGTTTTGTCGAAAGGTATATAGGGGATAGAAGAATTATTTCATTAAATAAGCTTCATGGTAAAGAGTGGGGGAATATAAAAGAGAAAGCAAAAGAGAATGCACAAAAACTTGCAAGGAAGCTTTTACATGTGCAGGCTGAAAGGGCCTTGAATGGTGGATTTTCATTTAAGGCCCTTAGAGAGGAAGAGAAAATCTTGGATCTTTCTTTTCCTTATGAATTAACAGATGACCAGGAGGTGGCATTAGAAGAAGTGATGTTAGATATGGAAGCAGATAAACCAATGGATAGGTTGGTATGCGGTGATGTTGGTTATGGTAAAACTGAAATTGCCATAAGAGCTGTTTTTAGAGCTGCAATAAACGGGAAACAAGCGGTAGTGCTTGTACCAACTACAATTCTTGCTATGCAACATGGGAGAATTTTTAGAGAACGGCTTCATCTTTTTCCAATTGAGGTTGATGTACTTTCACGTTTTACGTCTAAAGAAAATACGAGGACCATATTAAAAAAATTAAAAGAAGGAACTCTGGATATATTAATTGGCACACATCGAATTTTATCAAAAGATGTAAAATTCAAAAATTTAGGCTTGCTTATTATCGATGAAGAGCAAAAATTTGGCGTTCGAGACAAGGAAAAGATTAAGGAGCTTCGCACAAACATTGACATTCTTACTCTTACTGCAACACCAATTCCGCGCACGTTACATTCTTCTTTGATCAACCTGAGATCCATCTCACTCATCAATACTCCTCCTATGGGGAGATTTCCTATAAAAACATTTGTGATGCCTTTAAATTGGGAAGTTGTTGTGAAAGCGATTCAGTTTGAGCTAAATAGAAAAGGGCAGGTGTTTTTTGTTCACAATAAAATTGAAGATATATATGAATTTACTGAGAAGTTAAAGAACTTATTAAAAGATAGTAGAGCAAGAATTAGTGTTGTGCATGGAAAGATGGACAAAGAGGACATTGAGCAGGTCATGCTTTTATTTTATCAAGGAAAATTGGATGTACTTGTTTCTACGACAATTATAGAAAATGGACTTGACATACCTACGGTGAATACATTAATTGTAGATACTGCTGAGAATTTTGGGCTTTCGCAGATGTATCAATTAAGAGGAAGAATAGGACGGTCTCATATTAATGCATTTGCTTATTTCTTTTTTACGAAAAATAAAAGCTTAAAAGCTATCGCGGAAGAACGGCTGGAAACGATAAAGGAATTTGAAGGTAAAGGGGCAGGGATAAAAATTGCCATGAAAGATCTTGAGATAAGAGGAGCGGGGAATATGCTCGGAAAAGAACAGCATGGACACATTGTATCTGTTGGTTATAATATGTATGTAAATTTACTTGATGAAGCAGTAGCAGAACTTAAAGGTAAAAAAATAATTGAAATAAAAGATGTTTTAGTACGATTGAAGGATAAATACTATATTCCTTCTAGATATATTTCAGTAAATAGTGAAAGAATGAATTACTATAGAAGAATTACTGGAGCAAAAGATTCATTAGAAATTAATAATATTAGAGAGGAGATTGTTGATAGGTTTGGAAAAATTCCTCCTGAAGTAGGAAATTTATTGAAAATAGGTATTATAGAAGCTGACGCACGTGATATAGGTATAAAGGAAATATTCCAGGAAGGGAAGCGGGTATTCTTCAGTATAGACAAAAAGAATACTCTTTCTTTGGGGAACGTTAAGATGTTTCTTGATAAAAGTAAGAAAGCGAGATTTGGAGAAGATTACCTTTCTTTTGAGACGGGAAAAGATATAATTGTAGAAGTGTTGAATGCGTTAAATATGCTTAGAGGGAGAAAAAGTTATGCTAAATTGGATTATTAAAAACGAGGTTGCTGTAGATTCGGCGCCTTTAAAAAATAAGATGAAAGAAGCGCAGAAAGAAGGAGTTAAGGCAATCATTTTGTTTGCAAACAAGCCTGCATTTAACGAATGGACTCCTTGCAACATGGAGCATAAATGCTTCTCTGCTGATATTTTTTTACAGTCCGATCTAATTGAATTAAGAGAATTTTTTCTTTACTCTGGATTTTTGAAGCGAATAAGGTTCCCGTTTGTTATTTATTATGAAAACGATTTGCCTTCAGCATCTGTGTTGGCTGCTCTCTATTTAGTATACAGTGGGGAAAAAATTGTCAACGCTATTAAAACGGTAGAAAGCAGAGTTATATTAAACTGGACAGATGAACAGAAGGATTTTATGTATAATATAGCAGATCATATAAAACTATTTTACTTAAATAAAAGAATGACCAAGTTCTATGAGACAGATATGCAGGTCCAGCTGCTGCGAAAGTTGTGTCCATGGGATAGAGAGCAGACACATAAATCTCTTATCCCTGAACTTATAGAGGAGTCGTTAGAACTTGTGCAGGCAATAAAAAAAGAGTCATTCTCCTCTATGACAGAGGAATTAGGGGACGTGCTGCTTCAAATTCTTTTACATAGCGTAATTGGGGAAGAAGAGGGAAAGTTCAGTCTGGATGAAGTTTTAGATGGACTTTTCGATAAGATGTATAGGAGACACCCACATGTATTTGGTGAGAGCAGTGTAAAGCAAAGCAATGAAGTATTAAAACAGTGGGAAGCGATTAAAAAGATAGAGAAAAATGGTCGTTCCGTGGATATAGCTAAAGTACTTGCAGGTTTAATTACTGCATTTGATATACAGGATGAAGCGCGGAAACGTGGATTTGACTTTTCTCACATCGATCAAATTATGCAGAAAGTGAAGGAAGAATTGGAAGAGGTTAAAATGGAGATTGAGCAAGGGGAAGACCCGGCTAGCGAAATAGGTGATCTTCTTTTTTCTGTGGTAAACCTTTCCAGGTTTTCGGATGTGGATCCTGCACATGCTTTATTTCTTTCCATGGAAAAATTTAGGGAAAGATTTGAAAAAATTAGAGAAAAAACAGAGAATAAGATAGAAAAGTTTTCGGATGAGCAACTTGATAAAATTTGGGAGCAAATAAAAAAGGATGAACGAAGAGAAAAAAATTAGTGGTAAACAATTAGCAAAAGAAACGGTTTATGCAATTCTTGCAGGTATTGTAGGCATTGTATTTGTTTCAATTATTACGCATAATTGGAATTTTATTTCAATGATAAAATCGTTTAAAGTTTCCTATCTTGTTTTTGCTTTTTCTTTAATGTTTTTTGATTGGATTATTGAAGCATATGTGATAAAAATTATTGCAAATGCACTTGAGTATAAGATAGTATTCAAGGATTGTTTGAATATATTTCTTATAGGAGGGTTTTTTTCTCGCATTACTCCTTTTGCTGGAGGTGGGGGAGAACCGTTTCAGATATTCTTACTTTCGCGAGATAATGCGGTAAAACCAGGGGATTCTACGGCCATTGTTGCTATTAAAACATTTATTGGAACGTTTACGCGACTTTCTGTTTTTGCACTTCTTCCTATGTGGATTGCTCTTACGAAAACACAATGGCATCTTTATAAGACAACTAATAATTTGATAAACGCAGGGATAATTCTTACTTTAATATTTTTTTTATTTTTTGTTTTTTCTGTGTTTAAGCCACATATTGTTGAAAAATGGATAGAAGGTTTATCAAGGAAAAAGTTTTTTAGAAGGATCATTCCGAAAGCGAAACTGGAAAGTTCCATAGAGCAGATGAGAAAGATAGTTATGGATTTTGAAACAGCACGCAACAAAATGTTCAAATCGCGAAAAGTGTATATATTGCATGCTTTTATATTAAGCTTTGTAGCCTGGGGTTTGGTGCTGTTTACTCCCGTGATTCTTCTCAGAGGATTAGGTGTGCAGTCTCCGTGGCCGCAAATTGTTATTACAGCTCTCATTTTTTTTATTGCATCAGCTTATATACCTACACCGGGCGGGAGTGGCACTGCAGAGATAGGAATTTTGGCTCTATTTGCAGGGCTTATCCCACAGCCGCTTATTGGTGTGTTTGTCATTGTTTGGAGGGTATTTTCTCATTATTTGTTAATTATTTTTGGTGGAGTAACGACCTGGATCAATTTTTCTAAAAGCAAGAAATCTAAACCCCGCTAAATAATCTATCTCCTAAAAAGTTTGGAAGATAGGCTTTAATTATTTTTTTATAAACTGCTTCTATGTCATATTGGAAACGCACAATTTCTATGGTGTCGTAAGAAGTATCATAGATTACAAGGGCGCCTTCAGGATTTCCATCTCTTGGTTGTCCTACACTTCCAACATTAATGAGGTATTGGTTGTCTTTTTGTAGTATAAACTTGCAACTCTCTATACAAGAAAAATAATTTATTTTTTTGTTTTTAGTTTGTATAAAATAGCCTGCAACATGGGAATGACCGAAAAATCCAATCTGGGTTTTGATGTCTGTAAAGTTTTTTACTGCGTCTTGTGCGGTTATAAGGTATTTAAAAGGATTTTTCTTATCAAACGTTCCATGAAAAATAGTAAAATTTTCTTGCTCTGAAAAAAGGGGAAGATTTTTAAGAAAAGTTTTTGAATTTTTGGAAAGATTTTTTCTTGTCCATCTGATAGCAAGGCGTGCGTAAGTATTAAAAAATTGTTCTACGTTTATATCATTTATGGCATAATCATGGTTCCCTATAACTGAATGAATTTGGAGTTCTTTAAATATCGTTATGCATTCTTCGGGGTCAGGCCCGTATCCCACAATATCTCCACAACATATGATTGATTCAACGCCTTTATCTTTTATTTTACCGATTGCAGCGTTAAGGGCTTCCACATTGCTGTGTATGTCTGAAATAATTCCATATTTCATGTTGTTGTATTATGTAAAATATTTATCCTCCTTTTTCAGAATTATATCATTTCTTTTATAATTTTATATATTTTTATATAAATAAAAAGACCGGGCATATTTAAATCCCCGATCTCTTTATCTCTTTTTATGATAATTAATTTTAAATCAAGATTTCTTTGTAAGTTCTATCTTTCCGCCTTTTTTAATAAAATGACAGGCTGTGAAGTGACCACTCCCTATGTCAATTAATTGAGGCATTTTTTCTGTACAGATATCCTGTGCATATATACAGCGAGTTCTGAATACACATCCTGAAGGTGGATTTATTGGCGAAGGAATATCACCCTCCAGGATAATTCTTTCCTTTTTAATTTCAGGGTCAGGAATTGGTATGGCTGAGAGCAGAGCTTGTGTATATGGATGTAAAGGACGATTAAAGAGTTCCATTGTATCTGCAATTTCCATTAATTTGCCCAGATACATTACTCCAATTCTATCGGAGACATGCCTTACTACAGCCAAATTATGCGCAATAAATAAATATGTGAGGGAAAGTTTTTGTTGAAGATCCATTAATAGATTCAGCACTTGGGATTGAATGGATGCATCCAGTGCTGAAACTGGCTCATCTGCAACGATGAATTTTGGATTTAGCACAATAGCTCTTGCTATACCTATCCTTTGTCTTTGACCTCCGGAAAATTCATGTGGATATCTGCGTAAATAATTTGGACGTAACCCCACAACTTGCATTGCTTCTACTGCTCTTTCTTCCTGCTCCTTTTTATTTCCTATGTGGTGCACAAGTAACGGTTCTCTAATAATTTCTCCAACTGGGAGACGAGGATTTAACGAACCATATGGATCTTGAAAGATGATTTGCATGTCTCTTCTTAAGGGTCTCATTTCCGATGCAGAATAGTTTGTTATATCTATATCTTCTGCAATGATTTGCCCAGCTGTGGGTTCAATTAACTTCAAAATCGTTTTTCCGGTAGTGGTTTTGCCACTACCACTTTCTCCTACAAGAGAAAATGTTTCTCCTTCAAAAATATTAAACGATATATCGTCAACAGCTTTTACCCAGGCGATTGGCTTACTGAAAACACCACCTACAACAGGGAAGTATTTTTTTAGATTTTTGACTTCCAATATTGATTTTTTCATTATTTTGATACCCCCTTGCCGTTTTCTACCGGATGGAAACATCTTACTAGATGACCTGGTTCAATTTCTTTTAGTTCCGGCATTTGTTTTCTGCAGATATCTGTTGCAAATGGACATCTTGGATTAAAATAGCATCCTTTTGGCATGTTATGAGGGCTTGGTATCATTCCTTCAATTGCAGGTAGTGGTTGTTTTGTTTTTTTGGTGATTAAGCTTGGTATGGAATGCAGAAGCCCATGTGTGTAAGGATGTCTCGGATCTTTAAATATGGTTTTTACAGATGAGTATTCTACAATTTTTCCCATATAGGCTACTGCTATGGTATCTGCCATTTCAGCAACAAGAGCAAGATCATGTGTAATAAAAAGAATAGCTGTCCCAATTTTTTTCTGTAAACCTTTCATTAGTTCTAGAATTTGTGCTTGAATCGTTACGTCCAGTGCGGTTGTTGCCTCATCAGAGATAAGAAGATCAGGATTGCAAGACATTGCCATAGCAATCATTGCTCTTTGTCTCATTCCACCGCTCATCTCATGCGGATATTCATTGAATCTTTTTTCTGGATCAGGGATGCCTACAAGTTCAAGCATTTCTACTGTTTTTTTCTTTGCTTCTTCCTCATTTACATCCTGGTGTATAAGAATTGCTTCCATAATCTGATTTCCGATAGTATATACGGGATTCAATGCAGTCATTGGTTCCTGGAATATCATCGCTATTTCTGAGCCTCTAATTTTTCTCATTTCTTCTTCATTTTTTTTAAGAAGGTCTTCTCCTTTAAATATTATTTCTCCTCCTGCATTTTTACCGGGTTGATCTACTAATCTAAGAACGGAAAGTGATGCTACACTTTTGCCGCACCCGCTTTCCCCTACGAGACCTAATACTTCGCCTTTATGAAGTTTTAGATTTATATCATCTACTGCTTTTACTATTCCATAATCTGTGTAGAAGTATGTTTTTAAACCTTTTACTTCTAATAAAAGTTCTTTTTCCATTTTGCACCCCTACCTATAAAGTTTTGGGTCCAATGCATCACGCAGACCGTCACCTATAAAGTTAACTGAAAGAACTGTAAAAAATATCAATATACCTGGCCACATAACCAAACGAGGGGCTAAGAAAATATCTTGCTGAGAGTTAGTTAGCATATTGCCCCACGTGGGCGTACTGGGGGGGACACCTAACCCAAGAAAACTTAAGCCGGCTTCAGATAAAATAGCACCTCCAACAGTCAGTGTAATAGAAACTAAAATAGGGGCCATTGAATTGGGTAAAAGATGTCTGAAAATAATCCTGGCATTGCTTACACCTATAGCTTTAGCAGCCTCAGTATATTCATTTTCCTTTAAAGATAGATACATTCCCCTAACAATCCTTGCATTTGTCATCCATCCTAAGAAGGAAAAAACTAGAATGATATTAAGAACTCCTTGTCCCATTAATTTTGCAAGAGCCATATAAATTGGAAAGGCGGGAACTGAGAGAAAAGCATCTGTAATTCTCATTAAAATATTGTCGGCTAATCCTCCATAATATCCCGCAACAGCACCAATTATAATTCCGAAAATAGCAGGGAGAATGGCAGCTGAAAACCCAACAATCAAAGAAATTCTTCCTCCATACATCAATCTCGTAAAAAGGTCGTGTCCCATGTTATCAGTACCTAATAGATATTTAGAATTCGGAGGACCATACAAGTAGGAAAAATCGCTAAAAGTAGATCCGTACTTGAAAAGTAAAGGGATAATAAAACTAAAAATTATAATAGATGTAATAGATATTAATCCAATGATTGCTAATTTATGCTTTAAAAATCTTTTGGTGACTCTCAAAAGATAACTTTCTGGTTTTGATTCGGTAAATTGTATTTCAGTTTCGAATGCGCTCATTAGATCCTCCTTAACTGTACCTTATTCGTGGATCTGCTATAGCATAAAGCAGATCTGCAGCAAAATTACAAATTACAACAAGAATAGCAAGCACCATTAAAGTACCCATAGCTAAAAATGTATCAGAATTTATTATTGCAGTGTAAAGCAATCTTCCGACGCCAAACATTGAAAAAACAGTTTCTGTTAGAACAGCACCTCCAAATAACCCTGGAATAGAGAGCATAAGAAGGGTTATAACTGGAATTAAAGCGTTTCTCAATGCATGTTTGAGTATTACTGTTCTTTCAGACAAGCCCTTGGCACGTGCCGTCCTGACATAATCTTGTTTGAGAACCTCCAGCATAGATGATCTTATATATCGTGTCCAAGATGCCATTCCCTGCAAACCTAAAGCTATTGAAGGCATAATAAGATATTTAAGGTGATCTAAAAATCTCACAAAAAAATTGGCTGTATCCATTCCTACTGAAGAATATCCACCAATTGGTAGCCATCCAAGTTTTACTCCAAATAAAAGCATTAGCATTAGACCAAACCAGAAAATAGGCATTGCCAATCCGAAAAAAGCTAGGGCAGTGGCAACATAATCAATAAAAGAATATTGCTTCAGTGCCGAATATATACCAACTGGTATAGACACAATCAGCGAGATTATAAATGAAAGTCCCATTAGTGATATAGTGACAGGCATTCTAGTCCTGATAAGTTGCAAAACAGGGTCATGGTATTCTCTTGAATATCCCCACTGTCCTATGGCAAAGGCTCTTAGCCAATAAAAGTATCTTATCAGCAAAGGCTTATCCATGCCATAAATCCTTTCTAATTTTTTAATTATCTCAGGAGTAATCCTTGGATTGCCAGCAACAAGTGCCCTCAGGCTTGACCCTGTTAGAGAAAGTACAATAAAGATAAAAAAGGAAATTATTAGCAGAAGTGGTATTAATTGTATCAGTCTTCTAGTTATGTAAGTTCTCACTTTGTCCTCCGTTATAAAAAGATTTTAAAAATACCAGCGGACTATGAAAGTCCGCTGGTATTTAAAATAATTTTTTTTGGCTCTGGTTATTCTTTATAAACAAACGCGAAATCCGATGTCCAGGTTTTATAAGGGAATGGTCTGTATGATTTTACGTTGAGAGATACATAAGTATGATCTACCCAATTAAGCAGGAAAATGGCAGGAAGCTGTTCTGTCCAAATTTTCATTGCTATTTTCAAATTTGGAATTAGTTTAGCCATTTGTACAGTACTGTTTGCAGCCGAAATTGCCTCGTCGTATTCAGAATTACTCCATCTGCTATAGTTGCCAGTATTCCAATCATTCTCTTCTGTAGGAATTTGGCTTGAGTGGAAAATTTGAATTGCTCCTGAACTTAAGTCAAACGGTGAGCCGCCTCCCCAGGCAAAAACAGTAGCTTGGAAATTACCCATAGGAACTGTTTCTGTCATTGCAACGCCCCAGGAAATTGACTTTGTCGTTATGCCAACACCAATTTTTTTCCACTGCTTAACCAATACTTCTGCGGTTTGTGCTCTGGCCGGTTTTTCTGGAGAAATCGTAAATTCAATTACAAGCTTCTCTCCATTCTTATATCTATAGCCGTCTGTTCCAAATTCCCATCCAGCTTCATCTAAGAGTTCATTTGCCTTATCAGGGTTATAGGGATACATTGTTACTAGTGAGGGGCTCCAAACTGCTAAGTTATCAAACCAATCATAAGAAGGAGTAAAAGTTCCAAGATAAACAACTTTGCTAATTTCATCTCTGTCTGTGGCATAAGCCAAGGCTTTTCTTACTCTTAAATCAGATAAAACTGGATCCTGTGTATTTAAGGTTATTTGTTCACGATATGTTGAAGTCACATACTCCACATGTATGTCATTTGCCATTTTTTCTTTTATCATGCTAGCCTGTGCAGCTGAAGAACCGGTATTAACGGCAATATCAACTTTTTTCGCAAGCAAATTAGCCATAATTGTATTAGTATTTGGGATTACATACTGAACAATCTTCTTTGTTATAGGTTCTCCATAGTACCAATTGGGGTTAACTTCAAACTCAAGTCTTTCACCTTTCATCCACTTTGTAAGTTTATATGGGCCATGTCCGACTGGATTATCCCAATAAGGATCATTTCCTAGTGCTTCAGGAGAGGCTGCGAATCTTTCCCCAAGAATATGTTCGGGATACATCAAAGACATAGCATAATATGGCTCTAAATCCGCTTCCTTAAAGTAATAAATTACAGTGTAATCATCGGGTGTTTCTACCTTTTCTACCTTTAAGTCCATAACGTTGTAGGTAATAGGAACATCGGGATGAGTTCTTACTTCCCATCCAAATTTTGCATCTTTTGAGGTAATCGGCTGACCATCAGCCCATTTAAGGCCCTTCCTGAGCCTGAAGGTGACTTTCATTGTTTCAACACCATCTACTTCGTTAACTACCCAGAGACCGTTTTCCTGTGAAGGAACCTCCCTAACCATACTGGGATACAGGACTGCTGGGCTTTCGTCTACCCCAATCGCGCCATCGAAGATAAGTGCCGTAGAATCGACTCCTACTGCAAAATTTGCAAATTCTTGACCTGCAAGGTCACCTGGTTCTTGAGATTCGGCAAATGTCAGAATCGGCGTATCTTTTGGGGGGACAATCAACATATATACACTATTTGCACATTCAGCACGGGTAGCACTTTCAAGAGGTGCTATTAATCTCCCCTTTCTATAGTTTAACATTTGAACTGAGGGTTGATAGGCCAAGGTTACGGCGCCATATGCCCACTTTGCAACTTTTTGTTCATCATTAGCCATTGCCATCGGTTGCTCTAGAGTTGTATTTAAACTCAAAGATTCGCTCTCTTTGCCAATAACTCTAATCCCGAGAACAGCTAGTTCTTGTCTTGTGATATTTCGTGCTGGCCCGAATGTACCATCCGGATAACCTAGTATGTATCCTGCTTTTGCTGCTGCTTCTACATAACCATACGACCAGCGGCTTTTTGAAACATCAGTGAATGTGGGCGTAGAAGGATTATAAAGACCAAGGCCTTCTGCCACAACAATCATTTTTGCAAATTGCTCACGCGTTACAGGAGCTTCTGGTTGAAATGTTCCATCCGGGAAACCTACTATAACATTTCTTCCTACAAGATAATCGATATGCTCTTTTGCCCAGTAATCTGCTGGAACATCCGGGAAACCCGCTGCGCTTACTGAAGCTGGTCTTACCGCGAAGACTACCAACACCATCATTACTGCAAGTGTTAAAGCTAATACTTTTTTCATACTCTTTCCTCCTTTATGATTTGTTTTTTTTCTTACTTCTTTTTACATTTTTTTACCTATTTTCACCTCCTCAAATGAAATTATCGAAATATCATTTGGTCTAATGACCAATAAAGTGTAGCATAGTTTTCTTTATTTTGCAAAATTTTAGAGTTTACTATATTATTCCCTTTTATTTCAACTGGGTTTATAATTTGTTTTGATGTTTTTAATCCCGTCAAGCTTGCTATGATAAGTAACACTGAGGCGAATCCAATGGCAAATCTTGTGAGACTTGTTTTTTTCAGTTTTCTTAGTTCGTTATTTACTAATTTGTCTTTTTTGAGTTGAGATAAAAGCGTTTCTTCGAGATTATTGCGAAAATTATTATCAGGAGTTTCATCTCCTTTTTTGAGAAACAGTGCAATATCAACTATGGATAAAAGATTCACATCACCATTTAGCTCTTTATAGTTTGGAGATTTCTCTTCCAGCAGGTGCTCTATAAAGTTGGAAATGCTTTGTTCTTTATCCTTATTGATTTGCATTTTTTATTCTCTCCTTAACTTTTTCTTTTAAGGCGCTCAATGCTCTAAATTGCATTATTTTTATAGCCCCTTCGTTTTTTCCAAGTGTTGCAGCAATTTCGCGAATACGTTTTTTCTTAAAGAACCTTAAGTCAATAATTTCTCTATACTGTTTTGGAATTTTCTGCAACTCTTCGTTAATTATCTCTTCTATTTCTTTTCTCTCTATCATAATGTATGGGTCATCAATTATTGGAAGTAATACATTTCCCCATTTTTCTTCAAGCGGAAGAATTTCTACACCTGCATTTTTTCTAAGCAGATCTCTTATGGTGTTTCGCTCTATGCTGTATACCCAAATATCTAATCCTTCGTTCATTCTGCTCTCATATGTATCTAAATGTTTAAAAATTTTAAAAAATGTTTCTGAGGTAATGTCCTCAGCTTGTTCCCTGTTTTGTAGTTTTCTATAAGCATACTTATATATTTTATGGAAAAACATTTTATAAAATTCTCTAAATGCTTTTTCATCTCCCGAAACAATTTTCTTAATAAGAATAATTTCTTCTCTTTTTTTCAACTCCTCACCTATATAAACGTAATTTTTTTAAAAAGGTTACATTTTTTCATTTTCTTGTTTCGTTTATAATTTCTCCTTCTGTCACTATATGTGGTGTTCTTATAACAGTAACAGCATTTCGGAGGTCCGGTATTTCTGCAACGATTTTTTCTGCATCTTTATAAATATGTGTTTCCATAAATTGTACTTTTTCTCCGTTCAACACATAAATGCCTGTTTTTCCATCTTTCTGTACTATATCTTTATCTGCAATGATTATTCCGTTTGTTTTGATATATTGTACTAAAAAAATATTTTTGTTCAATATATACTCCAAATAGTCATACACTTTGCATACAACAAATTTGTTTTCTCTAAAAATAATGTTTCCCTCTATAAGTGTATTATTTTGGGATTGACTGACGTACAGCGTATTTATATCTTCAGGAATATTTATATTTTCAAGATACAGATACGCAAATTCGTTTGGAATAATTGTTGCGACTATTTCTCCTTCGTGTATAAATTCTCCCGGATAGATTGTATCAAATTCATTTTTATTTATTGAATTATTATTTAAATCTGCCGGAAGATTAAAATCATAATTTTTATATCGAGCCCATTGCAAGATTCCTTTTACGGGAGACAATAAATTTACTACAGTTTCTTTGTCTTTAATTCTCCCTATAACTTCGTTTTTGACAACAAATACTCCGTCCTCTATAATTGGCTCCAATACTCCATCTATTTGTGCCAAAGCAGGCTTCATATCGAATAATACGAAACCTTCAGCCCTGATCTTTAGCCAGATAGTTTGTACTTTGATATTTTCTACTTTTATATGAGAAGTTTTGGAATAAGCAAGGATGTTGATCCCGGCAGAAATGATGAGAATTATAGACAAAAGAAATAAGGAAATATTTACAAGCAATTTTATTCCCGATAGCTGATTCATTTATTCAGTTGTTTTCTTTCTTCTTATAAATGCAGGGGTTTCAAAATTACCGATATCGATACTTTCGCTATCAATATTAAGCACCTTCATTTTTTTACTTACCTGAGCAGATTTGTCAAAACCAGCGGCAATTACAGAAATATAGATCTCATCTGTAAGTGATTCATCTATTGCTGTACCAAAGATTATATTTGCATCGGGAGAAGCCGATTCGGTTATTACTTTTGTAGCTTCGTCTACTTCAAATAGTGTGAGGTCTTTGCCTCCCGTGATGTTGTAGAGAACTCTGTCTGCCCCGGTCAAAGAAAATTCCAATAGTGGGCTTTTTAATGCCGCTCTTGCAGCTTCTGTTGCCCTATTTTCTCCATGTCCGTTTCCCATGCCGAGCCATGCTGTTCCGGCATCTTTAAGTGTTGTTTTAACATCCGCAAAGTCTACATTGACCAGACCTGGCATTGTAATAAGGTCTGAAATGCTTCTTACTGCATGATACAATACATTATCTGCTAGTTTGAATGCATCGTTGATTGTAGTTTTTTTATCCACGAGTTTTAATAATCTGTCATTTGATATTGTTATGACAGTATCTACTTCAGGTGTAATCTCTTTTATTCCATTTTCTGCAACTTCCATTCTTTTTCTTCCTTCAAATTTAAAGGGTTTTGTTACTATTGCTATTGTGAGAATGTTCATTTCTTTTGCAATGGATGCGATAATAGGGGAAGCTCCAGTGCCAGTGCCTCCGCCCATACCAGCCGTGATAAATACAAGATCGGTACCCTCTAAAATTTTTTTAAGTTCTTCCTTGCTTTCCTCCGCAGATATCTTTCCTATTTCAGGATAAGAACCTGCACCCAATCCTCCTGTTGTCCTTGCGCCTATTTGCACTTTTTTTTCTGCTTTGTTTAATGTAAGCACTTGTACATCAGTGTTTATTGCGATGAATTCTACTCCCTTTATTCCTTCATCCATCATTCTGTTTATGGCATTGCTTCCGCCACCACCAATACCTATTACACGAATTTTTGCTTGGGCACTTACCCACGGATCAAGCATTATTATCAGCCTCCTTTATTAACCAAATATGTCTTTTAGCCAAGATAAATGTTTTAAAAAGTCCATCTTCTTGTGATTTGCTATCTCGTTTTCTATTGCAAACTTTACGAGTCCTACGCTAGTTGAATATGCAGGGCTGTGCAGAAATTCTGCAATTGCAAAATTTCCATCTGGATAACCAATTCTAGCAGGAATTTCAATAATTTCACTTGCTCTTTCAGCAAAATTTTTAAGTAGAGAGCACCCTCCAGTAATAATAATTCCAGCAGGAATATTGTTCCAGTACCCTGACTTCATCAATTCCAAGCGTATACCTTCCAATATTTCATCGAATCTTGAAGTAATAATATTACCAATAAAATCTAGAGACACTTTTCTTTTTTCGGTGCTACCAAATTTATCTATTTCTATTTCGCCTGTTGGGTTATTATTCTCTGTTTCAACAAACCCGTAGTTTTTTTTAATTAATTCTGCTTCCTCTAAAGGTATCCTCAATCCGTATGCAATATCTTTTGTAATGTATTCTCCTCCAATCGGCAGTACTGAAGTATGGGCGATGTTCCCGTTTGCAAAAATTACAAGATCACCTGTGCCTGCTCCAATGTCTAATAGAGCCACACCTAATTCTTTTTCTTCTTCATTAATTATTGCACATGATGATGCAAGGGATTGGAGCACAAATCTGCTTAGTTCAAGATCTGCCATGCGAATGCATTTTTTAATGTTGTGGAGTGACGTTGCAGAACCTGTTATAATATGTACTTCTTCTTCTAATTTTATACCCGACATGCCAATCGGGTTTCTTATTCCATCTTGACCATCAATAATAAATTGTCTTGGTAATACATGGACAATATCTTGGTTTGGCTGAAGCAGAATTACTTTTGCAGATTCTTCTACTCTCCTTATATCTTCTTTTGTTATTTCTCTTCCTTCTTTCGATATGACAATTATGCCTTTATTGTTTAACGAATATACATGGTTTCCGCTTATAGAGACGTAAACAGGTGTAGCTTTTTTGCCAGCCATTGTTTCGGCCTGTTTTTTGGCTGCTGTAATGGCTTCGGCAGCCTTGTTCAAATCTGTCACTACCCCTTTATTGATACTTCTACTGGGAACTGACCCTACGCCAATAATGGAAGGACGTCCATCCGTCACTTCAGCTATAAGAAATTTTACAGTGCTGCTTCCTAAGTCAAGTGCAGAAATAATTTTTTCGTTCACTTTTCCCTCCATTTAATTATAGCTTGTTTTTTGTATTGCAAATTTATTTCTTTTATTTTATATATTTCCTCATTGAATAATTCTATTACTTTTTTATATTCTTGCAACTTTTTTTTATAGTCTCCTTTTTCCATTATAACAAGAATTTTATTTTTATCATAAAATGCAATCATTTCGTTTTCTATAGAAAATTTATCCACTGCATCAAGTATATTCAAATCATTTAGATTAACAAACAACAAAATGAAATTTTCATTCCAACTTTTGCTTGTGAAATCGGCAAAAAAGTTATTTTCTAGCTCCTCTTCCTTGTTTATAATATGTCCTTTGGATGAGATTGCAAAATCTCCATCTGAAAAATGGATAGTGCCAAGTATTATTTCGTTATAAAATACGTCAACACTGAGGGGTTTCCTGTGGATTTTTGCCGGAATTTTTAGCTGATACACAGAATATAGGATACCTATTTTTTTAAATATATCATCAGGACTGATCTCTATGTTACTATAAACCTGTATGCGCTCTGCCGGGAGAAGTGGGGATAGGAGTATGAGTAAGAGGATAACAGTTATAATTAAAAGGATGAGTTTTTTCATTTACCTCTTTTTAATGCTTCCTCAACGATGTAAGCAGTAAGATCGTCAAAGGTTATTCCGTCTGCTTTTGCAGCATCTGGAACTAAACTTGTTCCAGTAAACCCAGGTATCGTGTTTGCTTCCAGGGCGAATGGTATATTGTTTGCGACAATAAAGTCTATTCTTGCGAAATCTCTAAGGCCAAATTTTTCGTAGATTGATATAGCATTTCTTTTTGCTTTGTCGTATATATTTTTAGGAATTCGTGCTGGAATGATGTGGCGCGACATTCCGGGTACATACTTTGATTCGTAATCATAGAATTCATTTTCTGGCACAATTTCGATAATTGGAAGCGCTTTAATATTGTTTCCGTTTCCTATAATTGATACGGTAATTTCTTTTCCCTCAAGAAATTCCTCTACAATGGCAGTATCACTAAATGAAAATGCTTTGTCTAATCCTTTTTTAAAGGTTTTTTCGTCGTTTATTATACTTATTCCTATTGTAGAACCTTGGTCAACCGGTTTTACAACGAGTTTATTACTTCTTAGATAATGTGCAATTTCTTTGAATAGGATTTTTTCTTTTTTCTTGATTGGATAGTAGTTGGCCGTTTCTATTTTTTGAGCTGTCAAAAGTTGCTTGGTTATAAGCTTATTCATGCAGATTGCACTGGCAAGTACGCCAGAGCCAGTATATGGCACATTTGCTATTTCAAGAGCTCCTTGTACAGTCCCATCTTCTCCATATTTTCCGTGTAGTGCAACAAAAACAACGTCTGGAGCAAAATTCTCTAAAATCTTCTCTAATTTGCCTTTGAAATCAAATGTTTTTACAATAAACCCATTTCTTTTAAGGCTTTTAGCAATTGCTTTTCCACTTCCAATAGACACTTCTCTTTCTTCTGAAAGGCCACCATATAAAACTAGTATTTTCTTGTTCATTTTAGCTTCTGAAATCGCCTGCAAGTTTTATTTCGAGTTCCAGAACAAGGTCTTTTTTTCTGTGCACTTGTTGTTGCGCTTTTCTTATGAGGTGTATCACATCTGATGCTGTTGCCTTTCCTAGATTGATTATAAAATTTGCATGCATATCCGATATCATTGCATCTCCCACTCTTAGACCTTTACAATTTGTTTCTTCCAATACTTTGCCGGCATATGTTGTAGGCGGATTTTTGAATATGCTACCAGCACATGGATAATCTATAGGTTGGTGCTCTTTCTTTATCTTACTGAATATTTCCACTTTTTTTCTGATTTCTGCTGGATCTTGATTTTCTAAAACTAAGGATGCATCCAGAAGAATTAGTGGTTCGTTTTGCAATATGCTGTACCTATAGTTAAATTTCAGGTCGTCATGGTATAGTTTGTATATCTTTCCATCCATTCCAATTACGGAGACGTATTTTATGAATTTACTTATAAAGTGAGAATTACTGCCAGCATTCATTACAATAGATCCACCCACTACACCTGGAATCTTGGCCGCGAATTCTATTCCTCCGAGTCCTTTCTCCATCGATTTATTAATTAATTCTTGCAGGGATATCCCACCTTGTGTAACGACTGTATTTCTATCGAATTGAATATTTTTCATTCTATTGGCAATTTGAATTACTACGCCATCTATTCCGTTATCCGAAACAAGCAGATTTGTTCCATTTCCTACTGCCATTATAGGTAGTTTATTCTTCTTTGCCCATTCAATAATATTTTTTATATCTTCAAAATTTTCTGGTTTGCAAAAGATTTGTGCTGGTCCTCCAATATGAAAAGAGGTATGGTTTGCCATTGGTTCGTTTTCGATTACTTCGCCTTTCGCTACTTCACGAAGTTTATCAATGCTTCTTCTCACATGCTACTCCTTTTAAAAATCTTATCAAAGAAGGAGAAAAATTTTCTATATCTCCTGGTCCTAATAATACTATTAAATCATTTCTTTTCAAGATTTTTCTCAATATCTGTGTTACATCCTTCAATTGTTTCCCGTAGTATACTTCTTTTTCTTCATTTTTTTCTTTAATCCATTTATTTATTACACTGCCATTAATACCTTTTATGGGAGCTTCAAAAGCAGGATAAATATCTGTAGATATGATAATATCGGCATAGTGAAACGGTTTGGCAATGTTTTGCTTGAGTGCATTTACTCTACTGTATCTGTGAGGTTGAAATACTGCGATGATTCTTTTGCTTGGGAAATGCTTTTTTATTGCATTAAGCGTCGATTCAATTTCTGTTGGATGGTCAGCATGATCATCAATTACGGTAATACCCCTTATCTCTCCTCTTATTTTCATTCTTCTGTTTGGCATGGAAAAACTTTCTAAAGAGGTTAATGCGTCTTTAATCTTTATTCCAGAAAGATGTGCAACAGAAATTGCAGCAAGTGCGTTGAGTACATTTTTATCTCCGTAAGAAGGGATAAATCCTCTTCCTATAAATTTTTTTAAGTAAAATAGATCGAATTCTGTTCCTGATGCGGAATATTTGATGTTTGTTGCAAAAATATTTGCTTTTTTATTCTTTATGCTGTAAAAGAATGTGTTTGTGTCTGAAAGGGTTGCAACAGAAAAGGCATTTTTGTTGTCTCTACATATTACTTTTTTTTCTGATTTATCTTGAAGTGTTTTGAACGCTTGCTTTAAGTTTTTGAAGCTATTTTGGTATGATCCGAGATGATCCTTATCGATATTTGTTATTACAAGGATTTTGGGTTCGAAAAGAAGAAATGATCTGTCACTTTCATCCGATTCGATAACAAATAATTCCACAGTTTTATCAAATGAATCAAATTTTTCTTCTTCTCCGCCTATATAGACATTGGTTTTTTTGCCATTTTCTTTTACAATATGTCCAATAAGTGCCGTTGTAGTTGTTTTACCATGCGTGCCTGATACAACTATGGTTTTAAATTTTTTTGTGATCTCGGCAAGCGCTTCCCCTCTTTTTTTAATTGTAATGCCTAATTTTTTTGCTTGAATTAATTCCTCATTTGAAGAAGGTATGGCCGAAGAGTAAATTACAAGATCAATACTTTTATTTATGTGGTTTTTATTGTGTCCTATGTAGATATTAATTTCTTTGTTTTGCAATTTTTCTGTTTTTCTATTGCTTTTTATATCTGAGCCAAAAATTTCATTACCGAAATTTTTGAGCAAAAGTGCAAGCTTATTCATTCCTGCACCGCCAATACCTATAAGAAATATTTTACTCATTTATTTCACTCCTAACTTTATCGTACATAAGTTCTTCACTATTTTCTGGGAATATTCCTTCTGTATTATTTTTCATTGTTTTTATTATATCGGGATGGGTGAGATAGTAAATAATTTTGTTCAGCAGCATGTTCTCTGATAACGTTGATTCTTTTATGAGATCTATACATCCTTTGCTTTTAAGAAAAAGCGCATTTTTTTCTTGATGATTGTCTCTGGCGTGTGGGTATGGTATGATAATTCCCGGAACTCCCTTTCTCGTTAGTTCAGTAAGAGTCATTGCGCCAGCTCTTGATACTGCAAAATTGGCTGCTCCAATGGCGTATTCCGCCTCTTCTAAATATGGTATTATTTTTACTCTTGGCGAAAGAGCTTTATTTTTTTTGGTTATAGTCTGGTAATCTCGTTCTCCTGTTATAAATATGATTTGAATATTACTACTCTTAAGTAAAAGTTTTTTTATGATATTTGAAAATATGTCGTTTATTTTTTTTGCTCCCCCGCTTCCTCCGAGAACGAGGAGTGTAGGTTTGTCGTCAAACTTAAAGAAATTTAATGCGTCTTTCCTTTTTATGTCAACAATTTTCTTTCTCATAGGATTGCCGGTAAAAACAGTTTTTTCCCTGTCAAAGAATCCATAAATATCAGGGAAACCCATAAAGATTTTCTTGCTTTTTTTTGCAAACAATCTATTAGCACGGCCTGGTACAATGTTTTGTTCATAAAGAAATACTGGTATATTTTTTGTTATCGCTGCAAAGACTATGGGTGCTGAAACATATCCGCCAGCTCCAATTACTGCATCAATATTTTCTTCTTTTAATGTGCGATATGCTTCTTTAATTCCTATACTTGTTTTGTGCACAAATTTTGAAAACTTTTTTGGACTAAATTCGAGCGCAGCAGATTCTATTGTTCTTGTACAAAGTTTATGTGCTTTATATATATTTTCTTCTTTACTGTTTTTTCTTCCAACGAGAACAACTTCATCTCCGTTTTTTATAAAAGTTTTTGCGATTGAAACAACTGGATAAATATGGCCTCCTGTCCCTCCGCCTGCAATAAGTATTTTCATTTTACTCACCACTCTTTTTCGCTATGTTTATAAGAATACCAATACCGGTAAGATTTGCTAACATGCTGTTGCCACCGAAACTTATGAATGGCAATGTGATGCCAGTAACTGGAAGCAATCCTATATTTGTTGATATATTTACCAGGGTAGAAAGTGCAATACTTAGAGTAATGCTTACTGCTAATAATCTGGAAAAAGTGCTTCCCGTATTTTTTGCAATTTTGAATCCTGTATATATCAGCGCAATAAAGAGGGCTATCATTATAGCACATCCTATTATGCCAAATTCTTCCGCTGTGATAGCGAATATAAAATCTGCTGTTTTTTCTGGGAGTTTCCCATATTTGAACATGCTTCTCATAAAACCTGTACCGGTTATTCCGCCCCTTGCAATTGCTCTGAATGATTGGAGCGCCTGATAGCCTTCGCCTGTAGGGGCACTATAGGGATTAAGGAAGAAAACTATTCTTTCCTTCCAACTTTGGTTATTCATTATAACTATGGCGCCCAATATTATTGTAGGGACCGAGACGATGAAGAAATCTATTAGTTTCATGCCACTAACCAATAATAATACTCCGCATGTCAGCAGTATTATTATCCCGCTTCCCATATCTGGTTCTATAATTACGAGGCCCGATATAAGGATTACTACTCCAAGAAGAATTATGTATATTTTTTTGTTATAATCTTCTTTTAATTTTGTGGAAACTACTTTTGAAATAAGTATTGAGAGAACGAGAGAGGCATATTGTGAGGGCTGAATTGCAAACGGTAGTCCCACATACAGCCACCTTCTTGATGTTTCTCCAGTTGTGAAGAAAAGAGATATCAAAACGAGGAAAAATAAAACAGTGGAAATGTCTTTAAGTTTTGTATGATTAAAATATGAAAATAAAATGAGAGAAGCTGTCCCGATACCTGCGTATAAGAGCTGTTTGTAGAAGATTGTCAGGGACAGGCTAGTTGATGTAGACGGGCTTATACTAAAATTCATAAGCAATCCTATCCCGACAAGAGCGTATGTAAAAAATAACAATGCACGTATATTAGATGTTTTTTGTTCTTTATTCATAGGCTATTTACAATTTTTTTGAATTTATCTCCTCTGTCTTCAAAATCTTTAAACATATCAAAACTTGCACAAGCCGGGGAAAGTAGAATGGTGTCTCCCTGCTGTGCAATTTTTTTTGATAGTTCTACTGCTTTTTCTAATGTTGATGCAAACACGACATTATTAAAACCCTGGTCGATGGCATTATTTGCTATTTCAGCAGCAGTTTTACCTATGACGACAAGTTTTCTTAATTTATTTGGAAACAATCTTGCAAGCTCTGTGAAATCGTTATTTTTACTACTTCCTCCGGCGATGAGAATAATTTTACTATGAAATGCATTCAAAGCCTGTATTGTGGAATCTGGTGTTGTGGCTTTTGAATCGTTTATGTATAGTACGCCATCTAATTCTCTGACTTTCTCAAGTCGATGTGGCAATCCTTCGAATGTTTCTATACCTTTTTTAATTGTTTCACTATCTACTTTAAGGAGTTTTGCAGAAAGAATAGCTGCCAGAACATTACTGATGTTATGTTTTCCGAGAAGACGAATGGATTCAATGTCTATAATTTCTTCTTCTTTTTCTTCATTTTTAAAGATGATTTTGTTATTTTGCAGGAATACACCTTTTTGTAGAGGATTTGTTCTGCTAAAGTAGAATATCTTGCTGTTGATATCTTTTTCTAATCTTTTTGATATAGTGGTATCGGCATTTAGTACAGCAAAATCTGCGGATGTCTGATTTTTGAAAATTCTTTTTTTGTATTTTAGATACTCTTTCATATCTTTGTACCTATTTAGGTGATCTTCAGAAAAATTGAGAAATACTGATATTTTTGGATGAAAATTCTCTATTGTTTCTAGTTGGAAACAGCTTGTTTCGAGTATAGCAATATCAGGATTTGGGCTGCTTAATAGAAGTTCTGAATACGGAGTACCTAAATTTCCTCCTGTTACGCTGCTGTAAGGTGTATAGTAAAATATGTTGCCAGTGAGTGCTGTTGTGGTGCTTTTTCCATTGGTACCTGTTATGCTTATTATTTGAGTAGTTGGCGTTGTTTTGTATGCAAACTCCATTTCTCCAATATATGGTACACAATATTTTTCTATTTCTTTCACTATTTTTGATTGCAAAGGAATACCTGGCGAAATTACTGCCATTTCGAAATTTTTAATTTTATCAAATGAATGTATTCCAAATTCAAACGCTATATTATTTTTGCGAAGTATTATTTTTGATTCTTCAAATTCATTTCCATCACTATTTTCTGTGACAAATGGTTCAAAGCCCTGTTTTTTTGCAAGCAGAGCTGCATAAATACCACTTTTTCTTGCTCCTACAATTAGTATTTTTTTCATTATGACCTCACAAAATTGTTACCGCAAAAATACACGCGACAAACGTGATTAGAAAGAATCTGTAATCTATTTTTAATTCGCTCCAGCCAGAGGATTCAAAATGATGATGAATTGGTGCCATTTTAAAAACTCTTTTTCCGTGAGTCAGTTTGAAGTAAGAAACCTGGATGATTACTGAAAGTGTTTCTATGACGGGGATTATAGCCATAATTGGGAGCAACAATTCTGAGTTATTTATGATACCCATAGCCCCAAAGAGACCTCCTAACGCCAAAGACCCCGTATCTCCCATAAAAACAGCTGCTTTTGGCCTGTTGAACCAGAGGTAAGCAAAAAGAGCTCCGATAAGAATCGATGAAATTGTTTTGGTAGCCATATTTCCTATTATTATAAATGTAAAGAACAGCGGGATTGATAAACTTCCAAGTAACCCATCGATTCCATCTGTAAGATTGAAGGCATTGGATGAGCCAATCATAATGACCAGGTATAAAATGAAATATGATATATTTCCCATTTGAAGTGACCATGTTCTTATACTCACCGTTGTACTGATTAAATTTTTTCCAACAATAAATAACAGCACAGATACGAAGATTTGAAGAATAATTTTTTTTCTTGCACTGAGCCCTAACGACTTCTTTTTTTTAGTACTTAGAAAATCATCAATGAACCCGATTAACCCATTAAGAAGCAAAGCTAAGTATAGAAATAAAAATGTTTTGTTATGACAGAAAGGGAGGAATAGTGCTGGAATAATCAAGAAGATAATCCCACTGCCGGTTGGTGTCCCCTTTTTTGTTTTATGTTCTTTTGGTCCTTCTTCTCGAATAAATTGAGTGAATTTTATTTTTTTGAGCCACGGTATTGCAATCAAAAAAAGGGACATTGCTACTGAAAACGATATTAGTATATATAATAGCAACATTTTATCCATTTTTTATTTTCCAAACCTTTCTTTGAGGATTTCTATAATTTCTTCCATTTTCATACCCCTTGAACCTTTGATGAATATAACAGAATTTTGGCAAATTTTCAATTCTTTTATGAATGCCCTGGCTTCTTCCATGTGTGCGAATGCGATTCCCTGCTCTACACCGTTTAATTTGGCGCCTGACAAAACGTCTTCGGCGTACTTACCGATGCTTATTAATAATTTCGGTTTCACTTCTGATATACTTCCTCCTGTTTTTTTGTGGAGTAATTTTGCATTTTTCCCGAGTTCGAGCATGTCCCCAACGATAATAATTAGAGGGGCCTTATGTTTTGTGAATCGCGAAAGATTTGCTACAAGCGAAATGGGATTTGAATTGTATGTTTCATCGATAATTGTAATGCCTCTTACAAGAGGGATACTTGTTCCCCTTCCCCTTGCTGGCGAGAACGTTTTTAAAACTGTTATTGATTCGTCTATAGGAATCCCTGCTATTATACCAAGCGACAAAGATGCCAGCATATCATATAAAAAGTGTATCCCAGAAAACGGAAATTCATCGACATAGCATTTGTTTTTGTAGCAAAATTTTATTTTCATATGTTGTTCTGTTGATTCTATTATGTTGCCTCTTACTTCTCCGTTTTCCTTTGTGCTGAAATATAGTGCATTTATTTTGTTGCTTAATTTTTGTATTAGAGGGTCGTCGCCGTTGAGTATTATTTTCCCGTTGTTTTCTTTAACAAACTGTATTAGTTTGAATTTTTCTTGCGCAACGCCTTTTCTGTTTTCTAAAAATTCTAAATGGGAATCTCCGATGTTTAGCAAAAGGGCGATGTTTGGTTGCAAGATTTTGTTTAGCATGTCCATATCCCCTCTTTTTTGGATTCCCATTTCTGCCACAAGATAATCTTCATTTCCGTTCGTATCGTTTAAAAGAAATAGAGGGATTGATATCTCTGTGTTTGCGTTTCCTTTTGTTGCCGCGATGTTAAATTTTTTTGCAAGAACAAGGCTTATCATTTCTTTTGTTGTGGTTTTGCCGGCACTCCCTGTTATGCCTATAATTTTGTTTCCGAGTTTTTTCCTTGCTAATTCCCCGGCGGATAAAAGGAAGTTTTTTGTTGATTCTACTTTGTATACAAAAATATCTTTGAATAAATTGTCATTATATGGTTTTTCTATCGCAATACCTTTTGCTCCCTGCTGTATTGCGTCAGGAATAAAATCATGACCGTCTACTTTTTGACCTTTCAGTGCAACAAAAAAACTTCCACTTTTTATATTTCTGCTGTCGATTGAAAAGTGGGTAAAATCATTTACCCACTTGCCTTCCCAGCTTCCTGCTATATTATTGATGATTTCGTCAGTCTTGATTATCATTCAAAACCTCTTTTGCGTATTCTGAATCATTTAAATAGACGGTCTTGTTTTTGTAATGTATTTCATTTTCGTGTCCTCTGCCAAGTAGAGCTATTATGTCATTATTTTGCATCGTTTTTATAGCTGTTTTTATTGCTGTTTTTCTGTCTAAAATAATTTTTGTGTTGTTGCTTGCTCCCTTTTTAACATTTATTGCGATTTTTTTCGGATCATCATTTCTTGGATCATCTGTGGTTATAATAACGAAATCGCTCAGAGCCGAGGCTATTTTTCCTATTTCCCTGCTCTTTTTTTCAGTTGACCCTCCAACCGCGCCAATTACCGTAATAATGTGTCCCTTCTTGATGTTGTTTAGAAATGATAGCACTCTTTTTATTTCAGCAGGATTGTGTGCAAAATCAACAATGATTATGCCTTTTTTCGTTTTTATAATATTCATTCTCCCAGGTATTGTAGGGATGTCTTTTGCAAATTTTTGAAGTGCGCATAGGTTGATACCTTCTTCGATTGCAAAGGCGGAAACAGCAAGGAAATTATAGAGATTAAATTCACCACACATATTGAGAGAAAAAGACGCTTTTTTCTTATCGTTGTACTGCAGGATAAATTTGGTTTCTTCTATTCCAATTTTCTCTACAAAAGCTTTGTAGTTTGCTTTGTTTATTATTCCAAAGAGCACGGGGTTAATTGATATTTTTTTGAATTTTTCATAAAAAGGAGTATCTGCGTTTAAAAATATTTTTCCTTTATAGTTGTCAAAAAAGGATACTTTTGTTTGAATATAATTTTCTAGTGTCTTATGAATATCTAGATGGTCTTCTCCTAAAAAAGTGAGGATTTTATTATAAAAAGTTAATCCTTCGATGCGATGGTGCAGAATAGCAAATGAAGAAACTTCCATAAAGACGTATTTAACATTTTCCTTTACTGCTTTGTGTAGAAATCTATTTAGAGGAAATGCATCTGGTGTAGTAGGCGGAAACGAATCTTTCCTGACAAATTTATCACCTATTCCCTCTCCTATCGTGCCAATAAATCCGGATTTTATGCCTATATTATTGAAAAGCTTATAAAGTAGATAGGATGTTGTTGTTTTGCCGCTTGTCCCTGTAATTCCTATTAATTTTAGCTTCCGGGACGGAAATCCGAAAAAAGCGCTGGACAGGAGGGCGTAGGTTTTTCGAGAGTCATCTGTTTCAATAATTAACATATCAGGTGAATATTTTATACTTTTTTCAGTTACTATTCCAATAGCTCCTTTCGTGATTGCTTCCTTGATCTTTTTATGGGAATCAAAGGTAATGCCTTTTATTGCAACGAATAGATCTTCTTTTTTTATTTTTCTTGAATCAATTTGAATATTCTTGATGGGAACCTCTGTGTTTCCATATACGTGCAAAGAAGGGAATAAATTTTTTATCTGTTTTCCATTCATTATTGAGGTATCCTCAAATATTTTATAATGAAAGATGCAATTTTTTGAAAGAGTGGTGCTGCTATATAAAGGGAATAACCGGGTTCTTCTGTCTCTTCGATTATTGTGAGGATTACGACCTCAGGATCATTTGCGGGTACGATACCACAAAAACTGTAGATTAATTTAGTATCCGAGTACCCGCCATCTTGAGAGGGTTTTTGTGCTGTTCCTGTTTTTCCTGCTACAGAATATCCTTCTATTTTTGCCTGTGGTACTCCCTTGTCAGATACTACTGCCTCCAATGCATCCATTACTTCATTTGCAACTTTTGGGGAAAGTACCGTTTTTTTTGCTGTCGGTGAAAAATTATAAATTACATTGTTATTATGGTCTGTTATTTTTTTAATTATAGTAGGTTTCATTTCTATTCCATTGTTTGCGATTGCGGAAAAAGCCGTGATTAACTGTATTGGTGTTACTGCTATACCTTGTCCAAAGGATATTGTTGCAAGTTCTACATCTCCTACATTTTCTACGTCAGCCAGAATTCCTTTTTCTTCTCCGGGCAGTTCGATATTTGTAGGTCTACCAAACCCAAATTTTGTCAAGTAATTATATAATTTGGTTTTTCCTAAATTGAGGCCTATTTCTATAAAGGCTACATCGCAGGAATTTCTCATAATTTCGTTTAACCCATGTTCTTCTCCGTGAGTTTGCCAGCAGTGCAGGACTCTATCTTTTACGTTTAGGTATCCTTTGCAGTAAAAATCTTCATCCGTGCGGAGTGTTTCTTCTTCTAAAGCTGCTGCAGCAATTATTGGCTTTAGCACGGAGCCAGGCTCATAATTTATCTGGATTGCTCTATTTATCACATTGTTATTGTTTATTTCAGCAAGATTATTCGGGTTAAAATTAGGATATGATGCCATGCCCAAGATTTCTCCTGTTTTGGGGTTCATTACAATTACAACTCCACTTTTTGCGTTTGTTTCCTGGATAGTCTCTACGAGATTTTTTTCAATTTGGTATTGTATATTAATATCTATAGTCAGTTGCACCGTATTGCCTTTTTGGGAATCTATTGCAAATGTTGAGTAGCCTGGGAGTATTGGCTTATTTGAATTTGACGGGAAATATAGGCTTCCATCAATTCCTTTTAGATAACTGTCGAATTTGTATTCTAGTCCGCTCAGGCCTTGTTCATCTGTTCCTATAAATCCAATGAGGTTTGACGCTAACGAATTATACGGGTAGACCCTTTTTTTTGTAGGCGTAATTGCTACACCATTTTTTATATTTAGAGATTCAATTGCATTTTTTTGCTCATCATCAAGTGAAGTGCTGATTCTTACATACACAGATTGGTCTCTTAAAAGAGAATAAAATTTTTCTTCATCGATTTTCAATATTTTAGGTATCTTGCTTAGTGCAGATCTTTTATCTTCTTCGCTGAGCTCAGATGGGTTTATATCCAATTCCCATGTATCTTTGCTCAGAGCCAAAGGCGTATTGTCTCTATCTACGATTTCTCCTCTTTCTGCCTTAATCAATATGGTGCCGAAATCAAGCTGAGAACCAATTTCTGCAATATATGCCTTTCTGTTTATCACTCCTATAGATAAATGTTTTATAAATATTGCTCCAAAAAGAAGTACAATAATGAGAAATAAAAGAGACAGTTTTTGAATGAATTTTTCTTCTTTATTTTCCATTAGCGTTAATTTCTATTATATAAAAAGAGTCAGGCTCTTTCATCTCATATTTTCCACGTGCTAATTTGTCAATTTCAAGCGGGGAACTTTTGTCGAGAAGTTTTACGTTAAGCTCTTCATTTTTTGACTGCAAAACAGATACTTGAGTGCCAAGCGTTTCTTTTGATTTCTCTAATCTGATTGTTTTCAAGTAAGTTATCCCGTATAATGTCAAAAGTAAAAGAACTATAAATACAAGCAATAAATATTTTTTCATAATTTTTCAGCTCCTCTTAACTTTGCGCTTCTCGATCGAGGGTTTTGAGATATTTCTTCAGGTGTTGGTTTTATCACTTTTTTGTTAAGAATGCACAGCTCCTTGTTCTGCTTGAAATATGTTTTTATAAGTCTGTCTTCTAGAGAGTGATACGAGATAATTGCAATTCGTCCATTTTTAGCTAAGATCTGCGGGAAGCTTTCTAAAAACTTTTCAAGATTTTCCAGTTCTTTGTTGACTTCAATCCTTAGGGCTTGAAATGTCCTGGTAGCCGGATGGATTTTCTGCCATTTATGCGGGTACGCTTTTTTTATTATTTCTGCAAGTTCTGTTGTTGTTTTTATCGTTTTTGATTTCCTGTAATTTACAATTTTTTTTGCTATTTTTCTTGAAAATCGTTCTTCTCCATATTTGTATATTATGTCTGCTATTTCATATTCAGGAAAGCTATTTATTATTTCTAGTGCCGTTGTTCTTTCCTCACGATTCATCCTCATATCTAAGGGACCTTCTCTCTTAAAACTAAAACCTCTTTCTTCTATTTCTATTTGTAATGAGGAGATTCCCAAATCTGCAATTATTTTATTTACTCTAGTGATGTTATGCTCTTTTGTAATATTTAATATATCAGCGAAATTGCCATGTATTAAAGTGAAATTGGTTTTAATTGAAGATAATCTTTTTTTTGCTGTATCTAAAGCTTCTTTGTCCCTATCTATGCCATATAAATGTCCAAATTTATTGACGAGCGAGAGAATTTTCTCACTATGTCCGCCTTCTCCTACGGTGCAATCCATGACGGTGTCTTCTTTTCTAATGTCGAGAAGGTCTATAACTTCATTTATTAAAACAGGTGTGTGGTATATTTTCATCATTATTATAATTATAACATTATCTATTATTTAAAAAAAATCCCTAAGCAAGGAATAAGCCGGATTCTGTCCCCTCAAGTAGAGAGGCGATGATCATTTATCTATGCAGCCAACCCGATGGTTTTTGGTGGAGGTGTCCTACCATCCTATTTGGCCTTGCTTCAGGTGGGGTTTACCATGCCCATCTTCATTACTGAAGATGGCGGTAGTCTCTTACACTACCTTTTCACCCTTACTGATTTCTCAGCGGTTTATTTTCTGTGGCACTTTCCCTAGGGTTTCCCCTGCCTGGGTTTCCCAGGCACCTTACCTCCATGAAGTCCGGACTTTCCTCAAGATGCATAATGCATCTTGCGACCATCTTCCTTGCTTAGGGATTTATTTTAATTCTTCGGGATAGTATAAAATCTTTCCGCATACTTCGCACTGAATAATTTTATCCCCTTCTCCCTTTTTTAATTCTTCTGCTATTTCCAGGGGAAGTTGTACTCCACAATTTTTGCAGAATCCATGATCTGTTATTGTAATCGTTTCTTCAGAATAATTTTCTTTTATCATTTCATATTTTTGAATGATAATTTGTGGAATTACCTCTTTTAGTTTTGCAAATTCTTCATTCAATATTTTTACTTCTGATTTTAATTCTTTTTCAAGCCTTTTTCGCTCTTTTTTCATCTGCACAATTGTTTCTTTCATTTTTTCAACTTTTTTACCAAGTTCTTTAGTGAGCTCATCTTTCTCACTTATTTCAGTAGTCATGAATTCTAAATTCTTTTTTAATTCATTTTGCTTTGCAATAAGAGACTCTTCTGTTTTTTTTGCTGTTTTTAGCTCCTTACTTGTCTTTAATTTATTTCCTTTTATCAACGAGGAAATGTGTTCTAATTGGGATTCGTTTTCTTCTGTTTCTATTTCAAGCTCCTTTTCCCGCTTGAGGAACCCATTTTTTGCAGATTTAATTTCTTTTATTTCTTCTTCTATCTTGCTTATTTCGTTTAAAATTTGTACTTCTGTTCCAATTTCTTTAATGCGGTGTTCTTTATTTTTTACCTTTTTTTCTTTTTGTTCAAAGTCCCAAAGTATTTTTATATACATTAAAAACCTCCGTTTAAATGGTGGGCCCGCCTGGATTCGAACCAGGAACCAATTGGTTATGAGCCAACTGCTCCGCCGTTGAGCTACGGGCCCGTCCATATGCAATCATATTCTACTCAACTTTTGATACAAGTCAAGCCTATGTATTTTGAAAGGCCCTATAGAATGCAAGTTAAAACATTGGAGAACGTTACTATAATAATTTAATGCGATTCTTAAATTGACTTCATATAATATATCCATATAATAGATAAGCAAAAAACATAATATATAAAGTAAATGAGTTAGGAGGCATCATGATTATAAAAGAAGGTAAAGTAATGCTTGGCGTGAGATTGCAGGATGGGGAAGATTTATTAGAATGCTTAAAAACTGTGTGCAAGAATTATAAAATTGAATCTGGCATTATATTAAACGGGATAGGTATGTTGCGGGATGTAGAGATAGGTTACTGGGATGGGAATGAGTACCTTGCAAAGAGCATTAAAGATCCTGTCGAGCTTGTTTCTTTACAAGGAAATATTAGCACAACGGAGAATGATGGAGATCCAATTATTCATCTTCATGTCGCATTAGCTCTTAAGGATCACAAACTCATTGGCGGACATTTTATTAAAGGACAGATAAATAATACGGGGGAGATTTTTTTACAGAAATTAGACAATATCTTGCTTATACGAAAAAAAGAAGAGAATGGGCTGTTGGGCCTGTTTCTTGCTTAAGTTGTACAGGAAATTATTATGATAGATATGGAAAAGGCTTACGCGCCTGGCAAAGTAGAAGAGCGAATATATAAATTTTGGGAGGAGAATAAATTTTTCCATTCTGTTCCTAATCCTGATAAAATTCCTTTTGTAGTAATGATGCCGCCTCCGAATATAACTGGTAGACTCCATACAGGGCATGCATTAAATTTTACTATTCAAGATATTTTTGTGCGTTTTAACAGGATGAACGGTAGAGAAACACTTTGGCTTCCAGGAATGGATCATGCTGGTATTGCGACTCAGGCAGTTGTCGAAAGGGAATTGCTTGCAAAAGGTATCAAGAAAAGTGATCTAGGACGAGATAAATTTGTGGAGGAAGTTTGGAAATGGAAAGAAAAATACGGAGGGACTATTCTTACCCAGTTAAAGAGATTAGGAGTTTCTGCAGATTGGAGCAGACTGCGTTTTACACTGGATGACAGATATAAAGAAGCTGTTGAAGAGGCATTTGTCTGGTATTATGAAAAAGGCCTACTTTACAGAGGCGAGAGAATTATAAATTGGTGTCCCCACTGTCATACGGCACTTTCTGACATTGAAGTCGAGTATGAAACTTCAAAAAGTAAGTTATATTATATTAAATATCCGTTTAAGGGGAATGCTAATAATGGAATTGTTGTTGCTACAACACGGCCTGAGACGATGTTAGGAGATACGGCAGTTGCTGTGTCTCCCGATGATGATAGATATAAAAAACTTGTCGGCAAAACAATTATACTTCCTTTAGTTGGGAGAGAGATTCCCATTGTGAGTGATAAAGGGGTGTACAAAGAATTTGGTACAGGTGCTGTAAAAGTTACTCCTTCTCACTCTACTGATGATTTTGAAATCGCTAAAAGGCACGATCTTCTATTTGTTAATGTTATAAACGGAGAAGGAAAGATGTTCAATGTACCTGATAAATATTTAGGTCTTACAGTGATGGAATGTAGAAATGTCTTGGTAAAAGATTTAAAAGAGACTGGCTGCCTTGTAAAAGAAGAAGGTTATGAAAACTCTGTGGGACATTGTCAACGCTGCAATACTATTGTAGAACCTCTTCTTTCAAAGCAATGGTTTATTAAAATGGAGATGCCTGCAGATAAAGCATTACAGGTAGTAAAAAATGGAGACATAAAAATTACTCCATCCAAGTGGGAAAAAGTTTATTATGATTGGTTGAATAACATAAGAGATTGGTGTATAAGTAGACAGCTTTGGTGGGGGCATCGAATTCCTGCGTATTATTGCAAGGATTGTGGTGAGGTAATTGTATCCAGAGAAGAAGTAAAAAAATGTACAAAGTGTGGGAGTACTAATATTGTTCAAGATGAAGATGTATTGGATACATGGTTTTCTTCTGCCTTGTGGCCTTTTGCGACATTGGGTTGGCCGGGGGAAATTATTGACTTAAATTATTATTACCCGACTACGTTGCTTGTTACCGGATACGATATCCTTTTTTTCTGGGTGGCAAGAATGATTATGAGTGGTTTAATATTTATGGGAAATAAACCTTTTGACACTGTTTTGCTTCACGGTTTAGTAAGGGACGAAAAAGGGATAAAAATGAGCAAGTCTTTGGAAAATAACATAGACCCTATAGATATAATTAGTAAATATGGCACAGATGCACTGCGTTTTACAATGGCTTATCTCAGCACAGCAGGGGGACAAGATATAAATCTTTCTGGCGAAAGGCTCATTGCAAGTAGAAATTTTGTGAATAAAGTATGGAATGCGTCTAGATTTGTTGTCATGAACTTAGAAGAATTTGATCCGCTTAAATTTGATAGTAAGAATATACATTTGGAACTTGAGGATATATGGCTACGAAGTAAACTGAACCGTGTTCTTAAACGACAAGCAGAACTTCTTTCCCGGTACGAGTTGGGCGAGGCCTCTAGAGAATTATATGATTTTGTCTGGAAAGAATTTTGTGATTGGTATGTAGAGATTTCTAAAGTTCGTCTTTATGGGGATGATAAGGTAAGGAAAGAAGAAGTGCAGTTTCTCTTGTGGGATGCATTGAATACAATTTTAAAGATGCTTCATCCTTTTATTCCGTTTGTTACAGAAGAAATATTCTCTTATCTTCCACATAGAGAAAAAGCTCTTATTGTAGCGGATTTCCCTGGTTATGACGAGGAAAAAATTGATAAAGAGTCAGAGGAAAAGGCAGAGTTCATCTTTTCTGCTGTAAGAAGCATTAGAAATCTGAAGGCAGAATTTAATATTCCAACCACTCGGAGGATTAAAGTCTCTTTTATGACAGAGGATGATGAACAAAAGGAACTTCTTTTGCGAGAAAAAACAAAAATTATACAGATTGCTTTTTTGAGTGATATGGGATTTACAAACTCTAGGCCATCTCGAACTGTAAAAAGTATTGTATCTGGAACAACATTTTATTTACATGTTGCTACTGAGATCGATGTTGAGAAGGAAACGAAACGCCTTAATAAAAAGCTTGAATCTTTAGGAACCGAGAGGAAAAAAATCACAGGAAGGTTATACAATGAATCTTATCTTAAGAAAGCACCGCCAGAAGTGATAAAAAAGGACAGGGATAGATTGGAAGAAGCAGGAAAGGAATATGTTTTAATATTGGAGCATCTTAAAGATTTAGAGGCATAGATGTTTTCTTATTTACGTTCTTTAGATTACATATATTGTTTAAACAGAAATAAAAAAATATGGCTGCAATTTGGTTTTGATAGAATGGAAAACTTTCTTGAAAGAATAGGTAATCCTCAAGATTTACTAAAAACTGTTCATATTGCAGGCACTAAAGGAAAAGGTTCTACTCTCTCTTTTCTTTCATTTATTCTGAGAGAAAAATTGAGAGTAGGAGCATTTACATCGCCATCTTTAATTAATACCGGAGAAAGGATTTCTGTGAACGGGCATCTTATAACACCTCATGAGTTTTCTCTTATTTTAGATGACTTGAGAAAGTTCTATAAGATAATTTCTGTGGAAGATACGCCTTCTACATTTGAGACTTTCACAATTGCATCTTTTATTTATTTTTTAGAAAAGAGAGTTGATTTGGCTTTATATGAGGTAGGGATGGGGGGAAGACTTGACGCTACAAATATCATTAAAAGTCCGCTCGTTTCTATTATAACCGAGATAAGTTTTGATCACCAAGAGTTTTTAGGAAATTCGCTTAAGGAGATTGCCATGGAAAAATCAGGTATTATTAAAAAAGGGGTCCCTCTGGTTATTGGAAGACAGGAAAAAGCAGTTTCTGAAATTATTGCGAATGAGGCTTCAAGAAATAAAGTGCAATGTTTTGAATATGGAAAAGATTATTTTATTTCTGATGCAAAAGAAAATAATAAAGGAGTTGTTTTCGATTTTCACTCGCAGACCTTTCAAAGACATTTTAAAGAACTTGTTATTCCATTGATTGGTTACCATCAAGCAGAAAATGCCTCTTCTGCAATACAGACTGCGCTTTTGCTCGAAGATATGGGATATGGGATAAACGAGAAGGATATATATAATGGATTGGCTAAAAGTTTCTGGCCAGGGAGGTTAGAGATTGTAAGCGAAAAACCTTTTATTGTTCTTGATGGAGCACACAATGGAGCTTCTTCTAAAGCACTTGTACGGTCCTTAAAGAATATTTTTAGTGGGCGAATTGTTTTTCTTTTTTCGATGTTAAGGGACAAAAACATAGAGGATACACTTTCTGTTCTTGCGTCTGTTGGGGAAATGTTTGTTTTAACCGAGACACCAAATTCTTATTCAAGGAGGCTTGAAGTTGAAAAATTAGACAGTATTGCAAAAAAGTATATTTCGAGGGATAAAATTATAGTGGAAAAAAATCCAAGGAAAGCATTTGATTTTGCAAAAAAAAATGTTGGAAACGATGGATTGCTCTGTGTTACAGGATCGCTATATCTTATTGCCTATATAAGAAAATTAATGAATTATTTTGTTTTTTCAAAAAACTTGTTATAATTTTGGCATATGAACTATATAATGAATCTTTTAAGAGGAAGTTTTCCATGGATAAGCGTTCTTGATTTTGGGATTTTCTTATCAGGATTCCTTGTTGTCATATTCGTTCTTGCATTTTATGTTTATCGTGATAGCAGTCTTCGTGGCGGGAAAAGCCTTTTGTGGGCTATATGTACAATTTTCTTCGGTGGGATATTGCCTTTTCTTTTTTATATGATAGTGCGCTCATCATATACAAAAGAGGAACTTGAGGAAGAAAAATTAAACAAGGAATTGATGCAACTGCAAAGAAAGTATTATGAATTAATGGTGAGTAAGAAAATACAGAAATGTCCAATATGTGGAGAAGAAGTTAGTGCGGATTATATGTACTGTCCCAAATGTTTTACACAGTTAAAGAAATATTGCGATGAGTGCAAAAAAATTGTAGATAAAGACGCAAAAATATGTCCGTATTGTGGACATATTTTTGGTGAGAAGTGAGTGAACAATGAAGGAATTTACATTTAAGACAGGTGGAGCGCATCCTGAAGAAAATAAACTGACGAAAGATGCTCCGTTTATTTTCTTAACCCCACCTGCTGTTGCGGTTATCCCGTTGAGCCAGCATATCGGGGCGCCAAATACTCCTATTATTAAAGTAGGAGATCATGTAAAAATTGGTCAGGTAATAGGAATTGCAAATGCGTTTGTTTCTGCTCCTGTGCATGCTACCATATCAGGCGAAGTTGTTGCTATAGAATTGAGGCCTTTTCCTTTAGGAACAAAAGTGCAGAGTGTTGTCATCAAGAATGACTTTAAAGAGGAATGGGTTAGTGATCTAAAAGGCATCGAATCTTTAGAGTCTTCGTCAAAAGAAGATCTTATAAAAAAGATAAGAGATAAAGGTATAGTAGGGATGGGTGGTGCAACATTTCCTACTGCCGTCAAACTTTCCCCTCCTAAAGATAAAGTCATTGATGTTATTATTGCGAATGGTGCTGAATGTGAACCATATCTTACAACAGACTACAGGGTGATGATGGAGTACCCGGAAAAAATTATTAACGGTCTTCTCATCGAAATGAAAATTACGGAAGCAAAGCATGGTATTATTGCGATCGAAACTAATAAGAAAGATGCCGCATTACTGCTTGAAGAGAATGTAAAAAAACGAGGTCTGGATAATATAGAAGTGGTTTTGGTAAAAACAAAATATCCTCAGGGAGGCGAAAAACAGCTTATTAAAGCAGTACTCAGAAAAGAAGTTCCTGCCGAAAAACTGCCTCTTGAAGTAGGTGCAATAGTGCAGAACGTTGGTACACTAAAAGCTATTTCTGAAGCAGTATTTGAAGGAAAGCCACTGATCGAACGAGGTGTTACTGTTTCAGGTTCTGCTATTAAAAAACCTGGAAATTATACTATCAGAATAGGCACTACTGTGACAGATATAATACAGCAGACAGGTGGACTTACTAAAAAATTACGGAAGCTTATTTTTGGTGGTCCTATGATGGGAATTGCCCAATCTACAATAGAAGTACCAGTGACGAAAGGCACGTCTGGGATTTTATTTTTTGGAGAAGAAGTGCTTGAAATGGCACCACAAGATGAGATGCCTTGCATACGATGTTCGCGTTGCGTAGACTGGTGTCCTATTGGGCTTATGCCTCTTCTTATTGATCATGCCTGGCGGAGAGATGACATAAAACTGACAGAGATATTAAATGCAACTGATTGTATTGAATGTGGAGTTTGTTCATATGTCTGTCCTTCAAAGAGGCACCTCACGGAAAATGTGAGAAATGCTAAACAGAAAATTTTAAAGCAGAGAAAGATTGAAGCAGCAAAGCAAGCTGCATTTGAAAAAATAAAAGCATTAAAAGCAAAAAAAGCGCAAGAAGCGAAGGAAAAACTAGATGAAAGAGGAAAAGTTGATGGATGAAAATTTGGTTGATCTTGTTGTAACATCCTCTCCTCACATTCGCGATAAAGCAAAGGTTTCTCTCATTATGAGAGGGGTTTTGATTGCTCTTATGCCTGCCACAATAGCAGGACTGTATTTTTTTGGAGTTGGACATACATTAGGGGTTATCATCGTTTCTATTTTATCTGCAGTTGTTGCCGAGTATCTAAGTTGCTTGATTTTCAGGACAAAAGCGACAGTATATGATTTATCTGCTGCAGTTACAGGATTGCTCCTGGCACTAACTCTTCCACCGTCTTCACCGTACTGGATGGTAGCAGTCGGTGCTTTTGTAGCAATAATACTTGGAAAATGGATTTTTGGTGGCATAGGTTCCAATCCATTTAACCCGGCACTTGTTGGAAGGGCATTCCTTATGATTTCTTGGCCTACATATATGACGATATGGGTAAAACCTTTTACGCAAAGCGTTTTTCCTCCTACAAATGCGATTACAACTGCTACTCCGCTTAATATTATAAAATTGAAGGGATTTTCTGAGTTACTTGCAATGTTTGATGGCTCAAAGTTAATCATGTATAAATCCCTTTTTCTAGGTAATGTAGCTGGTTCGATTGGCGAAACATCTGCGCTACTTTTACTTATAGGCGGAATTGTTCTTATTGCAAAAAAGATTATTGATTGGCGTATTCCTGCTGGTTTTATCGGAACAGTTTTTATCCTCTCCGCTGTTTTCAATAGAGATCCTATTTTTTCTATTCTCTCAGGTGGTCTGTTTCTTGGTGCATTTTTTATGGCAACAGATTATAGTTCTTCTCCCATTACTGTTAAGGGAAGATTATGGTATGGCATTTCATTAGGGGTCCTGACGGTTATTTTCAGGCAATTTGGTGCTTCTCCTGAAGGAGTTATGTTTTCAATATTAATTATGAACTGCTTTGTGCCATTTTTTGATAAAATGCTTCCAAGGGTATATGGTCGCTTTGCCCTCAAAAGAAAGATGAGTATATGAATAAAATACTAAAATTAACATTAATTCTTGGTATTATAGGTGCGATATCGGGTGGTGCTCTGGCAGCTGTGTATAAGGTCACTGGACCGGTTATAAGTGCACAGGATGAAAAAATATTGCAGGTAGGACTTTCTGAAGTTTTCCCTGGAGATTATCAATTTGAAAGGGTAAATGAAGAATTTGAATTGTCTGATTCAGTCGTACAAATTGATAATGCATATATTGTTAAGTCTAATGAGGAAATTATCGGATTAGTATTGCAAGTTACATCTCCTGGCAGCCAGGCTCCGATTAAAATGCTTGTTGGGATAAAAAAAGACGGAACTGTAAGTGGGGTTAAAATTTTGGAAAGTCTTGAAACTCCAGGACTTGGTGCAAATGCTTCTAACTCTGATTATTATGTGGAGAAAGAAAATAAAATAACATTCCTTGGTCAATTTAAGGGGAAGAAAATTTCTGATAATTTTATACCTAAGGAAGACGTCATTGCTATTACAGGAGCCACAATTACTTCTACTGCTGTTGCAAAAGGAGTAAAAGTAGCCGGGAAAGTTGCGCATAATTATTTTAAAGAAAAGGAAGGGTCGGAATGAAAAAATATTGGAAAATTGTTTGGAGCGGAATTACTCCGGCAAATCCAATACTTATTCTTGCTATTGGACTATGCTCAGTTGTTGCTGTAACTAATTCTGTGCAAAATGCTTTACTGATGACTTTTGTTTTTAGTTTTGTTCTCATATTTTCAGAAATTATCATTTCTTTGTTAAGAAAGGTTATTCCTGGAGATATCAGGGTCCCTATATTTGTTGTGGTTATTGCTACTTTCACAACAATTGCTACACTTCTCTCCAGAGCGTATTTTAATTCAATTTATGAAGCAATCAAACTCTATATTTTTCTTGTTGTTGTAAATTGTATTATCATTGGAAGAGCAGAGGCATTTTCTTATCACAATTCTATTGTAGATTCTATTTTTGACGGCATTGGAATGAGTATCGGTTATGGTTGGGTAATTGTTGCGATGGCTGCTGTTAGGGAAATGTTTGGTAATGGTACTATAGCAGGTTTTAGAGTATTTCCTACATCATATAGTCCTGCACTTGTTATGATCCTTCCACCTGCCGGATTTCTTATTTTAGGCGTACTTGTAGGATGGCTTGAGTGTACTTTAAGGAAAAGGAAGGTTAAAAAATGAGCTACCTTGCAAACCTCGGCAAAATTTTTGTTGCTTCAGCTTTTGTAAACAATATTGTGTTGTTGCAATTTCTTGGTTTATGTTCGTATATAGGTCTTACGGATAATATGCATGCTTCTATTGGTATGGGGTATGCAGTGACATTTGTGACAGTGCTTGCTGCTGCTGTGACATGGATTATTGATCGTTGGATATTGATTCCATTTCATCTTCAGCCATTCCTCCAGATTGTGTCGTTTATACTTGTAATCGGGTCACTAGTTGGGCTTGTAGAGATTTATATTAGAAAAATGTCTCCTCATTTATATAAGGCAATGGGCATATATCTTCCACTTATTGCAACTAATTGCCTTATACTGGGAGTTACCTTTATTAATTCTCTTCAAGGTTTTGATTTTGTGGAATCCACTGTTGAGGCAGTTGGCGCAGCAATCGGTTATTTCATGGCTATGTTAATTCTTGCTGGCATAAGAGAGCGTTTGCGCAACTCAGAACTTCCTGATTTTTTCAAAGGTAAGGCTATTGCATATATGGTATCGGGGATTGTTGCTCTTGCGTTTATGGGATTCCAGGGGATGATAAAATGAGGGGTATGAGATGAAAACTTTTATTATTTCCGTAGTGACGGTTGGTGGCTTTGGTGCTTTTTTTGGTGCCTTACTTGGTTATTTTGCAGAGAAATATAAGGTAGAGGAAAATCCGTTAGTTAAAGCAATTTATGAAGTTTTACCTCATGGAGAATGTGGGGCTTGTGGTTTTCCTGGGTGTCATCCTTGTGCGGAGGCAATAGCCGAAACACAAGCTCCTGTAGATGTTTGCATTGTAGGAGGTGCAGCAACTACGGAAAAAATTAAAAAAGTTTTAGAAGATTTTAAAAAGAAAGCTAGCGAAAATTAAATTGAAATTATTTTTTTTAATTAATATAATATAAAGGGAGGCAAGAAATGCGGAAATTTGTGTACAGTGTGATAGCCATAGTGATTATGTTTAGTTTAATATCCAGCAATGTGTGTTGGAGCGGTTCCGTATTGCTTAAAACCAAGGAGATTCTTAGCAGTTTTTCTAATAGAGCAGTGGATTCTTCAGCAAATTCTATTGTTCTTTCTTCTGCTATTAATTCTGAATTTTTAAAAGATGTTTCAAATACAATGCAAGAGTTTTATAAAAGTATAATCCCATTTTTCGAAAATCTTTCGGAAAAAATTATTGAATTTTTTCTTCCTGCAGCTGAATTAATATATCCTTATATTCATACTTATTTACCTGATGTTGGCACGGACACACTTGCTAAGACTCTCTTTTATATTCTTTTGGCATTGGTCATTCTTTTGTTCATTCCAAAGAGAAAACGAAAAAAGCCGCTTCCTACTATTAAACTGGAAGAATCGCAAAGAAAAATACCTTCTTTTAATGTAAAAGTATTGGAAGAAAAAGAAACAGTTAAAATTGATTATGAGATTGATAAAAAGACAATGACAATTTCTGTTCCCGAAAAGACTGGGAAAGAAGAAGCTGTTGCAGAGCCAGGGAAGAGTAAAGTGCCTTATGGAGCAAGGATTCCTTATGGGCAAAAGAGAGTTGAGAAAATTGATTTAAGAAGCAAAGTGCAAAAACAAGTCGAGCCCTCAGAAATAAAAGAACCTATTCCTCCCGTTTCAAAAGAAGAAGCAAAAAAACCATTAGAGGAAAAGAAAAATGTTGAAAAAATAGTTGTTGAGCAAATTCCCGGAAAGATTGATAAAACAAAAGAGGCAATCTCTCCACCAGATAAAGAAAAAAGGGTAGAAGCAGAAGAATTGAATATAAAACCTCTAGAAGCAGAAAAAGAAACTGAATTGCCAAAAGAGCCAGTAAATGAGATTAAAGAAAAATTAGAAACGGAGGAAAAAGAGAAACCTGGGAAAAGCGATACAGAGATAAGCCTGAAAGGAGAAGCAAAAGAGCCTTCTGTTCCTAAAGAGAAAGCCATTCCAACTGAAGAAAAAGAGGAAGAGGTTTCAGAAGAAACAAAAAGCTCTCTCGATCTTTTGCTTGAGAAAGTAAAGCGTGAATCCTTGGAGCAGGAGTCACGGGAAACTGAGGAAGAGCAAGCAAAAGGGCCTATAGCTCCTGAAAAAATTGGCAAAGAAGAGGAAAAAACCACCAAAGAATCTCAACAAGAAAAAATTTCTTCTTCTCCTCAAGTTTTTAAAAGTGGCGTTGTGATGGATGCTGATTCATTATTAGAGTTGTTAAAATTGAAAAAAACTGAATATCTGAACCAGGCATTTGTTTCAGTATCTGCTCAATCGTACCTAGAGGAAGACATTAAAACAAAATATAGAATAGGGGTTATTGCTCCGACTTCAATAGAAATAAGTTTTGTAGAAGACCTTGCGCATAGAATGGCTTCTAAAATAAGTACGGCAGAAGCTGTGCTTATTGCTAAAAAGATAAAAGCAAAGGATGTTGTGGTATCTGATTTTCCCAAGATTACATCGTATCAGGGGATAAAAATTCATAGTTTAAAAGATGTGCTTGGATAAGCAGAATATATGGTAAGTTTTTCTTTAAAAGAGTTTTTTTGTTGTGTATTTTAGTTTTTAAAAAGATTAGTTCTCTCTATTTTTTAGATGGAGATTTTATTCTCTGAAGATTTTTTTGAAATAGTATTTGTCATTTAAATATAAGTAACTCATACAAGAACTTGACTTTAAAAAAAATGAAGTTATATTGATGTAAATGAAGTTATATTGATGCATATTGTATGTTAAGCTAAACAGTATATGAAACATATTCTTAGTTAAATTTTGCCTGAAAAGAAGTTAGGGGGTGCAAAAAGAAAAAAACTCGAAAAGGTTCTAAAAGATTAAAAATTAAAGGAGGTTTTAAATGGCAAATGAACAAATTGAATCTTCCGGGTGGGTGCTCTATCCCATAGGAAGCAAACCACGCTGGACTTTATCGTTTTTCTTGGGTTTCCAGCATTATCTTACGATGTTTGGGGCTACCGTTAGCATCCCTCTTATTATTGGAGGTGCGATGGGATTCCCGCCAGATCAACTTGCAATTCTTATCGGTGCTGTTTTCTTTGCAAGTGGACTAGCAACACTCTTTCAGCAATTTTTGGGCAACAAACTCCCTATTGTACAGGGAGGAAGCTTTTCTTTCCTTGGACCTACTTTTGCTATTATAGGAATGGTGCAGGCTCAGGGGGGAAACTGGCAGATGTGTATTCAAAACGTTGCGGCAGCAATTATGTTTGCATCAATTTTTGAAATTATTCTTGGCTATTCTGGCGCAGTAGGCAAAATAAAGAAATTTATTGGACCTCTTGTAATTGGTCCTACGATTACTATGATTGGATTATCTCTCTTTGGAACAGGTGCACCAGCTATGGCGGGAAACTGGACAATTTCTATAATCACACTGGTTGCATTAATTCTCTTTTCTCAGGTTTATTCAAGAAGATCCAGATTTTTCTTACTCTTCCCCGTTATATCGGCAATAGCTCTGGGTTGGATTTGCGCAGTGATTGGAACCGTTGCGGGATGGATTCCTGTAGGAAATCCTGCAAATTTAACTAGTGCTTTCCAGAACATTGCAGCAGCTCCCTGGTTTACTATCAGACCTCTTATTCCATTCAGATGGGGATTTCCGACCAACACTTCCCTGTTGGTAGCAGGTAGTTTTGGTATGCTTGCTGCTTATCTTGCTTCAATGGTAGAATCTATTGGGGATTATCACTCATGCGCAAAGATATCTGAAGCTCCTCCGCCAACAGAGCGGATGATTTCAAAGGGTATTGGCGCTGAAGGTTTAGGTTGTCTTATAGCTGGAATACTTCAGTCCGGAAATGGAACGACCTCGTATTCGGAGAACATCGGGGCTATGGGTATCACAAGAGTTGCTTCAAGAAGGGTTATAAGATGTGGTGCAATTATTATGCTTGTTATTCCGCTTCTCGGGAAAATAGGAGCAATTTTTGCGTCACTTCCTGGTCCGGTTGTTGGAGCAATGTATGTTGGTCTCTTTGGTTTGATTGCAGCGGTTGGGCTTTCAAACCTTCAATATGTGAATCTCAATAATTCGAGAAATTTGTTCGTTCTCGGTATAGCATTATTCAGTGGCCTGTCAGTCAGTTTTGCATTCCAGCAGAACCCAATAAGTTGGGGAGCTATTGGCACTGTTAATGGTACACTGGGAATGATCCTCCAGACAATTCTTACTACGGCAATGGCTGTTTCAGCACTTGTTGCAATAATCCTTGATAACTCACTCCCTGGCGCAACAAGGAAAGAGCGAGGATTGACCTATTGGGAGAAAGAAGCAACTGAGGAAGCCTGGGCAAAAGCCGAGGCAGAATGGGCACAGTTGAAAGAAGGAGAAGAAAAGAAATTAGAAGGTTTTGAGAGCTCTCAGAAATAATTTTTTTGGAATTTCAAAAATAATTTTAGGTGATTTTTAATTAAAGCCAGGAGCTTTTTCCGCTCCTGGCTTCTGTGGAGGAAAAGGTGAGCAGTCAGGGTAAAAAATTTTTTTTCATTGTTTTTTTAATATTTTCAGTAATTGTACTCTACTTAATATTCAATGCAGGAAACCCAAATTCTCTATTAAGATACATTATCGAAGATCCTTCTTATGACACTGTAATACTTATTGTGACCGCTGTGTCTATATCTTTAATGAGCTTCTATTATGTTCATACAAGTGAAACAGGCGGGTACGAAAAAATTATTCAGGCAAACTTAAAAAATATTAGAAAACTGAAAAAAAAAGGAAAGACGGATGAAGAGATTGCCCAATCAATCTTAAAGGCGATGAATATTAGAAGAGGATATCGTTATCATTATGCAGTGAAAAGATTAGTATTAATTTTAGAGAAAGTTAAACAAATCAAATGAAGCTGTTTGCAGTGTATTATATTTTAGCTGGTGCATTTATTTTTGTTATTGTTTTTTTTAGATGGTTTATTCAACGAGATAGGAAAAAAGTAAGTGGAATGTTTAAGGAGGAAGATATTGTCATGGCAAGTTATGGGGTGCATTTCTATGGGTTGGAATTGGAACCTGGCAAGCTTCTTGATTCAGGCGGACAAATGATTCTCCTTAAAAATGGGTTATATTATAAAGGACGGTTTGACAATAGGGAACTTTTCATTTCAAAAAGAGACCTCTTGTCAATTGCCGTTACAGATTTTCACAAAAATGAACCTACGATAATGAAATGTCTTGCATTTCGTTTTATTAATAAGGATGGTAAACTTGATAGAGCAGCTTTTGAGATTCCACATCCAAAGGAATGGGTAGATGCAATAAAATATTACTTCGAAAATGAAAATAAGAAAATTCCGATTAAAGAAGAATATATAGAATAGCTGTTCATTATCTTAAAGTATTTTATCAACTGAGCTAACTTTTTGTTGTTTTATTTTGGTTTGACTAAAGATAAAAGATTTGTTAAAATTTAAAAAGAGAAAAAAGGAAGTTCTGGTTGTTATTAAATTCACAATGATATCTTAAACCAGAGCAATTTGCATTACAATAAAAACCTTTATAAGGAGGCGTTATGGTAGACATTGAAAAAGCCAACCAAGAAGCTTTTAAAAGACTTCTTGATGCAAGACCGGTTTGGATTGGTGTTGAGAAAGCAATTGATGTAATCCCCGGAATGAAGAAAAATCTTATTCTTCACGCAGGTCCGCCTGTAACCTGGGATAGAATGAGTGGCCCTCAAAAAGGGGCAGTTATGGGTGTTTTGGTGTATGAAGGGCTTGCTAAAACTCCAGAAGAGGCAGCAGTACTTGCCGCATCTGGTGAAATTGAGTTCGAACCTTGCCATCATCATAACACTGTAGGACCAATGGCTGGGATTGTTTCTGCATCAATGCCTGTTGCTGTTGTTAAAAACGAGACATTTGGCAATGTGGCTTTTAACACCCTTAATGAAGGAATTGGAAAGGTTCTGAGGATGGGTGCATATTCCCCGGATGTAATTGAAAGGTTGAAGTGGATGGAAAATGTTATGCTCCCGGTTTTAAGTAAGGCTATAAAAAGGGCTGGGAAAATGGAGCTTAAACCTATAATAGCAGAAGCTCTTACAATGGGAGATGAGCTTCACAATAGAAGCAGAGCTGCGTCGTATCTATTATTTGCAAAAATAACGCCTTATCTTCTACAAACTATGGAAGATACAAAAAACACAACTGATGTAATTAACTTCATGCAGGCAAACATTCATACTTTCCTTCCATTTATTATGGCAAGTTGCAAGGCCTCTCTTGACCCTGCAAGAAATATTGAAGGAAGCACTATGGTAACTGCTATGTCAAGAAATGGAACTGACTGGGGCATTCAAGTTTCTGGACTTGGTGATGAATGGTTCGTTGCAGAATCCCCTGTTCCGGATGTTCTTCTTTTCCCCGGGTTTAAAAAAGAAGATGTTGGAAGAGATATAGGTGATAGCTCAATAATGGAAACTGCAGGCCTTGGTGGTTTTGCAATTGCTGCTGCACCGGCAATAATTCAATTTGTAGGAGGAAATGTTAAACTTGCAACTTCTAAAAACCTTGAAATGTACGAAATTACAATCGGCGAAAACAATATTTATCAAATTCCTTATTTTGATGGCAGAGGTACACCAACAGGGATAGACATCAGAAAAGTTGTCGATAAAAATATTGTTCCGTTCCTCGATACTGGTGTTGCTCACAAAGACCCAGGAGTTGGGCAAGTTGGTGCAGGGCTTGTTGACGCCCCAATGAAAGTATTTAAGGACGCTGTTGTTGCATTTGCAAAGAAATACGCATCTTAATAATAAAAATTAAAGGGAGGTAAGTATGGAAAGTGAAAAGTTTCTTGAATTAATGAAAAATGTTAAGGTTTATGATCTGTCACATCCTGTTAGTATCTTTACGCCACCCTGGCCTCATGACAAATCTTTTGAGGTACATTTTTTTAAGAGGGTTACGGGAGCTTATGGTGGTGGACAGGGAGCAAATGGCCAAATCTTGAATTGGAGTAACTCTGTTGGAACTCATCTTGTTGGTGAAACAGCATACCATTCTGGAGGAAGAGCAATTAGCGACATTCCACTTAAAGAACTTTCGGGACAAGGAGTTGTTGTTGATATTTCAGACGCGGTAAGTGATTATAGCATTATTACCCCGGAAATGATTACAGAAAGGGCAAACGTAAAAGAAGGTGACATTCTTATTGTTTATACTGGTTACAATAAGTATTCCTGGGATAAACCTGATGCAAGCGAATTTGATTTTTTGGTGCGTCATCCCGGGGCAAATATGGAGTTCTTTGAATGGGCAATGAAGATGAAACTAAAATGGGTTGGGACAGATGCTGGTTGTATTGAGCATCCAATGAATACTCCAATAAAATATTGGCATGAGAGAGATTTTATAAAGGCAAAAGAAAAATTGAGAGAGGATTATGGAAAAGAATGGGATGAAATGTTCCCCCCCGAAAAATATTATAAATTAATGCACATAAAAGTTCCAAAGTCTCATTTAGTTTTTGTAGAAAGTGTTGGAGGAGATATAGAAAAAGTTCTAAATAGGAGAGTATGGTTCTTTAATGGAGTTATACCGTTTATGGAAACAGAAGCAGCATGGACAAGATTGGCTGCATATGAAGCACCAGACGGCATGGATAATGAGGAGTTTATTCAAATTATGGAATCAATGGAGCAGTATGACCTTACAGTACCATTCAGTGTGAGAACACCACAGTGGTTAAATTATGAACCGCTTACTGTGAAATTCTTCAAAAGAGTTGGTCAGCAGCAGTTTGGTCTTGGTAGAAACGCTTCCATATGTAATGCAAGTATCCATCTTGGTACACATATGGATGGAGAGAAACACTTTTACCCTGCAGGTAAAACAATTGGGCAGGTTCCACTTGAAAAATGGATTGGCCCTGGTGTTGTAGCTGATATTTCGGATATGGTAAGCGATGTTAGTGTTTATACCCCGGAAATGATTAAAAAAGTTGTAGATATTCACGAAGGAGACATTCTTATTATAAAAACCGGCTGGAACAAATATGGATGGAATAGCCCAGATTCCGATGAATTTAGGTATATGGTTCGACATCCGGGTCCTTCACCTGATTTTGCACAATGGGCTATTGATATGAAGATAAAATGGATAGGAGTTGATGCTGTTAGCGCAGATCACCCGATGAACACAATTATGAGAATATGGCATCCTAAGACATTTGAAGAAGCAAATAGAAAACTTAAAGAGCAGTTTGGCAAAGACTGGGATGAGATGTACCCAATTGAGGAATTTTATCAAGTTATGCATATAAAACTCTTTCCGAAACATATTGTACATGCAGAAAATCTTGCGAGTGATATTGCAAATCTTCCAAGTGGAAGATATTACATCGGATGTTTTCTTGCAAGAGTCATGGAAGCAGAGTCAATGTGGGGTAGGTTTGTAGCCTGGAAAGCAAAATAATTTTAATTTCGAAGGGAAGAGTGAAAATTTTCACTCTTCCCTTTTTATTTTAGAGGAGGAAACTATGGCAATAGTACATGAATTTGAGTATTTTAAACCAGAAAGAATTGAAGACGTTATTAAACTTATTAGTGAATACAAAGGCAAGGCTCGTCTTCTTGCAGGTGGCACGGATCTGGTTGTTAGAATTAAGGATGAACTTGAATCTCCTGCAGCAGTTATTGACATTAAAGGTATTGAAGAATTAAAAAAACTTGAATTTAGAGAAGACAAGCTCCATATTGGAGCACTTGTGACATTTGCTGACCTAATTGATTCAGACATTGTAAGGGAACAATTTCCTTTGCTCTGGGAGTCCTCAAAAACGGTTGCTTCTGTTGGAATACGCAACAGGGCAACTTTAGCAGGGAACATTTGTTCTGGAGTGCCATCACTTGATAGTGGCCCTGCTCTTCTTGTATATGAATCAGATATTGTTGTAAGGGGCAAAGAAGGAGAAAGAGTTATTTCGGCGCTTGACTGGTTTCTTGGGCCAAGAAGAACTGCTCTTAAAGAGGAAGAATTCGTTCGTGAAATTATTTTTTCTCTTCCTGCTAAAAAGCACGGAGGAAGCTATACAAAACTTGGTAGGTACAAAGGAGAAGACCTTGCTCAGGTTGGTCTAGGGGTTCTTGCACTAGAAGGAAACGAATATCGTTTGGCATTCTGTGCGGTTGGACCAATACCAAAAAGAGCAAAAAAGCTGGAAGCACTTTTGAATGGGAAACCACTTACAGACTCATTAATTGAAGAGGCGAAAAAATTGATACCTGAAGAAATCTCTCCAATTACAGATGTGAGGGCTACAAAGGAGTATAGATTACATGTTGCAAAGGTTATGCTTGAAAGAGGGATTAAGGCCGCTGTTGAAAGAATTAATGGCAATGGTCCAGCTTATGGAGAGAAATTAATTTAGGAGGAAAAGATGAAAAAAATTTCGTTCATTTTAAATGGGGAGAAAAGAAATGCTTATGTAGAAGCAAATGATTTACTTGTTGATGTCTTGAGGGAAAAAGTTGGAATGCATAGCATAAAATATGCATGTGGAAGAGGAGACTGTGGCGCTTGCACAATTCTCTTAAATGGTAAGGGTGTTAGATCATGTATAATACTCGCAATTGAGGCTGACGGACAAGAAATTTTAACACTTGAAGGATTATCGAAAGATGAGCTTAGTCCCGTTCAAGAATCTTTTATTAAGCATAATTCTTTCCAATGTGGATTTTGTGCTCCGGGAATGATACTGTCTGCAACAGAGCTTTTGGAAAAGAATCCAAATCCAACAGAAGAAGAAGTAAAAGAAGGAATCTCAGGGAATTTGTGCAGATGCACCGGTTATACTCCTATAATTGATGCAATACTCGATGTGAATAAAAAAGATGTTGATAAAAAATAAAAGGAGAGGAGGAGAAATGGAAGATTTTAAATTTATAGGGAAATCTGTAGATAGATTAGATGAAAGGGAAAAAGTAACCGGTGCTGCAAAATATGTCGATGATATTGACTTTGGGCCAAATCTTCTTTATGCTGAAATAGTCGAAAGTCCTCATCCGCATGCGCTGATAAAGAGTATTGATACAAGTGAAGCAGAAAAAATGGAAGGTGTTGTGAAAGTTGTTACAGGAAAAGACTTTCCTTACAAGTTTGGCCTGTACATGAAGGATAGATATATATTTGCCCAGGATAGGGTAAACTTTGTTGGAGAACAAGTAGCAGCAGTTGTTGCAAGAGACCCGAGAACTGCACAAAAAGCTGCAAAACTTGTTAAGGTTGAATATGAGCTTCTTCCTGCAATTTTTGATCCAATAGAGGCGCTAAAAGAAGATGCTCCTTTAATTCACCCAGATCTTGAGAATTACCCTCATGTGCCATGGTTTTATCCGCAAGGTGGGACAAATGTTGCCCATCTAAAAAAAGTCAGAAAAGGAGACATTGATAAAGGATTTAAGGAAGCAGATTTTATTCTTGAAGATGATTATAGAATTCCAAGATACGCTCATTGTTGCCTTGAGACCCATATAGCAGTTGGGCTGCTTGATTATTCTGGCAGGTTGACTGTCTGGGCAAGTTCTCAATCACCTTATACTCAAAGAAACCTTTTTGTTGATGCGCTTGCTCCTCTTGGTTTTTCGCACAAGGATGTTAGAGTAATAGCTCCATGTGTTGGGGGTGGTTTTGGCGGAAAAGCTGGTGTAACAATGGAGATTATTGCTGCTGCTCTGGCAACGGCTGTAAAAGGCCATCCTGTTAAAGTTATGTGGAGAAGGGACCAGGAATTTTATAACACATATATGAGACAACAGGTTGTTTCAAAAATAAAAGTGGGAGTGAAGAACGACGGAACAATTACTGCATTTGAAATCATGAACTACTGGGATGCTGGCCCATATGTTGAATATGGTGCAAATGTTGTAAACGCATCAGCTTTATCTGCTACAGGTCCATATAGAATACCAAATGTAAAAATTGATTCATACTGTATTTATACAAATCTTCCTGCAGCAGGCCCTTATAGAGGATTTGGATATTCTGAAATGCTGTTTTCTGTTGAATCGCATATGACAAGAATTGCAAAAGCGATTGGAATAGATCCAGTCGACCTCAGGAGAAAAAATGGTATAAAGGAAGGGGATTCTCTTACTTATGGTGTACCGATGAATCCAAGTGGACTTCTTGAAGCAATTGATAAAGTTGCTGATGAGATTGAATGGGAGAAAAAGGAAGAATCAAAAGATCCTAACAAAGCAATTGGAAAAGGTTTCGCTATTTTCTGGAAAGCTCCTGCAATGCCACCAAACGTTACAACTTCCGCTTTTATAAAATTCAATGAAGACGGAAGTTTGAATGTTCTTGTTTCTGGTGTGGAATTAGGGCAAGGGTATCTTACGGTCATGGCTCAAGTTGCTGCAGAGATTCTTACTGTTCCACCTGAAAAGATAAGAGTTGAACTTCCTGATACGGATAGAAATCCTTACCACTGGCAAACTGTTGCATCTCATGTTACATGGGCTAGCGGCAATGCTGTTAAGAGGGCTGCACTTGAAATGAGGGACAAAATATTTGCGCTTATTCATACAGTGTACCACTATGATACAAGTACTCTCTACCTTGAAGATGAAAAGGTTAAATGTAAATTGCATCCGAGTTTTGAACTACCCCTTAGGGACTTTGTAATAAACGGAATTGAAACTGAAGATGGAACATATAGAGGTGGAGCAATCGTTGGAAGTGGAGCATTTATGCCGTCATTTGCATCTGCAAAACAAGATCCCGAGACGGGACAGGGCGGACACCCGAATGTTCATTATACTGTTGGTGCTGCAGCGGTAAAAATTGAAGTAGATAAACAGACTGGTAAGGTAAGAATCCTTAAAGCTGTTGAGGCACTTGATGCTGGAAAAGCGCTTAATCCACGGAATGTTGAGCATCAAATATACGGAGGTCTTTTACAAGGATTTGCTACGGCATTGTACGAAGATATGAGATTTGATGAAAATGGGAAAATACTTAATCCTAATTTTACGGATTACAAGATTCCGACGGCTTTAGACATTCCTGATGAAGTTGTGCCGATAATTATTGAAGTACCTCAACCGGATGGTCCATTTGGGGCACGAGGCATAGGTGAGCATCCAATGATTCCAGCAGCCCCTCTTATTGCAAATGCAGTTGAAGACGCGCTTGGCATAAGAATAAAGTCAATGCCAATAACTGCGGAAAAGATTGCTATGGCGATTGCTAATGGAAAAAAAGAAGTAGATGATTTCTTAATGATAATGAAAAAATAGTTGGTGAAACAAGATTTAAGGGGGAGGCATTAGCCTCCCCCTTTTTTTATTAATTTAAAGTGGCTAAATTTCTAACTTTTCTGAAAGAATTAGTTTTTCATTCTTTTCAATTAATTCTTGCGAGGCTTCTTTAAAGGAACCATGTGCAATTTGTTCAAGATAATTGTCTTTTATTTCTTCTTCCCAAAGTTTTTTTGTAAGGTAGAAAATTTTTGCTCCTCCAAGTTCGTGCTGGCTATCAGGCCATGGGTATGATGGAAGTGCCATACGAAGTCCAGCTAAGACCCATCCATTATAGCTTTCAAATGTTGCCCAGAACTCTTGTTGATTACAAACTTCAAATGCATACCATGCTTTTGCATAAAAAAGGATTCCGCCGGCACCAACTTTTCTTTCAAAGGCCATTGTATGAAGGCTGATGTTTACATCTTCATTCATAAGTCTTCCGTTGGCAATTCCAACTAAATGTCCATTTTCTAGCCCAAGGAAGAAATATTCGTCTTTCATTCTTTTTCTCTTTATTGCAAGTAATTCTGCATAAACTCTTGCTCCAACAATATCATAATAGTCATATTCTGCATCAAGCGTGAGTTTTAAAAAACTAAGCATCGGGTCAATCTCTTCTTTTTTGATTGAACGGATTAAAACGTCATGTTTATCGCCGTCCCTGCTTGTGATTTCAGAATACATTGGCTTCATTGGCGGAGCGCCATCTGGCGCTTGAAGTAATCCTTCAAGCCATGCTGCCGAGAAAGTATATTCCGATTTTCTCAATTTGGTTGGAATTTCTTTTTTCATTTTGTCCTCCGTAAAATTTTATTGTATTTTAAATTGTTCTGATTTTAAAGTAGGTTTGTGGACTTGTTTGCCATCAGAACATCCTTTTTGCCACTGCTATTTTAACAAATTCTTTTATTGTGTCAAATCCTATGAGGAATATATTTCTGATGGTGCTTTATAGTTTTTTTATTGCAATTATAAACTTGTTTAAGTTATTTTTATTTATAACTGGCAATATACGTGGTTCCGCAAATTGTAGAGGTTTTCTCTATTTGAATAAATTCTGGTATGTACATAAAATTTCTAACTATTATTTGTAGGTTAAATGCATTCGGCTTGACTATAATTTCTAAAATGTTAAAATATCGTGAAGTTAATCACTATAGTATAGGAGGAAATATGGAAAAGACTAGGTATCCTCAAGTAGAGCTTGAGATAAGAAAAAAAAAAAGGGGGGGGGTAAATACTGTGTCTCTTATTCAAGTACTTCACGGATCCCGAGTATGTATTGATTGTTTACCAAAAGAATCTATTCTATTATACAAGGAGGTAAAAAATGAAAGAAAGGTCGCTAACAGATGCTTTGCATGAGGTTCAGGACGGAAGCGACAAAAACTTCATTCCGTCTAACGATGCACTTTCTGTGGCTGTTGAGAACAAGCTACCTTTGTCAAAGGTTTATGGATTTGCAACTTTTTATTCAATGTTTTCCGTAAAACCTCGAGGTAAGCACATCATAAGGGTGTGCAAAAGCCTTTCCTGTTATATGGGAAAGGGAGAAGAGGTAATTAAAAAACTCAAAGAAGTACTTGGTATTGGAATTGGAGAAACAACAGAGGATGGTGAATTTACCCTTGAAGAAAGTAGCTGTCTTGGAATGTGTTCTGTTTCTCCTGTGATAATGATTGATGAAATTCCGGTTGGCAACCTTACGCCAGATCAGGTCCCTGAAATTATAAAGAAAGTGGAGAACGAAACGGGCAAAAAAGACTATTCCGCAGTGCAGATTCTTCCAACGCACGGAAGAGTGTTATTAAAGAATGTTGGAGTGATTAATCCTGAAAGTATTGATGAATATATTGCTTCAGGTGGTTATACTGCTCTTAAAAAGGCAATTAGCAACGGACCTCAATGGGTAATTGACGAAGTTAAAAAGTCAGAACTCAGAGGAAGAGGTGGAGCAGGATTTCCAGCGGGAAAGAAATGGGAATTTACAGCAAAAGCTCCAGGTCCTGACAGGTACTTAATCTGCAATGCAGATGAAGGTGAACCAGGTACCTTTAAGGACAGAGTAATAATGGAAGGGGACCCTCACTCTATTATTGAAGGAATGATTATTGCATCATTTGCAGCAGGTTGTAATTACGGTTACATCTATATAAGAGGTGAGTACGATCTTTCAATAAGAAGAATAGAAAAAGCAATAAAAGACGTAAGAAGCCACGGTTTTCTTGGTAGAAATATTTTAGGAAGTGGTTTTTCGTTTAATATTGAGGTTCATAGGGGAGCAGGTTCCTATGTTGTTGGAGAAGAAACAACTCTTATGGAAGCAATTGAAGGTCATAGAGGAGAGCCGAGAAAAAAGCCACCCTATCCTCCGACTTATGGGTTATTGGGCAAGCCTACGGTTATCAATAATGTTGAAACACTTGCCAATGTACCATCAATCATTGTAAACGGAGCAGATTGGTACAAGACAATTGGAGTTCCTGGCTCTTATGGAACAAAGCTTTTCAGCTTATCGGGAGATGTTAACTGGAAGGGCGTCGTTGAATCTCCTTTCGGTACACGACTTTCGTATATCACAAACGAGTTTGGTGGTGGAGTAAAGAACGGTAAAAAACTCAAAGGAATAATTTTCGGAGGAGTATCTGGAACTCTTCTTACTCCTGACCAATTTGATACTCCTGTTGATTTTAACTCACTCGCGCGTATTGAAGCAGGGCCTGGATCTGGTTCAATAGTTGTGTTAGACGATACACGTTGTATTGTGGATATTGCAAAGAATATTGCATATTTCTTCAGATATGAAAGCTGCGGAAAGTGCACTCCCTGTAGAGTTGGTACTGAGCAGATGTATATAATAATCGACAGGATTTCCAAAGGAAGAGGAGAAGAGAAAGACCTCGATACCATTGAACGTCTTGGTGAGGATATGCGCCTGACATCTTTCTGTCCTCTGGGGCAGACTGCTCCTAATATCATTGTGCAATCGATTAAGAAATTCAGGAACGAATGGATTGAACACATAAAAGACAAGGAAGTTGAAGGAGGTAGCAATGAGCGATAAACTTATCAATGTGAAAATTGACGGGAAAGACTATCAGCTTCCGAAAGAAACAACTATTCTAAAAGCTTGCAAGGCCGCAGGGTATGACATTCCGACGCTCTGTTACCTAGAAGGTATTTCAGAGGAAGGTTCCTGTGGTGTTTGTGTAGTAGAAGTAAAAGGAGCAAGAACACTTCAACGTTCCTGCATTACCGAAGTAGGGGAAGGAATGGAAATTCTTACCAATACTCCGACAGTAAGAGAAGCAAGGAAAATGAATCTTGAACTGGCACTTGCGCATCATGATGTAGATTGCCCTATATGCGTTAGAGATGGGAACTGTGAACTCCAGGATGTGGCAAACAGGCTTGGCGTAAAAGATGTGCCATTTGATAAAATACCTTCTATTTATGAAAAAGATGATTCTGGACCTATTGTAAGAGATCCAAGTAGATGTATTTACTGCAGAAGATGTGTTTCAGTGTGTGAAAATATTCAATCTGTGAATGCATTAACCATAGCAAATAGAGGAATAGAAACTTATATTGGTGCACCTTTTAATATGCTACTTATAGATACACCTTGTGTGAATTGTGGACAATGTATAATGAATTGTCCAACAGGAGCTTTAACAGAACGAGATGATACTGAAAGAGTATGGGATGCACTTGCTGATCCAGAGAAACACGTTGTAGTTTCAACTGCTCCAGCAATAAGAGCCTCTATGGGTGAAGTTTTTGGTCTTCCTGCAGGAACATTTGTTAGAGGAAAGGTTGCAACTGCTTTAAAAATGCTTGGTTTTGAGAAGATATTTGATACAAACTTCACCGCAGATCTTACAATTATGGAGGAAGGCACAGAGTTAATAAAAAGGATTAAAAATAATGGCACACTTCCTATGACGACTTCCTGCTGTCCAGGGTGGATAAAATATCTTGAGGAATACTATCCAGAACTCATTCCAAATGTTTCAACATGTAAATCTCCACAGCAGATGATGGGAGCAATAGTAAAAACATATTATGCTGAAAAAGCAGGTATTCCAAAGGAAAAGATTTTTCACGTATCTGTAATGCCTTGCACGGCAAAGAAGTATGAAGCAGACAGACCTGAGATGAACTCGAGTGGAGAGAGAGATGTAGATGTAGTTCTTTCAACAAGAGAATTAGGAAGGATGATAAAGCAGGCAGGTATTGATTTTGTAAATCTTCCAGATTCCGATTATGATCTTCCTCTTGGAAAATATTCCGGTGCGGCAACAATTTTTGGCGCAACAGGTGGCGTGATGGAGGCAGCACTAAGAAGCGCATATGATATGATCACAGGGAAGACACTTACGCAGCTAGAATTTAAACCGCTGAGAGGGCTTGAAGGCGTTAAATATGCTGAGGTTGATATAGATGGATTAAAGGTAAGAGTAGCTGTTGCTCATTCCCTCGGCAAGGCAAAAGAACTGTTGGATAAGGTAAAAGCAGGAGAAGAAAAGGTGCATTTTATCGAAGTAATGTCTTGTCCGGGCGGATGCATTGGGGGTGGTGGTCAACCAATTCCTACTAATGATGAAATAAGGTTAAAAAGAATTGGTGCATTGTATAAGGATGACGAGGAAAGGAAAATCAGAAAATCACACGAGAACCCATCTATTCAGCATTTGTATAAAGAATATCTTGGCGAGCCCGGAGGTGAAAAAGCACATCATCTGCTTCATACTCATTATATAGAGCGGGAGCTATGGGAGAAAGTAGGGGAGAAGTGAATATTAAAGAAAGAAATTAGCTTATAACAAGAAATAGAAACCTGTGGTGAGGAAAATTCTGAAACCAAGGGTTTCCAATCTGAGGGAATGCATTGCCCGGTGTTGGAAACCGGGCTTTTTAAATATTAAAACCTATAAAAGGAGAAAAGTAAAATGAACAATCAGGTAAACAAGAAAAAGACAAAAAAAAGACTTAAACTTATCGTTTATGGAGGAGTTTTGCTTGCAATTGCGGCTTTGTTTCCAGCCTTACGTCTTCCACAGTATATAGCTGGACCTGCAGTAAATTTTACTCTTATTATCGCAACGTATGTATTGGGAACAGTAGGAGGAGTTGTAGTAGGTTGTTTTACACCCTGGATTGCTTTTGCCTCAGGACTTATGCCGGTAGCATTCCTTCCTCCGATAATAATGGTGGGAAATGCAATTTACACATTGATGTTTGGACTTCTAAAAAGTTACGGAATGAAAGGAAAAATTACAGGTGTTATTGTAGGGGCTTTACTTAAATATTTCTTTCTTTCCTATGCAGTGACACACCTCGTTAAAGCTCCTCCAAAATTAATTCAGATGTTATCACTTCCTCAATTGTTCACCGCACTTATAGGAGGTGCCGTTGCTTTGGCTGTTATAAAAACAGGGCATATTCCAAAGGATGTTTTGAAATGAAAAAGAGATTAGGTGTTGTTGGTATTATTGTTGAAAGCAGAGATGAATATGCGCCGAAAGTAAATAACATACTTACTCAATATGGAAATATTATTAAAGGAAGATTAGGATTACCCTATCCTGAGCGGAATATTAGTGTAATTTCAATTATTGTTGATGGGACAGTCGAAGAAATAGGTGCATTAACAGGCAAATTAGGCATGCTCAAATGTGTAAAAGTTACATCTACTTTGAGCAGGGAAAGATGAACAAAATAATTAGTATAATACATACAATAACTGGTATAATCTAAAAGCTATTTAAGAAATTTAGAGATGAGTGGCTCACTCATATAAAAGAGAAAAAATGCCCTGTGAATATATGTAAAATGGAATGTGAGGAGGAGCAATATGAAGAAGTTATTGAACGTTAAAATTGATGGAAAGAATTATCAAGTACCAGAAGGAATAAGAATTTTAGATGCTTGTAAACAAGCAGGAATTGAGATTCTTACACTTTGTTACCTTAAGGGTATTGCAGAAGAAGGATCCTGCGGGATGTGCGTTGTTGAATTGAAGAAAGCAAAGACACTTCAACGGGCTTGTATTACTGAAGTAGGGGAAGGAATGGAAATTTTTACCGACACACCAACTGTTATTGACGCAAGGCGAATGAATCTTGAACTTGCTCTTGCGCATCATCCTCTGGATTGCATGACATGTGACCGGGATGGAGATTGTACCCTTCAAGATCTGGCATATCAATTTGGCATAAAGAAAAGTGAATTCCTTGATGAAAAAGAGGCTTTCGAACTTTCAAAGGAAACCTCATGGGACACAAACCCTTTTATTCAGTTTGATCCTCAAAAATGTATTTTGTGCCGAAGATGCATAGGCGCTTGTGAAAACCAGGCAATTGTTGAAGCAATTAGTATTGCAATGAGGGGGCACAAATCAGAAGTTTCTACTCCGTTTGCTTTACCTCTTGAAGAAACAACATGCCAATTCTGTGGCGAATGTGTTCAAGCGTGTCCTGTTGGTGCATTAATTGAAAAGCCGCGAGTTGGCAAGGGTAAAATTTTTCATTTAACACCGACTGACACTGTCTGTGCATACTGTGGTGTAGGCTGTAACTTGCAATTATATAATGACAAAGATAACAATCTTATAATGGCAAAAGGTATTGAAAACCCCTTAGTGAACAATGGTAGGACTTGCGTAAAAGGTAGATTTGGTTATGAGTATGCAAACAGCGAAGAACGATTAACTACTCCGTTAATCAGAGAAAATGGAAAGTTCAGAGAAGCAAGTTGGGATGAGGCAATTCAATACACTGCCAAAAAATTGAAAGAGATTAAAGAAAAATACGGCTCAGATGCAATTGGAGTGCTTGGATCTTCTCGATGCACAAATGAGGATAATTATGTTGTGCAGAAATTTGCAAGAGCTGTAATTGGCACAAATAATGTTGATAATTGTGCACGCCTTTGTCATTCTTCTACTGTAGCAGGGTTGGGCAAGGCATTAGGCGCAGGAGCTGCGACTAATTCATTTGACGACATTAAAGACGCTGATGTAATGTTCATCATTGGTTCCAACATGACGGAGACGCATCCTGTAATTGCGCAAATGGTAAAAGAGCATCAGCGAAAGGATGGAGCAAAAATAATTGTCTGTGACCCGCGAAACACTGACATTGCAAAAGAAGCTAACCTTTTTTTGCAACATACACCAGGGACAGATGTTGAGCTCCTTAATGGTATAATGAATGTAATTATTCAAGAGAATCTTTTGGATAAAGATTTCATAGAAGCGCATACAGAAGGATTTGAGGAGTTTAAGAAAGTTATTGAAAAATACGATCTTGATACGGTTTCAAAAATTACAGGCGTGGATAAAACTCTTATAAAAAAGGCAGCTGAGATGTATGGAAGTGCAAAAAATGCAACAATATTCTACACGATGGGTATTACACAGCATTCTACTGGTACTGATAATGTATTAAGTGTTGCAAATCTTGCGTTAATTACTGGAAATTTAGGAAGAGACGGTACAGGGATTAATCCTTTGCGAGGCCAGGCAAATGTGCAGGGAGCTTGCGATCTCGGTGCATTACCTAATGTATATCCTGGATATCAAAAAGTAATAGACCCTAAGGTGAAAGAGAAATTCGAAAAAGCCTGGGGAGTGAAACTATCTGAAAATGTTGGAATTCCTGTTTCGGAATTTGGAGATAAAGCTCTTGAAGGGAAAATGAAGGCAGTGTATATTATGGGAGAGAACCCCATGATGACGGAGCCTGATATCACACACGCAAAAAAAGGTTTCGAAAAATTAGAATTTCTTGTAGTACAGGATATCTTTCTTTCTGAAACAGCAGAAATTGCAGATGTTGTTTTTCCTGCTGCATCAGCATACGAAAAAAGCGGTACTTTTACAAGCACTGAAAGGAGAGTACAACTACTCCGCCCTGCAAAGAGAAAACCAGAGAATACGAAATGTGATTGGGAGATTATTGGAGAGGTTGCAACAGCAATGGGCTATAATATGCAATTTAAGAACAGTGCAGAAATTGCAGACGAAATAGCATCACTTACTCCATCGTATGCAGGCATTCATCATTATAGATTGGAAAAACAAGGATTGCAGTGGCCTTGTATAAGCGATGATCACCCTGGAACAAAATTTTTACATGAAGGTGGTCATTTCAAACGTCCAAATGGAAAAGGGCTTATATCACCCGTTGAATACAAACCTGCAAAAGAATTGCCTGATAAAAAATATCCTTTAATTCTTACAACAGGAAGAATTCTATTCCATTACCATTCTGGCAATGAAACGAGGAGGGTAAAAGTGCTTGATGCATTTGTCCCACGAAACTATGTAGAAGTTAATCCGATTGATGCCGAAAAACTGAATATTAAAGATAATGAAATGGTAAAAATTTCTACGCGTAGAGGAAGTATTAAAGTAAATACGCGTATATCTGATAGACCCAAACAAGGTCTTGTGTTTGTATCATTTCATTTTAAAGAAGCGGCAGCAAATGTTTTAACTAATCCGGCATTGGACCCTGTTGCAAAGATTCCGGAATATAAAGTGTGTGCTTGTAAAATTGAAAAAATATAAAATATAAGGAGGAAGAAGGTATGACAGAACTAAATTTCTTTTCGCCAGCGCAGATTGCTGAAAAAATGAGTGCTGTTGGACAAAAAAAGGTTGGAATCCCTGCTGGGAAGTTTTTTACACTTGCTATTCTTGCGGGTGCTTTCATTGCTTTTGGTGCTGAACTCTCTATTATGGTGGGGCATCAAACTGGTCTGGGTGTTGGAGTAACAAAGCTCCTTGCTGGTAGTGTATTTAGCGTAGGACTTATGCTTGTAATCATTGCAGGAAGTGAATTATTTACGGGAGACAATCTTATTGTGATTGCTGCTCTTGAAAAAAAGATTCGCTGGAGCCAGGTTTTAAACAGGTGGATGCTTGTTTATCTCGGTAATTTTGTTGGCTCCATTCTTCTCGCTGCTATTATGTTTGGCACGGGATTGTGGCTTACAAATGGAGGTCTTGTTGGTGCTAGTGCCTTAAATATTGCAAATGCGAAAGTGAATCTTACATTTATGCAAGCATTAATGCGTGGTATTGGATGTAACTGGTTGGTATGTCTTGCTGTCTGGATGGCGATTTCTGCAAAAGATATTGCCGGCAAGATCCTTGCAATTTATTTCCCTATTATGGCGTTTGTTGCTTCAGGGTTTGAACATAGTGTAGCAAATATGTTCTTTATTCCTTACGGATTATTCCTTAAGGGCTCATCTACAGTTGTAGATGCTACAGGAAAAGCAGCGTCAGCATTCAGCAACCTTACATGGGGAAATCTTTTTACGAAAAACCTGATTCCTGTAACAATAGGCAATATTATTGGTGGAGCTCTCTTTGTAGGTATGTTATACTGGTATATTTATCTTAAAAAAGAGGCATAACACGATTGACAATTCAACCTGTCATTCTTATTGGAGGCAAGGGAAAAAGACTGGGGAAAGATAAAGCATTCCTTTCCTTTGAGAATACTTTGCTTTTAGAACGGACTTATCGTCTTTTTAAGGAATCATTTAAAGAAGAACCCCTCTTTATAGGAAGGGGTGTTCTTCCATTCTCTTACAAAATTATCCCTGATAGTATTCTAGGAATTGGGCCTATCGGTGGATTGTTTACGGCTTTGACATACATAAACAAAGATTTTATTTTTCTTACTGCTTGCGATATGCCATTCATCAATAAAAATCTTCTTTCCTATATGAAAAGCATGTTGAACAAGAATGTAGATATTTATATTCCTTATTTTGACAATGGGATGATTGAACCGTTATTTGCTTTTTATAATAAACGCTTAATGACTCTTGTTAATGAGCAAATTAAAATTGGAGGTTATAAACTTCGTTCTTTATTAAATACTGCTTCTGTACAATTTCTCAGCGAAAGCGAGATAGAAAGCATTGATCCTGATTTTTTAACGTTTTTTAATGTGAATACTAAAAGTGATTTCGAGAAAGCACAGGAGTTGCTAAATGATAAAGTTCGTTAAAATTTTACGGTTGAATAATGGACGGAAGGAAGAACTGGAAGACAAAATCGTAAAGGAAAGAAATATTAATTTGTATTTGAATGATAAACTTATCGAAAGAATTGTTTATTCTCCTCCATTTGAGGAAGAATTAGTTTTTGGATACCTGTTTTTAAAAGGCTATATTAATAGAAAAAATGACTTGAAGAAAATTGTTTTTAAGGATGAGGATAAGGGACACTGTACCGATTGCTATACAGAAGTTGAAAATATATTTAACAATTCTTTACTGGAAAAGCAATTCTCTATTAATTCCTCAAAATTGTTTGTGCTTATGAAAGAACTTCTTTCAAAAAGTATAGTTTTTAAACAAACCGGCGGGACTCATATTTCAGGTTTATCGGATGGACAAAAGCTTATTTCGTTTTTTGAAGATGTTTCTCGGCAGAGTACTATTTTCAAGTTGGCTGGCGATGCGATTTTGACTGATAAATTGTCTGATGCCATCATTTTATTTACGAGTGGAAGGATAAGTGAGACTGCAGTTCAATATGCAAAAAGGTTAGGTGTTATGGCTGTTGTTTCCCGTTCTGCGCCTACAGATTTTGCTATTGAGGCGGCAAAAGATGCTAATATTATGCTTATCGGTTTTTTAAGAGGCAACAGGTTTAATATTTATTCAACCAATAAAAATCTAAAAATCATTTGACATTTGCGAATTAATGTTGCTTGATAATGCTCCGCTTGCTCCTTGTTCATTAACTTTTACCCTCATATTGCACTTCCTTTAAATAAAGTTTCCTTAAAACAATACCACCTTTTCTTCATTCACCTTGTAACTCCTATTAAAAAAATTTCTCCTCTCATATATAAGACTCATAAACTTGCAAATTTTTCATATTCTTCATAAGAATTTTCTATTATTTTTTTAGTATCTTCTTTAAAAATTCTTTTCTCCTATATATTGGACACCTAACTTGCAAAAAAGTTTTATATTTTTGAAAGATTCTTTAGAGTTATTTTTTGCTAGAATTTCTTATTCTTCGTAAAACCCAACATTGCAGCTGGTTATTTCACTAAATACAGATTGTATCTTTTAATATATCGTGCATTTAAAAACTGAATTCCTTTTATTTTCTATCGTCTATCTATCAATAGCTTTGCTTAAACACATAGAACTCTAAACTTATTTTTATTTGAGGTTAATAGGCGTAAACAATCTAAGATTTTTAAATAAAAGGTAGTAATCTACCAAATTATTAGAAATTTTTACCATTCTTTCTATAATAGGCTATGAGCAAGGTTAAATCTGTATTTGTAATTTTTATTGGTATGGTTTCTGTGGGTCTTGCAGCTATTTTTATCCGTCTCTGCAATGCACCACCACTTGTTATTGCAACTTATAGAATGGGACTTAGCGCAATTTTCATTGCTCCTCTGTTTTTTATTTTAGAAAGAGATAAATTGAAATGTTTAGATTTTAAAAAAGATGTTTTACCTTTTGTATTATTAGGTGGCCTTCTTGCTGTGCATTTTGTGTTATGGATAAGCTCGCTTTCTTATACCACTGTTCTTGCATCCACTGTGCTTGTTACAACAAATCCTATTTTTGTTGCTGGTTTTTCATTTTTTCTTTTCAAGGAGAGTACAAAAAAAGGTACAATTATAGGGATCATAATAGCATTTGTAGGAGGAGTGGTTATTGCTCTTTCAGCAAAAAATATAGGATTAAGCAATAATTACGGTAATTTTCTTGCGCTTATGGGAGCAATTGCCGTATCTTTTTATTTAATCATTGGTAAAAAAGTGCGAAAGAAATTTAACCTTATTACGTATATCTTTTTTGTGTACAGTTCTGCCGCAGCAATCCTTATCGCGATTTCAATTTTAACCAGACAAAATCTTTTTTATTATCCTAAGGAAACTTACCTTTATTTCTTTCTTTTAGCATTTATCCCTCAGATTATTGGGCATACTGCCTTTAATTGGGCATTAAAATATTTTTCTGCTTCTTTTGTTGCTGTTACAATACTCGGAGAGCCTGTTTTTGCTACATTTTTTGCAATGATTATTTTGCACGAAACACCTATCTTTATAGAATTTATTGGGGGAGCTTTAATTCTTTTAGGCGTATATCTCTCTACCAGGTCAGAAGTTTGGAATATTTCTTAAAAGAAAATTTTTGTTTCTGTGTTATAATTTAACAGGAGGTGTATTATGAAAACAATAGCAGTACTTATCGAAGACAATTTTAATGAATTCGAGTTGATTTATCCTTATTATAGATTAAAGGAAGCTGCTTTTAATGCTGTGCTTGTAGGTCCAGAGAAAAAAGCCTATCATTCCAAAGTAGGGCTTGTGTTAGATGCTGAGATGTCAATTGATGAAGTTCACCCGGAAAATTTCAGTGGAGTTGTTATTCCCGGTGGTTATGCGCCTGATAGATTAAGGAGAAACCCAAAGATATTGCAATTTGTGAAGGAAATGTTTGACGAAGAAAAACTCGTTGCTACAATTTGTCATGCCGGATGGGTTTTGATTTCAGCGCGTATTGTTGATGGTGTAACTTTGACAGGTGTCTCTGCTATAAAAGATGATTTAAAAAATGCAGGCGCTAAATATGTGAATGAAGAGGTTGTTGTTGACGGGAATCTTATTACATCGAGAACCCCATCCGATTTACCTGCATTTATGAGGGAGGTTGTAAAATTTTTAAATTCAAGATGACTTATGCAAATATTATATGAGAAAGAAATAATAGGAGTAAAAATACAAGTTGCTTGCGGAGATATTACAGAAGAGGAAGTTGATGCAATTGTAAATGCCGCCAATAGGTATCTTTCTCATGGCGGTGGTGTTGCTGGCGCTATTGCAAGTAGAGGCGGGTCTGTTATACAGGAGGAAAGTGACAGTATTATTCAAAGGAAGGGGCCTCTTAAGACGGGAGAGGCTGTTATTACAAGTGGTGGAAACCTTAAAGCAAAATATGTAATTCATACCGTCGGTCCTGTTTGGGGTGAAGGAAATGAAGATGAAAAGCTTCAGAATGCGATTCTTTCTGTGTTAACAATTGCGACAAAATATAAATTGAAGAGCATAAGTATACCGGCTGTAAGCTGTGGAATATTTGGTTTTCCGAAGAAAAGAGGAACGCGGCTTATATACAAGACCATTAAGCAATATCTTGAAAACAATAAAACAACACTCGAAGAGATTTATCTCATAGGTATAGGAGAAGAGATTCCAGAATTGTTTAAGGAGGCAATGGCAGATGATTAAGATTTATACGGATGGGGCATCACGGGGAAATCCCGGAGAAAGTGCTTTTGCTTTTATCTTTACAGAGAAAGGCAAGGTGATTTTTCTTTCTGCGGAATATATAGGCAGTGCTACAAATAATATTGCAGAGTACAGAGCGATTATTTCAGCACTACGGGAGGCAAGGAACAGAAATATAGACAGGGTGTCTTTGATATCGGACAGCGAGCTTGTTATTTCTCAAATTAACGGGACATATAAAACAAAAGCTACACATCTTAAAAAATTGAACGAAGAAGTGAAAGAGCTGCGCGCCCAATTTGTCAGTATAAAATTTAGCAATGCTCCACGAACAGATGAGTTTGTAGGGATTGCGGATAAACTTTGCAATACTATTTTAGACCTTGTGTAAGATTCTTGCCTGCTGTCACGCGATTTAGCATATTACGAACTATTTTTTGGTACTGTTAGATTCCCGGACTGATACTTTATAATATGTTACAGCAATTTTCCCGTATTTTTTTTCTTTAATTTTTTCTAAGGTGTTTTTTCCTACAATTTCTGGTGGCAGTTTTTCGCTTGTCGAATGTTCTGCGATAACAATGGAATCATTTTTCAGTAGTGGAAAAGTTGAAAGCATTTCTACTACTTTTCCTGTGAGAAGGGATGGAAACGGTGGGTCAAGGAATATGACATTAAATTTTTCTGTTATTTTTTCCTCAATTTTTTGATAATTTTTGAGTGCAACAAGAACATCTCTCTTCATAATTGACACATTGGTTTGAGCGGAAAGTAAATATACATTTTTTTTCAATGTTTGGATTGCTACTCCGTTTTTATCGATAAATACGACAAATTTAGCCCCTTCACTTAATGCTTCAAGGCCCATGGCGCCGGAGCCAGCAAAAAGATCCAGGAAAAAACTATCTTTTACTACATCTCTTATTGTGTCGAATACTGCCTCCTTTACTTTGTTGCTTGTAGGTCTGAGCGTTACATTCTTTGGTGGCGAAAAGAGAACTTTTCCTTTGAATTTTCCGGTTATTATTCTCATTATGCTATACCTATCAGTTCTTCTCTCTCGCTAAATTTATTTTTAAGGAGTTTTATCAGTTCTTCTTTTTTTTCTTTTTCCCATTGAATTTTGTTTTCTACAGTGAGTTGTGCTTGTTCTCTTGCAATTTCTAATAGTTTTATATCCTTTTCTCTTAGGAGTGAGGTGATTTTGAATTCAGGTAGGCCATGTTGTTTTAGTCCGAGCAGTTCTCCCGGTCCTCTTAATTTCAAATCTTCTTCTGAAACCTCAAAGCCGTTTGATGTTTTTTCTAAAACGCGCAGTCTATTCAGAGCCTGTTCTTTATTGTTCTGCGTTATTAGAAAACAGTAAGATTGCGCTTCGCCTCGTCCTACTCGACCTCTTAATTGGTGCAGTGTCGCCAGTCCAAAATGATCAGCGTCTTCTATAATCATTACTGTTGCATCAGTTACATCTATCCCTACTTCTATAACTGTGGTGGATACTAAAACGGATATTTCTCCTGATTTAAATGCTTTCATAATTTTATTCTTTTCAGTAGAGCTCAATCCGCCATGTAAAGTACCGATGTTAAAATCTTTTAGGTATGTTTGTTTCAATTTTTCTGCTTTTTCTTGCACGGATTGTAGCTCACTTTTTTCTGACTCTTCTATTAGAGGGCAGACAATATATCCTTTCCTTCCTGTTTTTAACTCTTGCACGAGTTTAGTGTATGCTCCGCTGCTATTCTCTATAAATACTTTTGTTAATACAGGCCTTCTTCCTTTAGGCATCTCTTTTATCTGTGATATGTCGAGGTCGCCATAGATCGTAAGCGCGAGAGTCCTTGGGATTGGAGTTGCGCTCATAACAAGCGTATGCGGAAGCATTGCTTTACTTTTTAAATTACTTCTTTGCAATACACCGAAACGGTGCTGCTCGTCTACAACTGATATTGCAAGATTTTTGAACGCGACATCATGCTGTATCAGGGCGTGTGTTCCTATTAGTACATTTATCTTTCCTGTTTCTATGTTTTCGAGTATTTCCTTTCTTTCCTTTTTCTTTGTTCCGGAGGTAAGCAGTGCTATTTTTATATTTGCTTTGTTCAAGATTTTTTCTGCGACATTAAATGTTTGCTGGGTGAGCACTTCTGTCGGAGACATTATTGTTCCCTGGTATCCATTTTTTACTGCAATGAGCAGCGCAAACAGTGCCACAACTGTTTTACCTGAACCTACGTCGCCGTGTAAGAGTCTATTCATTGGCTTTTCAGAAGCAAAATCTTCTATAATTTCATTCATTGTTTTGAGTTGTGCTTTTGTCAGGGTAAAGGGGAGGAGTTCTTGAAATGCTTTGATATCTTTGGGTGTTGCATTTAATATTATGCCTTTTGAACTTTTAATTTCTTTTTTTCTCAGTCCCAAAAGTATTTGCAGTTCAAATAATTCATCAAAGATTAACCTTTCTTTTGATTTTTCTAGTGATTCAAAATTTTTAGGGAAATGTATATTGTACAAAGCTTTATCCAGGGGAGTAAGGTTTAATTTATTGATGATTTGCTGGTCTAAGTAATCATAAATGAGTGGCGCGTATGTATCGACTGTTTTTTTTATCTTATTTCTCAATGTTTTTTGATAAACTCCTTCGGTTAATGGGTATACGGGGATTATACGCATTGAGTGTATTGTTTCCTTGTTCTCTTGAACAATTTCATAGTTAGGTGAAGGCATTTCCCATTTGCCATACATAAATTGTGCTTTACCTGACAGCATAACAACTGTCCCTTCTATCAGTATATTTTTCAGGTAAGATTGATTGAACCAAGCTGCAGTGATATAACCCGTGCCATCAGAGACAACAGCAGAAAAAATTTTTATTCTGCTCATTCTTTCGGATGTTTTTATTATTTTACCTTTTATTAATGCAATTTCTCCTGATTTAAGATAAGCAATTTTGTTGATATGCCGCAAATCAAGATACCCTTTGGGAAAATAGTATAATAAATCTATTATTTCTCGGATCCCAAGCTTTTTTAGAGCTGAAGCAAGGTGTGGGCCTATGCCTTTCATATATTGCACGGGAGTGTGTAATTCGGATATTGATATAAATTGCTCCTGTTTAGGCTTTGATTTTGTTTCTTTTAAGAGAGAAAGGGCTTCGTGTATAATGTTTTCTCTCTCTTCTCTCGATGTATTTTTATAATGAGCAAAGAGTTTTTTTATTTTTTCTTTTTTCGCAGCAGAGATGGATAGTGTGTTTATTTTGTTGAGTATAAAACTATCCAGCCCTCCCATTACCGCATCATTGTTAAATCCTCTTTTAATTTCCAGGGTTAGTGGTCCTTCTATTGCGGAGCGATTCATTCTATAATGATCTCTTTTGCAAAACTTTTTCCGTTTAGATGTCTTAATTTAAAGATTTCTGTGATTGTGTCTGCCAAATCGGAAAATGAGCTTCTTAATCCAAGATTGTAATTTTTTTTAATTTTTTTTCCGTACGCTATAATGGGAACGAATTCTCTTGTGTGGTCTGTGTGTTCTTTAAACGTTGGATCACATCCATGATCTGCCGTAATGAATAAAACATCTGTTTCTTTCATGCTGTAAAAAATATCAGGTAAGGCATTGTCAAAATCTTTTAGGCCTTTTCCATATGCGACATAGTTTCTTCTATGGCCCCAATGCGAATCAAATTCTACAAGATTTATGTAGAGAAGTCCGCTAAAATCCTTTTTTATAAATTCGATTGTTTTTGCAATTCCATCTGCATTATTATCTGTGTGGATACTTTTGGTAAGGCCTATTCCTGCGAATAAATCATGTATTTTGCCTATTCCTATCACTTCTTTGCCATTTTCTTTTAATAAATCCATTGCGGTTGTACCGGTTGGCTTTAATGAATAATCTTTTCTTTCCGATGTTCTTATAAATCCTTTTTCTAAGTCTCCTATAAATGGCCTTGCAATAACGCGTGCTACGGCATCATCGTTGATAAGCACTTGTTTCCTTGCAATTTCGCACATTTTATACAGTTCCTCGAGTGGAATCACATCTTTGTGTGCGGCTATTTGGAAGACAGAATCAGCTGATGTGTAGACAATTGGGTACTTTGTTCTAACATGTTCTTTGTAGAATTCTTTTATAATCTCCGTACCTGATGCAGGTTTGTTGCCTAGAATACCCTTAATCCCTGCAAGTTTTTTGAATTTTTCTATTATTTCATTCGGGAAGCCGTTTGGGTATGTTGGGAAAGGTTCTTTTAATGTAACTCCCATCATTTCCCAGTGACCACTTATTGAGTCTTTTCCTTTTGATTGTTCCTTCATTTTGCCATATGATGCAATATAATATCCTTTTTCTCCCAAAAGAAGTCCTCTCAGTCCAAGTTTTTCCATGTTGCGAAGTGTTAGTCCGGGGTTGTATTGCAAAGTGTGAAGAAGTGTATTGGCTCCCCAGTCACCATATTGAGAAGCATCTTCTGCTTCACCCACTCCTACGCTGTCTATGACAATGACAATTGTTCTTTTTATGTTCATCTTTTCAAATCTCCTTCTTGTCAGATTATAATCTATAAGTGTGGTTCGTCAAGTGAAAACCTATTTATATAACAAAAAGGTGGAATGTTCAGCGCCTCTATTTGTAAACTAACATAATAAGAGGGCAAATAGTTGCCCTCTTATTATGTATACGATTTTTACTGTTTTTTAATTTCAGTTTTACTTATTTTAGCATGGGCATTTTTATATTGTTTTTCTTGGCAAAGTTTTTTGCAATATCATATCCTGCATCAGCGTGGCGCACTATACCTAATCCGGGATCTGCAGTGAGAACCCGTTCAAGTCTCTTTGCTGCGTTCTCCGTCCCATCCGCTACAATAACCATCCCAGCATGCAATGAGTAACCGATGCCTACTCCTCCACCGTGATGAAATGATACCCAGGTTGCACCGTTAGCAACATTTAACATAGCATTTAATACAGGCCAATCAGCAATTGCATCTGAACCATCCTTCATTTTCTCTGTTTCTCTGTTAGGAGATGCAACTGAGCCTGTATCGTGATGGTCTCTTCCTATTACAATTGGTGCCTTAATTTTGCCTTGTCTTACAAGGTCGTTGATAATTAAGCCAAACTTTGCCCTTTCGCCGTACCCAAGCCAGCAAATTCGTGATGGAAGCCCCTGGAATTTCACTTTTTTCTGAGCAAGCTCTATCCAATTTACCAGATGCTTGTCATATGAAAATTCTTTTTTAACTACTTCGTCCGTCACCCATATATCTTCCGGATCTCCTGAAAGTGCAACCCAGCGGAATGGCCCTTTCCCTTCAGAGAAAAGATCTCTTATATATTCTGGTACGTACCCTGGGATTTCAAAGGCATCTTTGTATCCATGTGCTTTGGTTTGTCCCCTTATATTATTGCCATAAACAAAGGTGGTGACTCCTTTTCTCTTGTATTGTACCATTGCTTCAATCTGTTGTACCATTGCATCAAGTGAATGTTTTTTGTATTCTTCCGGATTTTCTTTTTTTAGTTTTTGTGCATCTTCGAGCGACATACCGTTTGGGATGTAAGCCATCGGGTCATGTGCCGGTGTTTGGTCCGTGACGATATCTGGCATTATGCCACGCTTGAGAAGCTCTGGAAATATATCCGCAGCATTCCCAAGCAAACCTATGGATAGCGGTATTCTTTTGTTCTTTGCTTCTTCTACCATTTTTAATGCTTCATCGAGATTATCTGTCCATTTGTCCAGATATTTTGTTTCAAGCCGTCTTTTTATTCGTTCATGGTCGACTTCGACGACTAATGCAACTCCGTGAAGCATTGTTACAGCGAGAGGTTGTGCTCCTCCCATTCCACCTAGTCCAGCTGTAAGAAGAAATTTTCCTTTTAAATCATCGGTTCCAAAGGCTTTTTTTGCGGCAGCTGCATATGTTTCGTAATCTCCTTGCAGAATTCCTTGTGTTCCAATATAGATCCAGCTTCCTGCAGTCATTTGGCCATACATTGTAAGCCCCATGTCTTCGAGTTTGTGGAAATAATCCCAGTTTGCCCAGTGCGGAACAATTACAGAGTTAGAAATAATGACTCTTGGCGCGTCATTGTGTGTCCTGAAAATTGCTACCGGTTTGCCTGACTGTACAACAAGCGTTTCGTCGTTTTCTAACTCTTGTAATGATTGAACGATTGCATCAAAAGATTCCCAGTTTCTTGCAGCTTTTCCTGATCCTCCATATACAATTAGATGCTCCGGGTCTTCTGCTACCTCAGGATCAAGATTATTCATAAGCATTCTCATTGCTGCTTCTTGTCCCCACCCTTTGCAGTGTAAGGTGGTTCCTCTTGGTGCTTTAATTATTCTACTCATATTTTGTACCTCCCCTTTCATTCTACTATACAATTTGATTTAGACAATATTTTTGTGGGATTATTTGTAGAAAATAAAATGTTTTAAAGAGAAAAAATGGTAAAATAATTATAAATGTAGTTGTGGTTGTATATAATTTTTTGAGTGATTGGTTTAAAATCAAAATAGGATATAATAAAAAATGGTGAAACGTAAACACAAGGGAGGAGGTGTTATCTGATATGGTTTTATCGAGTTTAGAAATATATATATTAGCAGCATTGCTGGTACTCATAATTTTAGTTTTAATTCTGCTTGTGAGGAACCGTTCTACTGATTTACCGGCAAAGCTTGATTCATCGATTAAAAGTCAATTTCTCACTTTTCAAACCGACATACACAAAGAGTTGGATATGGCACGGGAGGCGGTAACAAATTCAAATAACCTTATTTCGGAGCATACAATAAAAACAATTGATACAATCAGGGATATGGGTACTACTATGCATAAACTTATTCAGCAACAGGAAGAGGCACAAAGATTAGGCCAATCTCTTAAGGATATTCTTCAGGCACCTAAACTTAGGGGCAATTATGGGGAGGTTATACTGGAAGAAATGCTTGACAGAGTTCTTCCAAAAGGTATCTGGGAAAGGCAATACTTAATTGATGGCAGAGAGCAGGTAGATGCTATTGTCAAAATTAAGGACATAATAATTCCTATTGATGCAAAATTTCCGAGAGATGACTATTTGAAGTATCTTGAAGCACAATCTAAAGAAGAAAAAGCAGTACATTGGAAGAATTATGAGAATGCCGTGAAAATACAAATAAAGAGCATTAGAAATAAGTATGTAAAGCCAGAAAAAGGGACTTCTGATTTTGCTCTCATGTTTATCCCTTCTGAAGCAATTTATTATGAAACAATAGCACAGAAAAATTATTTAGGTCAGCCCTCTACAATATATGAATACGCTCAGGAAAACAAAGTTATTCCCGTTAGTCCCAATACATTTTATGCTTTTTTGCAAATAATAGTTATTAGTATTCATAATTTGGAGGTTGTTAAGGGTGCAAAGCAATTACAAGATAGACTTGCATCTCTTAGTAAATCTTTTGAGCAATTTTTCAAAAAATATGAAGAGATTGGGAAACAAATTAATAATGCTCTCTCGGCTTACCGCACAGGAAGCAATCATATCGAACGTTATAAACGACAGCTTGACAGTACACTTGGGTTGGAAAAACCAGAGGAAGATGTTGATTTGCCAGTAGAAAATTCAATTGACGAATAGATTGAGAAATTTTTTATGTTAGTGGAGCAGGTTGGGGATTGTTTTATGAGGCGGCGGCTTCATGGCATTAAATAAAAAAGTGCTAATTTTAGAGTGTGTTCCACTTAAAGATGCCAGGAATGAAGGCGTGATATTGAACGAGTTTATGCAATTAATATATGATGATAAGGTAGATCTTGAAAGAATAACATCAAAAAGTGATTTAACTGAAAGGTTAAAGATCAATAAATATAAATATATTCATATTTCTAGCCATGGGGAGTGTGATGAATACGGAGAGTGTTATCTGGAAACTCCAAAAGGACTCATAACTACGGATGAATTTGACGAGACAAGGGGTTTTAAGAATAGAATATGTTTTATCTCAGCATGTTCTTTAGAAAAAAAAGCTTTGCAGAGACTTTTTGGGCAAACGCAAAACCAGATATTCTTATTGCGCCTCAACGAGAAATAACTTATATAGATGCTGCAACTTTCTGGATTTTACTTTATTACAATCACTTTTATTTAAAAAAGACATTATCTGCAAGTTATAAAATTGCAAGTGAATCCGTAAAAAGTAGCGGAGCAATGCAATATTGGTATGCAGAGGGTTATGGTGATTATTAGTAATGCGTGTATAATAAATCTAATATTTTTTTAAACGATAGATAGAATGAAAGGAGGAATTAATGTCACAAGCAAAAAATGGAGATACAGTTAAAGTTCACTACACGGGGAAGTTTGCGGACGATACAATATTTGATACGTCAATTAATAAAGTACCGTTACAATTTTCAATAGGAGAGGGTATGGTAATTCCCGGATTTGAGAAGGCAGTGATAGGAATGGGTATTGGTGAGTCAAAAAGTGTTGAAATTCCTGCAAGTAAGGCCTATGGTCTTTATCATAAGGAACTAGTCAGAGAGATAAAAAAAGATGATATACCTGAAAAGTTAAACCCTGCAATTGGTCAGCAATTGGAACTAATCGGTAGTGGCAATGGGCAGAAGTTTATAGGCAGAGTAACTAATGTTTCCGAATTAACTGTGACATTGGATGCTAATCATTTTTTAGCGGGTAAAGATTTATTTTTTGATATCCAACTTGTCGAGATTATTTGATTCATCATTGTGATAGAGGCTTTCGATTTGTGGATATAATGTTTGCTAACCCCACATAGTATATTACTATTGTTTAATATGGAAAAGCAGAAGCAATCTTATACTTATGCAGTAATTGCTGTGTTACTATGGTCAACTGTTGCCTCTGCTTTTAAAATTTCGTTGCAATATTTAGATTTTCTTCAACTACTTTTTTATGCTTCTATTGTTTCAATAATATTTCTCTTTGTTGTTTTGTTGATTCAGAATAAATTGTATTTACTTAAAAGTTATTCACAGAAAGATTATTTATATTCTGCATTGTTTGGATTTTTGAATCCTTTTTTGTATTACATTATTTTATTTAAGGCTTATTCTCTGCTTCCTGCACAAGAAGCGCAACCATTGAATTATACCTGGCCAATAATGCTTGTTTTATTATCGATTCCTTTACTTGGGCAAAAAGTAGGACTTAAAATTTTTTTTGCTATTGGTATCAGTTTTCTCGGTGTTCTTACGATTTCTACACAAGGAAATATTTTGGGGTTCAGGTTTACTAATTTTAATGGCGCATTACTGGCTTTGGGCAGTGCGGTAATTTGGGCTTTATTCTGGATTTATAATATACGCGATAAGCGTGATGATATTGCTAAGTTGTTGCTCAATTTTATATTTGGTTTTATTTATTTACTTATTGCATTGCTGTTTTTTTCTAAAATAACTATACCCGACATCAAAGGACTTCTGGGAGCAACCTATGTTGGTTTGTTTGAAATGGGAATTACTTTTGTGCTATGGTCGAAAGCATTAAAATTATCTAAAACAACTGCGAAAATTAGTAATTTTATCTATCTGGTTCCTTTTCTCTCTTTAATATGGGTTCATTTTTTTGTTGGTGAAACAATATTATTTTCAACAATAATAGGCTTAATTTTTATTGTCATTGGTATAGTAATGCAACAGCATAAGAGTTTGTTGTAATGCAATTCCTTGTCTATGTCAGTTCTTTTACGTGGATTACTGTTCCTGCTTGTTTTTCTTAAGCACTATAGTATAGGTTAAAGTCTGTCCTTAAGATCTATTGTGATTATTTAAATTTCCTAATTGTATTGAGAAGTATTTCTAAGCTGTTAAATTGGTAAATAATATACTTTCACTAATTATTAATACGCCATTTTCGTTATAGAAAATTCCCAACCTGATTCCAATGAAATTTTTGAAAAAAAACCGAACTTTTTTCTACCCTACCTGTCTAATGCGTGGAATTGGAATTTTTGGGTTGTATAAATGGCAATGATTTCTAAAAGCATTGTGAAATACAATGCTAGCAGGATGTAAGAGGATAGGTGATAAAGAATTTATTAAAAAAAGGCGATTTAAATATAAGCAAAAAAGTAAGTAGTTTTTAAAATCTATATAACAAATTAGGAGGAAAAGTTATGAAACAATTAATTAAGGCAGTTGGAATTGCACTCGTTATTATGATTTTAGTAAGTGGGTGCGGTGTTATTAGTGCAAAAACTATTACATTGGACAAGAAAGCCAATGCAAGTGTTGTTGAACTTCGAAAAGGAGACAAACTTGATGTGATGTTGCAAGGCAATCCTTCTACTGGCTATAGTTGGACAATTGATTCATTAGACACGACTATTTTGGAGGAATCTTCAGAATCGGAATTTAAACCAGATAGTGATCTTGTTGGCGCAGGTGGAGAATTTACTTTTCACTTTGAAGCCCTTAAATCAGGAGAAACTACTCTAAAATTAATATATCATAGGTCATGGGAGAAAGACAAGGAGCCATTAGATACATTTGAGATAACCGTGGTAGTGGAATAATTTTTATAGCTCTTATTAATTTTTAATTTAATGTAGTATAATAAACGATGAGCTTGGACATCTCCTTTATATTGTTGCAAGTTGCTGATATATTATTTATGCATTGGTGTTTTTATTAATACGAAAAGGATCTTTGGAAACGAAGACAATAAGGGTATAATATAAAAATTAATATTCAATAGCAAACAAAAACTTACAAATTATGTACTGTTTAATTAGTAAGATATAGGAGGTATTAATTTAATATGAAATAAACGCTTAAGCCATTTTATAATTTTATAATTGCGATTTCGTATGCAATTACCATCATTGGCTCTATTACGTTGGCGCTTTATTTACTTTCTCTTGAGCAAAAAGGTGCTATTGAAATAATTGCGATAATAGCTTTTTTCTCTCTGGCTCTATTTACTGTACTGCAAAGTATTCGTTTTATAAAATTGAAAATGAAGCATAAGTAGAAAAGTTTTAATAAATTTTGTGTGTTTAAGGAGGAGGATATTATGAAAGCAATTAGATTGGTTGGTTCGTTAGCTTTTGTACTTGGTCTTTTCACTGCAATTTTTATTGGTATGCCGTGGTATGTTTATCACGAGCCTGTTTTGCCGTTGTGGCTTAAAATTGCTATTTATTGTTTAGTTGGTGGTATCTTATTAGTTTTATTAACATTAAGTGTTGAGCAGAAAAAGGAACAAGCTTTTGAAAAAGAACCTTCTTATGAAGAGTTGTGTACGGAAATATTATTTCAGAGTTCTAATGAGATTCCTGGACGAAAAATTAAAGAGGTCTTAGGTATGGCTCAAGGGCATACCATCTATGCTATCTGGATTGGGAGAGACCTTTCAGCTATTGCTCGATTAATTCTTGGAGGCGAATTGATTGAGTATACGGAAATGATGGGAAAGGCTCGGACAGTAGCCACTGCCCGGATGATAGCCCAGGCAAAGGAGTTAGGTGCGGACGCTATTATTAATGTACGTTTTGTGACTACCAGTGTAATTGGTAGTGCTGCTGAACTTTTGGCTTATGGAACTGCAGTTAAACTTAGCGAACCTAATTCTTAATAGATAAAATTGTAAAAACGCAAAAGATTTTGTAGTATCGAGTAGGAACAATTAACAGGCAACAATTTTTTTTGCAGGTTTCTATTCGGCTTTTAGAATATCTATCAAAACTTTGGAGAGTCCTGTCTCTTTGATTTCTTTTTCTGTTTTATTTATATTGTATGGTATTCGCTTAATTTCTACTTGTTCTGCAGCAGTGGCTACAATATCGCCAGCAAATAATACTATATCATGCGGGAGTTGAAGTACTGATTTTAGTGCTTCAAAATTTGCATGTACATCGGAAATGACTAGTATCTTCATCTTTTTCTCCTTGATTATTTCCTTAAAATATTGTAATATGAATTTAAAAAAAGGAAAAGGGAGGAACTATGCTGAAATTAAAAAATGTTAAAAGTTGCTTTACTCCAAATTCTATTCAGGAAGCCATTGATATTCTCAAGAAATCCGATGGGAAAGCGGCCCTTGTCGGTGGAGGGCTGGATATCACAGTGTTTCCTAATCCCATTATCGAACAATTTATATTTTTAGATAAACTTGGCTTAACTTATATCAGGGAAGATGACGAGAATATTAAGATCGGCGCCACTTCGACAATTACAGATATTGCAAAAGCTCCTGCAATGCAGAATTACTTAAAGGGCAATGTGAAAATAGCACTTACTGAACTCGCTTCAGAACTTCTTAGAAACCAGATTACAATAGGAGGCTCTATCGCAAGACATCACTTCTACTCGGATATTATCCCTGCACTTTATGCATTAAGGGCTAAAATTATGGTTTCAGACGGAGAACTTATTGAAGGATTTTTTGTTGACGATTTTTATCGTAATGATTTGAAAGCTCTTATGGAGACTTGTATTGTAGTCGGAGTACATTTGAATAAATATGATGATTCTTTTCAATTCGGGTCGAAAAGATTTGTGAGGAATGCTACAGATATAGCTTTACTTAATGTGGCAATGCTTGCACAAATTGAAGAGGGTGTCATTAAGGATGTTTCTATTTCAGTAGGTTCACGTCCTGGACCTGCCTATCGTTTTGAACAAGGTGAAACTTTTTTGCGAGGGGAAAAGCTGACTAAGGTACTTACAGAAGACTTCGAGTTATTTACAAAGAGCAATGTTGATGTTGCCAAAGATATGCGGTTGAGCAAAGAATACAGACAACATATTGCAAGTATCTATGCAAAAGAAATACTTCTTGATTTTATGGGAGGTGTGAGATGAAGGTTTGTTATTCCATAAATGGGAAAAAAAAAGAATTTGAAATTGAAGCAGGCGAAGTACTTCTCGATGTTTTGCGAAGAAATGGATATTTTGAAGTAAAAGGAAATTGTTACATGGGAACTTGTGGAGCCTGTACTGTGTTGATTGATGGATTGCCTTATACAAGTTGCACAATGCTTGCAGCTAAGGTGGACGGCAGTGAAATTACAACGATAAAAGGAATAGGCACTTTGCAAAATCCACATCCTTTGCAGAAAGCTTTTGTGGAAAAGGGAGCAGTGCAGTGTGGGTTTTGTACTCCAGGCACCATACTTGTTGCCTATGCTCTGCTTAAAAATAATCCTGATCCTTCCGATGATGATATCAAAAAAATGCTTGACGGAAATCTCTGTAGATGCACAGGTTATGTGCAGCAGATAGAGGCTGTTAAGTTAGCTGCGAAGATGCTGAAAAAAGGAGATGAGTGATATGAAAGATTTTAAACATATAGGGACAAATACAGACAAAATTGACGCACTTTCTCTTGCAACAGGGCAATCAATGTTTGTTGATGATATTTCCTTTTCAAATATGCTTCAGTTAAAGTTTTTGTATTCTCCATATGCTCATGCGATTATTGAAGATATCGATACAACCCTGGCTGAAAAATACCCTGGCGTTGAAATGGCGCTTACATATAAGAATACTTCGCGTGTTATACACACTACTGCTGGCCAAGGATGGCCAGAACCATCTCCATATGACACTTATATGTTTAACAGAAAAATGAGATACATAGGTGATAGAGTTGCTGCAGTTGCAGCAGAAACCGAAGAGATTGCACGAGAAGCTTTGAAACTTATAAAAGTACAGTACAAAGTATTACCTGCCGTTTTAGATATGGAAAATGCAATGAAAGATGGAGCGCCTATCATTCATGATGAGCCTGAGATCAAAGGCGCATATGACCCGCAACGCAATCTTGCAGCGCACATATTAGTAAAAGTGGGGGATGTTGAAAAAGGATTTGCCGAATCCGATGTTGTAGTTGAAGATACATTTGAAGTGCCATACGCTCAGCATTGTCCTATTGAGCCACATGTTACTATCACTTATCTTGATGAGTATGGGAGGATAGTAATAAGAACCTCTACGCAAGTGCCATTCCATGTGAGGAGAATTGTAGCACAGGTATTGGATATACCTGTGCAAAAAATACGAGTAATAAAACCAAGAATTGGTGGGGGGTTTGGAGTAAAGCAAGAAATTATTCTTGAAGATGTTTGTGCCTATATTACGATGAAAACTGGCAAACCTACACGTGCTCTTTATACAAGGGAAGAAGAATTTATTTCATCGAGAACAAGACACCAAATGAAGGTGAATGTTAAAATCGGTGCAAAAAAAGATGGCACATTTAATGCCGTTAGAATGCATGCATTGAGTAACACAGGTGCTTATGGAACACATGCATTGACTGTTGCATCTAACGTTGGTTCAAAAACACTTCCTCTTTATAACAAAGCCCCCAATGTAGAGTATATAGCTGATGTTGTCTATACAAACTTACCCATTGCTGGAGCTTACAGAGGTTATGGCGCAACACAAGGATATGCTTGTTTAGAGCAGGTAGTTGATGAAGTTGCGCATAAATTAAAGTTGACTCCTCTTGAAATAAGAAAGAAAAATCATATAAAAAGCGGTGAAACTTCTCCGATTTTTAAGGCTCTAGGCGAAGGGCGCGAAGGAGTGACACAATATATACAGAGTTGCGCGCTGGATGAACTTATTGAAAAGGGTGCAAAGGAAATTGGTTGGTTTGAGAAATACGGAAAGAAGACCAGAAATGGCAGCAAGGTTAGAGGCATAGGAATGTCCATTCATATGCAGGGCTCAGGCATTCCTCTTGTTGATATGGGAGCTGCAACACTTAAAATGAACGAGGATGCTTCTTTCAATCTTATGTACGGAGGGACGGATATTGGCACAGGTTTAGATACTATTGCCGCACAAATTGTTGCAGAAACTCTCGGAATAAAACCTGAGCAGGTTATAGTGTATGCTGCCGATACGGATCTTACACCTTTTGATGTGGGAGCATATGCTTCCAGTGGTACATTTATATCCGGCGGGGCTGTTCTTCGTGCTGCAATGAAAATAAGAGAGCAGATTTTAAATGTAGCAGAAGAGATGTTCGGCGAACATGATGAAAGAGATTTTGTACTTGAAGATGGCAAAGTGACAAGCAAAAAAACAGGCAAGTCTGTCACACTTTCTGAAATTGCTTATCAGACTTTGTATATTAAAAAGCAGCACCAGATTGCAGCAACTGGTTCAATGGTTTCTCCGTATTCTCCACCTCCATTTGCTGCTCATTTTGTCGAGATTGAAGTGGATGAAGAAACAGGCATTATTACTCCAATAAAATATGTGACAGCAGTAGACTGTGGGACGCCTCTTAATCCGGAGCTTGTCAGAGGGCAAATCATTGGAGCTTTAGTGAATGGTTTAAGCTATGCACTCTCTGAGGAATATAAATTTGCAGATTCAGGAAGAATGGTTGGATCGAATTTTATGGAATACAGGATATCTTCAACGAGGGATATTCCTGAGATAGTTCCAATTATTGTGAAGACATATGAACCTGCGGGGCCGTATGGGGCAAAATCTGTAGCTGAAATAAATATTAACGGACCAATTCCTGCAATTGGAAATGCTTTATATGATGCGCTTGGCGTAAGGGTTCATAAAGTACCATATACTCCGGAAAGAGTGCTGGAAGCAATAAGAAGTAAAAAATAAAAATCTATTCACGATGAAATAATAAAGAATGGGGAGCAAATGCTCCCCATTCTTTATACGATTTTTGGTCCCGCGTTTTTGATTTTTTCTTCTATATATCCCTCAAATTTTTCGAAGTTTTCTTTGAATTTGTTTGCAAGCCTTACGGCAGTTTTGTCGTATAATTCTTTATCTTTCCATGTGTTTTTTGGAAGAAGAATTTCGCTAGGGACGATAGAACCGGGTATTTCTTTGGGAACTTGTAGTCCAAATACAGGTTCTTCCGCGTATGCTACATTTTTTAATTTTCCGTTTAGTGCAGCGCTTACCATTGCTCGTGTGTAGGCGAGTTTTATTCTATTTCCTATTCCATATGGACCGCCAGCCCATCCAGTATTGACTAAAAAAACATCTGTATGGTATTTTTCTATTTTTTCTCCAAGCATTTTTGCATAAACTGCGGGGTGTCTCATCATAAATGGGGCGCCAAAGCAAGCTGAAAATGTTGGCAAAGGTTCTATTATTCCTGTTTCAGTACCAGCAACTTTTGCTGTGTACCCGCTCATAAAATGGTACATCGCTTGTTCTTTTGTAAGTCTGGATATGGGAGGCAATACTCCAAATGCATCTGCTGTGAGAAAATAAATTACCGAAGGAATTGAACAGATTCCATCCATTTTAGCATTCTCAATGTATTCCATTGGTATTGCTGCTCTTGTGTTTTCAGTATATTTACTATCTGCATAATCAGGGGTTCTATCGTTTCTTATTACAGCATTTTCTAATAATGTACCGAATCTTATTGCACTGAAAATGCGAGGTTCTTTTTCAGGTGTAATATCTATGACTTTTGCATAGGAACCACCTTCCATATTAAATATTTTATCGCTTCCCCATCCATGTTCATCGTCTCCAATAAGAATTCTTTCAGGATCCATGGATATTGTTGTTTTGCCTGTCCCGGATAATCCAAAGAATAGTGCTGAATTTCCGTCTTTTCCCTCATTTGCAGAGCAATGCATGGGAAATATATTTTTGGCTGGAAGTAAAAAATTCATTATTGAAAACATAACTTTTTTTATTTCTCCTCCGTAAGAGCTTCCGATGATGATAGCAATTTTTTTGTCAAAGTTAATTACTATGGCTACTTCACTGCGTACTCCATCTACCTCTGGAATGGTTTTGCACCTTGGAACTGCAATTACTGTAAAATCTGCTTGATCATGAAGGTTTAAATCTTCTTTATCCGTATTTACAAACATATTTGTGGAGAAAAGGGCAGAAGATGCATAATCTGAGATGATTCTGAGTGACATTCTTATCTGTATATCATGCCCAACATAGCCATCATATATAAAAACATTTTTTTCTTGCAGATAGGTTGTTGCCCTTTCATACAATTTTTCAAATATTTCTTCTGTTGTAGGAATATTAATTTTTCCCCAATCTATTTGATTGTGTATGGAAGGCTGGTCTACGATAAACCTGTCTTTTGGCGAGCGTCCTGTATGTTTTCCTGTATTTACGCTAATAGCGCCCTTATCTGTAAGTATTCCTTCTTTATTTTGTATCGCAAATTCTATAAGTTCTGCTCGTGTAAGGTTTCTGTGTACCTCATTTGTATTTATGATTCCTAATTTTTCAACCCCATAAGTATTGTTCATTTTATTCTCCTCTCATTGTTTTTCTCTGAAGAAGTTTATGTGAAAAGCGTTTTTTGTCAACTAATGAGGCAATTTTGTATGTGTGCTGTTAAAGCTCTATTTTTTTGATTTTTTCAACAAATTCGTTTATTTTCTCAAAAGAATTTGCTTTGACATCTCTTTCGCTAAAGCTTGCCAGGGCAACGGGTTTTTTACTGCAAAGATTTTCCATATCTTTAAACATTTTTAATGTATCTTTAGGGCGATCCCCGTCGGAAGTGCAGAAAAAGGCTACGTTTTTGAAATCATCTTTATAATTATGTATATAAGTTCTGATTGGCGTAGATATATTGGTTGCCCATATAGGTGTACCAATGATTACCATGTCGTATTGTGAAGGATTTTTCTTTATTTGTTTTATAGATGTATATTTTTTCAGAATGGCATCCATTCCTGAAATTAACCATCCTAACAATCCATTCCTGTTTTTTTCGTCAATTATTTCTTCTATGTCTCCCTGGACAAGCTTTGCTGCTTCTTGCGCTATTTTTTTAGTGTTTCCTGTTCTTGAATAAAATACTGTTAAAGTTTTCATTTTAATACCTCCTTGCCATTGTTTCTCTATATTATATAATAAATATATAGAAAAATTAATTTTAATAAACTGTTTTAGATGCGGAAACGCAGAAATGTGTCGAGTGTAAAATATTATTATTCTAAAAATTAATATTAATTAAAATTTTAATAAAAAGAAAATGGTTAGCGGCATGTAACAAAAGGAAAGAGCACAAAAAGAGTTTTATAAGGAAACTGAGCTTGCAAAGCTCAGCGAAGATGTTGTATTTTCATATGACCCGAATAAATTTATCAAACCGTGGGTCATTAAGACACAGTTATCTGATTAAGTTAATATTCAATTTTCCCCTTTATATGAACGCATTGCGAAAACTGATCTTTTAATTCTTAAATCTGAAGATCATCAACCCTTTGGTCGTTTTTTTAGGGATGATTGTCTTAGGCGCAGGGAAAGCTATTCAATTCAAAGATATTATCGGATGGGCGACAGAGGAACATAAAGCCCGGTGGTAATTTTTAAGGTACACAACATCAGAACTGGTGCCGGGGACCGGAATTGAACCGGTACGATGTCACCATCGCGGGATTTTAAGTCCCGTGCGTCTGCCAGTTCCGCCACCCCGGCATAAATTGGAGGCACCGATCGGAGTCGAACCGACGATGAGGGTTTTGCAGACCCTTGCCTTACCACTTGGCGACGGCGCCCTTCCATCTTTGGAGCGGAAGACGGGATTTGAACCCGCGACAACTGGCTTGGGAAGCCAGAGCTCTACCCCTGAGCTACTCCCGCTTGCATCTATATTATATTTTTATTCCATTTCTAGTCAACCGAAACAGCGCAAATTGAGTGAGATTTACGAAAGAATCTCGTTTTTTAGTAAATCGTTAAACATCTCTACGGAATATGGGTGAATAGACTTCCTTTTATTCATTAAAAAGCAGGTATTAAGCTCCGTTTCTTTTAAAACTGCCTCTTTTAGATTTTTGAAAGAGATTTTTCTTACAATGCTTGCTTCTTTGAAGTTTCTTCCGCATTCTGTAAAATCCGCTACATAAATAATCGCTTCGTTGACGGTAATTCCTTTTCTTCCGGTTGTATGATACCGGATTGCATTGAGTATTGATTGGTCGTTAACGCCAAAAATTTTTTCAGCGATAATTGTTCCAGCCAGGCTGTGTAAAAGAACTGGTTTTGCATACTCAAGTTTGCTTATTCTGTAGCCATTTTCTTTTACTATTTTTATCAGATCTTTTGTGGGCATATCTCGCGCTATATCATGTAAATAGGCTGAGTAAACGAGCTTTACAGTATCTCCATTCCAGATTTTACTGAGTTTTTCGCTCATATCTGCAACTCTTTCAGAATGTTCAAATCGATTAAGCGAAAGTCTTTTTTTAACTTCTTCCCTTAATTTATCTATAGTAACCATTCTCTACTATTTCTTTTTCTATACTCTCAGGCAGAAGATAGGAAATATGCTTTCCTTTTTTGATTCTTTCTCTTATTAATGTAGACGATATCAGAAATAGTGGGTGTGGAAGAAAAAGTATTTTTTCTTTATATTCTGTGAAGTATTTTTTAATATAATTTTTTGTCCTGGCAAAATTTCCTTCGTACCGTTTTACTATGATAAGGTATGAATTTTCTAAAATTTCTTCCGGTGATTTCCATTTATGAAACTGCATAAATGTATCTTCCCCGAGAATGGTAAAAAGCATATCTTTGTCATTATTGAAGTGCTGCAGTGTATCTATAAAAAATGAAGGCGCTTTTCTTTCTATTTCGAAAAAAGAAACTTCAAAGTTTTTTTCATTTAAAATAGCGTTTTTTACAAAATTTGCGCGTATTTGTTTATTCAGCAGCTCTTGTTTTTCAAAGACAGGATTCCCTGTGGGGATAAAGATTATTTTATTTAAATTGAAAGTCTTTATCGATTCTTTGGCAACGAAGAGATGACCATTATGTATCGGGTTAAACGCTCCACCAAAAAGGCCTATTTTATTTGTTTTTTTCATCTTGTTTGAATATAAAACTTTTGTTGCCTATGATTACCCTATCTCCATCTTTTACTCCTGCTCTTATTAGCTCTTTTTCTAATTTTATTTTTTTGAAAAACCTGAAAAGTTCTGCAATACTTCCTGTTTTCTCAAGATCGCTTAATTGGACTCTTCTTTCTAACTCATTTTGAGTTACTTTAAATATGTGGGAATCTATCTTTTCGATTTTTAAAAACTTTTTTAAATCGTCTTCAGAAAGCGTGATAGTTCTTTCTTTTACTGCGATCTTCTTTTCTGGTGCCGCTGATAAAACAAGTGCATGTAATCTATACAAAAGAGGGTCGAGGCCAATTTTATGCAGTGCAGAGATAAAATAGACCTCTTCGCCTAATTTATTGAATTTATCCTTTATCTCTTTTGTTCTTTTTGTGCTCCACAGATCTATTTTATTAATCACTACGACTCTTTGCTTATTGAGAATTCCAGGGTTATATTCTCTTAGTTCGTTTGACAGGTCTTTAAAGGCTGTAAGAATCTTTTTTCGTTCCGTACCATCTATTAAAACTAACAATACTTTCGTTCTTTCTATGTGGGCGAGAAATTCATTCCCCATTCCCTTTCCTTTGCTTGCTCCTTCTATGAGTCCGGGGAGGTCAGCCATTAGAAAACTTTTATTCATATCAATTTTTACCATCCCAATCTTTGGAGAAAGGGTAGTAAATGGGTAGTTCGCTATTGTTGGTTTTGCATTGGATACAGCCGTGAGTAATGTGGATTTTCCTGCATTAGGCAATCCTATGATACCTACATCTGACAAAATCTTTAATCTTAACTCTATGCTTATTGTTTTACTTTTTTCGCCACTTTCACTGTAATGGGGAGCGCGTTCTGTTGGAGTTGTAAAGCTTTTATTTCCTTTCCCGCCTTTTCCACCCTTAGCTACAACGATAGATTGGTTGTCTTTGTCGAGATCTGCAATTATTTCGTTAGTATCTCTGTTTAGTATAATGGTTCCTCGCGGGACCATTATTATGATGTCTTTACCATTTTTACCGTGTTTGTTGGCTGATTTACCACTTTCTCCGTTTTCTGCGGCAAAATGTTTTTGGTAGATAAAATGATTTAGGGTATTGAGGTTCTGGGTTGCCTGAATGATCACGCTGCCTCCATTTCCGCCATCCCCTCCATTAGGACCACCATGGGGGGCAAACTTTTCATGACGAAAACTTACTGCTCCATTGCCTCCCTTGCCGCTTTTTATTGTGATGGTAGCATGATCTATAAACCTTTTCTTGATCGTGAGCTAAATCTCCTCAGTCATAATATGAACTATTGTCTTTGTTTTTTTCTTTTCGAATTTTACTATGCCTGGTTTTAATGCGAAAAGTGTATAATCATTCCCTTCTCCAACATTTTTCCCTGGTTTTATTTTTTCACCTATTTGTCTAACAATAATATTTCCAGCTTTTACTTTCTGACCGCCGTAAAGTTTTACGCCGAGGTATTTAGGGTTACTGTCTCTTCCATTTGTTCTAGATTTTTTTCTAGCCATTTTTATTCACCTCGCTCAGGATTTCATTTACTCTTACCATCGTATAAGGTTGTCTATGACCATTTTTTTTCCTGTTTCTTGTTTTGTTTCGATAAAAAAATACAATGATTTTTTTATTCTTTCCCTGCTCGGTGATAGTTCCTTCTACTGATGCATTTTCTATTCCAGGCGTGCCTAATTTAACAGTTTTCCCGTCCTTTAGCATGAGTACATCTTTAAAAGATACCTTATCGCCTATTTTTCCAGTTAATTTCTGGACTTTGATAATGTCACCAGACTTGATTCTGTACTGATGCCCACCAGTTTTTATAATCGCTTCCATCTGTTAGCCTCCTTTCACTATAAAAGGCACCGGTTTTTAGCCTTTTATATGTGATATCGCAACTTCTTATTGTACTGATTTAAGGTTTTCTGTCAAGCAGTTTTAATTGTTTGATAAAACGCAGGACGAAGAATTTTTATTATGTTTCTAATGACTATAAATAAAGGTACTGCAATAATAATGCCAAGTACTCCAGCTAGAGAGCCTCCTAAGATAATTAACAAAATAATTGCAATTGGGGGCATTTTTATTCTTTTTCCTGCGAAATGTGGAATAACGATTTGTGATTGTATGATTTCTATGGCAATAAAAAAAGCTGAAAATAGCAAAAAAGTTTTAAGTGAAGTAAGTGCTGCAAATGTTGCACCTATGATATAAACTATGATAGGGCCCACGTACGGGAGCAATTCGAGAAATGAATCTATAAAGCCAATGAGTAAAAAATATTTTAGCCCAACGAAATAGCTCATTATTCCTATCATTATTCCTGTGCATATTGCTATTATTAATAGTGTACCGTAATAAGTTCTGATTTCTTCATTGTTTTCTTTTAAAAACTTTATCCATGATTTATTATTATCGTCTTTAAAGAGTTTCGAAGATACATTATATAACATTGCAGAATCTTTCATAAAAAAGAATGCGAGAACAATAGAGATGAAGAAAGATGGTATGAGTCTTATTTTTTGCATTAGTGTTGTGAGAAATGTTTTTTCTAGTAAATCTATATTTGTTCTGAATATGCTGTCAGTATTGCCCAGGAGTGATTTTAATAGATTTTCACGTGCATTTATCGGAAGTTTATTTATTAAGTTTTCTAAAAAGATTGAAATCGAATTAATTATATTTGGCAGATTTACAGTAACTTCGCTGGCTTCTTTGATTATTTTTGGAATAAGTATGCCTCCCATAAGAATGAGCACTGAGAGAAATAAGGCTATTGTAAGGAGCGAGGCAAAAAATCTCGGGATTTTTTTTGAGAAGAAATTAGTAATAGGAAGAAGCAAATATCCGATAAATATACCATAAAAAATAGGAGGGAATACCATCCTTATTTTGAATATAGCATATAATAGGATGACCAAGCCTATCAAAATTGCTCCAATTAGAACCCCTGTTTTCACAGGGGTATATTCTTTATTGGATGTTTTCATTTTTGCTTACAGCTATGGATGCGACTTCATCATTTTTGGCTTTGAACCTTATGATCCTTACTCCTCTTGCGGAGCGGCTTAATATAGGTACTGTAGAGGCCTTTATTTTTATTACATTTCCGTTTTTTGTAACAACAAATATTTTGTTTTCTTTAGTCACATTTTGTATTGCCTGAACTTCTCCTGCTTTTTCATCTATTTTGGCACACTTGACACCTTTTCCGCCATGTTTAATTTTTCTGATTTTTTTTCCAACTAATCGTTTTCCGAATCCTTTTTTGGTTACAAGGAATATTTCTGTTCCTTCCTGTATGACTTCCATTCCTTTAACTTCATCGCCATCGTGCAACCTTATTCCTATTACGCCTTTTGCAATTCTTCCCATCGACCTAATTTCATTTGCATTAAATCGTAAACCATGGCCTTTTCTAGAAATTATAATCACGTCATCATCCTTTTTTACAGGGCGCAATGTCAGTAATTCATCTCCGTTATTAAGTCCAATTGCACGTTTGCCGTTGATATGAACATTTGTAAATTCAGATATCTTAACTTTTTTTATTTTGCCTTTTCTTGTTACCATGATGAAATTTTCATAATAAGATTTGTCGTCGAGAGAGAAGGTGGCTGATATTCTTTCGTCATTTTTTATCCGAAGAAGTCTATGTATGGGTGTCCCTTTTGATTCTCTCCTGCTTTCTGGTATTTTGTATGCCTTTAAGCTATACACTTTTCCCATGTTCGTAAAGAACAACATTGTGCTTTTTGTAAATGTGGTATATATATCACTGGGGTAATCTTCTTCACTAGAAGCTTGGCCCAGTACACCTTTGCCTCCTCTGTGTTGTAATTTAAATGTGGCTTCATCTAAACGTTTTATATAACCATCGCGTGTTGCGGATATGATAATTTTTTTGTTTTCTATTATATCTTCAATATTTATTTCTTCTTCAGATGCTGTAATATCTGTTTTTCTTTTAGTTCCATATCTTGCTTTTATTCTTAAAAGGTCCTCTTTTATTATTAACCATTGTTTCTCTTTCTTTTCCAGTGTTTCTGTTAAGGAATCAATGTTTTTCTTGGTGGTGTCAATGTCACTGTTAAGTTTGTCTATTTCCATATTAGTAAGGCGTGAAAGCTTCATTTCAAGGATAGCTTTTATCTGTCTATCTGAAGCAGACAGTAAATTTGCCAGTCCTGTTGAGGCCTCTTGTGCGTTTTTTGAGGCGCGTATTATCCTTATGACATCATCAATTTGTTGTATCGCCCTGCCTAAACCTTCTAAAATCTCCAGATGTTCTTTTGCTTTATCAAGCTCGAAAGTCGTTTTTCTTACAAGAACATCTTTTCTGAAAAGGAGGAATTCCATTAAGAGTTCCTTCATTGAAAATACTTTTGGCACGTTATTTAGTATTCCAATAAGTATTATTCCATAATGTTTTTCAAAAAGCGTATGCAGGCGAAGCCTGTTTTCGAATATGTTGAGATTGGTTTCTTTACTGAGTTTTATTACTATGCGGATACCGTCTCTGTCCGATTCATCTCGTAGATCCTCAATTCCCTCGAGTTTCTTCATTTTTGCGAGGTTAGCAATTTTTTCTACGAGTTCTGCTTTGTTCACAGCAAAAGGAATTTCAGTGATGACAAAATATCTTTTGTCTTTTTGTTTTTCCTCTATGTGTGCTTTTCCTCTTATTATGATGGAGCCTCTTCCTGTATCGAAATAACTCTTTATTCCTTCTCTTCCGACAATTATTCCTGATGTTGGGAAATCGGGACCCTTTATAATATCATAAAGTTCTTTCGGCTTAATTTCATCACCCTTTAAAATTTCCTTATCTATAATATGGATTAATGCGTCTGAGATTTCTAAAAGGTTGTGAGGTGGGATATTTGTTGCCATTCCCACTGCAATACCCGAAGACCCGTTAATTAAGAGATTTGGTATTTTTGTTGGAAGTACGACGGGTTCTTGCAAGGTAGTGTCAAAATTTGGAATGAAATCTACAGTATTTTCATTCAGATCTTCTAACATTTCCATTGCAATTCTATCAAGGCGCACTTCGGTATAACGCATTGCAGCAGGGGAATCTCCATCGATTGAGCCAAAATTTCCATGACCGTCTATTAATGGATGTCTCAGGGAAAATGGTTGTGCCATTCTAACTAATGCGTCATACACTGCAACATCACCGTGTGGGTGAAATTTTCCTAAAACTTCTCCTACAATTCTAGCGCTTTTTTTATGTGGCTTACTGGGGATGCACGACATTTCTTCCATTGCATATAAAATTCTTCTATGAACTGGTTTTAAGCCATCCCGAATATCTGGCAGTGCTCTTCCTATAATTACGCTCATTGAATAATCAATATAAGATCTTGTAACCTCCTCTTCTACAGGAATGTTTATAACTTTTTCACCAAATAGATCTGCCATACCTCACCCCTAAATGTCTAAATTTACTACTTCTTTTGCATGATCTTCTATAAATTTCTTTCTCGGTTCTACATTTTTGCCCATGAGAATATCAAAGAGGCTATCTGCTCTTTCTGCTTCTCCTATTGTTACTCTTAATATAACTCTCCTTGATGGATCCATTGTGGTTTCCCATAATTGTGTTGCATCCATTTCTCCAAGCCCTTTGTAATGTTGAATTTCTGTTTTTTCTTGTATTTGTGATAGTATCCTTTTTAATTCTCCATCAGAAAATGCGTAGTAGATTTTTTTGTTTAATTTTATTTTATACAATGGTGGCTGAGCAATATATAGATACCCGTCATCGATAAGTGGCCGCATATATCTAAAGAAGAATGTAAGCAGCAATGTTCTTATATGAGCCCCATCTACATCTGCGTCTGTCATAATGACTACTTTGTGGTATCTAAGTTTTTCTGCCGTAAACTCATCCAATATACCACATCCAAGGGATGTTATAAGGTTTTTGATTTCCTGGTTAGCAAGTGCATTATTTAGAGTTGCTCTTTCTACGTTTAATATTTTTCCTCTGAGCGGGAGTATAGCCTGAAATCCCCTGTCTCTTCCCTGCTTTGCGCTTCCACCTGCAGATTCTCCTTCAACGATGTATATTTCTGCTTTTTCTGGGTCATTTGTAGAACAATCGGCTAATTTACCGGGGAGTCTTCCCGTGAAATCGAGGCTGTTCTTCCTTCTTACTAACTCTCTTGCTTTTTTGGCTGCAATTCGTGCATTATGGGCGATAATAGATTTTTTTATAATTTGTTTTAAATCTTCAACATTATGGTCAAAGTATGTAGTAAATTTTTCTTTTACAGTTTCAGATACAAGGTTTTTTACCTCTGAGTTGCCGAGCCTTGTTTTTGTTTGTCCCTCGAATTGTGGGTTTGTGATTCTTAAATTAATTATTGCCGTAAGTCCTTCTCTCACATCTTCTCCTGATAAAGGTAGCCCATTTTTTAAGAGGTTTAGCTGACTAGCCTGATCATTTAACAATCTCGTTAGAGCCGTTCTAAAACCTACTTCGTGGGTACCTCCGTCAATTGTACAAATATTGTTTGCAAAGGACCTGATATCTGTTCCAAAGCCACTGTTGTATTGCAATGCAACTTCTAAAAAGAAATTTTCTGTCTCTTTTTTCATATATATGACTTTTTCGGGAAGTACTTGTTGCTCGCTGTGAATTTTTTTTATAAAATCTATAATGCCGTTTGTCGAGAGATAAACTTCTTTGCTCTCTGTTTCTTCATCCGTAAATGTAATTTTCAATCCATTGTTTAAATATGCCAATTCTTTGAGTTTTGGTTTTATGATGGAAGGTTCAAATTTTAGTACTTCAAGGATTAATGAATCCGGCTTGAATGTAATTTCTGTGCCATTTTTTTCAGTAGTGGCTAATTCTTTTTTTCTTAGTGGATATTGTGCTTTACCTCTTACAAATTCTTGTTCGTATGCTACCTTATCTCTTACTACTTTTACATAAAGTTTTTCTGACAGTGCATTTACTACCGATACACCTACGCCGTGCAATCCACCAGAAACATGGTATGCTTTACCATCAAACTTTCCACCTGCATTTAGTTTTGTCAGAGCTACTTCAACACCGGAAATTCCTAAGGTCGGGTGCATATCTACCGGTATGCCTCTACCATTATCGATCACCGTAACAGTACCATCTTTGCGAAGAATGACGTTAATTTCTGTGCAGTGTCCAGCCATTGCTTCGTCGATACTATTATCTACTACTTCAAATACGAGATGATGGAGCCCTCTTTCATTGGTGGAGCCTATATACATCGAGGGGCGTTTTCGTACATGTTCAAGCCCCTCTAAAACCTTAATATTTTTAGCTGTATAGTCTTCGTTTTGCATTTATTTAACCTCCTAATTTATAACCATTCTATTTTAACAGAAATTAAAAAAAAGTAAAATTTTATTAGTACTGTTCTTACTTTTATATAACATTTGACGATTTTGCTAAAGTGAGTAAAATATAATAGGGAGATGAATATATAATAAGGAGATGAATATATGAACTGGAATAAATTAACTGAGATGGCCCAGAAAGTAATCTGGCTTGCTCAGGAAGAAGCAAACTTTCTAAATAATGATTATTTAGGTACTGAACATATATTACTTGGTCTTATTAAGCTTGAGGAAGGTATTGCATATCGTGCTCTTGTTAGCGTTGGCGCAGACCCCCAGGAGATAATAGAAAGGATTGAATCACTCATAAGAGAGGATAGAAAGAGTGATGTTTTTGAAAAAGAAGACGTGATACTTACTCCTAGAACAAAAAGAGTTCTGGAGATTTCCGAAAACGAAGTAGCTAATCTGGGAGATTCATATATTAACACAGAGCATGTTTTGCTTGCAATTATTCATGAAGGTGGAGGAGTCGCTGTTAAAATTTTACAGGACATTGGAATTGATTTTGTGCAGCTTGAAGAAACAATATATTCGCTGTTGGGCGAGAAGAAAATATCCTGGGATAAAACAGCGGCCTATACCTCTAATCAAATGAAAACGCCTATTCTTGATCAATACAGCAGAGATCTTACTCTTCTTGCAAAAAGAGGTAAGCTAGATACGGTGATAGGGCGGGAAGATGAGATGGAGCGAGTGATTGAAATTCTTATGAGGCGGAAAAAGAATAATCCTGCCATTATTGGCGATCCTGGCGTGGGCAAAACAGCAATAGTGGAAGGATTAGCTCAAAGAATTATTTCGGAAAAAGTACCATATTTACTTAGGGGAAGACGACTCGTTGAGCTTGATATAGCATCAATTATTGCTGGCACGAAGTATAGAGGGGAATTTGAGGAGCGAATGAAGAAGATTTTGCAGGAACTTAGTAAAGCCCAGAGAAATGTAATATTGTTTATTGATGAGTTTCATACAATAGTTGGAGCAGGAGCCGCTGAAGGTGCAGTGGATGCTTCTAATATTTTAAAACCTGCGTTAGCGAGAGGTGAAATACAGGTAATAGGTGCAACTACTTTTAAAGAATATCGGAGATATATAGAAAAGGATACTGCGCTTGAAAGGAGATTTCAGCCGATATTTGTAAAGGAACCAACAGTAAGCGAGAGTGTGAAGATCCTTGAAGGCTTGCGTGGGCACTATGAAGGATTCCACCAGGTCAAGATTACTCACGAAGCGATATGGTCGGCAGTTAGACTTTCTGTAAAATATATTAATGATAGGTTTTTGCCTGACAAAGCAATAGATCTTATTGACGAGGCAGCTGCGCGAGTACGATTAAATTTTTCTAAAAGATCTGAGCCAAAAAATTTAGAATATAAATTAAAATCAATAAGAGATGCCAGATTTCAAGCAATAAAAGACGGGGATTCTTTAAAAGCGGAAAAACTCAAAGAAGAAGAAAAAAAGATAATAGAAAAAGCGAAAAAGATTATGCCATCTTCTGTTGCATTGTCTGGTGATATACCAAAAGTGACAGATGACGACATAAAGAGGGTAACATCGTTGTGGACTGGTATTCCAGTTGAGAAACTTGTATCAGATGAAAAGGATAGACTTGTAAATATGGAAACAGAACTTCATAAAAGAATTATTGGTCAAGATGTTGCAGTAAAATCTGTTTCTAGTGCTATAAGAAGAGTAAGAGCTGGTCTAAAAAATCCGAGAAAACCTATAGGTTCATTCCTTTTTTTAGGGCCTACTGGTGTCGGAAAAACAGAGCTCGCAAAAGCACTTGCAGAATTTCTTTTTGGAAATGATACTGCTCTAGTAAGATTTGATATGTCTGAATATATGGAGAAATTTACAGTGTCACGTTTGATTGGCTCTCCTCCAGGCTATGTGGGATATGAAGAGGGAGGGGTACTTACGGAGGCCGTGAGGAGAAAGCCTTATTCTGTGGTGCTTTTTGATGAAATTGAAAAGGCTCACCCTGATATATTCAACATTCTTCTCCAGATTATGGATGAAGGGCATTTGACAGATGCTCAGGGACACACAGTCAATTTTAAAAATACGGCAATTATACTTACATCTAATTATGGCACGGATATGTTCAAATCTAACGTGTTGGGTTTTTCTGTAGGAGGTGCCGAAAAAACTTTCGAAGATAATAAAAAGAAGCTTTTGACTTCTCTTAAGAAGATTTTTAAGCCGGAATTTCTTAACAGGATAGACGATATTATTGTTTTTTATCCATTAACACAAGAAGAAATTGTGCAGATAGTAGATGTTATGATGAAGAGAATAGAAAAGAATATAGCAGATGAAAAAATAAGCATAAAGCTTACCGTCGGGATGAAAGAGCACTTAGTAAAGAATGGTTACAGTGCAGAGTATGGGGCAAGACCATTACAACGACTTATTGAGAGAGAAGTGGAAGATCCAATTGCTATGGCTCTCCTAAAAGAAGAGTTTGGTAGTGGGAATACAATCATTGTAGACTATGACGAAGAGTCAAAAACCACCAAGCTTAGCAAAGAAAGAGAAATAATTAGTGCAAAATTGTAAGATACGAAATTTTTCAATAATAGCGCATATCGATCACGGAAAATCGACACTTGCCGATAGACTGCTTGAAAAAGCAGGATTAGTAACAGAACGCAATAAGAAAGATCAAATTTTAGATGATATGTCCCTTGAAAAAGAGAGAGGTATTACTATTCGTTCGCATCCTGTTGCTATTAAGATTAAAGACAAAAAAGGGGATGAATATCAGTTTAATCTTATAGATACCCCGGGGCATGTTGATTTTAATTATGAAGTATCACGTAGCTTAAAAGCATGTGAGGGGGCAGTGCTTCTTGTCGATGCTTCCCAGGGCGTTGAAGCCCAGACTATTGCCAATACTTATCTTGCATTAGAGCATAATCTTACCATTGTTCCTGCTTTGAATAAAATTGATATTAAGGACGCTGACATTGAGGGGACGATAAAGGAAATCGAAGAAATGATAGGATTATCGAGGGATGAAATTTTGCAGATTAGCGCAAAATTGGGCACTGGTGTTGATGATTTAATAGAAGCAATAATTAAAAAAATTCCACCTCCTCATGTAAACAACAATGCGCCACTTAAAGCACTTGTGTTTGATTCGCACTTTGATATATATAAAGGAGTAGTAGTATATGTGAGAATAATGGATGGTACGATTCGCGCAGGTGATAAAATTAAATTTATGTCTTCGGGAAAAGAATTTCAGGTGGAAGAAGTAGGTGTGTTTAAATTGAAAATGGAGCAATGTGATGAACTTACTAGCGGTATGGTGGGTTATTTTACCGCAATTATAAGGGAACCTCTGGATGTGCTTACTGGAGATACTGTTACAACTCTGGTTAATCCTGCACCAACAGCTATTTTGGGGTTTAGAAAAAATGTACCGATGGTGTTTGCAGGTTTATACCCCTTAAATACTAATGAATTTGAATCGCTTAAAAAATCTCTTGAAAAACTTCATTTAAATGATCCTGCGTTTACATTTGAACCAGAAAATTCACAGGCACTGGGTTTTGGATTTCGATGTGGTTTTTCTGGCTTGCTACACCTTGAGATTACAATTGAAAGACTTAAAAGGGAATTTGGGCAGGAGCTCATAGCAACAGTACCAAATGTAATATATGAAGTTGTTTTGAGAAACGGAACAGTATTGCAGATAGATAGTCCAAACAAATTTCCCGATCCATCGAAGATAGAAGAAATTAGAGAGCCGATCGTAGATGCATCTCTTATGTTGCCTCCGGAATATATTGGCAATGTTATGGAGCTTGCAAAAGGGAGGAGAGGGCAATTTATAGATATGGTTTATCCTGAATCAAAGAGGACAATTTTGAGGTATAAAATTCCATTGCAGGAGATTATTGTAGATTTTTTTGATACTCTTAAATCTGTGACAAGAGGGTATGGTACACTCAATTACGAATTTAAAGAATTTAAAAAAGCGGATCTTGTGAAAGTGGATCTTTTAGTGAACAAAGAGCCCGTAGATGCACTGTCATTTATTACACACAGAGAAAAGGCTGATTATGTGGCACGGCAATTATTGATGCGCATGCGAAAGGTTATTCCTCGGCAGATGTTTGAAGTTGCATTGCAAGCAGCTATTGGCAGTAGAATAATTGCAAAAGAACGTATTGTGGCATATAGGAAAGATGTGTTGTCAAAATGTTACGGAGGAGATGTTACAAGGAAGCGGAAACTTCTGGAAAAGCAAAAACTTGGCAAAAAGAAAATGAAACAGATTGGCCGGATTCAACTTCCTCAAGAAGCTTTCTTTTCAATATTATCAGTGAAGAGTGATAGTAAAAAATAAAGGCATTTCTATCTATATCCATATACCTTTTTGTTTAAAAAAGTGTAATTACTGCGATTTTGTATCTTTTAATTTCAAAAAAGACGAGGTTCACAAATATGTAGAATATCTTAATAGAGAGATTTCTTTTTTTAGCAAAAAAAATGATTTAAATAATTTTCCTGTTTCCACAGTATACTTTGGAGGAGGTACGCCTTCACTTCTTGCTGTGAGTGATGTGGAAAGTATTTTACTGACAGTGCAGAGGAATTTCAAGCTATTACCGTCTGCTGAAATTACTCTCGAGGCAAATCCCGAATCTATTGAAGTAAAAAAGTTCAGAGAATTTCGTACATTGGGAATAAATCGTATAAGTATGGGCGCTCAGTCTTTTAACGATACTACGCTGAAGCTATTGGGAAGAATACATAATGCAGATGAAATTTATAAAAGCTTTGTATCTTTACGAGAGGCCAGTATTAACAACATAAACATAGACATTATGTTTGCTCTGCCAGGGGAAACTGTTAAAGATTTAATGCATTCCTTGAAAGAAGCAGTAAATCTTAACGCAGAGCACATTTCTTTTTATTCTCTACTCATTGAAAGGGGTACTTTGTTTTACAGGAAAAGAAAAATTCTTCATTTTCCCGGCAGTGACGAAGAAGCGGAACAATACAGGATGGGTATAGATTTTTTAGAAAATAGTGGCTATAAACATTACGAAATATCTAATTTTTCAAAGGATAATTTCCAGTGCAAACACAATGTGACTTACTGGAAAAACTTGCCTTATCTTGGTTTTGGGGTAGCTGCAGGAAGTTATTATAAAAGAAAAAGGACAAGAAATGTTTTAAAAATCGGTAATTATTATAAGAAACTTAATGACAATACTTTACCAATTGGTTTATATGAACACTTAAAGGGCAAGAAGGCAAAAGGCGAGCACATCATAATGAATTTAAGACTTTTAGAAGGATGCGACAAGCATCTTTATTACGTAAGGTTTGGTAGTTTCCCGGTGAATGATTTTGTGGGAGAGATTGAATTTTTGTCTCTGAATGGATTAATTGAAGAGGATGAAAGGTACATTCGTCTTACAAAAAGAGGAGTGTTTTTGGCTAATATAGTGTTTGAACTGTTTATTGTTTTGTAGCGAAATTTATCTTTATAGAGAAATTAATTTTTGCATGATCCATTTTTTATGCATTAAAGAGGTTTGCGTATAACCATCGTATCTTGCCCGAGTTGGAAGAAAGTAAATAAGTCTATATAATAAAAAGATGAAAGAAAAGATTAGTGTTGTAATTGTAACAGGATTAAGTGGAGCTGGAAAGACAAAAACAATTGGCACTTTAGAGGACATTGGATATTTTTGCGTAGATAATTTGCCACCCAGTCTTATATTTCCTTTTATTGAGCTTTGTGAAAAAACAGAGGGCAAAATAAATAAAATAGGTATAGTGGTGGATGTAAGAAGCGGAGAGCTCCTGGATCTTTTACCTGGAGTGATTCTTAAACTAAGAAACGATGAAAGATTCTTGACAAAAGTAATCTTTCTCGAGGCATCTGAAGACGTTCTAATAAAGCGATTTTCTGCAACGCGAAGAAGGCATCCAATTCAAGAGATGATTACTATTCAAGAGAAGATTGAAGAAGAAAGAAAGAGGTTGTATGCAATAAAGGCAACTGCAGATTATATCATCGAAACTTCTAATTATGCTTTAAAGGACTTAAAAGAAAAAATTGTATCTGTGCTTTCTTGTGTTACTTCCGATCTTATAAATTTGTCCATTGTAACGTTCGGATATAAATATGGTGTTCCATTGCAGGCCGATATTGTTATTGATGTGCGCTTTATACCAAATCCATTTTATATAGACCGGTTAAGCCGGCAAGACGGAAGGAGTAAAGAAATAAAAGATTTTATTCTTTCTTTCTCTGAAACGAAAGAGTTCATTGACAAGATTGAAAACCTTTTTGATTTTCTTCTTCCAAACTATATAAAAGAAGGAAAGTCTTATCTTACCATTGCTTTTGGGTGTACAGGTGGCAAACATCGTTCTGTTGCAATAGGTGAATTATTTGAAGATTTTTTGAAAAGAAAACACTATTCTGTAACCATTATTCATAGGGATGTGGAAAAATGAAAGGATTATCGAAATCTACAAAGTTTAGGTGGCTTTTACCGGGAGTACGGATAAAAAGATATTTATTTACTATCTTTTTTGGGATTGCACTGCTAACATATGGGTTTGTTGTTGTCTATCTTAATGTTGCGCGTAGCAATTTATATTTCTGGAAAAATATTTTTCTCTTGAATCTTTCCGAAAAGATTCCATTTGGCAAATTTGTTATTCCAATAGCTGGTATTCTATTCTTTGTTTTTGCAGTGTCATTAATTGTTGTTGGTATAAAAGAACTTCTTTCTTCAATTTCTACTGCGCTTGTCCCTGATAAAGACCCGAAAGAAATTATGGATATAATCTTTGGAGAGAGAAAAGAGGGATTAAAGAAAAGGGTAGTTGTAATTGGTGGAGGCACAGGAACTACTTCTGTTCTTTCTGGTTTAAGAGATAAGTTTGTTAAGATTTCAGCGGTTATTACGGTAGCTGATACTGGTGGTAGTTCTGGAATATTACGGAAAGAGTTAAAAATGCCACCTCCGGGCGATATTCGCAACTGTCTTGTTGCTTTATCGGAAGAGCATTCTTTTATATCGCGACTTCTCTCTTTTAGATTTAGTGGAGAGGGCTCTTTTTTAGATGGACACAACCTTGGCAATATTCTTATAGCTGGTCTAACAAAAATGACTGGTGATTTTGGAGATGCAGTGCTTTCTATGAGCAAAATTTTATCTATAAATGGAGAAGTGATGCCTTTTACTACGGAGGATATTACACTGTGTGCGGAATTTGAAGATGGAAACGTTGTGCGGGGAGAAATAGAAATTACAAATTATCGTGGTAAAATTAAGAGAATTTTTATTGAACCAGAGAGTGCAAAGCCATATATTAAGGCCCTGGAAAGAATTTCTCAAGCCGATGTCATTGTGATTGGCCCCGGAAGTCTTTACACTAGCGTTGTGCCTCCATTGCTTCTTCCATCAATAGCAGATACAGTACGACGAAGCAAGGCAAAAAAAGTGTATGTATCCAATATAATGACGGAACCTGGTGAAACGGATCATTTTACTGCATATGATCATATTAAGGTAATAATTGATATTCTTGGGGATAATGTAGTAGAATATGCATTGTTAAACAAGATGGAATTAAGCGATACTGTGACGAAGAAATATATGGGTGTTGGTGCAGAAGTTGTAAAGCCGAATATTTCTGAGATACAAAAAAAGAAAATAAAGTGCATAGTAAAAAATTTTACACTTGAAAGAGGTGATGTAGTACGACACAATCCAGAGAAATTAGCAGAAACCATAACAGATATCATGGCGGGGAGAGTTTAAATGTCCAGTGCAAAAATGAACTTGCGCATATATTTGAAGAAAAAAGAGGCGAATTCATAGGTTTTCTTTTATCGAACGGGAAATTCTCTTATTCGACTGGTGCGACAAGTTTACTTTTTAGTTCTCGCGAAATGTCAGTGACACGAAAAGTTTTGGTTCTTGCTAACGTATTTCCTGTGCAGAGGGATTCGGATATTTTACAAAAAGAGAGCGATAAATCCACATTAGAATTTAGAGGAATAAAAAATGGATTTCAAATTAAAGAATTATTGAAAGAGGTAAGTAAAGGAAGTAAAGAATTTAAAAAATCTTTTTTAAGAGGAGTATTTTTAGGCTGTGGAATACTTTCTGCTCCTCCTTCCTATCATCTTGAGATGAACATTGAAAAAGAGTTTGAAAAAAAATTTGTAGCCAAAATGTTATTGGAGTTTGGTATAAAATATTTAATAAAAGGTGATAAAATTTATATTAAAGGGAGAGAAAATATAAAGAAATTTATGTATACAATAGGTTCTTTGTCAGTATTTTTGCTTCTGGAAGATGATGAGATAGAAAAAGCTCTTTCGAACGAAATAAACAGGAAAGCTAATTTTGAGTATGCAAATTTAAGGAGGCAGTCAAACGCAGCGCTAAAACAGGTAGAAATATTAAAAGAGCTTAGAAAAAAAGGAAAGCTTGATAAACTTCGTGATGATTTGGAAGAAGTTGCTTTACTGAGATTACGGCATCCTTATGCCTCTCTTACCGAGCTGTCTCGATTTTCCTTAAACCATTTATCAAAGCAAGCCGTATATTACAGGCTGAAAAGGATTTTAAAAAATTATGAATAACAAAAACACACAAAAAATCAAAGTAAAGCTTTCATTTGTGCCTTACCTTGCACTAAGGGCAAGGCTTTTTTCTATGAATAATGCTGAATTAAATGAATTTATTAACGAATTATTTGAATCTAATCCTTTTGTCGAAGAAGGGAAGTATGTTCCCCTTAGCGAAGTAGACGAAAATTATTATGCGACAAATACAGAGGATATGTATTCGTTTCTTATTCATCAATTCAGGATGCTTAAAATGAGAGACAAAGAGAGGGAAATAGGAGAATTTCTTATCAGTAATTTTACAACAGAAGGTTATTGTGACATTTCTTTAAGTAAAGTAGCGAAAAAGTTTAATGTGAAAGTGCAAGAAATAGAAGCAATTCTTAAAAAGATTCAGGCTGGCAGTCCTTCCGGTATCGGTGCAAGGAATCTTTCCGAGTGTTTTATTCTTCAATTGGAAAGTAAAAATGGGAGTATTAGCACTAAAGTTAAGCATATTATCAATACCCATATTGAAGAACTCGCGAAGGAAAAATATAAGGAAATTTCAAGAAAAGTCGGCATAAATATTGATACTCTCAAGGAACTTAGAGCTAAGTTAATTTGCTTGTGTCCCTCTCCCGGTTTGATGTTTGCAGAAGTGAAGGGGAAAAGAAATATTCCTGATATCATTATAGAAATAGATGGAGAGGTATTGAATGTATATTTGAATAAAACGTCCCGCAGGGAAATTGTTGTAAATCAAAAGTATAAAAAAATGCTAAGTGAGGCAACTGATCCAAAAACGATTAAATTTTTGCAAGATTTTTTTCAAAAAGCAAAATGGGCGAGGATGTCAATTGAAGAAAGGGATGAAAGGATTTTGAGTATAGGACGTTCTATCGCAGAAAATGAAAGCGATTTTTTAAGAGGAACTCGGTTATATCCTAAAAAAATAAGTATAGAAACGTTTTGCAAAACGACCGTTAGTTCCCCTTCTGTTATTTCGCGTCTTGTTCAAAACAAATATGTTGCTACACCTCGGGGTATTTATCCTTTACATTTTTTTGTACAAAGAAAAAATGTTCCTTATAATGAGGAGGAATTAAAAGAAAAAATTAAAAAAATTATTTTCTCTGAAGATAAGCGATCACCGCTTAGCGATGGCGATGTGGTAGAAAAATTGGCTACTATGAAAATTAGTATTAGGCGAAGGACTGTAGCGAAATACAGGAATATTCTTGGTATTCCTCCTCGCAGTAAAAGAAGATTGACTAAGTAGGTATTTTTCATAGAATAACAAAAACGTATTTAGGAGGTAATAATGACTAAAATTGCAATAAATGGCTTAGGTAGGATTGGGAGACAAGTTTTTAAAAGAATATTTGACAATTTTCCAGAATTGGAAATTGTAGCGACAAACGATCTTTTCCCTAATGATCAGCTGGGATTTCTTTTGAAACATGACTCCAACTACGGAACATGGCATAGAGAAGTTAAAGTGGGCAATGCAGAAGATGGATTTATTACTATTGATGGCAAAAAAGTTTTAATGTTTGCAGAGAGAGATCCATCAAAGCTTCCATGGAAAGATTTGGGTATTGATATTGTCATTGAAGCAACAGGTGTTTTTAGGACAAGGGAAAAGGCGATGATGCATATTAATGCAGGTGCAAAAAAAGTAATTATAACAGCTCCCGCAAAGGATGAGGATATTACGATTGTATTGGGCGTAAACGATGAATTATTAGACCCAGCAAAACATACAATTATCTCAATGGCATCCTGTACAACAAATAGCATTGCTCCTGTAATAAAAGTTTTGCAGGATAAAATTGGTATTAAAACGGGATATCTGACAACTATTCATTCGTACACGGTTGATCAAAAACTTCTTGATTCTCCCCATAAAGACTTAAGAAGAGCAAGATCAGCTGCAATGAATATAGTACCCACTACAACTGGTGCTGCAAAAGCAGTTGCTCTTGTAATTCCCGAACTTAAAGGCAAGATGGATGGTATGGCTGTGAGAGTCCCTACTCCCACGGTTTCGATTTCTATTTTTGATGCCGTAATGAATAAAGAAACAACGGTGAAGGAAATAAATGATATGCTGAAGGAAGCGCACGAAACATTTATGAAAGATATCCTTGGGTACTCAGAAGAGCCTCTTGTATCTATGGATTATAAGGGCACTACCTATTCAGGTGTTGTTGATGCCCTTTCTACACAGGTTATTAATGGTAATTTTATACATGTTGTGAGTTGGTATGATAATGAATGGGGGTATTCCGCAAGAGTGGCGGACCTTGCAAAGCTTTTATCTGAAAGAATGGATTTTAGAAAATAAAAAGGAGGATGTAGATGCGCAAAAAAGGATTAAAGGATGTAGATGTAAAGCAGAAGAGAGTATTGGTAAGAGTAGATTTTAATGTACCTTTGAGTCCGGATGGTGATATTCTTGATGACTTTAGAATTAAAGCAGAAATTCCAACTATTAACTATTTGTGCGAGAATAACGCAAAAGTTATTTTGATGAGTCATTTAGGAAGACCTAAAGGAAGGGTCGTAAAAAAGCTTCGCATGGATCCAATTGCAAAAGAACTCTCTAAACTCCTTAGAATCCCGGTTAAAAAATTAGATGATTGCATTGGTGAAGAGGTAGAAAAAGCTATCGCCGATGCTGATTATGGGGATGTTATTCTCCTTGAAAATTTGAGATTCTATAATGAAGAGATTGAAAATGATACTGAATTTGCAAAAAAACTTTCTTCACTCGCTGACATATATGTAAACGATGCTTTTGCTACTGCGCATAGAGTGGCTGCGTCTAATATTGGAGTAACTGCTTTTCTTCCATCTGTTGCAGGATTTTTAATGGAAAAGGAAATTGTTGTTCTCTCAAAACTGCTTTCTGCTCCGGAACATCCTTTTGTGGGAATACTTGGAGGCGCAAAAGTTTCTGACAAAATTGGCGTAATAAACAATTTAATGAATACGGTTGATGAGTTTCTAATTGGCGGAGGTATGAGCTTTACTTTCTTGAGAGCCAATGGATATGATATAGGATACTCTCTTTGTGAAGAGAACACAATCTCTACTGCGCGCCAGATTTTAGAAAATGCTAAAAAAAATAGCGTAAAAATTACTCTGCCTGCTGATGTTCTTTCTGTGCCCGAGGTTAAGGAAAATGCACCTGCTCACATTGTGGATATCGAGGAGATTCCTAACGACGGGATAGGAGTGGATATTGGACCAAAAACTGCAAAAATTTTTAAAAAAAAGATTCAAGATGCCAAAACAATTGTATGGAATGGGCCATTAGGTGTTTTTGAAATTGAAGCGTTTGCAAAGGGTACTTATGAAATTGCCAGGTTTCTTGGGACATTAAAGAACAAAACAATTGTTGCAGGTGGAGGAGAAACGGCTGCCACTCTCCGAAAATTTGGCGTTGATAAACAAATAACGCATGTTTCTACGGGCGGAGGTGCATTTCTTAAATTTCTTGAGGGACATTCTCTCCCTGCAATTGAAGCAATAGAGGATAAAGACTGAAAATTCTTTTTGGTTCTATTGAAATAAAATCACAATTTAATATAATGTGAACTGAAAGTGAGGATATGATGACAACGGGAGCAATAATAGCAATTAGTTTGGACTTAATTTTTGCACTAGGAGCAATCCTGTCCATTTTGTTTATGAGCCCTAAAGGGTCAGGACTGGGTGCGATATCCGGTGGTGCAACAGTTTTTCATTCAAGGAGCCCTAAAGACGCATTACTTGATAAACTTGCAGGAATATTTGCCATTGCATTTGTAGTTACTTCTCTATTTTTAGCAGTATTTAAGGTATTTTAATTAGAGATAAAGCGCCGGGGTGGCGGAATTGGTAGACGCGTACGTTTAAGGGGCGTATGTGGTAACACGTGTGGGTTCAAGTCCCACCCCCGGTACCAACTTCAAGAAATGAAGGGCGGATAGTTCAGCGGTAGAACGCTTGCCTTACACGCAAGAAGTCAGAGGTTCAAATCCTCTTTCGCCCACCATGATAGATAAGTGCCGAGATAGCTCAGTTGGTAGAGCAGTGGACTGAAAATCCTCGTGTCGGCGGTTCAACTCCGTCTCTCGGCACCATACAGAAGGCAGGCACTATGTTGTTTTGTTATGATGTTTTATCGTCCTCAAGGCCATTTTTCCAAACTTTTGAAAAATCCTCATTCTATTTATTATTCCCATTATTAGTCTGATTTATGCGCTTTATTTTTGATATAATGCTTATCTTACGGAAAGTGCAAAAGATCTCTATGCTGTCTTTAAAAACCACAATCTCATCACTGAATATTTTTAAAAAGACGTTCAGTTTCCCTGAATCCGAGTTGCTTAATCCTTTCTGGATGATTTTCACAGCACTTTCTATATCTTTCTCTTTAAATTCATAAGATATCTCTCCTTCAATCTGCTCAAGTTTAGAAATTAAATCCTCCTTTTTGCTTTTTAACTCGTTGATTCTCTCTGCAATTAAATCTTTATGGATGCCTTCCTCGATATTTTTCTTTCACCGAACTCAAAACAGCTCTTTCGATTTCCTCCGCTTTCAAAGAGATGTTGTCGCAGGCGCTCACTTCACAACTCATATATAAATACGCAGAGAGGGGAAAAGAGAATTTTGCGAGAACGTGAGGTATAATGCGATAAAAAGATTTTTCAAGAAGAGTTTGAACAAATTGAAAGGGAAAATAAGTTCAAATAGTTTTATTAAATGATTTGAATTTTTAGAATAGATTTTTATTTGAGGCAACGATGTTGTTTCATGTGGGTTTTTGGTGGACTATTCGCATATATATACTTGACAAGGATTAAAAACTCTGTAAAATTACGTTGTAGAAAAATTTGCGTAAGTTATTTAGAGAGTAACTAACATGAAAAATAATACAACAGAAAAATATTTAGGGCCAAAAGAAACCGAAGTTATAGCAAGGCTTTCATACGAGAAGGTAACTCTGATTACAATTCAAGAATTTGACAAACTTTTTGAATTTGATCAGGCACTACGAAAACAGATAATTTTCAGGCTTAAGAAGAAAAATATTTTAACATCGATTAAAAGAGGTGTTTATCTTTATTCGCCTCTTGAATCAGGACCGGCTGGAAGTAACATAAATGAATTTCTTATCCCTCCTGTTTTCTTTCCCAAAGGGAATTACTACATCGGTTGTTCAACAATGTATAACTACTATGGTTTTACTGACCAAATTTTTCAGTCAATGTATATTCTTAATACTTCTTTTCAAGGAGAGAGAGTAATAGGAAATATATTATTTAAGATGATAAAGATTTCCCCAAAAAGAATGTATGGTCTTGAAAAAATAAAGATTAGGAATATAGGTGTTATAGTAAGCGATCGCGAAAAAACTCTTGTCGACTTAATTTATTTACCTCAATCTGTTGGTGGACTTAAGGTTGCATTTGAAATATTAAAAGAACAGATAAAAGACACAAGGGTAGATGTCGAAAAGCTCGTTAAATATGCTTTAAAGTTTCCAAGTGTTTCTACAAGAAAAAGAATTGGTTATGTTCTCGAACAAGCCGGTCTAAAAGACCGAGAATTAAAGCCTTTATTAAATGGCATAAAAAGAAGTTCTCTCGTTACTCTTTATCCTTCAAAATCAAGAAAAGGAAAAATAAATAAAAAGTGGATGGTAATTGAAAATGCTCCATAGCGACAGAGAAGAATTTATCAAAGTTTTAGAGAGAACTTCGGCTCAAACAGGATTTACTTTAAGGCTACTTGAGAAAGATTATTATATTACCGTTATTCTTTCAAAAATAAATGAGTTAAGTAATGATCTGGTGTTTAAAGGTGGCACTTGCCTGAGCAAAATTTATTATTCTTATTATCGTTTAAGCGAGAACTTAGATTTTACCTTGAAACTGCCTGTTGACAACCCAACAAGAACAATGAGAAGAAGCATCATTAGGCCAATAAAGGAAAATATAAGATCCATCATGAATAACTTTGACATGAGTATAGAAAATTTTGACAATGCAGGACATAATGAATCAAATCAATATATTTACTATCTTGACTACCATTCTGTTATTCTTGACAAGAAGGAATCAATAAAACTTGAAATAGGCTTGAGGTTTAACCCCGTCTTACCTATTGTAAGCAAGAAGATTAACCATAAATTTTTGCACCCGTTTACAAAAGAGCCACTCTTTAGTGTAGGAAGTGTTAATTGTCTTGCACTGAAAGAGCTTATTGCCGAAAAGTTAAGAGCTGCTGCTACAAGAGATACAATAGCCGCAAGGGATTTCTATGATATAGGTTATTTGATAGGAGAAGGATTCAATTTCAATGACTTTGAACTTTTAGCACTTTTTAAAAAGAAACTTGAAGAAGATGGTTTTTCTTCCGACTTAAGCAAATACAGAGCTAATTTAGGAAGAGCTGACAGAGAAATTAAGGATATGAAAGAACGAATTAAGGATGAGTTGTTCGCGGTCTTAACTATTGAACAGCAAAGGATTTTTGACATTCATAAAATTCTTGAAAAACTTAATAATGTTTTTAAAGAAATCGAGTAAATCTTTGGAAAATTACTAATATTTGAATAAGGTTTAAAAATTTCTTATGGAGCAAAGCCCTCATCTTTACCAAAGCTTATAACACAAGCCTTGATTTTGTCAGTTTTCCCTGAATCTTTTTAATCCTCATTCTCAATGCCCTTGTTTTAGTTAAGAGGTTGAAAGCGGTATAATAACTTGGAGAGGAAACGTAGATGCAGGGCCAAAGGAAAACTATTAATGTAGTTTAACATTCAAAGCCCTTGCTTATTTGCGAAAAGGGGCTTTTTAATAATTAACCTTCATTAAACGCATTTTTGTAATTTAAAAGTTGCTCTAAATCAGAAAAGAATTTAGAAATGTTATCTGTACGAGGTTCGAATTCCCCCGCCGCCACCATAAAACCTTACAACCTTTTTCTTATTAAGTGCAATACTTAGAAGGAGAGGTTAATTGCCTCCGTGTTTTTGAATGTGCTACGATTCTATAAATGTGCTCACTCTCCTTCTTCCCTTAGTCTTTGTTTGAATTCCAATGTATGTTTTAATTGTCTGTTTTCTGTTACACGATGAGCCCTCGGCACCACCTTAGGCGCTCAATGATTTATTCTCGATTGAAAATTTAAATCTTCTTAAGATCTGACAGCTTTTCGTATAAACTTTTTTATCCGTTCAAGCAGCGTTTGTTTATTTTTGGTAGTTTCTTGCGACGTTTTCTTAACCGGTTTTTCTACAAGAGTGAATAAGCTTGGCGTAGTTTTGCTGTGCACAAGAAAATCATACAATTTTATCATTTGTCTGAATTCTTCTATTAATTGTTTTTCTGTGCAAGAATTTAAGGTTTTGGTGCTATAATATTTTGCAAAAATATTCCCCATTTCATAGAATGATGCTGACTCAGAATGCGATTTTGTTTTTAAATCTATTTTTGTTTCCGGAAACATTTTAGGCACGCCGCCAATTTTATTTATGTAGGCTGTTGCTCTATTTTTTAAAACTTTTTCCAGGTATTCTTCGTGCATTTCTTTCATTTCTGCTACTCCCTGCATTAATGAAAGATATATTCCATTCATATTTTCTCTGAATAAATAAACAATGTAATATCCCTTTTTTGGAGTTGTTGTAATATTGATATTCATCGTTGCAACCCAGGGGCATTTTGCCCATCTTCCTTTTCCGGCAGAGCCCTCTACTTTATATTCATCGGGGTTTTCAATTAGACTAACTAAATATTCCGGTATATCTTTTCTTAACAATGTGGCTATTGGATGTTTTGCGATTGGCTCTTTGCTGGCAACTTGATACTTGTTCAGTACTTTTAAAAAACCTTTTTTTAACATTTCTCTCCCCTATTACTTTGTACTTACTAACACGAGACAATTTTTCATTACCGCAGATACTAAAATTAACTTTTTTGTCTGTTTCGGATTTGCCTCTTGATTAATTTTATTACATTTTTGAAAAAAATCAAAAATTTGTAGGAGAATTTTTATTTCCGTAATTTGTACGAAACTGTAATTAATAGCAATCAATTAAAATACCTAATGCACTACTATAAGCGGGTGCTCCTGGCAAAGGAATAATCGTTTAATATTTAAATGAACTTTTCCCGATAAATTCTCTCATTATAGATGTAGGTGGAATTTCATCTGCGGTAATGTGTACAAAATGTGAAAGGAAGTTGAGCAAGCGAAGTGCTTCGGCATATTCTTCTTGCTTGTAATCTATTGCTCGCAGTGCGACTTCTGCATAATGTTTTAGCACTGCTAATTCATATACCACTGCGGAATTAAACATAACATCTGCGTTTTCCTGAAACGGAAAAATATAATTTTCCTCGCCTTTTATTACGACCGGCCATCTTCGTAGCGTTTCTGAAGCAGATACTCTTCTGAAGAGGCTATCGCGCACAATTCTTCTTATGAGGCGTGTGTCTCTTGTGGGGATTCTGTTAATGCTGTCGATATTTAACTGAGTGAGTGCGCTTACATATATGCTAAATTTTTCTTTATCGTCTATGATTTGTGTTAATCGAGGATTTAATGAATGTATCCCCTCTACGATTATTATGTTTGTTTTGTCTATTTTTATTTTTTTCCAGAGCTCACTTTTTCCTTTAATGAAGTTATATTTTGGGATGTCAACTTTTTCTCCTTTTAAAAGCGCTACAAGTTGTTCCTGAAGAAGTTTGTGATTAATTGCGTCAAAGGAATCATAATTTAATTCGCCTTCTTCGTTTTTTGGTGTTTTATCCCTATCTACAAAGTAATTGTCTGTCGAGAGAATGATGGGATTCAACCCGTTTACCTTTAATTGTATTTCTAATCTTTTTGCGAATGTTGTTTTACCCGAAGAGCTTGGTCCTGCGATAAGAATAAGTCTTTTACTGTCTTTAATCATATCAGCTATGTTGGATATTTTTTTCTCGTGCAGTGCTTCCTGCACTTTTATTAGTTCGGAAACTTGTCTTCTTACTATTTTTTCATTTAGATCTCCTGCGTATTTTATTTCAAGAGTTTCTACCCAGTTTTTAGATTCTTGAAAAGTTTCAAATATTTTTTTGCTTTCGTTTACAGAGCATATTTTTTTGCTATCTTTTCTATCCGGGAGCAAAAGGAGGAATCCCGGTGAATATGGGACAATATCAAATATTTTTACCATACCCGTCCTTGGAAGTAATGGCCCTGCAAAATATACAGAGTATCCATCAATAGAGTATATAGGAATTGTATCTTTTGCGACATATTTAAGTAATCTCAGGTCATCTGTTCTTTTCTCTATATCTAACCTTCTCATTGCTTCTTCTTTGGTTAGTTCGTATTTGACAATTTTTTCGTTTTTTTCGATAAGTTTTTTGAGTTCTTCTTTTACTCTGCGAACGATATCTCCATTATGGTTTCCTTCTATCTCTCCATAAAGTGCATCTCCACATGAGTGTTTTATTGATACGCTCAGTGTCGGATCTATTTTTTTTGCACAATACGAAATTAAAAATGCTAATGTTCTTTCATATGTTCTTCTTCCTTCTCCTTTCTCAACCGAAAGAAACTCTGTTATACAAGAAGGAGTTTCTATTTCATCAAGGAATCCCATTCTTTGGTTATTTACAATTGCGCAGGTGTATGGATAATCAACCTTTCCTACAATATCTAATATTTTTTTTCTCATATTCTACCTTTCTTTTACACTTTACTTGCGTACATATTATAATCTATCGCGGCAAAATTCAAAATGATATGCCGTAATATTCAATTGCTATTTCGGGCGCGCAATTACAAGCTGTATTGGCGAAGATGCTTTAAATGGCGTTTCATCATAATTGCCAAATTTAGTTTCAATCTCAAATCCGTTGTAATGCAAAAGCGCATCAAGCTCTTGCGGGAAGAAAATCCTCATATTAAGCTCTTCTACCGACTCCTCTTTTTCATTTTCAGCATGAAAATACCACTTAATTCTGTTTATCTGGGTAGCACTGTCATAAATATTGTTTTCCGTTACGGTAACGGTGCCTCTGCCATCAGGGTCAGGGTATTCGGTGACAGGATAACGCTTTAAAGGATCCCTCAAGAGGATATCAAGGCGGGGATTGAAAATAGCAATGATAAATCTGCCGCTGTCTTTTAAATGTTTTTTCACGCTGGAAAAACAGGATTCTATGCTTTCTAAACTGTGAAGATGCGCTATTGAATTGAATGGTAAAAGAATAAGCGCAAACTTTTTATCTAAGTTAAAATTACGGCAATCTTCTCGAACCCACTCGATATGAACATCTTTTGATGCTGCTTTCTTTTTGGCAAAAGCGAGCATAGGCTCTGATATATCCAGGCCGGCAATCTGTATTCCCTGTTCTGCTACAGGAATGGTGATGCGCCCTGTTCCACATGCTATTTCAAGAACCGGTTCACCGTATTTTTTAATTTGTTTTAAGTAAAACGGAATATCTTCTGTAAAATTCCTGTTTTCCAAATCATAATGCCTACCGTCATTATAAATATCTTCGCAATCTATTCGTTCCATATCTTTTCTCCCTTTTTCTTTGTATTACAAATCTTTTGGCCATTTATTATAGTTATATTTCAGAGCAGATGTTCCAGCAGTATCTTTATTCCAATGCCAACTAGAATAAATCCTCCTGTGATTTCAACCTTTTTCCCAAATAAATTTCCCAATCTGTCGCCTATAAAAACGCCGTTAAATGATAGAATAAATGTTGTTATTCCAATTATTATTATCGGGATGACGATGGAAACATTTAACAGCGCAAAACTTATCCCAATAACCAATGCATCGATACTTGTAGCAATGGATAAACCCAGCAGAACATAAATATTTAACGGATTTATTATCTTTTTTGTTTGCTCTCCCTTCATTGCTTCGTAAATCATTTTACATCCGATAGAGCTCAGGAGTATAAAAGCTATCCAGTGGTCTACTCCTGATATCAAATATTTGAATCTGGCACCTAAAAACCATCCGACCAAAGGCATAAAGGCCTGAAAAAATCCAAAGAACAACGCAATCTTCAAGGAATTGTTTACCTTCAGGTTTTTTATTGCTATCCCACTGGAAATCGAAGCCGCAAAAGCATCCATTGCCAATCCGATTGCGATAGCCACTATGGTAATTATATCCATCGAGTCTCCTTTAATAATTAGCATTTTTTCAAGAATACCTTTGTTATTATATTCAAATGTTCGGTTTCAACAAAGGTGAAAGAAATCCTCAGGAAAGCAGTCTCAAACGAAAATCAAAAAAAATTAATGTTGGTTATATGTTATTTATTATGATTTACCCAATGATTAAAATTGGATTTGAATATAAATAATTTCTGATATAATTTAATATGAAAATATTTGCAAAATCAATAGTTGTTAACTACGTTCAATATATTGAACGGAGGTTCATATGGTTGAACTATTCGATAAATATGCTTCCTGGAAAATCTTGCGATACTTTACATTACACCCTTCGAAAGAAGTAGTATAGAGAATTATGCATAACAAGGGTTGAAGATATAGCCCCAAAGATATCAGGAGAGGATGAATGATGCTTAAATCTTATATAAAAAAGATATGGCAAAAATACAGCCAGGGCGACGCAAGAGAGGAAAGTTATTACTCTACTCTTGAAGATTTGCTGAATGCATATGCAAAACTTTCAAAAAGAAACGACATTCAAATAACAACCCTTCCAAAGAAAACAGAGGCAGGTAATCCCGATTTCAGGATATGGGACGGCACACAGCAGATCACCGGTTACATTGAAGCAAAAGCACCAACAGTAACGGATTTGGATAGGATATCATGTTCAGAACAGTTAAAACGATATCTGGGCACATTTCCAAATGTGATACTAACAAACTTTTTTGAATTTCGGCTTTACCGCTATGGTCAGCTGATTGACCGCGTTGCTATTGGAAGACAGGATACAATGCTAAGGATTAAAACAATGCCACAGGTAGAGCATGAACAAGCATTTAAAAACTTGCTTGATAAGTTTTTCTCGTTCTCTTTGCCAAAAGCTTATACCGCAGAAACTCTTGCAAAAGAGCTTGCAAAGAGAACAAGGTTTTTAAAAGAGCAAATTATTGCGGAAGAGTTGGAAGAAGAAGCAAAAATTGGACAAGGTCCTATAATGGGTTTTTATGAGGCATTTAAAACATATCTCATCAGCGAACTTTCAATGGAAGAGTTTACCGACCTTTACTCTCAAACAATTGTTTATGGGCTGTTTGCAGCAAGAATGCGTGCAGGCAAAGATTTTGATAGAAGGCTTGCATACGATAACATTCCGGAAACAATTGGCATATTAAGGGAATTGTTCAAATTTATCTCCCTCGGGGAGATTCCTAAGCAGATGGAATGGTGCATCGACGATATTGCCAATGTCCTATCCGTAGCTGACGTAAAAGGCATTTTTTCGCAGTATTACCACAGCGGGAAAGGCAAAGACCCTGTTATTTATTTTTACGAAACGTTCCTTTCTGTTTATAGTCCAAGGGAGAGGGAACGGAGAGGCGTTTATTATACTCCGGAGCCCGTTGTTAAGTATATAGTGAGTTCTCTGAACGAGATATTGAAAAACAAAATGGATATTGAAGGTGGGCTTTCGGATAGAAGGGTTACAGTGCTTGACCCTGCTGCTGGCACTCTTTCCTTTGTAGCGGAGAGTGTAAAACTTGCAATCGATGAATTTGTAGAAAAATGCGGAGAAGGCAACAAACAGAAGTTTATTCGGGAACATATACTCAATGATTTTTATGCTTTTGAATTGATGATGGCTCCATACGCAATAGGGCACATTAAATTTTCTTTTATTCTTGAAGAGGAAGGATACAAATTAACCAAAGACGAAAGGCCGAAGTTTTACCTTACAAATACGCTCGAAATGAAAACGCTTGAGAAAACAAACCTGCCGCTGATGAGCGCACTTTCCGAAGAATCACACCTTGCAGAGTCGGTAAAAAAGGACACGCCCATTCTTGTAATAATGGGAAATCCGCCATATTCGGGAATATCTGCAAATAATAAGGAGTGGATCTCCAAAACAATTAAAGAATACTACCAGATAGAAGGTAAATCGTTAAAAGAGAAAAATCCAAAGTGGCTTCAGGACGATTACGTGAAATTTATCCGTTTTGCGCAGTGGAAAATAGAGCAATCAGGTGAAGGAGTTATAGGGTTTATAACAAACCACTCGTATCTTGATAATCCAACGTTCAGGGCAATGAGATATTCTCTTCTAAAAAGTTTTGATGAAATTTATCTGCTAAACCTTCACGGTAATTCTTTAAAAAAAGAAAAATGCCCTGATGGCAGCAAAGACGAAAATGTGTTCGATATAAGGCAGGGGGTGGCAATATCGTTTTTCATAAAAAGAAAAGATTACAGAGAAGATAAAAAAGTATTTTACGCAGATCTGTTTGGACTAAGGAAAGAAAAGTACAAATATCTATCAGATAACACGATAAAAACTACCAAATGGACTGAATTGACACCGCATAAAGAATTTTTCTTCTTTGTAGCAAGAGATGAAAAAGGATTAAAATTTTATGAAACATTCCAAAAAGTTACTGATATTTTCCCTTTAAATAGCGTCGGTATAGTAACAGCAAGAGATAAATTAACTATAAAGTTAGAACCCGAAGAAGTCTGGCACACCGTTTTAAGTTTTTCAAAGATGGAAAGTGAAATAGCGCGATCAGCCTACAATTTGGGAAAGGATACAAGAGATTGGAAAGTAAAATTAGCACAAAAGGATTTAATAGATAGCGGATTAGATAGAAAAAAGATTGTACCAATTCTTTACCGACCATTTGATGTTAGATATACGTACTATACTGGTAAATCGCGAGGCTTTCTTTGTATGCCAAGACCAGAAGTTATGCAACATATGATACAGGAAAATTTAGGATTATGCATTGGTAGAGCTGGGCAGGTTGTAGGGTTAGAAAAACCTTGGAATATTGTTTTTTGCTCAAAATATATTGAAGATCTTAATTTGTTTTATAGAGGCGGAAATGTAAATTTCCCTCTCTATCTTTACCCTTCTTCCGATAAAAATCATCTTTTTGAAGAGAGTGACGAGCAAAACGAAAAAGTCCCTAACTTAAACCCTGAACTAATTAATCAGTTAAACGAAACTTACAAAATAAATGTGGCGCCTGAAGAAATCTTTTATTACATTTATGCTGTGCTTTATTCAAACATTTACAGAGAAAAGTATGCAGAGTTCCTTAAAATAGATTTTCCGAGAATTCCTTTTACGTCCGACTATAACTGTTTCAAGAGAATGGGCGAGTTGGGCAGAAAGCTAACAAATCTTCATCTGCTTTCGTCAAGCGAACTGGACAATCCTATCTCAAAGTTTAGAGGGCAGGGCTCCGGTATGGTTGAAAAGACAAAATACAACGAGGAAGATATGAGAGTATATATCAATGACGATAACTACTTTGACAACATGAAAAAAGCAGTATGGGAATATCAAATTGGCGGATATCAAGTTTGCAATAAATGGCTAAAAGATAGGAAAAGTAGAAGCCTTTCCTTAACAGAAACAGGACAGTACTGCAAAATCGTAACAGCCATTGCCAGAACAATCGAACTACAGCAGACAATTGATAATCTTTATCAAAAAGTAGAGAAAGATATAATAAAAAAATAGTAACAAAATAGACAAATAGGAGTTGTATTTTAGATCAGAGGATAATGCGTTTCGTTGCAGAATCTCTTGGTTGTGATGTCGGCTGGGACAACGACACAAGGACAATAACGATTACATATGGCGGGTAAATAGATTAAAAACAAATAAATTTCAAAGAGGGCAGGTAAACAACCTGCCCTTTCTTATTATTAGTTAATACTTAAAATAAATTTGGAAATAATTTGTAAAGTGGATAAAATAGAAAAGAACTTCACTAATTCGGGGGAAAGCATATATGAATAAACGTTTTAAAAGGAGTCTTGAAGATGTGTGATTATAAACTTAAAGATGGTAAAAAGTGCAAAGAAGAAACCTTAAAAGGCTCTAAATATTGCATCCTGCACATCTCCTACCCTGAAGACAGAGACAGTGAAGAGTTTGAACGCATTGCAAAACTAAAAGAAGAAAAAGTCAAAGAAAAAATCAGCAAAGGCGATTTTAATTTTGAAGGGGTAAGGCTACTTAATATCAATTTTTCTGGATTAAAAATTGATAATGACGTAAATTTTACTAATGCTGTTGTTCTTAAAGATGTTATTTTTAATAATGCCAATATCATTGGAAATGTTTTGTTCTCTGGAGCTGTAATAGATGGAGATACTGTGTTTGATGAAGCTAAAATAGGTACTACTGTTGCGTTTGATAAAGCTAAAATAGGTAGAGATGTTTCATTTAATGGAGCTGTAATAGATGGATATGCTGTGTTTGATGGAGCTGTAATAGGCAGAGATGTTTCATTTTCTAGAGCTGTAATAGATGGGAATGCTGTGTTTGATGGAGCTGAAATCGGTGGAGATACTGTGTTTAATGAAGCTAAAATAGGTAGAGATGTTTCATTTGATGGAGCTGTAATAGACAGGAATGCTGTGTTTGATGGAGCTGTAATAGGTAGAGATATCTCGTTTTCTAGAGCTACAATCGGTGGAAATATTTTGTTTTCTAGAGCTGTAATAGATGGGAATGCTGTGTTTGATGGAGCTAAAATAGGCTTTACTGTTGTTGCGTTTGATGAAAATAAAATAGGTAGGTATGCTGGGTTTACTGTATTAAATATAAAAGGAAAACTATTATTTAGAGATACAATATTTAAAAAACCAGAAACCGAAGAAGAAGCATTTAAGGTAGCGGTGAGAGCACTTGAAAGACTGGGAGACAGAGAAGGGGCTGATTATCATTTTTATCGCAAAATGGTTGCAAGGAGAAAACAGAAAAAATGGATAATAAGAATTTCTGAGTGGCTAATTGCAGATGCAACCTGCCAGTATGGCACAAACTTTTTCAAGCCTTTGTGGATATGGCTTATTTCTGTGCTTGTTGTATTTCCTTTTATTTACTACTTTGGCAATGGGATTGCATCATCAAACCCTTTATTCCCTTTGTTTAGAAATCCGGCTAATAGTGTAAAATCAGTTTTCTCTACTGAATATTTTAGCATCGTAACTGCAACAACATTAGGGTATGGAGATTTGCAACCTGCTTTAACTACAATTTATCATATTCCGATATTTAGGGTACTTGCTGGATTGGAAGCAATCTTTGGCACATTTATGTGGGTGATATTCCTCACTGTATTTGCAAGAAAATATATGAGATAAGGAGTGTTTCTTTGTGGGAGATTTAAAACAAAAAGCACTTAGACATCTTAAAGCTATTATCGACGAATACCAGAAGAAACTTTAAAACATAGTAAATCTTTTGTAATGTTTTGTTGACTACATTTTTCTTTGTCATACAATAAAATAAGTTAATAATTATGGAGGCGAGAAATAAAAAAGTTGAACAGGGGCGTAGCATTGAAGAAGAATATCCGAAGTGCGGATATAAACAAGTTATACGCCATTGCTTTGAATGGTGAGGTAGAAGAAAATGCAACCTGATTGGAGTACAACAATATCGGTTTTAGCTGCCCTTTCGCCAATTTTATTGGTGATTCTCGGCGGAATCGGTTGGCTTTATAGACATGAGAAAGAGCGTCGTGAAGCTGTTGAGCGTCAGTTATCAGAACACAAGTATAAAGCTTATATTACCCTATTGGATATTTTCTTTGACATGATGAAAGCCACTAAGGCTGGCAAGACCATAGATCAACCTAGTTTAATTGATCGGATGTTTGACGCTAATAAAGATCTTATTCTATACGGGTCAGATGATGTTGTAAACACTTACCAGAAGTGGCTTGGTAGCGCTCGAGAAGAGAAAGTCAATCTTGGCCAATTTGGGGAAATTGTTATTTCAATACGACGAGACATGGGGAATTCGAAAACTAAAATAACGTCTGAGGAAGTGTTACGTCAATTCATTGTGGACTATGATGATGCAAAAGCGAAGGGGCTCATATAAGGTTAACATGAAAAGAGCAACAGCGTATAACAGCGTGTTTGTGGTTCGATAGGACCGGACGAATATATAAGAAGAAGGCAAAAAACTTGATGCGAATATGTTTTCCCCAGAGAGATTAAGAGAACTTTATCAGGTGTATCTCTAGGGCAAGGAGGAGCCATAAGCCAAAAAGAAGAAGTCATAAACGAAATTGAGAAAAGTTTGGAAGATCTTGACAAAAATCTTAGTGATTTGTACCACCATTTAGATTTGTTTAAACAACTGGGTGATATTATTAACAATAACGAAAATTTAAAAGGTAAAGACCCAACTCTTTTGAATTGGATGAAGCAGGCATTCACAGTAGATTTAGTTATAGGGATGTATAGGTTGTTTTGCGATAAAGGAGAAACAACCAATAGCTTATATAGATTTTTAAAGAAATTGAAAAGTGATGAAAGTAAGATTTATTTAACGCGCGAAAGATATGTAAGTCTTTATAAAACTCCTAGTGCTATTATGAATTTGGGGAAAGAAAAACTTACAGAAGACAAAAAACGAACTATTGCAAGAGAGATTACATCACGAATGTCGAATGGGGATTTTGATCGATTAGCAGGCACCGGACAAAAATTTTTTCCCATAGATAGAATTGAAGAAGACATGAAAGAAATTACGGAAGAGAATCCTTTTAAAAAAATTAAAACATTTAGAGATCAGTATGTAGCCCATAATGATTATAATAAGGTTAATGTTCGAATTGCTTATTCTGAATTATATCAAGCCTTTGAAGTTGCAGAAAAAATATTTAAAAAATACTACCAACTTATTACTACGGCTTCCTCGACTTTAAATTTAGCTCCTACAATACAAGGCAATTGGAAGGAAGTATTAACTGTCTCATGGATTAATAAAAAAATAGGCTTTTAGGTTATCTTGTAAGGAATATATCACTGACAATTTTTGCCATAGCTTTTATTTATAGTTGAAAAAACACTCTGATAATTAAAAAACCATTACAAAAACTTTATACAAGCTACCTCTGAAAACTTGGAAATATCCCCGGGAAAGATAAAATATAAAGGAAGTGGAAATATGAAAAAAATTATTGTTGCATTACTGTTAATTGCTTTAATCTTCTCCGTAACAAATTTTGTTCTTGCAAATCCCGCAATCAACCTCTGGTTTTTACCGGGACAAAGCAATGAAGTAAAAGGAAAGATAGGGCAACTCATAAATTCAGCAGAGAAGAGCATCTACATTGCAGTATACGATATTAACGACGAGATAGCAGAAAAAATTAAGAAAGTACTGTGCCAATCAGAACAATAAAAATTGTCAAAATCATACCTAGCACCAAATTCTAAAAAAACCGCTGTTAGGGCAGCGGCTTTTGCCTTATTTGTTTTTTCTGAAAAATCCTTTTCTTTTTGGCTTCTCTTCTTCTGGCTGTTGTGACTCAATATTTTGAGGAGATTCTTTTACCTGTGTATCTTCCTTTTTTGTAGCTTCAGTAGCTTGGGTTGTAGCGACTTTAAGTTTTTCTTCAAGATTTTTAGCCTTAAATTCTAAATCTCTAACTTTATTTTCGTACTCTTTTGCCTTTGCTTCTTGGGTGCCTTTCATCGAGCTTTTCTCTTGCTCCAATGTCTTAATAATATTATCTCTTTCCTTTATTTCCCTTCTGTATCTGGCAGTGCTTCCTATGTAGAGCATCAGCGAAATAAGCCACATCGAAACGACCCCGGCAAGAAAGACTAAAATTAGAGAAATTCCTACAGAGACACCGGAAAATGCCCACCAGAGAAACTTTAATTCTATTGTTGTAGAAATATTTTGTACAACAAACATAAGGCTTGCGATAAGGATGATCAGCAAAATAATTAGAAATGCGCTAAATTTTCTCATCTTTTTTTTCTTTTTGGTTTCTCTTTTTCTTCTTCGGGCTGTTCGACTTCAGCTTCCCTTACTTCAAGGGCCTCTTCTTTGGCCGTTTCAGTAGGAGTTTCATTTGCTTGAGGGGTTTCTTCCTTAACTTCTTTTTTTGTCTCGCCTGTCTGTTTTTTTATCTCAGTGATTTCTTTTTCCTTCTCTTCGACTCTCTTTTCTGCTTCTTCAATTGGTGACAGTAAATCTTGCAGTAATCCTTTAACTTCATCTGATAGTTTACCTTCTTTGTAAAGAGAATATACCTTTCTGCCAAGGTCAGCTAACTTTCCGCCCTTTGATGTATTGATTCCTGCAACTTCTGCCTGGAGTTTTGCAATCTTGCCAAGCTGTGCCGCCTTTTCTCCTACATCCTGAGCACCTTTTTTAAACTTGTCCCAAAATCCTTCCATATTTCACCTCCTTATTTTTTATTTAATGACTTCTTAAAACCGCCGAAATCTGAGGGAATTGCCGCTACAATAATAATTAATGAAAGAATAATCGTTATTGCAATGTAAGAAGCACCTACAGTAAGTTTTGGTATAAATGCAAATATCACAAACAGAGCACCAGCACCTGCAATAAGCATTGCTTTCCATCCTTTTACATGCACCTCAGATATTCCTAATAACAAAAATAGAATGCCCGCAATAACGTTAACAATGATGTTTGAAGGTCTTGAAAGAGGAAGAAGCCTCACAATAAGAATCACTCCAATAAACAAACTCAATAACATACTATTCATTTCTCACCTCCTATTTTTTTGTTATATTATTATACAGGATTTTAGTTGTTTTTAAAAGTTTTGCATTTTTCATTTACTCTGAATACTGTATAATTAAATTATGATTGAGGTTATAACTGCAAGCAAGTGTTTAGGAAAACCAAGTTAAAAATGGAAGGCTCTCAACTTCATCTAACAGAGAATATCAATATAAAAGGGTCAGGTCTTGAAATGACAATTATATTTTAGGATAGTTGCCACTTCAGCCGGGCAGCCTATCTCGAGGCTGTTATGTGGAAACCAAAGAATAGCGTTCCTTCGCTGACTCTTCGGATTGTTTCGCAATTCTCGTTCCTATCGAGAGCGTATAACACGGTATATGGAGTTCGGTACGGTCACCCAAATGCCTACGGCACTTTGCATACACCGAGAACGTTAGCCGAAAATTGGCCAAGATTTGAGGAATATAATGAAAGTACATAGCAAATGGCAAAAAACGGAGGGCTGGAAAAAACAATATTAGAGATGTTGAAGTAAAAACGAGTTTTAAAAAGTTAAATTCGCTTATGCTATGAATAGTTGTGGGCTAATTTTTACAGGAAATAGCAGAGTCTTTAAACAAACTGTCCGCGAGAGCAAACAATCAGATAAAAACAGCAATGCGTAAAAGAAAGTTTGTAGATCTTTTATCGCAAAGATATAGTTAATTATTTCAAAGGAGGAATTACAATGGAGAAAAGGGGAAGAAAAAAATCATTTGAAAGCTGGCTGTCAGACTTTGAAGACAAAATAGATGACGAGTTTCGTTTAGGGGAAGGCCCTTGCAAAACATGTGAATTTTGTTTTCCCGATATGAAAGATGGGCATATCTGTGCAGATGTCCACTATGGGAAAAAGATAAATACTAATAATACCACAAAACGTGATTGTTGGTCGATAAGTCCGGACGAATATATAGGAAGAAGGCAGAAATTTGATGCAACTATGTTTTCCACGGAAAGATTAAAAGAACTTTATCAGGCATATCTCCAGGATGAGGAGGAGCCAATTGTAAAGGCAGCGGAAGAAATAGTTGAAAAAGTGCTTGGATAAAAAAATCATCAGAAATTTCCCAGAATAAATTGGGAATTGTTCAAAAGCAACTATAATTTCAACAGAGCGATAAAAAATCGCTCAATTTAGATATATAGAAAGGAGGAGACGTGAGATGAAGAGAATCTTTCTTTTGCTTCTTGTCTTTATGCTTGCATTTTCAACCTGTCTTTTCTTATCTGTACCTGCAAGTAATACCATTAAAGCAGGCGAAACCTATCAATGGATTGCTGCAAACAATGGATTGTATGGAGGCGACATCCGATCGCTGGTTATTGACCCAAAAAATTCAAACACTATCTATGCAGGGACAAATGGCGGCATCTTCAAATCGACAGATGGTGGCTCAAACTGGAATGAGATGAATAACGGATTATCAAGTACCAATGTCAACTCCCTTGCGATTGATCCTACAAATACAAACACAATCTATGCAGGGACTTCTGGCGGTATTTTCAAATCAACAGATGGTAGTGCTAACTGGGATAAGATGAATAACGGGTTAACATATTATACCGATGTCCGCTCCCTTGCTATTGATCCAACAAATACAAACACTATCTATGCAGGAACATATATCGGCGGTATCTTCAAATCAACAGATGGTGGCGCTAACTGGAATAAGATGAATAACGGGTTAACAAGTACTACCTCTGTTTACTCTCTTGTGATTGATCCTACAAATACAAACACTACCTATGCAGGGACAGGTGACTGTGTCTTCAAATCAACAGATGGTGGCGCAAACTGGACCCAGATGAATAACGGGTTAAAAAATTATACCTATGTCTACTCCCTTGCTATTGATCCTACAAATACAAACACTACCTATGCAGGGACAGGTGACTGTGTCTTCAAATCAACAGATGGTGGCGCAAACTGGATTGAGATGAATAACGGGTTAAAAAATTATACCTATATCTACTCCCTTGCGATTGATCCTACAAATACAAACACAATCTATGCAGGGACTTCTGGCGGTATCTTCAAATCAACAGATGGCGGCGCAAACTGGACCCAGATGAATAACGGGTTAACAAATATTGTTGTCCGCTCCCTTGCTATTGATCCTACAAATACAAACACTACCTATGCAGGGACAGGTAACTGTGTCTTCAAATCAACAGATGGCGGCGCAAACTGGAATAAAATGAACAAAGGGCTAACAAGTGCCCGTGTCTACTCCCTTGCTATTGATCCAACAAATACAAACACTATCTATGCAGGGACAGATGGCGGTATCTCCAAATCAACAGATGGCGGCGCAAACTGGATTGAGATGAATAACGGGTTAACAAATACCGGTGTCTACTCCCTTGCTGTTGATCCTACAAATACAAACACTATATATGCAGGGAATTCTGGTGGTGTCTTTAAATCCACAGATAGTGGTTCAACATGGATTCGAACAGTATTATATTTATCTTTTAAGTATACGAATTCGACGGTTTACTCTCTTACTATTGACCCCAAAAACACCCAGATAATCTATGCAGGGACATATAGTAGTGATATATTTAAATCAACAGATGGTGGCGCAACATGGGCTCGAACAGCATTAAACATCACAAGTGGTTCTGGTTTCATGGTTTGGGTCTATCCTATCCATTCTATTACCATTGACCCAACAAACACTCAGGTAATTTATACAGGAACAGAGGGGAAGGGCGTCTTCAAATCCACAGATGGTGGCTTAAACTGGATACAGATGAACAAAGGGTTAACAAGTACCGATGTCCGCTCCCTTGCTATTGATCCAACAAATACAAACACTATCTATACAGGGACAAATGGCGGTGTCTTTAAATCCACAGATGGTGGCTCAAACTGGAATAAAATGAACAAAGAATTAACAAGTACCGGTGTCCGCTCCCTTGCTATTGATCCAACAAATACAAGCACTATCTATACAGGGACAAATGGCGGTGTCTTTAAATCCACAGATAGTGGCTCAAACTGGAACAAGATGAATAATGGGTTAACAAGTACCGATGTCCGCTCCCTTGCTATTGATCCAACAGATATAAACACTATCTATGCAGGGACTTATGGCGGTGGTGCATACAAATTAGTCGGCATCACCATCTACACCATTACTTCCTCCTCAGGTACTGGTGGCTCCATTTCTCCTTCAGGGACAATCACTGTAAACTCTGGAGATTCTAAAACATTTGCCATAACCCAATACTCTGGCTATAAGATTGCTAATGTTAAAGTAGATGGTTCTTCAGTAGGTGCGGTTTCTACATACACCTTCACAAATATTACTTCAAACCACACGATTGAGGCAACCTTTGAATCAATAGCCTTTACAATAAACGCTTCCTCAGGTACTGGTGGCTCCATTTCTCCTTCAGGCACAATCACTGTAAACTCTGGAGATTCTAAAATATTTGCCATAACCCAATACTCTGGCTATAAGATTGCTAATGTTAAGGTAGACGGCACTTCAGTCGGTACGGTCTCCTCATATACCTTCACGAATATCACCTCAAACCATACGATAGAAGCAACCTTTGAAAAAGCAACCACTCAAACTGTCATCATTCTACAAATAGGGAACTCAACATTTACCGTTAATGGTGCTTCAAGGACTCTTGACTCTCCACCTGTTATCAAAAACAACAGAACACTTCTTCCGATTAGAGCAGTTATTGAGTCTTTGGGTGGAACAGTTGGATGGGATGCAACCGAAAAGAAAGTCACAGTATCCCTTGGCTCAACAACCATTGAACTCTGGATTGGCAAATCTACAGCCCTTGTAAATGGCATAGGCAAACCCATTGATTCAACAAATAATAAAGTAGTTCCCGAGATTATTAACGGGAGGACTATGCTTCCCCTCCGATTTGTGACTGAAAACCTCGGTTGTGATGTGCAATGGGATGAAACAACTAAAAAAATAACTATAACATATCAGGCGCCATAAAAAAACTATTAATGTAGTTTTGACATTCAAACCCCTTGCAAAAAAGCAAGGGGTTTTTCAATGGTTAACCTTCATCAAATACATTTCTAGGGTTTAAAAGTCGCTCTAAATCTGAAAAGAATTTAGAAATGTTATCTGTACGAGGTTCTACTCCTCCATATCCACCAAAATTGATTATATTACTTAAAATATTCAATTAATTACTACTTGTTGAACTATAAACAATAAAATGTTAACTAGTTATTCTCTTTATTTAAAACTTTTTTTGTTTATAATAACATAAAGAGGAGGATACATAAATGGATCAAAACACTAAAAGTTTGCTAAAAAATAAGCAAATAATTTTTAGTGTCATCATTTCTATTATAATCACCACATTAGTTGTTGGCAGTGGTGTTTATTTTTGGCAAAAATCTGTCTCAAATAAAGAAAAAGAAAATGCAATACAAGATTTAAGAAAGGAATATCAACAACAAGTTATTAAACTCCAGAATGAGATTGAAAACCTAAAAAAATCTTCTGAAGAGAGAATTTCTCCTTTAGAAGCCCAGAAAATTATAGAAGACGAAACAATAGAAGTAATTTTGGCAATTAAAAATAAGGATATGGATAAGTTATCAACTTTTATTAATCCAGACAAAGGTGTCCGTTTCTCTCCATATTCGCATGTAAACATAGATAATGATCTTATTTTTACTGCAGACCAAATTAAAAATATTTCAAAAGACGAAATCAAACATACCTGTGGAATCTATGATGGATCCGGACTCCCCATAGAGTTGACATTTGAAGATTATTTTAAGAAGTTCGTATATGATCAAGATTTTGCTAATGCAAAAGAGATTGGTTACAACCAAATACTTGGGAAGGGTAACATGATAAATAATGAATTTGAGGTTTATCCCAATAGCATAATTGTCGAATATTATTTTCCAGGATTTGACCCAAACTATGAAGGAATGGATTGGGAAAGCCTACGGTTAGTTTATGAAGAGAAAGATAATACATGGTATCTCACAGGAATTGTCCATGATCAATGGACAATATAAAGTAATAATTTTAAGGAAGAATTTTTCACGCTTGTCGTGTTTTCATATTACATAAGAAGCAAGCGATATAGGGAAAATAACAAACTTTAAGACAATGATTATGAATATAAAAAATAAGCGTCGTTTTGTCATTCAAGAACATCATGCCAGTCATCTTCATTATGATTTTAGATTAGAAATGCCCATCCGTCCGACAGACAGGGCTGAAAACGAGGGGACTGATAGATGTGTTCTAAAGTCCTGGGCAGTGCCAAAGAATATTTCAAGCGAAGATGGAATAAAGCGCCTTGCATTTCAGGTTGAGGATCACGATATAGCTTATATTGATTTTGAAGGAATAATAGAAGAGGGGAGTTATGGTGCAGGAGAAGTCAAAATTTGGGATAGTGGGGAATATGAAATTTTAAGCATGAAATCAGACGAAAGAGGTAATTTTAAAGAAGTCGTTTTTAATTTATATGGAAAAAAGATAAGAGGAGAATATGCGCTTATAAAAATAAGGGGATTTGGAAGTGGAAAAAACAGGGAAAACAGCTGGCTTATTTTTAAGAAAAAATAAATTATTACTTACTTTGAGATTCGTAACAGAAAACCTTTGAACAAAAGTTGACTAGGATTCGAATACCAAAACGATAAAGTACCAATTATAGTTTAAGTTTTAGAAGCTGAACCATAAAGCTCCACTTTTTTATTTGCTTAGCTTTTGTTAAATATTAGTCTGTTATAGAAGCCTAGTCTGTAGCATCTTTATTATCCTATATGCAATCAATGCAATTTCTTCTCTCGTTATGAATTCGTGAGGCTTGAGGTATCCTTTGCCGTCGCCTTTGATGATACCTTTTTCTTTTAAGTATTTTATTTCTTTTATGTATTTGTAATCTTCCCCGATGTCAAAGAATGGTTCTCCGTTATGGCAACACCAGCAAGGCGTCAAGGAAAAGAGCGCAACGACATATTCAAAAATCGTACAAGGATAGCAGTGCACAATGTTCCCCACTCACAGTTCCTCGCGTTTTTGATGGTACGTGAAGTTCTTCAGTATGCATGCGGTCGTGTCGTAGAAAGGGCAATCAACAACACACTTCACAACTGTTTTGTCTTCTCTACGGATAATTACAGCAATGGTCGGCTTGCCTAATGCTTCAAGGTATCTTTTATACGTTGCTTTTAAAATCCTGTCCTGGTAATTGTCTTCTCTGATTCCCTTCAATCTGTTTTTGATGTCAAAAATTTTCTTATTTCCCTCCCAGCAGCGAAACTTGCCACTCCGGCCCAGGCAGACTGTCTCGATAAATTCTCCCTTTGCGTGAAATGCATTAAGTTCATCAATAACTTCAGGGGTAACGCTTTCAACTTCTTTTTTTGTTTCTTGCACAAACTTTTCCTTTGAAATAATCATTTTATCTCCTTGTGTAATTTTTTGTTTCTTCGTTCATTATCTGTATCGCTACCGTTTTCTTTCGGATTTCCTCTGATGTAAAAACTGCTCCGCTGCCCGCTGCTTTTTTAAATGCAATCAGATATCTGTTTGCTTTTACATATCTGTTTTCCTCTTTCCTGTAATCGTCAGCGGGGTGATCATCGAGCCACGCTGTGAACGTCAAAGGCGTTATCTTTGCTTCCCCCGCCCAGTCAGTAAGATGTGAAATAATGCTTCCCAGCGAATGAAATTTGACGCGCCAGAAACTGTCCTTTATTCTCCAGGTACAGATTTTCTTAATGAATTCCGTAGGCAGGTTCATTTCAAAAAGCAGACGGTGCGCGTTCCTCATCTCTCTTGAAATCCATATTTTATCAGGCACTTTTATGTGCAGGATTTCATTTGCAAACCAGAGCACAAGGTCTATGCACCGCTTTACTTCTTCTTTTGCCATTTTTTCTTTTAATGAAGAATTGGCTTTTATGATTTTGTTGTTTATAGTTTTGTTCTGAATATCTTTCCTGTTGCCAGAGAGTATATTTATATTCTTTTCTTTTAAAGTTTCTTTTAAAGTTTCTTTTAAAGTTTCTTTAGGGTTTGAGTCCGTTTTGTTTTCATCTGTGTTCGTTTGAGGTTGGTTGTTGCAATTTGCAACAATTGTGTGACTTTTTGCAACAGTTTTGTGACAATTTGCAACAGTGTGGCTTTTTGCAACATCTGTATTTTTTTGCACCACCCAACTATTGAAATATTCGTTGAACTGAAACTTGTCCCCTCTTTTTAACAGCTTTTTTTCCTTGATCATTTTATTTATTGCCCTCGAGCAGACTGTCCTGTCCATTTTGTTTACTTTTGCTATGTCTGGTACTGACATTTCTTTTGTCCATTTCTGCCTTATGCCGTTAAAAGAATACCCGCGAGAGTTTCTCATTACGTAAGCGGCAATCCTCATCTCCGTGCAGGTGAGTCTGCCCCTTCCAAATATTTCGGTGAGAGTGTCGTTTTTAACCGGGGTGAAGTTAATCATCATTTTCTCCTAAGTAATTAAATTTAAATAAGAGGCAAGGACAATTCCTCACCTCCCCCATTTGTAATAAACATTTCGAACAAAAACCAAAAGACACGACGCTGCTCTCCTTAATCATAATCATTAAACACCTCCATAGTTTATTTTGCAGGGAAGGACTGTCGGATTACTACGTTAACCTCCGCCTACATATATAATTATGCAAGGGGGGGAGAAAAAAGGTTTTTTGTATACTTTTTGGGAGGTTATTGAGAGTGCAAGAACATCTTTTAAATACAAGTTATACAAAGAAATAAAAAAAATATTTATTTTTAATCAGTTGTAATTCTTTCGCTTCTGGTAATTTTTTCTGAAATTTCTGGTCCGAGGTTTCTTCTGAAGATCACGCCTGCAATCAAGGCGGCTACGCCTCCGACTTTGTAGAGGCTCTTGTAGGCGGAATCTGCAGTTCCGGCATCAGTAACTTGATCCATCATTTTCCTTCCTACTTTCCATTTTGTGCCTGATGCGAATCGGTCTGCCTCTGGATATCATAGGCAAATCCAGAAAAGATAGTCAACAGAAGAGATCCGAGAGCGAAGAAAATAAGAATTACAGTAAGGTTGGGGTTATTCACACTAAAGAAGTACCCGAGGATGGACAAACCAGGAAACAGTAACAACCAGGCGGTTAAGCAGGTAACGAAAGACCACGGCCACACCTTTCCAAGGAAATGCCGTAGACCAACAGAGAGATGTGCGCGCCACCAGGTTAACGGCGCATTGATCCTGGTTCCGAGGGCACCGATTATGATTCCAATTACTGGGGGGAAGATGCCTCCACCTACCAGGAGCATGACGATTGACAGTAGAATCAGGACCAGGCCACCGTTCTTCCTCTGAACAAACATGGTCGCCCACACGAGGAAGATCAGGGAAAAGAGGGTGGCAAGGATTCCGGTTACTAGGAGGTTGGGAATGATGGTCATCGCCGGCTCCCCTCCCACGTTGCGAAAAAATGCCGATCCAGGCCAGGACGGGAACATTATTCCACTGGGAGCTATGTTGCCTTGAAGTATTTCACCGATACCATGTTCGATGCCACCCAGCCCCATAAGGGCGCCCAGTGTTGAGACTAATATTCGTGTCGCATTTTTCATTTCTGCTCTTCCTTATTGTGACAAGATAGGCTTAAACTTTGCAGCCAGGTTGCTTGCCCAAGCACGTATTGCATTCCAGTCTCTAAAGTCAGTCCCAGGTGCTTGTTTCATTGCCGGTAGAAGGTTCATAGGAAAGCTCAGTTTAGAAGGGTCAAACTTGCCGCCAACTATTTCTACGTCAACAGGTTTCAGCCAGGGAAACCTACCAAGCTCTTTGTCAATCTGATTTCTAACTTCCTGCCACTCCTTCTCGTCGCCTTTTCCTATGGGACCGCCTGCAAAAATAGCAATTGGGAGCCCTCCTTCAAAGACCTTTCTGAAGCGGGTAAGGAAATTAAGCGCATCTTTGTGCCAGTGAAACATGTAGAGCGGCGCTCCCAGTACGACCGCTCCATACCCTTCGAGTGTCCGCACATTCCGAATGGGCTGAATTTCTACTTCAAGCCCACTTTCGTGCAGCGTTGCTGCGACTTTCTCAGCAACTTCCTGCGTTGAACCCGTTTTTGTAGCATACGCTATTAATATTTTCTTTTGCATTTTTCCCTCCTTTTTAGAGAACTATTTATTCAATGCATTTTCAATAGCTTTTAAAAGAGCCTTACTTGAAGCTGTTGCTCCGGTAACAGCATCCACTTTTAAGGATTGCTGTTGCAAAACACGGCTAATTATAGTATTATCCAACTCTTGAGCAGAAAAAACAGAAGGTTCGCTTAAAATATTTACACTCTCAATCCTGTTATCCTTAACTGTAACTTCAACCTTATAACTGAATCTTCCTTTACTATATGAACCTTTGTATGATCCATCTGTAACCTTTGACAAATCTACCGCATTGATGGTCAAATTTAATGTTTCGCTTTTGCCATAATAAAGAAAGAAAATAAATATGCTTGCAAGGATAACGATTATTACAACAATTGAAAGAAGTATTTTAATCCACCTCTTCATTTTTCCCTCCTTTAATAAATTTTATTGACTTTTTTACTTTATAGAAATAATTATAAACAGAACAATAAATTTTTCCAAATCGATTAAGAAATCATAGATCAAGCAGGCTTAAAGCAATTCTAAAGATATTTACTTATTAATGCTAAGGTGTTAAAAGAAAATTTTATTAAGATTTTTGACGAGACAACGATTCAATTTCACATAAGTTTTTTCTCAAGCAAAAAGCTCTCTTACGCCGCTTAAGCACAGGAGATCCTGGGTAAAGATATGGATGAATTAGCTTAATTTTGCAGCAACTTCAAAACTCTGAAAGCAATCAGCATCGCCTTTTCCCTCGTTATGTATTCTTTTGACCTCAGGTTTCCGTAGTCGTCTTTAATTATGTCGAGTTGCTTGAGCGTCTTTATCTCGTTGATGTATGGATAATCTTCCCCGATGTCAAAAGCTTGCCCTGAATTTATTTCAGGAAACGGTTCACCGTTACGGCAACACGAGTAAGGCAGCAATTTCCATTCTTAACGCTGGGACCGCCGCGCTACGACTTGGCGTAATGCATACCAAGGAAAAGAGCGCAGTGATAGAGAGAACATCATTGCAATTTTTTCAGTAATCTCTGTTTTGTTTTTTGTCTTTTTTCCTACACTCTTTTTATCTTTTAATAGGAGTCTTGAGGGAAATGTGTTCCCTCAATTTGAAAAAACACTGATAAACACTATGTTTTTACGAACTTAAGCCATTCTTTGGCACTTTTCTCAAATTACCTTTCTCCGCGTGAGTAATTCAGAAATGGCTTTGAATTAAATAAAGGGTTTCTTGATTACCCCACTCTTGAGGGTACCTCAAGAAAACCGCATTCCTTCGTGGCACCCCCAGAAACGCTGTTAAACACAGGATTATTTAATAGCGTTTTCATGCGTCTCATGAGCTAAGACAGTGATTAAAAACATAAATATACCCTTTTTTAAAATCGTTCGATGTAGGGGCTTCTAGGGGAGTCTCCGTTGATATGCCACAAATACAGCGTTTATCAGGCGTTCTTGCCTCTTTTCAGAGGCCTGGAAGGCATAAAACAAGGAGAATATCGTCGGCTGGGACAATGATACAAGGACAATAACGATAACATTCCAGCCTTAAGTTGTCTATTTGAAGCAAGTTCATAAGCCACGTTTCACTGTTGACTACAAGGATTTGACATACATATAATTATCTGTATAATTAATACAGGAGGTGATATGTATGTTAAGAAGACTTAATATAACAATACCTGAGAGTGTAGCAAAAAAAATGGATAAGATTCCTAATAAGAGTAGGTTTATTGCTGAGGCAGTAGAAGAAAGATTAAGAAGAATGGAAAAGGAAAAGTTAGGTAAACTCCTGGTAGAAGGATACAAAGCAACGAAAGAGGAAGACAGAGCAGTGAACAAGGAATGGGAAAAGGCAACGCTTGAAGGATGGGGTAGATGAGCTTTCCAAAAAAAGGCGAAATTTACCTTGTTTCATTAGAGCCGGTAATAGGTTCAGAAATAGACAAAAGTAGACCAGCGTTAATTCTATCAAACAATGCAAACAATGAGCATGCCGATACAGTTACAGTTCTTCTAATTACTTCTAAAACAGTAAAGTTATATCCTTTTGAAGTTCTTCTTAGCAAAGGAGATGGAGCACTTCCAAAAGATTCTAAGATTAAATGCAACCAGATCAGGACTATAGACAAGGGAAGGCTTATCAAATATCTTGGACACCTTGAAAATATAAAATTAAGAGAAGTGGAAAAGGCTCTTTTAATACACCTGGGGATCTCCCTGCAAGAACCCTCTACTTTTTAGAGGAGAGATGAAAGCAGGGTGAACTATATGCAATAGTGAAATTATTATTTGACTAAAACTCTTGAAGAAAGAATACAGAAATTAAATCAGATTGTTAATGCAAATGCAAGCAAGTGTCCTGCACAGCTCAAAACAATAATAACTGAATGGTATACCTATCGTTTATCATTTGGGTTGCCTGAGTCAAATAAAGACTACCATAATTTTAGAATAAGGATATAATATAAAAAAGGGAGATGGGTTACACTTTGCGGTATAGAGATGGTTCTCCCTGAAGGAGAACCTGGTGATGTATAGAAGTAGTTTTCTCATAAAATAAGATTAAATGGATAACTAAATGAAGAAAATAATTATAATTATTGTAATTATTGCTCTGTTAGTACTTTATTTTTTGTGATCTCCCAAACATATAATCCTGTAATTAAGGGTACAGTTTTTGATGGGAGCAAAAATTCTTTGCAAGGCGCTTGTCAACCTTAAAAAGTTATCACAAACCTCCCAAAGTAAGTTTGGAAATATTTTACCAAAAGGAGAAGAAAATTATTTTCAACATCATCAGCTGGAGCAATGATATAAGGACAATAACAATTATATCCGGCGGGTAAATAGATAAAAGAAATAAATTTTTAAAGGGTAGGGAAACAACCTGCCCTTTTTTTAGCGCTCAACAATCTCAAAAAAATTATCCGAAAACTTCCAGAACAAATTTGGAAATATTGGTAAAGGCGATAGAATGCAAAAGAAAAGAAGGGGGTGTTTTATGAAGTGGGTAACAAGAGAAAGAGTTCATGTGGATAGGGTTGCATGTCCATGGCTTATCAGAAGGTTTATTGATCCTGATGCGGAGTTTATTTTTGTTGTGAGGGATACGGATCCATCAACGATAAAGGAAGGAACTCCATTTGATATGAAAGGAGTAGAGCTTGGGCACCACGGTGATAAATGCTCGTTCGATGCTTTTATGGAAAAGTATGACATTCAGGATCCTGCATTAAAAAAAGTTCAGTCAATTGTAAGTGAAGCAGATTCGGATGTAGTAAGTTCGCCTCTTGCTGTTGCACTTGATATTTTTGGCAGGGGTTATAGGTTGATATGCAAGGATGATTACGAAACTCTTGAAAAAGAATTTTATCTTTATGATGCATTATATGCTTATTTCAAAAAACAGTTGGAGAGTGAAGCAAAGTAATTATGAGCAAGTGGCGCTCGTTTGTTAATATTTCATTAGTAGATTTTTCTGCACGATTGAGTTATAACATTGCAAGAACACCATTATTACCGCTTTTTGCCTTGTTCCTGGGAGCTTCCCCGGCATTAATAGGTATAATAGTTGGGGCATCTACTGTAACAGGTATTTTCTTAAAAGCTCCTTCAGGTGCCTTATCTGATTACATTGGGAGAAAAAGAATGCTTCTTTTTGGTGCGTTCCTTTTTGCCGTTATGCCCTTTAGTTATGTCTTCGTAACCGTGGCCTGGACGCTTATTATTGTAAGGGCCATTCACGGGATGGCTACCTCAATATACGGACCTGTGGCAAATGCAGTTGTTGCCAATATTGCCGGTAAAGAAAAAGGAAAGTACCTATCACTTTTTTCTGTGATAAAAATTGGGACTAACGCGCTGGGAGGCTTGATTGGCGGTTGGTTATTATATTCTCTGTCTAAAGGACAGGAATACAATCTCGGCCATTTTCGCTATGCTTATTTATTTTGCGGAGTTTTAGGATTGATTGCATTAGTAATAGCTTTATTTTTACTTCCTAAAATAGAGCCATCTACCGGGCATCGAAGGATAAGAGATTCTTTTGGGAAGGTCTTTGACGGGCTAAAAGAAACGGCCAAGAATTTGAAAATATTAATGACTTCATCGATGGAATCATTTCAGAATATGACAATGGGCGCGGCAATGGCATTTTTGCCAATATTAGTAGTAAAAGAATACCATCTTTCTGTGCTTTACGCTGGAATTTTGTGGTCCGTTATAACGGGTACTTCTGTGGTGTTAAAACCTGTTATGGGTTATCTTTCAGACAGAATGGAACGATGGAAACTTATTTCACTGGGTATGTTTCTTTGTGCCGTTTCATTTGTAGGGTTTACATTAACTTCTAATTTTTATGCGTTGATAGCAGTAGCGATATTTTTTGGCGCGGCAGAAGCAATTGTAACTACTTCCACCGTTGCTTATGTAGCAGAAGTAGCATCAGATAAACGACTCGGCGCAAGTCTTGGTGTATTTGGAACTATTGCAGATACAGGGCAGGCTTTCGGCCCGATAATTATCGGAATTTTACTTACATATATAAGTTATTTTACCAGTTTTATGATTATTTCATTATTTATAATTTTGTGGACAATTTTATATATTGCTGTACAAATAAAGGAAAAGAAGGTAAAATTAAATTAAGTATTGCGAAATGTTGCTGAAATTAGAAGACCAAATGAGCAAGCACAGCATTTTTATAGAAAGCTTGGATACAGGGATGCAGGTTCACTATTGTTGGATGAAGAGCCGTTAGAAATTATTTTTGTGAAAGATATATGATTTGATTGTATAAAAATAGAGCTCCGCTGCCGAACTTATAGTATTTTACCCTAAAATATAACAAAATAACCTCTTTCACAACTTACAACCCATCTTCCAAATGGGAACCACATAACATTATAATCACAAATCAATTCGCCAGTCTGTCTGTCAATTGTTCCGTCTATTCTGGCTTTTTCTTTGAAGACTCTGTCATGAATAGCTTGATTATCCATCCAGGGGGTGCTCAAATCAATAATAACATGATTACAGGAGCCATGATTAAAGTAATTTTTGTATTTCTGATATGTTTTGACTTGCTTCTAAACATCCTAAATAGTTGCCAGCTGTGTCTCTTAATGCATAATATTCAGTTAATACTTTATTCTTTTCATTGTTTTTACCAATTGGTAAGTCACTCCAAAATCTTACTTTCTCTCTTTTTCCTTCTTTCATCTCACGTAAAATTGTTTCCAGCTTATCCAAACTTTTTTTTGAATGACAATTTCTTACATTTTTCCCTACTATTCTTGCAGGCCGTTTAAAAATTCTTGTTTCGTGCTTGTTCCATGCTAAAACATTATCAGATTTATCTATTACTGAAAATTCAATTGGCAGAGTCTCTAATAATGCATTGAGAATTTCTTTTGGTAATTTTCCTATCATTTTATCCTCCTATTAGAAAGTAATGTTAATTTCAATCCTTTTTTTGGCTGCTAAAGTTTATTACCACAGTTTAATATTGTATAAGCAATAGTAACAAAGAGAAAGCAAAAAGTCAAATTCAGATTCATTAAATTTTTTATCTTTTCTTTTGCACGGGTGAGTCGGGAGGACACCCTGAAAGAGTTTGAAACAGCTATTTAGTTGGCTCCCTGTGTAGGACTTGAACCTACAACCTAGTGGTTAACAGCCACCCGCTCTGCCAATTGAGCTA
>CAZLBY010000004.1:0-124843 GCA_964558085.1 uncultured Caldisericales bacterium
TCTTCTGTAATCCGCGCTCCTCGTCAGCGGATTCTATAAGAGAAAAAAGTTTTTTTAAAATCCGAAGTCTTATATACGTAGGGAAAATTTTGGAAAGGAGAGGCGATTAAAATGATAAAGGATAGTTGTTGCAAATGGAGTTTTTTGGTCATTGCGAACCCTGCAAATCAGGATGAAGCAATCTTGTTTTTGTATTTGTCTTTTCTTTTGCCTTCAGAAAGTAGTACCGAGTGAACCCACCCCTTAGTGGTTAAGAGTTAGAGCCTCGTATGTTTCGAAACTTATTTATCTGGTTTGCTTTGTCAAAAATTTTTATAAATGATTTCGTTTAAGAGATGTATAAACAATTTTGGAAGAGGACAATAATATTTTAAAAGGCAGGAGCACTGTCCTGCCTTTTAAATAAATAAACCTGAAAAACAAGTATTTACGGAGCTGGCGCCTCTGGAATATAATCTTCTATCCCTGGTGCCACCACTGAATCACTGGGTCCCATATTCGACATCAACACTTCCCCTTTCTGTAAATCCACAGTAGTTCCTATTGCATAGCCGTTTGGAGAAGACACCATGGGGTCTGCTTTATTAGATTTAACTTTTATCCATGCAAACTTTCCGTCGTCGTTAGGAAACGCCAACCCTTTAATTTCCAAAATCTCCACATTTGAAGGGTCAATATAACCATTCTTTTCTAAATCTTTAACGTTAGGTGAGTTTCTGAAGATTTCAACTGCCTTGTTCTTTTCTTCCTCTGTAAGAGAAACTGGTTTAGATTTTATAACATCTAAAATAATGGCTTTCGAAGTATCTACATTAATTTTCAGACCATTTATTATAGTTGTTGCTACGTCACCTTCAACTGTGATATCTTTACCATCCACTTTTAAATGTAAGGTATCCTCTATAACATTCTGTGCAACCTGCTTTGCATTTGCAACTTTTATTGTAGGCACAATCACTGCTGATAAAATAACTGCAGCAACTACTACAGCAACCGTTGCAAACACAACCTTTCTTCTGTAATTCTTCATGCATATCACTCTCCTTTCTTGAACAATTTGGGGGAAGGAACTTCTCACTTTTTTAATTAGTTCTTCTTCAGACTGGAGAACCGTTTCTTCGTCAGGCTCCGGAGTTTTGACGCTTTTAAGTTGTTTTAATAATTCTTCTTTCTTCATTCCGATTCCTCCTCTTCGTTATTTTGGCGGGTAAAAGCTGGCCACTCTTTTACCTCTCCACAATATAGGCGTAAAATGTTCAGATCTGTTACATCACTTTCCAGTTCTTTTTTTAAGGCATTCAGCGCTCTATACTGAGTAACCCTTACTCCCACAGGTGATTTATGCATAATTTCACATATTTCCTTTGTTTTCCTATTCTCAAAGAACTTTAAAGTGATAATCGTTTGGTAAGAGATAGGAAGACACTCAAGATGCTTATAAATAATGCTGTATGCATTGGGCTCCCCTGTTGGGTCGTCAGTTAGTAAGCTGGATAATGATTGTTCCATTTCTTCCGTCAGCTCCGAATATTTATTTTCCTTCCTATAGTAGTCTGCTATAAAACTCGTAGCAATTCTTAAAATCCATACAATAAAAAGGGATTTTCTTTTAAATGAGGCAAGATGCTTCAATGCGTATAGAAATACTTCCTGGGTAAGATCCTCCGTGATATCCTTGCTGAAAGTCCTTTTGTAAATATATCTGTACACCTCTTTATAATGAAGGCGTATAAGTTCCTCTGCTGCTTCTCTATTATTTAATGCTTCTTCTATCAGTTTATTTTCATCCATCTCTATATTATAGGCGTAAAATCGGCAAAAATGTTACAGTAAATTGCCTTATCGAAGATATATATGAAATGATCCGTTATTTTACGTAAAAATTCTTTGAAAATGATGGAACTTTTTTCAAGTTTGTGAGTCTATATATATGAGAGAAGAATTTTTTTAAGAGAATATGAGAGCTAATATTTAACGATATAGCAATTAATATTGTTATTTTAAGGAAGTAGTGCAATATGAGGGCAATGTACCAATGGCTAAAAAGACAAATGAGTATAACAATGGTTACAAATTCAGGGAATTGACTTTTCTTTTAAGTGTATTATAATATTAGTACACTGATACAGTAGGAGGAGAGAGAAAATTGGATGAAAAAAAGAAGATTAAGGTTTTTATAAATGCAAACTCTGGCATTCCAATCTATTTGCAGATTGCGGATGCACTGAAGTATTCCATTGCGACAGGTTTATTAAAAAGGGGAGATAAACTTCCCAGTGTAAGAGAACTCGCAGCGCAAATTCCCGCAAATCCTAATACAGTTGCAAAAGCATACCAAAGACTGATAAATGAAAACGTGTTGGAAATGCGCAGAGGTATAGGGACATTTGTAAAGAATAGTTCTGTAAAGAAGAATGAATTGAAAAAGCTTGCAAAATTTTTTGTTGAAAAGGCAAAGTCTGTAGGACTAACCAAGGAAGAAATTATAAAAATTGTGGAGGAGGAAATAAAAAATGGAAAACAGCATAATTGAGCTAAGAGAAGTAAAAAAGAATTTCGGTGTGTTCCCGGCACTTAAAGAAGTTTCTTTTTCTGTTCCTCAAGGTTCCATTACGGGATTTGTAGGGAGAAACGGTGCGGGAAAAACAACAACTATACGCACCGTAATGGGATTAATGAATTATGAGGGGAGTGTAAAAGTAAAAGGAAAAGAGGTAAGGGAAGGTTATGCGCTTCTGCGTGAAGGAATAGGCTATATGCCTGAAACGTTTTCTCTTTATCCATATTTTAGCTGCAAAGAAATGATAAAATTTAACGGAAAGTTTTTTGGAAAAATAGATTACAACAGGGCAAAAGAGTATGCAGAAATTTTTGAATTGGATTTGAACAAAAAAATAAAGTTTCTTTCAAAGGGTCTAAAACAAGCTTTGAGTTTTATCATCGCAGTTTCTACAAATCCTGAAATCCTCATTTTAGACGAGCCAGTTTCGGGAATGGACCCTATTGCACGGAACAATTTCCTTAAAATTCTCAGTGAGCAATGCGGTAAGAATGGAACAACAATATTTTATTCTTCCCACATATTGGAAGATTTAGAGAAGATTGCAGATAGAATCGTCATTATTCATAAAGGAAAAATACTGCTTGAAGGAGAATTGGATAACTTAAAAGAGAATTACAAAAGAATTGCCGTTGTATTCAAAGATGCAATAAACAAAAAAGATATTGAACGAATAGAAGGAATAAAGAGGGTGGAAGAAGATGGAAACGGATTTTTGATCATTGCAAAACGTAATCCCAAAAATGTGTTGGAACAGCTAAACAAATTAAATCCTTTGTCAATGGATACATACGATATGAACTTAAACGACATATTCAAAGAAATAGTAGGAGGGAAAGATGAAAGCACTAATTAAAAAGGAAATTAGAGAGCATAAATGGATGATAATAACAGGAACTATTATCACAGTTTTGTATTCTTTTGTAACAGCTTTACTTAGAGCAAAGACTATTATGGGTTGTGTTACAGACACTATTGCAAAGAATCCAAATCTAACTCTCAGCCAGCTTTCTCAAATTGAAAAATCATCCGAGTTAATGATATACTTTTCAAAAACTTTTTTTAGCTCGGTTTTTATCAATAGCTTCCCTATCGTTTTAATTATTGCTATTGCTCTTGGTGTTTCTGTAATCTCTTACGAAGAAAAAAATAATACATTTGAATATCTGCTTACAAGGCCTGTAAATAATGCAAAGATTCTTGCTTCTAAGTTTACAGCCGGTATCATTGCAATCTCCTTGATGGTATTAACTCCTGTGCTTTTGTATCCTGCAGGAATGAGATGTATAGTGAAAACATTTATCTCAAAACGTGTAGTGTCAATTATCGGAACATCTAAAATAGACCCTGCCAGCGCAATAGCGTTCATAAAAGGCAACATAAAAGCATTTCCTGTTTCTCTCTCTGCGCTTTTATATGCATCTGTTCCATATATTTTGGGTTTTTCAATTATATTCGCCTTTGCGTTGCTTGGAGGGATCTTGCTTAGAAAACACAGTTCGTTCCTCAAAGCATCAATTGCAATTATTGTATATGTCGTGTGGGCTATCCTCTGGGCATATGCTTTCGGTACTCCCGGTGCAAATGGAAAGTTTGCTACAGGATTAATAAAACTTCCCATAAATTCTACTCTGAGAAAATTTGGTTTTAATGTCCTGTTTCTGAATTCAAATTATTACAACTTACACCACATACCCCTGCTACCAACAATATTTGGCATTATAGCACTTGTTGGCCTGTTCTTTATATCACATTTTGTTATAGTCCATAGAGATAAAATTTAGGGAGGCAATAGACTAAAATGATCAATCTAAGAAAAGGTTTTGGTAAAGTGCTTGCTATAAATAATCTGAACCCTATGTGAAATATTAATTTAAGAAGAGGAGAATAAAATGTCTAATCGACAGAAAATAGCATATACTTTAATCGCTTTAGTTGCCATAATTTGTGTGATTTTTTCTTTGAAAAATGCCTTCCCGACGCAGGATACTAATACAGAAAAAGAAGGGAAAACATCTATTTGCATAGATTTACGGCCTGTTTTGAGCATATCATTCAATCCGGAGAAGCGTAATATCGTCTACGCAAGTTGCGGTTATTTTTATGGCGTAAATAATGCGGTTGTGAAATCTTCAAATTATGGGAAAAGCTTCAGGAGATTAAGAAATGGTTTAGTAGTAACAACAAACCCTATAAATCCGGATACGGTTTTTGTTACCACGAGAAAAGAGCTATTCAGATCAACGGACTCCGGAAAAAGCTGGAGCAAAATAGAATTAAAGGGTTTGGAATATGTCGAGATACGTGATATAAAGGTCTCGCAGAAAACAGGAGCAGTATATCTTCTTACCAGTAGAGGGCTTTTTATGTCAGAGGATAATGGAATACACTTTACAAACATCGGGCTGGATAATGTTGCACAGTACAAAATTTTTCTCGGGACAGGGAAGGATAATACAATCTACGCATGTGTGGGGGATAACGGTCATCTGCTTTTGAGGTCTTCCGATAATGGAAAAAGCTGGAAGGAAATTGACGAGGGCTTGAATCGTCATCTTGTTACTGCGCTTGCAGTAAGCCCGAAGGATGAAAACACAATTCTTGTGGGTACATCAATCACTACTGGAGAGTCAGGGAGTCCACACAAAGAAACAGGCATTTTCAAATCAACAGATGGAGGGCTGCACTGGAAAAATGTAGGGCTGTACGATTTTGTTTATGCATTAACTGTAGATCCTAACAATACGAACATAGTCTATGCAGGTACAGATAAAGGCTTGTTCAAATCTATCGATTGCGGAGAAATGTGGAAAGAAGTAAAGCTAAGCGATACAGAGAATCCTATTTATTCTATAACAATTGATCCTTATTCTCATATTGTTTATTTAGGAACAAGAGGAGCGATTTATAGGATAAAAGAGGATATTGGAAAATGATGGCAAGAGATCCTCGCCACTAAATAAAAATTAGGAGATAAATAAAATGTTAAAAGAGGAATTTCGTAGAGCATTTTTTAGCTGGTCGTTTTTGTTAGCGATTGCAATTACCTTTGCGGCTGCCATAGTTGGTTTGCTAGAATATGGGCCACCGGTATCTCCTTTTAGCAATCCTGCAGAATACCCTTTTGTCAATAACGCTTTTGATGCTTTTATTTACGGAGCATACTATTGGGTGCTTCCTGCTCTTGCGCCTCTAATCGCAGTGCTTCCGTTTGGAGATTCTCTTATCACAGACCGCTCTTCCGGGTATATCTCATTTATCCTCTCAAGAACTTCTTTCCGAAAGTACATCACTTCTAAATTTTTTGCAAACCTTCTTGCAGGTGGAATAAGTCTGTCCATTCCACTTCTTATTATGTATGGGGTTATAAACATTTTTTATCTACGGGGCTTTGGACCTGTGCCTACGCCCGGTGAGGCATGGGTAGGTGGACGTATTCCATATGCAGCTCTTCCGGGGCCTATGGGTAATTTCTATCGCGTGAAACCTGACTTATATGTATCTTTCCTCATTGGCTTATCCTTTATCTTTGGGGCTGTATATGCTTCATTAGGATTGGCTTTATCCTTATTTCTCCATAATAGATATGTTGCACTTGCAACTCCATTTATTCTGTATCAGATTGGTTCCTTTGCAATGAATATATTAGGTAAAGCAGAGTGGAGCACTGTAATGACTTTGATGCCATTTTCCTATAAGACAACATCATGGCTAACTGTATTTGGAGAATTAGGAGCTATTTTCCTGATAAGTGCAATATGCATATTTAAGTTTGCAAAGAAGAAAAGGGTTTATGAATAAAAAACTTAAAGATACCCTGCATATATTCAGCTTTGAGTTTCAAAGATTTATCTTTTATAAAAGATGGATGCTGATATCTCTATTTCTAATAGTTTTGTTCTTTACGTACCTTATAGGTGATAGAGTTCTGACGTTTACTATTAATCAGAAAATATCAGCAAATGTATGGGATGCTGTATTTAGCACCCTGGCAAGTGGCAGTATGTTATTTTTAGTTTTAACTCCCGTTCTTCTCCTTTTCATAAGCGACATTCCAGTTGCTATAGACTTTGATAAATTTGTTCTTCTTCGTCTCAACTCCCGCAACAAATGGCTATGGAATAAAATTTTAATTCTAACGGTATCCGTGATTCTTTACCTTATAATACTCCTTATTATCATTTTTGTTACAACTTCCTTTGCACTTCCCTTAAACAATGCGTGGAGTGAAATGGCTCTGAACTACTCCCGTTACAGTTATTTGAACCCTCAGATACCGGCAACCCTCTCTGTAACTTCTGCATTTATCAAGCTTATTGTGCTTTTGATACTGGGATGGTTCGGTGTAGGGCTTGCAACTATAACTGCATCTCTATTCTTTAACAGCGCATCTCTGGGATTTTTGTTCGGAGTGTTTATTAACCTTGGTGGATACTTTGCCTTTAAGGGCAACGTTCCCTACCGTTTTGTAAATCTCTTTATCTCTAACCACATTCTCCTTGACTTTCACAGCTTTGGTGCAAAAGGTTCTCTTGACCCTCCTTATTCTCTCTCAATTGTTTACTGGGCAATATGGATCATATTTTTTATGGTGCTGGCATTCAGAATATGCACGAGAAAAGATTTTATATTGAAAAAGGCTTTCTGAGGTGAAGCTATGGGAAAAGTGCCATTTTCAAGAGTAATTCGCATAAATTTTAAAACAACCTTACGTATGAAAGATTTAATTTTAACGGTTGTCATCTTTTCCTTAATTGGATTGTTTAGTGTATACGGTATTGCAACTTTCCCCTCATCCTATTCAAAGAATGTATGGGATGCCCTTCTCGTTTCATTTGCAGGCCCGCCTCTTTCCAGTGATTCTCTGTTTAATTTTGTTTTTTGGTTTTTGCCTTATCTCATCTTCTTCTACCTGTTCGGAAACATTGCAGAGGAAGAACTATCACAAAGGGGAGTTTCTGTTATCCCTCTCATTGGCTCACGAAGGAAGTGGTGGCTTGGAAAAACCGTCACGCTTTTTATACTCTCAATTATCTATGTGGTGATAAGTATTGTAATCATTTTAGTAGTCAGTTCGTTCTTCTTGCCTTTATCAAATCAGATAAGCCCATTTTTGCTTTCCGGTACGCTGCAGTACATTCCAGAAGGCATTACTGTGGTGATTTTAATAAAATGGGTGTTTCTGTTATATCTCAGCACACTATTTGCATTATCATTCATTCAAATGGCATTCTCAGTAATATGGAGGAATTCATTTACTGCTTTAATTCTTGTGAGTGCTGTTATGATCCTCTCGTGGCTTTTTGGCATCGGGCACTCATACATCGTTCGGTGGTTGCCTGGCTCTCAATCAATGCTTATCAGGCATACATTCTTTGACTCAAGTGTTTATAGTTTTTCTTTAAGTTTTTCACTTATTTACAATGCAGTAATTGTTTTAATAATTTTAGCGGTGAGTTCCGTCTATATCCGCAGGATGGATATATTTAAAAAAATTTCAGAAATTCATAAGGAGGCATAAACAATGAAAGAAAAAAATGAAACAAATGAAAAACCTGTAGTGTTTTTAAAAAACGTTACAAAAGTAATTCGCAGACGCACCATTTTAGATGACATTTCCTTTCAGGTTCCTTACTCAAAAATATATGGGCTCACAGGTCCTAACGGTTCGGGAAAGAGTATGCTGCTCAGAGCAATCTGCGGCCTCATCTACACTACAAAAGGCAGCGTTTCTGTTTTTGGAAAAGAAGTTGGAAAGGATGTCGAGTTTCCGGATAAAACAGGTGTTTTAATTGAAAAGCCAGGGTTTCTCACTTACCTCAGCGGGATGAGAAACCTTGAACTCCTTGCCTCAATCAGAAACGAAATCGGAAAAGAGGAAATTCGAGAAGTGATTAAATTGGTGGGGCTGGACCCTAATGACAAACGGCCTGTCAGGGCATACTCAACAGGAATGATTCAAAGGTTAGGCCTCGCACAGGCACTGATGGAACATCCTGAGTTATTGCTTCTTGACGAACCGACGAGTAACTTAGATCGTCAAGGAATAGCAAGCATCCATAACCTCATTAAAGACTTGAATAGCAATGGCACAACAATTATCTTAACAAGCCCTAACGAGAAAGAGCTTGAGCATATCTGCGACAGGATCTTCTGGATTGAGAACGGACATCTGGAACAGGAGCCAATGCAGATGTAATATACTTCTTTGAGGGATAAATATATTTTAACTGGTAAACATAAGAAAGAAATCCTTGGCAAATTCTCAAAAAATATGGAACTTTTTTGCCTCTCTAACATTTTGTCTCTTCGATACCTCTAATAATACTGAATAATACTGCAAGAATTTTTTAGAGTTTTGAATGAGTAGTAAATAGTTCTTGACACTGAACTTCGATTTTATATAATTAAAGCAAGGAGCAAAAGGAGGTTTTATTATATGAATATGAATAAATATACAAGAGCAGCGTTACTTTTTATAACATTATCAGCATTATGTTTTATTTTTGCTGGATGCAGTATTAAACAGAATGATTCTTTACAGGCATTAGAAACAAAGAAAATTGCTGAATCCTATATACAATCCTTCAATGAGGGGAATGCAGATGCATGTATAGGCCTTTTAAGTAGAGATATCGTTATAGAATCAACGGGCGTGCAAAACGTTGAAAGCCAAGATGAGAGATCCATTCATGAGTCAATCAAAAGTAGTATTGGATTGAAACATAATTTGAAAATCATGGCGTATCTTAACAATACTGAAAACAGTATAACTATTCGTATTGAAGAAACTGGAGAGGATATAAAACTTGCAGGTGTTGACTCTATAGGTTCTGAAATTACATTTGAGGTAAAGAACGGAAAAATCGCGAAAGTAATTACGGTAATAGATAAAAAGACATTAGAACAAATAGCAAAAAATACTGCTGGAGGTATCGGTGTTGGTACTGATATAAAACCAGACAGAGTAATAATAACAAGTGTCGCTGCCAATTCTCCAGCTGAAAAAGCGGGTTTGAAGCAGGGGTATGAAATTATGGCAATAGATGGCATTAAGTGCTCTGATATGAAGCAGGGAGAGCAGCTCATAAGAATCAGAGGCCCTGTCGATAGTAAGGTTTTGTTAGAGGTTAGACGTCCTGATAAACAAGAAACATATGATGTCGAATTGATAAGGGCAGACCTTTCAAAGCTTAATTCCAATTAAAAGTTAATTTATAATCTACAGTTTTTATTTCTGCCTTTTGCGATAATATTTTTTTCAGTTTTTCTACAGAATTCTCACTATAAATAGATTCCTCGCTTAGAGTCAAAGAGTTTGGAGGCACTCCTTATGTTTATTTTCACTCCCCCAGACTCGTGGAACGAAGAAACAAAAACTGTTACAACCCACTTTGCTATCTTTAACTTACACCCAAAAACCGAAGAAAATTATACTATGGTTATAGGAAAAGAAGATAGAGAGAACATACTTCCTCCGCCTTTTTATTATAAAGAAGACTTTGTTCTTGGAGAAGACGAATATTGCTACAGGATACTCTATATGAAAGATGGACTTCTCTTCTCAAGATTTGAGCCAGAACTCTCAACAACCACATATCAATACAGATTTATCAAATTTGTTCAACATTTTGGAAGTCAATAGATATTAGGAATCTCAGAGGTGATTTGTCTCCCTCACTTTAAGTAAGGGAGACATTTTTTACAATCCTTAACAAACATTCTTTTCTATAAAAATGGTAGAAAATTTTCCGACTTATGGATCTAAATATACGAGAGAGGTAAAATTTTAAAAATTCTTTGAAAAATATGAAACTTTTTTGCGAGTTAGGTGTCTAATATATGAAGAGAAAAAAAATTTAAAAATTCTTTCAAAAAAGTGTAACATTTTTTGAAAAACTTGAGTCTTATATATAGAGAATAAAAATTTCTCGGAAAGGAGATGATAGAGTATGAATAAATTAATCAAAAGCAAAAAACTTAGAGTTCTTTTGCTGATACTTATTGTTGCAGGGCTTGGTATAGTCATTTATGGCATTCCCACTATGTTAATGAAAAATAAATCTGCTAACAATGGTGTTACAAACCAGGACACAATATCAAATGAGCCAACAGGATACAGTGAAGCCGTTTATTTAATGCCTGTAACCTCCGGACAGATTACCAGGGAGGACTTAAATGCCCACCCGGAGATTTTACCAGTAACTGATTTTGCGTCCCTGGCTTCTCAAACCAATAGGCACATCGCTATATGGATTGATAAGGATGCGGTAGACCTATTGCCCGAAGGATGGCTTAACCGGGAGCCACAAAAGTATTATCCGATTGTTTTGATTGGCTATAACAATGCGCTTTATTCTATGCGTGAAAAATTGCATTTTCCAATTCATGGACCCTGGATTGATTGGAGTAAACAGAAATTAGAGCCTGGTTTTAGCGCCTGGGTGATAGAAAGAGACGACCCCAGTGGGATGTGTCTGCTTTTATGAAAGGTTATGCAGAGCCTATAACATCTGAACGCATTTTAGAGGTAAGCAATGAGCTCCTCAAGAAGAGCTTCTCAATTATTGAGTATGAGAATACTCAATACGGTTTTACTTTTTCGTTACCTTTAACCTGGCAAGGTTATTCCATTGTAGAAGATAAATGGGAAGGCGTTGCATTAGGTGGCGATGTGGTTATTGAGCAAGGACCAATAATACTCATAAGGAATCCTAAATGGACTTCCATAAATCCAATGCAGGATATACCAATTATGGTTTTTACAATTAACCAGTGGGTTTCGCTTAAACAGGAAAAATTCCACATTGGCGCAGCGCCAATCGGTCCTACAGAACTTGGGCGCAACAGCAAATACGTTTTTGCACTTCCTGCACGCTACAATTATGCATTCTTACCAGGGTTTGAAGAAGTTGAGCAGATTTTTGAGAATAACCCTCTTAAAGCATTCTGAAGATTCTTTAATATAGTGTTTAATTATAAAAGTGATAAAATATAAGCAAAAGGAGATGATTTTATGAAAAAAGTTGCAGTCACGATAATTTTAGTTGTGCTTTTTACCACTTTCATTACGGTTGTTACCCCTTTAAACAGTGTAACTGCAAACATGGCTGCACCCTTTGGATATGGAGGCAGTGGAGGAAATTTCATAGTTAATCCTAAAAGTGTCCTTGAGGTAAACAAAGAGGATATTGTATTTGAAATAGGAGGAATTGCTATAGTAAATGGCAAAGACTACGAGCAGCCGAATTACATATTCGCTCACATCACCTACCAAATTGTAAATTCCGGAGATGATGCAGAGTTTACATTCATTTTCCCTGCCCTTGACCCTATTAAGATTGGCGATAATAAATATGATTTTAAAGTTACATCCTCAGAAAAAGAAATCTCTTATGAGGCTAAAAATGCGTATGAATTGAAAAATCTTTTTGAGGACGAGGCCGAATACGCAAAAATAGTAGAACTAACATCTTTTAACGATAGGGTTTATTTTGACCCGTTAACAGGTGAAGGGTATCTGCCTCAATTTAAAGGAGGGAATTTTGAAAAAGTATTTTTTGTTTTTAATATCTTCCTTAAAAAAGGAATTACAACTGAAGTAAAAGTTGACTTTAAAAGTTATGCAGGTTTTGACAATAGGAGGTATCAGAAACAAATCTACCATTATTTTTACTTTCTTAATGTGAATGATTTTTACAAGAAATTTGAAAATATAAAAATATCAATCATCTACCCAAAAGACTACCCTCTTAAAGCAAATTTTGCAGGAGATATTGTAGAAAGCGGCAACAAAAAGATTCTCACGATAGTACTCAAAAGAAATTTCAGTAATCTCTCCTTCTCCTATATGCAAGGGAAAATATCTAAAGTTGGAATTTTTTTCTACAAACATTTTCCGTTCTTTTATGGCGAAGGTTTCGGTTTTCTGTTACTCCTTGTTATATTTCCGCTTTTAATAATTGTAAGTGTGGCTTTTATTATCTATCGTCTGGTTAAGGTGAGGAAAAATGAAAAACGTTAAAACTTGCTTTACCAGCGTTTTGTCCATTTTTACAGTTAATGAACAGGGAAAGTGCATTTATTTAATAAAAATTTTTATTTCTTAACGTAGAAATGGAATAAAAAAGGGGATGATTTTATGAAAAAGGTCTTCTTGGTAGTAACCGTAGTTGTTTTTTTGATGAGTTTTACAGGGTGTGGTGTTAAGCAAACAGGCAACACACCAAGTAACCCAATTCCTCAAGAACAAACGAAGATTGTAAAATTTGACTCTACACCTCAGGGGGCAGAGATATTTGTTGATAGCCAGCCCATTGGAGAAACGCCTCTTGAATATGAACTTTCCATTGGTACGAACAATATCCTTATCCGTAAAGATGGCTTTGAGTATTATTATGTAAATATCGAAGTGCTAAACGATGGGAAAGAGCAATCAGTTATGGCAGTGCTTAATAAAGAGTTTCTACGGGGAGGAGAAGTTATTCATTTTATTGATAAACCAGCGATTTGCACTAATGGAAGCGTTCTTAACTTAACCTACTCTGGTATTTATCCGAATGATACTGTGGAAATAAATGGCTACACAGTATTAGATTCATTTGACATTGTTTTCCCCTCAGGTAAAAAGGCTCATTTTGATACGGAGCCTACAGGTGATAAGGATGCATGGGGCAAAGATATAAAAAAATTCTCTAAAAAGGTAACATTCGACGAAATTGGAGAATACAGGGTAATGCATAATGACGAAATTGTAACCCCCACAGTAGGAGGCTACGCCGAATATAAATTTCAGGTACTCTACAAAGCAAAAGTCTTGAACGGGACAACAATGGGAAGTTTAAATGGAAATCCCAAAGATGACACTACAGTTTTACTTCCGATAGGGGAGCCTCTGGATTTAAAGCTTCTCTTAACTGATGGTAACGGTAACATTGCAAAAAATAAACCAATTGGCCTTGATAACTTAAAAACCGATGATAATGGTGTAGTCTCAATCAGAGTTGAAAGCGACGGAACCGGCGAAAGCCCGTTTGTAGTTTATGGAGATGTGGCGTGCTGGGCTTGCGAGTATACAAAATTCGATACAAACGGCAACCTTATTAAATCATGCTTCATGAGACCTAACCAGAAGGGCGAACTTGTTCAAGCTATCCCTGAGAAAGTTCCCCAAAAAACTTTTATAAAAATTGAAAACGGGCATATCTATATGCCTTTTGATTGTTCGGGACTTTCCCTGTCTGATTTAGGCTTTAGAGGACACTGTGCTTCGCTTTTAATTCATCCTGAAAATCCTTCAATTATTTATACAAATTCACTTGTTTCAAAAGATGGTGGGAAGAGTTTTGAAAACTTTGGTGATGATTTGTCGTTTCATGTTGTTGCAATAGACCCAAGCAATCCCGAAGTTGTTTACGGATTCCTACCTGTGCACCCGACTATGGGGAGTGGCTTATTTAAATCCACTAACTACGGTAAAACTTTTAGAAAAATCGCAGACTTCAAGGTTATTGTTTCAATTGTCGTTGACCCTAAAAATTCCAGGATAATATACATTACTACTGACAAGGAATTATTGAAATCAAGTGATGACGGAAAGACATGGAAAACTTTCTTTAGTTGTTTTGCAATTCCCTGGATAAATCATCATAATACAGATGTAATTTTGACTACTGTCTGTAATTTTGCAGGGACAAAAGATGGGGGCAAAAGCTGGGCAAATCTAAACTTTTTTAAGGATAGACCGAGGGAGTGGAACGAGCCTGTTGCATTTGCTTTCGACCCTGTGAATCAGAATGTTGTTTATGGAATAACACATTCTCACCTTTTTAAGTCCGAAGACAATGGCGATACCTGGACTATGCTTACATCAAAATACTTTTTCGATTTGTGGAGTATAGCGATTGACCCTACAGACCCACAAAAAATATATTTAGGATGCAATGATGGAATTTTAGCATCAGTTAATGGTGGTAAAACTTTCAGTAATCTCACTAACCCAGGACCTTATGTAGGCGTAAACTTTAGTGTTTCCGTAATTGTGGATGCAAATGGAAATGTTTATTCAAATAATATATGTGGGATACCTCTGAAACTCAGTGAAAGCAGCAATTGGTTGCCTTTAAACAGTGATTTTATTGACGAAGGCCCCCAATGGAAGGTTATCAATGGAGTATTTTATGTTGACGTAAAGACAATTAAATCTGATACTGCTGTCGTAGAGATTACTAAAGATAGGATAACATTCTACAGGCTCAGCTATATGGGACCGTAGATAAATGGAGTGATTTTATGAAAAAGATTTTTGCAGTTTTAATCATGGTTGTGCTTTTAATGAGTTTATCAGGGTGTGGGGCGAAGCAAACAAGCGTTACTCCAAGCAATCCCAACCCTCAACCGCAAACAAAAATTATTAAAATTGATTCAGACCCGCAGGGTGCAACCGTTTATATCGATAATAACCCTCCTGTTACAACTCCTGCTGATGTGAAACTTGCCGTGGGATGGCACTATGTTGAATTTAGAAAAGATGGTTATCAAAGCTATGTTATTAAGGATTTTGAAGTAAAAGAAGGTGCCACAGTAATTAAAGCAAAACTTGAAAAAGTTCCTTCTGGGGGCACTTTGGGTGTTGTTGGAAACATTGCATTTGATACTGTTCCACACATTGCCTGTTGCAGTGCTGCAGCAATTGCATATTCCAACATTTTTTATGGTGGCACTTATACGGTAAGCGGTGTAACATCCCTGAATTCGTTTGATATTGTATTTCCTTCAGGGAAAAAGGTGCATTTTGATACTAAGGTTGCAAGTGTTGAGAGGAGAAGATTTTCAAAAGATGTTACGTTTAACGAAATTGGTGTTTATAAAGTTGTTTCAAAATCTGGGCAGGAAAACGCCTTTGAAGTGTGTTACAAACCAACGATACTTTCGCCAACGCCACAAATGAATGATATATTTGTTGATGGTGATAAAAATGCAATTGCAGTGCCCGTAGGTAGCGAAGTTGATGCAAAAGTCCTTATAACAGATGTAAAGGGAAACCCTATAAGGAATACCGCACTTGGAGTTTATGGATTGAAAACTGATAAAGACGGCATTGCGAACTTCAAAGCAAAAGTTGAAAGAAAAGATTCATACGCATACGAAATTTATGTAAATGGAAAGAGCGCACCTGTAAAAGCTTATGCTAATTTGCTTATCTTTGGATACGATTATGCAAAATTTACCAAAGATGGCACGCTTGTTGAATCCACCACAAAAAACGTAAAGGCAACAGTCCAGCCAGCGCTTTTACCTGTGTTCAAAAGTGGCAAAGTGATTGAAGAAAATAACCACATTTATATGCCGTATGGCACGTTTGGCACAAAGATTATTGAGATCTATAAAGGGGCAGGCACAGGAGGCGACACCATTATTTCTCATCCAAAAGACCCGTCCGTTATCTATACAAACGCCTTTATCTCAAAAGATGGAGGTAATACTTTCGAAAAATTAGGTGAAAAACTTGATGCAATTGCAGTTGACCCAGAAAATCCAAACATTGTCCTGGGTTGGAGCAGATTTGAGCCTAAATATATCCTCAAATCAAAAGATTACGGTTTGCACTTTGAAAAGCTTGCAAATGTGAATATTAATTTAGTAAACAATTTTGTAGTTCAAATCCTCATTGACCCTAAAAATCCTAAAAGAGTTTATGTTGCAACCTGGAAAGGATTATACGTATCAAACGATGGAGCAGATACGTTTGAACCTGTGAACGGGCAGTTTGGTATTGTTGATTCAATTGCAATCAGCACAAAAGATTCTAATCTTCTACTTGTAGGTTGCGAAAAGGGTATAATGAGGTCGGAAGATAGCGGTAAAACATGGAGCATTACAAGAAAAAACCCTAATGTGAATTTTATGAAATGCATTGTTTTCGACCTAAAAAATCCTGATACTATTTATGCAAACAGTATGTACGATGGCTTACTTGCTTCTAACGACAGCGGGAAAACCTGGCAATCTTTGCATAGATTTGACCTTGAAGATCCGCAGAGCATAGCAGTAAACCCACTAAATAGCAACATCATTTATGTTGCTTCTTTCAGAGACGGCATATACAGATCCGTTGACTACGGAAAGACTTTTGAGAAATTAGATTTTCCTGTGGGAAGCGAAACAGGCATAACTTTTGGAAGTGACGGCAAGCTGTACGTTATTGACGATGGCGTTCCGTTTACCTTGAGCAATTCCGGGAAGTTTGTGCCGCTTGACGGAAAGAGATTTCTCATTGGAGGTCCTGATTGGAAAATCATTGATAATGAACTTTTTATCGATATAAGTAGTATTAAAACGGATGGTATGAGGTGTAAAATAGGAAAAGACTACATAGAGTTTTACAAAGTATGCGATATGGTACCGTAAAGGAGTAGCTATGAATAAAAAAGTTTTAATTGGCATTCTGGTGGTGGTAGTGGGAATTTCTGCAATTGGGTTAACTTACTTTTTATCAAGAGCAAACCAACCAAAAGAATATCTTCTTACCGTATCTAATGGTGCTATTTACAGGATTAGCGCCGATGGAAAAGAAATAAAAGAGCTGGGAGAAAGTATGGATGGAGAAGTTCAGGTTTATTCTTTTTCCCCGGACGGAAAGAAAATTCTATTTAGTTATCGCCCTTTCTATAAGTTTCAAGCAACTTCTCTCTGGATAATGGACTCGGATGGAATCAATAGAGAGAAGCTGATTGACGCGATAGATGATGGATTTGCAGATGCTTACTTTTCTAAGGATGGGCAAAAGATTCTGTTTAGAACAGCTATCAATAAAAATATTGAATCTTCCGAGACTTCTTTAACTATTTATTCCCTCTGGATGATGAACCTGGACGGAAGCAATAGAAAGAAGCTGATTGATGGAACAAACGAAAGTGCTGAAGGCGTTTCTTTTTCTCCGGATGGAAGGAAGATCCTGCTCTTAATTAATGAAACTGCACCGACTAAGACTCTTCAAAAAATTGAATCATTAGATTCTTATTCCTTCTGGATAATGGACTCGTATGGAAACAATAAGAAAAACTTAGGAGTGACAGCTAAGGGGTATATATGGAACATCTCATTTTCTTCAAATGGAGAAGAAATTCTGTTCATTGCTGCAAATTCAGAGGGTAAATCTCTCTGGATGATGGACTCGTATGGGAACAACAGGAAGAAAATAACCGGAGGCGCAAATACGGAAGTGTATGAAGCCCGATTTTCTCCCGATGGGAACAAAATTTATTTTGTAACAGAGGAAACTAAACCGGAGCCTGGATATTCTTCCTGGTATCTTTGGGTAGAAAATATTGACGGAACCGGCAAAAAGAATCTTACAGAAGATATAAACGAAAATTCTATTTATTTTTCTATTTCTTCTGACGGTAACAGGATTGCATTTTTAGTTGCATCATCATCGGATGAACGTTCTCTATGGATAATGAACCCAGACGGAACCGACAAGAAAAATCTTATGGGAGAAACAAGAGGTATCTGGATATCAGATTCGTCGTTTTCTCCTACAGGAAAGGAAATTTTATTGAATGATTCCTCAACCTGGGTAGTAAATCTTGATGGTAGAAGAAAAATAGATTTAGATAAAGCAACCGGAATGGATCTTTCTCCCGGTTATACTATGTGGTTTCCTCAAAAACAGGAATAGATAACAAAAATGAAAATTATTTTTGTAATTAAATATGACATCGTAAAGGAGGACCTTTATGAATAAAAAAGTTTTAATTGGCATTCTGGTGGTAGTGTTAGTGGGCTTAGTTGTTGCGGGACTTATTTTAAGTACTAAAATGCCTCGACAATTGAATGTGCAGGAAAAACAGGAAATAACAACTTTTGTTGAAGTCTTTGGGATAACGCTTAAAAAAGTTGATATGGTTGCTCCTGAGAAGGATGTCTCTGAAAACATAAAAGAAGTTTATGTACCACTTTTAACGGACAACTTGCTTTTGGAATGGACTTTTGACCCTTTGAAGGCACTGGGGAGAGTCGGTTCAAGCCCGTGGCCTGATAGAATAGAAATCCTTTCAATGGCGAAATTAGATGAATACACTGTAAAGGTGAAGGGTTATGTCGTATGGGTTGCAAGCGGTGGAGAAAACAAACTTGAGATAACAGAAAAAGTGCCTGTTGTTCTTATACTCCGGAAAGATCCAGATCCTTCTTCAACTCAGAAATTCCTCATTGATAGAGTTTATAACAATGAGTATGCTTTCTATGATGGAAAAGAACTTTTAAAGATGCTTAAGGGAGCATTCCCGGATATGAATATAATTGGTGAAAGGTATGAGCCTTATGTTGCAGAAGAAATTTACATAGCAAGCTCTTCTATGCCTGTTGCGTTTGTCGATATGGGTACAGGCGGTGCATATGTGGAGTATTACACAATATGCGTACCTACGAATGGGCATCTCGAAGTTGCAAATTTTAAAGATAAGGATGGAAATATTGCACCACTATTTTTTGATGAAGGTGCCTCCGTAAAACACGAAGTAAAATTCAGCAGTTTTAGTGATGGCAAAGGCAACAACATTTTGTATCAGTCTGTCGTACAAAGAAACGACTCAGGAGAGGTAAGCTCTATAGAAGTTGATGCATACAAGTGGAACTCCGAGACAAAAATGTTCGAATACAGCAAAGAATTTTCAGAAGAAATTAAGCATAATTTAAAGGATAAACTAATTCCAGAAATTCCAGAAATGGTGAGTCTTGCAGATTTGAAATTTAAGGAAATAAGAAGTAAATATTCTGCAATCAGGAGTGTTGCAGTTTACAATGAGAAAGTTGCTTTCTCTGCAGGAAGCGGTCATATGGAGATAAATGATCCAAAGAGTGCAAATCCCAATCATATCTTAGTTTGTGATGCGAAGAGTGGAAAAGTTGAATATTCTACTCAAGTAAGTAAAGACTGGGTAAGCATTGATGATGTGCAGATGAATAATAACTGGATAGTTCTTAGAGTGGTAGAGGATCCTGCTGGTGCGCCTGCAGAGTGCTTTGTGATCAATAGAAAAACAGGTAAACTTATAAAACTCCTTCAAAACTACAGTTGGGATGGAAATAGTTCAAGCATAGATAAGGATTTCACAGTTGACTACGTACTTCTTCAAGGCGACTATGCTTACCTTGTTTTAAACGGCATAAAAATTGGAAATGTTGGTAAAACACTTTCTGATACAGCGGAATCAAGACTTATTAGAATAAACTTAAACGATGGAACGATGCAAAACTTTTTTAAAGAGGAGTTAATGTCCTTTGGGGTATTTCATTTATGGGTACTTGGTGACGATGCTATTGCATTTAGCGCATCAGAGATAACACAGCCCGGCAACGAGAAACAGTATGTATATCTTTATAACTTTGAAGGGAGAAGTTCAGACTCTGTTACTCTTCCAGACTACATCCACCTTTATGCATTAACCCTAGACGAACATATAATTTACTTTCGGAGCGGGAAAATTGTCATTGCGCCGTTGAGGAAACCTGAGGATTTTGAAGAAACTGGTCTTGAATCTCCTAATGATTTTATGCTTGTTGGCTCTACTGTCGCTTCCAATGATTACATTGTTGCAAGACTTGATAATGGGAATATCTTTGTGTTTAATAGGAAAACAAAAGAAAGAAGGATTATCACAGGAGGAGATGTAAGAAGTGAAATTGCTCTTAATGGTGCTGAGCTTTGTGTTATCAAACACCCTGAAAATGCACCGGACAGCATTATCCATATAGATTTAAAGGAAAATGGATTTTAAGAAAGGCAATCAGAAGATGAAACGCAAGATAGTAATTAGTATATTTTTGGTTTTAGTCATTGCAGCCGCAGGAATTGTTATCGGAGTAAAATGGTTTTACTACGTACCGGAGCTTTCGATGACAGACATCACTTTCATGCCCGAGGATCCGATTGTGAATGTAGATACAGAAACATTCAATACAAAAATACAGAACACAGGGAAGGTTGAGGCAGGAAGTTTTGATATATGCCTTTTCGACAATGGAAAGCTTGTTGATTCAAAAGTAATTGACGGGCTTGATAAAGAAAAGTTTGTTGATATAACTTTTAATTACATATTCAGCACTATTGGCCATCACACAATAGATTTGATTGTAGATTGCAATGGGAAGATTCGAGAGAAGGTTAAACTTAATAACAAAGTTACTTTTGATATTGAAATAAAGGAATCACCTGTTTCAGAAACATCATTAAACCCCTCGCAAGCACCTCCTACAATTACAGCAACTGTTTTTAAGAAGCAACTCGGAAGCGATTGGTTCGCTTCAAACTATGGTGGTTCCTCACCTGCAATCCATAACGGGAAAGTATATGTGGGAGGAAAGAATCAATATTTCTTTTGCCTCAACAAAGATACGGGAGAGGAAATCTGGAAATATGAAGTAAAGAGTGCAGGATTACACCCTGGCATTTATTCGGAACCTGTTTTTTACAATGGAAACGTTTATTTCGGTTCGACAGGCTCAAATCTCATTGAAAGTGGTGGTCATGTCTTTGCACTCAATGCAGAAAACGGAAGCCTAGCGTGGGAATATAAAACAGATTCTGACGTGTATTCGCTATCCTTAAGTAACGGAGAAATATTTGCGGCATCCCAGAACGGTGCAATCTGTAGAATAGATGCCTCAAGTGGAAAACTCGTAAGAAAGTACGCAGTTCCTGAAGGCATTTCCATGTCTTCTTCCATTGTTGTATCCAAAGGGAAAATTTACATATTAGGCGAAACAACTCTATTTTGCATTGATGCAGAAACCGGAAATACTTTATGGACTTTCAAGGGAGAAAAATATATAATTTCAACTCCTATTGTTTATGATGAAAAAGTCTATCTTGACGGAAGATACTGTCTTGACGGGGACACGGGGAGTTTAATATGGGAGAACAAGGAAGTAGAAAGAGGTTCTCAAGTGCTCGACGGAGATCTGTTTGCTGTAACAGTTGATGGCAAGATTCTTTGCATAGATGCAGTAAATGGACAAACGATATGGAAACGAACAATGGAGTCTTCAGTAGCACCTCCGTTTATCTACAATCAAAGGATGTACATAGGAACAACTACCAATAAAGTCTACTGCATAGGAGAATATTCCGGTGATACAATTGCAATTTATAAAACAAAAGACGTTATTACCACAAGGTCTTTAGCTTATAAAGGTAAGATTTATGTGGTTGCAGATGACGGATATCTTTATTGCTTTGAAGAGAAATAAGGAGGCGATATGAACAAAAAGGTTTTAGTAAGCTTGCTTGTTACAATATTTATTTTTAGCATTTTTGCAGTTGCAAAGGCAAGGATGTTTGATGTACGCACGGATAAAATTTCCAAAGAAGGTGCTGAAATTTCTTTTGACAATTTACCACACCTTCAGGAAAACGCTTATTCTGGAATCTACGTAGGCGATAGTGTAAAAATTTCCGGGAGAAGTGTTAACGGTAGAGAAGTTAAAATCGTTTTTCCTTCAGGTAAAAGTATCACTTTAACAATTATAGATACAACGAAAAACTATTTTGAAAAGACAATTACCTTTGATGAAGAAGGAACTTATAAAATTGAGCCTATGAAAGACAAATGCTTCGAAGTTTGCTATAGGGCAATTTCACTTAATGCAATTTTTCTTAAAGACATTGTAGGTGAGAGAGTTACAAATGATGACTATGATAAAAACTTTGTAAACTGGAACAATGCAGTTGCATCATCATTAGGGATGAGTGTGTTGCTCGGGGAGCCACTGCCTACTTTTTCACTGCTTATCACTGATAGTAATGGCAACCCTCTTCCCAACCTCAAAGCAAATAAATTTACAACAAATGAATCTGGCATTGCAACGATTGCTGGAAATCCGGATGATTCGATAATCTATGGGGGTGTAAGAATTATCAGGTATAAAAAGTTTATTTTTGATAAAGATGGACATTTTATTTATTGTTCAAGCGGACAAAAATTAAACGATGGATTTTTTGACAATGGAAAACTTTTTATTGACGCAAAAAATTTTATAAGTAATAACTTCTCAGTCGATTATGCAAACGATATTACAATGGCAGATAACTACATAATGTTTCGGAATGGTGTTGCATATCCCGCAATTGTGAAGGATAAGAATAGTGTCAAATATGTGAACGCAGAATCTGTATTGGCATCTATCAATACGCGTTCTCTGGGCATTATGGGGACTGCAATTGAATACGGGAACGATAAAACGATTTTGTACGTTGCACTTTCAGGCGTGAGGTAGAGACGATGAAAAAGATTATCATTATTCTTTTAATTTTGTCGCTCATTCCTCTGGAAGGATGCTTTATTAACAGCAAGTCTATAAAAATTGAATCAATTTCCGAATATGTAAACGATACTGCCAAAGTCTCTATTGATGGCGTTGAAGTAGGCACTGCTCCTTTAACCTATCGCATATCTTACGGAAAACACAAGTTTGCCTTCAATAATGTCAATAATGAATTTGAATCTAATGAAAAAGAAATAAATATTGACAGATACACGGAATCAATTACATACAATACATATACCACTACTATTGCTGTGACATCTAAAAGTAGTGGCCCTTTCAATATAAATATTGAGGGAGAAGATCTTTATTACAGCATTGGATACACCGTTTATCTTGATGATGAGTTTACCGGTAAAACGTTGCCTGCAGCACTCACAGGCGTAAGCAAAGGACCTCATAAGATTAAGCTTGTTGGCCTCGGAGCTAACCATAAAGTTTCGCTGGATGTAAAAGGTGACACGTTCTTGAATATAAGAGGATTTAATCCAACCAATTCGGAAGATCATCCTATAACTATAAGGTACTTCAGGCATGATGAATCATTTAGTGCATACAAGGTTATTTTTGATCATCTTCCGGTAATTGATATATGCTGTTCTCCTGCTGCAATTGCTTATTCTGGCGTTTTCGTTAAGGACAAAATCATCGTTACGGGAAAAACCACGCTCAAAGAATTTTACTTCCAATATCCCTCGGGCAAGTTAGTGCTCTTCGGGACAAAACCATTCAAAAATGAATGGAGAGAATTTTCAAAGGAAGTTTTGTTTGATGAAATGGGGGAATACAAAATACTTGATGAAGGCAAAAAACAATTTGACCAATTTGAAGTGCTTTACAAAGCGATACCACTTCCTCCTACAAAAACGGTTTCTGAAATCTTTGGTGTACAGGCGTATTCGGCAAGATTAAGCGATGCTGTTGCAATTAAAGCAGGTGAAGAAAACACAATAAAGCTTTTAATAGTGGACGCCAACAGAAATCCAATTAAAAACAAACCTATCGGGGCATATAACGCCAGGACAGACGATAGAGGCATTGTTGTTTTGAAAGTAAAAGGAGCAGAGGATACAAATCCTATCGGAAATTTTATTGTAAATAGAAAAGAAGGCGGCGGAATCTTTTATGGGGACTTGCTTGCAGGTGTTTACGACTATACTATATTCAATAGAGACGGCAACATTCTTTCTACATCAATGCAATTTTTAAAGCTTCAGGGAGATGTAAAGTTTGATATAAGATACGAGGGCGACGATATCTACATGCCTTTTGGGGTAATCAGTAGTTTCAATTTAAAAGGTGGGAAAACAAAAGTTTTTGATAACCAAACCTGTGTAGCAGTAAACACAATCGTGTCTGCTTCCGACACTGCCATTATAATAACAGATGAAACTATTGAATTTTATAAACTGAAGGGTATAATGCCATGAAAAAAATTATTTATTTAGTAATCATAATTTTACTTCTTTCAGGATGCGGACGGGTACAAACTAACAACTTGCCGCAAACATTCAACTATCCACCAAAGATAGTTTACGATAAGATTGAACCCTCAGGTACACCACTATTTGTTGACGAGGAAAAAAAGATTTTTATTATAAAAGAAGGCGCTGGGGTATCTACAGAAATTAAGTTTGGAAGGAACTCAGATTCTTTAAAGACAGTCCTTGCAGGTGATGGAAAGCTATTTGTTAATCCGTTAGATGAACGCATAATGTACTTTACAAAAGATGATGGAACTTATTTAAGCGAAAATTATGGCGGAAGCTTCCAGAAGATCACCGATAGCACAATGAAGATTGTTTCGATAGGGTTTAACTACAATGGAGACGTGTTTGCGGTAGTAAATTGTTATCTTCCAACAAAGGCTGGGTATTTCCTTTATAAAGTTGTGGATAAAGAGAAACTTGTAGAGAGTCCGGCAATTGATGCGGGTTCATTCTTTGGAGGACCAGAATTTATTTTTAACCCGGAAAATCCAGAACAATTTATGGTGGGCGGCTTAATAACCAATGATGGAGGAAAAACATTTGTACAATCCGATAAGTTATCAGGAAGCCCGATTGCATTCAATCCATATAAAAACAATGAGATATACGAATATCTTGACAGATACGCTCCTATTCTTTTGGTAAATCTTGATTCGAAAGATTTTGAATGGCAAAAGATTTATCCGGTAAATCCCGCAATTACTCATCAGAATTTTGAGCAGTTTTATACCGATTTCAAACACAAAATCACCTATGCAATTGATAATTACAATACCCTATTTGCGCTCATTGATAGAAAGGTTTTCAAAATTGCAAGGTTCGATTCTGATGCTCAACTCAAAATGGAATTTACTGATGGAAGTGGAACATTTTATTTGCTACCTTCCGACGAAAATTTCTATTACAAAGTGAAAATTTTAGGAGAGGATAAGGAAAATAAAAACATTGGTGTTATTAAGGAAAAAGTGGAAGTCCCTGAAGTTACGTACGAAGTACCTTTTGCAAAACTAAAAAGCACGTATGTGGATATAGGACAAGGATTAAATCACGGCCTAAATACTGTTGCGATGTCGTCAGATGCCTTTGCATATGTTGATATAATATCAAAGTCTGATAGTATCCTCGGCGAGACTCTTAAACTTTATAATATAAATACGGGAAGAACTGAAAACGTTTATACTGCAAATTCAAATGAGCTAAGTTTTGACCTGAACGGTCAGATAAACAAAGATTGGCTTTTGTACTCAACTATTCCGCAGAATGAGAGAGATGATGCGTCAACAGACCCTGAGTCATTTAAAATTTACGTCTACAACAGAAAGTTGCATAGTAACAAGCTTATTTTTATTTTACAATACTCTGATTTCAAAAAATTATTTTCTTCACTTCTTAAAGAAAATTATAAATTTGATGGTGTTAATACATATCTTGCTCTTTCGGGAAATGCAGTACTTGTCGGGATAAATGCAGAGATATCAAATATTATCAAGTTGCAAGATTCAGAGCGCATAGAACGTATCAGTGAATGTGTTGCAATCATAAAAGTTGACCTTCTTTCAAATGAAAACAGTGTTATTTTTACTGAATCGATCCCTCCGTCAGAGGCTCGAATGATTACCAAAATTTCTGCAAACAAAGAATATGTCGCTTTTACTTATGCTGGGCAAGACAATGAAATTGTATATCTTTACTCGCTAAAGGACAGAAAGCTCAATAAAATTCTTGAGGCAAGAGGTTACGATGCAAAAATTACAGAGGATAACAATCTTATATTTGTGGACGATGGCGTTGCTTATATTGCCCCAGTTAAAAACCCAGGCGAAAGAACTCCCATAACTTTTTTAACAGGTGCTTTATTTAATTGCGTTGCTTCATCCAATTACATTGCATATTATAAAGGATACGAGGAAACCACTTTGGTCAATGACACAAAAACTTATACTTACCACTCTGGTACAGAAATTTATAATAGGGCTACTCATACAAAATCACTCATTAAAGATTGTTTCATCTACAATGCTTTTATCGATAAAGACACGCTCATTATTTTTGAATGCGATTCCAAACACCCCAATAGACTTTATTTCATCAATTTAAAGGAAAACGGATTATAGAAAAGAGATGCACGAAAAATAAAAACAATGACTTTGAAAGAAGCGAGGAAATGATAATTGCTGTTTTTCAGATGGATACTTTATCTTATGAAAAAACAGAAGAAAGTGTTTTATAAAATACAATTTGGAGAAAGGGAAAATGACTAAGAAGAGAATTGTTTTGTTTGTTGTTGCAATTAGTTTAGTTGTGATTGCTATTTTTACTTTGGTTATCTTGATTAATGTTCCCTATAAATCTTTTACACTTTTAAAAACTTACGTGATAGATGAAAAAACCTTCTTAAATTAGTGGAACTTTTTTTAAGATAACCTGCTGTGATTCAAAGTTCAATTTCTGAGGAGGAAATGAGTGATGAAAATTTTTTTTGAGAGCATAAAAAGAAGCTTTAAAGAAGTAGCAGGTAGATGGTGGTTCCTGTTTGCATTTTTATCTATGCATATGATCGGAATCCTAACCTCTTTGGTGGGGATTTTCCTAATGCTCGTTACAGGCAGTGATGCTTATTCAGGTATAAATTATGGGTGGGCTGTATATATGCTGAAATCTCCCTTTTCTATGCCTCGCATACTGGAACAATCGGCAGTTGCAGCAATCCCGTGGATTTTGCATAGGTCTTTCCTACTTTTAGCCCTTTACTTACTTGCTTATTATTTTCTTGGTGTCGTCCCTTCAAAAACAAGAAATGATTTAAGCATCAGGAAAATTCTTCGGAATACTGCTACTGTATTTTTTGTAGTCAACGTGATTGTAACAATTGTTGCTGCAGTCATTGTTACGTATGTTACCCACAGTGTCTTTGCTCATTTGCCTTCATTGGAGTATCTTGTTTCCACCTTTTCTTTTTTAAATTACGTACTTATAGGAGCTCTTTTAAATGCAAAAGATAGCGAGTGTGACAACAAGATTGTTTTAAGGCTTATCGCTTTTATGTGTTTGCTGCTTGTGGTACAGGGAGTGGCTTACCAATTCATTGTAAGATTCTTCCCGACTGGGAATGCAACCAGCACTGTAGTTAGAGAACCAATGTTCGCAGCCGGGACCTCTGTTATTGCAAATTTTATTTTTTCCTTCCTTTTATTTGTCTTCTCCCTTTTTGTATACGCTCACATTACAGATAATAAGAAATTCCTTCCGTCTATATCAAAAGGTGTAACCTTTACTTTCAAGCACCTTCAATATGCGCTCATATTGGGCTTTGTGGCGTATATTTTCACAGACTTAGCGAGACAATATATATGGATGGATCTTCTGCATCTCCCCTGGTTTAGCAGGTATGATATTTATATGGGGTTTGTTCCAATCTTTCATCAATATCTCAGGATAGCAGCGGTTATCATCGCTTTTAATTTCTACAGGTTAAAGAAGGTAATACAGTAGAAAATCCTCAATTTTCCTCATCAAACATTATATATTAGAGGAATACTTTGCGAAAAAATGAAAAAATTCTTTCAAAAAAATGGAACTTTTTTGCTAGTTAGGCGTCTAATATATAGGAGGATAAATTTCTAAAGAAGATGCTAAAAAAATAATAGGAAATTCTTATGAAGAATATAAAAAATTTGCAAGTTTATGAGTCTTACATATAGAGGTAAAATTTTGATGAGAAGAGCAAGAAAAAGAAATTTAAAAATTCTCCCAAAAAAGTGTAACATTTTTTGAAGTTTAAGAGTCTATATATATGAGAGGAAAAGTTTTTTTAAAAATTCTTTCAAAAAAACGGAACTTTTTTGGAGTTTGAGAGTCTATTATATAGAGAAAGATAAATCTGCTGAGAAGAGCGCAGATTACAGAGGAGTAAAAAAACCTATTGCAAAAAAAACGATTAAGCTATTAGTAGAGGAGGAATAAATCCTGAAACAAGTTCAGGACAGGTTTTAACCCTTTGAAGGGAGGTGATGGTTGTGCGAGAGGGAATAGTTCCTCGAAGGCAAGCAGGAGGTGAGAATTTGAAAAACTGCGAAAAGAGAATTAAATGGATTTACGCAACAGAAAAGCTTTGCCAATTAAAAACAAAAATAAAATTATAAAGAGGCAAAAATGAAGAAAATTAAAGTTTTGATTTCTTTGCTTGTAGTCTTGTCAATGACTATTGGGTTTACTTTATCGTTAAAATCCAATCAAAATGTACTTTCAAACACTCAATCTTCAGTAATTGATGAGGTTTCAAAAAGCGTAGAGAAATGGGTTCAAGTTAGAGAATCGCCATTCTATAAGAACATCTCAGTAAAATCTGTTCTGATTGAAAGTAATATCCAGCCAGGTTCGCTTTCTGAGGTTATCTTTAACGTCAATGAGCAACAAACCTTAAAGGCACAATCACCGGAAGAGCTTCCAATGATAAAAGGTATGATAAACTGCCTTAATTCTAAAAAGCCGAACCTTAAACAATCTCAGATTGACTATGCAAATAGACAGCTTGAAGACCAGCTAAAAGAATTAAGAGGATATATTAATGAGGTAGAAGAGTGGAATGAGACAATCAAAGTTACATTCAATACAGACTCTAATTGCAACATAAAACCAGATTCAATTAATTTGTATGTGGCAGATAACCCATTTGGAGGAAATAGCTTTGTAGATGCAGATACTTGTAAATTAGAAACTGCTGAGGAAATGGAGCAACGTGGTTACAAAGATATGGAGGAAATAATTAACAAAAGTGGCAAGGATAATTCACCTTGTGTAGCACTTACACTCGTTGATGTGTATGACAGGGTAAAGGCTGGCGATTATGCTGATAAGTGGACATCAGAGCTTGCATCTGATGTGGATAAATCAAAATGGAAAGTCGGAAAACCTACAAACCCAAGCGATGACCCAGAAAATGATGGTGAGTTTAAGTTTTCACTGAATATCCAGCAAGATTGTGCGGATTACGTATCCCAGGCACTCTACAAAGGGGGGATACCTATGGATATTTACACGGGTATATCTTATTGGCGTTGTGAGAGATACACTATGACAACTCCAGTTAACGGCTCTCCCTGGGTTTATGTGCCAAAACTGGAAAGCTATATGATTAACAATCACTACTTCGAGCAATCAAATTTCGATCTTGCAAATAAAGGAAGCGTAATTGTTTTTCATTGCTATCAGGATGCTAATTACGTCTGGCATCCAACAACTGATGGTCAGCATGTCGTGATGATCACCTTGAATAATACAGTTACAAGAACATTTTCTGCCCACAATACTGATAGGAAGAAACACCCATATCATTCTTATGATGGATGGGTTCCTTATTCCAAGTTTTATAAGGTTCACTTTTATGTAAATGGTGGATATTATTAAACCTTGTTCTTTTGAATAATTTAAAACTTGTACAGCAAGAGAAATGCTTACTCTTAGTTAATATTTTTACTTGTAGCAGTTTACGGCGGCTTATTTGTTTACCAAATTTTTAGATTATCAAGTCTTCAGGTGCATATACTTAGGCTGGAGAGCCCTGGAGGCTTGTGAGGAGTTGCTAATTTTGTTTAGTGGAGTTTGATATATACTAAGGAAAGAAAAAGGAGATAGATAAAACGGTGAATAAAAATAGGTTGGTAATTTTTATAGCGATGGCAATAGTAGTAGTTGTTGCTATCGGGATTTTTTTGTATATCAGGAGTTTAGAATGGACTATTCCAATCACTTCAAATCCAACAGGTGCAGGCGTCTATATTAATGACGAGTACAAAGGAGTCACACCTCTAAAAGTTACACTTTACCCAAAAGTTAATTATTCTGTCTATCATTTCAAATTGAAAAAAGAAGGTTACAAAGATGTAGTCCGTGGTATTTCTAAGATGGATTTAAAAGATAACAGCATATTAGTAGAGCTTATAAGAACTGAAGAAAAGGCAGTTATATGGAAATTTAACTTAGGGTTTGAGGTAGTTGATTCCTCGCCTATAATCTCAGGCGGAAAGGTTTATATAGGTTCATACGACCATTATCTTTACTGTCTTGATGTAAATGATGGAGATGTTGTCTGGAAGTATAAGACTGGACATGTGATTCGCTCAACCCCTGCAGTCTCTGATGGGAAGGTCTATATAAGTTCATTTGATTCTTATCTCTACTGTCTCAATGCAAATAATGGAAATTTTATCTGGAAGTCCAAAGTGGCAATCTATAAAAGTAGTGATTGGAAGAAACACATAGGAATTTCTGATTCTTCACCTGCAATTTCCAATGGCAAAGTTTATATAGGCTCAAGTGATTCTTATATTTATTGTCTTAATGCAGATAACGGAAATATACTCTGGAAGTATAAAACAGGAGGAGCAATTTACTCAACACCTTCAATTTCTGATGAAAAGATTTATATAAGTTCATTTGATTCATATCTCTACTGCCTTAATGCGGATAATGGTAGTGTAATATGGAAGTATAAGACAGAAGGAATGGGTTACTCTTCGCCTGCAGTATCTAACGGAAAAGTTTATATAGGGCCAAAAAACTCGGGTTTCTACTGTTTCAATGCAAACAGCGGGAATGTTATATGGAAGTACAACATAGGTATAAATTATTCTTCACCCACAGTTTACGATGGGAAGGTTTATATAGGCTTATATGGCCCTACACTTTACTGCTTTAATTCAGATAACGGAAGCATACTCTGGAAGTATGACAGAGGGGGAGGAATTCCTCCAGATTCATTTTTTTCGCCTGTAGTCTCGTACGGTAAAATTTACATAGGCTCAGATGATAACTGTATTTACTGTTTCAATGCAGATAATGGAAATTTCATCTGGAAGTACGAAGTAGGAGGTCCGATTCGTACAATTCCTGCAGTTTCTGATAAAAAAGTTTACGTAAGTTCGGAAATCTATTTAGGAAGCTCTTATGTTTCTTATCTTTACTGCCTGAGTGCCGATAATTAAAAATTGATTATTCTCTTTTTAGATGAGGAGTAAAATCTCTTTCAAAAAGGAAGGCGATGGTTGTGAAGAGGGAATAGTTCCTCAAGATAAGAAAGGGGAGTGAGTGGCTGAAAAAAAATGCGAAAGGGTTTCAGGAAGTCTTTAGTCCTGAACTTGTTTCAGGATTTTGGCAAGCAGAATCTCTTCAAGGCATATTTAAAAGTTTTTAGAAGATATATAAAATTTATCCAAGGAGGATAAAAAATGAAAAAAAGATTGATTTTATCCGCGTTAGTTCTGGCTTTGTTATTTAGTATCTTTGGTATAGGTATAAAAGTTTTTTCGGCAGATGATTACGCCATTGGTAAACAGGAGATTGTAAGATACATTGATTCCAAAGGACTTAATCTAAAAGAAGGTACTCCTGAATATTTTGATTTTTTGAATAACTTACTGTGGGGTGAGTATAATAAAGATTTGCAAACCTCTCCCTATTTTAGGAAAATTTTGAAATATGCTGCATATTACTACGCACATCCAGAGATCCTGTATCCTGAACAATGCAAAGATTGTTTGGGTGATGTTATTACAGATTACAACATTCAGAGTACTACATGGGTATATAATCCGTCTTCGGCAGTCAGCTATGCCTATCAGTATTCGATTGAAGGTGGTTATGGTCAAAATCCAAATTTTCCTAGTTTTAGAACTAGCGGAGGTGACTGTACTAATTTTGCAAGTCAGGTGGTAAATGCAGGGAATGTTCCAATTGATGGAAGTGGTACTTGCTCAAGCTATTCGACTATCACAAAATGGTATGTAAACAGAGCGCAGTGGTGGTGTGTACAATCAAGATGGGCATGGTCTACTTCTTGGTCTGTTGTAGGAGCTTTCTATACATATCAAAGCCAGTACAAAAATAATGCGACTCCTACAGTATTTGCAGTAAGTCAAGCTAATTCTCTGAGAGCTTCTGCTGTTCCAGGAGATATTATCCACCTTGAAACTGGTGGTACCAAATGGCATTCAACAACTGTAACCAAAAAGCAAAATGGAGAGATATATTTGACTTATCACTCTGGACCTAATGGATATGACTGCGTTGATCATTCCTTACAGGCAATAATTGATAACCCTGATAATAACATTGACCACTTTTTCCTTTTACATTTCCACTAGCATAAGGGGGTATAATTAAAAAATGGTTAAAAAAGTTCTTATTTTTGGTATTATTATCTTTCTACTTTTGATGGGTATGTCGTACCTGTTTCCTTGCTCTGCTAAGGTTGAAAGTGTAAAGGTATACAGTTTAACCAATGATACTGAGGTGCTTAATTATTGCTTAAAAGAGAGTAAATGGAATTTTAATCCTCAAAAAAAATATCTTCGTCTTTTCTATACAGTATCTGTGCATCCGCACTTACCTTTTTCGTTTCAATTCAAAGAAATAACTTTTAAACTATTAAGAGACGACTTTAGTGTAGCTCTTTTACCGCCCCCCATACCACGTCAGGAAGAAGCAGGGCTTTTCAAAGAAAAATATATAGAGTTTGGTATTGTGGTTGAAAGTCCTAAAGACATGAGTCCAAGAATAATAATAAGTAATACTGATTTTAAGCTCCATGCTTATAGGTTGGTTAAAAATTCAGAATGGGAAAAGAACCCAGAACATACTAATTTTTATCTCTCATATCCAAGCTGGCCTATTTTAAGAGTTGAGATCCCCAAAAACCTGAGCATTGAGGTGCACTAAATACATTAAAGATAGATGATACTGTTGTTCATATTCGATTAGTTTTATGAAAAAGTGTAACATTTTTTGAAGTTTAAGAGTCTATATATATGAGAGGAGAAATTTTTTTAAAAAATTCTTTCAAAAAAACGGAACTTTTTTGCCTCTCAACTGTCTAATATATAGGAGAAGTTAAAAAAATTTCCCTGAGATGGGAAAACAGGAGGTTAAAATGAGTAAAAAAGTGTTGTTAGTTCTGGTGCTTACGGTGTTGTTAGGCACACTTGTTATTGGTGGAAAGACGCTCCCAAGAGGAGTGGCAGTTGCCCAGAGCGATGAAATGAACCACACGATTTCTGTCACAGGATGTGGCACTGTTGAGGTAAGTCCTGACATTGCTTATTTGAATGTGGGTGTTGCTGTCGAAAATAAAGATCCCGCACAGGCAATGGACGATCTAACGGTGAAGGCAAATGCAATTGTTGAAGCTCTAAAGAAAGCGGGTGTCATGAAAGAGGAGATAAAAACAACAGGTTTATCACTCTATCCAGTCTATAGCTATGACTCTGACACAGGTAAACAGACTCTTGAGGGTTACAGGGCAAGCGAGTCTTTCTCTATCAAGGCGGAGTTATCAAATGCGGGAAAACTTCTTACGATTGCAAGCAAAAACGGTGCAACTGATATTCAGGGTATTATTTTTGATGTTTCAAACAAGGATGAACTGAAACTCAAGGCGATCGAAAATGCCATGAAAGATGCAAGAGCAAAGGCTGATGCAGCTCTTATAGGAACAAGCTATAAGATTACGGGGATAAAGACCATCTCTGTTGAATCTGCCCCCGTCTATCCTGCTGTTTATAGAGATATGTTGGTAAGTGAAGCAGGAGCAGCTAATGTACCTGTTGAAGGTGGAACAATTGGTGTCGACGCAAATGTCAGTGTAGTGTTTATATTCGATTAGTTTTATGAAAAAGTTTAACTTTTTTGGTGTCATTGCGAGGACGTACTTTTTGCGCCCGTGGCAATCTCTAACCTATTGATTTATATAGAGGCGATTGCTTCGCCTTCGGCTCGCAAAGACAATGCGCTGGGGTTTTGTGAGAGACCTCGTTTATATTCGATTAGTTTTATGAAAATTTTTATGGAAAAGTGTAACTTTTTTTGAAGTTTTGGATATTATATGTGGAGGGGGGATTCTCCTCTATATTGCAAGTAAAGAGTTAATGAGAGATGATTAATCCTCAGAAAACTCTAATTTTATAAGGAGGTTTTTATGAAAAAAGCATTAGTTTTATTGCTTGTGTTAGCGGTTATGCTAACAGGTTTCTATGGAAAGGTAAAGGCACTAACGGCTGCTTCTGTCAGTGCTAACCCAAATACAACAGGTTCGGTCACAGCATATACTTTCACGATTACTTTAGGTTCAAATTTAACTACATCTGACGATGTCTATATTGTTTTTCCAACAGAGTTCACTGTACCTTTAGGAAGTATAACTAGCTCGGTTACCATTGGCGGATCCCCTGTTACTTCTGCAGACTGTTCTTCACAAACTGTGACTATCAGGCCTTCAGGGTCAATTTCTGGTACAATCACACTTGTTATTAGCAGTTTTGCAGTGATAAGGAATCCTTACACTTTACCAGGCAGTGCTTCATCTTATACTTATACTGATTTTAAAATTTCAACATCAAAGGAAACAACTCAATATTATTTTCCCCTTGCAATCTATCAAGGAGTTCGTGATTTGGGCCTTACAGTTACACCTAGTTCTGCAGGTGACATTGCAAACTACTATATAACTTTTACTCCAAATATTAATCATGTTGCTGGTGATTACGTATTTATTGACTTCCCAAGTGACACAACCATTCCTTCCACTTTTCAACCATCATATATATATGTAAATAGTTCTCAATGCTCGAATGTTACAAGGTGGTCGTCAACTAGACTGCAAATAGTTTTACCTACACCATTAAATGCTGGTGCCCCAGCAAACATAAATATTTACTTAGGTTTTGGGATTCATAACCCTTCAACTGGAGGAACCTATACATGGCAGATGTCGACAAGCAGAGAGCCTTATAATGTTTTAAAAACCTTCCCAATCGTGGGTAGCAACATCACATCTCTTTATGTGAATTTAAGCTCATACATTGCTAATTCATTATCTGATTATAACATTTCTTTCGTTACTGGTCCTTCTCTGGGTCCTCTTGCTTATGGTGACTGGATAAAAATAGAGTTCCCTTCAGGAACTGTTGTTCCAAACAATACAAGTGCAGGTTATATTACAATTAATGGCAGAAGCTGCACAAATAGATCTGTTAGTGGAACAACCCTCACGGCTTATATTCCGTCAACACTTAACATCCCTAACAGTTCCAGTGTTTATGTTACAATTGCAGATTCCTTTGGTATTGTTAACCCAACAACTATTGGAAGTTACTATACCCTTAAAGTCTCAACAAGTAAAGATACAATTGCTGCAACTTCAAATACATATTCAATCACCGGTACCTCTGTTTCCAACTTCACTGTTTCTGCCGACCCAACTACTCAAACATCCACAGCGGCATATACCCTTAATTTCAGAACCTCTTCCTCTGGCGCCTTGTCAAGAAGTGCCTCTGATAAAATTTACATTCAGTTTCCAACAGAGTTCACGGTGCCTTCCTCTATTTCAGGAAGCTATGTAACAGTTAATGGCACTCCTTGCACCACAAATATTTCGGTTTCAAGCGATAAACTTACCATAACAACACCTGTAGACATTGGAAACTCCTCAAGCAGCATACCAATTGTTATTTCTCAAAACGCAAATATTAACAACCCATCTTCTTCAGGTACGTATACATTCTCTATCTCAACAACAAAGGACGTTGTGCCAGCAACTGCAAACCTGACAATCGTTAAATCAACGATTACAAAACCAATTATTCAACTTACAGGATACTCGGTAAACGAGATTATAGGTGTTACCGTTACGTTCCAAACAGGCTCGGGCGGAGCACTCACAAAAAACTCTGACAAAATTAGCATTGTTTTCCCTGCGGGCTTCGTGCTTCCTTCAACGATTTCAAAGCAGTATGTAAAGGTGAATAACTACAATGCAACAAGCGTAACAAAGTCAGGGCAAAGAATTGATATTACTCCTTCAACCGACATTTCTCCTAATGCAAACATAGTGGTTGTTATTGATAAAGCAGCAAACATTAAGAACCCGGGAAGTCAGAGTGATTATAAACTGTCAGTTTATACCTCTAAAGAAACAACCCAAATCGAATCAGATATATTTAAGATTGTTATACTTCCAACGACCACATTCTCTGTTACTCCTCAAAACCCGGATGGTCAGAATGGATATTATATAACAACTCCAAAGGTTACCCTCACTGCAACAAGCCCTGTTGATACAAACCCAACTATATATTACTACTTTGATTCAGGTAACCCAATTGTCTACAGTGGCGTACCTGTATCGGTGATAGAGGGCTCACATACACTTTACTTCTACGCAATAGATCATCAGGGAAACACCGAACAGGCACAGTCAAAGCAGTTTAAAGTTGATATAACGCCACCAGAAGTTACCAGTCTCTCTCCACAGGATAACAGCATACTAAACACAAAAGAGTGCACAATAACAGGTAAAACTGAAAGCAGTGCAACTGTCACAATAAACAACAAAGCTGTTTCGGTTGATGCAAATGGCAATTTTAGCTATAGTGGCACAATCAGTGAAGAAACAACGTTCACGATTATTGCAGAAGATATTGCTGGTAACAAAACAACGGTGAAATTGCACCTCTCACTCGATACTACTCCTCCAAAATTACAGGTTACAGAACCTTACGCATTTCAGGAAATTCACACACAAACTGTAATAGTCAAAGGGACTACAGAACAAGATGCTACGGTAAAAATAAATAATCAACCAGTACAACTTACTGCTGAATACACATTTTCTTATGCACTCATGCTCACAAATGAAGGACTAAACAGCATTAATGTTACTGCAACAGACCTTGCTGGTAATGAGGCAAAAGTATCCATCCCTGTTAATTTCATCCCGAAAACAAATATTATGCTTCAAATAGGCAATAGTGTGGCAGTGATAAATGGAAAAACCATCCAACTCGATTCTCCACCCATTATCATAAAGGCTAGAACATTAGTTCCGTTGCGATTTATTTCAGAGGCATTTGGTGCTAAGGTGGAATGGAACTCGGTTTTCAGACTTGTATCCATTAAAATGGGGGAGAAAGAAATTATCGTTCAGATTGGTACACCTTACTCTTCGATTAATGGTATAAAGGTTTTATTGGATTCACCTCCGCTCATCGTAAAAGACCGTACAATGGTGCCACTTCGTTTCATTGCAGAGGCATTAGGCGCAGAAGTTACCTGGGATGAAACTACAAAAACCATAACGATTATTTATCCAGGGGGATAATAAATGCAATGGCTCCCGATTAAACACCGGGAGCCACAAAATAATCTTTTAAAAGGAAAAAAGGTTTTCATGCAATACCTACATCTTGATTTGCAGAACACTATAACAACAAAAGAGGTAAGGCTTACGCCTTACCTCACAAGTTCATATTAAAAACAAAAATTAACGTTTGCGATACTGACGCGCTTTTCTTGCGCGATGTAATCCGTATTTCTTTCTTTCTTTTTTCCTTGCGTCCCTGGTCAAAAACCCTTCTTTTTTTAAGGTACTCCTTAATGTTTCATCAAATAGTAAAAGAGCTCTTGCTATGCCATGTTTTACTGCATCAGCCTGACTACTAAATCCGCCACCAACAACGTTCACAAGGATATCAAACTTCCCCTCTGTATCCGTTGCTTTAAGAGGCAAAAACATAGAATTCATAATTGCTTTTACAGAAAAATATTCTCCAGCTGATTTTCCATTTATTTTTACTTCACCAGGTCCAGGAATAAGTCTAACTCTTGCAACAGCTGTTTTCCTTCTCCCAGTCGCAGCGTATATTTCTTTTTCCACTTACTCCTCCTTATTTAATTTAGCTTTTTTAACTTCTTTAACTTTTTCTACTTTTTTAGTTTTCACAGTTTTTGTAGCCTCTTTGACTTTTACAACTTTTTTAATTTCTTTAGCTTTTCCCACTTTTTTAGTTTCTTTAGCTTTCGCAGCTTCTTCCATCTTCGGAACCTTTACAGTTTCTTTAACTTTTGCAGTTTTTGGAGTTTCTTTAACTTTTTCTATTTTTTTAGTTACTTTAGCCTTCGCAGTTTCTTCCATCTTTGGAGCCTTAATAGTTTCTTCTACTTTGACAGCTTTTGCAGTTTCTTTAACTGTTACAACTTCTTTAGTTTCTTCAGTTTTTGGAGTTTCTTTAACTTCTGGAGCTTTGATAGCTTCTTCTACTTTGACAGCTTTTGCAGTTTCTTCAGCTTTGGGAGTTTCTTTAACTTTTTCAATTTTTACAGTTTCTTTAACTACTGGAGTTTTGATATCTTCTTCTACTTTGACGGTTTTTGGAGCTTCTTTAACTTTTACAATTTCTTCAATTTTTGTAATCTTTATTTCTTGAGGGTACTTGTCATCTCTATACACTCTTAGACCCTTAAGCATTTTTCTTCCAAGTTTATTTTTGGGAAGCATCAACCGCACAGCATGCTCTATAGCAAATTGAGGTTTGTCGTCTAATATATTTTCCAGCGTAAACTTTTTTAAGTTGCCGACATAATTCGTAGCATGTCTATAATAAAGCTTATTAGCAAGTTTTCTTCCCGTTACCTTTACTTTAGCAGCATTAATTACAATGACATTATCGCCCATATTAATATTTGGCGTAAATGTAGGTTTATTTTTGCCTCTCAAAATTTTTGCTACTTCAACAGCAACTCTACCTACAGCCCGCCCTTTTGCGTCGATTAAATACCACTTTTTATTCACATCTTTTGAGTTAACAAATTTCGTAATCCTTTCCATAATTATTACTCCTCCTATAATACGCAGTCACTGCAAAAGATAATAGCATATTTTAAAATTTAGTCAATGAATTGTAGACAACATTTACTAAAAAAAGCGGTTCTGGTGAAAGTACTTGTCTTGTGTACGGAATGTCACTTACATTAAATGGATCTTCCAGATAATCCTTTTTTATAGCGCCTTCTCCTGCTTTTATCAAATAGTACACCATTCTACGCACCATGTGGTATAGAAATCGATTACCCAAAAAATAAAAAACAAGCAAACCATTTTTTTCTATAAAACCAACTTCGAACAACTCACAAATATTATTTCTGTGTTGAATAGACCTATCTCTATTTGCAAAAATAGAAAAATCATGTTTTCCTTTTAATCCTTTCATTGCCAGATTAAGAAGGTCTTTATTAAACTCGCTATAGTGAAAATATACATACGGCGAAAGAAAAAAATCTCTCTCACGACAACTAGAAAGAATATAAGTATACACCTTCCCTTTTGCTGATTTTCTCGAATGAAACTTTATATCGACTTCTCGTACCTCTTTTATTATTATGCCTTTTTGTGCAAGCAAAGAGTTAATCTTTTTCTTAAGCTTACCCGGATCAATTTCTCCATCAAAATAAAAATTAACATACTGATTAAATGCATTTACCCCTCTGTCAGTCCTTGAAGCGCCATTCACACTTATGGGCACTCTAAGAATCCTTGTTAAAGCTTCTTCCGTGCTGCCTTGAATAGTAGGTAGATCTCTTTGCTTTTGGAACCCGTAAAAATTTCTTCCGATATATTCCATTCTCAAAATATAGTTTTTCATATTCTTTTTACCATAATAGAAGCAGCCATAATTAATATGAATAGAAAAATAAAAAATAAATCAATTTTCTTAATCCGCATTTCACGATATTTGGTACGCGCTTTCCCCACCACAAATCCTCTTGCTTCCATCGCAATTGCCAATTGGTCAGCCCTATTAAATGCATTGAGCAACAAAGGAAGCAGTAATGGCAAGAAGCTTCTTGCGCGCTGCATTAAACTGCCCTTATTAAATAACACCCCTCGTGAGGTTTGCGCTTTCATAATTCTAGTAGCCTCTTCAAAAAGCACAGGCACAAAACGCATAGCAATAGAAATCATTAAAGCAACATCCTCTGTAGGAAACCGTACAATCTTAAGCGGAGAGATCACTGCTTCAAAACCATCAGTAAGTTCAATATTAGATGTAGTGGCAGTGAGCACAAAAGTAAAAAACGAAAGTAGTATAAGTCTCATTGCAATATAAGTAGCAAGGTATATGCCTTCGCTTGTAACCTTAAAAAAGAAAAAAGAGTAAACTACTTTTCCAGGAGTAAAAAATAACTGGAAAAGTACCGTAAACAAAAGAAGAAAGAGAATAGGCGCTAAAGAGCGAAACACATCAGAAATTTTTGACTTTGCAAGCAGGATAAGGAAAATAGAAAATAGTAAAAGAAGCATATATCCCGGAATAGTCTTCACAAAAAAGAGGAATACTACAATAGAAAACACGAGCACAATTTTAACACGCGGGTCTAATTTGCATAACAAAGAGTCAGAAAAATTATATTGTCCAAAAAAACTTCTTTTTCTCAATGTCTGTACCTCTTTTTAAGATATGAAGCAATCTCCATTGGGGTTCTGCAAAATGGAATGTCAGAGTAATATTTTTTCAATTTATTGCGCATCCTCACAACTGAAGGAATATCAATTCCAATTTTCTCGATAAGCTTTTCGTCAGAAAAAAAATCTCTAACGCTACCGTCAAATACTTTCTTGCCACCGTCCAAAGCAATGACTCTATCAGCAATTTCTAACAGTTCTTCCATATTATGCGTAACAAAAACAACCGTTCTGCCATTCTTTATTTCATTTTTGATATATTTAATGAGTTTTTCTTTTCCATTAAAATCCATTCCAGCCATAGGTTCGTCTAAAACAAGTATATCAGGATTCATTGATATTATACTTGCTATGGCTACTCTTCTCTTTTCACCGCCACTTAAAGAAAATGGTGAACGCTGCGCTATCTTCTCCGAAGAAAATCCCATATCTTTAAGAGCCGAAAATACAGCATCCTTTAATTCAGTTTCACGCATCCCCATATTTTTAGGTCCAAACGCAACTTCCGCAAATACAGTTTCTGCAAAAAACTGCTCTTCGGGATATTGAAAAACAATCCCTACTTTCTTTCTTACTTTCCTAATGTCAACCTGCTTACTATTTATATCATCATTGTCTAACAACACTATGCCATTATCCGGCTTAATTAATCCGTTAAAAAGTTGTATAAGCGTCGATTTACCGGAGCCTATGCGACCAACAATGCCTACTGATTCATTTTTTTTAATCATCAAAGAAATGTCGACAAGAGCATTACTCATAAAAATTGTGTTTGGGTCATACGTCACAAAAACATTTTTTAATTCGAGCATAATGAACCTATAAGATCCTCCTCGTCTACAAAAGAAGCGCTAATAATACCATGTTTTCTGAGATCTTCTGATATAATCACTGAAGGGAGTGAAGCAACTCCTGCAGAACGCAAAAGTTTCATGTCCTGCAAAATAACCGCTGGTGCCCCTTCTTTTATCTTTTCTCCTTTATGAAGCACCAAAACCTTATCGCTTTTTATCACTTCTTCCGTAATATGAGTAATATATAGTACGCCAATATTTTTATTTTCTACTACCGAATGAACAAGATTAAGCACCTCCTTTCTACTCACGGGGTCCAGAAGAGCAGTGATTTCGTCCATAACAAGATAATCAGGCCGCATTACCAGAACACTTGCAATAGCAACTTTTTGCTTTTCTCCGCCTGAAAGGTAAGAAGGAGAACCATGAAGATATTTATCTATACCAAGTAATGATGAAATCTGGTCTATCCTTGCTTTTGCCTCCACTCTTTCGACCCCAATATTTTCTAATCCAAACGCAATATCTTCCTCGACAGTAGTTCCAACAAACTGATTATCAGGATTTTGAAACACAATTCCAACTTTTTCTTTTATAAGGAATTCGTCTTTTTTCGCACGAGAATCCATCTCGTCCACAAAAACACTTCCCTCTTGAGGTAACAATAGCCCGTCTGATAAACGGGCTATTGTAGATTTGCCTGAGCCATTGCCTCCTATAATGGAGACAAACTCACCTTTATTTACAGTAAAATTTATATGCCTAACTGCCCACTTTCCTTCCTTGTAGGCAAAAGATACATCTTTGAAATGAATCATTCCTTAACGAATTCCAATATAGCAACTTGTGCTCCGTCTCCTCTTCTCTGCCCTGCTTTAAAAACCCTTGTGTAACCACCGTTTCTATCTGTATACTCTTTGTTTGCCATCTCAAAAAGTTTCTGAACGGCTTCTTTTTTAAAAAGAAAGCCATAAGCTTTTCTTCGTGTATTAAGATTGTCATTTTTAGCCATTGTAATAAATTTTTCGACAATTTTTCTTACTTCTTTTGCCTTAGCTTCAGTAGTTTCTATTCTTCCTGAAAGTATCAAAGAAGTCGAAAGATTTCTCAGCACACTTTTTCTATAGCCACTATACATCCCCAATTTTCTTTGCTTTATCTGATGATTCATATCAATAACCTCCTTATTCTTTTAACTTCAGGTTCAGTTTCTTAAGAGAAGCTTCTACGCTTTCTAGCGATTTTGTCCCAAATTTATCAAGTTTCATAAGCTCGTCTTTTGTATACTCCAACAATTTGCCGACTGTTAAAATCTCATTTTGCTCCAGCACATTAAAAGCCCGTTCCGCCAATTTAAGATCCTTAATGTTGACTTTCCCTACAGATTCCGCAACATCATCTTTTTCCATTTCATTGCCAGAAATGATGAAATCAAACCTTTCTGAATAATTTATGAGAATTTTTACAGTCTCTTTTAGTGAATCAAGTGGTGTTTTATTACCTTTTGTTGAAATACCTATTATAAGTTTATCAAAATTAACTGATTCTTCAAATCGCATTGGCTCAACATGAAAACTAACTTTAAGTACAGGAGAAAAATAAGCATCAATGGGTATTACTGTCTCAGGAAAATCACTCTCTTCGACAATTTCTTCTTCTAACTTATATCCCTTGCCTCTCCTTACATAGATAGATCCTTTAAAATAATTTCTTGACGAAGAAATTGTTGCGATGTGCAAATCAGGATTAAGAATGGTCACTTCGCTACTACCTTTAAGGTCGGATGCTTTTACATCTTTCTCGCCTTTTTCATTAAAGGTAAGAACTGTATCATCTAGCCCCTCAAGAGAAACGATAAGTTTTTTGACGTTCAATATTATTTCCTCAACATCTTCTACAACACCATCGACAGTAGAAAATTCATGGATTACACCCTCTATGGCAATACCAACAGGTGCTATGCCTTCTATTGAAGAGAGAAGAATCCTTCTCAGAGCAGTGCCAAGTGTAATCCCGTAACCACTTTCTAAGGGACCAAAACTATACTTTCCATAATGCTTTTTTTCCTCTTCTATTGTAAATTTCATATTATCAAGATTCCACATATCAGATCGCTCCTTATTTAGAATAAAGTTCTACAATAAGAACTGGGTTTACGCCTAAACCAAGTTCGGGAATATTTGGGATAGACACAACTGTTCCTTTGTAAGATTCTTTATTTACTTCCAACCATGCTGGGACTTGGACATCAGCCTCGATAGAATCTTTTATCAATAGTATTTGCCTGCTGCTTTCATTAATTTCCACCACATCCTGTACCTTTGCTATAAAAGATGGAACATTAACTTTTTTCCCATTTACTCTAACATGCCTATGGAGAACTAATTGTCTTGCTGCCCTTCTGTTGGGAGCAAAACCCATCCGGAATACTACATTATCCAGTCTTCTCTCGAGAGTTTCCATAAGTTTATCACCAGTAGTAATTTCTTTTTGCCGTGTAGCCTTTTCGAAATATTTTCTAAATTGTCTCTCCAGAACACCGTACATATTTTTTACGCGCTGTTTTTCCTGTAAATGAATTTTATAATCAGAGGGTTTACTAAAATGCAGAGTAACTTGCTTTTGTCCAGGGATACCTCTGCCTTTCTCCAATGCACATTTTTTTGTATAACACCTTTCCCCTTTAAGAAAAAGTTTTTTCCCTTGTGCTCTGCATTTCCTGCAAACAGGATCTATATATCTTGCCACTTTACCGCCTCCTTATACTCTTCTTAACTTTCTTGGTCTACAACCATTATGTGGAATTGGAGTAATATCCTTGATTTCTTCAATTTCAAGTCCTGCAGATTGAAGTGCACGTATAGCAACTTCTCTCCCAGAACCACCACCTTTTACATAAACAGATACTGTTTTTGCCCCAAGGTCAATAGCTCTTTCTGCCGCCTTTTGTGCAGTTAGCTGAGCAGCAAATGGAGTTCCTTTTTTACTCCCCTTAAAACCAGCAGATCCTGCAGATGCCCACGTTGCAACATTGCCTTGTAGGTCAGTTATAGCAACAATTGTATTGTTAAATGTAGAATATATACATACTTTCGCTTTACCCGTAATTTTACGTGCTCTTTTTTTAGCACCTTTTCTACTTTTCTTTTTCATTACTCCTCCTCAAATTATATTCCTTTCCTTTTTGACCCAATAGTCTTTTTAGGCCCTTTTCGGGTTCTTGCATTAGTACGAGTACGCTGACCTCTTACAGGCAAACCTCTTTTATGTCTTATCCCTCTGTAACAATTAATTTCCATTAGCTTTTTAATATTGGTAGCAACCAGTTTTCTTAGATCTCCTTCAACCATATAGTCGCTTTTAATAACTCTTTCAATTGCTGTAATTTCCTCTGAAGTGAGATCTTTCACTTTCTTCAAAGGAACTTTTGCTTTTACTAAAACATCTTTCGCGTTGTGCTTTCCTACACCATATATATGGAAAAGCGCAACATCAATTCTTTTATCTTTTGGTAGATCAACACCACTAATTCTTGCCACAGTCCAACCTCCTATTTTTGCCGTTGCTTATGCTTTGGATTCTCACATATCACCATTATTTTACCCTTTCTCTTAACAATTTTACATTTTGGGCACATTTTTTTCACTGATGCTCTTATTTTCATCTTTTTATACTCCTTTCCTACAGTCTGTAAACAATTCTTGCAGAAGAAAGATCATAAGGTGTGAACTCAAGCCTTACTCTATCTCCTGGTAATATTCTAATAAAATGAAGCCTCATCTTACCACTAATATGGGCAAGCACTATTTTACCATTAGCAAGTTTTACTTTAAACCTGGTGCCAGGTAGAGTTTCAATAACCACACCTTCGGTTTCTATTACTTGCTTTTTATTCACGCTTATCTTCTCTCTTCATAATGTAAGAATTTCTGGTACATTTTTAGTTACAACAATAGTATGTTCAAAATGAGCTGCATTAGAATGATCGGCAGTCTTGACAGTCCATCCATCTTTTTCTGTGTACACCTCAAAGCCTCCTTTACAAACCATAGGTTCTATTGCAATACATAAACCTTCTCTCAATTCTATCCCGCTATTTCTGGTCACAAAATTCGGCACACTAGGATCTTCATGCAAATGCTTCCCAATTCCATGTCCCGTATAATCCCTCACAACAGAAAAATTATTACTCTCAACATACCGCTGAACTGCTAGCGATATATCACTAACTTTATTGCCAATCCTTGCCTGTTCAATACCTATATACAATGCTCTCTCTGTTATTTCAATTAATTTTTTATCTTCATCGTTTTTTTCTTTTTCCACAACTACTGTAATCGCTGAATCAGCATACCAACCATCAAGGAGCACCGCTGAATCAAAAGAAACTAAATCTCCTTCTTTTAGTTTTCTTGTGCCTGGAATTCCATGCACTACTTCATCGTTGACAGAAATACAAACAGCAGCAGGAAAGCCTCCATATCCTTTAATTGCAGGGATGGCGCCAGTAGAAAGAATAAACTCTTCAGCCAAGTTGCTTAATTCGCTTGTAGTGATCTCTGCACGTACATTTTTTCCCAACAAAGCAAGTGTTTGCTGGAGTATTTTACCAGATTTTTTTATTTTTTCAATCTCTTCTGGAGTTTTAAGCTCTATCACTCAACACCTCTTTTATGCACTTGGACACATCTTCTACTGTCCCCAGAGCATTCACTTCAATAAGTAAGCCTTTCTTTTTATAATAAACAATCAAAGGTTCGGTTTTTTCTTCATAAACCTCTATCCTTCTAATCACTACTTCTTCCTTATCATCTTCTCTTTGCACAAGATTCCCGCCACATCTCTCACATTTTGTAACATCTTTAAGAGAATTGAAATAGATATTATAAACAGCGTTGCAATGCTCACAAGTTCTTCTTCCGCTTATCCTTTCGACAATCTCTTCTTTGGGAATTAAGAAAAAAATCACTGCATCAAGATTCACATTAATCTTGCTAAGATAAATATTTAAAAACTCAGCCTGATGAATAGTACGAGGAAAACCATCTAAAATAAAACCTTTGTCAAGAGTATGTTGATCCAATATTTTGCCCATAAATTCCTCTACAACAATGTCTGGAACAAGTTCACCATTCTTTATAAAAGAATACATTTTCTCAGCTATTTCACTTTTTTTATTTACCCCTTCGCGTAATGCATCACCAGAAGAAATAAAAGGTATTCCAAGATCTTTACTCAAAAACTGCCCTTGAGTTCCTTTTCCTGCCCCTGGAGGGCCAAATAAAACAAGGTGCGTTTTCATTATTTCAAAAAACCTTTGTAGTGCCTCATAAGAAGATATGCCTCAATTTCTCTCATTGTTTCGAGTGAAACGCCAATAATAATAAGCACCGAAGTTCCTCCAAAAACAAAAGATGAGACTGCCATATTTCTGAAAATTAAATTAGGAACTACTGCGACAAGTCCAAGAAAAATAGAAGTAGGCAAAACAATTTTATTCAGTACTCCTGCAATATACTCAGCAGTCCTCATACCGGGACGAATACCGGGGATAAATCCACCATATTTTTGCAAATCATCTCCAAGTTTTATCGGATCGTACGTAAGAGATGTATAGAAATAAGTGAAGAAAACAATCAGGCAGAAATAAATTAAGTTGTACCTAAAACCTGAGGGGTTTCCAAAAAAAGGAATTGCAATATGAAGTGTAAGCCAAGACGTAGGCCAAAATTGACCAAGTGTTTGAGGGAACATCATAACAGATACAGCAAAAATGATAGGAAGCACGCCTGCTTGTACAAGACGCAGTGGAATATATGTGGATTGCCCACCATACACTTTTCTTCCTACAATTCTCTTAGCATACTGCACAGGAATCCTTCGCTCAGCCTGATAAGCAAATATTACAACTACTATCAGAATAAGCATACCAAGGATTTCTCCTATTATTGATCCAATGCCTAAAGAATGTGCAAAGTATAATTGCTTCATCTCAATAACTCCTACAGGTAGCCTGCTTACAATCCCTGCAAATATAATTAAAGATACACCATTGCCTATACCTTTATCTGTCATTATTTCTCCGAGCCACAAAACAATATAAGAGCCCGCAACAAGACCTGTAATGATGACGAACTTCAACAATAAGCTGTTGCTTATAAGGTAGTTTTGAAACATAACAACAATAGAGAATGCTTGAAGTGCAGCAAGAAAAAGAGTGAGCTGCCTTGTATAACGTGCCATTTTTTTCTGCCCTGCTTCGCCTTCTTTTGCAAGTCGTTCAAGAGCAGGAATAACGGCAGTAAGGAGTTGAAGTATAATAGATGCATTAATATAAGGAAAAACACTCAATGCAAAAATAGAGAAGTTCCCAAAACCACCGCCGGAAAACAAATCAAGTAAAGCAAGGAATCCTCCCTTTTGTACTAAAGCTTGAATAGCAGCACGGTCAATTCCAAGAACTGGGATATATGTTCCAAGTCTAAAAAGAATAAAAAGAAACAGTGTAATCCAAATTCTTTTCCTCAGCTCTTTAAGTCTAAAAGCTCTTTTTATTGTTTCCCACATATCAGGTTACCTCAGCTTTTCCCTGAATCTTTTCAATTTTCTCTTTCGCCGTCTTTGAAAACTTGGATGCTTTTACAATAAGTGCCTTATTCACATCTCCTCTACCAAGTACTTTAACTCTTGCATTAAATAGTTCATTTAAATTTATTTCATTTGCATCACCAGAAAATTTCTCAAGTTTTTCAACATTTACTTCAATATATTCCACTCTATTTAACGATTTGAAACCTTTTAGTTTAGGGAGTCTTCGATAGAGAGGCGTCTGCCCTCCTTCAAAACCTTTCTTTTTGGTTCCTCCAGAACGAGCCTTGGCACCCTTACAACCTCGCGTCGAATAAGTGCCTCTTCCAGATCCATCTCCTCTTCCTACAATACGCTTTTTTCTCGTTGAGTTAGCTTTTGGTTTAAAATTCTGTATTTTCATTTTCACCTCTCGCTATTTCTCTCTTCATCATTTCTTTTCTGTGGATTATTGTATCCATATCTCTGAACGCTGCAAGCATTGCGTTAGCTACATTTAACGGATTAGCTGTTCCAAGAGTTTTCGAAAGAAGGTCTTCTATTCCTGCCTTTTCTGCAATTGCTTTCACCACTCTTCCAGCTACAATGCCGGTACCTTTAACTGCTGGTGCAAGAAATACATACCCTGCCCCAGATTTTGATGTAATTCTCATGGGTATCGTGTTATTTTTAATGGGGACAGTAACAAGGTTTCTTTTTGCATCAGCAATACCTTTTTTAATCGCTGACGGTATTTCTCTGGCTTTACCAATACCAATACCAACTCTTCCTTTTTTGTCACCTATTACCATAGTTACCCTGAATTTTAAAATCTTTCCCCCCTTAACGACTTTCGTTACCCTATCTATCTGGAGAACGCCTTCCTCAAACTCTTTATGTTCCTCTACTCTGCCTCTTCTTCTATACACCTCTACCTCCTAAAAGTTTAATCCGGCTTCTCTTGCGCTTTCAGCAAGTGCCTTGACTTTTCCATGATATGCAAAACCACCTCTATCAAAAGCAACTTCTTTTATCCCTTTCTCCAATGCTTTTTTCCCGATAAGAGTCCCTACAGCTTTTGCAGCTTCGATATTCTTCTTTCCTCCAAATTTATCTACTATTTCTTTTTCTTTCGTAGAAGCAGCTACAAGAGTAATTCCTTTAGTATCATCTATAATCTGAACATAAATATTTTTAAGACTTATAAAAACAGCAAGCCTTGGTCTTTCAGAAGTACCTGAGAGATTTTTTCTTAATCGCTTATGTCTTATATCTCTTAACTCTTTTTTATTCTTTAATTTAATCATATCCCACTCTCCCTACTTAGCTCCAGCAGCAATTGCTTTTCCTGCTTTTCGTCTAATTTTCTCACCAACATATATAATGCCTTTTGCTTTATATGGGTCCACTTTTCTTAAATGACGAATCTTTTGAGCAAAAGCTCCAACAGATTCTTTATTAATTCCAGAAACAGTAATGACACGCTTCTCTATTATGACATAAATATCTTCCGGAATATCCAGAATGATTGGATGAGAAAATCCCAAATTAAATGTAACTTTTTTATCCTGCACTTCTCCTTTGTATGTTTTCTCATTAAGCTGCAACTGTTTTGAGTAACCGTTTGTAACACCCGTAACCATATTGCTTATAAGTGCACGAGTAGTACCATGAAGAGCTCTGTAAAAAGGTCTATCCGAAGGTCTCACAACAGTGACTATATCATTTTCTAAAATAATTTTTATTTCAGAATGAAAACTTCTTTTCAACTCACCCTTAGGTCCTTCAACGGTTACAAAATTATCTTCGTCTATTGTTATCTTTACCTCTTTAGGAACAATAATTGGTTTTTTCCCAATTCTAGACATTTATACACCTCCTACCAGATGAAACAGATAACTTCTCCGCCCTGTTCTTCTTTACGAGCTTCTTTATCTGTCATTAAGCCTTTCGGGGTAGAAATTACTGCTGTTCCAAAACCATCTAACACGCGCGGAACCCTGTCTTTACCAACATATATTCGCCTACCAGGTTTACTGATTCGCTTAATACCCAAGATAAATTTCTCCCTTTTGTTCCCGTATTTCAAATAAATCCTCAACATTTTTTTACCATCAACCTCTTGTTCCTCAACATTTCCAACATATCCCTCATTCTTCATAATATTTAAAATGCCTCTGTTTACATTTGAATAAGGAATAAGCAGAGATTTGTGATACATAGTACTTGCATTTTTAATTCTTATTAATGTATCAGAAATTGGATCGCTTACCATAATCTCCTCCTACCAACTTGCCTTTTTGACACCGGGAAGCTTGCCTTCCAGTGCTAATTTTCGTAGACAGTGCCTGCAAAGACCAAATCTACCATAATAAGCTCTTGGTCTTCCACAAACCTTACACCTGTTATGACTTCTCACATTGAACTTAGGCTTTTTATTTGCTTTTTCAATCATTGCCTTTCTTGCCATTCTAACACCTACCTTTCCCTAAAAGGAAAACCCATAAACTCAAGAAGTGCTCTTGCTTCTTCGTCAGTTTTAGCAGTTGTGGTAATTGTAACATTAAATCCACGAACTCTATCAATCGCGTCATAATCAATCTCGGGAAAAATCAACTGCTCTCTTATGCCAAATGTATAGTTGCCTCTACCATCAAATGAATTAGGTGAAAGCCCCTTAAAATCTCTAATTCTTGGAAGAGCTACATTCACAAGCTTCTCCATAAACGTATACATCGCGTTTTTACGCAATGTTGCCCTGCATCCAATAGGCACACCTTCACGAATCTTAAATGAAGCAATAGATTTTTTTGCTCGGGTAACAGTAGGCCGTTGATGGGTAACTAAAATGAATTCACTTATAGTTTTCTCCATCGCCTTTGGATATTGAGAAATATCACCTACTCCTCTGTTAAGAGAAATTTTTACAATTTTAGGTGCTTGCATCACATTTTTATAATTAAACTTTTCCATTAACCTCTTCTTTACTTCTTTCTCGTACTTCTCTTTTAAGGGAGAAGAAGCAAGTTTCTCTTCTAAAAGTTTTTCAAGTCCTTTATCTAATTTAGCTCCTGACTTTGTTTTTATCATATCCACCTCTCGTTAGACCTTATCAATTACTTCATGACAGTTTTTGCATACCCGAACACTTTTCCCATTTCCAAGAATTTTATGAGCAATGCGGGTCTTCTCATGACAATGAGGGCAAACTAACTGCACTTTACTTACATACAAAGGAGCTTCTCTCCTTGTAATTTTACCTTGTGGCATATCCCGTGTAGGACGAAGAAAATTTGTTTGCATATTTACACCGTCAACAAACACTTTTCCTTTATCAGGAATTGTCCTAATAATCTTGCCTTTCTTCCCTTTATCCTTTCCAGACAGTACTATAACCACATCGCCTTTTCTTAATTCTATTTTTGGTTTTATTTTATTATCAACTTTCATAAATTCCTCCTACAAAACCTCTGGGGCAAGCGAAACTATCTTTAAATATCCTTGCTTTCTCAACTCTCTTGCCACGGGACCAAAAATTCTAGTCCCTTTTGGATTTCCATCTTCATCAATAATTACAGCTGCATTTTGATCAAATCTAATTATGCTCCCGTCTGCTCTTTTTAAAGGATATTTTGTTCTTACAACAATCGCCCTCACCACACTACCTTTAGGTGTAGCACTGTTTGGTACTGCCTTTTTAACTGAAGCAACAATTTTATCGCCCACAGTAGCTGATCCTCTTTTCCCGACATGAAGCACTGTTATACAAGAAATTTCTTTTGCTCCACTGTTATCTGCAACAACAAGCCGTGAATAATCTCTAATCATTTTTCACCTCCGCCAATAACCTCTACAACTCTCCATCGTTTCAATTTACTGACCGGTTTCGTTTCTCTAATCCTAACAACATCACCAACTTTTGCCTTCATATCTTCATCGTGTGCATAAAATTTTGATGTCCTATTTATAATTTTAATGTAAAGGGGGTGTGGCACACGCCTATTTATCTGAACAACAACAGTTTTTTGATAAGTACTAATAACTTTTCCGGTAATTTCTTTTTTAGCCATAATTACACCTCTTCTTTGTTAAGTTCTCGCTCTCTTCTTATGGTAAGAAGCCTTGCTATATCCCTTCTCACAAGTCTTAAACGTGCAGGATTATTTAGCTGATGAGTAGCAAATTGGAAACGCAAATTAAAAAGCTCCTTTCGAAGGCTTTTTAACTGCTCTTCTATTTCAGCATCAGTCATGTCTCTAACTTTTTCTACTTTCATAACTAAACAACCTCCTCACGCTTAACAAGTCTGACTTTAATAGGAAGTTTAAATCCGACCTGCTTTGCAAGTTTTGTTGCCTCTTCTTCGTGGATCCCTGTCATTTCAAAGAGAATTCTTCCTGGTTTTACAACAGCCACCCAGTGATCAAGATCTCCTTTTCCACTACCCATTCTGGTTTCTGCGGGTTTCTTCGTTACAGGTTTGTCCGGAAAAATCCTTATCCAAAGCTTTCCTGTTTTTCTTACTGCCTGTATCAAAACAAGTCTTGCTGCTTCAATTTGTCTGGAAGTAATATAAGAAGGTTCCATCGCTTGTATTCCATAATCACCAAATGCAACAAAATTACCTCGCGTAGCTTTTCCTCGCATTCTACCTCGCTGCTGTTTTCTATGTTTAACTTTTTCTGGCATTAACATAATCATCCACCTCCATTATCTCTCAATAGTAAAGAAAATAACTTTCTTTACATCACCTTTATATACCCAAACTTTTATCCCAATTCTTCCGAATTTAATCAAAGCAGGCAGTTCAGCATAATCGATATCAGCTTTTAAGGTATGAAGAGGAACTCTTCCCTCCCTATACCATTCAGTTCGTGCAATTTCAGCTCCACCAAGCCTACCAGATACTTGAATCTTTATTCCTTTCACACCAGATCGCATTGCCCTACCTATAGCTTGCTTAATTGCTCGTTTGTGTGAAACTTTTTGTTCGATCTTGCTTACAATATTTTGAGCAATAAGTTGAGCATTTGTTTCGGGGCGCTTTACTTCCTTTACTTCTATCCCTATTTTCATATTAGAATTATTAATTGCACGCATTAATTTATTCTGCAGTTTAGAAATCTCTGTCCCCTTCTTTCCAATTATCATACCGGGCCTTGCACTATGGATAATCACTTTTACTTCGCCGCCAGTTTCTCCTCCTTTTCTAATAATCTCAACATGAGAAATAGCTGCATCAATTCCTAATTTATCCAATTCCTTTCTTATTATAATATCCTCCATGACAAAATTGGAGTAATTTTTTTTACTTGCATACCACTTACTTACCCAATCTTTCGTTATACCTACCCTAAATCCAGAAGGATGTACTTTCTGTCCCACTCTATACCTCCCCTTTGTTTTTTACCACTATAGTAATCTGGCTTACAGGTTTTCTTTGTATATCAGCTCTACCCATTCCTCTCATAAATATCCTCTTCATAGGGCCTTCGGATTCAATATATGCCCTGTGAACATATAATGAGTCTTTATTCATATCAAAATTATTTTCAGCATTCGCAACAGCTGACCTGAGAGTTTTCTCCAGATAGCCAGCAGCTTTTTGAGGAAGAACCTTTAAAATTGCAAATGCTTCGTCAATGTCTTTGCCTTTTATAAGCTCAGCTACAAGTCGTGCTTTAGTAGCAGATAATCTTAAATGTTTAGATTTAGCATACGCTTCCATAATATTCCTCCTTAAGTTTTAGTAACAACTCTTGCAGTAGGAACTTTATGACCACGAAAGGTACGAGTTGCAGCAAATTCACCAAGTCTATGTCCCACCATATCCTGTGTAATATAAACAGGAATATGTATTTTTCCATTATGCACTGCAATTGTATGTCCTAACATTTCTTTAGTAATTGCAGACCTCCGGCACCATACCTTTATCACTTTCTTTTCGCCTTTTTTGTTTAAATTCTGGATCTTTTCAAGAAGCTTTGGATCCACAAACATATTTTTCTTACTCATCCTTACTTCCTCCTTCTAACAATATATTTACCGGAAGTTTTATTTTTCTTTCTCGTTCTATAGCCAAGAGTAGGCTTTCCCCAGGGAGTCAAAGGACCAGGATGGCCAATAGGAGATTTGCCCTCGCCTCCACCATGTGGATGATCCACTGGATTCATAACTACGCCTCTTACACTAGGCCTAATTCCAAGATGTCTACTAGTACCTGCTTTCCCAAGGTTAATATTCCCATGATCTACATTACTTACCTGGCCAATAGTTGCCCAACAATTTAAATTGATCATCCTTACTTCCCCAGATGAAAGCTTTACATGTGCATATTTACCCTCTTTAGCAAGCAATTGAGCGCCTCCACCGGCAGATCGCACTAACATAGCTCCCCTTCCTGGAAACAACTCTATATTATGAATAATTGAACCTAATGGTATATTTTTTATTGGAAGCGCATTACCAATCTTTATTTCAGCATTTTCTCCTGCTGTTACTGTATCACCCACTTTTAACCCTACCGGAGCAATAATATATCTTTTCGCGCCGTCGTTATAAGTAAGCAAAGCAATATGTGCCGATCTATTTGGATCATACTCTATTGCCTTTACCTTTGCGGGTATATCTCTTTTATCGCGCTTAAAATCAATAATACGATACAGCCTTTTATGGCCACCACCTCTCCGTCTCATTGTAATTTTGCCAGTATTATTCCTTCCAGCCTTTTTCCTTAGCCCTACAACTAATGATTTTTCTGGTTTTTTCTTTGTTACTTCTTCATGTCTCTGAACTGATTTTCCTCTAAAACCAGGAGTTGTAGGTTTATACTCTTTTATTCCCATCCTATACCTCCGCTATACATGATGCATTAAATCAATCTTATGACCAGGATAGAGAGTAACGATTGCCTTTTTGTACGAAGGCGTTTTTTTAAACGCATATTTTACTCTCTTCCTTTTTCCAAATACTTTGCCTATATTGACGTCTTTTACTTTCACAGAGAAAAACCCTTCTACAGCGTCTTTCACCATACGTGCGTTTGCACGCTTATCTACAAGAAATACATACTTACCTTTTTCGGCAAGAGCAGTAGCTTTCTCTGTAACAAGAGGTCTAATTAAAACTTCTATATTACTCATTTTTCCACCATCCTTGCATTTCTTCCACTGCTTCCTTAGTAAATAGAATCGCTTCATATACGACAATATCGTAAACATTAAGAAACTTAAAGTTTAATGGTTTGCAATATGGAATATTATTTGCTGCTAATTCAACTTCACCATTCATATCTGAATAAACAAGCAGTATAGTACCTAGTTCCTTTTTTAAATTATCACTAACACCATTAAATAACTGGATAATTTCTTTAGTTTTCCCAGTAATTTTTACTTCCTCAACAATGTGCACATTTCCTTCTCTAAATTTCGATGAAAGAGCGGAAAAAATAGCGACTCTTTTTTCATTTTTATTCAATTTTATGTGATATGTTTTGGGATGAGGACCAAATGCCACAGCCCCTCCTTTCCAGATATTAGATGTCCTGGCACCCTGCCTGGAACGGCCACTTCCTTTTTGTGGCCTCATTTTTTTAGTACTGTAACTAACATCTCCTCTTTGCTGCGTTGATGCAGTACCTCTTCTTTTATTAGTACGCTGCGTCCTTATAGCAGAATAAATAAGATGCTTTTTTTCAGGAACAGAAAAAAATCCCTCAGGCAAATTTATTTCACTAATAGTTTTTGAATTAACATTCAGAACATTTCCTTTCATACTAACCTCCTGCCCTTACAACAACAAAGTTTTTATCGGGGCCGGGAACATTTCCTTTTACAAGGATTAAATCCTTTTCAGGAATAATCTTAACTACTCTAAGTCTTTGCACTGTCGTCTGATTAACCCCAAGATGCCCAGCCATAGGATGTCCTTTAAAAACTTTTCCAGGTGTGGTACCTGCTCCAATAGAACCGGGTCTCCTGAGTCCAATAGAACCATGCGTTTTCGGCCAACCACCGAAACCCCATCTTTTAACTACACCGGAAAATCCTTTTCCTTTAGAAACACCAGAAACACTAACGAACTGAGAATCTTTAAAAATTTCCACAGTTATTTTATCTCCAATTTCACCATCCATGTCTCTAAATTCTTTCAAATACCTGAACATAGATAATTTTTTTGCCTTAAAAACACCTGCTTCGGGTTTATTTAATTTTTCAGGCTTAACTTCCGTAAATCCCAACTGTACTGCATTATACCCATTTTTCTCTTTGGTCATTTTATTTGTAATCATACATGGACCTGCTTTTAGTACAGTAACAGCAACCAATTTATCACCTTCATACACAGAAGTCATACCCAATTTTATACCCAGTATTCCTTTCACCATAGCATCCTCCATTATATCTTGATTTCGACCTCTACCCCTTGAGGAATATCCATATTCGCAAGTTTTTGTGTTATTTCAGGAGTTGCATTTTTTATTTCCACAAGTCTCTTATGCACACAAATTTCAAACTCTTCCTGAGAATCCTTATCCACATTAGGAGATCTTAAAACGTTAAATATTGTACGTTTTGTCGGGAGTGGTATAGGCCCTACAACATTAGCTCCACTTTTCTTTGCTGTATCAACAATTTTGGCGGCCCATATATCCAAAATTTCATGATCAAATGCTTTCAATTTTATCTTCAGCTTTTCTTTTTTCATTTCATCTCACCTTCAATTAATTTATTCCATCACTGCAGTAATGACACCTGCTCCTACTGTTCTACCGCCTTCACGGATAGCAAACCTCTGAGTTTCTTCAAGTGCAACAGGATAGATCAGTTCAACTTCTATATCGACATTATCGCCAGGCATTGCCATCTGCATGCCTTCGGGAAGTTTAATGCTGCCTGTTACGTCAGTGGTACGAAGGAAGAACTGAGGCTTGTAACCGGTAAAGAATGGTTTATGTCTACCACCTTCCTCTTTGGAAAGGATATATACTCTGCCATTAAACTTCATGTAAGGATGAATAGAACCAGGTGCTGAAAGGACCTGACCTTTCTTTACGCCTTCATGAGCAATACCTCTCAGAAGAACGCCAACATTCTCTCCGGCTCTACCTTCATCAAGAATCTTTCTGAACATTTCAACACTTGTTGCGACTGTTTTTGTCTTTTCAGCTGAAAGACCAACAATCTCTACAGGGTCACCTATTTTTACAACGCCTCTTTCAACTCTTCCCGTAACAACAGTTCCTCTACCTGTAATGGTAAATACATCTTCGATGGGGAGAAGAAATGGTTTGTCAATAGGTCTTTCAGGTGTTGGGATGTATGAATCTACTGCATCCATAAGTTCCCATAATGAATTTGTCCATTCGTTCTTGTCTCTTCCAACATCACCTTCTGCTTCAAGAGCTTTAAGAGCTGAACCTCTAACTACCGGAAGTTCTTCTCCCGGGAAACCGTATTTGGTGAGAAGTTCCCTTGTTTCCATCTCTACAAGGTCTATCAGTTCAGGATCATCTACCATATCTGTCTTGTTGATGTATACAACAATACGCGGTACGTTTACCTGACGTGCGAGAAGGATATGCTCCCTTGTCTGGGGCATAGGTCCATCAGTTGCTGCTACGACAAGAATTGCTCCATCCATTTGAGCTGCACCGGTGATCATGTTTTTGATATAGTCAGCATGTCCGGGGCAGTCAATATGTGCATAGTGTCTTTGTTCTGTTTCGTATTCGCAATGGTGAACGTTAATTGTAACCCCTCTTGCTTTTTCTTCAGGTGCGTTGTCAATTTCATCAAACTTCATTTCTTTAGTACCACCAAGAGTAGCTAATATCTTGGTAATAGCTGCGGTGAGAGTTGTTTTGCCATGGTCAATATGACCAATGGTGCCAATGTTTACATGCGGCTTAGTTCTCTCAAATTTTTCTTTTGCCATGTTAAACCTCCTTAAATTTCTCCCTTTGCTTTTTTAATAATCTCTTCCTGCACTGCAGCAGGAACCCTATCATATGAATTAAATGCCATAGAAAATGATCCTCTTCCTTGCGTAATAGTACGCAAAATAGTTGAATACCCAAACATATTGGAAAGTGGTACAAGAGTTCTTATAATAGCAATATGTCCTTTTTCAGTAATTCCACTTATACTGCCTCTCTTTGAACTTAAGTTAGAAACAACATCACCCATAAATTTAATTGGGGCAACCACTTCCACCTCCATTATAGGCTCAAGCAAATACGGCAAGCCTTTTCTCATAGCATTTCTGAAAGCTTTAGCGCCTGCAATTCTAAATGCAAGCTCTGAAGAATCTACTGGATGGTAAGAACCATCAATAAGCTCTACTTCAACATCTACCACAGGATATCCAAGCAACGGTCCTGATTCTTTCGCATTTTCAATTCCCTTCTTAATTGCAGGGATAAATTCCTTTGGTACTACGCCTCCCTTTGTTCTATCAATAAAATTAAAGCCTTTTCCTTTTACACTCGGTTTTGCCACAAGAACAACATGACCATATTGTCCGTGTCCACCTGTCTGCTTTGCATATTTTTCTTCACCTTTACTCGCTCTATCAATAGTTTCTTTATATGCAACCTGAGGTTTACCTATCCTGGCCTCAACTTTATACTCTCTTAACAATCTATCTACAATAATTTCAAGATGCAATTCTCCCATACCAGATATTATCGTTTCAGAAGTATCTTCGTCAAATTTAATCTTAAATGTTGGATCCTCTATAGCAAACCTTGCAAGTGCAGCAGAAAGTTTAGATTGATCTGCCCTCGTTTTGGGCTCAACAGCTACAGAAATAACAGGTTCAGGAAAACTCATTTTTTCAAGAAATACAGGATGAGACATATCACAAAGTGTGTGCCCCGTGTACGAATCCTTCAATCCAACAATAGCACCAAGTCCTCCTGCTTTAATATAATCTATATCCTCTTTTTTATTAGCATGCATTCTGAGCAACCGTGCAATTCTCTGTTTTTTCTCAATAGTAGAATCTAACACATAGCTTCCTTTTGTAAGTGTACCAGAGTACACGCGAACAAAAGTGAGCGTACCAACATAAGGATCAGACATTACTTTAAACACAAGAGCAGCAAGTGGTGCATCCTGATCAGGTAAACATTCAACCTTTTCCTCGGTTTTTAAATCTTTAGCCATCACAGACTTAACATCTAAGGGAGAAGGTAAATATGTACAAACAGCATCAAGAACCATTTGAACACCCTTATTTTTGTATGATGAACCTATCAAAACAGGATAAGCAAGATTATCTATAGCAGCGTGTCTTATTGCCTTTTTTAACGTTTCTTTTGGGATATTCTCTGTATTAAGATAGATTTTTAACGCTTCTTCGTCAACATCTGCTATTGTTTCAAAAAGTTCTTCTTTTCTGCTATTTACCTCAGTTCTATATTCTTCAGGAATATCTTCAATATCATATTTCTCACCAGAAGGATCCCTGAATATGTACGCCTTTTCTTCTATTATATCAATGATCCCTACAAACTTTTCTTCCTCTCCTATAGGAATCTCTAAAACAAGCGGTTTTACATTAAGTCGCTCTTTTATAGTCTCTAAAGTACCATTAAATGACGCACCTAATCTGTCCATTTTATTAATGTAAATAATTCTCGGCACATGATATCTATTGGCCTGTCTCCACACTGCTTCTGATTGTGCCTCAACTCCTTCTACCGCAGAAAAAATAACAAGTGCTCCATCAAGTACTCTAAGAGACCTTTCTACCTCTCCAGTAAAGTCAACGTGGCCGGGCGTATCTATAATGTTAATCTGAAAATCTTTCCAAAAACATGTGGTAACTGCAGAAGTTATAGTAATACCCCTCTCTTTTTCTTGTTCCATCCAGTCCATTACTGTATTGCCATCATCTACATTACCTAAACGATAGGTACGACCAGTATAGTACAAGACTCTTTCAGTTGTAGTTGTCTTGCCTGCATCAATATGTGCAATAATTCCAATATTTCTAACTTTACCTAATGGGGTATCTATGCTCATATATATTTATTTACCTCTACCATCTAAAATGCGAGTAGGAACGGTTTGCCTCAGCAATCTTATGCACATCTATCTTCTTCTTATAGGCTCCACCTGTCTCATTAGCGGCATCTATAATTTCTTGTGCAAGTTTTTCTATCATAGATTTACCCGTCCTAGCTCTTGCAGCCCTTACGATCCATTTTAAACTAACTTTTTCTCCTCTTCCTTTTTCGACTTCCGAAGGTATCTGGTAAGTAGATCCTCCAACTCTCCTTGGTTTAACCTCTACTAAAGGCCTTACATTAGAAAGAGCTAATTCAAAAACCTCCAAAGGGTCTTTCTTCATTTTTTCTTTAATAATATCAAATGCTCCATAAACAATTGTTTGAGATAAACTTTTTTTACCATCTAACATTACATTGTTTATTAGCCTGGATAGTTTCACGCTATTATATACTGGATCTCCTAAAATTTTCTTACTCTTTATAACTCCTCTGCGAGGCATCAGGCACCTCCTTTAATATCTTTCGGTTTTTTTGTGCCATACTTGGATCTACCTCTTTTCCTATCTGCAACACCGGCAGCATCAAGGGCTCCACGCACAATATGATATCTAACGCCAGGAAGGTCTTTTATTCTTCCGCCTCTCACCAAAACCATTGAGTGCTCCTGCAAGTTATGTCCTACACCCCCAATATATGCAGTTACTTCAGCTCCATTAGTAAGCCTTACCCTTGCTATTTTTCTTAAAGCAGAATTAGGCTTTTTGGGAGTTGCAGTTTTCACTTGCACACAAACCCCGCGCTTTTGAGGACATCCTCTTAAAGCAGGGGTTTTACCCTTCTCTTTTTTACTCTTTCGCGGCTTCCTTACTAACTGATTAAATGTAAACATTAAATAATCCTCCTACTAATTTTTATTTCACACGAAAAGTAATTATAGCAAAACAACTTTTCTTGTCAAGCAAAACCATTTAAGAGATGAGATATGGCTCATTCCTCAAATTTAAAATTTGTACCTGCAGGAATCTTCTTCCCAACAATAATAGATTCTTTCATCCCTCTGAGTAGATCAATCTTTCCTTTAATTGCAGCTTCGGCCAGAACTCTTGGAGTTTCCTGAAATGATGCAGCAGAAAGAAAACTATCGGAAGAGAGTGCGGCTTTTGTTATTCCCTGAATTAAAAATTTGAAACATGCGATATTTCCACCACGCGACTTAGCAATCCGATTGGCAGTAAGTACAGAATCAATAGCAGCTATTTCACCTTCATAATAATTAGTATCTCCTGCGCTAACTATTTTGACTCTGTTAAACATTTGCTTTACCACAAGTTCTATATGTTTAACATTAATATCCACACCCTGCGATTTGTATACTTTTTCGATTTCTTGAATTAAATAACGTGCTGCTGAAATTACTCCCTCAACTTCAAGAATTTCGCTAGGATCGAATGGTCCCTTGCTTAACACATCACCAACTTTTACAATATCCCCTGTATTTACATTGAGCTTTTTATCACCTGCAGTAACAAGTTTTGCTTTTTCATTTTTCTCATTTGTGATTGTAATTGTTTTCTTTGCCTTATCCTCTTTAATTTCCACCAGTCCTGTAAGTGAAGCAATAAGAGCTTTGCCTCTTGGGCTACGAGCACTAAATAGTTCTTCAATCCTTGGCAATCCAGTTGTAATATCCGCAACAGCCGCACCACCAGCATGAAATGTCCTCAAAGTAAGCTGAGTTCCTGGTTCCCCAATAGATTCAGCAGCAACAACACCAACTGCTTCCCCGATATTTACCATCTTGCGAGAAGAAAGGTCTAATCCATAACACTTTTCACATACACCATGATCAGAGTGACAGGTAATAGGAGAACGAACTTTTACCTTGGTAATTCCAAATTTTTCTATCTCTTCTACTTTCTGTTTATCAATAAGTTCATTTCTTTTTACAATAACACGAGGTTTACCGGTAAATACTTTTGCCTTTTTTATTTTATGTTTCTTCATTTTATTCAACATCGTTTTATTAATTACGTCCTCTGCTTGCACAAAAATTTCCCCGGTAGCTTTATCGATAATACTTTCGGAAGCAACAGCATTTACTGCGTCATCACTATCCACAGAAATTTCCTTTATTTTCTGCGGGACTATAACATCCTCTGCAGCATATCTACCCCAAATTTGTTCCCCTAAAGATACGACAACGGAGTCTCCTTCTAAAATTGGTGTCACTGCCACTCCATTTATGTAGTTCTCCACCAAAATCTTTTGTATGTCAAACTTGTCGAGCAATTCAGCCTGGTCATGATTTAGCATATCGCCTTTGTGAATAAAAATGTCGTGTGTATAAGGATTTTTTACATCCTCAGCAGCTATTTTCCCGGCAGCTCTTCCAGAAAGAGATTCTACTATTTCATCTCCTATTCGTATAGGCTCTATCACCTGCAGAGCACAATCTTTTTCTTTAACAATTAATTCGTGAGTTACATCAACGAGTCTTCTGGTAAGATAGCCTGAGTTAGCAGTTTTAAGCGCAGTATCTGCTTGTCCTTTTCTCGCTCCGTGCGTAGAAAGGAAATACTCAAGAACAGTAAGTCCTTCACGAAGATTCGACTTAATTGGAAATTCGATGATTCTACCAGTAGGACCAGCCATAAGGCCCCTGATTCCTGCCATCTGAGTAATCTGATCTTTATTTCCTCTTGCACCGGAATTTGCCATCATGTATAAACTATTAAGCGGGGCAAAATAAGAAAATACAGCAGTTTTAACATTATCAGCAACCTCTAACCATACATCAATAATTTTCCTATATCGTTCGCTTTCTGAGAGCAAGCCTTGATTATACTCATTATTGATTTTATTCGTTCGAATTGTTCCATTCTCAATAAGCTCTTTTCTTTTGGGCGGTATTTTTACATCGTCCATCCCGATACTTATTCCAGCGTACGTTGAATATTTAAAACCAAGATCTTTTAAATTATCAAGAAAAATACCTGTTTTTACAAGTCCAAATTCAGAATAAAAATCAGATATAATTTTATCCAACTGTTGTTTTCCTAGGGTCTCGTTGATAAATTTAAACCGTTTTGTTTTTTCATCATCACTGAAAATATTTTCAATAATCTTATCATTAAATAATACTCTACCAACTGTAGTTTCTATCTTTTCTCCATCAACAAAGTATTTAATTGCGTCATGCAAACCCAATTTTTTTCTTTCATACAAAAGCTCTGCTTCCGCAGGATTATCTAATAAATGAGAGTACACTTTTTTACTTTTGCTTCCGAATGTCAGATAATATAAACCTAAAACCATATCTTGAACAGGTCCATTGATGGGAGAGCTATTCGCAGGAGAAAGAACATTGTGAGAAGAAAGTAAAAGTAAACGCGCCTCGGTCTGTGCTTCAAATGAGATAGGTAAATGAATTGCCATCTGATCTCCATCAAAATCTGCATTAAAAGGAGTACATACAAGTGGAGAAAGCTGTATTGCTTTCCCTTCCGTAAGAATTGGCTTAAATGCCTGGATGCTTAATCGGTGCAATGTAGGAGCTCTGTTAAGGAGTACTACATAATTTTTTGATATGTCCTCTAATGCTTTCCATACTTCAGGCGTAGGGTTTTCAAGAAGCTCCTTAGCCCTCCTCTTATTGTACCCTAATTTAGAAAGTTCATATATAATAAATGGCTTGAACAGTTCAAGTGCCATTTCCTTTGGAACACCACATTGATCAAGATTGAGATCTGGCCCAATAACAATAACAGCCCTACCAGAATAATCTACACGCTTTCCTAAAAGATTTTCTCTGAACCGTCCTTCTTTTCCTTTCAAAATATCAGTCAAGGAACGAAGTGGTCTCTTCGAAGAATTTAATACAGGATAAGTTCTCCTCCCATTGTCAAACAAAGCATCCACGGATTCCTGTAACATTCTTCTCTCATTTTGTAGCATAATATCTGGAGCATTTACTTCTATAAGCCTTTTTAATCTGTTGTTTCTATTTATAACTCTTCTATAAAGCTCATTCAAATCATCTGATGCGTATTTTCCACCCTCAAGTGGCACAAGTGGTCTAAGATCTGGGGGGATAACAGGAACGACATCGAGTACAATATCTTCCGGCCTTCTATTGTTTTGAATGAGACCTTCAACAACACCTAAGAGTCTTACAGCATAGATTTTTTCCTGTTTAGTTCCGTTTTTAATTTTTTCCACTGCGCTTTCACGCATCTTCTCCAAATCAACCATTTTTAATAAATCCTTAATAGCCTCGCCGCCTTTTTTGGCAACGAAATCATAGCCCTCTCCTTTATATATTCTGTATTCTTCATCTGAAAGTAGCTGTTTCATTCTGAGTTTTGTTTGCTTTGGATCTATTACAATATATGAAACAAAATATACAACCTTCTCAATGGCCTTTGCTTGTAAACCTAAGAGGAGCCCAACATAATTAATATTATTTTTAAAATACCAAATATGCACTACAGGCGAGGCAAGTTTAATGATCCCGAATCTTTCTCTTCTTACACTTGAAGGAAGTACTTCAACACCACACCTGGGACAAGTTAACCCTTTATATTGAATTCCTTTTAATTTACCACAATGGCACTGATAATTTCGTACAGGACCAAATATTTTTTCGCAAAACAAACCATCAGGCTCTGGAGAATATGTCCTGTAACTATATGTCTCAGCCCTTTTAACTTCACCATGAGACCATTTCTCTACATCTTCCCGGGAGGCAAGTAACACTTTAAGTGCTTCTATCTCATTATGTTTCAAAAATGCACCTCCTTTTTATTCCTTCTCTTCTATTTTAGAGCTCTGAATTACCTTTTCGATCACTTTAAGGGGGGCAGATTCATAGGAAGAATGTTGTTGTGTAAATGCGCCAGTTCCTTGTGTAATAGAATTAAGATCATTCGAATAGCTTAAAATCTCAGCAAGCGGGACTAGCGCTTCTATTATCTGTTTCTCATTATCCGATTTCATACCCAGAACTTTACCACGTTTACTATTTATATCTCCTATTACTTCTCCCATATATTGCTCGTCAACAACAATTTCTATCTTCTCGATTGGTTCAAGAATAATTGGATTACACTGTTCTAATGCCTTTTTCAGAGCCATTGAGCCTGCAACTTTAAATGCCATTTCAGAAGAATCCACAGGATGGTATGAGCCATCAACAACTGTCACCTTAATATTCACAACAGGATAACCGGCAAGCATACCATGTCTCATTGCTTCTCTTATACCTTTCTCCACTGCGGGAACATACTGCTTAGGAATGGCTCCACCAAAAATTTTATTAAGAAATTCAAATTCTTTTCCTTTCGGAAGAGGTTCAACTTCTAGCCAACAATGTCCATATTGTCCATGTCCACCAGTCTGCTTTTTGTATTTCCCTTCTACTTTTATTTTTCCTGTTATTGTTTCTCTATATGGCACCTTCGGAACAGTAAGCTCTATATTAACATTATACCGCTTTTTTAACTTCTCCATAATAATAGAGAGATGCGTCTCTCCAACTCCGGATATAATCTGTTCATTGGTTTCGACATTCTTCGTAACAATTATAGTAGGGTCTTCATCTATAATTTTAGATAGACCTATACTCATTCTATCCTCATCTGCCTTACTTTTTGGCCGCATTGCCCGCGATAGCATCGGGTTTGGAAAAACAATTTTAGAAAATACAATAGGCATATTTTTATCGGATAGCGTATCGTTTGTCTGTGTTACTGAAAGTTTAGTTATAATGCCCATATCGCCTGCAACAATTTTATCAGCAGGAATTTGTTCAGAACCCCTCACAAAGAGTAGCTGCGATACCTTCTCTGAAGCGCCTTTCGAACTATTATATGCCGTACTGTTTGAGTTTAACACACCTGAATATACTTTTATAAAAGAAAGCTTTCCAACATAAGGATCACTCACTGTTTTAAAAACAAAAGCTGAAAAATTATCATCTGCAGAAATTTTTCTTTCCTCTTCTTCATTAGTCTTAGGGTTTATTTCTTTGACAACACCAAAAAAATCCGGTGAAACCATATAATCAGCAATAAAATCTATAAGTTCATCAATCCCAAGAAGTGTAAGCGCAGAACCTACAAGAATAGGAAAAAATTCGCCTCTACTTAGCGATCCCTTTAAACCTTGTTTAATTTCTGCTGGGGTAAGCCCTTCTCCGCCAAGGTATTTTTCAAGTAATGCATCCTCTCCTTCAGCTGCAATTTCAACCAACTCTTTTTTAAGCTCAGAAACGTTAGATATTACTCCATCTGGTGTTTCTTTGTCAGAAAGCAAATTGTATACTCCGGTTACCGTTTTGCCATCCATTATTGGAACAAAGATAGGGAAAACCTTCGAACCGAAAGTTTCCTTAATCTTGTCTACAATTTTACTAAATTCTACTCCTTCAACATCAATTTTATTGATAAAAAATGCACGCGGTTTGTTTATTTCCGCAAGATAATCCCAATACCTCTTCGTTTGAATCTCAACACCAGCTGTTGCGTTAATCACAATTAAACCATTGTCTCCTGCTCTTATTCCACTAAGTGCTTCCGCAATAAAATCCGAATAACCGGGTACATCAATGAAGTTAATTTTTACTTCTTTATGCTCAAAAGGAACTATAGACAAACCAATACTAATAGATTTCTCCTTTTCCTCTGGTTGATAATCAGATACAGTAGTTCCATCCTCCACTTTTCCCATCCTTGAAACAAGTTTTTTCTTAAATAGAATAGCTTCAGATAATGTCGTCTTCCCTGCATTACCATGACCAACTACAACAACATTTCTAATGTTCTCAGTTTCATATAACTTCACTGCTTTCTTCCTCCTTTTTCTTAAATGTGAGTTCTACCTTTTCCTTTTTAGGAATAATCTTTTCCTTCTTTGGTCTTTCTCCCTTCTTTTCGGGTAATACCTTTAAATCAAGAACCAGACCACGTAACTCGCGTTGAAGTACATTAAATGACTCGGGAATACCATGCATAAGTACTGTATTACCTTTTGAAATTTCTTCGTAAGCATGCTTTCTTCCTTCAAGATCATCAGATTTAATTGTAAGCATTTCATGTAAAAGTTCAGAAGCTCCATATGCCTCAAGCGCCCATACTTCCATCTCTCCTAATCTCTGACCACCAAATTGTGCTTTTCCACCAACCGGCTGCTGTGTTATAAGTGTGTATTTTCCCACAGATCGTGCATGCATTTTATCTTCTGCAAGGTGATTTAATTTTAGTAAATATGCATCACCAAGTGTTACTTTATAATCAAAAGGTTTACCAGTGCGTCCATCATACATAGTAAACTGTCCTGATTCAGGCAATTTTGCTTCCCTTAGCAAATCTTTAATTTCTTGTTCACCAGCCCCATTAAATATAGGGGTAATAACTCTCACATTAAGTTTTTTAGCAGCAATACCAATGTTAGCCTCGAGGATCTGTCCCAAATTCATTCTAGACGGTACACTTAATGGGCTTAATATCACATCCACTGTAGTTCCATCATCAAGATATGGGAGGTCCTCTTCAGGCAAAATATTGCTGACGACACCTTTGTTGCCATGACGCCCAGAAACCTTATCACCTACAATAATTTTTCTTTTCCTCGAAACGTGTACTTTAATGAGTTCTTTGACGCCCCTGGCAAGCTCATATCCATCTTCTTGCGCAAATCTCCTAACACTTACTACTACTCCTCCTTCACCGGGCGGCACTTTAAAAGAGCTATTTTTTATATTAGCAGGTCTATTATCAAATAAAGTTCTAAAAAGTCTTGCCTCACTTGTCTCATCTTCTTCTGGAAACGGAGTAGTTTTTCCTACAAGAATATCGCCTGGACCAACTTTGGACCCAACTCTTACAATACCATTTTCATCCAAGAATCGCTTGGCTTCGCTTGAAACATCTGGGGGATCAGCAGTAAGCTCTTCATCTCCATGGTCAGTCTCGTGTACATCAATATTATACTCTTTCACATGAATAGAAGTTAAGCGATCTTCACTTACAAGCCTTCTACTTATAACAACGGCGTCCTGGTAATTGTAACCATACCATGGAATGTATGCAACAAGAACATTTATGCCAAGAGCAAGTTCTGTATTTTTTGTAGCATAACTATCGGCAATAGGTTCTCCCTTTAGAACATGTTGTCCTTTCTTGACAATGGGATGTTCATTCCTGCAAGTATCCTGATTTGTTCTATAAAATTTCTTTAACTTATAAACTTTCCCTTTTTTTATTTTTATCTTAGTTATTCCTGCTTTAGCAAGTTTTTTCAGCATATCCGCAGTTATTATCTCTTCTTTATTTAATACATATTCCTTCTTTCTGCCTTTTTTAACAACATAATCTTTAGCTGCTATAAGATCCAAGACATCCAAATTTAATCTGCCAAGAAAAAAGGTCTTTATGTCGTCATTCGAATAAATGAGAAAATCTGTAATACCTTTTTCATAAAACTTCTTCAAAAGTTCTTCAGTGATTTCACTGCCAATATGTTTCGTCCTTTTTGTGTTTACAAACGTAACAAAAATCCACTTCCCTAAGATATTTTTTCCTATAACTGTAAGATTAATAGAAAACACAGGTTTGTTAACAACCTGATCACCTTCTTTTATTTTTACCTTTTTTATTTTGCTGTTAAAAAGCCTGCTCAATTTTGTATCAGATATTTTTTGCCCTTCCTCTATAATAGGTTTATTTTTTTTGCTCATTATTGTTTCAGCAGCAAGTTTGCCAACAATCTGTTCATTTTTTTCAAGCTCAAAACATTTCTTTATAGGAAACTTCTGTAATTTATCTACCTCAATTATGGATATCTCTTCTATTCCTTTTGTAATAAGGTTTTCAATAACCGAAGGCACAAGCCTATCACCCACATATTTATTAAGACTTTCAACCCTTGGTTTATAATCAAAGAGAAGAATTTCTTTTTGCTTCACCATATTTAAAAGATTTATTTTCAATTCCCTTGCTTCTTTATATACCGAAACCTCTTCGGCTTTCGCATCATCAGGCACTATGCAAATGTGACTCCCTGTTACAAGCGAAACAATGCCATCTTCCTCGGCAAGTTGAAGATCTCCATTATCAAGAGGAACCCTCTTTTCTACACCTGTTGCAACCCGAGGAGGATCAGGGTCAATTAATGGTACCGCCTGTCTCTGCATATTACATCCCATAAGAACTCTAGTCGCGTCATCATGTTCAAGAAAAGGAATAAGGGACGCAGATATACCTATAACTTGCTGTGGGACGATATCCATTAGCTCTACTTCGCTTCTAGCAACAGTTTGAGGAATGATTTCCCCAGATTCACTCTTTTCTCGAGCAATAACATTATCACCAATAATCATGCCTTTCTTGTCAACTGGGGTATTCGCCTGCGCAATAATATATTTTTCCTCATCAGCGGGAGTGAGTTCAATAATTTCATCTTTAACTCTACCCTTTTCTACCTTTCTGTAAGGAGCTGTAATAAAACCAAGATCATCAATCTTAGCATATGAAGCAAGTGAATTAATTAAACCTATATTTTGCCCTTCAGGTGTTTCAACAGGACAAATTCTACTATAATGTGAATGATGCACGTCCCTAACCTCGACACCTGCTCGTTTTCTGTGTAAACCACCTGGCCCTAGAGAGCTTAATCTTCTCTTATGGGCTATAGCAGAAAGAGGATTGGTCTCCTCCATAAATTGAGACAATTGATTAGTGCCGAAGAACTGCCTAAGCTGGCCAGATATTGTTTTTGCATTAATAATTTCAGAAAGTTTTATTCTATCTTTCTGGGAAATAGTAATTCTATCTTTTACATTTCTCTGTACCCTGATTAATCCTCTTTCTATTTCTTCTCCTATAAGTTCACCAACAGTTCTTACCCTTCTATTCATTAAATTATCTATGTCATCTTCTTTTTTAATTCCTTCTCTTATATCTATGAGATAATTAACTATATTTATAAAATCTTCCTTTGTAAGGTTCGAGCTATCTACATTTGTGCCAAATTTCATATTAATCTTGTAACGACCCACTGGGAGAAAGCTGTTTCTCGTCGGATTAATTAAGAGTCCCTCTACAAGTGACTTAGCGCCGTCTAATGTAATTCTTTCTTTGGGATGCACAATTTTATAAATATCCATCATAGCTTGCTCTGGAGTATTATTCCTATCTCTCTTGATTGTCTGCTCAATCCAATAATCTACACCCTTAAGTTTAAGTGTAATTCGTTCTATATTGTTTTTGGAAAGGATTTCTAAAGCCTTTTCCGTAAATCGTGTGCCCTTCTTAAGAAGTATTTTACCGTTTTTTTCATTTTTAACATCTTCTACAAGCACTTTCCCGAAAGCTACTTGATAAGAAGATTCTGCTTTTGTTATAATATTAATTGACATTACTCTATTAAAGGTGGAGAGTATTTCCTCATTAGATGAAAAACCTATCACTTTAAGAACTGTTGAAAGCGGGATTTTACGCATCTTCTTTTTAAGCCTCATATATATAACATTGTCTTTTCCCACTTCCATATCCATCCAGGTTCCATGGTCAGGAATTATAGTGACAACATAATTAATAATGCCAGAATCCTTTTCTCGATCTAATTGAAAAAATACACCGGGTGAACGTAGAAGTTGTTGTACCACAACTCTTTTCCTGCCATTAATGATAAAACACCCTTCGGAAGTCATCACAGGAATATCTGCAAGATATACTCTCTGCTCTATAATCTCCCCTGTTTCCTTGTAAGTCAATCTAAAGGTTGCATTTATACGCGCTTCATAAGTAGAACCAATACGCAGACAATCTTCCATGGACTTTATAGGGTCGCTAACGAAATAACTTATAAATTCAAGCGTAATCTTCTTTGTTTCAATCGGAAATATTTTTGCTAATATTTCCCCCAACTTCCTGTTCTTGAGATCCTCGTAAGATTCTTTTTGTACCTTGAGAAGATACGGCATTTCAATAGTTGGTTTCGTCTTGGAAAAATCTATTATGTTTTCCATTTACCCTCCTTCTTCTGAAAACACAGCAAAGAGATATTCTGCCATCTTTTTATTTTATGTCAAGCAAAAAGTTTTTCTTTATTTTTTTATAAAATGACCGCTTTCCCCGCCAAATTTTTCAATGAGATAAATCTCGTCAATTTTCATTTCTCTATCCATTGACTTGCACATATCATATATAGTAAGTGCGGCAACAGATACTGCAGTTAAAGCTTCCATCTCCACACCTGTTCTTCCCACAAGTTCAGCAGTTGCTTCAATTTCAATGGCAGAAGGGTTTTCAAGAATTTTAAAAGAAACATCCAAATGCGTAATGTTTAACGGATGACAGAGAGGAATCAATTCTCCTGTTTTTTTAGCTGCAAGAATGCCAGCAATTTTCGCGGCACTCAGTACATCACCTTTTTTGATCTCCCCGGCAATTATCACATCTAAAACATCTTTACGCATTTTTATTCGGGCATGCCCCCTGGCAAACCTAACGGTTTCCCTTTTTTCAGTGACATTCACCATTCTTACCCGACCATTTTTATCTATCTGACTCATTTTTTCAATCATCCCCCTAACTCTTTCATATTTTTAATGAACTGTTTATCATCTTTTCCAATAGCCTCATGCGCTACAGGTTTAATTTCAACAGATTTCTCAATAAGTTTGATCAACTCCTCGCTGTCTTGTAATTTGACTGCATCCCATATATCGATATTTTCATTGGAAAAGAGGCAAGGATATATCTTGCCCGTTGCAGTAATACGAATTCTGTTGCAAGTATCACAAAAGTGCTGACTCACAGGAGTAATAAAACCTATTTTCCCTTCACTCCCTACAATTTCATAATAATCTGCAATCTCTCCTTTGGCCCCTTTACCTACACTTAACTCATATTTTCTCTTTATTATATCCAATGCTTCTGCAAAGCTCATATAATGATCCTTCCAAAAACCATTCTTCCCTACGGGCATAAGTTCGATAAAGCGCACGATAACAGGATACTTCAAAGAAAGCTCTGCTATAGGAATAATATCTTCTTCGTTTATACCCTTCATCAGGACAGTATTAATTTTTAGCGGAGTAAGACCGACATTAATAGATGCGCTTATTCCATCCATCACATTTTCAAAAAAATCTCTCTGCGTAATTTCCTCAAACACTTCTCTCCGTAAAGTGTCCAGGCTAATATTCGCACGTGTAAGCCCTACATCTTTTAGGGGTTGGGCAAATTGTCTCAACAAAGATCCATTAGTAGTCAAAACAATTTCTTTTATGTTTTTATTAATACTGGCACTTTGCACAATATCAATGATGTCTTTGCGAAGTAAGGGTTCTCCACCTGTAATTCGCACTTTTTCGATTCCCAATTCAGACACTGTACGGAATAAAAATGCCATATCATCCTTAGTAAATTCTTCTGTTTTCTTACCTTCATCGGTATGCGAAACACAGTACATGCAATTAAAATTGCACCTTGAAGTAACAGAAAACCGTATATAAGTTATTTTGCGACTAAACCGATCAACTAAATAATTCAACTTGTTGTTCTCCTTCCATGTTTATTGTTAATTTGCCATATTCTCCATCATATCCAGCTTGTTTTACTACATTTCCGTTACGCATTGCAACGATAGTCTTTGCTACGTCTACATTAATTTTATCGAACAAAACTCTTTCGCTTTTAAAAATCAAGGCATCAAATTCTGTGTTTAATTCATTCAGCACATTTTGATATTCTCTCTCAACTGCTTTTGTTCCTTTCCCTTTTTGTAAGACCTGTGAGATAATTTCTTTGAGTGGAATGATGTGTACAAATGGAATTTTTCCATCACTCCTCTCTTCCTTCTTCCACCCTGCAAGATCCATTACCCTATGAAAAACCCCATAGGTGAGGGGTTTGCCACAAACAGGGCAAAAAATCTTTTTCCCATCTTCTGGTACAAAATGCACTCCACACTTCCTATGACCATCGCCAAAATATTTACCTTCCTCCGGGAAAAATTCAATCGTGAAAAGGAACTTTTTCATATCCTTATTCTTAATTGCGGTAAAAATTTCTTCATAAGAATAAACATTCTCCATCACATTTGCTTCTCTGCCAAGGTTTTCCAAAGAATGAGCATCGGAATTGGAAATCATTGTAAAACGGTCAATTTCTCGCACAAGATAATTCATGTAAGGATCGGAACTTAATCCTGTTTCCAGTGCAAAAATTTTATAAGTTTCATCGCCAAAACAATCTTCAATTCTATTAAAACCAGACTTTGAGCCAAATAACCCAAACCAGGGTGTCCAAACATGTGCAGGAATAACAAAAATTTTATTTGATATAGAAGAAATTAGTTTTAAAAGCTTCTCTCCCGAGATAAAAATCGTAGGGCGTCCATCAGAAAGAAGATTACCAAAACGCGCAAGTTCTGCATTCAAAACATTCAACAAATCAAAAGACGGTACAGTAAGAAGAATGTGTATTTTTCTTAATTTGCCATCTATGTTAAAAATAATATTTATCTCACCTGAAAGAATAAATTTTACGCCACTAAATTCAAATAACCCGTTTTTCAAATCTATAAGCTTCGTTTTGACCTCTTTCATCCACTCCGGGTGAGTAATGTCGCCTGTCCCAAGAATAGTAATCCCTTTCTTCTTTGCCCATTCTGCCATACCTTCTATATTTATGTTTTTGCTTGTTGCACGACTAAAGCGTGAATGCACATGTAAATCAAGTATTTCTCTCATTTGCACCTCCAGAAAAATAGCTTTACCACAAGAAATACAAATCTTGCAGGATCAACAAGCTGATTAATCTTGCTTTGTGCCTGGTATGTATATATTGTTTTAATGGGAACAAAACATATTTTAAATCCGCATTTTGCAACCTTTATAAGCATCTCTGTTTCTATTTGATATCTGCTAGAAGTAAAGCATATTTTTTCAAGTACACTTCTTCGAATAACTCTATAACCCGACTGGCTATCCAAAATTTTTGTACAAGTAACAAGGGAAGTAAGAAAAGAAGAAAAAACATTGGCAAGTATTCTACTCACTGGCATAAGCTTTCTATCAAATCTTCTTGCTCCTACTACGAGATCAAAACCTTCATGCATTTTATTCACAAACAGAGGAATTTCATCAGGATCATGCTGGCCATCAGCATCTAAAACAACAATAAAATCTGCGCCCTTCTTAAGTGTATACTTAAAACCAACATTCATTGCTCCTGCTTTCCCCTTATTCACTTTATTTCTTATAACAAACGCACCGCCTTGCCTGGCTTCTTCGCTTGTATTATCCTTAGATCCGTCATCTACTACAATAACAAAATCTGTATGCTGTAGAGTTTTTTTAACCACACTCCTTATATTTTTTTCTTCATTATAAGCAGGAATGACAGCTATTAACATTTGTACTCCTCAAAATAATCAAAAAAATGATACCAGCGATCTGGAAACTTTTTAACATATTCTTCCAGTAGTGATGCAAATTTTTTTACATATTCTTCTATAAACGCTTTTTCTCCTTTGCTTCTGTCAATAATAATTTCAGAACTAATACACGCTTTATACTTTTCTTTTTCTTTTACAGCAAATCCAAAAACACTTCTTGCTCCCGTCCTGTATGCAAGAAGAGCTGCTCCTCTGGGAAATGTCACGCATTTACCAAAAAATCTTGTTTTGATCCCATCCTTATTAATATCTCTATCACTCACTATTGAAGCGACTTCATTGTTTTTTAAAGCTTTATACACTCCAATAACTCCTCCGGGAAAGGGGTGAACAATAAGGTTCCCTTTTTCTCTCATTTTTTTATACAAATTTTCCATTCTTTCATCAGGCTGAGGAAGTCCAATACCATGCGCACGATAACCCATATACCCAAGGATAAAACCTGCCGCTTCCCAATTTCCAAGATGCGCAGTAGCAATAATGATTCCTTTTTTATCTGAAGCAAGCTCTTTCAGATTTTCATCTAATTCATCTACAATAAGCCTATCTTCAATCCATTTTTTTTCATGCGTGAATAATAAAAGATAATCAACTATATTTGTTACAAAATTCTTATAAAGATTGAAGGCCACACTTCTTATCTTTTTTTCATCTTCGTCTCTTAAGATACACCTTAGGTTTTTTAAAACCTTTCTTCTTTGTTTATAAAACAAAAGAAAACTCAACGTGGCAAAAAAATTACTAATCCAATAACACGCTTTTACAGGAAGATGAGAAACTAAAAACAATGCAAATAATGCTATATGGTATGAAAAATAGAACATTATCTATGTTTAAAAGCTGGGTGGTTCTTAAGATAAACAAAATCTGTGTCTGCTTCTGAAAATATTGTATGTTTCAAAACGAGTGGAGTAGTAGTATACCCAAAAATCCTCTTCAATTTTTCAAGGTCCGCATTACCAAAGAAAAAAAGATGGAAAGTAATCGAATGCCTGAGTGTGTGCGGTGTTACTTTCTTGTTTATGTCAGCTTCCTTTGCATATTTCTTCACTAAAAGATATATACTTTGCCTCGTTAATTTGTCGCCACTTCGATTCAAAAAGAGATACTCTGAGTCCTTTTTCCCCAATTTTACAAGAATCCTTTCCCTTGCTTTAAGATAATCTTTCAAAAAAGGAATTAATTCTTCACAAAAAGGAACCTCTCGCTTGCCAATATGATTCCTACAAATAAACAAATGGTTTTTCAAATCGAGATCACTAACCTTCGCCACACACACCTCGGATGCTTTAGCTCCTGCGCTATAAAGAAAAAGAAGCATTGCTTTGTCCCGCACCCCAAGAAACCCTCGGCCTTTAGCTGCGGCGGTCATTAATTTAACCTCGCGAACAGTAAGCACCTCTGGATAAGATTGCAACTCATTCTTAAAATATCCTATTTTTCTAAAATCCCTTTTTTCTATTAATTTTCTCTCATATAAATATTTATAAAGCTTTTTTAAGCTTGCAATATTTCGTTTGACGCTTGCCTCGCTCATATCTTTCTTAAGCTTGTTTAAATAGCGCTCGATAAATTTATTATCAACCGCACTCCATTTTGTTGCTCCTCTTTTTTCAACAAAGTGCAAAAACTTTGTAAGATCATTAGTATAAGCATAAACAGTGTTAACTGCTATTTTTTTATTAGAAGAAAGATACTCCAAAAACAAATTTACATTTTCTCTTAAAGTATTTTTATTCATTTCCTTTCATCACCTTCCAGTACAAGAGTCCTAAATATGTTTTAGCATCTCTGATTTTATTTGTACTTAAATAATTATCCACTTCTGAAACAGGTAAAAGTTTTACAGACAAATCTTCACCTGCATCAAGGTGTACACTGCCCTGTTTAAACTGATCTGCATAAAAAAGGTACATCTTTTCATCTGCAAAACCAGGGCTTGAGTAAAATTCCGCAATCTTTTTTATGTTTTGAGGAATAATACCTACTTCTTCCTCCAGCTCTCTTATAGCAGCTTCCTCGGGAAGCTCCCCTTTTTCAATCCTTCCTGCAGGTATTTCCAAAAGCTCCTCATCTACGGCTGGCCTAAATTGTGATACAAGAATAATATTTCCATTGTATTCAGCGACTATTGCCGCAGCATCTCCACCATAACTCACCACTTCTCGCTCCCACACAGTACCGTCCTCGTGCTGAACAGTTTTGTTATAAAGAGCAAGGAGCCTGCCGGCATATATTTTTTTAAATTTCAATATTTTCATTAGTGGCTTCTTATTGTATCCTTTATTTTAAGTAAACGGGCTATATTGCCTCTTTCCATCTCTTCTAATTTACCTGAAATATATTTAATTGTCTCTTTAAGATCGGGTATCATAATGTATTCAAGCGCATTAACTCTTCTGCGCGTTTTTGAAATTTCCTCAGCGATGCAATATAATTCCCTTTCAACAGAAGAAAGAGTGATAATTTCTTTAAGGATTTCTTTCATTTCTTTAAAAACAATATCTATTTCTTCATGAGTAAAAGTAATTGGATAAGAATAAGGAATGCCTTCTTCTTTTTCTTTAAACACAGGAAATTTTACATTCATAACCGATTTCTCTTCCACCGTCATATCTACTGAAAAACTGCTACCAAGCAATAGAGAAAACAGTTCATCAGTGGAAATATCTGCCACTGAAACATAAAAATTGCGCTGCAGATGCATAAACTTCTCATCAAGTTCTTTCCTGCTTTCTATAAACTTATTTGCAACGTCCAAAAAATCACGCATAAGTCCTTCAAACTTATCCTTTAAAAGCTTATGCCCCCTCTTTGCAAAAACATATCTCTCTTTAAGTTGAAGAAGCTCCATTCGAGTGGGATTTACATTAATCAGCATTTTTTGTGTCACCCTCGCTGGATGTTGTGTATCTACTCAAATATTTTTCAATATATTCAGGTCTGATCCGCTTTAATTCTCCCACGGGGAACATTGAGAGCAAACGCCAACCTATATCGAGTGTTTCTTCAATTGACCTGTTTTCATATTCGCCTTGCTTCACAAACTTCTGTTCAAATTCATCTGCAAAACGAACAAAGATAAGATCAGTTTTTGTAAGAGCAGATTCTCCTAACACAATTGCAAGTTCTCGCACTTCCCTTCCCCTTGCATATGCAGCAAAAAGCTGATTCAACACATCAGCATGATCTTCACGTGTTTTTCCTTTACCAATCCCTTTGTCCTTCAATCGTGACAAAGAAGGTAATACATCAATTGGAGGATAAATTGCCTGCTGAAACAGATTTCTACTAAGAAACATCTGCCCTTCAGTAATATACCCTGTAAGATCTGCTATGGGGTGAGTTTTATCATCCTCCGGCATTGTAAGAATGGGGATCTGTGTAATTGAGCCCTTTTTCTCTTTTATTCTTCCGGCTCTTTCGTACAGAGTTGCAAGATCCGTATACATATACCCCGGGTACCCTCGCCTTCCTGGTACTTCTTTTCGCGCTGCAGAGATTTCTCTTAAAGCTTCACAATAGTTAGTCATATCAGTTAAAATGACGAGAACATGCATACCTAAATCAAATGCAAGATATTCAGCAACAGTTAACCCAAATCTAGGCGTAGCAATTCGTTCAATAACAGGATCATTAGCAAGATTTATAAACATTACAGAACGCTCTAGCGCCCCTGTTTTTTTAAAATCTTCCATAAAATAGTTTGCCTCTTCAAACGTAATTCCCATAGATACAAACACAACTGCAAACTTCTCTTCTTTGCCTAATACCTTTGCTTGCCTGGCAATTTGAGCCGCTACCTTCGCATGCGGCAAACCAGACCCGGAAAAAATAGGAAGCTTTTGCCCCCTTACAAGCGTATTTAACCCATCAATAGCAGAAATGCCAGTCTGAATAAATTCTGACGGGTAATTTCTCGCATAAGGATTCAAAGGATTCCCATTAATATCCATTCGTTTCTCTGGAATAATAGCAGAACTCCCGTCAATAGGGACTCCTGATCCATTAAACATTCTTCCAAGGATAGATGGCGAAAGACCGACTTCAAGACCTTTACCCAAAAATTTTACTCGAGTTCCACCAAGACTCAAACCAGCAGTTCCTTCAAATACTTGTATCAAAGCCCTATCTCCGTCTACCTCAAGCACCTGACCATTTTTAATGCTGCCATCAACTGTTTTTATCTGTACAATTTCATTATACTTTGCTCCCTCGATATGATCAACAATAAGTAAGGGGCCTACTATTTCTCTCGTTGTTACATATTCTTTAGCCATTCTCCACCTCTTTTACAAGCACATTGAATAAACTGCTAATTTTCTCCTCTATAGCATCGAATTTCTTTAACTCTTTTTCGGGTATAAACTTTGCTCTCGAGATCTCAACTCGTACGGGGAGGGAAAGAATTTTATCCAATTCCACATTTTTATCCAATGCGTGAGCTGCAAGTTTATTAAACAAATGAATTAATTTCATCATTCTATACTGTTTCTTCAAAGAAGTATAAGTATCTGCATCCATAAATGCATTCTGCTGAAGGAAATCCTCCCGTATCGAACGGGCCGTTTCCATAATAAGTCTATCTTTTGAAGAAAGGGCATCTATTCCAATAAGCCGCACCATTTCCTGCAATTCTGCTTCTCTTCTTAATATCTTCATTGCCTCCTGCCGTATCTCAATCCACTCTTCTCCCATCTCCTTTTTGTAAAAATCAGAAAGCATATCTACATATAACGAATAACTTCTTAACCAATGAATAGAAGGAAAGTGCCGCGCATATGCAAGTTGTGCATCAAGAGACCAGAACACTCTTACTGTCCTGAGAGTTGCCTGTACAACAGGGTCAGAAAGATCTCCGCCTGGAGGAGAAACAGCACCGATAACGCTCAATGTCGCTTCTTTTTCACTTCCAAGAATAAAAACCCTTCCAGCTCTTTCGTAGAAACTTGCAATTCGAGAAGCAAGATATGCAGGATAACCCTCTTCGCCAGGCATTTCTTCAAGTCTTCCAGACATTTCTCTCATTGCTTCTGCCCAACGAGAAGTAGAATCTGCCATCAGTGCAACATTGTATCCCATATCCCTATAATATTCCCCGATTGTAATACCAGTAAATACAGACGCTTCCCTGGCAGCTACTGGCATATTAGATGTATTCGCAATAAGAACTGTCCTCTCCATCAATGGCCTGCCTGTACGTGGATCTTTTAACTCTGGAAACTCAATAAGCACATCAGTCATTTCATTTCCACGCTCTCCACAACCAATAAATATAATGATATCTGCATCAGACCATTTGGCGAGCTGATGCTGAACAACGGTTTTGCCACTGCCAAATGGGCCCGGCACACAAGCAGTACCACCTCTTGCTATAGGGAAAAAAGCATCTATGACCCTTTGTCCTGTAATAAGAGGATCAACTGGAGGAAGTCTTTTCAAAACAGGGCGTGCAATTCTAACTGGCCATTCCTGAAAAAGCTTTATCTCTTTCGTTCCTTCTGTAGTTTTTACTCGTGCTACAACCTCTTCCACTGTCACTTTCTTCTTTTCAATAATACTTATAATTTCTCCTTCTATGCCACTAGGAACAATTATTTTATGCATTATCACAGGTGTTTCCTGAACTTTTCCAATCACATTCCCAGTTTTTACAGTAGTTCCTTTGCTTACCGCAGGTTCAAATAACCATTCTTTTTTCCTGTTTAATGCTGGTTTATACGCTCCTCTTGAGATAAAATCTCCATACTCCTTGCGAAGTTCATCCAAAGGTCTCTGCACTCCATCATATATAGAGCCAATGAGTCCGGGACCAAGCTCCACGCTGAGTGGAAGTCCTGTAGAATAGACAGGTTCACCGGGACCAATACCGCTTGTATCCTCATAAACCTGTATAGAAGCTTTATTTCCTTTAATTTCTATTATTTCTCCAAAGAGTTTTTTATCGCTTACATACACCATTTCAAACATCTTCGCCTGAGGAATATTCTCAGCAATTACAAGCGGACCAGATACCTTAACAACTCTTCCTGTCTTATCTTTCATGCAGCACACTCCTTATTCATTCTTTTTTGAAAAAATATCTATACCTATTGCCTTCTCCACTGAGTATCGAACCCATTCAATACCAGTACCCTTATATTCTACGGGAGAAGGTAATACAAAAACTATAGGTAGTTCCTTACGTCGTTCCTCTACAAATTCCTTGATTCCGTCTACAAAATCTTCCGTTGTAACCACAATATAAAACTCCTTCTTTTTCACAATATCCGCAATCTGCTTAGCAGCTTCATTGCTGTCGCTTACGGCAAACACATCAAATCCAAAACTTTTAAAAAGGGTTCCTATTCGCTCTTCGCCCACAAAAGCAAGTTTATGCATAAGCAACATTTATCCTTTCGCCCACATCTTCTTTACTCATTCCCATACTTTTCCCTCTCGCGATCATAGAAATATTTTCAACTTCAAACTCAAGGAGCTTTAAATATGTAAATACAACTTCTATCCCCACATTTATAAACTTACCTTTCCTGAGGACTTTCGAAAGTTCTTTCCTGAACTCTTTATCCAAGGAATTGCTCAAAACAAGTGTAAATGGATATGAAGAATTTTCTTTTGAAAATTTTTTAAACATTTTAACATTTTTAACTCCTCTTAATTTTTTTACAGAAGGTACATCTGCAAAAAAATCGGAAACAAGTAGAAACATTTCCATAAAATCTTTTCCCTCAACTTCATGAGAAAGAACAAAATTACTTAATCTCTCAAGAAAAATAAATATCTTCCCCTCTGCATATGTCTCATAAAACTCTTTTATAAGAACACTTTTTGTTTCCTCTGCCGATTGCAGTAGATATTTGACATGAAATAAATCAATAAGCCAACCCACTTTAAAAGATTTATCCTTTTCTTTTTTCATCATATCAAAAGCTTCTTTAAAAAGTGGAGGAAAATCGCCTCTACCCGATTCTAAAAAATTCTTAAGTTCTTTATCCAACCCTTCAAACTCTTCATCAGAAGAAACAAGTACCCATTTCTTGAATTTTAAAAAAAACAATTTATCACGGAAAAACACATTTATAAAACCGTGAGGTATATATTTGCTTATATCTGAAATTTCAGATTCATATCTTGCAAAAATTGCTCCACTAATCGAATCGGCATCAGTTCCTGATAGGAACATCCTGTACGGTGTCTCCATCAACTCTTTATAGATACCAGAAATAGGAAGTGAAGCAGTCCTGTGTAATGTTTCAGCAGATAAAAGCGTAGTTTCAAGAACTTTTATCCTACCAGAGATATAACTATAGACATCAGTTTCCTTTGCTTCAATAAAAAACTCTTCTCTCATCCTGACTCCTTAAAAAGCTCTTTCGCCACATCTATTTCCTCTTTTTCTCTCAATTCCCCTACAAGAGAAGAAATGGAATCATCCACTTCTATTTCGCTTCCTTTTAAGATACACCCGCCCTTTATATCAATTACTTTTGTTGAAAGTTTTATACTTCTTTTGCTTTTTTTAAATTCTTTGTTTATATCATCTATGAATTTTTCGTTAATAAATTTATAATCACGCTTATTAACAAACAAAACAGACTCTCCAATCGGTGCATCTCTTAAAATTAGTTTCTTAATAAGATTTAAATATAAATCCTTCTTTATAGAAGAAATTCTATCTTCCACCTGCAAGAAAAGGGTGTCCAGAAGAATCCTTTTTTCTTCAAGAAGACTTCTTTCCAGCCTTCGCTCTTCCTGATCAATTTTCTTTTTTGCTTCACTTTCAATATCGTTGAGTAGCTTTTCAATCTTTATTAAAAACTCTTTGTTCTTAATCTCTTTGAACTTTTTAAGCTCCTCCAGATTTTTCTTCTTTTCGTTGTCTAAAAAGAGTTTTGCTTCTTCTGTGGCTTTATCTTCTATTCGCTTCTTCAGTTTTTCTATGCTCATAAGATAGCTTAAAAGGCCTTACCACCAACCCACAGAATGACAAGGAAAGCAACAAGAAAGGCAAGAACAGCGTACATTTCAACAAGCCCTGGTAAAAGAATTGCACGCCCACTTTCCTCAGGCCTTTTTCCGGTAAGATCTATCGAACCAATAGCAGATTGCCCCTGAGAAAGTGCAGATCTAAATTGCACTAACCCTATAATTATTCCCGTCACCAGCATCGATATACCCTGCCCAAGAGAAGCTTCTGGGTTGCTAGAAGTAAATCCAAATTTTTGCAACATAAGATATGCGATAATAAATGCATAGAATCCCTGCGTCCCAGGAAGAGCCATAAGTACGAGCAATTTGCCAAATAATTCCGGCTTTTCAGAAAGTACTCCCGCAGAGTGTGATGTCGTTCGGCCAAGAGCAATTGCAGAACCAATGCTCCCAAGTGCAGCAACAAACACGGCGCCCATTACCACCCATGCAGGACCAGTACTAAGACTTTGCCAGCCAAGATTTTCCATTATTTTTTACCTCCTCTTTCATTTGGTACTAACCGTATATTTTTCAATTCAAGGCCTAAAGGCATAAATTCAAGACCCCCAATGTCATAAAATCTACTAAAAAACTCAAGAAAATTCAAACGGATCGAATGAACAAATGCCCCGAGAGAATTCATTATTACAGTAAGACCATGCCCAAACAGTAGTAAAAACAATGTAATGAATACACCCAGAGGACCGAGCAATTCCCCCATCAGTTTGCTTACAAGATTAAAAGACGACGCAAGAATAGAAGTGCTGAGCCCCAGCACAAACAAACGAGAGTAAGAAAGTGCATCACCTAAAAAACTTACAATCCCATACGAGCTTCTGATACCATATATATTAACTACTGCAGCAATAGGCTTAAATAATGGCTGTCGCACAGAAATCCAGCCTCCGGCAAGTAAAAGAACAGATCCAATCGCAATAAGAGTATAATCTAACATTTTAATCTGCGGATACTGATTCACAAAAAATAGAAGAAGAATAGAAGGAATAAAAATAAGCCATCCAAGACCATTGAAAACTCCCTCTGCAATTCGCTTTCTCCTGAGTGAAATAATCATACTCAATAAAATTCCTATAAGTTGCATCAATATACCCAACCCAATAGAAAAAGCAATGAACTGCATAGAGCCGTCTGTTGAAGCAGGATCAATAATTTGCACACTGTAAAGCATCCTTGTAATGAGATGATTAGGAAAATATGTAAGAAAGAAATTGCCCGCAATAGAACCTGTTAAAAAACCTACAATAACAGCAATGGAACCTGCGTACAAAAATATTTTAAAGAATTTTTCTACTTCAGCATTTCCTCTGTACCGCTTCAAAAAGTACAGGCAGCCCAATACAATAAGTAGACCATAAAACGCATCTCCCAACGCAAGTCCAAAGAAAAGAGAAAAAAATATCGTGACAAATGGAGTAGCATCCATCGCAAAATAGGACGGAAGACCGAACATCTTAATAAGCATTTCAAAAGGCCTGAATAACGCATTGTTCTTGAGAGAAACCGGGACAGCATCATATACCGCAGGCTCTGTTACTGAAATAAAAGTATTATCAAATTCCTTTTCTATATGTTCAATTTTGCTACAATCGTTTTCTCTAACAAAGCCCCTTATAATACCAAAATTTTTGCCCTCTAATAAACAGCTTAACGCTCTTTCTTTTTTCGCATGAGAAAAGTAATAATCCCGCAATGCAAGAAGCTTTGCCTTTGAGCTATACAATTCCTTTACCTTATTGAATATTACTTTTCTCTCCTTAAGAATCTCCGCTTCTTCATTTAAAATACGTGCTACTTCTTCCTCAATAAAACCAGAAAAATTTGTTAATATCTGCATTTTTTCAATTGAGTACTTTTTAACAATCTTTTCAATTTTTTGCCCATCTTCTTTTAAATAAAGAAAAAACAGTTTTGTTTTACTTTTATCAGAAGAAAATGGATAAACAAATATCGTGTCAATAAACTGAGCTTCATTCAAAATAAGTTGCTTGTACTCCTTCTTAGTCATTACGCCAATAAATGATTCAGTCTGCTCTGTTCCGAAGAGTATGGAATAAGGAAATGGAAAATCTGAAATAGAGTTAATGTATGTTTTTTCTTCTTTTAATTTGTTCAATTTTTTTACAGATTCTGCTTCTCGGCCCAGTAACCCCTGAACTTCTTCATGAAGACCATTAAGATCAAAATCTTTAATAACCCTATTAAAATCGCTTTCGGTAAGTATCTCATCTTCTGGGAGAAAGGAAGAAATGAGCCCTTTATTCTCAATGTTAAAATTCTTAAAAATGGTAAAAATAGATTCAATTTTAAAAAGCACCTCATCATGGACGGGCTCAACAACAGGATGGACAAAATATTTTCTACCATCTTTTATATATTCTGGGGAAAGAGTATCTATATGGATAACATTTAACTTATACAGTTTATCAATGAGACCACTTTCTATCTCTTTAGGACAAACGATGTGAATTTTTTGAAGTTTTTCAATTGCCATTAATTTTCGATAACCTTCTCTGCAAGTTTTTTTGCTATTTGCTCAGCTTCTCGTGAAGCAATATTTTTCAATTCTTTTAATCTTTTTTCGTAAGATATCTTTATTTTTTTAACTTCTTCTTGCACTAACTTTTTATTTTTCTCTTCTTCTATTTTTTCCTTTTCAGCAAATTCTTCTTCCAACTTATTCAAAAAATCTTCTTGCTCTTTTACCATTTTTTGCCCGAGAAGAGCTGCTTCTTTTTCTGCTGTATTAAGAATCTGTTTGGCTTTTTTCTCTGCTTCACTCACCGAAATAAGTATATCTCTTTCAATCATATGCACCTTCCTCTTACTTATTGTAAATCATCCACAACTCTCACATAAATCTTACCATCTCGCATGATAGCCCCCTGGATCATGCCACCTTTGTTCGCCATTATACGGACAAAACTTATCGCTTCCTGTGATATTTCCATGCCAGGAGCAAGGACAGGAATGCCAGGAGGGTAAGGCGCAATAACTCCCCAGCTGACTTTATTTACTGCCTTGTCTAGCAACTCTATTTTATAATTCAAGTTAAACGCATCATTAGGCGAATAAACTTGCTTCCCGGCTACGGGGAAAGGTACCATTTTCCCCACTCTATCTGATTTCTTTTTCGCAGATCTTAAAACTTTTAAAAGGGATTTTACATCCTTCTTTTTCGTTCCAATTGTAACAAAAAGGAGTACATTTTGCAAATCAGAAAGTTCAATCTCTATATTATGTTTATTAAGGAAAAGCTCGAACTCAAACCCAGAAAAACCCATCTCTTCAACATTTATTACAAGTTTTATGGGGTCAATAGCATAAATGTCCTTACCATTTATAATGGAAGAGTCTACTATCCTAAAACCATCTATTTTTTTAATCTCTTCTCTTGCATAATCTGCCACTTCAATAGCTTTCTCCCATAGCTTTCTCCCGTTGATGGCCATCTCTCTTCTTACCACATCAAGAGAAGCCATAAATATATAGGATGGACTTGAACTTTCTATCGTAGCAAGTACTTGTTCCACAATATCTGTGTTAACCTTATCGCTTACAATATGAAGTAGAGAAGTCTGTGTGAATGTAGGAAGTGTCTTATGCGCGCTCTGGACAACTATATCCGCACCATATTCAATAGCGCTTGAAGGAAAAGAAGGATGAAATGGAAAATGCGCACCATGCGCCTCATCTACTAACGCATACATATTGTATTTGTGCACAATATCGATCATTTTTTTTAAATCGCCCTGAATTCCATAATAATTAGGTGTAGTTATTAACACCGCTTTCGCATCTAAATTATCTTGTATTTCCTTTTCAAGCTCAATAGGTGTAATGTTTGTAATAATACCAAAATCGTTGTTGAATTCTGGATACACAAATACCGGATTAGCCCCAGACTCAATAATGCCTCCTATGACAGACCTATGAGAATTTCTCCCCACTATAATTTTGTCACCTTCTTTGCAAGTAGCAAGTATCATAGCGTGAACTCCTGCTGTTGTTCCGTTTATTAAAAAAAATGTACTCTTTACTCCATAGAGGTCAGCTGCAAGTTCTTCCGCTTGCTTTATCACACCTTTTGCATAATGAAGGTAATCAAGGCCTGAGACTTCTGTAAGATCAAATTTGAATAAGTCATTACCGAAAAGTTTTTTGAGATAGCGAGGTACTCCTCTTCCATTTGAATGACCTGGCATATGAAAAGGAATCATATCCTTTTCAACGTATCTAAGAATAGCCTCATAAAGAGGAGCTTTACTTTGATTCACTATATTACACCCCTTAAATTATACTAAATGGTCGGGATGATGGGATTTGAACCCATGACCTCTTAGTCCCGAACCAAGCGCTCTACCAAGCTGAGCCACATCCCGATATAAAAAATGGTCGGGGCGAGAAGATTCGAACTTCCGACCCCCTGCACCCCATGCAGGTGCGCTAACCAAACTACGCCACGCCCCGAATCCTTCTTATTATAATGGTTTTCTAATGTGATGCAATAGTACGAATTGAATCATTAAAAAATCTATAAAAATAGAGAATAACGCATTTTCATCTGAAACAATAGGTTATTCTCTAAATGGATACTTTTCACTTTTAAAAAGCATAAAATAAAAATCAAACCATTCAGGACTCTTTCTTCGTCGGCCTCCGCATCAATTTTTGTAATTCTTCCTTCGGTGGTTTATGCTGGTAAACAATATTATAAATTGCAGTAGTTATCGGCATATCTATATTAAGCGTTTCTTTCAACGAGTATACTGATTTTACCGTGTATAACCCCTCAACTACTTGACTTGTAAACTCTTCTATTTCTTCTTTGCTTTTTCCTTTCCCGATCTCTTCACCTGCCCATCTATTTCTGCTCAGTTTACTAAAAGATGTGGCAATCAAATCTCCCATCCCGGATAATCCATAAAATGTCTCTTTTTTACCGCCAAGAACCGTGCCAAAACGAATAAGTTCGCTGACACCCCTCACAACAAGAGAGGATTTGCTACTATCACCAAAACCAAGTCCATCACTTATCCCAGCACCAACAGCAAGTACATTTTTTACAGAACCCCCCAATTCAACTCCCAAAAGGTCTGTTGTATAATACACTCTAAAATAATCTGTCAAAAAAACATCTTGCAGCCCTTTTAGAATAGATTCATCTTTTCCGCCTATTACTGTTGCAGCAGGCATTTTTCTTGCAATCTCGAAAGAAAAATTTGGTCCCGACAGAGAAGTAATGTTTTTAGAAGGTATACCAGTCCATATTTCGTGTATTACTTGAGACATACGTTTCCCAGAATTTATTTCTATCCCTTTTGCAAGATTAACAACAATAGGTGCATCAGAAGGAGATACATCCGAAATAACACTTCTTAATTTTTGTGCTGGCACAGCCAAAACAATAATTTCTGCGCTACTAAGAGCTTCATTAATATCCATTGTATATTTAGCAATAGAATGGAGCTTTACCCCTTTCAAGTAATAAATATTTTCGTTCCATTCTTTAATTGCATTAATAGTCTTTTTACTGTGTATCCATAGTGTCACATCAAAACCTTTTTCTCCTAAAAGTTCTGCAATAGTGGTACCCCACGCACCTGCACCAATAACAGATATTTTCATTTCCTAATCCTCCTTACTACTTTCTCAATAAGCCAATAGGGAGTAGACGTACCAGATGCAATCCCTATAATATTGAACCTTTCAAAAGGAACGATTATTAAATCATCTTCAGTTTGAATAAAATATGAATGTTTATTGATCTCCTTTACCATCTGGAATAATCTACATGAATTTGCGCTTGTTTTATCTCCAATTACAATCATGCAATCAGTTTTTTTTGCAATCTCTTTTGCCTCAGTCTGACGCCTCAATGTCTCCCTGCATACTGTATTAAAAAATCTTAATTCATCTGTGACCGTCACCAATTTGTTGACGATAGAAAAAAAAGTATCCTGGTCTATAGTAGATTGCGCTACCACGCCTATTTTTGATACCTTCAGTTCCTTCTTTATTTCATCCCTGTCCTGAAATACCCCAAGAAGATTGCAAGAAGCAGCATCTGAAAGCACTTTCACCTCGCGATGTCCTCTATCGCCTACAATCGCTATCTTATAATCCTCTTTTTTAAGTTCCTCAATAATCTGTACTGTCCTTAACACAAAAGGACAGACCGTATTAACTACCTTTTCAAAATTCTCGTCCGCTTTTTTCCGCTCTATAGCAGTAGAACCGTGAGCAGGAAGAAGTACTACTTTTCCTTTATACTTTAAACTAGTTAAAACAGAAACACCACTCTCTTTAAGTCTGCGCATCTCCTCTTCATTATGTAATAAGGCATCAAGTGTATAAACTTTTTTATACTGAGAGAGAGATTCTTCGGCAAGCTTTACTGCCCGCTCAACTCCAGAACAAAATCCAATATCTTTTGCAATTATAATTTTTCTTCTGCTAACTCCACACATTTTCCCATCTCTTTTCTAAGATATTCAGTTGATTTTTCATAAAAAGAATTATCTTTTGGGTCAAATAACTCCCATAGTTTAACAGGCTTTCCAAAAACAATTACTAAGTAGACTGGCTTTGGAAACTTTGCTTTTTTGTGCAATGCTTTCTCTGCGCCGGCAATTCCTACAGGTACAACAGGTACATGTGCTTTATAAGAAAGAAAGATAGCTCCTTTCTTTATATCACCAACTTCACGGGTTAATGATCGGGTACCTTCAGGAAATAGTAAAAGTAAATTGTTCCTTTTAAGCAAATCGATGGCAAGCCTTAATCCCTTTAGGTCCGCACTATCACGGTTAATAGAAATGGCTCCCAGTACACGATATAACCATGTAATTCTACTCTTACCAATAAATTCTTTTTTACTGAGTGTAAACATCCTTCTTGGCATAGCTGCTCCCACAATAGGAATATCTAAAAAACTTCTATGATTTGATGCAATAATTGCGCTTTCCTTGTCAGGAACGTTTTTCACGCCATAGACACTCAAATGAAAATACAGATTAAAAACCAATTTAGCAATTATGTGGGCCAATTTATATAACATATTCATGTCCTTTTAAAAATTGAATAATTTTACCAACAACTTGCTCAGGGGAAAGATAATTTGTGTCAATTACATAAGCATTATGAGGAATTGTAAGCGGAGAAATATCGCGATTAGAGTCCATTACATCTCTATTTTTTAAATTATCAAAAACTTCCTCAAATGTGATATTTACTGTCCTTCCAAAAAGTTCTTTATGCCGCCTTTTTGCACGAACCTCAATAGGGGCAGTAAGATAAATTTTAAGAAACGCATTTTTTAGTACAACAGATCCAATATCCCTTCCTACCATAACAACGTTCTTTGAATCTGCAATTTTTCTCAATTTCTCTGTTGCTATTTCTCTAATTTCTTTTACCGTAGATATGGGCGAAACAAGATCGTCTACTTCTTTTTTACGTAATTCTGCCTCATTAACAGCCTTCCCGTCGATATATATAACTCCTTTCTTTAAATCGCACTCAATGTTTTGTATGATATCCACCCATTCTCCCCTGTCGCTTTTACCTGCACATTTTTTTAAAACTGTGTATGCAAAAGCTCTATAAAGAAGTCCGCTATCGATAAATTCAAATTGTATTCTATCAGAAAGGAGTTTTCCCACGGTAGATTTTCCACTCCCTGCATCTCCATCAATTGCTACATCCTTATTTTTTCTCATAATTTATTATTTTGTCGACCCGTATCTTATGCCTGCCAGCCAAAAAAGAAGTATTAAGCCAAGCATTTACAATTTCTTTAGCAAGTTCTTCTTTTAAAACTCTTCCTGCCAGGCAAAGCACATTCGCATCATTATGCTCCCTTGCACAGCGAGCAGAATACTCACTGCCACAAAGGCTTGCACGAATACCTTTCACTTTATTTGCAGCAATTGACATCCCAATACCTGTGCCACAGATTAAAATTCCAAACTTTTCTTCACCCCTCGCAACACTTTCACCCAAAGGTATTGCATAATCAGGATAGTCAACACTCTCTTCTGAATATGTACCAAAATCCTTCACATCGATGCCTTTTTCTTGCAAAAATACCTTTAATTCTTCTTTTAATTGAAATCCAGCATGGTCAGAACCTATGGCTATCTTCATCTTTCCTCCTCATTTCTGTTTAAAAAATTATACCACATTGCGCCACTTATTCAATCTATTTGACATTGAAAAAAGTTTATCTAAAATATAACAACTAACCAGGAGGCAAAAATGATAACTTCATTAAAAAAGATAAAAGATGGAGCAGTAGAAATTATCAGCATAGATGAGCTTGAAAAACGGCTAGCAAGTGGGGGGAAACTCAGGATAAAGCTTGGAGCGGATCCAACAGCACCAGACCTTCATCTCGGTCACTATATTGTACTGAGAAAACTTAGAGATTTTCAAGAATTAGGCCATACAGTCGTATTCATTATAGGGGATTTTACAGCATTAATAGGCGACCCTTCCGGGCGATCTAAAACACGCCCCTCAATTTCCAGAGAACAGATAGAAGAAAATGCAAAAACATATTTTGAACAAGTATTTAAAATTCTTGATAAGGATAAAACAGAAATTCGTTTTAATTCCGAATGGCTATCAAAAATCTCACTTAAGCAATGGATTCGCACTGCATCAAAATTCACTATTGCAAGAATTTTGGAAAGAGATGATTTTTTGACAAGATATGAATCAGGTATTCCTATTTTTTTTCATGAGTTCTTCTACCCGGTAATGCAAGCATATGATTCTGTTGCTATAAAAGCAGACATAGAGCTGGGAGGAACTGACCAAAAATTTAATTTACTAATGGGCCGAAAACTACAAGAATCAATGAATATGGCACCACAAATCGCAATCATTCTGCCAATCTTAAGGGGAACAGACGGAACAAAAAAAATGAGCAAAAGTCTCAAGAATTACATAGGGATAACAGAAAACCCCGGTGCAATGTTTGGAAAAGTGATGTCCATACCAGACACATTAATATCAGAATATTATTCTCTAATCCTGCAGAAACCAAAAAAGGAATCAAAAGAAATAGATAAAATTATACAAGATGGAAAAGAAAATCCAATGAAGTTAAAGATGCTGCTTGCAAAAGAAATTGTAACTTTATTTCACTCACAAGAAAATGCAAACATAGCAGAAGAAAATTTTAAAAATGTCTTCAGCAAAAAAGAAATGCCAGAAAATATGGAAGAACTTGACATATCAAAATTCATTCGCGATGGCAAAGTAAACATTGTCGTAATACTTAACGAAAAAGGTATTGTAAAATCAAAATCAGATGCAAAAAGACTTATCCAGCAGGGAGGACTACAAATAAACGGAGAAAAAGTAAAGGACTTTAAAAACCCGATGCCATTAAAAAAAGGAGACGTAATAAAAGTAGGCAAATTAAAATTTTTCAGAATCACTGTATAAACAAACTAATTCACTATTTTTACATAATTTTAATTTGCAAAAGAAATGATAAAATAACATCGTAAAAGGAGAAATTTATGATTAAGACAGTAAAAGGCTGCAAAGATATATACGAAAAAGATATCAAGCTCTTTCAGTATAGCAAAAGAGTTTTGTCAGAAACTGCAGAACAATATGGTTATACAGAAATAGTAACACCCATCATTGAGTACACGGAGCTCTTTCAACGTTCAGTTGGACAAGATACTGATATCGTAGAAAAAGAAATGTATACATTTGAAGATAAAGGCGGAAGGAGCCTCACTTTGAGACCTGAAATTACTGCATCCATAGCAAGAAGTTACGTTGAACACCACTTTGAAACCATACCTTCTCCGCTAAGATTGTATTATATAGGCCCATGTTTTAGATATGAAAAACCACAAAAAGGTAGATACAGAGAATTCTATCAATTCGGGGTAGAAGCCATTGGCGACATTTCACCACTACTTGATGCAGAAGTTATCTCGCTCGCATTTACTCTAGCAAAACGGTTCTCCCTTAAGGAAATAAAGGTTAAATTAAATAGCATAGGCTGCAAAAAGTGTAGACCATTATACAAAGATGCATTAAAAAATGCACTTAAACTACGCTACGATGACCTATGCGACGATTGTAAAAAAAGATTTTACACCAACCCATTGCGCATTCTAGACTGTAAAAAAGAAAGTAATGAACTAAAAAAATCCCTTCCCAAAATTGCTGATTATTTATGCGAAGAATGCAAGGAACATCTTGATACAGTAAAAAAACATTTAACGTTAATGGATATCCCATTCGAACTGGATAGCAGTCTTGTGAGAGGTCTTGACTATTATACAAAAACGGTATTTGAAGTTGTCTCAACGAATCTTGGCGCACAAAACGCACTGCTCGGGGGCGGCCGATATGATTATCTCATTGAAGAGCTAGGAGGACGCCATGTACCAGCAGTGGGCTTCGCAATGGGTATTGAACGGCTTATAACAATTTTAGAAGCACAGGAGAAAACAGTTGAAAAACAACCTATCATATATATAGCATATCAAGAAAATGCCCTAAAAGAAACAATGGACATTGCAAACATATTGCGGGATAACAGCTTTATCGTCCTAATGGACACAAAAGGTGGAAACTTCAAAAAACAACTTGAAAGAAGCGCAAAACAACATTCCCTCTACACAATTATTATTGGCGAAGAAGAAAAAGAAAAAAGAGTCCTGCAAATTAAAAACATGGAAACAAAAGAACAAAAAGAAATACCTTCAGACCAAATTATAACATTCCTCAAAGATCGCGCAAAAGGAGAAAAAAATGCTTAAAAGAACAATAAACTGCGCAGATATAACAGAAAAAGAAATAGGAAGCAGCGTTGTCATCAATGGCTGGATACAAAGAAAAAGAAACCTTGGCGGACTCCTTTTTTTAGATATTAGAGACAGGTCTGGAATTGTTCAGATCGTTCTAAACCCCGATACAGTAAACAAAGCACTGTTTAAAAAATTCCAAACACTGAAAACAGAATCAGTAGTAGGAATTAAGGGTGCAGTTAAAAAACGTGAAACAGAAAATCCAAATCTTAAAACAGGAAAAATAGAAATCAAGATAGAAACTGCAGAAATTTTTTCAGAAGCAGAAGATCTTCCATTTAATCCATTTGTTGGACAGGATGTTGACGAAATAGTAAGATTAAAATACAGATATCTTGATTTGAGAAAACCTGAAGTAAGAAAAACTTTTGAATTAAGAGCAAAAATAGTTCAAAGCATCAGAAACTATCTAATTCAAAAGGATTTCATAGATGTTGAGACACCAATTCTCACAAAAAGCACGCCAGAAGGAGCAAGAGATTTTATCGTGCCATCCAGATTGAACAAAGGAAAATTCTATGCACTTCCACAATCCCCTCAGCTCTTCAAGCAAATCCTTATGGTGGGAGGTTTTGAAAAATATTTTCAGATTGCACGGTGTTTCAGAGATGAAGATTTAAGACAGGATAGACAGCCGGAATTCACACAAATTGATATTGAAATGTCGTTCGTAGACCAGGAGGATATAATGCTCCTTACCGAAAGTATGTACAAAAAAACGTTTAAAGATGTACTGGATGCAGACATTGTCACTCCGTTTCCGCGGATAAAATATGCTGAAGCAATGCTCCGTTACGGCTCTGACAAACCAGATACACGTTTCGCAATGGAGATAAAAGATCTAACAAATTTCTTCAAAGAAAGCAAGTTTAATTTAATTAAAAACAGTATAGAAAAAGGACAAAAAATTCTTGCATTATTTGTGCCCGGCGGTGCAACACTTTCAAGAAAAGAAATTGATACCCTGAAAGAAGAGATAAAAGAACAAGGAGTAGCTGGGTTCTTGGAGTTTAAAATAAATGACGAAATATCTTCCTCCTATGCAAAATATCTTAACGAAACGGAAAAAGAAATACTTCTTAAAAATGGTAAAAATAATGATATTGCGCTACTCTTTATTGTAAATAAAGAAAATGGATTTGAAATGGTAGGAAAGATCAGACTTTTCCTTGCAAGAAAATTTGACCTCATTCCAAAAGAAAAATGGAACTTTATATGGATCACAGATTTTCCATTTTTTTCATTTAACAAAGAAGAAAATCGATATGAAACAGAACATCATCCCTTTACTATGCCAAACCCTGAAGAATTAGACAAAATAGATGGAGACAAAGACAATCTTCATGCCCTTGCTTACGATTTGGCCTTAAATGGTAATGAAATAGGCGGAGGAAGTATCAGAATTCACAACCCAATCCTTCAAAAACGTGTCTTCAATGCAATAGGGCTTACCGAACAAGAAGCGGAAGATAAATTTGGCTTTCTCCTCAAAGCGCTGAAACTGGGAGCCCCTCCACATGGAGGCATTGCTTTTGGCCTTGACAGACTTGTATGGATTATGAGTAACGCAAAAAGTTTAAGAGATGTAATTGCTTTTCCTAAAACAACAGCAGGAATATCTCCTCTGACAGATGCGCCCAACAGAGTTAAAAAAGAACAGCTAGAAGAGCTTGATATTCAAATTAAAAAAAGAAGCAAGCCGCAGAATGACCATTTTTAATCGCTACACAGGCCTGCTTATACGAAGAGAACTACAGAAGAAATTCGTATGGTTTTGCTAAAAATCTTTCAAGGATCATCGTTGTAGCCCCTAAAAAACAATTATTTCCGGTTAACCTTGAATTTACAATAGGAATTTTATACATTTTCAAATCTAACAAGTGGAAACAAAATGTATTTATCTATTTATAATTCGCCTGCTGATATCTTTTCTTAAAATTCTCGTAGAACTCAAGAAAATTATCATACTCAATAGACTTTCTTATATCCATGATTAATTTTTGAAGAAAAAAAAGATTATGAATTGTAGCCAGTCTTCCTGCAAGAAATTCTCTTGCTTTAAATAGATGATTTAAGTATGCTTTTGTAAATGTCCTGCAAGTATAGCAATCACAATCGTCCTCTATTGGAGTGAAATCTTCCCTATAAATTGCTTTTGTTATTTTTATAGGACCGTTCTTTGTAAAAAGAGTACGATTACGAGCAACACGCGTAGGAAGAACACAATCAAACATATCTACTCCGAGTTTCACATACTCAAGAATACTAATTGGGTCACCCACACCCATAAGATACCGTGGTTTATCCTCAGGTAAAATCGAAACAGTATAATCAGCCATTTCTCTTGTGAGTTCTTTATCTTCGCCCACACTTAAACCCCCAAGTGTTACTCCAGGGAAATCTAATGACAAAATACCATCCACTGCTTTTTTTCTCAAATCTTTATAAAAACTACCCTGGATAACACCAAACATAATTTGGTCATCCCTGGTTTTTGCTTTCAAACTCCTTCCGGACCAATCAAGTGTAATATCAAGCTCCCTGTCAGCCAGAGTCCGGTTTGAGGGATATGTTCCGCATATATCAAGAGGAATAATAATGTCTGCTCCAATCTTTTCTTCAATATCTATAACCTTTTCCGGAGTGAAATAATGCTTTGAACCATCAATAAATGAACGAAACATTACACCACCCTTTTCAATCTTTCTTATCTCTTTTAGCGACAATACCTGAAAACCCCCACTATCCGTAAGTATTGCATGTTTCCAATTCATAAACTTATGCAACCCACCTGCCTTTTTTATTACATCTGCGCCAGGCTGCAAGTAAAGATGATATGTATTGCCAAGTATAATTTTAAACCCCATATCATCAATTTCATCTGAAGTAAGAGTTTTAACGGTTGCTTGCGTTCCAACAGGCATAAAAACAGGAGTTTCAATGATAGAATGCGCCGTTTCAAAATTTGTTATGCGTGCTCTCATTTCACTGCTTTTTTTAACAATCTCAAACTTAATATCTCCCACTTTTATCTTCTCCTATATAATGAGCATTGCGTCACCAAAACTATAAAATCTATAACATTCCTTCACGGCAACATTGTATGCATCAAGAATAAAATCTCTCCCAGCAAATGCAGCAACAAGCATAAGAAGCGTTGTGCGAGGAAAATGAAAATTCGTGATAATTGCATCGACAACTTTAAAAGGATATCCAGGTTTTATAAACAACCGCGTCTTGCCCTTTATTGGCTTTAAAATTCCTTCAAAAGTAGCAGCTGTTTCTAATGATCTTACTGTCGTTGTTCCGCATGCAAACACTCTTCCTCCTGCTGACTTTGATTCATTAATAATTCGTGCTGTTCCTTCAGAAATGAAAAATTCTTCCCTGTGCATTTTATGCTTTTCAATTTCCCCTTTCACAGGCCTGAATGTACCCAGGCCTACATGCAGAGTGATGTATACCACCTTTACGCCTTTTTCTTTTACTTTCTCTAAAAGATCTTCCGTAAAATGTAACCCTGCAGTAGGCGCTGCAACTGCTCCATCTTTTTCTGAAAAAACAGTTTGATATTCCTCTTCATTGACAATTTTTCCTTTTATATACGGAGGAAGAGGTATATTACCTACAGTTTTCAAAATCTCCTCCATTGACAACCCGGTTGTTTCAAACCGTACAACATTTTCTCCGTCCAGTCCTCTCTCTTCTATCTCAACGTATATTCCACTATCTTTATCTATAAGAATTCTATCACCCTTATGTGTCCGCTTGGCAGGACTAACAAGAGCTTTCCACCGAAAATCACCTAAATAACTTAAAAGAAAAACTTCTCTTTTTCCTTTTGTCCCTTCCTTCAACCCTTTCACTCGCGCTCGTATCACTCTTGTATCGTTAAGTACAAGTACATCGCCCTTGCTGAGATATTGAATAATGTCATAAAATCGACGATGACAAATGCTTTTGTTTTTCCTGTTCAGTACCATAAGTTTTGCATAATCTCTTGGATACATAGGATGCTGTGCAATAAGATTCTCTGGCAAATTATAATTAAAATCTTCTATCTTCATAAAAAATTATTGACCGGCGGAAACAATAAGAAGAATGATCTTTTCTTTTATTATTGGGAAAATCTTTACACCAATTGTATAAAATTTTGATGTTTCTATTTGATAAATAAATGCACTCTCTGTAAGATGCAGATAGCCATAGGTAGAAAGAATTACCTGTATAATAATAAATACAATCGCATATGTAAAAACAAATTTCAGCAAAGCTCCAAAAAGTGAATCAAACCATTTTAAAAAAGGACTCACTCTAACTATTCTTCTAACAATTATTCCTGCCACCCTAAATAGTATGAATACCCCAAGCAGAATAACAAGAAAAGCAATGCCTGTAACAATGCTCTGTGAAATCCTGCTTGCCAAAAACTGCTGCACTGTAAATCCGGAAGGAATTGTCCCTTCAAAAAAAAGATTCTGTAAAAAGGAAGGGAAATGCAATGCTTTAATCACATTGAGAACAGTTGTATTGTCTGCAGGCAAACTGCCTACTTCTGGTGGAAGCTTCACAATGTTAAATACTTTATCATAAAAATATGAACCTATATTGAATCGGCTATCCAGATAAATGCCAAACACAAAAGCATTAGCTCTTGCAATAAACCATCCCGCAACAAGCCCTACAATATCAAAAATAGGAATTACAATACCCTTTCTTATTCCCTGAACAACAGCAATAAGAAGAAGAATAAATATTACCACATCTACATAATTTATGCCGCTCATAAACTAAATTTTATACATAAAAAAAAGATTTTCAAGGAAATACAAAAAACTGCTTAAATTTTTCCACATTTTCTTTAAATCCCTCGATAGCGAGGTAGACTCCGTCTTCGATATCTCTCCGTTCCAATACTCTCGTTTCCTTATAAGCCATCGCAAGAATCTTTTGCTCTGTATAAGGAACAAGTATAGTATGCCTTATAAAGAGCAGTGAAAGCTCTTTTCTAGTTCTATCCTTGAGATCGTCTATTCCTTCCCCGTTCAGCGCAGAAATAAAAACAGCTTCTTTAAACAAGTTTTTATATTGCAGAAGTTTCTCATCCGAAATTTTGTCAACTTTATTAAAAACAAGTATTCGCGGAATATGTGAAGCTTTTAACTCTATTAAAGTTTTCACTACAGAATCAATTTTTTCTCTAAAATCTGGTACAGATATATCCACAACATGCAAAATAATCCATGCATCTAAAACCTCTTCGAGAGTAGAATGGAAAGCATATATCAAAGGATGCGGAAAATCCCTTATAAAACCAATTGTGTCCACAAATAATACTTCTGTACCGTCATTTAAATTGCCCTTTCTTACAAGAGTATCAAGGGTTGAAAAAAGCATGTTTTCAACATGTGTACTAGATGAAGTAATCCTATTTAAAAGCATAGATTTGCCGCTATTTGTGTATCCTACAATGGCAATTATCGGTATGTTGCTTTTCCTTCTCCTCCTCCTTCTTAATTCCCTCTGTTTTCCAATAGTTAATAGCTTCTTTTCTAAAACTTTAATTCGACGCTCAACAAATCTCCGCCTAACCTCTATATTTTTTTCTCCAGGTCCTTTTAATCCAAGCTCTGAGCCTACCTGCTGGTCAAGAAATTTCTCACTGTGCACAATATCGGGAAGACGCATTTTTAATTCAGAAAGTTCTATTTGTAACTTTCCTTCTCTTGTTTTGGCTCTCATACTAAATATCATAAGAATAAGATGAGCCCTATCAATGCAAGGAACGCCAATCTCTGCGGAAATATTTTTAAGTTGAAGGTATGTAAGTGTAACGTTAACAAAAACATATTTAGGCTCAAGCAGTTTCACAATCTGCTTAATCTCATTCAGTTTGCCCTTACCAATAAAAAATGCATAATTGGGGTGTTTTACGATTTGTGTTGTCTCTGCAGCAATTTCAAGGTTTAACGTTTGAACAAGCGTTCGAAATTCTTCAAAAGAATCTAAAGAAATTTCCCTTTTACCTGGCTCTGCAATTTCAACTAATATAGCTTTATCCTGTTCTTTCAAGCAATTCTCCGTCTTGGAAACAATACATGCATAATAATCATACTCACAATCGACAAAAGAATAGATCCCCATATAGCTGTCCAAAAAGAAGCAAGTGAAAATCCTGGAACAATTGCCGCTACAATTTCAAGCATTATACCGTTGATAATGATAAGGAATAGACCCAGTGTAAGTACACTTATAGGAAAGGAAATGACAATAAAAAGTGGTTTCAGTATAGCGTTTACAATGCCGAGTACAATACCTGCCAACAATACGCTCACAAAATTCTCAAATTGCATTCCCATTACAATTTGACTCACAATAAAAAATGAAATAGCATTGATAATCCAAGAAGTTATAATTCTTCTTTTCATGCTTACGCCTCCCTTAACATAGATTTTTTGTGCACTTTTTGAAAATATGCTTTTGCAAAGCGATGAGATTCATCTCTGACGCGCTGCAAAAGCATAAGCTCCTCTGAATCTCTTGAGAGTTTTATGGGTTCACTTCTCCCTTCTACAAAAATTAGTTCTTCTTTTTTTGCAATGGATGCAACGAATACTTTTAATTTCATCAACTTTTTAATTTTTATTGCCGCACTTAATTGCCCCTTCCCACCATCAATCAGAATAATATCAGGATCTTTCTTAAAAGAAGCTGAATCGTTTTTGAACCTTCTGAACAATACTTCTTTTAGCATAGCATAATCATCAGGCCCTTCTACATATTTAATTCGAAATTTTCTGTATTCATTTTTGTCCGGCTTTCCTTCCGTAAAAACGACCATAGAACCTACGGCATCTTTCCCTGCAATATTAGAAATGTCGTACCCTTCAATACGCATAGGAAGCTCTTTGAGATGAAAAATGCCTCTCAGCCCATTGAGTGCTTTTTTATTTCTTGACCCCTTGCGCTTTTCTATATAATTTTTTAGATGCGTAGACGCATTTTCCTGTGCTACAGATAAAATATCTTTCTGAAGTTTTCCACGTGGAGTAGCAATCTGAATTTTAAATCCTTTTGTTTCTTTCACAAATTCCTTTACTAATTCTTTATCGGGAAGAATTGATTCCACGTAAATTTTACTGCTATTAAGGTGAAAGGGATGCATAAAAAAAAACTCCTGCATAATCTCTCCCTTTTCCTTCTGCATAGGAACACTAAGTATAAAAGGGTAAGAATAAATAATTCTCCCGTTCCTCACGCTTACTTCGGTAATACAACCTAATTCACTCTCTATTTTTAGAGCAAATAAATCAAAAGACACATTTTTTTCACTAACTACTCTTTGCTTCTCCAAAATCGATAAAATCCCCTTCAATTCATCTCTAAATATAGCTGCTCTTTCAAAGTCAAGATCGTTTTTTGCTTTTTCCATCTCTTTTTTAAATGTTTCAACAATTTTATCTCCTTCTCCTCTTAAGAAAAGCTTCAGCGATCCGACAATTTTATTGTATTCTTTTGCAGTAATCTTGTGTGCACATGGCGCAGAGCAAAGTCCCATATGGTATAAAAGACACGGCTCTATTTTTTTACCATCAGATATCTTTATGTTGCATGTCCTTACGGGAAATACTTTTCTAAGTGCCCTTATGCTGAGCTGTATTGCTTTTCCATGAGGGAATGGTCCAAAATATTCACCATTTTTACCTCTCCTTCTGTACACTTTCAAAAACCTGGGGTATTTTTCATCTGTTATCTTTATATAAGGGTAGTTTACATCATCCACAAGCACTATATTAAACCATGGTTTATACTTTTTGATAAGATTGCTCTCTAGAAGAAGCGCCTCAGATCCCGAATTTACTACAATAAAATCAACAGTCTTTACTTTCTTGACCAAGACAGTCGTTTTAGGATCAGAGGGACGTAAATATGATTGAACTCTTTTTTTAAGAATATTTGCCTTACCTACATAAAGTATCTCCCCTTTAATGCCCTTCATAATATACACTCCGGGGCAAGAGGGGAGATACTTTATTTCCTCTGGAAATAAGAGGCTATTTTGCATAATCTATATAACGAGTTTCTCTTACAACTGTTACTTTTATAATGCCTGGGTAAACAACTTCCTCCTCTATCTGTTTTGCCACATCGTGGGAGATTGTTAATGCTTTTTCTTCACCTATATCTTCAGGGTTTACCATTATTCTAAGTTCCCTGCCGGCCTGTACAACATAAGCCTTTTTTACTCCCTTAACTGACATTGCAATCTTTTCAATATCTTCAAGTCGTTTTATATACAATTCCAGATTTTCTCTCCTTGCTCCTGGCCTTGTTGCAGAAACCGTATCAGCTATTTGTATCATTACATCCAAAACAGTTTCAGCCTTTACCTCATTATGATGGGCAGATACAGCATGAACTACAGCAGGATCTTCATTATAACGCTTGAGTAAATCCGCACCAATCAACGCATGAGGGCCTTCGATCTCACTTGCCATTACTTTTCCGATATCGTGCAGTAAACCAGCTCTTCTTGTAAGTGCAGGATTTTCGCCAAGCTCAGAAGCTAAAATCCCTGCAATAGTTGCAACTTCAATAGAATGCCTCATAAGATTTTGACCATAGCTTGTTCTAAATTTCATTTTTCCTATAAGCTTTTTTAACTCAATAGGAATATTATGAACAGAAAGTGACACTAAAACATCTTCTGCCTCTTTCAATAGATCCTGCTCCACTTCTTTTTCAGCTTCTTGAACAAACTCTTCTATTCTTGCAGGATGTATCCTTCCATCTATAATTAGGTGCTCTAATGCTTTTCTTGCCACTTCCCTTCTAATAGGATCGAAACAAGAAAGCGTCACAGCCTCTGGAGTATCATCTACAAGTATATCTACGCCTGTCAACGTTTCAAAAGTCCGGATATTCCTTCCTTCCCTTCCAATAATTCTTCCCTTTAATTCATCGGATGGTAAAGGAACAACGGAAACTGTTGTTTCTGACACATAATCTGCAGCACATTTCTCCATCGCACCTGATAGAATTTCCTTCGACTTTCTCTCAACAACCTCTCGTAAATCTTCTTCTTTTTCACTTATTTTCTTAGCATATTCCTGTTCCAGGGCCTTGTCCATTCTATCTAAAATAATCTTCCTTGCTTCCTCTATTGAAAGACCCGCAACACGGGAAAGCTCCTGATCTATTTTTTGAGCACTTCCTTTTAATTCCTGCTCTAGCTGGCCAAGTTCTTTTTCTTTATATGAAAGCTCTTTTTCTTTTTTCTCCAGAGTTAAAAATTTTCTATCTGCAGCTTCTTCTTTTCGGATAAGTCGATCTTCAATTTCCTGAAGTTCTTTTTGCTTTAAACGAAATTTATTTTCAAGTTCTTCTTGTTTTCTTTCAACCTCTTCCTTAAATTGTATTCTCTGCTCTCTTTTCTCTGCCTGAATTTCTCGCTCTGCTTCCTCTTTCTTTTTCTTTGCATACTCATCAAGAGAGCCAATCTTCGTTCTATATATATACGATCCAAACACATATCCTAGAACCACACCCAAGACAAGCATCACGATACTAATTGTAAGATAAACAATGTATGGTACTTCTCCTCTTAACAAAATCCTCACCTCCTATTCTTTTTCCAAAAGGGCAAGGACTTTCCGAACAATATATGAACGATAACCTCTACTTAAGAGATATTTCTCCAGCTTCTCACGTGGCCTTTTAAATGCAATAGATAGAGCATTTTCTTCTTCTTTAGCCTCAGTATAAATCTCACTTAGAAGATTTTCATAAACTTCTTTTTTCAGACCACGCTTATGGAGCTCTTGCTCCACTTTAAAATATCCATATTTCTTAATACTCCCATATCTTCTTATTATCTTTTCCACATATTGCTTATCAGAAAGCAGCCCTTTCTCCTTTAATTTTGCGATAGTGTTATCAATAAAACAAACATCAAATTTACCTGCTAATTTCTTTCTTAATTCATATTCAGAATAATCTTTAAATGAAAGTAAATATAACGAATAGTTGAATGCCGATTGCTCGTCATTGTGCATTCGTTGCATTCTTAGGGAAGAATTTGCCCTTCACTTCTCTCTCTATTTTATCAAATAGTTCCGGATGCATTTTTACAAATTGAAGTGAATTATCTCTTCCCTGCCCTAGTTTTACCTCTCCATAGGAATAAAAAGAACCAGCCTTTGTAATAATATCAGCATTTACTCCTATATCAAATAAATCTCCTTCTCTGCTCACGCCTTTGCCAAAAATTAAATCGACAAGAGCTTCCTTATAGGGTGGAGCAACTTTGTTTTTCACCACCTTAATCTTCAATCTATTTCCATATGTCTCGCCTTTATCTTTTAATCTCTCCACTCTCCTCACGTCTATCCTCACGGATGAATAAAATTTTAAAGCCCTGCCACCCGGAGTCACCTCGGGATTACCAAAAAAAACCCCGATCTTCTCTCTTAACTGATTAATAAATATTACACAGGTTTTTGATTTACTAATTGAACCGGTGAGTTTTCTTAAAGCTTGAGACATCAAACGGGCCTGAAGACCCATATAAGAATCACCCATATCTCCCTCAAGCTCTACTTTTGGTACAAGTGCCGCGACGGAATCCAGCACGCAAATATCCACTGCGGCCGACCTTACAAACATATCAATAATGTCAAGTGCTTGTTCTGCATAATCGGGCTGAGAAACAATCAAGTTATCCACATCAATTCCCAGATTTGCAGCATATTCGGGCGAAAAAGCATGTTCCACATCCACAAAAAGTGCTTTCCCCCCCAATCTCTGTGCAGACGCAATTGCTTCAAGTGCAAGCGTTGTTTTGCCTGTTCCCTCCGGTCCAAAAATTTCAACAACTCTTCCCCTTGGAAAACCTCCAACACCAAGTGCAATGTCAAGTGAGTAAATTCCAGTGGGAATTACATCCATGCCAAAACTGACTCGTTTGTCACCCAAACGCATCACAGCGCCTTTACCAAATTCCTTTTCAGCTTGTGCCATAACAAGTTTTAAGGCGTTGTCTTTGTTAATCTGCTCTTTTTCAAATTTATCCTTACTTCCTGCCATATCGTTACCTCTCTTTTCTAATAAATTTGCTTCTACTATTATAGTTTATTTTTTAACTGAAACCAAATTTATATATTGATGTATAAATCGGCCCAAACTTTGTAAGCTCGCTTTTAATAATTTCGATGCCGGTAGCATGCCCCATTACAGGAGGAAAATTATTTTTGCTGTCAATCTTAAGATTGACAGTTCCAAATTTTACCCTTCCAACAGTAAGATGGGGAACATAACTTTTTTCGCGTTTAAACCCCATCTTACAGGTTTCTTCATCTAATTTTATCATAATTTCCTTAATTTCTTTTGCTCCCTTATCCAACCCGACAAATATAACTCGAGCCGCTTCTTCTTTTGGAAATCCCGATATTCTCGAAAAAGAAAAATCAAATTCTTTGCACTGACTTCCTATGTCAACAATGGTCTCTTTTATTAATTCAAATTTTACCTTATCAACGTCACCCAAAAATTTTAGCGTAAGATGAAGATTATCTTTTTTAACCCATCTGACATCTGTAATTTGTTTTTTTAATTCTTCCTCTCTTTCAAATATTTGCTCCTGAATAGGAGTAGTCATTAAGGCAATAAATAATCTCATAGAACCCTTCCTATCAACACATGTTCTTTAACATTTTCTACTACAATGTCTTGAATCTCTCCTACCTTAACAGCACCTTTTGCTAAGACAATATTGTCAATTTCCGGAGCATCATATTTAGTCCTTCCAACAAACGCTTCTTTTTCCCCATCGTAATAATCTATAATAACAGGAATAGTTCGATCTATAAATGTTTTGTTCCTGTTTAAGGATATCTTCTCCTGAATAGACTTGATAGCTTCTTCCCTTCTTTCTTTAACAGCTTCCTCAACCTGATTTTCCATAGTATAACTTTTAGTTTCTTCTTCTCTGAAATATTTAAACACACCAAGGTGAGCAAATTTCATTTCCTCCACAAATTCCCTGAGCTCTTCAAACTCTTTTTCACCTTCCCCTGGAAAACCCACTATTAAAGTAGTTCTCACCGCTATATTATTCCTTCTAAAGAGTCCCACTATTTTTTCAATGTCTTTCCTCTGCCCTATCCGATTCATATTTCTTAGTATTGTATCGTTAATATGCTGAATAGGCATATCTATATATGGAACAACCTTTTCGCTATTTCTAATATAAGACACAAGGTCTTCTGTTATTTCGCCAGGATATGTATAAAGCACACGTATCCATTCTATGCCCTTTATTTTCTCCAGATCCTTAAGAAGCGGTATAAGCATTGGCTTTCCATAAATATCTGCTCCATAATTTGTTGTATCCTGCGCAGTAATAATAATTTCTTTTACGCCATTATTAGCCAATCCTTCTGTCTCTTGAATAATAAATCCCCTTTCAAAACTATGAAGATTTCCTTTAATATTCGGTATAAGGCAAAAAGCGCACCTATGACTGCAACCGTCAGCTATCTTTAGGTATGCATAATGGGGAAGCGTTACAAGAAATCTCGACGGAAGAACAAGCTCGAAATTTCTTGAAAGAAATTGGCCTTTCCTGTCTGATTTTAAAGCATCGACAATATGATTAATATCATTTGTTCCGGTAATTGCATCTATTTCAGGAAATCTATCCATAAGACTACTTCCGCGAAGTGAAGGATAACAACCTGAGACTATGAGCTTTTTTGTAATGCCTTTTTTCTTTTTTTCAATAAATTCTTGAATTACCCCTTCTGATTCACTACGTGCAGATTGAAGAAAAGCACAAGTATTAATAATAATTGAATGTGCTTCTTCTAAGTTTAGCGTTATATGAATATTGTTTTCTAACAGTTTGCCCAGGATTCTTTCGCTATCCACAATATTTTTAGGGCATCCAAGACTTACAAGACCAACTGGCTCAAAAATTCGATTACGGTTTATATATAACCTCCACTACATCTTTATTTTCACTCACTTGCCCTATATTTTGTCCATTCTTTGTCACATAAACATGCCTTGCATTACCAAAAAGAATTTTTATGTACTCTTCCCCTTTAAATTCTCTATTTTCTCCTCCATTTATAAACAGTTGCGTATATTTCCCATCTATTGTCACGCCTACCCAGCATTTTGCATCTGCATAAACAATTATATTTATGCCCTCTATGACTTCTTCTACCGTTTCGTCAGGCATAATTGGCGTAGTTTCGTCAGGTTCTATCTCTTCCGCAGGAGTAACCGCCGGAGAATTATCTGGCTCTTGCAAAGGCACTTTCTTCATAGAAAAAAATATCGCAACAATCACAATCAGTACAATAGCAAGTGCAGCAATTATCATTCCTTTATAGTTTCTTCTTTTTAATATCGGCACAAATTGTTCCTTTGGCTCTTTCTCGGCACTGAAAAGCTCTTTATATGCAGTAGAAAGAGGAACAGGGTTCAGCCATAGAAATGTTGCATATTTGCGTATATACGCATGCATAAACCCGTCATAATTGTCAAATTCATTATTCTCTATTTTTTCAAGATAGTACTCACGTATCAGAGTCTGCTCTGCAACTTCGCGAATGGATAAACTTTTCTTCTCTCTTGCTTCACGCAAAACTTTGCCTATATCGACCATTTCACCTATCACCTTGCGTTCATTTCCTATTCCGTCACGCATTGTTTGATAAATTTTATTTATTCAAACACTTCATCAACAACTTCTTTCACATTATCAACAAATTTAAATACAAGTTTTTCTTTTACTTGTTGGGGAATTTTCTTTAAATCATTTTCATTCTGTTTTGGTAAAATAATTGTTTTGATCCCAGCTCTATATGCTCCCAATACTTTTTCTTTCACCCCACCAACAGGCAACACCCTGCCCCTTAGTGTAATTTCTCCTGTCATTGCTACATCCTTGTTAATAGGCTTTTCTCTAACTATTGAAATAAGAGCAGTAAAAATAGCAATTCCAGCAGAAGGACCCTCTTTCGGTACTGCTCCTTCAGGTACATGTATATGCACATCATATTTATCAGAAAAATCTTCCGGAGCGCCTAATTCTTTTGCATGAGCTCTTACATAACTTAATGCTGCATGAGCACTCTCTTTCATCACATCCCCTAGCTGTCCCGTAAGAATTAAATTTCCTTTCCCTGGCATTTTTATTGCCTCTATAAATACAATATCTCCTCCCGCTTGAGTTACTACCATTCCGCAAGCAACACCTATCTGGCTTTTCTTTTCTTTAATCCCTACCGCAAAAATTGGCTCTCCCAAATATTCATTCAGATTTTTGTCAGTAATCTTAACCTTCTTAAAATGCTTATCTACTTTCTTTTTTGCAACCTTCCTCATAATTTTCATTAAGGAGCGCTCTAAATTTCTCAACCCGGCTTCTCTTGTGTATTCTCCTATAATGCGAAGTACAGCTTTTTTCGAAATTTCTATATCCTCTTTTGAAAGCCCGTGAAATTTCAATTGTTTTGGAATAATAAATTCTGTTGCAATACGCAGCTTCTCTTCATCGATATACCCCGGAAGCGACATTATTTCCATTCTATCAAACAGTGCAGGAGGTATTGTATCTACAATATTAGCAGTGGTAATAAAGAGGACTTCCGAAAGGTCAAATGGCAATTCTATATAATGGTCAGAAAAAGAATTATTCTGCTCTGGATCCAGTCCTTCAAGAAGAGCTGCAGTAGGATCTCCCCGAAAATCTGCACCTACCTTGTCTATTTCATCAAGTAAAAATACAGGATTTTTAACGCCTGACTGTTTTATTCCTTGAATAATGCGCCCGGGCATTGCTCCTACATATGTTCTTCTATGGCCTCTTATTTCAGCTTCATCCCTTATTCCACCAAGAGACATCCGGACAAATTTTCTCCCTAATGCCTCCGCTATGGATTTTCCAAGGGATGTTTTGCCTACCCCTGGAGGCCCAACAAAACAAATAATAGGACCTTTCATGCTCTTCGTAAGTTGTCTAACTGCAAGAAATTCGAGTACCCTTTCTTTAACATCTTCCAGACCATAGTGATTTTTATTTAGTATTTTATTCGCTTCACTTATATTCACCTTATCCTGTGTCCGTTTATCCCACGGAAGTTCCAACAGCCAATCCAGGTAATTTCTTATTACTGCGCTCTCCGGACTTAAAACAGGAATTTTTTTAAGTCTCTCCAGTTCATCTTCAATTCTATCTTTAATATATGCAGGAAATTTTCTTCCTTTCATTTTCTTTTTGTACTCACCGATTTCCCCTACTTCTTCACCGGATTCTCCTAATTCCTTTTCAATTTCTTTAATTTTAGCTCGCAAGAAATATTCTTTTTGACTTTTTTCTATTGTACTTTTTACTTCTTCATCGATTTTTTTGCTAATTTCCAGAATCGTAACTTCTCTCTCGAGAATTTGTACAAGCTCTTTAAGTCTTTCATCAGGATTACTCATTGATAAAATTTGCTGCTTCTCTTCTACGCCAATGTTAAGGTTTGCTGCAACGACATCAGAAAATCTTCCCACATCATCTATATTGGAAAGACCTATCAGTATATCCTGTGACATTTTTTTATTAAAACCAATATATGCGGTAAACTTCTCCGCAATTAAACGCATCAAAGCATCTTGATAAATTGTTTTTTCAGTTTTTTCATCGGGAATAGTATCTACGCGAACTTCCAATAATTTATTAGACTTAACAAATTCAGTTATCTCCACATGCCGAAGACCCTCAATCAGAACTCTATACGAGCCGTCGGGTAATTTTAGAAGCTGCAATACCTCTGCTTTAACGCCAATATTATAAATATCATCTTCATCTGGATCCTCTACCAGCCCGTTCTTTTGTGTAGCAACAACGATCATTTTGTCTTTACTGAATGCTTGATCAATTGCAGCAACTGATTTTATTCTGCCAATAAATAAAGGCACCACCATATAAGGAAAGATTACAATATTTCTTAATGGAATAAATGGTAATTTATTGTTCTGTTTCAACCCTGTCTTCATCGTGCCTCCTAAGCAGTTTTACGTAAGTATACCCTACTATTCTTTTCGTCAAATAGCATTGCTTCCTCTCTGTTTGCCAAAAATTCTTTTGTAATAATACATCTTTTTACATTTTTCATTTCCGGTATTAGATACATCAATCCAACCATATACTGTTCCAATATAGATTTCAATCCTCTTGCTCCAATATCCAATTCAAGAGATTCATCTGCAATGCAACCAAGTGCTCCATCTTCAAACTCAAGTTCTACGCCGTCCATTGTAAAAAATTTCTTGTACTGGCCTATTAATGAATTTTTAGGCTCATATAGTATCCTGACAAGCTCATCTCTTGTTAATTCTTTAAGCTGCGCAATAACCGGAAACCTACCTATAAATTCAGGAATCATGCCAAATTTTAGCAAATCATGAGGCATTGGCTTTAATTTTTTGATATTTTTTTCGTCCTTTGCGGCAAAACCAATTTTTCTCTTCTTCACTCGTTCCTTTATAATTGAATCCAGACCATCAAACGTTCCACCGCCTATAAATAATATATCTTTTGTATTTACATGTATAAATTCTTGATAGGGATGCTTTCTTCCACCAGCAGGAGGGACATTTGCGACCGTTCCTTCAACAAGCTTAAGTAACGCCTGTTGAACACCCTCTCCGGATACATCTCGTGTGATAGAAGGGTTATCGCTTTTTCTTGCTATCTTATCTATCTCGTCTATGTATATAATACCTTGTTCCGCAAGCTGCACCTTATAATCAGTAGCCTGCAAAAGTTTCTGCACAATACTCTCGACATCCTCTCCAACATACCCTGCTTCAGTAAGAGATGTAGCATCCGAGATAGAAAGAGGTACGCCTATAATTTGAGAAAGTATCTTAGCAAATAAAGTCTTTCCAGATCCTGTAGGCCCTATCAACAAAATGTTGTTCTTTTCTACATCAAAATTTTCCTCATTTGCAATAATCCTCTTGTAATGATTATAAGCTGCTACGGAAATAACTTTTTTTGCCTCATTCTGTCCTATGATGTACTGATCTAAATAAGAATAAATCTCTGATGGTGTAGGTATATCCTTTAAAAACAGTTTATTTTTCTTTTTTTTTGTATCCTCTACAAGTTTATATGCCCGCTTTAAACATTCATCACAAATATACACACTACCTGGTCCCGCAATAAGCCTCTCCACCTCATCGTATTTCTTACCACAAAACGAGCACTTTGGTTCTTCTACTTCGTTCATTTTTTGCTCGCTCCTGTAATATCTTTTGATTTTACGATAATTTGATCAATAATCCCATATTCTTTAGCCTCTTCAGGAGACATATAAAAATCCCTTTCTGTGTCTTCCTGCACTTTTTTAATAGGCTGTCCGGTATGAGCCGCAAGTATCTCAATGCCAATTCGTTTTATTCTAATTATTTCCCTTGCCTGAATTTCTACATCTGTTGCCTGCCCTTGTGCCCCTCCCCAGGGCTGATGAATCATAATCCTCGAATGAGGCAAAGCATACCTTTTCCCCGCTTCGCCCGCTGCAAGAATAATTGCACCGAGAGACGCTGCTTGACCTAAGCAAATGGTTGAAACAGGCGATTTTAGATATTGCATGGTATCATAAATTGCCATCCCTGGCGTTACCTCTCCTCCAGGGCTGTTTATATAAAGGTATATATCTTGAGTGGGATCTTGCGATTCAAGAAAAAGCATTTCTGCAACAATAAGATCCGAAATATCCTCATTAATTGCTCCGGTGAGAAATATAATTCTATCTTTCAGCAGTCGGGAATAAATATCATAGCTTCTTTCGCCTCTGCCAGTATGTTCTATCACAAATGGAATCATTGGCATATTATTCATCTCCTTCTCTTTTTTTAATTATAGCATTTTCCTTTATGAATAAAATTGCTTTTTTGCGAAGAATATTATCTTTAATCGCCATCCGGATATTATCATTAAGTGGTACTTTTTTATCCGCTAATCCGTTAGCTTCAAGAAGCTTATTAAACTCTTCTTCTATTTCGTTATCATCGACGGTAACATTGCTCTTTTTTATAACCTCGTTCATAACAAGTTCGCTTTTAATATTTTCTACCACAACTTTTTTAACTTCTTCCCTCAAACTATCCATTGTTTTATTTTCTTCTTTTAACACATCTTCAATTTTTTTGCCTATCTTTAAATATTCATCTTGTGCCCTCTGAGTTCTCTCATCAATTTCCTTTTCAACAAGCTTGCCTGGAATTTCCACATCAAGTTTATTTGCAAGCACATTTAATGCCTTTAACCCTCGTTCCTCTTCGGCTTGAAGTCTGCTGTTTTCTTCAGCCTTTTCTCTAATTTTATTTTTTAGTTGCTCAAGATTTTCATATCCCGCCTGTTTTGCAAGGTCGTCATCAATAAGAACGATATGTTTTTCCTTCACTTCAAGCACATTTATCGCTATCTTTTCATCCTTAAAATCTATAGTAAAGCTATCGCCTTTTTTCTTTTCAATAATGTTTTCATCAAAATTTCCAATAAACTTATCTTTACCTATTTCAAGTGTATCATTCTTTGGCTCTTTGTCACGCCCTTCCACTTGCCAGGTTAACGACACCACGTCTCCGTTCTGTATAGCTCTCTCCACAGGCACAACCTCTGTAAAAGAATCTTGTAATTCATTGAGCTTTGCCTCTACATCTTTTTCTGTATCAGGTTTTTCATAAGGGACTTCAATTTTTTCCGAGAGATCTATATTAACCTCCGGTAAAAACTCGACAGTGTAGGTATAGATAAGTTCGTCTTCTTCCAATTTGTCTATTTTTACATCGGGCTGAACAACAGGATTTATTTTCTCTTTATCCAAAAAATCTACAAGGTTCTTTTCAAGTAATATATCTACCGCTTCTTCCAAAACTCTGCCCTCACCAACAAAAGAAACGCCCATTTCATAAGGAGCTTTTCCTTTTCTAAATCCGGGAACTATCACTTTCTGTGCAATCTTTTTGTATGCTTCCTTCTTTTCGTTTTCAATTTCTTCTCTGGTATTTTTTGTTGTAAAAATAATCTTTGAACCCGTTCTTTCCTTTATTGTAGATTCCATTCTCATATCTCCTTTCCAAATAAAAATGGTGCGAAGGGCGGGACTTGAACCCGCATGAGTTTCCTCACTGGATCCTAAGTCCAGCGCGTCTGCCAATTCCGCCACCCTCGCACTTTATATCTATACAACCACATAGGCAATTACCCTCAGAACTCAAAATTCATATTCATAAGTAAGAATCCATTAACTTTTCTATTTAAGACATGCAAAATGGCCTAAACTTCTACATAGCACACTCAACATCAGTCCATGCGCAAAATGGTGGGTCCTGCGGGACTCGAACCCGCAACCTACGGATTAAGAGTCCGTTGCTCTACCAATTGAGCCAAGGACCCCCTTTATACACATGGCGCGCCTAGCAGGATTTGAACCTGCAACCTACGGATCCGAAGTCCGTTGCTCTATCCAGTTGAGCTATAGGCGCCTTTGGTGCGCCCAACAGGATTTGAACCTGTGGCCTGCGGATTAGGAATCCACCGCTCTATCCTACTGAGCTATGGGCGCTTCCTTATTCAATACAAAAACAGACATCTATGGGGTGGGTGAGGAGATTTGAACCCCCAACATCCGGAGCCACAGTCCGGTACTCTAACCATTGAGCTACACCCACCATTCCTAAGTGGCGCGCCTAGCAGGATTTGAACCTGCGACCGACGGATTAGAAATCCGTTGCTCTATCCTACTGAGCTATAGGCGCAACCCAATCTAAACTTGGTCGGGGCGAGAGGATTCGAACCTCCGGTCTCATGGTCCCAAACCATGCGCGTTACCAAACTACGCCACACCCCGAGCATCACATATTGTATCTATAAATGTTAAAAAATCAAATATATTTGACCATTCCGACAAATTTAGACATCCAGTTTATGTACTTCTTTTGGAAAAATATCAAGAAACAGTTTGGCCTTGATAAGAAATTCTTCTGTCATTCCTGTTGTAAAAAACATCCTTGTGTTAATACTTAAAGATTTATTCATTAAACTATTTGCTTTTAAAAATTTTTCCAATTTCAGGACAAGTTCATCTGCTGGATCCACAACCTTAATATCTTTCCCCACAACACTCTTAACAACCTTGTCAAGAAATGGGAAATGCGTACAACCCAGCACAAGCGTATCTATTTTAGCAGAGATCACATTTTGCAATTTTCCTTCTACTAATTCATAGGCACGTTCGCGTGTTTTATTGCCATTTTCCACAAGATTCACCATTCTCTGAGAACCTATTTCAAACACTTCAATGCCATCATCTAATTTTTGTATCTCTCTTTTATATGCGTGAGAAGCAGCTGTAAGAGGAGTAGAAATCACACCAACTTTCTTATTTTTAGTTGTTTTCACTGCAAGGATTGCCCCGGATTGTATCATCCCAAAGACAGGTACAGGATAAGCTATCTCTTTCAGGAGAGGCATCGCAATTGAAGAAACAGTATTACAGGCAACAATTATTGCTTTAACATCTTTTTTTAATAAGAATTGCGTAATCCTTTCAGAAAATTGTGTAATCTGATTCTTTGCCTTTGTGCCATACGGGAAATTTTTTGAATCCGCAACATATACAAGGCTCTCATGCTCAAGCGCTCTCGAAATAGTGTTTACAACAGCAAGTCCTCCAATTCCGGAATCAAAAATACCAATAGAAGATCTGCTATCCACTGAAATATCTCTCTATCCCTTCTTTCAAAGCTTCTGCTATTTTATCCAAAAATGCAGAGTTTTTACACAACGATTCTTCATAAACATTTGAAACAAACAAAATTTCTGTCAGTATAGATGGCATTGTAGTAACATTTCTACACACGTAAAGGTAACCTTTCTTCACTCCTCTACTTGTGGTATTTAAATTTTTTAATAGCGAATCCTGAACAGCTTTAGCAAAATTGTAAGACTCGCTGTGCCAATAATATGTTTCTGTTCCTTGTGATGCTCTGTTGACTGACGCATTAAGGTGAATAGATATAAATAAATCTCCTCCTGAATTGTCCGCCATTGAACACCGCTCTGCAAGCGTTGGGTTATTAAGATCATCCAGAACTTCATGCGTAAGAATCACTGTGGCTCCCTCTTCTTCCAATAATTTCTTTAACCTCTTTGCAATGTCAAGAACAATTACAGCCTCCTTAATACCAGTAGGGCCTGTAGCGCCAATGTCCAGATAAGGTCCAGAATAACTTCCGTGCCCGGGGTCTATCACAATAATTCGCCCTGCAAGCGAGCCACTTTTACTCGCAGCAATGCTAACAGTAACTTTAGTGCCAGTTGTATTAATATCAACAGTTTCGCTGGCTTTGCCAACTTTAATCCTTATTTCAGGTGGATCATCACCATTTCTTGCCTTTGAATCAATCATATCAAATGTGCCACATTCTGCGTAGAAAATTAAATATAATGAATCACTTTTTTCCTTTTTGACCTTCGGTGGTGCAGAAAACGTAAACAAAAACTTTCCATCCTCTTCTTTGTACTCCGTTAGCACCGGATCAATATAAATTACCTTATCTGTGGAAACAACTGAAACATTTAATGTTTCTGAAAGAAGGTCTAACGAGATAAAAAATTCTCCGTCCTTTTCCAAAAGTTTACTCTTATCAACTACTGCTTCCCCTCCAAATAAACTTATGCTAACACCACCATCTTGCACAATAGGCTCTGTATTAAAATAATTCAAAAAATCGTTTAAGCTCAAATATTCCTTCTCATTTAAATTTTCCACAGAGACATAAATTCCCGTACTAGAAAAATCTATTCTCTTTTCACCAACTTTGGGCAATTCTAAATGCAGTATAAAAGTTTGGCTATCTTTCATCTCTTCTTTAAAGGGAATCCTGCTATTCAAGTCCGTAGTAACCGACACAGAACTACCTAATTGTTCCCACCGCACACGGATAATCGGAGGAAGGTTAATCAGAAGAGCATTCTCATTTTCCGCAATTGTGCCTGTAAAATTAGCTGTGAGTCTCACAGGATTCTCTAACATAGATAAAGAAGGAATTGATAAATTTTTGCCCGTCACCACAATATCTATTCCGTTAGAAACAATCGTCCAGGTTATTTTGTTTAGTTCACTTTTTCCTTTATCGCTAGTAATAACTAAGTCAGAATGAACCCATCCCGCTTCTCCATCGACATTTATTTCATACCAGACTTCCTTTTTTTCATTTTCTCCAACACCTCTAATCATTACACTTATTCCGGACTGCAACACAGCCTGCACGGAATAATTTGTGGAGGGGCCTCCCCTGACATTGACAACATCCTCTATTTTTCCTTCGCTTCCTATTTTAGATAGGTCTAGCAGAGGAGACGAAACAACATCAAAAAGAGGGGCATATACCCATCCAATTTTGCCTTCGTGCTGAACCTCCAGCCAAATTTCTGTCTCCCCATTTCTTGCAATGCCCACAACAGGTAATTCACTTCCTTTATCGATCAGGTCTATTCTCGCATAGTCAAGCGATGGTCCTTCCCTGAGGTTTATATAGTACAAAGCCGTTGCTTTAGAAGTTCCATCACCAGTTTCAGGAGGAGTTTCGGGAGTTTTTTCTACCTTTTTAGCATACCAGCCTGCAATATATCTATACTCCCCACTTTTATCCTGATACCTGTACCATGTTTCTCCATCTGATCTCCTTATAATCCGCTGCACGCTAACCGCATTGCCCTCATTCAATACATCTACCATAGCAAATCCCACACCCGGTCCTACCCTCACGTTTAACACATCCGCAATGACCTCCACGTCAAAATCTGCATCCTCACCCTGTATCGTAACATTTGTATTGCGCGTGAGCCATGAGGCAATGTATCCTGTAGTGTTTTTATTAAAATCATACACCCTGTACCACTTTTCGCCTTTAGCATTATTTTGAGTAAAAAGAAGTTCCAACAAACTTCCTTTATCTGCCCGATATAAAATGTTACTTTCTGTTCCCGGTCCACTTCTTATATTTACAGAAGAGACACTAACCTCTATCAAATAATATCCAGCAGCATTGGCTATCGGAGCTGATGTGAAAATAATCATAATGAATAAAATGATAGCTAATATCTTTTTCATATCAATCTCCTTGTCTTGCGCATTTCTATTTTTATTCTTTTCTCCTCTACTTTTCTCTTGTCGCCAAACAGTTTTTTAGAGCGCACAAGTGCGATTTTCACCTTTATCCGATTGTGCGCTGTATGAACATCAAGAGGAATAATTGTATATCCCTTCTCTTTTACTCTTGAACTCCATTTAATAATTTCATACTCGTGAAGCAAAAGCTTCCTCCGTCGCCTCTCATCTTTTACATTGTGCGCCGAAGGATTTGTCGCGATAAACATCTTATATATAAAAAATTCGCCGTTTTTTTCTTTTATAAAACTGCCATGCAAATTCACCTTTCCAGCCCTCACAGATTTCGTCTCGTATCCTTCTAACTGAATACCGGCTTCCTTTGTGTCAATAATTTCATAATTTCTCGCAACACGTTTGTTTGTAGCAATTATTTTTTCTTCTTCCATTTATTCCTCAGCTCTTTGAGCACCTCTCTCAGCTCCTCCGGCAACATGGCATATGCCACAATTTTTCTCTTTATTATAGGATGAATGAAAGAAATTTCATAAGCATGTAAAAAATGCCGCGTGAGAGAAATATCTGCGTTCGTTTTCCCGCCGTATAAATAATCTCCAACAACAGGATGTCCGAGGTACGCAAAATGCACACGAATTTGATGGGTTCTTCCAGTTTCAAGGCCTACAGCAACAAGTGTATAAGGCCCTATCTCTTCAATAACCCTGTAATGGGTTACAGCACGCCTGCCAGATGGAAAAATCCCCATCTTTATTTCGTCTTTATTCTTTCGTCCGATGGGCAGATTTATTACGCCTTTCTTGTCCTTTAAGTTTCCTTTTAAAAGAGCTATATAGTTTTTTTCAATTTTGTGCTCTTTAAGTAACTCCGATAATTTCAAATGCGCTTCATTTGTTTTGGCAACGACAAGAAGACCTGATGTATCTTTATCAAGCCTATGTACAATGCCCGGCCTTATAACTCCACCTATCGCTGAAAGGTCTTTTAAATGGAACAAGAGCCTGTTAACAAGTGTATTTTCCTTCTGCCTTCCCACCGGATGCACTACAACACCTGCTGTTTTATTTACAATTGCAAGATATTTATCCTGATAAACAATTTCAAGCGGTTTGTCTTCCTTGGGGATGGACAATTCGGTGGGTTCTTTCACCTGCAATTCAATTAAATCATCTTCCGTAAGCATATGTGAGGGCTTAACTACCTGCCCGTTAACCGTTACGAAACCTTCTTTTATAAGTTTTTGCAGATAAGAACGCGTATAATCGAGCTTCTGAGAAAGAAAAAGGTCCAGCCTCTTTCTTTCATCCGCTTTAAGAATGTGCTTTTCCATAAAAGAACAGTATATAAAGCACTATCATTGCAGTACCTATGTTTACAAAGGAATCTGCAAGGTTAAAAACAGGCCATATTCTAAAATCTATAAAATCTGTCACATGTCCGATGAATATCCTGTCAAGTAAATTTCCTATGATTCCGCCAAAGAGAAAACCGCTTCCAAGTAAAAGAAAACGGGTTGAAGTAAGAAAATTAAGAAAATACAAAATAACAATTAGAGAAATTATGCCAATAACTATAATAAAAATACGTCCATTTTGCAAAATTCCAAATGCAGCACCAGTATTTTTGATATGTGAAAAATAAACAATGCGGTCAATTACCGGCACACTTGCCCCAACAGCAAGCTTTTGCCTTACTAAGTACTTAGTCAGTTGATCGGCAAATGTAACAAAAAAAGCCACCGTAAGAAAAATAACATTTCTATTCATCAATTTCTACCGCCTTTCCAATATCTACTCCCCTAACTTCCACTTTTTTGATGTGGGCTGCAGCCCCTTTTAATATTGTAATATTGCTCTTTCGCACATTAAAAAATTTAGCTAAAAACTCTACAAGTTTCTTATTTGCTTTGCCTTGAATAGGAAGTGCATTAAGCTTTATCACAAGCTTTCCGTCTCTTTTCCCTACTACTTCATTTTTCTTTGCATTTGTAATTACCTTTATATCCAGTATTATATCCCTTTTCATCTTGCATAATCTTACTACAATATCGAGCAAAATCAAGCATAAGACCGAACATAACTAATTTTATAGCAAAAATCAAAATCATCCCTTTATAGGTTGCATTTTCCAGTAAGTTTAATATAATAACTATGTGGAGGAGAGATGGCCGAGTAGGCTGAAGGCACTCGCCTGCTAAGCGAGTGAAGGAGTTAAATCTTTCCGTGGGTTCGAATCCCACTCTCTCCGCCAATTAACTCCCTCCAAACATATCAATCAAACGATCAAATGGAGAAGCTATTCCCCTTTGCTTCTCCATTTCTATTTTAAAATGATCCCAAAGTGTTCGCCTGGTGCCAGGCACCACTTGAACACTTTCAAAAAAAGTATATAATAAATAATCTATGGGAAGAGAAAAAAGAATAGAGTACAAAGGTGCTATATATCACATCATTTCAAAAACAGTAAGCAGCGAAAATGCTTTTACGGGAGAAAAAGATTACAAGCATTTTATAAAACTTACCTGTAATGCCTTTTCAAAATATCAGGCAATACTTCTTTCCTTTGCATTAATGAAAAACCACTATCATCTTCTACTAAAAACAGAAAATGCCAATCTTTCACAAATAATGCATGAAATTAATTCAAAATATGCACATTATTTTAATTCTGTGCATATAAGAAAAGGCCACCTCTTTCAGGATAGATATAGAAGTTACTTAATTACAAACGATGAGTATTTTATAAATGCCTTTGTATACATTAATTTAAATCCATTAGAAGCACAATTAGTGGAACAGCTTGAAGACTATAAATGGTGCAGTTATAGATATTTTGAGGATAAAAATAATGCTCCGAAATGTTTAAACTTAGAAGAAATTCATAACCTCTCAGGCGTTGAAATCTCCAGGTTTACCCAATTCATAATGTCGAAAGCATCCGTATATGAAAAGTATGAGCAAGAAATAAATGATCACAATTCTGAAAAAGAGATAAAAAAAATCAAAGAAATATTTACAAAAATCCAAAATAAATATGGTAGCATCGTTGAAAATAGAGAGCTTAAATATTTGCTTATATATGCTTTTTACCACAAAAAATTTAGGTCAGCGGATATATCTTTAGCATTAGAAATTCCAGCTTTCACAGTAAGAAGAATCAAAAACAAAGCAGAAAAAAGAATAGCTTCTGACGCTGCGTTTATTGAGTGGTTCAACGAAATAGACAAACAATTCTAACGACTTCCCTCCCCTTATCTGTTCATGTGGTGCCAGGCACCAGGTGAACAATTGGGAGAAAATAGGAATTTATGTATAATAAGGTATGATTAAGATACTTGTTGCAACAAAAAATAAAGGAAAAATAAAGGAAATCAGAGAAATTCTCAAGACCCTGCCAATTAAAATTATTGAGTTACCGGAAAATGACGAAGACACCGTCAAAGAAGACGGAGAAACATATCTTGAAAACGCACTTAAAAAAGCACAATATTATGCAAATAAATACAAACTCCCCACACTCTCAGATGACTCCGGTTTGGAAATCGATGCACTAGGTGGTGCGCCCGGGATAAATTCCGCACGTTTTCTTAACGAAAAAACTTCCTTTGATGAAAAAATGGAAAAAATCCTGGAACTGCTTAAAAACAATCCAAACCGCAAAGCACGGTTTAAAACTGTTGCTGTACTATACCTTCCAAGAGAGAAAAGGTATTTTACAACAGAAGGCATAGTAGAAGGAGAAATTTTAGAAGCACCGGAGAAAAAAGAGGGAAGTGGTTTTGGCTACGACCCCATCTTTAAGCCAATTGGTTTTAACAAAAGTTTTTCAATGCTCGGAAAAGAAGTTAAAAATAAAATAAGCCATAGAAGTAAAGCGCTTGATAAAATGAAAAGGATCATAGAAGAAAATTTTTTAGGAGGCAATAAAATGATAGAGATAAAAGTAAACGGAAAAAGATTTCCAGCAAATAAATATGTCTACGAAGTTTTTAAGTCTGTTATTTTTGCACTGATTAACACATTAAAAAATGTACCGGAGATAGATTCGGTAGAAATTACAATAAAGAAAGACAAAGAAAAAGAGATTTCTTAGGCAAATAACCGTCCCTTAACAAAAGTGTTTGCTCGGTGCCAGGCACTGAGCGAACACTTTTAGTGGGTTAGCGATTCAGCGGGTTAAGGGTTAGCGGTTTAATGGTTCAGCGGTTAACCCACTCAATACGGACTCTGCCAATCACAGATACCACCACTCGAATTTGCTTTGTCCCACTTCTATTTATCAGGTTAATATGTCCCGCACCTTTTTTAGATATCCCTCGATTATTAAAATTGAGATTAATCGTTGCAGTAGTCCCTGGCACGCTTAATGAACCAAATGTAATTGAATCGGGAACATTTTTCCCAAAATGTTTTGGGAATCCATAAGCATCGTTAAATTCTCTTGTTATTATTTTGCCCGAACCTAACACATAGTTTGCATCATAATCTGCTTCAATTTTGTAATTATTTTGTTCCGGATAAAAATGAATTCGAAAGTGCGCTGCACTATCGTTGCTGTGAACAATTGCAAGTTGCTGCACAAGCCGGATATCCTGCTGCACCTGCGCAGCAGCATTGTATAGCGAACGCTCTACAATGTAACTTGATGCCATAGGTGCAGCAACTGCCACCATAATAATAATTATTGCAATGGCTATGATAAGCTCGACAAGAGTAAATGCTTTACGAGAGTAAGTAATATTTGTCATACAACATTCTTCTTCAGGAACAAAACTTTTCTTTTGAGGTTGCAGTTCAAACTGAACTTCAACGATTGATTAACACCTAAATTCAAATAAGTGATAGAAATATGATTGATTACGAAAATTCTTTTAAGATATATTTGATTGCACTTTATCATCTATTTGCCGCAATTAAAGGCCTTACTGCTTCCCTGTTCCTCCCTTTTTGCAGAATAGATCATCTGAATTACGACAAAAATTATCTCGCATTACCTTTTAACCCATGTTATATTTATACGGCCAATGACCGAGACTTCAATCTTAATTATTTTGCTTCCCGATCCGTTTTGCAGATTAACATAACCGTCACCCGGATCAGGATGTCCAAGGTTGTCAAAATTGAGATCGATAGGAAACGTACTTGAACCACCAAACACGATAGAGTCAGAATCTGCTAAGCTGCTATCAAAATATTCTGGGAAACCTAAAGCATCGTTAAAATTCCTTGTAATAATTTTACTTCCGCCTTCGTTTGTTTCTACTGTTTCTACCGTGTAGAAATTGTTTGCCGGGTCAAAACTAATTTTAAATTCATCCGTTGTACTGTGCGTAATTGCAAGATTCTGCGCAAGCCGAATATCCTGCTGAACCTGCGCAGCAGTATTGTAAAGGGAACGCTCGACAATATAGTTTGAAGTCATAGGAGCAGCAACTCCCACCATAATAATAATTATGGCAACAACTATAACAACCTCGATAAGAGTAAATGCTTTACGGGCTTGAAAATTCTTCATATGATATTTCTTCCCAGGAGGATGGACTTTGCTCTGCCGTGTCTATCCCGTTTGTACCCTCAGTAATACCTCCCTCGATATCAAGGTTTGGCATATTAGCAATAGGAACATAATTCACTGTAAAATTTCCCCCAAGATCTATCGGGTCTCGTGTTACTATTGAACCGTTGCACTCGAAGGTACCAATACCAGTCATACCACCTGTTGCATAAAATAACCCCTCAAGCGATGCAGTGCCATTTGCTCTGATAATATCTCCATCAACCAAAATAGCAAGCCCGCCGTCATTAACAATTTCTGCGTTAGCGTTTATGCTGAGGTCGCCATTTATAACAATTGTACCCTGACACTCAAAATGCGCGTTAATTATAGCAATTCCAGTACCATCTCCAGGAGTAGGGTTAACATAATAAACAATGGAGTTTGCATAGGTCCATAATGTATCACGCTGAGCTCCATTTAAAGTACCAATTGCCCCTGAATAGTCCCTTAAATCGGCATAAAAAGTTTGTATTCCATCTATGGTATTGCCCGTATCGTCTAAACCAAGATAAATTTGAACAATAGATAAAACCTGCGGGTCAGTACAACTTGCGTAATTAAGCAAGTTACCCTCCTCATCATAGACAAGCGCCCCGTCATAAGGTGCATCTCCTGTTTTAAACTTATAAGCTAAATCTTTATAATAGTCAACATTTAGCTCAGGGAAAGTAATTTCGGGATAGTCTGGGAATATACCGCCAGTTGCCTGTCCCTTGTTGAATATTTGCCCATTAGCACGAGCTTCACCACCATTTACTCTTACTTTTGAGGGACTTGCCCCAAGATCTATATCACCCCCCCGCATAAATATTTCCATCTACCTCCTGCGCTCCTCCGCTAAAAATAATATCACCGCCAGAGAATAAGCCATAATTAAACGCTTCGGAGGAACTATCATAAGTAGTGTCGCTTTCTTTACTATAAACAACACAACATTCTGTGGTAACTACCCTTTTTGCAAGTATCTCTGCTTTCGTTGAATCACTGTATACAGTACCCAAAGAATAAATCTGCACAGGAATATTTCTTGCATCATAATCCTCAGTAGTAGTTGAGGGATTCCATACGGTATCATAATCTCCACTCAATCGCTTAATCTTTATGTGGTAAGTTACATAAGGCACATCAGTTGAATCAGAATATGCTTGCTCAGTACAATCAGCAACATCTCCCACATCATTTATTACAATACTTTTAATTTTATCTACCGTAAGATAAGTAAGATCAGTAGAAGGCGCTGTGGTATTGGTTATAAAATCTGCATTACGTAAATTAAACAAGGTTTGTGAAAGCCCTGTCTCTGCGGCAACCAAAGCTCTTTCAGAAGAAGAGCGAGCATTAGAAACTTTTTTCTCGGATATAACTTTTGCGCTTATCCCTATAATGGATATGAGAAAAAGAGCTGCAATAAGAACTACCGTAATTAATGCCATTCCTTTTCTTTTACGTAATATCATTTTAACCACCTCCTATGGTGATGATTATTCATTAGGAGAATTTCTTGAAAATACTAAAGAAGTAAAAGAAATTGTCCTTTCTTTACCAAAATATTCCAACCTTCCTACAACAATCATTATAACCTTACCACCAGAACGAACAAAGTATACCTTTACCAGCTGGTGCATATCTTCAGTAACTGGTTGTGGTGAATAGTCATCTACTTGCCTACAAATTGCATAAGTCCCCGAGCTTGTACCAGTACCAAGCTTATACGTCACAGTTTCAGTCCCACTATTAGTATTAAATTGTAGCTCTTCACCCATTGCGTTATCGCCTGGTTTAAGAATTATACCCCCGGTACCACTGTTTGCCTGCCTAAAATCATAAGCCATCTTGTCCAGTGCAAAACGGAAATTCTGCTGCAATATCATTTCCTGTTCCTGAGCACTCCTCATTGCAAAAAAGCGGGAAAGCGTTGAAAAAGAGATAGTGATTATTACAATGAAAACAGCCAGTGCAACAATTAACTCTACTAAGGTAAAACCTTTTCTACTATTCCTAACTGCTTCCTGCATAGCTCTTCTCCCCTGTAACTTTAATGCTTTTTTCAGTACTATTCACATTCCAATATACAGTAACTTCAATTGTAAAAATCTTATTTACATCAGTTAGTTCCGGGGTTTTATCTGTAATGATAATCTGTTTCCGGTAATTCGGAAATACTTCTTTATGCAAAATAAGAGTATAGTCCCAATAATCAGGACCATCTGGATTTATTACCCACACCGGCACAACCTCAATGCTGCCCGGCAAAAGTAGAGTTGGAAGAGTATCAGAATTCTCTATACCACAAATATTTATTAAATGCTCTATTCTAAATGAAGCATCTGCCATTTTTTCTGAGTCATAAATATAAGTCAGCGGATCTGTATCACCTGGATAGTTGGGAGTAGTATAAACCGTTGACCAACCTTTTGGTGGTGAGTTATTTGGATTATCTTTAACAAGATTAACAAGCACAGAAACAGCAAGGTTTTGAACATCTTCCAGTTGCAGCTGCGCAAGGTTCTGTCCAATTGTTTGAATGCGGAGGTCCACCATATTTCTGTAATAAGAGTAATAACTGGTTAGCAATCCAAGCACTACAATCATAAGGATAGCCAGTGCTATAATTACCTCAATTAAGCTAAACCCTTTTTTTGCATTGCAAAGACGCTTTATTCTCATCTCTCTCCTCTCCATTCCCCTTTATATATTATTTATTTTACAATAAAAATGCAAAAGTTAATAATATCTATTAT
>CAZLBY010000005.1:0-120284 GCA_964558085.1 uncultured Caldisericales bacterium
CCGTGAAGGCGGTAGAACAGTAGGAGCAGGTGTCATTACTGCAGTGATGGAATAAGGAAAGGGTTGCAATAATGAGAGATATTATTCTTCTTGAGTGTACTGAATGCCGGCGAAGAAATTATTCAACTACGATAAATAAAAAAACAAACAGAGAAAAGCTTCAAGTTAAAAAGTATTGTAAGTATTGTAAAAAGCATACTCTTCATAAGGAGGTAAAGGCATAAATAGGTCCGTGGCTCAATTGGTAGAGCATCGGTCTCCAAAACCGAGGGTTGGGGGTTCAAGTCCCTCCGGACCTGCCACTTATTATGGCTAAAAATAGAAAAGCAAAAACAAAAGCAGCACGACAGATGCAAACTGTTAAAGCAAAAAGAGAGGGCTTCCGAAGCCTTGTTTCTGGAGTGAAGGTGGAGCTTTTACATAGAGTTCTCTGGCCAAAATGGAAGGAAATGAAAAGCTATAGCATTACTGTGGTTGGCTTTATTTTATTTTGGGCTTTGTATATTGGGCTATGGGATTTCATCTTTGCTAAGGGGATGGAAACGCTGGTAGCGAAATAAATGGAAGAAAGCAAAACTCCGAAGTGGTACCTTGTCCATACATATTCAGGTTCTGAAAAGAAGGTTAAAAATAATCTGGAAGACCACGTAAAAGCATATGGCTTTGAGGATAAAATCCTTGAAGTAATCCTTCCCGTTGATTATTATAGTGTTGTTGAAAAGGGCAAGAGAAAAATAAAGCCTTTAAAGGTATTTCCTGGCTATATTGTTGTAAAAATGATACTTGCTGATGAGACATGGCTTGTGGTAAAAAATATTTCCGGAGTACTTGGTTTTGTTGGAAGTGGCGGAAAACCTACGCCTCTTACAGAAAATGAAATTAAAACAATTCGCACAAGGATTGGAGAAGAAGAGGCAGAAGAGAAGCTGAATTTCGATATAGGCGACAAGGTAAAAATACTTGCTGGTCCTTTTAAAGAAATGGAAGGCACTGTCGAAGAAATTAATCGGGAAAAAGGTAAGGCAAAAGTGATTCTCCAAATGTTTGGAAGAGAAATGCCTGTAGAAATAAAAACCGATTTTATACAGAGAATTTAAGAGGTGAAATATGGCTAAAAAGAAGAAAAAAGTTATGGGAATTGTAAAGCTTCAGATTGAAGCTGGGAAAGCAACTCCTGCGCCTCCTGTTGGTCCGGCATTGGGACAGAAGGGAGTCAACATCATGGAATTTTGCAAGAAGTTTAATTCTCGAACTCAAAAGCAATCGGGATTGATTATTCCTGTTGTCCTTAAGGTTTACGAAGATAGGAGTTTTGATTTTATTACTAAAACTCCTCCGGCTTCTTCTCTCATTAAGAGAACTCTTAAGATTGACTCTGGATCTGCTCAACCTAACAAAATAAAGGTTGGAACGATACGAAGAGAGCAGTTAAAAGAGATTGCAAAGATGAAATTACCTGATTTAAATACCGATGATCTTGATCAGGCAACAAAAATTATTGAAGGCACAGCCCGTAATATGGGTGTGGATGTAATTGGATGATTTTTTTGTGGGAGACTTAGGTCTATCACCACAAGGAGGTAAAGATGAAAAGAGGCAAGAGGTACAAAGAATTAATTAAATTGGTAGAACAAGAAAAAGCATATACAGTGGATGAAACTATTGCTATATTGCCAAAACTGAAAAGTGCAAAATTTGATGAATCCATTGAAGTTGTATATGTATTGAATGTTGATCCAAAACATGCCGATCAGAATGTAAGAGGAGTAATCACTCTTCCCAATGGGACAGGAAAAAAAGTAAAGGTACTTGTATTTGCAAAGGGAGAGGATGCACGAGTAGCTGAAAATGCAGGAGCTGACATAGTGGGAGCAGAAGAACTGATAGACAAAATTGCTAAGGAAAACTTTTTAGATTTTGATGTTGCTATTGCGACAAAAGAGATGATGCGTGATATTGGAAAAGTCGCAAAAATATTAGGACCTAGAAAATTAATGCCTAATCCAAAAGCAGGAACAGTAACAGACGACGTTGCTAAAGCTGTAAAAGATTTTAAAGCAGGTAAAATAGAGTATAGAGTTGATAAAACAGGAGTAATTCACACAATTATTGGTAAAGTTTCTTTTACTGGGGAGCAAATTAAGGAAAATTTGCTTACATTAAATGAAGCAATTTTGAAAGCAAGACCTGCATCTGTTAAAGGGCAATATCTTAAGAAGGCATTTATTTCTTTAACAATGTCGCCCTCGTTGTTGATTGATGTACAGGATTTATTGAAATTGAAAAAGTAAATAAGCAACCCAAGACAGTTGGCGGGTAAAGCCCTTAAATAAATGTGCCAGCCGAGGTTTATCAAATATAGAAGAATACTATAATTGATTTTCCCTGGCAAGCACATAAAAAGCCAGGGTTTTTTGTTTAAGGAGGAATTTATGAGAAAAGAGCAAAAGGTAGAAGTAGTTAAAGAAATGACAGAAAAATTAAAAGGGCAGAAGAATGTTCTGCTCGTCGATTTTTCTGGCATTAAAGGAAATGAAGCTGCTGCATTTAGGAAAGCACTTAACAAAGAAGGCATTTATTACAAAGTAATAAAAGCTTCTTTGTTAAAAAGAGCTATGGAGGGGGCAGGTTTTGAAGATGTTGATGAGAATTTGTTTACTAAATCTGTCGGTGTGGCTTTGTATGAATCTGATCCAGTTGTATTAGTTAAGAAATTTGTTGAATTTAAAAATGAGGACGACCAACCTGTTTTTAAAATTAAAATGGGATTCGTTGATGGTAAATGGACTGTAAGAAGCAATATAGAGAAAATTGCAACACTTCCTTCCAAAGAAACGCTTCTTAGTAAACTTGTTTACCTTATACAATCACCTCTTTCAAGAATGGTTACTGTATTACAAAAGCCAGAAAAGGATTTGGTTATTGTTTTAGGACAAATTAAAGATAAAAAAGAAAAAGCCGAAAAGGCTGCTTAAAAAATTTTAGGAGGATAACATGACTAAAGAAAAACTTATTGAAGAAATTGAAAAAATGAGTGTTTTAGAACTTTCAGAGCTTGTAGAAGCTCTCGAGGAAAAATTTGGAGTAACTGCTGCGGTACCAATGGCAGCAATGGCAGGGCCAGCTGCTGCAGCACCTGCAGAAGAAAAAACAGAATTTGATGTGGTAATAAAAGGGTTTGATGAAAAGAAGAAAATCAGTGTCATTAAAGTAGTCAGAGAAGTTATGCAGCTCGGGCTTAAAGAATCTAAAGAGTTTGTAGAATCTAGCGCAAAGGAACCACAGCCTGTCAAAGAAGGTCTGCCAAAGAAGGATGCAGAAGAATTAAAGAAAAAACTTGAAGATGCAGGAGCAACGGTAGAGCTTAAGTAAGTATTTTTCAATTGATTTTATATGGGGGATGTGTTCTGCATCCCCCATATTTATTTGTATGCTATCTTGTTTCTGTAAGTATTGTTTTAATGCCTGTTGTTTTTAGTTTGGTTTGCGCTTGTTGTGCCTCAGATATATTGTCAAAAAGAGCAAACAAAGCTGAACCTGACCCGGTCAAGTGGAATTTTTTGCTTGTTTTTTGTTCTAAATTTCTCAAGGTAGATGTAAAATTTTCATCTATATTTAGATACATTTTTTCAAAATCATTATGAAGACAGTTTTCTATTTCGCTTAAATCGTATTTCTTTTTTTCTAGAATAGATATGAGTTTTTTTGTGCTATTTGTTGTGTTAAGCTTGAACCCGTTGATTTGTGAGTAAGAATTTTTCGTGGAAAATGAAAAAGACGGTATTGCAAGTAGAACATACAGTTTTTTAACGGGGTTTATTTGATGTACTCTCTCTCCTTTTCCTTCTACGAGTGCTGTGCCATTAAGAAAGAAAAAAGGTACATCTGATCCGATTGTTTCTCCTATTTTTATTATTTCATCATTTTTTAGCGGATAGCTGAAAAGCTTGTTTAACAATAGCAGTGTTGTTGCAGCATCAGAGCTTCCTCCGCCTAATCCGGATTTTATGGGGATCTTTTTTTTAATTCTCATTTTTGCACGTTCTTTTACTATTGTTTTCTCGAAGAATAGTTCTGATGATGTGTGGACTGTGTTTTTTTTCGTATCTATTGAAGGAATAAACTTGATATCCAATGTATTATTTTTTTCTATTTCTATTTCATCACACAACAAAATTTCTTGAAAGATCGATTCAATATTGTGAAATCCATCCGGACGCTTTCCAACAATTTCTAATGTAAGATTAATCTTAGCATATGCGTTTTGTTTCATAATATTATTATATACTTTTTCTGGTTGTTGCGCGAACTTTTGCAAAATGTTCATAAAATAAAGGAACATATGCGTATAACGGCAGAGAAAAAGTATATTTAATATGGTTTGTACAAGCAAATAGAATAATCGGATTAAAATCTGCAGATTCTTTTATATGATTTTTACGAACAAAATTTTTAATTGACTTTACTTTACTTCCGTGTAAAATTGATAATCAAATGGGGGTTTGTTATGGAAGACAAAATCAAACAAATAAAAGAGGAGTTCAAAGAGAAAATAAAAAATAAATCTCTGAAAGAATTGAAAGAACTTGAAACTTATTTTCTTGGAAGAAAAGGTAAAGTAAGTATTCTTTTTCAGCTTTTTAAAAATGTGCCAAAGGAACGGAGAAAGCATTTTGGTGCAAAGATTAATGAACTTAAAAGTTTTATAGAAAAGGGTATATCAGTAGAAATTCAAAGAACTGAATCGATAGAAGCAAACCACAAACTGGAAGAAGAAAAAATTGATGTAACACTCCCGGGTATAAAATTGCATACAGGGGGGCTGCATATTCTTTCTCAAACAATATCTTGTGTGGAAGACATCTTTCTTTCCATGGGGTTTGACGTAATGATTGGCCCCGAAATCGAAGAAGATTATTATAATTTCGAAGCGCTAAATATTCCTGAGTTTCATCCGGCCCGAGCTATGCAAGATACATTTTATTTATCTAAAAAAATTATTCTCAGAACACAGACATCTCCTATTCAAGTAAGAACAATGGAAAAATACAAGCCTCCAATACGAATTATTGCAATGGGCAGATGTTATAGAAAGGATGCTCCTGATAGTTCTCATTTCCCTATTTTTCATCAAGTAGAAGGGCTTGTTATAGACAAAAAAGTTACATTTGCAAATCTTAAAGGGACACTTTCTCTTTTTGCAAAAAGAATGTTTGGAGAAGCGGTAAAAGTGAGATTTACTCCCTCTTATTTTCCGTTTGTTGAACCCGGAGCAGAAACATCGATCAGCTGTGTAATTTGTGGAGGCAAAGGCTGCTCTGTATGCAAAAATACAGGATGGCTGGAGATGGGAGGTTCTGGAATGGTCCACCCAAATGTGCTAAAAAATGTGGGTATTGATCCTGAAATTTATCAAGGTTTTGCATTTGGTTGGGGGATAGAACGTATTGCGATGGTAAAGCATAAAATACCCGATATACGCATGTTCTACCAGAATGATTTACGATTTTTAAGGCAATTTAGAGGATAGAGAGGTGGTGCATGCTTACATCGATAAAAATGCTGAGAAGTATTATTCAATTTGATTATACTCCGGAAGAACTTGGAGAGAAGCTTTCAATGATGGGACTTGAAGTGGAAGGAATCACGAAAGTCAGGCACAGATTTGATGGCATTATAAGCGGAAAAGTTAAAACAATTCATTACATTGCTGATACAAAGCTTAATAAAGCTATTATTAACGTGGGCGATGAAAATGTCCAGATTATTACTGCTGCTTCAAATTTAAAAAGTGGAGATGTTATACCTGTAGCATTACCGCATAGTAAAGTTGTATCTGGTGCGGATATTTTAAAAAAGGATTTTAAAGGGATTACGTCAAATGGAATGCTTTGTTCTTATTCTGAACTAGGGCTTGATCCTGAAATTTTAAGTGGCGAAGAAAAAGAAGGAATCTTAATACTCCCAGCTGATACACCAGTGGGAGAAAAGATTGAAGATATTTTGCCAATCGATGATGATTATCTTGAACTCTCCCTTCTTCCTGATAGAGCAGATGCTTTTTGTTTGCGAGGTGTTGCACGCTGGATCGAGATTATAAAAGCAAAGGAAGAGGACAGGAGGGCAAATTTTTCTCAATTAGAAGAAGCGGTTTCTTTAAAAATGGAAGGCGTTACGAATATTCCCATCATTATAGAGAATAAGGAGCTCTGTCCTTTTTATTCCGGAAGATTTATTAAAGATGTCACTGTCTCAGCTTCTTCGCTTTCATTGCGCCAAAAACTTTTTATGCTGAGAATGCGTCCTGTAAACAATGTTGTCGATATCACCAATTTTGTGCTGGGTTTTTATGGGCAACCTCTGCATGTGTTTGATGCAGATATTATCAAAGGAAAAATATATATAAGGCCTGCAAAAAAAGGAGAAAAGATACAGACACTTGACGAAATTGAGAGAAGTTTATCTAATGTAAATCTTGTTATTGCGGATGAATTAGGGCCTATCGCTATTGCAGGCGTAATAGGGGGATTTAAAACGGCTGTTACTGAGAAAACGAAAAACGTTCTTTTGGAGAGCGCTTACTTCTCTCCGAGATGTGTTGCAAAAAGCGCAAGGAGTTTGGGCATTGTTACTGATGCATCTACTATCTATGAAAGAGGCGCAGATCCTCTCTTTCCTTCGAAAGCTTCTATTATTGCAGCTAATCTTATAGCGAAAGAGACTTACGGGGTTCCGACAAAAGATAATGCAGTGTCGTACCTAGTGCCTAAAAATCCTATAAATCTGAGAATAGCTCGCATTGAAAAGATATTGGGTGAAAAGGTAGATAAGAAAAGTCTCAGGAAATATTTTAGTTTTGAAGGTTTTGACTTTGTAGAAAAGAAAGATTATTTCATAGTAACTGCTCCTTCTTTCAGAGCGGATATTAAAGAGGAAATAGATCTTATTGAAGAAATTGTGCGGATGAAAGGGTATAACGAATTTGGGGAAGCACTAATTGTAGGCGAACTAAAAGGTGCTAAACGAACTGAATATGAAAATTTTATATGGGATTTAAAAGAAAAACTTATTAAATTAGGGTTAGACGAAATACAAACTATTTCTCTTGTTGGCGAATCTTCTTTTGATCTTGTTGGATATGCGGATAAAAAGAAGTTAATAAAATTACTTAATCCTCTTTCAATAGATATGGCATTTATGCGTCCTTTGCTTCTTCCGACAATGCTTTCTGTGTTAGAACGGAACAAAAAATCTGAGAATGCAAATGTTTCTATATTTGAAGTAGGAAAGGTATTTTACAAAGAAAAGTTATTTAAGGAAACAGACGAATTGGGGATATTGCTCTCCGGTGCAAGGACTAACAAGAACTATCTTGGAGTACATTTTCCTTACAGTTTGTTATATCTTAAGGGGCTATTTGAAGAATTGTTTTTATATTATGATGTTCCTGTTACTTTTGAGGCAGAAAAGTTTTCATTTATGCATCCGTATCAGTCTGCCGGTATTTATCATAAGGAAGAAAAAATTGGCTACTTAGGCACAATAAGCATGACTGTATTGAATAAGCTTGGTTTGACAGATGAAGTTTTTTACGGCGCAATTAATGTTGAAAAACTAACGAAGTATTATGGCGGGGAAATTAATTTTAAAACATTTTCATTATATCCTTCTGTGAAGCGGGATATTGCTATTATTGTTGATGAAGATACTGCTGAAAAGGATGTGAGAAACGCAATTCTTTCTGTCGCCCCGCATGAGCTTAAAAAGATAATCCTTTTTGACATTTATAAAGGGTCTCCGCTGCCTCCCGGAAAGAAAAATCTTGCATATTCTCTTGAATTTTCATCTGTTGATAAGACGCTGAAGGGGGAGGAGATTAACCAATTCATTGAAATTCTTGAAAAAACTCTTCAGAAAGAGGTAAAAGGAAAGCTTAGAAAAGAATGACGAATTGGAACATTGCCTGTGTTTTGTTAGACGCAAGGGACCTACTCCTTCTTAAGGGTGAAAAATTTCTTGCATCTATTTATGAAAAGAGTGCTTACTCAGTGAGTGCGTTGGAATTTCCTTTGAGTAGTTCATATGAGATTCCTCTTTTCTTGCCTCAAAATATAAGAGAAGATATACGGGAAATTTTGAATACAGGCAACTTTACTTTAAAGGGAAACCTTGAGAAAGAAGTTCCCAAAGGAATGCAAGTTCTCTTGAGGCTTCCCGGTATGTATCCTGAAAATGTAGCAAAACTTTATACAAGAGCAGATATAGATTCTGTATCTGATCTCTCAAAAGCAATACGTGATGGAAGAATTCGGAAAAATCGAGAATTTGGATTAAGAATGGAAGAGCAACTCAGGAAAAGTTTACTATTGTACCAGAATAATACACGAGAATTAACTCTTTTTGACGGATATACCTATGGAAACAGTATAGCGGCTTTACTAAAAACAAAAGGTGTTAAGAGAATTGAAATTGCTGGAAGTGTTCGCAGAGGGAAAGAGCAGGTAAACAATATTAATTTTGTTGTTTTGAGTGACGGCGAGAAAACAAAAGAAATAATTAAAAAAAGCCTCTCTTATAAAAGAATAGAAAAAGAAGTGGATGACTATATATCTTTAAAAGATAAGAGAAATATTTTGCTTAAATTTCTTATTGCGGATGAGCCATATTTTTCTTCTGCTATGATTTATTATACTGGCTCTAAAATGCACAACATCAGGATTAAAGAGATAGGAAAGGCGAAAGGATTTGAATGTGCAAGAAGAGGGTACCTTCTTGTTCAAGGAGAAGGTGAGGAGAATGTTTACGAGAAGCTTGGAATGCAATATATCCCACCCGAAATAAGAGAAGGTGAGGAAGAAATAGATTTATCTCTTCGCTTTTCATTGCCGTTTTTGATACAGGAAGAGGATATAAGGGGAGACCTTCATGTGCATACGAATTTTAGTGATGGGATGAATAGTTTAAGGGAGATAAAGGAAGAAAGTTTTTTTCATAAATACGAGTATGTAGCAATTACAGACCACTCCTCATCACTAAAAATCGCAAATGGCTTATCTTCAAAAAGACTATTGAAACAAATGGAGTTTATTGATAGAATAAATAGAGAAAGAGATTTTCCAGTTTTATTAAAGGGAAGCGAAGTTGAGATACATAAAGATGGATCATTGGATTTTGGAGACGAGATACTTTCCAGGCTGGATTTTGTAGTTTGTGCGTTGCATAGTGGATTTGACAGCAGTGCAGCAGAAAATACTGCCAAGATTGTTAGCGCTCTTTCAAATAAATTTGTAGATGTATTTGCTCATCCTACGGGGAAAATGGTTGATGTAAGACAAGGTTATGCTGTTAACCTGTCAAAGGTGTTTGAGGTAGCTGCTAAAACTGGTGTAGCAATGGAGATAAACCTTTTTCCAAAAAGGATGGATCTTTCTTCGGGGCTAGTGAAGCAGGCGAGGAGGATGGGTGTAAAATATTTTTCTGTTGGCACAGATGCGCATAATATAGGGCATCTTAACATGATGGGTTACGGGATTAAAATTTTACGTCGGGCATGGTTAAAAAAAGGAGATGTGGTGAATACACTTAATTTTAAAGAATTAAAGGAATTTTTGTGAACGAAGAAATCATAAAATCATTAGGATTTGATAAAGTAAGGAAACAACTTGAAGATCTTTGTGTTTCCGAAAGTGCTAAATTTATGGCAAGAAATTTGCTGCCATATGATAATATTGAATTGGCTGAAAGAGCCATGCATGAAACAACTCAAGGGAGAGATTTTTATAAGCAGGAAGGTGCTTTGCCTTTCTTAGAATTTGTTGGCATTTACCCTATTATTGATAGGATAAAAGTGCTTTCACCCATATCTGGCGAAGAATTACTACAAACAGCATCGGTGCTTGAAACAATTGGTGAAATCAAAAAGATGCTTTCTTCATGCAAAGATGATTTCCCACTTCTTTCTTATTATTCTAATTCGCTCAAAAAATTTACTGAGATTGTTTCTAAAATCAGATTAGCTATCGGACCTGACGGAAAAATTGTAGATAGTGCTTCTCCTCTTCTCTCTATCTTAAGAAGAGAGATTCATACTACCCATATGAAGATTCAAACTATTTTGCAAAGAATTATTTATTCAAAACAGTACGAAAATATTGTGCAGGACCAAATTATCACAACAAGAAATGACAGGTACGTTATACCTATCAAGCAGTCGGGAAAAACAAATTTCCCTTGCGTTGTCCAGGATGAATCAAGCAGTAGACTTACACTTTTCGTGGAACCCTTATCTGTTGTTGAATTAAATAATAAATTGCGAGAGCTCTCATTAAAAGAGAAGCAAGAAGAAGAGCGGATTATTATCGAGATAGAAAGGGAAATTCTTACTCGGATGGATGATTTACTCTCGTCATTGGGTGTCATAGAAAAGCTTGATTTTCTGTTCGCAAAGGGTAAACTCTCTATATTTATGGATGGAAGCGAAGTGATACTTACTGACAGAAAAAAAATACGAATTGTACAGGGCAGGCATCCATTTATTCAAAAAAATAGTGTTGTGCCTATTGATGTAGAGGTAGGCGATAGCAGTGGGTACCATATGTTAATTATTACAGGTCCCAACACTGGAGGGAAGACAGTTACATTAAAAACTACAGGACTGTTTGTCCTGATGGCAGAGTCCGGACTACATTTGCCTGCGTATTCAAATTCAGAGATAGGATTCTATAAAGATGTGTTCGCTGATATTGGTGACGAGCAGAGCATTCAGCAGAGCTTATCTACATTTTCCTCTCACATTAAAAGAATCATAAATATACTCTTGAATGCAAACAAAGACAGTCTTGTGCTTTTAGATGAACTGGGTGCCGGAACAGACCCAGAAGAAGGGTCTGCACTTGGTTATGCTATACTTAAGGACTTGTATGATAGAAACATAATAACACTTGCATCGACACATCACAGCAAACTCAAAGAGTTCCCTTACGAATTTACTTTTGCGCGAAATGCATCTGTTGGTTTTGATGTTGAGACTTTACAACCTACTTATAAACTGTATATTGGTGTCCCCGGGGGCAGTCATGCGCTTATTATCGCCGAAAAGCTTGGCATGCCAGAAAAAGTGCTCAGCGATTCCAGGAGAGAGCTTTCTGAAGAACATGCTATGGCACAGGAAATGCTCTCTAAAATTTCATTAGACCGGGAAAAAATTGATAAATCAAAAGTAGACATAGAGAACAATCAAAAAGAGGTAGAAACGTTGAAGGAAATTTATGCCAAGAAACTTGAGGATCTGGAGAACAGGAAAAAGGAAGAGATAAAAAAAGCGCATAACGAGGCACAAAAAATTGTTGAAGATACACAGTCTAGAATGGACAACATCATGAACAATCTCGAAAATTACATAAAGAGCCAAAAAGCGGTTCAGGAAGCAAAAAAACAAGTTGAAGAAAAAGGAGAAGAAGTAGAAGAGAAATTAGAGCAAGCTAACAGAGATGGAGATGTGCGCATTAAAATGGCAGATATTGGGGAAGGTGATATGGTTTATCTACCTTCTTTTAAAAAACATGGGCTTATCTTACAAAAATTAGAAGATAAAGGCAAAATAGTAGTTCAGGTAGGTAGCATTAGAGCAACTGTTTCTCTTGATGTTATTGAGAAAGCTAAGTCGCTTCATGAGGAAAGTAAGCGTCAGGATGTAGAAGGCCTGTTTGAAGAAGAAGTTTCGATGAAATTGGATTTGCATGGCTGCAGGGTAGAAGAAGCTATAGGAACACTTGACAAATACCTTGATTCTGCGTACCTTGTGGGTCTTCCTTTTGTATATATTGTGCATGGAAAAGGCACTGGGGCATTGCGTAACGCTATCGTTGAGTATCTTAGAAAGCATCCTCATGTGTCAAATTTTTATACTGGGAAACCAGAAGAGGGTGGAATCGGCGCAACGATTGTGTATCTTAAATAGAAGGAGCTTTAGTGGCTAAAGACGATCTCATTCTTATTTTTTTTGATCTTGAAACTACAGGACTAAACATTGAGACAGACGAAGTAATAGAAGTAGGGGCTATAAAAGTAAGAAACAATCAAATCATTGAGAAATTCAACACTTTTGTCAGGCCTTCGTGTGACATTCCACAACTTATTACAAATCTTACCGGTATTACCTTTGAAGATGTTGAAAAAGCGCCTGATGCAGAGGATGTGAGAAAGCGGCTTAAGGATTTTATTGGAGGTTATCCGCTTATTGCTCATAATGTATCTTTTGACAGGGCATTTCTGGAAAAGTTATTGGGTGAAAAACTTGAAAATGAATTTTTTGATACACTTGAGCTTTCCAGGTTTTTTTTTCCTTCACTTACATCGCACAGCTTGCAAAATCTTGTGAAGACGCTGTCCATTGAAAAAGATGAAGCACATAGAGCTCTTTCAGATGCGATGATGATGTACCTCCTGTTCCAGCGAATTGTAAGTAAACTGGAAGAAACTGATCCATATCTCCTGCACAAATTAAAGGAAATATCACAAGGCATAAGAAACTATGAATTGATATTCGGTGAAAATTGGGAAAAGAAAGGGGGAAAAGAAACTGGTTTTAAATGGGAGAAAAAAGCTGTGTTACCTGAGGCAAAACATCTGCCTGATTATTTGGAAGAGAAAGAGACAGGCATTGATAAATATTTTACTGGCATTTCCTTTATTCAAGCATCGCTGGATGATGATTTATTACGGCAGTTTGTTCATGCTTCTTACAAAAAGCCATTGATCATTTCGACTTATGATGATTCCTCAAGGTCAGATATAACATCTGTTTTTAGAAAATTCGGGGTGGCCGTGGCAAGTCTTGATGACATGGGTAAATTTGTGTGTCCTGCTAAAATTGATTATCTTTTGAAAAATACACATCTTATTCCTCCATACTTTAAAATGTATTTTGCTGCACTTGTTTTTTATTTTTATAATACAAAAGATTTTTTTCTTCATAATGCCCCGGTTTATATTCAAAAAAATGCTTTGCTTCGTCTCATTTCTTTTTGTGACAAGAATTGGGATAATTGCGAATATAAACAGGTATGTCCCCTTGTTGATGCCGTAAATGCAGCTTCGTCTGCTTCTGTCATTGTGGTAAACCATTCTTTCTTTTTTAACAAACAAAATTATGAATGCTCTTTTTTGGATAGGAACGTTATTTTCCTGGATGCTTTTAGATTGCCGAAAGTATTTTCTTCTTTTGCAACACGATTTTCTTTGGATGATTTAAAATTCTTTGCATCTTATTATCAATTTTCTAAGGAAAAGATAAATATTATTTTGACTGTCTTTGAGCAGGTTGCTGATCTCTCAGCGAAAGAAGAAATTCCTCCAAACCTTATCAAAATGCTTAAAGAAGCATTTTCAGGCATTAACAATAAATCGTTCGAGGTTTTTTTTGACGGAGATTTTTTCTGGAGTGAAAAGAGAAGAGGGGCACTAGTTATTTGTTCTACTTACAGTGATACAAGTATATTTTTTGAAAAACTTCAAGACATTGCAAAGTCTATTGTTTTTGTATCGCCTGAATTTGGCATCGCTGGGAGGCATAATCTTATTTCTGAATTTTCAGGGTTAAGGGGTAGTATTGTCAAACTTCCTGGCACTCAGGAGAAAGATAAAAAAGTTTTTTCTGTAGTGCCACTGTTTTTATCTTTATCTAATAGAGATTTTTTCATAGATGAATTTACGGATTTTTTTGGAAAAGTGCACAAAAAGGGAGAAAAGAGTTTAATCCTATTTTCATCGCTAGATATGTTGCGCAAAACCTATTTTTCTCTAAAGAGAAATGGATTTGATGCCAAGGCACGAGGGATCGATTTAAGCGAAGAAGAGGGCGAAATACAGATGATGTTGTATGATGTTGTTCCTGCTTGTGCCGGGTGGAGTGAGATCTATTTTGTTAAAATGCCTACTTTTTTTTCATATGAATCTTTAGGCAGAGAAGAATATCTCATTATTTCTCTTTTTACATTGAAAAACATTGCGATCGAACTCTTGAAAGATAGCACTTACTGTGTTTTGTTTTATATCAATGGAAGGTTTGGAAATAAAAATTTTAGAGAAAAAGCAGACGATATGTTTGTTTCTTTTCCGTTCTATGCAGAACAAGAAAATGCCTTACCTTCAATAATTGATAATTGGAAGAAAAGAAATAGGATTAAACCGAAACTTTGACAAAATGCAGTATATTGCCTATAATGATTATAGGCGCCCATAGCTCAATTGGATAGAGTGACGGTCTACGGAACCGTAGGTTGCAGGTTCAAGTCTTGCTGGGCGCACCAATTTTAGAAAAAAAAGGAGGGTATTGTGAAAAACAAAACAGAAACTTTGCGTGTCTTTTATCTTTATGGCGTGGGCATTGTTACGCTTGTCATGCTTGTTTTTGGTATCATTGCATTTACATCCGGGGTACTTAACTTAGTATTTTTAAGGGGTGAAGAAGTATCCGAATGGGCTTATTCCATACAGAGCATCGTAAGGAATGCATCGCTTATTGTGGTAGGTGGGCTGATGTTCTTATATCATTGGAAAATTATTAGTAGAGAAAGACGTACCAAAAAAGAGGTGAAAAGTGATGAATGAAGAAAGAGCTGATTTTTGGAGAAATTTATTTTTTTATATCGTTTCATTTATCGGGCTTATGATTTTTATCTTTTCCATTGTAGGCGTTAGTAGCAGTTTCTTTAGTGTGGGTTATCCTAAGATGCCTGCGCCAGAAATGGGCAGTATGCCTGCTCCGTACCTCCATGTAGATGTACGTTCTTTGATAAATAGTGGCACTGGGGCAGTTGTGGGCTTTTTTATGTGGTTTTTCACCTGGCGTACCATTCAAAAAGAAAGGGATATAATGTAGACGATAAATGAATATAACTAAATTTATTTCGATTCTTAATAACGTTGCTCCTTTTTTTCTTCAGGAACAATACGATAACAGTGGTATCCAGATTGCAGATCTTGATGACGATATTCAAAAAGTATTAATTTCGCTTGATTTAACCAGCGATATAGTGGATGAAGCAATACAAAAGAAGGCAAATGTTGTTCTTTCCCATCATCCTATTATGTTTTCTACTGTAAAGAATATTACAAAGCAAAAGAACCCTGCGCTTTTTAAGGCGATTGTAAATAATATAAACCTTATTGCGATGCATACGAACTTCGATCTTGCAGAAGATGGCTTGAATGATTATGTAGGAAAATTGTTAGGCATAAAAAAAATTACATCGATTAGAAAAAGCGCCGAAAAAACATATAAATTTGCAGTGTACGTGCCGGTTGATTATGCGGACAAAGTGAGAGATGCTTTGTTTGATGCAGGTGCAGGTAAAATAGGGAATTACGGAGAAACATCTTTTAACTTGCAGGGTAACGGAACATTTATGCCTCTTGATGGGACGCATCCTTTTATTGGGAAAAAAGGAAGGAGAGAAAAAGTCAAAGAAATAAAAATAGAAACAGTTATCTTTGAAAGAAACATTAACAATGTATTGTTGGCAATGAAAAAGGCACATCCTTATGAAGAACCTGCATATGATATCTATGAAATTAAAGGCAATCCGACTTCAGGGATTGGCATGATTGGAGAAGTAAAAGAACAGTGTCTCAAAGATTTTGCAAAGTTTGTTAAAGCAAGGCTTAATGCAAAACATGTTCGCCTTATAGGAGCAAAAGATGTGTCTGTAAAAAGTGTTGCTTTATGTACTGGGGCAGGAACGTCGCTGTTAGACGAAGTACAAGATTTAGGTGTTGATATATACATTACAGGGGATATTGCGCACCACGTGGCATTAAGTGCACGGGAAATGGATTTAAATTTGCTTGACGTAGAGCATTTTGATACGGAAAAGTTTTTTGTGGATGCAATATATGAACGTCTCGTTGATAGCGGAATACCTAAAAAGTTTTTATTAAAGAGTAAAAAAATGCAATCTCCGTACACAGTTTTGTAGAAAACACTATGATGAGTTTATTTTTCCTCCCTTTCCTTTGGAGATAATAATAAATCCTACAAAAATAATCAATCCCGCAAAGATAAATTGATATTTTAAACTTTTGAACAGCAGGACAATAACTCCGGCAATAAATGGACCTGTAATGTTTCCCAGGCTTATTGAAGAAATAAGTATACCTGTTGCTGTTCCTGTTTCTTTATTATTTTCCATAATTTCATTTAAACTGCCTGCAAACATAAAGGCCCACCCAATCCCTGTAATAGCTTGCAAGGGCATAATTTGAAATGGATGTCTGGCAAGAGAAAAAAATGGAAATGCGAGAGATAATATGAGAATTCCAAGGCCTGTGCTCCTCCACTTTATTCTGTGTACAACAAACTTAAGCGTTAAAAATTCAAATAAAGGGTTTATGATTGTGATGTAACCTACCATAAAAGGTGTTGCTCCTAGTTCGGACAGGAAAAGTATCCAAAATGTCCATGTCACATTTATACCCGTGAATGTAAAGAATATTGCAAGGTATAAATTTATATTTTTTTTGATTATCTCCTTTGGAAACAGAGGTATGGTAAAGGGTTTTATATCTTCTTCTTTTAATTTTGAAACAAGAAGCAGGGAGATGAGATATAGCACGCCTACTGATACAAATATCCATCTAATGTTGACAAGAGTAGCGATTACGCTAGAGAGCCCCAGAAAAAAGGCAATGCCCAGTGCGCCCCATGCTGTATAATCATCCATTTTACCGCTGTTTTCATTTACATACGCAGCAAGTGCTCCCGGATATATTCCAATTGAGATTCCCTGGAATATTCTTAATATAAAGAAATTTGGAAATGATGCAGAAAAAAATGAAACTGCATAGAATAGTCCGGCAGATATACATCCAAGTGAGATAATTTTTTTGCGTCCTAACTTGTCAGAGATTCTTCCAAAAACTGCTGCAGAGATAAACATTGATAATGCAAATGCAGTACCAAGGATACCTATTTCAAATCGCGTGGCTCCTAGCGTTTCTGCGAATTGAGGAATAAAAAGATCCGCCATGAGTGGTGCGCCTGAAACAATAAATTGGACAATGAATCCTATTTTTAGATTTTTTCGTTTTGTTTGCATTACTTATTATATTGAAAATTAATAATTCTCCTATATATTTTGAATTATTCTCATCCAATCTTACCGTCATTTATATTTTTGTAATTTGCTTTATTTTGTTATTATTAAGGTGTTATTCAAAAATGCATATGGAGGCAAATTTATGACAGAGAAAGACGATGGTCTCGTAGTAGTATGGACAAGTGGGGACAGGGAAGTCGCATTAGAAATTGTTTTTATGTATACTCTAAATTCAAAATTGAAAGGTTGGTGAGAAGACGTTTGCTTAATTGTTTGGGGGCCATCAGCGAAGTTACTAAGCGAAGATGTAGAACTTCAAGGATATATAAAGAAGATGAAAGATGCGGGAATAGTTTTAGAAGCCTGTAAAGCTTGTTCTGACAGCTATGGAGTTTCGGAAAAACTGGAAAAGCTTGGAGTTAATGTAAAATATATGGGTGAGCCTTTTACGGCGTACATAAAAAAGGGTAGAAAAATAATTACTTTTTGAAAAGATGAAAAAAATTAAAAACATACCAAAATTTGATAGACCCAGAGAGAAACTGCAGAAAAAAGGTGTCAAAGCACTTTCAAACCTTGAACTGATGGCTGCTATACTAGGGAAAGGTGTAAAAGGCAGAGATGTATTCCAGGTAGCAAAGGATGTATTGAAGGTGGCCGAGAATAATTTTGATAACTTAACAGTTGAAAGGTTAGAAAAAATAGATGGAATAGGTTTAGCTAAGGCCTGTCAGATATTATCTGCTATCGAACTTTCAAAAAGGTTGTTGATAAAAGATCAGGTAAAAATCAAAGATGCCGGAGACGTTGTAAAATTAGTAGAAGAATTAAAAGAAAGAAAACAAGAATATTTTCTTACCTTAACATTGGATGGTGCAAGCAATTTGATACAAAAGAGGACGGTATTCATCGGAACATTAAATCAAAGTCTTGTCCACCCAAGAGAAGTCTTTGCAGATGCCATAACAGACAGAGCAGCAGCTATCATTTTTGTGCATAATCACCCCTCAGGAAATCTTACTCCGAGCAAAGAAGATAAGCTAATAACAGAAAGATTAATAAAGGTAGGAAATATTGTTGGTATTAATGTTCTTGACCATATTATCATAAGCAAAAACGGACATTTTAGTTTTAAAGCAGAAGGAATTCTTGAAGAGGGAAATAATGATGGATAATGATTTACATTTTTAAATAAGCAGAGTGAAAACGAAAGATTTTTGAAGGGCAAGAAAACTAAGCATTAAAATTAGACTTAAATCGATATTTAGGAGGGATCGGCATGTTTAAAGATTTAATAAAAAAGAACAGGAGTTATCGCAGATTTTACCAGGAAATTTCAGTAAATCGAGAGATTTTGGAAGAGCTTGTTGATCTTGCAAGGCTTTCTCCATCTGCGCGAAATGCTCAACCACTGAGATATATTCTTTCTTGCGATCCTGAAAAAAATGCTTTAATATTTCCGTTTCTTGCCTGGGCTGGATATCTTAAAGATTGGGCAGGGCCAGAAGAAGGCGAGAGACCATCTGCGTATATTGTTATTCTTGGAGATACTGAATTGAGCAAATTCTTTGCTTGGGATTTAGGGATAGCAGCTCAAAGCATCCTTTTAGGTGCTACCGAAAAGGGCCTGGGTGGATGCATGATTGCTTCGATAAATAAAGATAATTTGCGTAAAGATCTAAGTGTGCCGGTTCGATTTGAAATACTTCTTGTTATTGCTCTTGGGAAACCTAAAGAAACTGTGGTGATTGAACCTATTGGCCCGGATGGAGATATTAAATACTGGAATGATCGTGGAGAGGTACACCATGTGCCAAAGCGTTCACTATCCGAACTTATAATTGGTTAACCGAAATAAAACGGAGATAAATAGAATGGCTTTGAAGGAAAAATTGTTTGGCAAGGATTATAAGTATTCTTTTGACTACAAAAAGATAAGAGAAATGATAAAAGAGGAAACTGAAAAGGTAGATTATTCTTTTTCAGTGCATCTTTTGGAGCATTAGTTCGAAAATGAAGTGGATTCTATGCAATAACATTGTAAGAATCTTAAATTTATGGAAAAAATCTTGACTAGTTACTTATCTTGTGTATTACAATTTACCTAAAGGGAGGAGAAAATATTATGAATGACGATAAAGCGATATCTCATCATAGAGTAAATAACAGAGATCAACACAAAAATTATTCAAATGAAACGATGAAGTTACTTTTGGAGAGGGCAAGCTGCAGGAATTTTTCGAAGAAAAAAATCCCTCACGATATTTTGCAATATATCCTTGAAGCGGGAATCCATTCTCCTACAGGCGGTAATTTACAACCTTATTCTATTATAAAAGTGGAGAATAGTGAGACAAAGCAAAAATTAGCTGAACTTTGCGGAAAGCAAAATTTTATATCTGCAGCTCCTGTAGATTTGTTATTTTGTATTGATTGGCATCGTATTGAAAGGTGGGCCAAACTTAAAGTAGCCCCATTTACTGCTACCAATTCTTTTCGCCATTTTTGGATATCTTTTCAAGATACAATTATTTGTGCACAAAATATTTGCACTGCAGCAGATTCATTAGGGTTAGGTTCAGTTTATGTCGGTACTGTTCTTGAATCTTTTCTCGAGATTAAGGAGCTGTTTCAACTACCGAAGGGTGTATTTCCTGTTGTACTGCTTTCGCTTGGATATCCCGAGAGCAGAACCCTTCCTAGGCGAAAACTTGGCGTAGATATGATTGTCCATAATGAAAGATATCATGAAATAGCAGACCAAAAGCTGGTAGATGCTTTTAACGAAAAGTATTATGGTTTAAAAATGAAAATAACCGAAGAACGACTTGAAACAGTTGCAAAGGTTGCTGGAGAAGTTCATGGCGAAGAGTTTGCCAAAAAGTGCATAGAGCAGATTAAAGAAGATGGATATATAAATTGGGCACAGCGGTATTTTGGTCTTCATTATCCTGCTAATTATATGCCGAAAGGTAACGATATCTACATGAAACTAATGGAAGAGTTTGGATTCAATTGGTTTAAGAAATATTATCCACTTGAAGATAAAGAAAAATAATAGCAAAAACTTCATTATTGTTTTAGTTGCTTTATTTTAATAACTGAAATTACCGTATATCTTTCTTACAATACGGAACTTTTTTGCAAGTCGTCTGTCTAAAAGAAAAGGAGGTATTGGATATGAGAAGAAAGATAATTAGTATCCACAAAATAAGGTTTGCCATTGTGGTACTTATTGTGGGTATGATGTTGATCAGTGGGTGTGGCAAGCAGCCAGCGTCCAATCAAGAGCCATCTGCGCTAAAGACAGAGCCTGTTGATTTGTCTGATATACAAACAGAAAAATTAAGTTTTGTGAAACACTACTTTTTGGAGCCCCTTAATATAACAGTACAGGTTCCTCAGTACAATTTGCCACTTGAGACAAGCAGGATTTCTAACTTTAATAGCTTTCTGTCAGAGATTTCATTAAGCAACGAAGCGCTTACAAAATTACAAGCGAATGGTTTTGTTGTTATTGACAATCCATTTAACCTTAACGAAGAAGATATTACAGAGCCATATAAGAACTTGAAAGAGGTAGAAGTGCCTATTTTTATTACATCTGATTCTTTGCTACATCTTTACCATATCCAGTTTGATGAAACTTTAAGGCAGATAGAAGAACGAGAATTTTACGGTGATATATGGAATATCAGCAAAATTTTATTGGAAGATTCGATTGAGAAATATAAGAACTCTACAGGAGACCTGAAGGAAGCGTCGAGGAGAAGCGTTGCATATTTTGCAGTTGGCCTTGAGCTTTTAAGGCCAAAGATAGACCAGGTTGAAAGAAACGAGGAGGGTATGCAAGATGACGCATTTTTTACTCCTGAAGAAGAAAAAGAGTACACTTTTGCAGTTCCTGATTTTATAAAAAGAGATGTTGAGGAAGAATTAAAATTAATAGCAAAGCACGAAGGATTCCATGAATCTCCAATTTTTATTTACAATGAAGATTATTCGCAGTACGTGCCGAGAGGGCATTACACGCGATCAGAAAAATTGAAGAATTATTTTAAGGCATTTATGTGGTACGGAAGGATAAGCATGATACTCAAAGGAAGCCCGGATATACCTCCCGGGGAAACGGATCAGAATGACAAAAAAGGTTTTATCTCTGCTTATGATGCTAAAATTCAAACAATGCAGGCCTGTCTTATTGCATCAATGTTTGCTGAAAATAAAGAGGTGAAAGATAAATGGGACAGGATTTATTCAGTAACAGCCTTTTATGTTGGTTTGTCGGATGATCTGGGTCCTTATGAGTATCTTGCGGCAATGAATGATGTGTTTGGTGATAAATTTGATCCAAACGAACTAACTGATGAAAATATCATAAAACTTAAAACAAAACTGGCAGAGTATAGGATTCCTGAAATTTATGGCGGAACCGGGATGCAATATGTGAGTGCTGCTGGTGGTCCTGATGAAGTTCTGGCGAACACCCAGGGTTTCAGATTAATGGGGCAGAGATTTATTCCGGATTCTTATATGTTCCAGAACCTTGTTTTTGGATATGTCACTAGGTATCTTGGCAATGAAGAACCGTTTACAATGGTTTTTATTGATGGTGTTGGTCCTGCCAGAGGATTTCCACGAGGGCTGGATGTGATGTCCTTACTTGGGTCAAAGAGAGCGATGGAGATTTTACAAGAAGGAGACGATACGAATTATGAAGGTTATGCGGAGCAGTATGCAAAATTAAAAGAGGAATTTGATGGTTTTACTCCAGAGGAGTGGAATAAAAATCTTTATTGGTCCTGGCTTTATGCACTAAAACCTCTATTACAAGAGTATGGGAATGGTTATCCGACGTTTATGCAGACAAAAGCGTGGCAGGATAAAGAATTATCTACCTGCCTATCTTCATGGGCAGAGTTGCGGCATGATACTATTCTTTATGCAAAGCAGAGCTATACTATGTTTGAAAAGTCTATTGTTCCTCCACCATCTGAGAAGCCTGTTGTTGGCTATGTCGAGCCGGTACCGGAATTTTATAACAGGTTATTAACTTTGACGCGGATGACGAATAAAGGTTTAAGCGATATGAATGTTCTGGACAATTTTGCAAAATACCGCTTGGAAAGCCTGGAGAAGATACTTGAAAGGTTAAGAGATATATCTGCGAAGGAATTAGAGAACAAAGAATTAACCGAAGAAGATTACGAGTTCATCAAAAATTTTGGAGAGGAATTAAACGGAGTCATACAGGATGTTGATGACAAAGCCAAGAAAACAACTATTATTGCAGATGTCCACACAGATGGCAACACAGGGCAGGTTCTGGAAGAAGGGAGTGGTTATGTTAAGTTAATCATTGTTGCATACAAAGTTCCCGATGGCAGGATTCTCGTTGGCGCAGGGCCGGTAATGAGCTATTACGAGTTTAAGCATCCAATGGAAAATAGACTGACAGATGAAGAGTGGCGAGAGATGTTAAACTCTAATCCCCCCGAAAGTCTGAGATGGATTTCTAATTTTTCAGATTAACGGCAAATTAGCTAATAAAGCATGTTTATCGAGTGTCACACTGGTGCCTGGCACCAGTGTGACATTTTAGAAGCCCCAGTTTTTATATAATCTTGTTAACACCAAATCCAAAAAAATTTCTTAATGTTTGATGCCATTTAAGCATTTTATAACTTAAATAAGGTTTATATTAAAGAATTGTTTTATGCGGCTTATATATTTGTTGACACTATAAAAAATAGTTTGTATAATAAAATATTGTAGAACAAAGACGAAAATTTTTGTAAGAAAGAATGAAACTGCAAGTGTGCAGGATATGCTCAAATATATCTTTACATTGGAATGATGTTTTACTAGACTTTTTAAGACAGATATATGTTGAGCACCTTAGGGGGTAATAAATGCATGTTCAACGATATTACGATGTAAGAGAATTTATTCAAAATGTTGAAACTTTTCTTGAAAGAAATGAAGCAGTCAACAACTTACCATTAGGAATTCTCTTTAGACTTAAAAAAGAATCAAAATTGACTGAGCAAAAATCTGAACCATTCTTTGCCTTGGTTAAGCACGGGCAAGACATCATATTTGTAATGTTAATGACTCCACCTCACAATATGATTATTTACGGGGAGGGGAATAATCTAGATGCGGCAATAGATCAGTCTATTTTGTTCCTTCGGAAAGAAGAGATTTTGATTCCCGGGGTTATTGGCCTACGCGAGATGGCAACAAAATTTGCATTTTCATGGGCTCAGGCAACAGGCCATATACCGATTATTAAAATGGAACAGATGATATACAGACTGGATGAAGTAAATGAAATTGAGCTTAGTTCCGGAAGGTTAATCCTTGCGGCGCAAAAAGATATTGACCTTGTGGGAAACTGGATATTCGAATTCTCTAAGGTTACACTGGAAACAGTGAGTCTTACTGAAGCACGAAGAAAGGCAGAATTTGCCATTAAAGAATCTTGTGTATTTTTATGGGAAGACAAGATTCCCATATCTATAGCTTTGAAGGACAGGCCTACGAAAAACGGAATTGTTATAAGTGCTGTTTATACGCCTCTACAGTTTCAAAATAAAGGATATGCCACATCTTGTGTTGCTTCATTGAGTAAGTTATTGCTCAGCGAGGGTTACAAATTCTGCAGCCTTTATACAGATCTTTCAAATCCTACATCTAACAGCATTTACAGAAAAATAGGATATTATCCGGTAGAATCTTCGATTGTTTATAGTTTTCAAGCTTCTCAGACTTAAAGTAGGTTCTATGACATACAATAAAGCATACTTGGTTGTGCTCATATTTTTGTTCAGCAACTTTGAATATTGAATATATAATATACAGTTGAGTGTTCTTTTCAAAACGATCACTTTGCGTACCTGGCGTAACTTAATTATTTTCTATTTTGATAAAGCGAATATATTGGTATCATTATAATGGAGTATAAAAACTTTCTTAAGGAGGGAGAAAATGGCTAAACAAATTGGTTATTGCGGAATCATCTGCAGTGAATGCCCGGCATTTCAGGCAACTCAGGCAGATGACGACAATAAAAGGATTGAAGTTGCCAAGCAGTGGTCTGAGGAATTTAAGAAAGAGATCAAACCCGAATACATTAACTGTGATGGGTGTATGTCGGAAAGTGGGCGACATTTCAACTATTGCATGGAGTGTGAAATTCGGAAATGCTGTAAGGAGCGCCACCTTGTTAATTGTGCTTATTGCAATGAATATCCCTGCAAAACGTTGAATAAATTTTTTGAATCGGCACCAGATGCAAAGACAACACTTGATAATATCAAAGATGATCTTAGTACTATCTAACTTCTGACAATAAAAGTTCTTTAAGGATTATGGGTTGTTGTATGGCGTTTAGCTGTTAACAAAGCAGCTTTGCTTAAAGTATGACCCATAGAAATGAATTTTAAAAAAAAAGGATGGAGAATAAAATGCAATTTCGTAGATTTGGTAGGACAGGCGTAAAAGTATCAATTCTTGGTTTCGGCTGTATGCGTTTCCCAACGGTAGGAGACGACAGTTCACAGATGATAGATGAACCTCAGGCAACTGAGATGTTGCGGTATGCCATAAATAACGGAGTTAATTATATTGATACAGCATATCCATACCACGAAGGTAAAGGCGAAAGTTTTGTAGGCAGAGCTTTAAAAGATGGTTACAGAGATCGCGTAAATCTTGCTACAAAAATGCCTGTCTGGCTTGTGAATAGTTATGAAGATTTTGACCGTTTTTTCAATGAACAGCTTGAGAGACTTGAGACGGATCATATTGATTTTTACTTGCTACATACACTTAATGAAGAACGGTGGGAAAAGATTGTTAATTTAGATGTTATTAAGTGGATCGAGATAGAAAAAGCAAAAGGGAGAATTAGGCATATTGGCTTTTCTTTTCATGATTCTTACGATGTTTTTATAAAAATCATAGATGATTATGATAGGTGGGAGTTTTGTCAAGTGCAGTATAATTATATGGACGAGGAGTTTCAGGCTGGCACCAGAGGATTGCATTACGCATACTCAAAGGGATTAGGGATAATTGTTATGGAGCCTATCCTTGGAGGGAATCTTGCAAATCCTCCTGAAATAATTAATAGCATCTGGGATGAGGCAATACACAAAAGAACTCCAGCAGAATGGGCACTTCAATGGGTGTGGAATAAACCCGAAGTATCTATCGTTCTCAGTGGCATGAGCAATATGCAGCAGGTGGAAGAAAACGTTGAAAGTGCTGACCTGGCAAGGGCTGATGTATTTACGCAAGAAGAATTGGATATAGTTACACGCGTTCGCGATAAATATCGGGAGATTCAGCCGATTTCGTGCACTGATTGTAAATATTGTATGCCCTGCCCAAACGGCGTGAATATCCCCCACAATTTTATGATTTACAATACAGGAAAGATGTACGATCAAATGTCTCGCGTTAAGCAATGGTTTGCTTTAATGAGAGACAAAGGAAGCAGTGCTGCATCGTGTATTCAGTGTGGGCAGTGCGAGGAAAAATGTCCTCAAAAAATAAAAATTATAGAGTGGTTAACAACTATCGCTAAAGAACTTGGGTAAATAAATCTATAAGCTATTTACAGCTTTTTCTATTCTTTTTAGTCCTTCTTTTAATATACTTCTGGGACAGGCAATATTAATTCTCTCAAACCCTGAACCGCTTGGGCCAAATAGGTATCCATCGTCGAGTCCAACTTTGGCTTTTTGTCTCAAGAATGTACTGAGTTTCTCATTGTCCATACCTAATTTTCGAAAATCCAGCCATACAAGGTATGTTCCTTCAGGCTTTATTACTTTGACCTGTGAAATTTTTTCTTCAAAGTATTTCATAAGAAATTCCAGGTTCTTCCTTAAGTAATCAAGCAATTGAGAAAGCCACTCGTCGCCATATCGATATGCTGCTTCAAGAGCTACAAGACCTAAAAGATTTGTATCTGGCGTGGTTCCTTCTTTTGCGATGTTGAATTTATTGCGTAGATCCTCATTCGGTATGATAATGGATGATGCTTCAAGTCCTGCCATATTAAATGTTTTGCTGGGGGCCATACAGGTAATAGAATGTTGCTCAAATTCTTTTGAAATTGTTGCAAATGGAGTGTGTACCGAATTTGTAAGCAGCAGTTCGCAATGTATTTCATCAGAGATTACAATGGCATTGTGTTTCAAGGCAATTTCTCCTGCTTTTTTTAGCTCTTTTTTGCTCCACACTCTCCCGACAGGGTTGTGAGGATTGCAGAGTATCATCAATCTTGTACGAGGTGGTGAAGATATCATTTCAGGGTGAGGTGAAAACTTTTTTTCAAGATTTTCAAAATCCATTTCATAATGATTATCGATGAGTTTCAATTGATTATTTGAAACATTGCATCCATTATCTCTTATTGCATTCCAAAAAGGGTAGTAAACAGGACCCTGGAGTATTACATCATCTCCCGGGTGGGTAAAGGCCTTAATTGTGCCGTATACTGCGGGGATGACACCTGGAGTAAATACGATCCACTCTGGTTTTATCTTCCAATTGTATTTTTGTTGTACACGATCGACAACTGCATTTATGAGCGAATCCCAGGGCATTGTGTAGCCAAAAACCCCGTGATCAATTCTTTTTTTTAATGCATCGATAATTGGTTTTGCAACAGGGAAATCCATGTCTGCAACCCACATGGGAAGGACATCATCACTTCCAAATATAAGTTCTGTGGTGTCCCATTTCCAGGAACCGGTGTGTTTTCTATTAATGACTTTGTCAAAGTTGTATTTCATTTTGCCCTCCACATTTTAAGCATATTGAGATTTTTTGCTATCTTAATCATTTTAGTCTTATAGATGATTTTTTCAATCAGCACAGGTAGTAGTTTTTCTATTGCCGTTTTGTTTTATAATGGAACACAGAAATATATTATTGGCAGTGAAATAGATTTAGGGAGGGGATAAAAATTTCGATATGCTAACAGAAATTATAACAGGACGAGTTCGTCGGTATTTGCTTGGAGCAGAGCAAGAATTTGTATTCAAACACATAGATAGCATTGACCTTCCCAGGATAGACAAAATCGATTTGTATATCCATATTCCGTTTTGCAAAAATATGTGTCCGTACTGTCCTTATAATAAAGTAAAATACGATAAAAAATTGATAAAACCGTATGTAAATGCTCTGCTTAACGAAATTGAACAGTATTATAAGCGGTTGGGAAAAATTGAAATATCTTCCATATACATAGGAGGTGGTACTCCGACAAACCTCATTGATGAGCTGGCAATGATCTTAAAAAAGATAAAAGAATGCTTTATTTTGACAGGTGATATTGCTATCGAAACTAATCCAGACGATATAAATGAAGAGGTAATAAATAAATTAAAAAGGTGTGGCGTAACTCTTTTGAGTCTCGGAGTGCAGAGTTTTAATGATAAGTGTCTTACTTTTCTTGGGAGAAGCTACAAAGCAAACATCTTGCCTCAAGCGGCAACACTTGCTCTCTCATCTCATTTTGAATCAGTTAACTTCGATTTGATGTTTGCCTTACCTGGGCAAAACATTAGCGATGTGATTAATGATCTTAAAAAATCATTTAGTTTAGGTGTGGACCAGGTTACTCTTTATCCTTTATTTACTTTCCCATATTCTACTGCAGGGAAATATTTAAAATTAAAAAGAATTAAAATGCCTGGCATATTTGCGAGAAGGAAGATGTACAGGGCAATACATCAGTTCTGTCTTGATAGTGGCTTTCAGCGTGTATCTGTCTGGGGTTTTAAAAAAGGTAATGCCCCACGACGTTATTCTTCAGTTACAAGAGGGTGTTATATTGGTCTTGGTGCCGGGGCTGGTTCGTTTGTTTCAAGTGCCTTTTACTTCAATACATTTTCCATTGAAGAATACACAAGAACACTTTCCAGTGGGAAATTACCAGTAGCATTGAAGATGGACGTAGGTAAGAAATTATCAAGATATTATTGGTTGTACTGGCGATTATATGATACATATATTCCCAAAAAACAATTTTTTGAACTGTTTAGCAGAAAAGATAAGAAAGCTTATCGTCTCTTATGGTTATTTAGAGTGATGGGCCTATGTGTAGAAGAGCCAAATCAATTTTCTTTGACAGAGAGAGGGGCTTTTTGGCTGCATCTTATGCAGAACTACTTTGTTTTAAACTATATTAATAAGGTCTGGTCCGTTGCGATGAGGGAGGCATGGCCGAGAAAGATAAAAATATAAAAATAAAAATTAAACTATCTTTTAAAGTTAGATTTTGATGAATGCATGAAAAGGGCTACCTTATTTGAACTTGGATAAAAAGCTTGATGGAGAGCCTTTTTGTAATTACACCGTGGTACAAAAAGTTATTCTCTGCTGTAAGGGCTTCCAACAGATGCAGGAAATTCTATCTGTTTTTTAAATATCATCATGATAACGAGAACCGAAATAAACGGAAGCATAAGAAAGAATTGATAAGGAATATTAGCGGATATTAATTCTAATTGGAATGCTATAACTTCAATACCTGCGAATAAAAATCCCCCTAATATTGCTCTCTGTGGTTTCCAGCTTGCAAATATTGCAATTCCTATTGCCATAAATCCTCTACCTGCCGAAATATCAGGAGAGTATGTACCCGTTATTGCGATTGGAAGATATGCTCCCGCAACACCTATTAAAGCTGAGCCAATAATTGTTGCAAGGTATCTTCTTCTTTTTACGTTTACTCCGACAACATCAGCTGCTTTTGGATTTTCTCCAATTGCCCTTGTTTCAAGACCAACTTTGGTTTTATAATAAAACCAATATGAAATAATAACGGCAAAATACATAAAGTAAACGATAATATCCTGGTTTAGAATGCCTGAAATAATAGGAATTTTAGAAAAGAAGGGTATAGTTACACCCGGAACAGATGGAGCTTGAGGAGCAGACAATCTTACTCCAACAACAATTTTATACAATAAGTCAGAAAGCCCGGAACCAAAGATGACAAGAATTATACCAAGTATAAATTGATTAACCTTAAAGGTTTCGTGAACAAACGCCAGTATAAAACCAAATGCTGCACCTATAAGAGCTCCTGCAATAAATCCCACTAGCCAACTGCCTGTAAGATAAGCAGTTAAAAATCCCCCAGATGCTGAAGCAAGTAGAATACCTTCAGCAGAAACATTAAAGATTCCTGTCCTTCCTCCAATTATAATTCCAAGGCTTGTCAGCGTGTAAACCGTTGCATATACCATTGTTTGAGATATAAAAGAGGTTATAAATGTCATTATTTGCCTCCGTTTGGTTCAAATTTTTTTCTTATAATAACAATTAACAAGACAATTAATGCCTGGCTAAGAAATACCATTTCTACTGGGATTTGCATAGTTCTTTGAAGCGCGTCAGCGCCAACTAAAAGCACTGCCATAAAGAAGGCTGCTATTGGAACACCTGTTGGGCTCCCTGCGACTACTAAGCTGGTTAAAATTCCGAATACTCCAAACTGAGCTCCACTTGTTTTAGCAAAGCCTTCTATAAGTTTTCCATGAATATTCATCACTTCAAGTGCTCCCCCTAGTCCTGCAAGGGCTCCTCCTAGAAGGAAGGTGAGCATAATTGTTTTTTGAAAGTTTATTCCATAAGTTTGCGATGAATGTAAATTATATCCCACTGAGGTAATTTCATATCCAAGCTTTGTCTTTTTTAGCAGTATATATACGAAAATTATTGCGAGTACGGCAAAGATGATAGAATAGGGTATCCCATGAAAAAAGCTAAGTATTGCAGAACTGGGCAGTGGTCTTGTAATGGGATGCCCTTCCAGCGGGTCTTTAAATGTTGGAGAGGTGGCAATAAAATTTACGAATAGGACTGCGACGAAATTAAGCATAATAGTTGAAATAATCGGATTTATATCGTATTTAGCTTTTAAAAAACCTGCGAACCATCCCCATAAGCCTCCTGCTAAAATTCCAACAACTACCAACAGAGGAATCATTATGAAGGATGGCAGGCCAAAGTTTCCTATTAATAATCCGACTGCCGCGACAGCAGTTCCTCCGAAAAGCATCTGTCCCCAGGCGCCTATATTAAAGAACTTAATCATAAAAGGTATCGTAAAAGCATAAGTTGTAAAAATGAGGGGAATTGTCTTTTTTATTGTCTCCTGGAATCCGAAAGCAGATTTAAAAGATGTAGTTACGAGAGTTTTTAAGGCTTCTGGAACACTAAAGCCAAGGAGAGCGATAATGATGGAGATAAGGCCAAAAGCAATAAGAAGTGCTAACCCATAGACAAACAAGCTCCTCAGGAGTTTTGTTCCGAGATCTTTTTGAATTATGTTTTTCTTTTTCATTTTTTGTATACCTAACTCCCTATCATTAACAGGCCAATTTTATATTTATCAAATTCACTTCTTTGAAAAATGCCCTTAAGCTCTCCATTATGCAGAACAGCTATTCTATCGCTTATTATCATTAATTCATCTAGATCTTCATTTATACATAGAACGGCTCCGCCATTATTTCTGGTTTCAACAAGCTTGTTGAATATAAATTCCACTGTTAAAACATCAAGTCCGGAAGTAGGATTATGTGTTATGAGTAAATCAGTTGGACTAACAAATGCTCTTCCCATAATTACCTTTTGAATATTACCACCAGATAAGCGCCTGATTGCAAGCTCTTCGCTAGGCGTAGCTACATTGTAATCTTTAATTGTTTTCTTTGCTGCTTTTGCTGCTTCGTCCCAATTGATAAAAAGATTTTTTTTAAGAAATCTTTTTTCTGTATGATGGCCAAGAAGTACATTTTCTTTTATACTCCCGTCATTGAGAATTCCTTCTTTGATTCTATCTTCCGGAGTATAAGCCACTCCTTTATTAAAAACAGAAAGTGTTGATAAGTGTTTGATACTTTCACCGTTTACAAGAATATCTCCATTGCTTAGGAGGGACGGATTTATCATAACGCTAGCAAGCTCTTTTTCTCCATTTCCAGAGACAGAGGCAACACCAAATATTTCTCCTCCATAGACATCAAACGAGATGTTCTTTAATCCTTTACTTTTTTCTTTACCTTTTACTTCAATGTTTTTTACTACACATACGGGCTTTTTACTTCTTTTAATGGTAGGTAATTCTACTTTAGGTAGTGCACTTTCTGTAACTTTGATATCTTTTTCCATAAACATAAGTTTTACCAGTTTTTCTTTAGTCATTTGTCCTTTGTCTAGTGTATCTTGGACCTTTCCTCTCCTAAGCACAGTAACTGAGTCGCAAGATTCCATTATTTCTTTTATTTTATGCGTTATAAAGATTACCGTTACTCCTTTTTTTACAAGGGCTCTTAGGGATTTAAGTAATTGCCGAAATTCACTTTCCACAAGAGACGTTGTCGGTTCATCTAAAATAAGAAGTTTTGCCCCTTTGTGCAATGCCCTTATAATTTCTATTTTTTGTTTTACTCCCGCTGGGAGTTCTTTAGTTTTTACATCAAGAGGAAAAGTTAATCCAAGTTCTTCCATTATTTTTTTAACTTTTCTTCCCTCTTCTTTAATTGGTAGTTTAAATTTGTCTTCTGGCGTACCGAGGATGATATTTTCAACTGCAGTAAATTCTGGAACCAATGTAGAAATTTGATGAACCATTCCTATCCCAAGCTTTATGGAATCAAAGGGAGAGCTAATTCGAACTTTTTTACCATCTATGTAAATTTCCCCTTTATCGGGAGAATAAAGGCCGTATAAAATATTCATTAGGGTTGATTTTCCAGAGCCGTTTTCTCCGAGAAGACCATGGATTTCTCCTTTTGATGCCGTAAAGGTGACATTATCCAGTGCGATAACTTTTCCAAAAACTTTTCGTACATTTTTTAATTCAACGAGGTTTTTGTTTTCCATTTCGTTTCCTTTAATTTTTTAAGGGCTCCCGGAAGGGAGCCCTTAAAAATAAATTAATTAGTCCTTATGGGAGAATCTCTGCGAGATTCTTTACAATATCAATTTTACCTGCTTCGACATCATCTGCTATCTGTTGTATTCTTGCCTGGATTTCTTCTGATACATTGCTGATGGGGAATTGAGCATATCTTGCTTTCCCTTTGCCATAATCTAAGTTAATGAAGCCACCTTTTTCTCCGTCCAGTATTTTGCCTACAATTTCCTTTATAGGAACAGCGAAATCAAAGAGGTCTGATGTGAGATAGTTATCAGGAGCCTGAATCTCCTTGTCGGTATATTTTGTAGTTATATAGACTGGCCTGCCTGCTTCTTTAACGGCATTGAAGAGTCCATAATTTCCAAGGTTTACAGAACTTAATATAACATCAATGTTTTTCGATATGAGACCTTCAGCTGCTTGTCTTGTTTTCAGTGGATCATTGAAATCTCCAACAAAGATGTATTGAAGTGTAGCGTCTGAATCTACATCACGAATTCCCTGTTTTACTGCATTGATTTCCCCATTAGTGAAGGGAAGCGCAAGTCCTCCAAGATAACCAATATTTCCTGTCTCTGTTTTTAGACCTGCTAAAGCACCAAGTATATAAAATCCGGTGTAAAAGTTTCTGTCTATATACCAGAAGTTAGCTTTCTTCTCTGCTGGCTCATCATCAACTTCTATAACAAAGGTGACATCCGGATAGTCATCCCCTATCTTTAATGCTGCTCCGTTAAACTGGTTTCCATGTACCCATATAATGTTGTATCCATCATTTGCATACTCTTTTAAAACTCTTTCTGCATCAGGTACTGCAACTTTTTCAGAGTAAGCTGTTTTTATATCATACATGTTTCCAGTTTCTTGTAGTGCTATGTATCCGATAGCGTTGTAATCTGCATCCTGAATTGAGCCCGGGAAAAGCGCGGCTAATTTGAATTCAGGTGTTTCTACCTCTTCTTCTTTTGGCGCGCAACCTGCAGAAAAGCTTAAAATTCCAATTAGCACAACCAAAAGTAGTACTGTCAATTTTTTCATGCAATCCTCCTTAAAAGTTTGTTTGTTTTTGAAAATAAAATATTAACTGCTTTTCACCTCCTTTTTTAAATTATTTTAAAAAAGTAAAGTCTTTTGAAAAAGTTTTTGAACAATTAATAAAATCAGTATAATAAAAATATGTTTTTTTTCAAATCAAAATTAAAAACTTTTATTAAGGAGGTATTTGTGTGGAAAATTTATTAATTAAAAATGCAAAGCTCAGAAATAGGGAGGAAATTGTTGATATATTGGTGTCTGATGGGAAAATAGTTAGTATTGAAAAAGAATTAAAACTCAATACTGATAAAGTTTTTGATGCCTGCGGAAATCTTGTAACTCCCACTTTTGTTGACACACATCTTCATATTGATAAAGCCTATACGGCTTCTTACGGAAGATCCAGTAAAGAGGAAACTCTTGAGGAATCTATCAAAATAATGCACGATATCAAGAGGAATTATACCGTAGAAGACGTGCAAGAAAGAGCAGAGAGAGCAATAAAAGAATCTGTAAAATTTGGCGTAACAAAGATAAGAGCTCATATAGACATTGATACAATTGGAGGTTTGACGGCACTTGAAGGTTGCCTTAAAGCAAAAGAAGCAACAAAGAATATTGCTGATGTTCAGCTTGTTGCATTTGCTCAGGAAGGAATATTTAGGGATCCAGGAACAGAAGAGCTTATGTATAAAGCCATGAATATGGGAGCAGATGTTGTTGGTGGTATGCCAGCAGCAGAATGGTTGATGGATGAATCACGAAAACATGTTGACCTTGTTTTTGATATTGCTAAAAAGTACGATGCAGACATTGATATGCATATTGACCAGACCAAAGATCCTTGCGCACAATCATTAGAATATTCTGCACTGAAAAGTATTAAAGAAGGTTACAAAGGGAGAGTAACTGGAGGACACTGCACTTCTCTTGCTTATCAGGATGATGCTCATGCGAAGAAAGTTATTGAATTGTTGAAACTTGCAGATTTTAATGTTTGTGTTAATCCACAAGTTTTAGCTATCATGGGAATTGACTCTGAACCCAGAACGAGAGGTCTTACAAGAGTAAGAGAGCTTGTAGAAGCAGGAGTCAATGTGGCAACTGCACAGGATACAATATGTGATGGTTTTCATCTATATGGTACCGGAGATCCTCTTGATTATGGTTTACTTATGGCTTATCAAGCTCAATATAATTCTACCAGTAGCGCAAAAATTATTTATGATATGATAACGTTTAACTCGGCAAAAATCATGAGACTTGATGATTATGGGATAAAAGTTGGGAATACAGCCGATTTTAATATTATTTTCGCAAAGAACGAGTCGGAGGCATTAAGAACAAGGCCTGGCAGACTTGTGTTTAGAAAAGGAAAATTAATTGCAAAGTACGAAAGGGAAGGAATATTTGTTAACTAGTAATTTTTCTTCTAGTGTGTATCTACCAATTTAAAAGATACTATAGCAGCAACAGGTAAGGCGGCTAAGGAAATAAACATTGCTGTGTGCAATCCTATAATATCGATTAGGTAGCTTAATCCTATAAGAATTAGACTTGCACTTCCCCACGATATTCCCATACTTAAGCTGGAAGCTATATTCCTTCGATTAGGAAGAAGTTCTTGCATGTAAGATATATTTGTCCCCATTGTAAAAAAAAGAACAAATGCCATGGTTGAGTACAGCACAAACATTGCATAGATGTTATCTGTTAAAAGCATTATTATGCCAGGTATTGGCGCAATAGCTGTTGAAAGTATATTTATTAACTTAGGACTGGTTCTATCTGCAAATACGGCTCCTATATAATTGCCAAATATACCGCAGAATGCTGCTGTCGTGAGAAAATAGCTTCCCCATATAATATCATATCCAAGCTGTCGCACATATAATGGTATCATCGTTGAGATGCCCGCAATAGTGATGGTTCGTAGCGTTATTACCAGTACAAGATTTTTTACTCCCGGAACGGTTAGAGATTCTATTAGACCCAGGTTTTTTGCTTGAGGTATACCGGTTGGACTCTCTTTTGCTTTTTTGATAAACAGAAGTGCGATAAGAGCAATAATTATACCAAAACCGGCAAGAGCTGGCATTGAATAAAGTCCGTATTTTTTAACATACCATATTGTCATTATGGGTGCAGCTGCTGCCCCTAATGCTCCGCCCATGGAAAATAGTGACATTGCCGTGTGACTACGCTTAAAAGCAATTTTTCCTACTGAAGAAGCTCCATTGGGATGGAAAAATGAGTTTCCAATCTTCCCAATGGCCAGGAATACAAAGAGCATTGGAACGGTTTTTGCGATTCCTATGAGGGGTGTAAATATCGATGCAAGAAGAATACTTATTATTTGCATTCGCTTTTCTTCAAAGCGTACTCCAAGCAATGCGCCTAAGGGCTGCGTGAATGCAACAATAACACCAAGGATTGATGGGATCATTGCAACTTTGCCTTGAGAGAGCGCAAATTGCATCATTATCAGGGGAAGTAGTGGTTTTAACATCTCCGAGTACCAATCTACAGTAAAGTGCTCTAACGTATAAAGTAATAGTTGATATCTGGAATTAGCAAGTTGCTCTTTTTTAATCATGTGTTTATTGTATAGAATCAATTAATTGTGTCAATATTTTTGATTGATTTAGCATGAGAATTATTAAAGCTATAAGTGAAGTAATGTATGTGTTTTATCAGAGTGTCAAATGAATATTTTATGAAGAAAGTAAAAATTTTTCCTGTCGCTTTAAAGTTTCTTGTTAAATTACGCGGAAAAAGAGCACGAGAAAAATGCATTGAACAGATGATAGAACAAGTCCCGTAAGATGCCTTAAAACATAAAAAAGTTTATCTATAAGCTTCTCCCGTAGAGGTAATTGGCATCTACTTTTTCAACTAAAACGGGAACAATGCTTCCTAATTCTATATTTGTACCTGTAAATTTTGTTTTAAGATAGTAAGGAGTAAATCCAGTGTAATACATTCCATCTTTTTCTTCGACAAGTACTTTAACTGTTTTGTTTAGAAATCTATTTTTTAATGCGGTTCTTTCTATGTTTACTGCATGTAGTAGTCTTTCTACGCGCGTTTTTTTTAGTGATTCTGAGACAGTTTCTTTCATAAAATAAGCAGGGGTAAAAGGTCTTTTTGAGTATCTGAATATATGCACTTTAGAAAAATGTGCTTTCCCTACAATTGATACTGAATTTAAAAATGCATTGTCTGTTTCTCCCGGGAAGCCCACGATAATGTCGGTAGTGATAGAAAAGTTTGGATCTTTTTTTCTTAGCTTCTCTATAATGTTTAGGCATTCTTCTGTTGTGTAATTTCTGTTCATTCTTTTTAGTACTTCGTTGTCTCCGGATTGAAGGGAAATGTGAAGGTGAGGTGTTACAGGCGAACTTAATTCCTTTATAAGATCATCTGTTATGGCTGTAGGATATATGGAACTAATTCTTATTCTTTCAATTCCCTCGATCGTTTTTAATGTTTTTAGAAGTGAAGTTAGAGATGTTCCTATATCTTCTCCATATTTGCCGATTTCAGTGCCAGAAAGTACAATTTCTTTGTATCCTGCTTTTGAAAGTTCTTGTACTTCTTTGACCACGATTTCTCTTGTTTTGCTTTTTATCTTACTGCCCCTTACAAATGGTACAATGCAATATGTACAAAAGTTATTGCATCCTTCTTCTATTTTGACTGTGGCTCGTGTATGTCCTGAAAATTTTTTTATTGATTCTTCTTGAAGTGATACTGCCGAGTAAGTATTGTTGTAGTAGAAATCAGCTATCTTTTTGCGTTCTCCTGTATACAGAGAAACATCGTTTTCTTTAAAATCTGGACGAAGTCTTGCAAAACAACTTGTTATGATGATTTTTGCATTTGGATTTGTTCTTTTTGCGTGGTGTACCGCTTTTCTTGTTTCTGCCTCTGCTTTGCCTGTTACTACACAGGAATTAATAATATATAAATCTGCCTTGTTATGGAATGGAACAACTGTATCGCCATGGCCTTCGAATGATTCTCTAATTAGCTCTGTTTCATACTGATTTGTTTTACAACCCAAGGTGTATATTGCTACGCGCATTATGGCATAATTTTGTTGGCAAACTCTTCCAGGTTGTCAGCTATTTGTTCTAACACATAGATACCTTTTATGTAATCCATTCGAGTAGGACCAATCAAAGCAAGCATACCCTCCATTTCTTTTATTGTGTATTTTACTGTAATAAGGCTGCAATCCCATAATTGGGGTAACTTGTTTTCCTTCCCGATGAGGTAACCAAGATTATCTTTTAATGGAACATCCTCAATAATATTTTCTATTAATCTTTTTTCTTCAAGCATTTTCAGAAGAAGCTCTACCTTTTTTTCTGCTAGTGTAATTCTTGCAGAAAGAAGGTTGGCAATGCCTTTTATATAAATTTCTCTTGTTGCATTTTTTCTTATTTCTTTTTCTAGGAATTGGTAGAAAGCTTTTATGATTTCGTTTTCTTGTCTGAATTCTTCTGAAAAGAATTTTGTTTTCCTTAACAAACGTGATGCTTGCTTAAGGGATAAGCTAGAAAGCTTGTCATTGATAAAATGTTCTATTAAGATCAATTCGTTCGTGGTTGTTTTTGTTTTGACAATAGGAGCTGCTTCTGAAGTATAGGTGTCAGCGACAAGCACGGTGTATACATTTTGGTTATTTATTGCAAAAAAATGTATATATTTAATGTGTTCGTCTTCTGTTTCAGGGGATAGCACGAGGGCAATTTCTTTTGTGCTTTGGGACATAAATTTCGATACTTTTTCTAATACGGAATTAAGATCTTTTGTTTTTCCAGAAATGGAAATTTCTATTTTTTTTGTGGCTTTCTCTTTCTTTTCTTTTAAAAAAGTTTCAATAAAAAAGCGATATCCTTTGCTTGTTGGAATTCTGCCTGCAGAAATATGAGGCTGATATATATATCCCAACTTCTCAAGCTCTATCATTTCGTTTCTTATAGTGGCAGAAGAAATAGGGGCACGAAACTTTTCAGCTATTCTTGTTGATCCTACTGGCTGCCCCGTTTTAATGTATTCCGTTACTAAGTTTTTTAATATTTCTTCTCTTCTATTTTTTAATTTCATTATTTAAATTATATCAAAAAGAAGCTTCTTATAAAAGATGCTTAGTTATAGCGGTTTAATCCAGTACTTTTTGACGGGGATGTATAAAAATTAATAAATGGGTAACGAATTTTTAATTTCCCAATCGGTTACATATATTCGATACTCATCCCACTCTTTTTCTTTGGCTTCTATGTATTTCTTAGCTATATGATCGCCAAGAGCAGATAGTATTACCTTATCTTTCTTTAATTCCTGGATCGCTTCTCTTAAGGTAGATGGTAAGATATCAATGTCCATAGCGGATTTTTCTTTAGCGGAGAGTTCGTATATATTGATGTTATTTGCAGGTTTTGGGGGTGTTATTTTGTTTTTTATGCCGTCTAATCCTGCTTTTAAAATTACCGCAAGGGCAAGATATGGGTTTGCTGTTGGATCAGGACTTCTATATTCGATTCTTTTTTCTTCAAATTCACCTAAAGGTACTCTAATTAAAGCACTTCTGTTTTTTTCAGCCCAGCACATATACACAGGGGCTTCGTATCCAGGCACAAGTCTCTTGTAGGAATTTACGATTGGATTTGTTATTGCAGTGATTGCCTTCGCATGTTTTAAAAGCCCTCCTAAGAAATATAATGCTGTGTTGGAAAGGCCGAATTGTTTACCCGGGGCATAAAAAATATTTTTACCGTTCTTTGTGAAGAGAGAAATATGAGTATGCATTCCAGATCCGTTTATCCCAAAGATAGGTTTTGGTAAAAATGTTGCGTATAATCCATTTTGCAAAGCAATGGTTTTCGCGACGATTTTAAAGGTGATTGCTCTATCTGCCGTTGTCAATGCATCAGCGTATTTAAAATCTATTTCATGTTGTGAAGGAGCTACTTCATGATGCGAAGCTTCTATTTCAAACCCCATTTTTTCAAGGGTAACTGCTATTTCTATACGGGTTTTTTCGCCAATATCTTCTGGAAGCATTTCAAAGTAGCTTCCGTCACTTACCAGTTTTGTTGAGGGACTTTTATCTTCCGTGAGTTTGAATAAGAAAAATTCTTCTTCAGTACCATTATTCATATAAAAGCCCAATTTTTTTGCTTCCCCCATTACTTTTTTTAACATATAGCGTGGAGAACCGCTGAATGGTTTCCCGTCATGTCCATATACATTGCAAATTAAACGCGCTATTTTTATTGGTTGGTCTAACGTCCATGGCAATATAGTGAATGTATCGAGGTCGGGATGTAGCATCATATCAGATTCTTCTATTCTTACAAATCCTTCAATTGCTGATCCATCAAAGGCAATTCCGTTGTCTATTACTTTTTCAAGTTTTTTTGAGCTGATTTCTATAAGTTTTGGAAATCCTAAAATATCTACAAACTGAAGCCATATTGCATTAATCTGTTTATTATAAATTTCTTTAAGAATTTTTTCCTTTGTCATTCCCCCCTCCCTTAAATCGAGTTTTTAGAATTTTAGTTGTACACTAAAAAAAATCAAGTTCTGTGAATAAAAGTTGAAATAATTTTTAAGAATTTAATTTTAATAAATTGCGATGAGTACAATAATTTTTGAAAAATAAACAAAAAAAGCAGGGAGAATGTTAAGCAATTATGCAAACCCCCTGTTTTTTTGTTTCTCTACTTCTTTTTTGCTACTGCGTCTTTTAGCTTCTTCCCTGGTTTAAAGAAAGGTACTGTTTTTGCAGCAATTTTGATTTTCTTTCTTGTCCTTGGGTTTACGCCATTTCTTGCTGATCTCTTTCTTGCTCCAAATGTGCCGAATCCGATCAATGCAACTTTGTCTCCCTTTTTGAGAGTGGTTGTTACGACCTCTGCAAAGGAATCAAGCATCATTGCTGCAGATTTTTTCTTAAGACCAGTTTTCTTTACAATCGCGTTAATAAGTTCTGGTTTGTTCATAAATTCCCCTCCTTCCTTAAGGATTTGCCTTTTTAAGGCATCTTACCCTGATTTTAACTAGTTTTTTTTGCTTGTCAAGAGGGGAAATGCCTTTTTTACTACATTTTTTAGCTTTTTTTTCTAAAAAAGTGCCATTACAAGCTATTTTTTGGTTTTTTATTGTCTCCAATCCTTAATTTTTAATGTGCCTTCCCCGAAGAGTTTTTCAACCTTTCTTTGGAATTGTTTCGAATTTTTTACGAAATATTTTGACGAAAGTGCAATTTTTATGTCTTTTTCATCCTTTAAGAAGTGTATAATTACTGGATTGCCCCCTTTATGCAGTTTTATTTCCTTTTTTAACTCCTCAAGTTTTTTTGTTAATTCAGCTCCCACTTTTATATAGAGGTGTAATGATTTATATTCATCTTTTTTCTTGATGTCTTTTTCTGTAAAGAAGTTTACCACTTTTTCTGCAAATAATATTATATTGTCTTCTTCTTTTCTAATCGTTCCTTCTATTACAATTACTCCTTCTTTATCTATATAGGGCTTAAAATTCTCATAGTGATGGGGAAAGACAAGTGTTTCTATTTTTACATTGGCATCTTCCATTTTGAATTTATATATATGATTGCCATTTCTTGTTTTACTTCTTTTGACTTTGTCTTTAATGCCTGCAACAATTACTTTGCTTTCAGTTTCCTTGTTTAAAAGGGAAGATACAGTGGGAATTTCCCGTTCTTCTAAAAGGGGCAAATATGTGTTTATTGGATTACCAGAAATATAAAAGCCAAATGCTTCTTTTTCATAGTTTAAGGTATCCATTAGCGATGAACGTTTACTTGTGATTGTAGGTGTTGTTCCTCCAAAAAGAGAAATGGTTTCTTCTTTTGCGTTTCCTCCATATTCGCCTAAAAGTTCTTTTCTATCTCTGCCAAAGGAATCGAAACACCCAGCTTTTATAAGATTTTCTATAACTTTCTTGTTTATCTTAAGCAAGCTACCTCTTTTCAGAAAACTGTTAAGCGATTTGAATTCTCCTAACAGTTTTCTTTCTTCAATTATTTTTTCAAGAATTTTTTCACCTATACTTTTAATAGCAAACATGCCAAATCTGATGGAATCACCTTCTATGTTGTAATAGACATCCGATTTATTTACATCAGGAGGAAGTATGTCTATTCCTTTATTTTTTATCTCATATATTATTTCGCTTGTTTTGTCTTCATTGCCTATGTAAGCATTCAGGAGAGCAGTAAAATATTCTTTTGGATAGTGTGCTTTAAGGTATGCATTTTGATATGCGATTGTTGCATAAGACACTGCATGGGATTTATTGAATCCATATCCTGCAAAGAATTCTATCAAATCAAATACTTTTGTTGCAACAGTCCTGTCTACTCCTTGCTTTACAGCTTTTTCTATAAATATGTTTCTTTGTTTTTTTAATATTTCTGGCTTCTTTTTTCCTATTGCTTTTCTCAGGATATCCGCTTCAGACATTGTATATCCGGCAAGTACATTTGCAATCTGCATTATCTGTTCTTGATATATAATGATCCCGTAGGTTGGTTTTAAAATTTGCTCTAATGTTGGATGAGGATAGGTTATTTTCTTTTTACCATTTTTTCTTTCAATATATTCTTTTATTCCGCCGGCTCTTATTGCTCCCGGTCTGTACAGAGCTACTACTGCCGTAAGATCATCTATGCTTTCTGGTTGTACGCCTTTTAATACTTTTCTCATGCCGCTGCTTTCTAATTGGAATACCCCGATAGAATCGCCTTTTTTTAGCATATCAAATGTTTTTTTATCATCTATGGGAATTTCCTTTAAGTCGATATCTATACCGTTTTTTTGGAGCATTCCTATTGTGTCTTGCATTATGGTAAGGTTTCGTAGACCAAGAAAATCCATTTTTAATAAACCGATATGCTCTATAATATCCTTATCAAATTGGGCAATTATGGCATTATTTTTATCTAATTGTAGCGGTATATATTCTATTAAGGGTTTGTCTCCAATAACAATGCCGGCAGCGTGGGTAGAAAAATTTCTAACATTTCCTTCAAGAGTTAGAGCTATTTGAAAGAGTTCTTTGTATTGTTCACTGTTTGATTTTTCTTTGAGTTCAGATACTGTTTCGATAGCATTTTCTAGAGAAGCGCCAAAAGGGACGAGTTTTGCAATTTTGTCTATTTCTCCATATGGGAAGTTTAGTGCCCTTCCGACATCCCTTATAACTGCTCTTGCTTCCATTCTGCCAAATGTTGCTACTTGAGCTACATGATCTTTGCCGTATTTATTTTTTACATATTCTATTACTTCATCCCTTTTTTTATCTCCGAAATCTATATCAATATCAGGCATGGATACTCTTTCCGGGTTTAAAAAGCGTTCAAATAAAAGATCATATTTTAATGGATCTATTTCTGTGATGTTAAGAGCGTATGATACTATACTTCCTGCAGCAGAACCTCTTCCAGGGCCTACCGGGATGTTACGCTTTTTTGCCCAGCTTATAAAATCTTGGACAATGAGAAAATAATCTGTAAAACCCATTTTATTAATGACGTCAAGTTCGTATTCTGCACGCTTTTGCACATCAGTAAATTGTTCAATTGGGTACATTTTTTTCAGGCCTTCCATTGTAAGTTTTTTTAGAAAGTCTATATTTTTTTGTTTATTCCACTCTTCGCCATTGGGAGTGAACCGAGGTAGGTGGTAGGTGTTAAAGTCAAAATTTACATTGCACATCTCTTTTATTTTCTCGGTGTTGTCAATTGCTTCAGGGAATTCTTTAAAGATTTTTCTCATCTCATCTTCAGATTTTATGTAGAATTCTTCTGTTTGAAAACGCATTCTATCCGGGTCTTCTACTTTAGCAAGCGTTTGAACACAGAGCACTATATCATGTGCTTTTGCATCTTCCTTTCTCAGATAATGTGCATCATTTGTTGCTACGAGCGGTATGTTTTCTTCTTTCGAGAGCTCTGCTATAATCCGAATTGCTTCTTTCTCTTCGAGCAAGTTGTGATTCTGTATTTCGAGGAAGAAATTTTCTTTTTCAAATATATCTATGTATTTATGTAGTGCCTTACGCGCTGTTTCTTTTCCTTCCTTAAGTGCTGATGATGGTATTTCTCCTTGCAAACAAGCACTTAGCCCAATAATGCCTTCGTGGTATTTTTTTAATATTTCGTAGTCTACTCTTGGTTTGTAATAGAAACCTTCTAAAAATCCTATGGATACGATTTTGATGAGATTTTCGTAGCCTGTATTGTTCTTTGCAAGCAGAACAAGGTGATATCTCTTTGCGCTTCTTTTTTCTTTTTTTAACCTTCCGTTTGGAGCAATATAAACTTCACAGCCTATAATTGGTTTTATTCCATTTTTTTTCATTGTTTCATAGAAATCTATAGCACCATACATATTTCCGTGATCAGTGATGGCGACAGAGTCCATTCCTAACTCTTTTATTCTTTGTACTAATTTCGGAATTCTATTTAGACCGTCTAGCAAGCTGTATTCTGTGTGCAAATGTAGATGTGTGAATCCCATATCCCCTCCTATTCTATATCGATCTGAACATTTATATTCATATTTTCTATGTTATTGGATGCAAGCGATATTGTGATTCTATATATCTTTCCGTTTGTTGCTTGCATTAGTATCTCTTCTTCAATATTTTTGCTTTCAAAAGTTTTGTTTTCTTTTATTAAAATCTTATTGTCAGATATGTCTGACACATTTAGATTACTGATTTCATCTTTGAAATTTAATATTCGTTGTATTACATCCCTTGCGTATATTAATGCACTTATTTTTTCCTGATCTTTTACTTTATCTTCTACCGGATTTATAATAAGCGGCTCATTATTATCGAATATGTAGTGAATATTTTTGTCCCATATTTCTTTTACTTCGTAGTTTACCACTTTTCCTATGAACTGATAATCAATTTCTTGTTGATCTGCTATTCCGCTTATGCTAATTGTGAAAGAGAAATTTTCTTGATCATATGGAAATACAAGGGAATTCAAATGTTCTTGAATTGCGCTGTTGTTTGTAAAGAGCTGTATAGAAATGTCATTTTCTCCTTGTATGATGTCTATTGGAATTTTTTTGCTTTCAAAGAATTTTTTGCTAATTTCAATAATTTGGTTGTCTTTCGCAACAGGAGATATAATGCAATTTCCATCCTTATCTGTGATTTCTTTTCTGTCTCCAATTTGTACTGTTGCATTTTCGATGCCAGTGCCGTTGTGACTAGTTATATTTACTTTAAGATAAGAAATGGGCGAAAGGTACACTATGCAGTCTGGCTGAGTTATTTCTGTATTTTTTGTGGCATATCCGTCTTTGCTTATACTAATTGTTCCTTTTTTCAGCGAAACAGTACCATCTTGTATTTGTAGTTTCTCTCCATTTATTGCAACTGCACCCTGGATTTCCTTGTGAGTTATGCTATCAAGTAGCTTTACCTGGGTTTTGTTGCTGCTACAACCAGTAAATATTATTCCAGTTATTAACACTACTAATATAATTTTTTTCATGCGAACATCATTTTAGCAGATATTTTTTTTTACACAAAGAGCTGGATAATTGCTATTTAATTGGTTTTATCTATGTTTATCGACGCCTGCCCTTGGACAATATTTTTCTATGGGACAGAGGGAGCATTTTGGTGATACAGGGGTGCAGATATTTTGACCAAGAGTGACAAGAAGTGTATTAAAAACTATCCAGTGTTTTTTTGGTAGAATTTTTTGTAAGGCGAATTCTGTTTCTTCTGGTCCGCTTGTTTTCACAAGATTTAAGCGATTTGAAATTCTATGTACATGCGTATCTACACAGATAGCTAATTTGCCAAATCCTTCATTGAGTACAAGATTTGCTGTTTTTCTACCTACACCTGGAAGTCCTAAAAGGTCATTTATTTTATTTGGCACTTTTCCATTGTAGTCTGCTATCAATATCTCGGATATTTTTAAGATTTGTTCTGCTTTTCTGTGATAAAAACCTACAGGATAGATAAGTTTTTCAATTTCTTTTTTAGTAAACTTTAATATTTTTTTTGGAGAATCTGCTACAGCAAAAAGGTTTTTGCTTGCGCTGATAGTCGTTTTATCTTTGGTACGCAGACTGAGTATCGTTGAAATAAGGACTCTGAAAGGGTTTCTTTTTTCTTTTGCAAGAATAGTTATAGCAGGGCTTTCGAATTTTTGGAGCTCTTGTTTCAGTATGTTTACAATTGTTTCTGCTTGCTTTTTCCCCTCCATACTATTTGGTTTCTATGCCTAACCCTAGCCATTTTGGTCCTCCATACGTTCCAAGGATGCTCCCTACTTGCAGTAGTGCTGTGGGTATTTTTAAAATTTTTTCAATTTCTTGCTTAAACTCTTTACCTTCCTCTAGATTTGCTCCGCAGTGAACTCCAATCTTATTTATGCCAGTATCATTATTTATTTTTTTGGCGTAATGCAATAGTTTTGCTTTAGCTTTTTTCCACGATCTTGAGATGCCTTCAACCTTTGTTTTTCCATTTGTAAAGGAGACAATCGGTCTGATGTGAAGAATGGATCCTGCCAGGGCTTCTGCCTTATTCAGTCTTCCCCCTTTTACCATATAATCTAAGTCATCCAGTATAAATCTGGATAGCATTTTCTTAACTTGATCTTTTACAGAGGAGCATATATATTCAAAATTTTCTCCATTTTTTATTGATTCAAACGCTTTTTCTATCAAGAATCGAATAATAAGTGCAGTGGACAACGAATCTACTATGCAAATTTTTTCTGTATTTAGTGTTTTTTTTGCGAGTATTGCTGTATTAACGGTACCACTTAATCCCCCGGAGATGTGGATAGAAATAATGTCGTTGTCCTTTTCTAAGATTGGCTTATATACCTCGATAAAATCCTGCGCTGAGGGTTGAGATGTTTTCGGTAGGGACTCACTTTCTGTGAGGCGCTTATAAAATTCATTTGTCGTAATATCCACTCCTTCTCTAAAATGTTTTTCTCCAAACGATACTTTAAGCGGAACAATTTTTATGTCATTTTCTTTTATAAAACTTTCATCTAAATATGCTGTTGAATCTGTTACAATTCTAATCATTTTTTACCTCCTCTTAAGATTGCTGTTTTATTATAATATTTTGACCGATTTTTAAAATGCTAAATCTGTTTATAATAATTGAATATGAATTTCTTCTGCAGCTGTATAAAGCGTTGAAGTATATGAATTTTTACGAAACTTCTTTTAAATTTTTTCTGTATCGATTGGTACTTCCCCTGCGCGGAAAATGGCAAATTTTGCTCCAAGTGGCCCAATTATTTCAAAGATAATTACTGCTGAAAGAATAATGGTTGCTATGAATGAAAGTTCAGGGAAAAGGTTGGCTATAAATACCGAAAAGCCTATTGCAACACCTGCCTGAGAAAGCAGAGCGAGTCCTAAGTACTTTTGCACTTCCTTTGGTGCGTTTACAGCAAACGCACCAAAGCTTCCACCAAATATCTTTCCTACAGTTCTAAGTAGCACGTATAGCGTTCCAATTATTCCTACTTGCGGCAAAACTTTTATATTTAGGTCTGAGCCCGAGAGGACAAAAAAGAATAAAAGTAAGGGAGCAGTCCATGTTTCTATTGAGCTAAATATGTTTTCTACATTCCCACCAAAATTTACGAATGTTGCACCTAACATCATACTACTGAGAAGAGGGGAAAGATTAAGCTGTTGTGACACCCCTGCGGTAATAAGGATAAATGTGAATGCAAGCATCATTCCTTGTTCTTTTGCTTTGAAAAATTTCAATATTTTTGATAGTATAAGCCCCATTATAAAACCTACAAGCATTGAGAGAACAATATCTCTTATGGGAGTGAATATAACATATAAAGGGCTTATTTGTTCATTCCTTAAAAGAACTTGGGCGATCACTATTGCGATATCAAATAAAATGATTCCTATTGCATCATCGAATGAGACTGCCATAAGGAGATAACTTGTCAAAGTGCCTTTTGCTTTATACTCTCTTACCACCATAAATGTTGCAGCCGGTGCTGTTGCAGCAGCGCATGCGCCAAGTAATAAGGCAGTTGGTACGGGATGCGGAATATTGATGAGAGAGGTTTTTGCTAAAAGAATAGTTCCTACCGCAACAATTGTGGCAGTAAAAATAGATTGTACTAAAGCTACCCATATTGCTTTTGTACCTATTTTTTTAATATCTCTCAATCTGAACATATCTCCTATGAGAAATGCAATAAAGGCAAGTGACACTATAGTAATAATATTTTCAATGCTTTTCAGATCTGGATGTATAAAGCCTGAAGTTGATTCTCCAAGTAGAGCCCCGACCAATACATAGGTTAACACTCTTGGAAATTTAAGTACTTTAAAAAGTCTTGCAGCAACAATGCCGATTAAAATTATTATTCCTAGGTTTAATATAACATTCACGCTTGCCTCTTTTCTTATTCTTATAATGGTTTTATTATAGTAAAGATTTTTTTGCTGTAAAGTACCGATATAATTAAATTAGAAACACAACGATTTTTAAAAATTTTTTGATAATTACTTTCTGCCTGTCGAGCCAATAGGAAATTTGTTTGTATTGGATATTTAAAAAATGTTTTTACCAAAGATTGATGTGATATTTGTTGCAGTGAAGTTTTTTGACAAATAGCTGAAGGTGGTATACTATTTTGTGTTTTGAAAGGTGGATTCAATATGATTTTAAAAAAGACGAACAATTTACCCTGTACAGAGTTGGTGAAATGAGCACAGTAGCAGTATTAATTGTTTTAATATCTTCATTTATTCACGCAACGTGGAATTTCCTTGCTAAAAAAAGTGGGGATAAACTCACTTTTTTTTGGCTCGTGATGATATTACAGACATTGATCTATTTTCCTTTTGCTGTTTTTTTTCTTTATAAAACCTCTATTTCTCTTTATGGCTGGTATGCTATTTTTGCAAGCGGTGTTGTTCATGCATTTTACTGGTATTTTCTTTCAAAAGCTTATACACATGAGGATTTATCTCTTGTGTATCCGATTGCACGGTCAGCCCCGGCTTTAGTGCCCATACTTGCTTTTCTGTTTCTTAATGAAAGACTGAACTTACTCGGAGTACTATGCATTATTATTGTTCTTATTGGCGTGTATGCCATCTCTCTTAACAGTTTTAACTTGAGAAAATTTTTTAGGCCTTTTTATGATAGGGAAAATAAAGGCATTATTTTTGCTTTTCTCACTCTTTTTACCGTATCTATGTATTCTCTTATTGATAAAGTTGGCGCTAAATATGTAAATCCGATTCTCTATGTTTATTTCTTTGGAATAGCCTCTTTTATTATACTTTCTCCAATTATTTTATTAACCGAAAAAAGATTTATGATAAAATCAGAGTTGAAGAATAACAAAACCGGAATAATTTTAGTGAGTATAATGATTATATTGTCCTATTCCCTTATCATTTTTGTTATGCGGGTTTTCCCTGTAAGTTACATCGTTTCGGTAAGGCAGGCTGGAATTGTATTTAGTGTCGTCCTTGGCACTTTCCTCCTTAAAGAAAAATATGGAAAAGTAAGACTAACGGCATCAATACTTATCTTTATAGGCATATTTATAATTACTATCTTTGGCAAAATGTAGCATTCCTTTCCTGTATTTGTGACTTTGCTATTTCCCCACGGTATTTTACTTTTTTACGTTTACCCTGGGGATTCTGGGGGCACATAAGTGTAAGTAATAGTTATGATTCGGATAAGAGAACTGTTTTAAAAGGAAGGCAAAGATTCGCAAATAAACCACTGAAATTTACCCAACACTTTGCTGTCTTTAACTTGTAGAAAATCCTGCTATAATTATGGGTAGTAAAATTTAAGGAGGCGTAATGCTGGATCTGAAAATTGCACAAAATGCAAAAATGAAAGGTATAAAAGAAGTTGCAAAAGATATTGGACTTAAGTATGACGAGATAAGCTTGTACGGAAAGTATATCGCCAAAGTAGACCTTGCTGCTTATAAGAATAGAGCGAAAAGAGCGGATGGGAAATTAATTTTTGTTACTGCCATAACTCCCACACCGGCAGGAGAAGGAAAAACTACTACGACGATAGGCTTAGCGGATGCATTGAATGATTTAGGTCAAAAGTCAATGGCAGTGATTAGAGAGCCTTCATTGGGCCCTGTATTTGGTGTAAAGGGAGGAGCAGCTGGAGGAGGCTACGCGCAAGTTGTGCCAATGGAAGAAATAAACTTGCAGTTTACCGGGGATATTCCTGCAGTAGATGCTGCTCATAACCTTCTTGCCGCGATGATCGACAATCATATTTACCGTGGGAACAAATTAGGAATTGATATAAAGCATATTACCTGGGGAAGAACGATGGATATGAATGATAGAGCTCTCCGCAATGTACTGGTGGGCTTAGGCAGTGTATCTAATGATTATCCACGTGAGACAAGATTTGATATTACGGCTGCATCTGAAATTATGGCAATTCTCTGCCTTGCACAGGGCTTAGAGGATCTAAAACAGCGCATTTCCCGCATTATTATAGGTTTTACTAAGAAGCAGGAGCCAATTACTGCAAAAGATTTAAATGTCGTAGGGGCCATGGCTATCGTATTGCGCAACGCAATTAAGCCTAATCTTGTGCAGACTATTGAAAATCATCCTGTATTTGTCCATGGAGGGCCGTTTGCAAACATTGCACATGGTGCAAGCTCGCTTACTTCTATAAAATTTGCATTAAAATTATCTGATTATGTAGTCACCGAGGGTGGTTTTGCATCCGATCTTGGAGGAGAAAAGTTTATGGATATTGTTAGCAGGGCCGGTGAGTTTAATCCTTCTGTTGTCGTGATTGTTGCAACGATCAGGGCATTAAAGATGCATGGTGGATTAAGTAAAAAAGAATTAAAAGAAGAGAATATCAATGCTTTACAAAAAGGGCTTCTTAACCTTTCAAAACATATTGAAAATATGCAATTGTTTGAGTTGCCTGTAGTTGTTGCATTAAATAAATTTGGTACAGACACAGACAAGGAAATAGGAATTGTTGAGGCATTTGTTAAAGCTAACGGCGTACGATTTGCTGTTTCAAATGTCTGGGAGAGTGGTGGCGAAGGAGGGAAAATTCTTGCTAAAGAAGTGTTGGATGCTATCAGAAATGATGAAAATCATTTTCATTTTCTTTATGAACTGGACGCATCCGTTAAGGAGAAAATTAGTTTAATTGCCTGCAATATGTATGGCGCAAAGAATATTATATACACAAAAGAAGCAGAGAGTGCATTACAGCTTATTGATGAGCTTAATTACAGTGGCTTGCCAGTGTGTATAGCAAAAACTCAATTGTCGTTGTCGGATAATTCAAAACTAAAAGGAAGGCCGGAAGGATTTGATGTAACAATTCGAGATGTAAGGCTTTCTTCAGGTGCAGGATTTATTGTGCCTATGGCAGGCAATATAATGACAATGCCGGGACTTCCTAGAATCCCAGCCGCGGAAAGTATGGATATTACAGAGGAAGGGGAGATAAAGGGTTTATTCTAATGCACCTCGAAGAGATCAGGATATATGGTTTTAAAACTTTTAAGGACAATGTAAGAATTGTCCTCTCTCCAAAGGTTACTTGCATTGTTGGGCCGAATGGCTCAGGTAAAAGTAATATTGTTGATGCAGTGCGATGGGCGTTGGGTGAACAGCGTCTTTCTTTATTGAGAGCGAAAGAAGCGCCTGATCTTATATTTTCTGGGTCTGCCTTTAAAAAGCAGCTCAGTGTAGCTTCAGTCAAACTTATTTTTAATAACGAAGATCATTTGCTTGCCCTTAAAACTCCACGAGTTGTCATAGAAAGGCGATTATATAGATCAAAGGAATCACATTATTTTGTAAATGATGAGGAAATGCGTCTTCAAGATGTCATGGGATTGTTCTATTCTGCAAAAATATATGGTCATATGTATGCAATTGTGGGTCAAGGAAAAGTCGAAGCCCTGTTACTTGAGAGGCCAGAACAGAAAAAAGCCTTAATTGATCAAGTTGCAGGGGTAGAGATTTTTAAAAAGAAAAAAAGAGAAACTTTACGCGAACTCGAGAAGGCCGAAGAAAATCTTTTGAGAGTGAAGGATCGTTTTCACGAGTTAAAAAAGACGGCAACACGTATTTCTGCTGAAGCAAAGAAGGCGCATTTGTATTATACGGTAAAAGACAGGTTAAAACGCCTTGAAGACACTATGCTAAACAGTGAAATTCAACAGACTGAAAAAGAAGTTGTTCGTCTTAAATTTGGCATCGAAGAGCTTGATAGAGGATTAGAACATATTGTGAACAGTTTAGCTGATAAAAAAGTGGAAGAAGCGGAAATTTTAAAAAAAGAAGAAGATGTCAGAAATGATAAAAACAGGTTACGGGACGAGAAAGAAAAAATTCTTATCGAGGAAACAAAACTCCGTGAAAAAGAGAAATATCTAAAAGAGAAAAAAGACGGCTTTGTAGCAAAAAAGGAAAGCTTTACACAAAAAATAAAAGATGGAGAGCGTAAAGCGGTTTCTCTTGCTGAAGATGTGAAGAATTTATGCAAGAAAAGAGATAACTTTATAGAGACGATAAAAAAAGAAAAAGAAGAAATACAGGGCATAGAAAAAAAGATGTCCGAAATGAAAGCTTCTATGATGCCACTCATCGAAGAAGCCCGAGAAAATGTAAAAGAGCTTGAATTCATGAGAGAAGAGAGAGTCAAGAATGAAAAACTGCTTTCTGTCATTGAATTTGATATTAGCCGTATAGAAGAAGAGATTAACGAGTTGGAGATCAATATATTGGACGTGGAAAAACTTGAAGAGTTAGATATAGCGGCTATTAAAGATAGGACAGAAAAATCTTACCTGACAAAAAAAGAATTAGAGATGGAGAGGAAAAAACTGGAAGAACAAATTCTTCTACTTGATTATGAAATAAAATTCGATGCGAAATTTATTGATGAAAGAGACGCTACAAGAAAGAGACATTATGAAGAGGGCACACTGGGGAATTTGCTAAACCTGAAGGAAAGTGTGCCAGGCATAGAGGAAGAGTTAAAATTAAAAATTCTTCCTTCGGTGAAAGAATTAAACAAAAAAGAAAAAGGGAAATTTTTTATAGAAGATGACCTGATTGATGTAAAAGAAAAAGAGGTGGATGGGATAAAGCCATTGTCTTTTATTATTCATGATGATAAAGGTTTTTTGAAAGGCATATATACTGCGGAAAGTTTGGCGATTGGAAGAGCATTTTTCAAAGAATATTATGATAAACTTTTTATTAGAAAAGTTATCATCAAAGATGGATTTATATTATATTCTCCGTATGAAGTATGGTGCAAGGATGACCTCGTAGTACAGGAAAAAATAAAAGAACTTGATAAAAAGAAGAAACAAAATAGTTTTCTAAAAGAGAAACTGAAAAAAAATGATTTAGAAATCTCACGGACTAATGACCTAATCTTTTCACTCCAGAAAGAGCTTGACAGAGGAAACGAAATAAATGCAAAGAAAGATGAGTTAGTTGAGGCAGAAAAAAGGATATCTGTTTTAACTAAAAAACTTAAAGAAAAGGGAAAAGAGAAAGAATCTACAAAGGCAAAAATTCGTTCCCTTTTAAGTAAAACAAAAGAGGAGAACAAGAGCGCAATCTTGGCAGAGAAGGAACATAGCATGCGTCTCTTGCAAGAGGATCTTCAGAAGAAAGTACTGAGAGTAACTGAGGATAAGTATAGACTTGAGAAAATCTCAGACGAAGCAACAAGAATGAATTGGCAAATCAAATTTTATACCGGGGAGATAAATAAATTAAAAGAAGAGAAGGATAAATTTTTGGAAGAGTTTGGAGATATCGAAAATGAACTGCATGGATTAGAAGGAAAGCTGCGCGACATTTTTTTTGAGGTAAAGAAATTAGAAAACGAGAGCAGCGTGTTGGACGGAAAAGAAAGCAAGGTTACCCAGGAGAGGAAAAAAATTGCTGAAGAAGTTCTGCGATTAAATGAACAAAAGGAAGAATTGCTTAGAAAAATGGAAAAACAGCGTATTGCCGTGGCAGAGAAAAATATTCGCATGGAGAACCTAAAAAGCAGTATGGAAGAAAAAGAGATTGAAAGAAGGGAAATTGGATATGAAGTGGACAAGGATAGATTAAAAAGAGAAGCAAAAGAGCTAAAAGAAAAAATGGAATCACTTGGCGCAATCGATTTCACAAGTGTAGACGAAGAAGATAAAGTTGTGGAAGAATTAAAGGAGAAGGAAGCTGTTTATAAAGATGTATCAAGTTCAAAGAGAAAAATTGAAAAGTTTATAAAAGAGATGGACGAAAGAATAAAAGAAGAATTTGAAAATACATTAAACCGGGTGGAAGAGCTTTTCTCTAAATTTTTTAGGAGAATGTTCCAGGGAGGCGAGGCAAGTATAGAGAGGCTTTATGATGATTACAGCGATGTGAAGGGCATTGAGCTGAATGTAAGGCTTCCCGGTCGGAAAAAACAGTCGCTCCCGCTTCTTTCTGGCGGCGAAAAATCTTTAACTGCTCTTGCATTTCTTTTTGCCATTTTCAATGTGAAGCCTGCGCCTTTTTATATTTTGGATGAAGTGGATGCAGCACTTGACGAAGAGAACATAGAACGATTTGGAAAACTGCTGGGGGAGGAAGCAGAGCTTACCCAGTTTGTTATGATTACACATAACAAGGAAACAATGCAGAAGGCAGATATTCTGTACGGCATTACGATGGAGGATGATGGTATATCCAAAGTAGTTTCTTTAAAGATTGTTTGATTTTTTTTGAATTTTCCTTAACTACCGTCAAACGTACATTGACAATATATATACCTGATGTTAAAATGTATTAAAAATAGGAGGTTTAATATGAAAACAGTTGCTTTAACTCCCGGAAAATTAAAAGGCCTTATAAAGCTTGCTGACAGCGAAGGAAAATTCAGGATGCTTGCGATTGACCAGCGGGGGTCTTTACAGAGCATGCTTGCCAAGGCAGCCGGCAAAAATAAAGAAGAAATAGGATACAATGATATGGCTCTTGCCAAACGGCTTGTAACTGAACATCTTTCTCCGTATTTTAGCGCTACACTTATGGACCCACAGTTCGGTGTTTCTGAATCTTTAAAATATCTTGATAGGCATTCAGCTTTACTTATTGCGCGAGAGAAAAGTGGTGCTGAATCTGCTGGATACAAGAGCAATGAGAAAAAGACTGTTTTGCTTCACGAATGGAATATTGAAAAGATTAAGCGTGCTGGAGCAGACGCTGCAAAACTTCTTTTGTACTACAGAATTGATAATACGGAAGAAGTGAAAGAGTACCAGGAGAATATCGTGAAAAAAGTAGGAGAGGAGTGTAAAAAGTATGATTTACCTTTCGTGCTTGAGCCTGTAGGATATGCGTTTAAGGACGATGAACCTTCTACAGATTCTCCAGAATTTGCCTCTAAAAAACCGGAAATTGTGTTAGACATTGCTAGAGAATTTTCGAAGGAAGAATATGGAGTGGATATTCTCAAACTTGAATTTCCTGTCAATTTGAAATTTGTCGAAGAATTTCACAATGGATATTTTGACGGAACGCAACGAAGGGCAGTGTATACCCTTAAAGATGCAGAAGATGCTTGTTATGAAATTACTAAAGTATCTCGTGTTCCCTGGGTTATTCTTAGCGCAGGAGTGGATATGGAGGAGTTTATTTATAATGTAGAGATTGCTTCTAAAGAAGGAGCATCAGGTTTTCTTGCAGGAAGAGCCGTGTGGAAAGATTTCACAAAATACTTCCCAAGTGAATCAGATATGGCTGCTTGGCTTAAGACTTCTGGCGTAGCTAATTATTATAGACTGTATGAGGCAAGCAAGAAAGCGGTTCCTTTTTACGAGCATCAGCAATTTGGGAGTTTTGCAGGTATTTCAATAAAAGACGCAGGAAAAGATTGGTATAAAACATTTTAAAGACCGTTATTTTTTAATAGATAGCGTATGAAAATAAAAAACGAAAATTTTTTTGTTTGGTTTGAAAAAAATGCAAGTTGATAAGGCAAAAGAGTGTGCAAGGTTTCTGGAAGAGGCTCACTTTGTTGTTGTTCTTACGGGAGCAGGGATTTCAACTAATGCCGGCATCCCTGACTTCAGAGGGCCTCAAGGAATCTATACAACGGGGGAATACGATGCAGATAAAATTTTTGATTTCTACTATTTTTTACAGGACCCCAGGCCGTTTTATAATTTTGCGAGAGATTTTTTGGCTAAAACAAAGAATATGAAACCAACTTTTACGCATAACTTTATCGCTGCTTTAGAGAAAGAAGATAAGATTAAAGGGGTAATTACTCAAAACATTGATGCATTGCATCAACTTGCAGGAAGTAAAAACATTATTGAACTTCATGGCGGGATTTATAAGAGTCATTGTGTCGAATGCGGGAAAGAATATTCTCTTAGTGAGATGAGGAAAAAAGTAATGGAAGAAGAAGTGCCTTTATGTGATGAATGCAAAGGTATAATAAAACCTGATATTGTATTTTTTGGTGAAGAGGTACTTCGTTTTAGAAACGCAGAAGAGCTTACTTATCAATCTGATTTGTTTTTTGTAATAGGTTCAGCGCTTGCAGTTTATCCTGCTGCGATGCTACCTAATTTTGCACGGGGAAAACTTGTTGTTGTGTCGAAAGGTGAGGTTAATATTGATCCTATTTCGGTTGATCTTATGATAGATCAGGATATCGATAATTTTTTCAGAGACGTTTCAAAACATTACGGAGGTGAAAAAAATGAGAAGTAAAATTATTTATTTCGGGCACTCTGCATTTGGTATTGGAATGGACAAAGATCGTATTATAATTGATCCTTTTTTGGACGATAATCCCCTTTCGCCAATTACAGCAGATCAGTGTACAGCGAAGTATATACTTGTTACACACGGGCACCACGATCACTTAGGGGATACAATTAAAATAGCAAAGAAGAACAATGCTCTTGTTATCGCTCCTTTTGAGATAATACAATATGTTTCAGCTCATGGTGTCAAAAACGTATGTCCAATGAACATTGGAGGGAGCCGCCATTTTGACTTTGGAGAGGTTAAAATGGTATTGGCTATGCACAGTTCTTCTATTGTGGAGGGAGATAAAATTATTTATGCAGGGAATCCGTGCGGCTATGTTTTAAAAATCAATGACTTCAACATCTACCACGCTGGAGATACAGGCTTATTCCTTAACATGGAATTGATAGGAGGCCAAACGTGGATTGATGTTGCTATTCTTCCAATTGGCGGTACTTATACTATGGATATCCATGATGCTGTTGTTGCTACAAAGTTTCTTCATCCGACAGCAGTTATTCCCATGCATTATAATACCTGGGATGAAATAAAAGTGGATGTAGAAGAATTTAGAAAGGACATAGAAAACGAAACTAATGCGAAATGTATTATCCTAAAACCCGGCGAGGGATATTAGAGCACGAACTTTTTATATTCAGGACTGTCTAAAATATAAAAGGAGACAGCAATGAAAAAATTATCAATTGTTTTTATTATTTTTTGCATAGTGTTTTCTTTCACTAGTTTTGTTAGAGCTAACGATAATATGGAAGTTAAAATTTTGACAGATAAAACATATTATCTTGTTGGAGAGCCTGTAAAGATTACATATACGATAACTAACAACAGTGATAGTCCACTCCGTTTTACTTTTAATACTGCACAGATTTACGACTTTTCTATTGTAAATTACGGTTGGGGTACACGGAAAGATTTATTTTAAGCTGTTAGGTGTATTAACCAGAAGAGATGCGGCTATTCTAATGGGAAGAGCAATTAAAATAAAGGGATAGTTAAGGTTAGCGATATAAATTGAAAATTACTTTATTTGCTGTATAATACAATACTGAGATATAGATGCTTTAGGGAAATGACGACTATCCTAATTGTGATGGTACGATAATATGATAACGCATGGCGTTTGTTTTGAGGAGATTAGTATTGTTAAAAATTTAGAAGGAGGTGAGTAAGTATGATAGGACTTATTACATTTTTACTCTATTTTGTGTTTTTTATTCCGATTATAATTAGAGGAGCAAAAGCACAGGGTGAGCCGTTGCAGATTAGCGAGGTTAAAAAACCTTTAATTATTGCCGGTAGTGGCATAGTAATTGTTTCTTTATTCCTCGCACTCATTGATTTTGATGTTGCGTTTATGTGGTTTAAAAGTTTAAATTTTCTTCCGGCGTTTCTTACAAGAGTATCCTGGCAGATTATTCTTTATATTGTTGGTTTCTTTTTTTCCTGGGGCATATTTTCTCTATTTTTTTATATCCCAAAGCGAAGAGAAGAGCTAGAGGCCGGGGAAAAAATCGTAAAATATGCTAAAATTTCCATTCCGATTATTTTTGCCTTTTTTTCAGCAGGAATGCTTTCTTCTCACTTTATGACTATCTTAATGTATTTTAACCGTTATACGTCTGCTGTAAGCGATCCTATCTTTGGTAAATCAGTTTCTTTTTATATGTTTTCCTATCCATTTTTCTCAACACTAATTTCTTATCTTATTGGAATTTTTGTGGTAGCATTTATTATCGAGGAAGGGGTTTACTGGTTTTACATCAAAGATAATTTTCATCCGCAATCTGACGCTTCAAAGAGAGCGACCAACCTTTTATCCATTGTGGGCGGCATTTTATTTGTGCTTATAGGCTTAAAGATATATATAAATATTTATTCTCTTCTTTTATCTTCAAGGGGAGCTGTGTTTGGTATTGGCTATACAGATTACCATATCCGAGTTCCTTTATTTAAACTTCTAGCAGCAATATTTGGTGCGGGTGGAATCTTTCTATTTATTTATGCTATCTTTCCCAGATTTACACGGAGAGACACGGTAATTAAAGTGCTTGTTATAGGTATTACTGCGGGAATTTTGTTGTACGGGATTTTACCGTCTTTGTATCAAACTTTGGCAGTCAAACCAAATGAATTGACTAAGGAATTAAGTTACCTTGAGTACAATATCTATGGGACAAGGCAAGGATATGATCTGGATAAAATTGAGTTAAAGGCATTTCCGGATATAAAGCCTCTCACATTAAATGATGTGCAAACAGAAAAAGTTCTTACAGATAATATTCGATTATGGGACTGGCGTGCTCTAAATGATACATACCAGCAGATACAGGCTATACGGCTCTATTATACGTTCAAAGATGTAGATGTGGATCGTTACTATATTGATGATGAATACAGGCAAGTGATGATAGCTGCAAGAGAATTAGACCACGAGCTTCTACCTGCTGATTCTAAGAGCTGGGTCAATTTGCATCTAAAATATACGCACGGTTATGGGATATGTATGAATACGGTGAATGAATTTACTCCCGATGGCCTGCCGGAGCTTCTTATAAAGGACATTCCACCTGTTTCTTCTATTGAAGGAGTTACAGTAGAACGTCCTGAAATATATTTCGGAGAGACTAACAATGATTATGTATTTGTTAACACAAGTACTCCCGAGTTTGATTACCCCAGTGGGGAGGAAAATGCTTACGTCACTTATCAAGGCGATGGAGGTATTACTATTTCACCGGTATCTCGTTTTATTTTTGCTATGCATTACAACGATGCAAGTATCCTTCTTTCACGTTACCTTAGCAGCGGTAGTAAGATTATGATTAATAGAAATATACAGGATAGAGTAAAGAGTATTGCTCCTTTCCTTATGTATGATAGAGATCCTTACATCGTACTGGGTGATGACGGGAAATTGTATTGGATGGGAGATGCCTTTACATATTCTTCATTATATCCCTATTCAGAAATGATTGGTATGAATGGGGAAGGTATTAACTATATGAGAAACAGTGTAAAATATGTTGTTGATCCATATTCGGGGAAAGTACATTTTTACATTATTGATGACAGCGATCCTGTTATTCAGACATATAAAAATATTTTTCCTTCTCTGTTTAAAGATATCTCTGAGATGCCGCAATTTCTGGTAAAACATTTGCGTTATCCTGATGATTTTATGCAGTTGCAGGGTGAAATTTATACCGTATATCATATGAACGATCCTGAGGTATTTTATAACAAAGAAGATAAATGGCAGATTGCAACAGAGAAGTATCGGGCTTCAACACAGCAAGTATTACCCTACTTTATGATTTTGGAAAACAGGGACACGGGAAAATATGAATTTGTTTCTAATTACCCATTTACTCCTTCCGGGAAAAATAATCTTATTGCTCTTGCTATTGCTCAGTGTGATCCGGAAAACTATGGAGAAGTAACGGTTTACCAATTCTCCAAGGAGAAATTATTTTATGGCCCCTTGCAGATTGAGGCGCGAATAGACCAGGACTCAGAAATATCAAAGGTTCTTACCTTATGGAATCAGCAGGGATCCGAAGTAATCAGAGGGAACATGCTTGCTCTTCCAGTAGGAGATTCTATTCTCTATGTAGAACCTGTGTATCTTCAGGCGAGTACAAGTCAATTTCCTCAACTTAAGAAAGTTGTTGTTGCTACACAAACGGAACTTGTATGGGGAGATACTTTTGATGATGCAATTTCACTTCTGTTTTCTGGAGATCAAAAGCCGCCTGAAGAGCCGGGTGAGGAAGTGACAACAGCTGAACTTGTTAGCTCTGCTTTTGAACATATTGGGAAATATAAACAGTATATGGGTGAGGGTGAGTTTGAGCTTGCGGGCAAGGAGTTGCAAATTGTGGAAGGCATTTTAAATCAATTATATCAAGAAAGAGAAAATCCTTAGGAGGGATGTATGTTTTTTGTTGCAAATGAAGATGAAATTCGCAAGGGTTTAACGAGTGATATTTATTTTGCACGAGCAGAAGAAATACTGGGGAAAAAGAATATAAATAAACATGTTATTGCCGAATTTACTGCGCAATCTCTTCCTTATCCCTGGGCTGTATTTGTAGGACTTCCAGAGGTGATAGAGCTGTTTAAAGACAAACCAGTAAATGTATGGGCAATGGAAGAAGGAACTATTTTTAGAGCACGTGATGAAGGTGGTATCCCTGTTCCTGTTATGGTAATTGAAGGCGTGTATAAAGATTTTGCTGTTTATGAAACTCCAGCCCTGGGATTAATTTGTGAGTCTTCTGGCATCGCCACAAAGGCTGCATGCATTAAAAAAGTTGCGTTTGACAAAATAGTTCTTTCATTTGGAGTTAGGCGTATGCATCCTGCCATTGCTCCTATGATCGATAGATCTGCCTATATTGGTGGATGTGACGGCGTTTCAAGTATTCTTGGAGCAAAACTTATTGGTAAAAATCCTTCAGGAACCATTCCTCATGCGCTTGTTATAAATTTAGGCGGAGTGGCCAATGCGATTATAGCTTTTGATGAATGCATTTCCACAGATGTCAATCGCATTGCACTTGTGGACACGTTCGGTGATGAAAAATCGGAAACCATTCAAGCTGTAGAAGCAATAGGTCACAAATTATACGGGGTGCGTTTGGACACGCCGCGTTCAAGAAGGGGAGTATTTGCCGATATTATAAGAGAGATTAAATGGGAGCTTGTCATAAGAGGATTTAAAGATGTAAAGATTTTTGTTTCTGGTGGGTTAGATGAAAATACGATACCAGAGCTTTCCGAAGCTGGTGCCGATGGTTTTGGTGTCGGCACCTCCATCGCCAATGCACCGACGATAAATTTTGCGATGGATATAGTCGAAATGGATGGAAAACCTGTCGCAAAGAAAGGAAAGTTTAGTGGGAGAAAAAAGGTTTACAGGCAGATAAAAGATGGCAAGATGGTATTTAAAGTTGTTCCTTATAAGGAGAATGATTTTTGTACTGACGGATGGGAAGAAATGCTTGTACCTTTAATTAAAAATGGAGAAGTTGTTTATCATGAGCAAAATATAGACGATATACGTGGATATGTATTGGACCAGTTAAAAGAAATTAATAATTTTTAATGGAACTTTTTAATTCAGAAGGAAAGGAACCAATTCCTCCGCTTGCCGATAGAATAAGACCAGATTCTCTTGCTGAATTTGTTGGTCAGGAAGAGCTCGTTGGCTTAGGTAAACCTCTTTATAAAATGATAGAGAGGAAATCTCTTAGTTCTTTTCTTATCTATGGACCACCTGGTAGTGGCAAGACGACTATTGCTCTCATCGCATCGAAAGAAAGAAAAAAAACCTTCATTACTGCTACGACAGCACACATAAAAGACGTTCGATCTATGCTCCTAAGATTCAAAAAAGAGAAAGAATTTTCTAAAGTGCAGCATGTGTTAATAGTCGATGAGATCCAGCATTTCACAAGAAGAGAGCAAGATGCGTTTCTTGCTCCTGTAGAGCAGGGCGATATTATTCTTATTGCTTTAACAACGGAGAATCCTTCTTTTTATATTAATTCTGCGCTTCTTTCCAGGCTTTCTGTTTTTGTATTTAATCGGCTTGCTGAAGATGAAATACGGAGAGTTGTACAGGGGGCTCTTACAAAAGATACGATAATGGCGGAGAAAAAATTAACTGAAGAAGCTTTGGATAGAATTACGGTGCTGGCGGATGGAGATGCTAGAAGGGCATTAAACATTCTTGAATCCGTTGTGGTAAATAGTGAAAAAAATACGGTTGATTTAAGCGATGTAGAAAACTTTTTAACAAACCCTCTTTATTATGGAAAAGAACACCATTATGATCTTATCTCGGCATTTATTAAGAGCATGAGAGGGAGTGACTTAGACGCAGCGCTTTATTATTTTTATAGAATGATTGATGCAGGGGAGGATCCTCGTTATGTAGCAAGGAGAATGATACGGTTTGCCGCTGAGGATATTGGCTTGAAGGACCCGAATGCTCTTATTATGGCAAATGCAGCACGAGACGCTTTTCAAAACATTGGCCCGCCTGAGGGTTATCTCGTACTTGCAGAAGCAGCTGTTTATCTTGCAAGGGCTGCTAAGTGTAATGCGCTTTATCTTGCAGAAAATGAAGTCCTAAAGATTATTAAGGAAACCGGAAACCTTGAAGTCCCTAAGAAATTAAGGAATCCTGTAACTTCTTTAATGAAGAAGTGGGGTTATGGCAAAGAATATAAGTATCCCCATAATTACGAAGGGCATAAGGTAGAAAATGAGACTTACCTGCCTGAACGCATTAAAGGGAAAAAATTTTACAAAGAAGATTAGCTTTATTGCGCATTGCCGCAGTAAAAAAAGTGTGTTGACTTTAAAAGTACAACGATTTTGGTCAAAAAGCTATTGCAAAATGTTTTTATTTAATTATAATACTATTACCTGCGTTTAAAACGTAGAGATTTTTTAGGAGGTTTACGAGTTGAAAAGAATTAAAGGATCAGTAAAATGGTTTAATGCCCAGAAAGGGTATGGTTTTCTAGTATGTGATGACGATGGAAAAGAGATTTTTGTGCACTTTTCTGCAATTTCCGGTGATGGTTACAAGACGCTTAAAGAAGGCGACAAAGTAGAGTTTGAAGCTGTTGATAGCGACAAAGGTCTTCAAGCACATGACGTTATAGTTATGGAATAATTTCATCTAAAAAAAGAAAACGCAAATTCCCGGCGAAAGCCGGGAATTTTTATTTTAAAGTTTTCATGTACAATATGCAATATGAAAAAGACACTAATTATAACAGAGAAACCCTCAGTAGCACATGATATTGCTAAAGTTTTAAGAGGGTTTTCTAATAAAAAAGATTATTTAGAAAGTGAGCAATTTGTTTTAACATGGGCTCTCGGCCACCTTGTGACACTTTTTGAGCCGGAAGATTATGACAAAAAATTAAAATTTTGGCAATTAGCTACATTGCCTATTGTCCCTGATGAATTTCAATTCAAACCTATAGAAAAAACGAAAAGTAGACTTTCTTTAATTAAAAAACTCATGAAAAGAAGCGATATTGATGTTATAGTGAATGCGTGCGATGCAGGGCGAGAAGGAGAACTTATTTTTAGAAACATTTTCCGTATCATTTCGCCAGGTAAAAAAACGGTAAAGAGACTCTGGCTTTCTGCTATGACAGAGGAAGAGATTTCAAAGGGTTTTGCACATTTGCAAAATTCAGAAGAATTTGATTCATTGGGAACAGCTGCACTGTTGAGGATGGAAAGCGATTGGCTTGCAGGGATTAATGCGACAAGAGCTTTTACGAGGAGATGGGGCTCAGGAGAGATTCTTTCGCTTGGTCGCGTGCAAACACCTACATTGAGTATTATTTGCAGCAGAGAGCAAGTAATAAAAAACTTTAAGAAAGAGCAGTATTTTGAGCTGGAAGGAATATTTGCAGCAAAGAATATCTCATATGAAGGTACCCGTATCGATAAAAAAGGCAACACACGAATAAAAACCAAAAAAGAAGCATCAACTCTATTAGAAAAAGTAAAAGGGAAAGAAGGTAATGTATTAAATATTAAAAGAAGTGAAAAAAAGAAACCACACCCGCTTCTTTATGACCTTACAGAGCTTCAAAGGGATGCTAATAGGCGTTTTGGTTATTCCGCTCAACGAACTTTAAATATTGCTCAAAGGCTTTATGAAAGCAAAAAGCTTATTACATATCCGAGAACGGACAGCAGATATCTACCTAAATCAATGGTTTCCGAAGCAGAGAAGATCATAAAAGGAATTTTTGTTCATCCATATGATAAATTTATTGAGGAAATTCTTTCAAAGCAAATTAAACTTGATTCAAGAGTAGTTAATGATAAAGGCGTAACCGACCATTTTGCAATTATTCCTACTGGCAAAATGCCTGTATTCTCTCAGCTAAAAGGAGAGGAGCAAAATATATTTGATCTTGTGGCAAGGAGATTTTTGTCCGTATTCTTTTCTTACGCTGTTGTTGAAGGGCTTTCCTTCAAAACTGTTGTTGAAAAAGAAGTATTTAAAACCGAACTTTCAAGGATTAAGGAACCAGGCTGGATGGTAGTGTACAATGTTCAGGAGAAAAATATATTAGTAAATGTTGAAGAGACAATGAAAGTTTTATTGGATAAAATAAATCTTCTTGAAAAAGAAACTCAACCTCCTGCTCGTTATAATGACGCTACCATACTTACCGCTATGGAAACAGCTGGCAAACTTGTTGAAGATGAAGAGTTAAAGGAAGCTATGAAAGAAAGAGGATTGGGCACTCCCGCTACAAGAGCAAGCATTATAGAACGGCTTATCAGTGTGGGATACATAGAGCGGTTTGCTAAAAGTCTTGTTCCGCTGGATAAAGGAATGAGACTTATTGATCTGGTGATGACGATTAGTGCTGGTGAAATTTTAGATCCAGCGCTTACTGGCGAATGGGAGAAAAAGTTGAGAGATATTGAAAAAAGAAAACTTCAGCCAGATGAATTTATGAACGGTATAAAACAGCTTACCTCTGTCATTGTAAAAAAAGTAAAAGATTATAAAGGTGACAGCACTGTAGTAATAGGTGATGGCAAACCTATCGGTAAATGCCCGAAGTGTGGTGCTGGTGTAGTAGAAACAGCAAAAGCATTTTCTTGCACCAGTAGAGCAGAAAAAACGTGCGATTTTATTATCTGGAAAAAACTTGTGAACAAGACAATAACAAAAGAGATTGCCGAGAAACTGCTTAAAGGTGAAACGATACATATGACGGGTTTTATTTCAAAAGCGCGAAAGCGTTTTGATGCGGATATTGCTCTTGTTGATAGTAAAGTTAGTTTCCTTTTTCCTGAAAGGCAAAAGGACGAACTATTGAATCCAACACCTATCGGTAAATGTCCGAAGTGCGGTGCCGATATATTGGAAGGAAAAGAAACGTATTTTTGTTCTAAAAGGGACGAGGGATGTACTTTTTACATTAAAAAGGTGCTGGGCAATAAACGAATTACAAAGAATATTGTCGTAAACCTTCTCAATAACAAGACAACAGAACTTCTTACTGATTTTTTGTCAAAAAACGGCAAACCTTTTTCTGCTTTTTTGTATTTTGATAATAATTACAAGGTAAGATTTAAGTTTGAAAACAAAAATAGACCAAGAAGTAATAGAAAAAGACAATGATAATCGTTGTTGCAGGTAATGGAAGTAATTCCGGAAAAACGACGTTAATACGAGTTATACTTTCTTTATATCCTGGTATGTTCGATGTGGCAAAACTTACTCCCTCCGACAGACTCAAAAGTGCTATTGAGGTTGATGAATCTGAGCTTTTGAAGGGCGACAAGGATACAGCATTTTTTATGAGAGAAGGTGCAAGGAAAGTAGTTTGGATTCATGGGAAGGCAAAGGATATAGGTTCTTTGCTAAAATCTTCTCTTGCACAACTTGGAGACAATATAGTTATCGAAGGAAACAGTGCCCTTAGATGTATAAAACCAGATTTGACATTTTTTATTGTGAGAGAACCTGGCAGTACAGTCAACAAGAGTGCTGCGCTTGCAGAAAGTATGGCTGATTACATTATTTTAAATAAAACTTCTGTAAATTACAGTAGAAGCGGCAATATCTTGAATATTTCTCTTCTTAAAGCTTTGGCTGACCCGGGTAAATTCGCTGATGAACTTAGCAAAATTCTACGAAAATTTAAAGAATTTATGTGAGGTTTAATACGAACAGTATTACATTTCTTTTATAATAATATTGCCAATGATATCTGCTGCCTCTGAGATTCTGTCTGCGGAGTTGCTTATATGCCTGTATACTTCCCTTACTTTAAAGATATAATGAAAATCCGGATTTGCGAATAGTTCAGCCAGTGCTTCACGATATGTTTCCTCTATTTCATTTTCAATGGATTTGGCAGCAATGATATTATTGTTTACGAGTTGTTTATTTTCGGATAGCTTGCTTAAAGCGTAATTAATATGTGTAACGCCTCTTGATAATTTTTCGATCATTTTTTTAAGGTAAAAATTTGGATAGATATCATACACTATCATTTCTTCAGCCGTGTTTAATGAGTAGTCCAGTATATCGTCTATTATACTGGATAAAGCAAATATGTCTTGCCTATCAAAAGGCGTAATGAAACTTTTATTAAGTTCGTTAATTAATTCTCTTCTTGTCCTGTCTCCTTCTTCCTCCACTTTTTTAATCTTAATTTTTAAGTTGTGTCTGAGTACAGCATGATCAGATACTTTTTCATCTATACCGATGAATTTATTGAGAAGGTTTGTTCCTTCTACTGTAAGATCTCCCTGTTTTTTTATCAGGGCATAAAAAGAATCAGATTTTTTAAAAATAGAACTCCATAGTTTCATTTTCTTTTTTACTCTCCTATATATAGTTTAAAACATTTTTTCTAAAATCAAAGTAATAACATAGGAAAGTAAAATAGAAGCAGGTATTGTAATAATCCATACGAAAAGAAGATTCTTTACTACATTCCATCTCACAGAATATGGCTTTTCTCCTGTCCCTGTACCTATAAGTCCCATATTTAATGTTTCTGTGCTGCTTATCGGTAGCCCTATCCGTGCGAAGGACAGTACGGTGACAGACGTAATTAGTTGAGCAAAAAATGTCTGTTTTGGTTTAGATCGCATAATGCGAAAGCCTGCGGTAGTGGCTACATTTTCTCCAAAAAGTAGAGTGCCCACTATAAATATGGCTGCCAACGCTAGGATAATCCATGGGTCCTTAGCGTTAGCTGCTATATTTGTATGAGTTACATATGCTGCCATATATATTAAGCTCAGTGTTTTTTCTGCATCATTTGCTCCATAGCCCATAACGAGAGACACGGATGTAAAAACTTGCAGTATTTTAAAATACATAGATGTTCTTGTTGTGGCTTTATGCAATAATAGGTTTATTAATTTTATCAAAAGAAATCCTGCAGCAAAGCTTATTAGTATAGATATTATTAATGCTCCGAATATTTTATACACTTCGGGCCTATTTATTTTATTTGCAAATTTTGTCGCTATTCCTCCGCCTATAAGTGCACCAACGAATGCATAGGATATGCTTACCGGATATTTTATTTTTTGTGCTATGATGACCCATATAATTGTAGAAATTATAGTGCCATAAAGTAATTGCATATTCATATATTCTAAAGGAAGTATTTTTGTTCCTAGTGTTTTTACTATTGCTGTGCCAAAAATGAATGGCGCAAGAAACATACCTATAAAAAGTATTACTACGGCAAATATTGGGCGAATAAAATTAGAGGACACAATGGACCCTAAAAGTGTTCCTCCATCATTTGCGCCCATAATAAACTGAAAAATTAGCGCAAAACCCATAAAAATTAAAAAATTTATATTCATCGTATGTGCCATGGCTACAATATTAGCATATTTTTAATCTTATGTAAATATTTTTAAAATTACTTTATCAAATTTTTTAATTATCGGGTTGAATGTAGTTTCATTTTTTTTATTATATTTTTTGTTCAGTTGACAAGATTTTGCTAATTGCCTATAATAAAAAGGTATTTTAAAAGGAGATAGGAATGACTGAGGAAGTTGTCCCACAAAGAAGAAAACGCTTAAGAGCTATTAAAGAGTTTCTGACTGGATACCTGTTTATTTCACCTGCCGTACTTGTTCTTTCAATCTTTGTAATTTTACCTTCAATATTTGTCTTTTATATTAGCACTTTGGATTGGAATATGATTGGACCAAAGTACTTTATCGGGTTAACTAATTTTACAAACCTTCTTTTCAAATCTCCCTATGCTTCTGAGTTTTGGAATTCTGTTCTCGTTACTGTGAAATATGTTGTCTTGAGTGTGCCTCTACAGATAAGTGTTTCGCTCATTTTAGCTTTACTACTTATGCGTCCCATTAAATTCCGAGGTTTCTTTAGGCTTGGTATTTTTATTTCTTATGTGACGCCATTAGTTGCAACATCTATTGTGTGGAAGTGGATGTTCCATCCTGGTTATGGGCTTTTAAACTCTTTTTTGCGGCTGTTACATTTACCGACATCTATGTGGCTGTTAGGTTCTCCCTCGGCTCTTATTTCACTTGTTATATACACTACCTGGCATGCAATTGGGTTTTCCACAATTCTTTTTATGGCTGGACTTACTGGAGTGCCGACAGAACTGCAAGAAGCAGCTCGTATTGATGGAGCAAATGCAAACGGAGTTTTTTGGCATATTACCTGGCCTATGCTTTCCCCGACAACCTTCTTTGTTCTTATTATTTCTATGATCGGGGCTTTTAAGATGTTTACTCCTGTTTTTGTTCTAACACGGGGTGGACCTTATTACACGACTGCTACAACCGGTTATTACCTATATGTTAAAGCTTTCGAAGATTGGGCAGCAGGATATGCAAGTGCAGTGGCTGTAATGTTATTTTTATTTATATTTGCACTTACGTTGCTTAATATCAAATTTACCGGGAGGAAAGTTTTTTATGCAGGAGAACAATCTCAAGGAGAAGGAAATGAAGCGACTTAAGACTGTTAAATTATCTAATGTCCTTACATACGCTGCTCTCACTATTGCTTTGGTATTTACCATTTTTCCATTTTATTGGATGGTTGCTTCTTCATTGAATAGACCAGAAACATTGTTTGCTTTTCCACCTAAACTTATACCTGATTTCTATTTTAAAAATTACATAGACATGTGGCATAATCCACCCGGTGGGGTATCCTGGTGGCGATATATTGGGAATACTGTTTTTATTGCTGGAATTACAACAATACTTTCTGTTTTCAATTCTTCTCTTGCTGGTTTTGCATTTGCAAAACTTAAATTCCCTCTCCGTAATAAGATTTTTATTTTATTGCTTGGCCTTCTGATGATTCCAGGTGAGATGCTTCTTATTCCCAATTACGTGATTTTAAAAAATTTGCATTGGCTCAATACGTATCAAGCAATGATTATACCCTGGTGTGCTAGCGTATTCGGCATATTTCTTACAAGGCAATTTTTTAAGACGATTCCTAACGAACTGTGGGAAGCAGCACAGGTAGACGGTTGCTCTATTGGCAGATATTTCTTTGCTGTTGCAGTTCCTCTTGCGAAACCCACGCTTTTAACACTTGCTCTGTTTGTATTTTTAGGCAGCTGGAATGCATTTCTCTGGCCATTAATTGTTGCAACGGATTATGCGATTATGCCGCTTGAAGTTGCCTTAAATTCTTTCCTTGGCTCAGAGGGTACTCAATGGGGGTTGTTAACTGCTGCCTCTACGATGGCAACAGTTCCGATATTAATTCTCTTTCTCATTTTCCAGAGGCAGTTTATAGAGGGTATAGCGCGAGGCGCAATAAAAGGTTAGTTACACTTGTTTTTAAAATAAAAAGGAGGTGTTGCATGAAAAAGATTATTGCACTTGTAGTTGCAATTTTTCTTGTTGGTACAATTTTAGTGCCTATGGCAAGAATCAATGCGGAAGATGTGACGGCTGTTAAGATTTACATTGATGAATCTACGGCCTATGTGAACGGTAAGGCAACAACTTTGGATCAGCCACCCGTTATTGTGAACAATAGGACGATGGTGCCTATTCGTTTTGTGACTGAAACAATGGGAGCTACAGTGGATTGGTCTAACGAAGAAAGAAAAGTTACCATTACGCTGGGTAAAAACGTCGCCATATTAAAAATTGACGATGTAAAAGCTCAAGCTAATGGCTACGATGTGTACCTTGATTCTGCTCCAACTATCATTGTAAAAACTTCAAGAACTGTGGTGCCTGTAAGATTTGTTGCTGAAACAGTGGGGATGGAAGTAACATGGAGCGGAACAGAGAGATCTGTCTTGATTAGGCATTCTCCCGATTGGCAGCCAGTGGAAGTTAGTTTCTGGCACGCAATGAACTATACACAAGGTGAGGTTCTCGGTAATTTGATTGAAGAGTATAATGCTACTCACCCGAGGACAGAGATACAGGGTACAGTGTTTTCGGGCTACGATCCGTTGCAGCAGAAAACCATTGCAGCTATTGCCGGAGGAAATCCGCCTGTTCTTACACAAGCTTATGAAAACTGGGTAGCGGAATATATTACAGGTGGGTACCTCACTCCGATGGAAAAATTTGTTAATGGCGCAAATGGATTATTGAAAAATGATAGGGAAGATTTCTTTGAAAATATGTGGGCAAACGGGTATCTTCCTGATGGCAAAATGTGGATGCTTCCCTTTAATAAGAGCAACATTGTAATGTACTATAATGTTGATATGCTGGAAGAAAGTGGTATTGCTGTTCCAAAGACCTGGGATGAGTTTGAAGAGGCATGCAGATTGCTTACCAAAGAAGATGGCAGCCAATGGGGGGCTTCTTATACTCCTTCAGTGGACCTATGGTATGCGCGTGTATATGCATATGGCGGAGAGGTTCTTTCAAAAGATTACAGGAATGTTTTGCTCGATAAGACATCGGGAGCGCTTAATGCAACAACGGCAATGAATGACACGATACAAAACGGGTATATTCATGTTACCTCAGGGTACGACTATCAAACTGATTATGGCAACCAGAAATGTGCATTTACGTTTGCAAGTGTTGCCAGTTATTCTTATATGAGCCAAGCTGTAGGCGGCAGATTCAAATTTGCCGAGACGCCTTTGCCAGCAGGACCTTCCGGACAACACTCTGTTATGTATGGTACAAATGTCGTTATATTTGGTTCGACTTCTTCTCAGGCTCAGCAGGATGGCGCCTGGGATTTTGTAAAGTGGTTTACTTCTCCGAGAAAGACTGCACAATGGGCGATGGGGACGGGCTACTTGCCTGTTAGAAAATCTGCGCTTGAACTTCCGGAAATGAAAGAATTCCTTGAGAGCCATCCAGAAGTACAGGCTGGTTATGACCAACTTGCAAACTGTGTTTTGCAACCTCCAATTTCTGCATGGAATAATTCAAGAAGAGACATAGATGCGGAACTTCAGAAAATTTATCTTGGTAAAATTTCTCCGGAAGATGGCCTTAAAGAACTTGCTGCTAAGCTTAGAGCAAATATAGGCGAAAGATAGTAGTACTCATATAAGAAGTGTAAATTTTAAGCCCCCGCAAAAGCGGGGGCTTTTGTTTTAGTTACCATAATCAAAAACGGTTAAAATGGTGCCTGGCACGAAATTAACCGTTTTTATCGTTTAACAAATTATTTACCTTATTTAAATGTGTTAAAAGGCTTGTATCAGTAGCCATTCTTTTTTCTGTCTTATCTCTTATTCTTATTACTGTGGTATAAGGTGTATTCAGAGCAGCAGATACACTGGACAATCTGAATCTCTGCGACGTCAAGATGTATATTGCAAGATGTTTTAGTTCTTTGTTCTTCCGAAGTTCTCCAAATGTATTTTCTATTTTACTAACTATTTTTTTAATTTCTTTGATATCGTTATCCGATTTTTTGCCTAAATTTTCCTCATATTTATCATATATACTTACTCTTGAGTCTATAAATTCTGTAACTTTAGACGTTCCTACTCCTGTGAGGTTGTAGATTTCAGAGAAGTCTAAGGACTTTGGGGCATTACTTTTATCTATAAAATATCTGTAGCTACACCATTTGTATTCTTCCGATGATTTAACAATTCCAGCTTTTAGAGGGTTTAAATTCACATAAACTAAAACATTAAGAAAATGGACATCATCTGTAATAACATAACTTTTATATCTATCCTGAAACAGATGTCCCTTTCTTATGTATTCAGAATTAAAATAGTGGGCATAGTTCGAGTTGAGTGTGTGCATTATTTCAGAGAGATTTGCTTTCTTTGTCTTTATCAAAAGATGGTAATGATTTTTCATTAAAGCAAACGAAAGAAGTACTGCATCATGTTTTATGAACGAATAATCAAGGAGATTTACGAAATATTTGAAGTCTTCTTCTCTCCTGAAAGCTGATTTGCCCTCCGATGTTTTTGAAATAATATGGTAGATAGCATCTTTATATTCTATTCTTTTTATTCGACCCATAACAAAGTATAGCAATTTTAATATATTGGTCAAAAACGGTTAAAATGGTGCCTGGCACGAAATTAACCACTTTTGAATTTAGAGAAAACTCTTGACAAGTAGCGAATATTTTGTATAACTGTATATAAATAAGGGCGGTTAGTTCAGAGGTAGAACGCTTCGTTGACACCGAAGAGGTCAGTGGTTCGATCCCACTATCGCCCACCATTTGTTTTTTTATAGGAGGGCTAATGTCAGAAAATATTGAGGTTAAAGTATATGATCAGAAACTGCTTTTTGATAGAGGAGTTTCAGTGAAAGATATCTTTACACAAATGGGTTTATTAAATAAAAATGTTATTGCCGCAAAAACTAACACTGGTACAAAATTAGATCTTTCAGCAAGCATTATCGATAATACGGAGCTTGAACCCTTGACGATTGATTCAAAGGACGGCGAGGAAATACTTCGCCATAGCGTTGCGCATATTCTTGCTCAGGCAGTTATGCATCTTTTTCCTGGAGTTCGTTTTGCAATAGGGCCTGCCATTAAAGATGGGTTTTATTATGATTTTGACCTCGAGCATTCTTTTATGCCGGAAGAACTTGTTAAAATATCCTATGAAATGGACAAGATTGTAGAAGCTAATTACGCTTTTGAGAAAAAGGAGATTACAAAGAAAGAAGCAATTGAATATTTTAAAGAGCGAGGAGAAATTTATAAAGTAGAAATATTGGAGGAGCTATCTGAGGATACTGTTACTCTTTATACTCAGGGTGATTTTACGGATCTTTGTAAAGGCCCGCATCTCCCATCGGCAGGGTATGCGAAGTATTTTAAACTCCTTTCTGTTGCAGGTGCTTATTGGCAAGGTAGTGAAAAGAACAAAATGCTTCAAAGAATATACGGGGCAGCATTTGCTACCAAGAAAGCGTTGAAAGAATATATAAGCTTTCTTGAAGAAGCTAAACAACGAGATCATAGGAAGTTAGGAAAGGAACTTGATCTGTTTAGCATCAATGAAAATGTTGGCCCTGGACTTATTCTTTGGCATCCAAAAGGCGCTATGGTACGGAAAATAGTGGAAGATTTTTGGCAAGATGAACATATAAAGAGAGGTTACGGAATTGTTCGTTCTCCGCATATTGCAAGGGTGGAAGTGTGGCAAACATCAGGCCACTGGGATTTTTACAGGGAAAATATGTTTTCTCCAATTGAAGTTGACAAGGGTTCCTATATGATCAAGCCGATGAATTGTCCATTTCATATTATGATATATAAAACAAAAACAAGAAGCTACAGGGATTTGCCTATTCGTTATGCAGAGCTTGGCACTGTGTACAGGTATGAGAAATCTGGTGTCTTGCACGGTCTTCTTAGGGTAAGGGGGTTCACTCAGGATGATGCCCATCTTTTTGTAACAGACGATCAACTGGAAGACGAAATTATCAATGTGCTTGATTTTACTAAATTTATGATTGAGTCATTTGGATTCACAAAATATAATATTTATCTTTCAACGCGTCCCGAGAAGTACGTGGGAAATCTTGATAAATGGGAGCTTGCAACAGAAGCGTTGAAAAAAGCAGTGGAAAAGCTTGGTTTTGCGTATAAAGTTGATCCGGGCGAGGGTGTTTTCTATGGCCCAAAGATTGACGTAAAGCTTGTTGATGCACTGGGAAGAGAATGGCAAGGGCCTACTGTTCAGGTCGATTTTAATTTGCCTGAACGATTCGATGTAAGTTATATTGGACCTGATGGCAAAGAGCATCAGCCTATTATGTTGCATAGAGTTGTTCTGGGTTCTATGGAGCGGTTTTTCGGTACTTTAATTGAGCATTATGCCGGTGCATTCCCTGTTTGGCTTGCTCCTGTTCAGATAAAGATTGTTGCTATTTCAGATGCTCACAGTGACTATGCAAAAAAAGTTTACAATGCCTTAGTTGATAGGAAGATTAGGGTCGAGTTGGATAACAGGAATGAAAAAATGAACGCAAAGATTCGAGATGCAGAAAAGGAAAAGGTGCCCTACATTCTTGTCGTTGGCGATAAAGAGGTGGAGAGCGGGTCTGTTTCAGTGAGGAGAAGGAAAAAAGGAAACCTTGGGGCAGTAAAGCTTGAAGAGTTTATCGAAAGAATCGAGCAAGAGATAAAAGGAAAAACTATTGATTAATTTTTTATATTCTATATAATGATTTTGCAAAAGAGTTTATACTCTTACCTTAAACGGCTCGAGGCTTGTGAGAAGGTTTTAACGAAATTAAATTATTATTTTATATGGGCGGCCTCGTGTGCTGCCCATAATTTTTTTGTGGAGGTGATAGGATTAAAGAACAAGATGTAATTGCGAATGAAAGAATTAGGTGGAAGGAAGTAAGGCTTATTGATGAAGATGGCGGCCAAATGGGTATTGTAAGTTCACGTGAGGCTTTAGATGTTGCGGAGGAGCACGGTTATGACCTTGTAGCTATTTCTCCTAATGCAAAACCCCCTGTGTGTAAGCTGGTGGATCTGGGTAAATTTATTTATCAGAAGAATAAACAGCTGAAAGAAGCGAAGAAAAAGCAGACTAAAGTTGAAGTGAAGCAGATGCGCTACAGGTTGAAGATAGATAAACATGATCTTGATACAAAAAATCGAAAAGTTCGAAAGTTTTTGGAAAATGGAAATAGGTTGAAGCTTGAGATTTGGTTCAGAGGGAGAGAAATGGCTTATACAGATAAGGGTTTTGCGCTTGCACATAAAATTATCGATGCGCTTTCAGATATCGGGTATTTAGTTCATGAGCCAAAACTTGCCGGAAGAAATCTTATATTTTATATGGAACCCACCAAGGAAACTTTAAAGAAAATGAAAGAAGGGAGAGATAAAGATGGTCAAAAAAATGAAGACGACAAAATCAGCAGCGAAGAGGTTTAAAGTCACTGGCAGCGGGAAAATAGTGTCTTATGGTGCTGGTCATAGCCACCACCTTGAAAAGAAAGGCATGAAAAGAAAGAAAAGACAGTTGCAAAAAAGAGAGGTTCTTAAAAAAGATTTAAAAAATATTCAACCTTTAGTTCCGTATTTAAAGTGAAAGGAGAGTGATTGGCTATGAGAGTAAAAGCAGGTTCCGTAACCAGGAAAAAACATAAAAAGATTTTAAAATTAGCAGAAGGGTATAGAGGTGCTTCTTCTAAACGATATAGAACAGCAAATGAGGCTGTTCTTCATGCAATGAGAAATGCGTATGTGCACAGAAGAGAAAGAAAAAGAGAGTTTAGAAGCTTATGGATTATAAGGATTAATGCACTTTCAAGGGAGTACGGCTTGAGCTATAGTAAACTGATGGATGGTTTAAAAAAGGATGGCGTAGAGATAGATCGAAAAATGCTTGCAGACCTCGCAGTTAACGACCAGGAAGCATTCGAAGCTTTAGTGAATCAGGCTAAAGAAACATTGGAAAAAGCTGTCAAACATTAAATAGCTTAAATAGTTTTGTAGAAAAAAGGAGGAACATATGTTCCTCCTTTTTTAATTTATATACTCAGATTTCTCTTTTTTATTGCAGTGAGCGTTACAATTGTGATAATTGTATCCAATGCCCCTTTGATAAGGTTGAACGGGAGGTTTACTTTGAATAGGTAGCTTATTAGAGCCGGGTGAGTAATGCCCGGGAGAAACAAGGGGACTGCCCAGAAATTTACGGGGATCATTATGAGAGCCATTACTACTGTTCCTGCAGTAAAGCCTAACAACAATCTTTTTAAATTAATTGTTCTCTTAACGATACTGCCTAATACAATTGCAAAGCTGCCGAGTGCGATGAAATTAACAGTTGACCCAAGTAGTCCACCGCTGCCACCGCCTGATGCAAGGAATAAAAGATTTTTTATAAACGCAATAGCAACGCCGTACCACGGACCGAGATATACCGCACCAACAAGTAGGGGAATGTCGCCTAAATCGGTTTTAAGAAATGGGGCTGCAGGAATGAGTGGGAATTCTGTGAAACGCATCAATGCAAAGCTTAATGCTGCAAGGATGCCTGCAAGGATGATACTACGAAGTTTCGTTCGTTTCATTTCTTCCTCCTTCCATCCAGACTCTACTGTCGGCTCTGGTTTTTCACCAGATCTGTCCATGATCGGACTCGTGGGCTTCAGGATTTAATCCTTTTACCACCGATTAGGAATCATCATTTTTCAATGACTCACCTTACCCTGGAGGTTAATTTATATTATATCAAAATTGAAAAAAATATGCAAATAGTTATACTGATTATCGTTATGGATAATAGATTAATTTGGGTGGCACTTAATCTTTTGCGGGGGAATAAACACGGTGAAGAGTTAATAACCGCTGCTCTTAATCAATATAAAAATGGGTCCGGGATAACTGTGCCACTATCTCCAAAAGTTTATAGTGACGCTGAAAAAGAGATTAAAAACGCAGAGAAAGAAGGCATCGAAGTAATAGCCATTAATTCCCCAAAATATCCAAAAAGACTAAAAGATATCAAAGACCCCCCTCTTGTGCTTTATATGAGGGGAGATATTATCGAAGATGATGAAAATGCTATTAGTATTGTCGGCTCAAGGAAGTGCAGCTCATACGGGCGAATGATTGCTGAGGCTTTCTCTAATGAAATTGCATCAGCTGGTATAACCGTTGTTAGTGGGCTTGCAGAGGGCATAGATACTCTCTCTCATAGGGGCGCGCTTGCAGCTTCCGGAAGAACTATTGCTGTACTAGGCTCGGGGATTGATTGCATCTATCCATCTTCCAATAAGAGCTTGGCTGAAAAAATTGTTAAAAGTGGCGCACTGCTCTCAGAATTTCCTTTTGGTACAGCACCGCATAAGTATAACTTTCCTTTTAGAAATCGAATTATAAGCGGTTTATCAATTGCCACTCTTGTTGTTGAGGCTGCTGAGCACAGCGGGTCTCTTATTACCGCTCGTCTTGCAGCGGAGCAGGGAAGAGATGTGTTTGCTATCCCCGGCGATATCACAAGCGATAAAAGTAAAGGAGCCAACCGACTAATACAGGATGGTGTGGTTCCCGTAACATGTGTTGCGGATATCCTGGAATATATCGGTTATAAGATAGAGATAGACACAAAAAAGAAAAAGAGATTATCCAATGAAGAAAATTTAATTCTTGATGTTTTAGATAATGACGCTAAAACTGTAGAATCTATTGCTTATGAAACAGCTATTTCTCCCACTAAACTTGCTTCTATCCTTACCCATATGGAAATTAAGCAGCTTATTAAAAGGACAGCTGGGCGATTCAGAAAATCGATATGAGAATAAACGTTATTGGCGGGGGGCTTGCAGGGAGCGAAGCGGCTTTACAAATTGCTAAACGAGGCATAGAAGTCGATCTCTATGAGATGCGCCCAGAAAAGTCAACAGAGGCCCATAAAACAGATCTTTTTGCGGAGATTGTCTGCAGCAATTCGTTTGGTTCAATGGAGCTAAAGAACCCAAGAGGATTGTTAAAAGAAGAAGCATTTTCTCTCGGCTCTGTTCTTTTGCAGGTGGCCTTGAGAAATAAAGTGCCAGCAGGCAAAGCTCTCGCGGTAGACAGAGAACGGTTTTCAAGGGAAGTTACTTCACTTATTTCTAGCAGTAGGTATATTAATGTTATAAGGAAAGAAGTGGATAAGATACCCGATGGAATTACAGTTATAGCGACAGGCCCGCTTACTTCTGCTTCTTTTCTTAAAACTCTCGGTGAGGCACTGGAAACTGAAAACCTTTATTTTTATGATGCGATTTCTCCAATTGTAACGGCTGAATCTCTTGATATGAGTAGATTATTTTTTGGTGGACGATATGGTAAGGGTTCTGATTATCTTAATGCTCCTTTGACAAAGGAAGAGTATGAAATTTTTTATAATGCTCTTGTCAATGCAGAGCAACACTTGCCCCATAATTTTGAGCGTGGACATTTTTTTGATGCTTGTCTGCCTGTCGAAGAGATCGCAAAGAGAGGCAAGGATTCATTGCGTTTCGGGCCACTAAGGCCTGTTGGATTCGACAAAAAATATTTTGCAGTGGTTCAACTCAGAAAAGAAAACATTGAAGGCAGTCTTTATGAACTTGTAGGTTTTCAAACATCCCTTCGGTATGGAGAGCAAGAACGTGTGTTACGGCTGATACCTGGTTTTCATAATGCTGAGTTTGTACGCTTTGGGTCTATCCATAAAAATGCGTACATAAAAAGTTCGGCACTTCTTAATGAGACTTTGCAGCTCAAAAAAAATCCCATTGTTTTGATAGCAGGGCAACTGTCAGGTGTTGAAGGGTATGTTGAATCTATTGCTACAGGTTTGCTTTCTGGCATTAATGCTATGAGAATTGCTTTAAAAAAAGATCCCATATCTATACAGCGGAATACACTGCTCGGTTCTTTAATTCACTTTATCGTGGATAATCCGTTGGATACGCCACAGCCAATGAGGGCAAATTTTGGTTTAATTCCGGAAGAATTTCTTAAAATAAACAAATCTGTACGCCGAGAAAAATTTATAGAAGAGAGCAAGAGACAGATTGAATCTTTAAAAGAGGGCTTATGAAGGCGGAAGATAAAATAAAGAAACTTTATGAGCTGTTTTCCCCGTGTTACCTGTGCCCTTTAAATTGTGGAGTGAAACGAAAAGAAGGAGAAACAGGTTTGTGCGGCGCTGGAAACAGATTAAAAATTTCTTCTTACACTATTTACAAAGGCGAAGAGCCCCCTCTTGTTGGCAATGTAGGCGCCGGCGCTATTTTTTTTAGTTATTGTAATCTAAAATGTGTGTATTGCCAGAATTATAATTTTAGCCAGCTTTTTTCTGGTAGAGAAATTTCTACTAACGACCTTGTAAACATTATGCTGGAATTGCAAAATAAAGGAGCTGCCAATATAAACCTCATCACTGCGACGCATTTTTTCCCGCAGATTGCTGAAGCGCTTTCTATTGCGAAAAGTAAAGGTTTAATGCTTCCCATCGTTTATAATACGAGTGGATATGAATCGGTGGAAGTCCTGCAACTTTTACATGGTTTTATCGATATTTATCTCGCTGATTTCAGATATGGCACAAATGATTCAGGCGAAAGATATTCCAAAGTACCTAATTATGTTGAGATTACCAAAGCCGCTGTAAAAGAGATGTACAATCAGGTAGGGAATCTTGTGATGAACGGTAACGGTATTGCTAAAAAGGGCCTTATTGTAAGGCATCTTCTTTTCCCAAACGGTATTGAGGAGTTGCGAGCCGTTGTTGATTTTGTGGCAAACAGTTTATCAAAAGATGTTTATTTTAGTTTAATGAGCCAGTATGTGCCTGTTTATCGCGCGAAAGAGTATCCTGAAATAAACAGAAAAATAACCAGAGAGGAATTTCTTTTGGCTACACGAGTTGTGCGTAAAGAGGGCATTACAAATGGGTGGATTCAGTACGGATAATTTTATGGTAAAAAACCCTTAATTTTTCTTTTTATTATATTCTTTTAGAAGCGACTTAATTTTTGATATTATTATGTCCATTGCAATTTTGTTGTGGCCTCCACGCGGTATGATGAGGTCGGCAAATCTTTTTGTTGGTTCTACAAATTGAATATGCATCGGGCGCACCGTAGTTAGATATTGATTTGTTACGGATTCAAGAGTTCTTTCTCTTTCCAGCACATCTCTTTGGATACGGCGTATGATGCGTTCATCAGGATCGGCATCTACGAAAATTTTGATATCAAACATATTTCTTAGCTCTTCATCGTAAAAAAGGAGTATTCCCTCCACGATAACTATTGGAGTTGGACAGAGGTGTATCTTTGCTTCCGTTCTTTTGTACATATCGAACGAATAGACGGGTATCTCTATACACTTGCCTTTTTTCAATGTTTTTAGTTGATTCTTTAAAAGCTCTAAATCAAAAGCATTCGGGTGGTCGTAATTGATCTTTTTTCTTTGTGTCAGAGAAAGTTCCGGGAAATCTTTGTAGTATGAATCCATCGCAATAATTGCAGCTTTTTCTTTTCCAAAGCTTTTTTGAATTATTTCTGAAATGGTGGTTTTTCCGGACCCGGTGCCTCCGGCGACTCCAATAAACTTAGGCCAACTTGTTTTTTTAGTTTTCAATTCTTCTATTCTCCTTTTAACAGTATTTTTACTGTTCAGATAAATTTTATTGAGAATTGATTTTTATGCAAATTGTTTTTATAATCTATCGGAGGTGAATTGTGGATATTGAATATAAAACAAAAAATGCTTGGACTAAGTTAAACAAAAAAGAAGTTATGGATTTTTCAGAGCAGTACAGGCAGTTTCTTACTGCTTGCAAGACAGAGCGAGAAACTGTAGAATTTGTGCAGGAACAGGCCGTTAAGCGTGGCTACGTCGATCTATTTTCCGACGAGTACAAGGGAGGAGATTTTTTAGCGGTAAATGACAATAAAAACATCTTGCTCTTTAAAAAAGGCAAAGCTCCGATAGAGAAAGGAATCAATTTTGTTGTTGCTCATATTGATTCCCCGCGCATTGATGTCAAGCAGAACCCTTTGTATGAAGGTGCTGATATAGCCATGTTTAAAACTCATTACTACGGCGGAATAAAAAAATATCAATGGGTTACAGTGCCGCTTGCCTTACATGGCGTAATCATCTTAAAAAACGGAGAAAAACTTTCTGTCTCAATTGGCGAATCAGCAGATGATCCTGTATTTATGATTTCGGATCTGCTCCCGCATCTTGCCAAGAAGCAGATGGAAAAGCCTGTCAAAGAGGTAATAGTTGGCGAAGCACTTGATCCGGTTGTTGGAAGTATTCCCGTTGAAGACGAGAAAGAAAAAAACAGGATAAAAAAATATATCCTGAACTTACTTCACGACAAATATGGGATTGTTGAAGAGGATTTTATTTCCTCGGAGCTTACATTTGTTCCGGCGGGGTCAGCGCGAGACGTGGGGTTTGATAATAGTATTTTAATGGGGTATGGGCATGATGATAAAGTATGCGCGTACACTGCCTATTGCGGTTTGTTCGATTCAAGCAATCTGGATAAATCTGCAATGGTACTTCTTATGGATAAGGAAGAAACCGGCAGTGATGGCATTACCGGATCTCAAAGCGATTTCTTTGAATATGTGATTGAAAAATATATAAAAATGAAAGGGATAAAGGATTTATCTGCGAGAGATGTGTTCCACCGCTCTTTTTCTCTATCGGCTGATGTGAATGCGGCGATTGACCCTCTTTATAAGGATGTTTTTGAAGAGCAGAATGCGGCAATGTTTGGCCATGGAATCGTTATGACAAAATATACAGGTTCTGGCGGAAAATACAGCTCGAGCGATGCATCTGCCGAGCTCGTATACCTTGTAAGAAGTTTATTCAACCAATGTGATATTCCCTGGCAGATAGGAGAATTGGGTAAAGTGGATATTGGAGGAGGTGGTACAATCGCCAAATTTATGGCAAAACGTGGCATAGCAACAGTTGATGCAGGACCTGCTTTGCTTTCAATGCACGCTCCATTTGAGCTTGCCTCAAAGGCGGATATTTATTCCTCTTATCTTGCGTATAAGGCTTTCCTGGAAAAATTCACATCTAAGAAATGAAAAAAGGAATTTCTCTTATAGGGCTGAGTATTATATTTGGCATTCTTTTGGGATGGGGAGAGGAAGCAATTCCTCTTCTCAACTTAGGTGAATGGAGTATTATCAATATTCCATTTGTTGCCCTTCTGTTCTCTCTTTTTCTTGTGTTTTTGTTTATTTCTCTTTCTAAGAATTTTATTGTTGGCACCACAGTGACAGTACTGTATATAGCATCTTTTTTGGGCATTAAGCTATTTCTTCGTTTTTATACTGCTTACTCTTTATTTTCGCAGGATAGAATTATTTTTTTAGTGATACTACTATTTTTTTCTGTTGTATCTATTATTTTTTTGAGTGTTGGACGAGGTTACATTGAACGACATACCAGGGAAGTTTCTAAAGTAAGAGGAAAAGCCAGGATTGATCTGGCGTTTCCTATAATATTTTTTCTTTTTGCGCTTCTCATATCCAGCATAACTGTAGTTATAGAGGGGAATGCCATACTGGAACTCCCTCTTTTCTTAAATTTTCTTACAGTAGTTGTTGTATTAGCTTCTTTACTTACTATATTTTCATTTAACGAGATATCCGGATTTTTTATTGGATTTTTTTCTATCTCTATTTATTTTTTGTTAAGCAGATTTGTAAATAATGGCTTTGATGTGCAAAACATTATGGTTTTCGAAAAGGTGTTTTTTTCTGTTGTTCTGCTGTATTCTGTGGTTTTTGGATTATTTACGCTGCTTCTTGGACGGAGCAGCAGAATCTTCCTTTTCTCTATTTTGTGTAAAAGAGCGATTCAACAGGAAAATGCAGTTGTTCTTCCTTCTGATGAAGAAGAGCTGCACAATACGGAAGAAACTGTTGATTCTACTCAAGAATCTCCTTTATCTTCCGGGAAAGATAACAAGAACAAGTAAAAGTTCATCTGGAACTTGATTAAAATAGAAAAAGAAATATAATTTCTACTGTTAAATAACTCTTTCTTTGTTGAAAAAACAAAGCAAAAGACCAAAGGGAGGTATAATAGATGGGTTATTACGAAATGCTTTACATTCTATCTGTTTCACTTTCAGACGAAGAAACTGAAGAAATGATAGGCAAAATTAACAAATTCATTCAAAGCAAAGACGGCCGGGTAGTCGATGAGAAGAGATGGGGCAAAAGAAACCTTGCTTACCCTATTGCAAAAAGCGACACAGGTTATTATGTCTTGTCTCATGTGGAAATCCCAGTAGCTGCTGTGAGTGATATTAAACACATGGTGAAGATAAATGAAAATTTTCTTCGTGTTATGATTATTAAAAAGGAACGTCCTGTCATAAAGGAAAGTTCCACTGAAAAGGAGGCAGAAAAAGAAAATGGCGGATCTGAATAGAGTTTTTCTTACAGGCAGACTTGTAGTTGACCCTGATGTGAAATATACTCCTTCGGGAGCTCAGGTAGCTCAATTTCGTATTGCCGTGAACAGGTCGTACAAAAAAAAGGACTCAGATGAGTGGCTTCAAGAATCTTTCTTTGTAACCATAGTGACGTGGAGCAAACTCGCTGAAAAAGTAGAAAAAAACTTCAAGAAAGGCGATTTGGTTATTGTTGAAGGAAGATTAAATATTAGAAGCTATGAAGTTGAAGGCGTCAAGAAATGGGTTACTGATATTACTGCGAATAATGTTTCATTTTTGCCGAGGAATAAACCTAGTGACGATGTAAAAGAGAATCATCAAGAAGTATCTGATGATTCAGATATCGAAGTACCTTTTTCCTAAGAGGAGGATTAGATGGATAATACAAAAGGAGTAAGAAGAAAAAAGACAGCTTTTTATAAACCGAAAAAAAGAGCTTGCATGTTTTGCATAAAACACATTGAGGATATTGATTATAAAGATGTTGCTATGCTTTCAAAATTCATAAGCGACAAGGGGAAAATACTCCCGCGAAGAGCCACAGGTGTATGTGCAAAACATCAGAGGCAGTTAGCGACAGCCATTAAACGGGCGAGAGAAATGGCTCTTATTTCTTATCTGAAGAGATGAAAACTAAAGTAATTCTTCTAAAGGATATAAAAGGTGTAGGCAAAGTAAACAGCGTAGTCTCTGTATCAAGAGGCTATGCTGCTAACTATCTTGTGCCTCAAGGATTAGCTAAAATTGTGTCTTCTCAATATGCTGAAACAATGGTTGGTAAAATTAAAGGCAATGAAGAAGCTAGAAAAAAGAGGGCAGAGGAAGAGAAAAAAATCCTTGAAAGCAAGCAAATCGTTTTTGTAGCAAAAGCAGGAGAAGGCGACAGGCTATTTGGCTCTGTCACTTCGACTGAAATAAGCGATAAAATTAAGAAAATTTTTGACCTTGATATTGACAAAAAGAAAATTATTTTAGACGAACATATCAAAAAGCTTGGCAGTTACAAGGTTGCTGTGAAGCTGTACAAAACTGTTCAGGCAGAACTTGACGTATTAATCGAAAAAGAAGACTAACAGCTATGGCTCAGAATGACAAGAATCTTCGACTTCCTCCATACAATATTGAAGCAGAACAGTCCATAATTGGGTCAACTCTTATAGATAGAGACGCAGTTTTTAAAGTTATCAGCATGGTTGATCCTGAAGATTTTTATCGAGACGAGCATAGATGGATTGTAAAGGCAACTTACAACCTGGCACTCGCTGAAAAACCCATAGACATTGTTTCCGTAGCAGATAATTTAAAAAGTATGGATAAATTGGATTTTGTCGGGGGAGTCACATATCTTGCTCGTCTTGCTGATGCTGTGCCAAACTCCGCAAATGCTGGGTATTACGCTAAAATTGTAAAAGATAAGTCTATTATGCGTCAGCTCATAAGTGCGGGCAGTGAAATTTCAGAGCTTGGCTTTGACGAGTCTAATGATGTAGATACGCTTATTGATAGCGCCGAGAAAAAGATTTTTTTTCTTTCAGAAAAAAGGATTAAAACTTATTTTACCCAGTTAAAAGATTTTTTGGGAAGCAGTTTCGAAGCGATAGAGCGTCGCTATAAACTAAAAACCGGATTTTCCGGGCTTCCATCTGGATTTCCAGCTTTAGATAGGATAACAGGTGGATTTCAGTCATCTGATCTTATTATTATTGCGGCAAGGCCCAGTCTCGGAAAAACGTCTCTTGCAACAAATATTTCTGAGTATCTTGCCGGGAAAGAAAAGAAAGGCGTCGCTATATTCAGCCTTGAAATGGCAAAGGAGCAGCTTGTTGAAAGGATGCTTTGTTCAGCCGCAAAAGTGGATATGCAAAGGCTGAAAACAGGGTACCTTAGAGATGAAGATTGGGGCAGGCTTACGGATGCATACGGTAGTTTGTATGAGGCTCCCATTTTTATTGATGACAGCCCTGATATTTCTCTTATAGAGATAAAAGCAAAGGCGAGAAGGCTAAAGATTGAAAGCAATATAAGTCTTATTATTATTGATTATCTCCAGTTAATTCAAAGTAAAGGAAGAGTTGAAAATAGAGTAATAGAAGTTTCTAATATAACAAGAGGTTTAAAGAATCTTGCAAGAGAATTAACCATTCCGGTAGTTGTGCTTTCTCAACTAAGCAGGGCGGTAGACAAGAGAGATAGTAGCAGGCCGATACTTTCAGATTTGAGAGAATCGGGATCTATAGAGCAAGATGCTGATGTTGTTATGTTTCTCTATAGGCCTGATGCAGAGAGAAGGGACGAGATAGATCTGTCAGTGGCTAAGCAGAGAAATGGACCTACGGGGAGAGTTCGGTTATTATTCCTGAGCGAGTATACCAGATTTGTTGAGGTAGTGAGCGAGGAAAAGCAGGTAACGGACTCTTGACATTAAGCTAATAATTCGTATATTATAGACCGTGGGCCGTTAGCTCAGTAGGTAGAGCATCTGCCTTTTAAGCAGAGGGTCACAGGTTCGAATCCTGTACGGCTCACCAATGCCCCCGTGGTCTAGCGGCTAGGACATCGCCCTTTCAAGGCGGCGGCAGGAGTTCAACTCTCCTCGGGGGCACCAATGGGCGGATGGCTCAGAGGTAGAGCACTTCCTTCACACGGAAGGGGTCACAGGTTCGAATCCTGTTTCGCCCACCAGAAGTGTATATGTGTTGCAAACTAGATGATTTTTTGTATAATTATATTAAGCGGGGTCGTAGTGTAGCGGTTAACATGCTGGCCTGTCACGCCGGAGATCGTGGGTTCGAATCCCATCGATCCCGCCAATTTCGAGCGGGAGTAGCTCAGAGGTAGAGCACTGCCTTGCCAAGGCAGCTGTCGCGGGTTCAAGTCCCGTCTTCCGCTCCATTTTTTATTTTGCAGGTTAAGGCCGGCGTAGCTCAACTGGTAGAGCAGCTGATCCGTAATCAGCAGGTTGTCTGTTCAAGTCAGATCGCCGGCTCCAAATATGAGAATTTAAGGAGGAGAGGATGGAGAGTTTCGGTATCGTAATCATTTCTGGCATTTTATCGTTATTTGTTGCTCTTTTTCTTGCTATGTCTGTTATGAAAAAAAGCCCTGGCAATTCACTGATGATAAAAATTTCTGCTGCCATCCAAAAAGGTGCCTCTGCATTTTTAATTGAAGAGTATAAAACAATGGCAGTCTGGGTTTTAGTTTTTGCAGTTGTTATCGGATTTATCATATCTTGGTATGTTGCTCTCAGCTTTGTGATAGGCACGATACTTTCTGTAACTGCTGGTTTTCTTGGCATGGCCATTGCAACTCGTGCCAATGGAAGAACCGCTCATGCTGCTCGTTCAAGTATGGGAGATGCTCTCCGTATTGCATTTTCCGGGGGATCTGTAATGGGGCTTACCGTTACCGGCTTGGGTATTTTAGGCTCGGTATTAATATATCTGTTTTCTTTACGTTTTCTCTCTTCCGTTATTAACCCTCTCATTGTCGTTGTAGGATATTCAATGGGGGCAAGTTTTGTGGCGTTGTTTGCTCGTGTAGGCGGTGGAATTTACACCAAGGCTGCTGATGTCGGGGCTGATCTTGTAGGGAAAGTGGAAGCAGGAATTCCCGAAGATGATCCGCGAAATCCAGCAGTAATTGCAGATAATGTAGGAGACAATGTTGGAGATGTTGCGGGTATGGGAGCAGATTTGTATGAATCTTACGTTGGTTCGATTCTAAGCGGAATGATATTAGGAAGTCTTGCTTTTGGAATAAATGGAATAAAATTTGTATATCTTATCGCAGGATACGGGATCTTTTCTTCTCTTATCGGGGTGCTCTTTGTTCTTGCCACTTCCAGGGGCAAAATAAATCCTCAAAGGGCGTTAAATTCAGGCACTCTTGTAGCAAATATTATTGCTGTGCTGTTTGCTTTTTATCTTTCCAGGACTGTGCTTCAAAGCAATGGCGCTTTTATTGCTGTGTTTACAGGGCTTGTTGTTGGCCTTGCCATTGGCTTTGTTACCCAATATTATACAAGTGGGAAGCCGATAAGAGTTATTGCCAAAGCTTCTTCGGAAGGTGGTGCTGCTACGACAATTCTTTCGGGAATGGCAGTTGGCTTGCAAAGCACTTTCTTTCCGCTTATTTTCATTGCAGCTGGAGTTGTTGTTTCTTATCTGGCTGTAGGCATTTTTGGAATTGCACTTGCAGGAATCGGCATGCTGACTACGCTGGGGATAAGCTTAAGTGTTGATGCGTATGGACCGATTGCTGATAATGCCGGAGGAATTGCTGAAATGTCGGGACTCCCGGAAGAAGTAAGAGCAAGAACTGACGTGTTGGATGCTTTAGGCAATACTACTGCTGCCATGGGCAAGGGATTTGCTATTGGCTCAGCTGCGCTTACGGCACTGGCTCTTTTTTCTTCTTATGCAAAAGCCGTTGACCTGAGCAGTTTGTCTCTTCTTTCCCCTTATGTTATAGCGGGAGCGCTAATTGGAAGCGCTTTACCTTTCCTTTTCTCTTCATTTGCTATTATGGCAGTGAGCGATACAGCCAGTCTTATGGTACAGGAAGTAAGGCGCCAGTTTCATTCAATACCGGGCTTGATGCTTGGGAAAGCAGACCCTGATTACAAAAGTTGTGTTGCTATAAGTACGAGAGGGGCGTTGAAAAATATGATAAAACCATCGCTTATTGCTATTATTGCTCCCTTTGCGACATTTTTTATATTTGGAAATTACGGCAAAGAGGCACTTGGCGGGATGCTTGCAGGCGCTCTTATCAGTGGTGTCTTGCTTGCCATTTATATGGCTAATGCAGGCGCAAGCTGGGATAATGCTAAGAAATTTGTAGAGCAGGGAAATTTTGGAGGAAAAGGTTCAGAAGCGCACAGAGCTTCCGTGGTCGGTGATACGGTTGGCGATCCACTGAAAGATACTGCTGGTCCATCTTTAAATATATTGATAAAGCTGATGTCAACTATATCTCTTTTATTCGGGCCTTTTCTTGTGAGGTTGTTCTAACATGAAGAAATTTCTAAAAATGGCGGGTGTGTGGCTTATTGTCATCTGTGTTGTAGTTGCCGGCGTTTATATTTTAAATACCGTGCGGAGCATAGGTAATATCAATACTAATCCTGACGGCACAGCCGTAGAGATTCCAATGGATCTTACTAAAAATATAAATATTCTTGTTCTGGGAACAGACCAGCGGGATCAGGAAGAAGCTGCTCGCTCAGACGTCATTATGGTTGTTAACATCAACCCCAAAACCAAAAAGGTGAGTTTGTTTTCTATACCTCGCGACACTCGAGTATTTATTCCCGGGCATGGCTACGAAAAAATCAATTCCGCCTATAATTTTTTATATATTAAAGATGGAGGCCCCGAACTTACTATAAAGGTTGTGGAAAATCTTCTGGGATTAAGCGAAGGGGATATTCCATATTTTGCCGTTGTAAATTTTGACGGGTTTAAAAAAGTTATCGATGCGCTGGGTGGAGTGGATATCTCTGTGGAGGAGTCAATGCATTATCATTCTATACGCGGCGATGTAATTATCGACATTGAACCCGGGCTGCAACATTTTGACGGTGAAAAAGCGCTTGAATATGCCAGATTCCGTCATGATCAATATGGAGATTACAGGGAAAGCGAAGATGGTTCATTACATGGAAGGGTAATAAGACAGCAAGAGCTTGTACAAGCACTTATAGAGCAGAGCAAAAGCTGGAATACGATATGGCGACTTCCAACCATTGCAGATGCAGTGGGAGAGGCTGTTTATACCAATGTCACTATTTCACAGATTACAAAAATTGCACTCATCTTTAAAAACATCTCTAACGATGATTTGAATATAATTCCTTTTACCGGTGGCATAGACGAGTTTATTGAAAAGCAATGGTATATCGTTCCCGATTATGATAAACTCAAAGAAATAGGAAGTGAGTATTTTTCAACTAATGGACAAAATGGCGAGTAAACATATAAAAAACTTTAAGATGCCACCAGAGCAAAGAGCTATATCTCAATTACCCACAATATCTGTTTTAGGAGTGCCGGATATTGATATTAATAAGTATCGCTTAAAAATATACGGGCTTGTCTATAAAGAAAAAGTTTTTACATATCAGGAAATTTTGGATTTACCCTCTGTCACAAAGCAATTTGACATTCACTGTGTTGATAAATGGAGTTATATGGGGCTTGTTTTTAAAGGAGTTTTGCCGAAAGAACTATTTAAATGTGTGACGATTAAAAATGATGCAAAGTTTGTCGTCGTGCATACGGTTGAAGGCTATACCACAGAACTTCCTCTCGATTTTTTTCTCAGCGACAATACACTGCTTGCATACAAGTCAGATGGAGAGCCGCTTGATTTAGCCCATGGATATCCCTTCCGCCTTGTCGTAAACGGCAAATATGCATATAAAGATCCGAAGTGGGTTTCAGCATTTGAAATAGTAGAAGAAGATATCCCGGGATACTGGGAGAAGAAAGGGTACAATCACTCGGCAGACGTCTTCAAGGAAGAGCGCTTTACAAAATAATTAGTTATAAGTTTTTCTGTTTAAATCTGATATATAAGGCGTTTTATTTAGAATTGTAACTTATTTAATGTCCCTTGTTTTTGTTCCGGACTTTCCCTTCGGTTGTATTGTCATAGAAACGCTGTGTAGAATATGCGAAATCAATATCTTCGCTTTTTTCAAATGCATCAAGAATATCTTCCCATATTGTTTCTGTGCTTCCCCTTCTATTTTTTATTCTGCACAGATATCTGATAGTTAAAAGTACTCCGCTGTCATTAACGCTTGCATAGACGATTGGTTTGGTATTTTTATAAATTATAACAAATCTTTTACTTGCTTTTTCTATACTTTTTTTTGCAGTGTCACTTATTTCCTCACTGTACTTTTCAGCAATTTCCAAAAGGATTTTCTTTGCCTTTCTCCAGTTGCTTTCAAAAGTTACAAGTACAGGAATTTCATTCCAAATATAAGGGAATCCCTCTGTGTAGTTTTCAAGCGATTCTGTGAGTACCTTTCCATTTGGTATATGAAGAATTCTCCCCGTACTTTGGTCGGCATCTACCCAGTTTCCTACTTCAAGCAAAATAAATTGGAAAACGCCTATATCAATTATGTCTCCTATGTGCCCATTAATTTCTATTCTGTCTCCTAATTTAAATGGTCTGTTCGTCATAATGAATATCCAGGCAGCTATGTCTAAAATTGGATCTTTTAACGCAATAGAGATGCCAGCGGAAATGAGCCCTAAATAAGTGGCAAGGGATTGAAAACCTCTAAGCCATACAAGACCCAGGAAGAGTAAGTTCAGTACAATTGCCGTATAGTTCAGCGCTTTTCGCCAGGTATAACGTGCGCGTGGGTTTTTTACTCTTCTATTTACAATTCTTACAATTGAGCGTCGGATAAGCCAGACAAAAAGGATGATAAAGATTGAAATTAAAATCTTGGCTAAAACCGTTTTATCTATATTTAAGCTTTCAAATAGACTAAGGATTTCTTTCATAACTTATTATATACTTAAAAATCAATTGTCAAAAATTAATTTTCTCCATTTCCTTGAACCACTGTACCGCATCTTTTATACTTTCTTTTGACGGACGGTGTTTTTCCTCATCTTTGCGCTTTTGTTGAATGGGTCTTTGCGAGGGGCTGCTTTTTTGCCCCGCGGCAATCCGACAGCTTTAGCGTCGTTGCGCTCTTTTCCTTGGCATTTTGGTATCGCTGTGAAGCGACAGCCTTTTTGTCGTTGTGCGGAGGCGTAGCCGACAAAGCAATCTCACTTTGAACCCTGCGGCAATCTCGTGTTTGCTTTTATGCTTTTCATTGAAAGTAATTTTGTCGATCCATTGATGAAAAATAGGATTATGTTTTTATAATTTGCTCTAATGGTTTTGGATTGAATAAAATTTGTGATACAATAAACGCGGTTTTAATCCGAATACAAAGATTGGTTAAGGGAGACGGTATGAAAAGGCCAGAAGGTTTTAAAGGCTTCTCGATAATGTCTATCGGGCAGGTTATATCGCTGATTGGATCCAGCATGACTCAATTTGGCATAGGAATTTGGATATGGCAGACAACAGGAAATGCAACACCTTTTAGTATAGTTGCATCACTTTTTTTCATACCCAACCTGATTTTTAATCCGTTTGCAGGTGCACTGGTTGATAGGTGGCCAAAAAAGAAAGCATTAATACTTCCGGATTTGGCAGCAGGAATTATAACAATATTAACTTTAATTCTATTTAAAACAAATAATCTTACGCTGTGGTTTCTTTACATTGCATCTTTTGTTTCTGGTATCTTTAATGCATTCCAATGGCCCGCTTACTCTGTAACGATAAGCATTATGCTTAAAAAGGAAGAATACGGAAGGGCAAATGGCCTGTTTTCACTGACAGAGTCCGGACCGATGGTTATAGCGCCGATAGTTGCAGGAGCACTACTCCCAATAATCAAACTTGATGGGATTATGATAATAGATATAATTACTTTTATTTTTGCGGTTGGAGCAGTTTTATGGGTTATTATACCTGATATTCGTAAAGAGGTGACCGAAAAAGTTAGTTTATTTAAGGATGCAATTTTTGGCTTTCTGTACATTTTCAAAAGAAAACCTCTGCTTTATTTGCTTTTCATATTTTTAGCTGTAAACTTTTTTAGTGGCTTTTATACTACCCTTATTGCTCCTATGATACTTGCTAAAACAAACAATAATGCAGTATTTCTTGGAATGGTTGAATCATCTTTTGGTATAGGAGGGATTGCAGGCGGTATCCTCATGACTGCCTGGGGAGGTGCTAAAAAGAAAGTAATTAGCCTTCTTTCCGGTATTTTGATAAGCGGGATTGGGGCAATTATCCTTGGATTATCCAGGGGATTAATAGCTTTCTTAATTGCCTGTTCTATAATAGGGATTTCGGGAGTAATAGCTAATGCTTCAAGCCAGGCAATCTGGCAGTTCAAAGTCCCGCCAAGTTTACAGGGTAGAGTCTTTTCTGCAAGAAAAGTTGTTGCTCAACTTGCGGGAATTATCCCGATGGCAAGCAGTGGAATAATTGTAGATAGATTTTTAACACCTGCTTTTTTTAATAATACAACAAAATTATCTTCAATTTTTGGGCAGAGCAAAGGTGGCGCAATTGCACTTCTTGCCTTTGTTGGTGGAATTTTTGAAGTCATAGTTCCAATAATCGGTTTTCTCTCTCCCATAATTATGAAAGTAGAAGAGGAAGAAATTCGCCCTACAGCATAGAAAACGACAGCTTCATCGTCGTTGCGCTCTTTTCCTTTTTCCTGTCATTCCGGGCTTGGTCCGGAATCTTATCTTTTTTTCGTCATTGCGAACCTTTTTTTGCCTCGTGTCATTCCGGGCTTGGTCCGGAATCTTATCTTCCTTTCGTCATTGCGAATCTCTCGAAGAGAGATGTGGCAATCTCTCTTTTGCTTTTCCTTGTCACTATGCTTCTTTTTCTTCGTTATCACAGGTAAAAATAAACATAAACTCCTAGAATAAATTTGAAAATATTTGTAAAGAAAGTAAAATATATTATATAGTGAAAGTGGGGAAATATGAGAATAAGAATTACTTATGATGCGGGACTTGGTGGAAAAAATCCTGAAGGTTTCGGAATGTGGGAGCCATTTAAAAACAAGAAATTTTAGTATTTTTCCAGAATCATTAGACAGTAAAAACCGAGGGAGATGTAAAAATGAAAAAAGTAAAAGTCAAACTTGATGATTTGGTAGAAGCGTATGAACTTGGCGGTTCAGAAATAGATTACTACATTGATACCAAAACAAATAAAGTAGTACTCCATATTGACGGAGCATACGACGGAGATCCGGAAGAAACCAAGCTGAAGAAAAAGATAGAAAAGTACCCAGACAGATTTATCCCTATCCCCAAACGGGGGTCAAGAGACGAATATGAGTGGATGACGGAGTTTACAGAATCGATGGATGATGAAAACTTAAGAGAAAATCTCTTTATTGCATTGGATGGCAAAGGCGCATTTAGAAGATTTAAAAACGTGCTGCTCAATTACGAGGAGAAGAGAGAGGAATGGTTCAAATTCAGAAACAAGAAAATGAAGCAAGACATCCTTAAGTGGTGTAAAGAAAATGAAATAGAGTACGAAGAGGGAACAAAATAATTGGAGTATAAAAGAAGATCTGCTACTTTTATAGCAATAAGCGTAGCACCAAAAATTTCCAGTTGTAATAAAATCTAACAATCTCTTGACAAGAATTTTTACATTGGTATAATATCTCTGGAAGGTGAACAGAATGGATAAAACAATTAACAAGAAACTTGCCAAAAGGATTAAAGCATTAAGAGAAGAGACGGGGCTTAGTCAACAAGAGCTTGCAAAGCTTTTGGGAATTTCTCGTCCTACCATATCACAGATAGAAAATGACGAGAGAAAAATTACCGCAGAGGAGTTAAAAAAGCTCTCAGATATATTTAATGTTTCATCGGATGATATACTCAATCAGGAAAAAAGCATTAAAGTAGTTTTGGAGAAAGGAAAAAGCAAGAAAGAAGAAAAAGAAATTAGGATAAGTGTTCCTCAACAGAATATAGAGAAATTTAAAGAAGTGCTACTCTATATTTTAAACAAGGTTGGTGCAAAACCAAATATAGGGGAAACAGTGTTATATAAACTTCTCTACTTCATTGATTTTAATTTTTATGAAAAGTATGAAGAGCAGTTAATTGGTGCAACATACATAAAAAACCATCATGGGCCAACTCCTGTAGAGTTTTCAAAGATTGTCAAGCACATGATAAAAAATAAGGAGATAGAAATTGTCAAGAGCGAATATTTCAATTATCCACAGACAAAGTATCTTCCTTTGAGGCGTCCTGATCTTTCTAAGCTCAAAGCAAATGAAAAAGAAGTAATTGATTATGTTTTAGAGCGGTTTTCTGATATGAATGCTACGCAGATAAGTGAATATTCACACAACGATGTACCCTGGCTTGCAGCAGAAGATGGAAAATCAATTGAATATGAATCTGTATTTTACAGAACAGCGCCATATTCAGTAAGGGAATACAACGGTGAAGATATTTAGAGAGGTAACACGTTTACCAGAGTTTGAAAAAGATTTAAAAAAGTTTACATCCCGCTCCATAAAAGGAAAAGGTGTTCATACCGGGCTAAGACTTATTTATGCATACTATGAAGATAAAGACAGAGTTGAACTTATTGAATCTATTTTAAGGGAGATAAGGACAATGAGGATAAAGAGCGCATTAAACGATACTGTAAAGAGACCCTGAAATAAATTCAGGGTGACAAAAAAGAAGATCATTTTGCTTTTTCCGTGTCATTGCGCTCTTTTCCTCGTCATTGCGAATCTGCGTAAGCAGGTGTGGCAATCTCTCTTTGATCCTACGCTGTACTGACATTGCAATGATCACATTTTTTTATTTCTCTCTCTTTTGTCTTTATGTCTTTTGTTTTTACGTTTTTTATCTTATATTTTTTTGTCTTTATATGTTTTCGTTTGTTAAAGGGAGGAGCGTACACTATGTCCTTAAAACAATAGGCGATTAGTTGGCATTTACTTGGCAATTCTGGCGATTATATGGCATTTAATTTTACTAAAAAAAAGATATGGATATGAAGATACTTCTGCAAAATGGTGATTTTGGTGCCTGGCACGAAATTAACCACTTTTTTCTTTTTAAAGGAGTATTGAGGGGGTGTTTTTGTGCCAAAAAGCGCTGATAAACACTATGTTTTGGGGATATTTCTACGAACTTAAGCCATTCTTTGGCATTTTTCTCAAATTACCCTTTTCCGAGGGGGTAATTTTAAAATGACTTTGGCTTAAATAAAGGGTTTATTGATTATACCGTCTGCGAAAGTACCCTCAAGAAACCCGCATTCCTTCGTGGCACCCCTAAAAACCCTGATAAAGACAGGATTTTTCGATAGCGTTTCCGTGCGTTTTACGAGCTATGACAGAGGTTTTCGGCATAAATGTACCCTTTTTTTAAATCGTTCACTGTAGGGCCTTTAAAGGGCATCTCCGTTGATATACTACAAAGGCAGTGTTTACCAGGCGTTCTTGCCCATTAAAAAGACATATATAGTGCACTTTTCTGTTTTATTTAATTCTTTTGTGAGGAGAGTTCGCCAGTTAGTTTTGTATTAAAATCTCAAAAGATAGTTGTTCTTCTTCAGCCACTCCTGATGATTTTTGTAATCAGGCATCAGCATTTTAACCTTGTCCCAAAATACTTTTTTGTGATTTTTCTCTTCAAGGTGGACAAGCTCGTGAATGATAACATAATCTATAACAGGCATCGGAGTCAGAATAAGCCGCCACGAAAAATTCAGATTTTTATTTAAAGAGCACGAGCCCCATCTTTTTTGTGCGCTGTTGATCTTCACCTGATTGTATTTGAAATTTCTTTTTTGTGCATGCCAGTCTACTCGCTCTACGATTTTCTCCCGGGACATTTTTTTATACCAATCAATAAAAACTTCTCTCGCATTTGGTAGCGCTTCTTTTGAAAGGTAGAAAGCATCTGTAAACTTCAGCGGCTCTTTCTGACTGTCAACTATTTTTAATTTGTAGTATCTCCCAAGATAAAGAAACCCCTCGCCGTTTACAAATTCTCTTGGAATAAATTTGGGCTCTCTTGCTTCAATTTCTTTTTTCTTCTGCTCAATCCATCTCTTATGCTTCTGCACAATTTTCATTATTGTTTTGTCACTGGTTTTAAAAGGAGCCCTCACAATTAAAGTGGCCTCATCTGTCATATGCAAGGCGATGGTTCTTCTTCTCGTCCTCACTATTTTCTCAATTTCTATATTCATAATGTGTGACCTCGTTTGAATGTATTTTGATTTTAGCATTATGTATCATTTCAATTACAGTATATCTTTTTTGGGAAAAGTTAAAAAATTTGGAGATATTTTGTAAAGGAGTAAAATAAAAAGAAGGATGGAGGCAATAATGGAAAATTTTAAGGATAGTTTTGTATAAGAGTATACGTGCATAAGAATAAAAAGGACGAATATTGTGGAAAGAGTAGGAAAAAATGAATACCAGACTTTGAAATGATAAAACTGAAGGAGGAGTAATGAACGACAGAAAACTTGATGTAAATGCCCTTGAAAGTTGGCTTTGGGAAGCTGCTTGTAAAATCCGAGGTGAAGTTGATGCTCCGAAATATAAAGATTATATCCTGCCTTTAATTTTTTTGAAAAGGTTGGCAGATGTTTTTAATGACGAACTTAATAAACTTTCTCCAAAATATGGTGGAGTTGATGCTACGGAACAGCTGCTCGAGCAGGATCATAATCTTGTTCGGTTTTACCTGCCCAGAAAATCACGATGGGAGAACATTGCTAAGCAGACAAAAAATATTGGTGAGTATTTAACTGATGCAGTCCGTTCAATTGCGAAAGACAACCCCAAACTCCAAGGAGTTATTGATATAGTCGATTTTAATGCTACCACTGTCGGACAGAGGATTATCGGCGATGATAAATTAAAAGACCTTATAGAAATTTTGAGCAGGTATCGTCTTGGAATAAATGATGTAGAACCGGATATTATTGGTAGGGCTTATGAATACCTTCTCAGGAAGTTTGCCGAAGGATCTGGGCAGAGTGCTGGTGAATTTTACACACCTCGTGAAATTGCGATAATGATGTCTTACATATTGGATCCAGAACCAGGACAGAAAATATATGATCCATGCTGTGGTTCTGGCGGTTTACTGATTAAATGCTCTTTGAGGTTTAAAGAAAAATATGACGCAAATCCTTCTATTAAACCCCTTAAATTTTACGGTCAGGAAATTTTACCTTCAACTTTTGCAATGGCTAAGATGAATGCATTTATACATGATATAGAATCAGAGGTTGCCCTTGGGGACACAATGAATAGCCCTAGATTTCTTACTCCATCAGGTTCCTTAAGAAAATTTGACATAGTTACTGCAAATCCAATGTGGAATCAGAATTTTTCACAGGGGGTTTATGAAAATGACACTTATAACCGTTTCATTTTCGGTTATCCTCCGTCGAGTTCTGCAGATTGGGGTTGGATTCAACATATGTTTGCCTCCCTAAAAGATGATGGGAAAATGGCAGTTGTTTTAGATACAGGCTCGGTCTCAAGAGGAAGCGGAAACAGTGGAAGGAATAGAGAAAGAGACATAAGAAAGGAGTTTGTAGATAAAGATTTGGTAGAAGTAGTGCTTCTTTTACCGGAAAATCTTTTTTACAATACTTCTGCCCCTGGAATTATTCTTGTCATCAATAAAACAAAACAACCCGAAAGAAAATGGCATATTTTACTTATCAATGCCTCAAAACTTTTCAACAAAGGAAGGCCAAAGAATTATTTACCCGAGGAGAATATAAAGAAGATTTCAGAGATTTATCTAAACTATAAGGAAGAAGAAGGCATTAGCAAGATTATTCCAAATGAAGAATCCATAAAGAATGATTATAATCTCAGTCCCTCTCGCTATGTTGCTCAAAATGACAAAGATGACACTTTACCACTTGAAGATGCCGTGGTGCAACTCAAGGAGGCAGAAGAGGAAAGAACTAAAGCAGATAAAAAACTGGAAGAAATCCTGGAGGCAATGGGATTATAACGATGAGTAAACTAAATATTAAAAAGGTAAGAAACTGCGATGGATTATAAAACGGGTTATAAAATAATTAATTTAGTGTTTTCTATGTATTACAATCCAGGGGTCTACGCTTTGCTGATTGGCTCTGGAATATCAAAAACTGCTGGAATTAAGACAGGATGGGAAATTGTGTTAGATTTAATAGGACAGCTTGCATCGTCTTTACAAGAAGATCCAGAGCCTGATCTTGAAACTTGGTATGCAGCCAAGTTCAATGAGAAACCAGATTACTCTAAGATTCTAGAAAAGTTAGCAAAAACTCCTTCTGAAAGAATGAACATTTTAAAAAAATATTTCGAACCAACAGAAGAAGAAAAAGAACAGCAATTAAAAGTTCCTACCGAGGCTCACAAAGTGATTGCCCAGATGGTAAAATTGGGATACATAAAAATGATTCTAACCACTAATTTTGATAGATTACTTGAAAAAGCCATTGAAGATGTGGGTGTTACTCCAGATGTTATTAAATCTGAAGATGATTTTGAAGGAGTAATGCCATATGTACATTCAAAGTGTGTTATTGTAAAATTGCATGGTGATTACAAGGATACTCGCATTAAAAATACTACAAAAGAACTCTTTGATTATTCCGATACAACGAACAAATTTTTGGATGAGGTTTTTGATAGATTTGGATTAATAATTTGTGGATGGTCGGGTAAATGGGACAATGCTCTTAGGAACGCGATTTTAAGAGCACCGAATAGGAGATTTCGAACATACTGGCTTGGTAAGGGAGAAATAGAAGAAGAGGCGAAAGAAATCATAAATAGTAAAAGAGCAGAAATCATTCAAATAGAAAGTGCTGATCAGATTTTTACAGAACTGTTTGAAAAAGTCAAATCATTAAGCGAATTTGAAAGAAAATCTCCTATGTCGATAGAGGCAGAAGTTGCTATGGTTAAACGGTATATCAGTGATTCAAAAGACAAAATTAGACTGCACGACTTTGTAATGGAGAGAACTGAGGAAGTTTATAAAGAGTTAAACTCTGAAAGATTTGATTCAAAAGGAAATATAGATGAACCCTTATTTCAAAAAAGGATGCAGGACTACGAAACTGTAACAGTACCACTAATAAAAGCATTAATTCCAATTGCTTATTATGATAAAGGTGAGAATTCTAATTTACTTACCAAAGCAATTGATAGAATTGCCAGTTCAGAAAGGCAAAGTTCTGTTTTTGCATGGAGCCAACTACAAAAATATCCTTCCTTATTGCTTTTATATGTATTGGGATTACGCGCTTTATCATCTAATAATTTCTACAATTTAGCTGCAATTTTAAGGAATACAAAAATAAGAGATGGAAGAGGAAAAATCAATTTAATCAATAAAGTTAATCCATACATTTTTTATTCAGGCGGTTTAGCAAAGCTTATTAAAAGACCTGAACCCAATGAATTTACCCCCACCAATAATCATCTTTTTGATATAATAAGACCAATTGTTAAGGATTATATACCAGATAACAAAGAATATGACGAAATTTTTAACAGATTTGAATATCTATTTGCTTTAAATTATATTGATTTGAACAAATCTGATTTAACTAATCTGGAAGAGGGTAATAATGCTCGTGCTCCAATTGGAAGGTTTGGTTGGAAGTATAGGATTGTGTGGACAATACATCCAGAAGATTCTTTATTATTTGATTATGTTGAATACATAAAAAATTCTGGCACTGAATTTGGTTTGTTTCAAGCAGGGTTTTTTGATAGTTCACTTGAAAGATTCAATAAAATTGAAGAAGCTTTTAGAAAATGGTTTCTTGAGGTAACGGGGAAATGGTGATATTAAACAAAATTACTAATTTAAATGGATTTAAAAAAACTGAACTCGGAATGATACCAGAAGACTGGGAGATAAAGCCCTTGGGTAATGAGTTTATTGAGTTTAAAAATGGTTTATGGAAAGGTAAAAAAGAGCCATTTATCAAAGTCAAGGTTTTAAGAAATACTAACTTTCGTAGTGATGGTTTTTTAAATTTTGACAATATTGCAGAACTGTATGTCGAACAAAGACAATTTAGCACAAGGGAAATTGTCAAAGGAGATATTATAGTAGAACGTTCGGGAGGAGGCCCAACTCAACCAGTTGGAAGAGTTGTTTACTTTGATAGAGAAAATAAATTTAAATATTCTTTCAGTAATTTCACTACCAGGATCAGAGTGATAAATAAAGATAAAGTCTTTTCTAAATATTTATTTTATTTCTTATTAGAATTCTATTTATCTGGAAAAACAAATGATATTCAAAATAGAACAACTGGAATAAGAAATTTAGATTTTTCAAAATATAAACAAGTTCCTGTTATTTTTCCTTCTCTTCCTGAGCAGCAGAAAATCGCTGCCGTGTTGTCAGCGGTGCAAGAGGCAAAAGAAAAAACTGAGCAGGTGATAAATGCAACAAAGGAATTAAAAAAATCAATGATGAAGTATTTATTTACTTATGGTCCTGTACCTCTGGGCGAGACTGAGAATGTGACGCTGAAAGAGACGGAACTCGGCCCACTGCCTGAGGAGTGGGAGGTGGTAACGCTAAAGTCGCATTTACTGTTGAATGAGTCTGGTGTATGGGGTGATGCCCCTTCTGAAGGCGAAATTGGAATTGAGGTTTTTAGATCAACCAATATTCAAAATAGCAATTGGGTTTTTGGAGATGTTGCCCGTAGGCATTTAACAGAAAAGCAACTCAGAAGATACCAACTGAAAGAGGGCGATATTCTTATAACGAAGTCAAGTGGAAGTAAAAAGCATATTGGCAAAGCTGCTTATGTTAATGATTCGATTGAGGATAGAAAGGTAGCATTTAGCAATTTTATGCAAAGAATTCAGTTTGGTAATTACATTCTACCAAAATTTAGCTTTTTTTATATAACAAGTGACAGGGGACGGAAAGCACTACTTAGAAGGAGTACCACTACAACGGGACTTCGCAATTTAACCAAAACAGACATAGAGTCTTTGTTAATCCCTCTTCCTCCTCTATACGAGCAGCGGAAAATTGCTTCAATCCTCTCAGCTATTGATGAAAAAATTCAGGCAGAGGAGAATAAAAAAAACGCTTTAGATGAATTATTTAAATCAATGCTTCATAACCTTATGACTGCAAAGATAAGGGTTAATAATTTGGAGGTTTGAAATGTCTAAATACTTAGGTGGAGAAGATTACACGGTTAAGAATCCTTTAATAGGATATGTTCAAGAGCCTTCCGCTACTTATACAAGTGCAAACGGACAAAAAATTCTACTTAGTTTGGGCTGGAACTATATATCTCCGGAAGAAGCATTGAAACTGAGAGGCGGAGAGTCAGGGATTATTTTTAAGGATATATTTTTGTCTCAGATGCAGGAATTGAACTCTGATTTTATGAATCAATCCCTTGCAGAAGAATTAATCAAAAAAATTGAAATAATCCCACCAAACATTGAGGGTAATCTCTTAGCCTGGGAATATCTTAAGGGTATAAAAACAGTATTTGTACCCAAGGAAAAACGCGAGAGAAATATTACCTTTATTGATACTGAAAATCTTGATAAAAATATATTTCAGGTAACTGAAGAATTTGCTTTTACCAATGGCAATAAAACAATCAGAGCAGATGTTGTCTTCCTTATTAATGGAGTTCCTGTATTTTTAATTGAAACAAAATCTGCTAAAAAACAGGAAGGAATGTCTGATGCTTTAGACCAGATAAGAAGGTATCATCTGGAATGTCCGGAATTAATGGTCCTTTTCCAAATATATGCCATTACTCATATTATTAGCTTTTACTACGGTGCCACCTGGAGCATATCAGAGAGATATCTTTTTAACTGGAAAGGGGAAGCAAGCGGGAATTTTGAAATATTGGTAAAGAAATTCTTTGACAGGAAAAGGATTGTAAAACTTCTTACAGATTATATTCTTTTTACACGGCAGGACGATGAATTAAAAAAAGTTGTTCTCAGGCCACACCAAATAAGAGCTGTTGAAAAGGTAATTGAAAGAGTAAGCTCTGGGAAAAAGCGTGGTTTAATCTGGCATACTCAGGGTTCTGGCAAAACATATACAATGATTGTTGCAGCACAGAAAATTATTGAAAACCAAATCTTCGAAAAACCTACCGTGCTGATGCTTGTAGATAGGAACGAGCTTGAAACTCAATTATTTAACAACCTTGATGCCGTTGGCATTAAGTCGGTGAAGGTTGCTCAAAGTAAAAAACATCTGCAAGAACTTCTTGCAATGGATACAAGAGGGCTTATCGTTAGCATGATTCATAAATTTGAAGATATGCCTGCGAATATTAATACGAGGAAAAATATTTTTGTGCTTATTGATGAAGCGCATAGGACCATCAGCGGAAAACTAGGAGACTTTTTAATGGGTGCATTGCCTAATGCCACTTATATTGGTTTTACCGGTACTCCCATTGATAAGACAAGCTACGGCAGAGGTACATTTTTAATCTTTGGAAAAGAAGATCCACCGAAGGGCTATCTTGATAAATATAGCATTGCTGAATCTATAGAGGATGGAACTACTGTGCCTCTTCATTATACCCTTGCCCCAAATAAACTGAGAGTTGATAGAGAAACTCTTGATAGAGAATTTCTGAGCCTTAAAGAAGTAGAAGGTGTTAGCGATATAGAAGATTTGAACCGAGTTTTAGAAAAAGCTGTCAATCTAAGAAATATGCTTAAGAATCATGAAAGAATGGAAAAAGTTGCTCGATTTGTTGCGGATCATTATAAGAGTTATGTTGAGCCAATGGGATATAAGGCATTTCTTGTTGCAGTAGATAGAGAGGCTTGTGCACTTTATAAGGAAGAACTTGATAAACTCTTACCAGAGAATTATTCTCAAGTAGTTTATAGTCCATTTTATAATGATTTACCAGAACTTTCAAAATATCATATTACAAAGGAAGAGGAAAAAAGGACAAGGAAAGCTTTCAGAAAACCCAATGAACTGCCAAAAATCCTGATAGTAACAGAAAAACTCCTTACAGGTTTCGATGCTCCTATTCTGTATTGTATGTACCTTGATAAGCCGATGAGAGACCATGTTTTATTGCAGGCAATTGCAAGAGTTAACCGTCCTTATGAAGACGAGACGGGAATGAAAAAACCCTCTGGCTTTATTTTAGATTTTATAGGGATCTTTGATAATCTTGAAAAAGCCCTTGCTTTCGACTCGTCAGATATTGAAGGAGTAGTTCACGATATTGAAGTCTTGAAAGATCGATTTTCTGATCTAATGAAAGAAGCAAGAGAAGAATATTTAAAGATAACAGAAGGAAAAAGTCGTGATAAAGCGGTTGAATTTGTGCTCACGTATTTCGTAGATGAGCAGAAAAGATTGAAATATTACGAATTTTACAAAGAACTACAAAGTATTTATGAAATTATTTCTCCTGATGCCTTTTTACGCCCTTATATTAATGATTTTGAAGTTCTTACCGAAATTTATAAACTCCTTAAGGAGGCTTACGAACCCCATGTTTTGGTTGACAGAGAATTTATGAGAAAGACTGCCGAGTTAGTTAAAGAACATACAAAGAGCGGTGAAATAGGATTAACTCTGGATATCTATGAAATAAATGAAAAAACTTTAAAGAGAATAGAAGAAAGTAAAGTCTCTGATACCACGAAAGTAATCAATCTTTGGGTTGCTATCAGAAAAGCTGTTCAATCTGGAGCAGGGTCAAATCCATACCTTATTTCAATTGGTGAAAAAGCCGAAAAAATTGCTGAGTTGTTTTTGGAAAGGCAAAAAACAACTCAAGATACCTTAGAAGAATTGAAGAAGCTGATAGAGAAAATGAATTCCTCAACAAAGGAACAAGCAGAGAAAAATATGAACTCTGAAGTGTTTTCGGTGTATTGGCTCTTAAAAGAAGCCGGCATTAATCAATCAGAAAGCATAGCTAATAACACAAAAGCTGTATTTGAGGAATATCCTTATTGGAAAACAAGCGAGGCACAGGAAAGAAAACTAAGACAAGAATTATACGGGTTTTTGCTTGCTTCTGGAGCATCTGATGCACCGCATGCTGTGGCAATAGTCAATAAAATTATTAAGATAATCAAAGAAAGGCCTGTATGATTTCACCTGAAGGATTTAAAAAACAAGTTCTCAGACTTGCAAAAGAAATTAATATTGAACCAAAAGAGATTCATCTTCGTGATATGACAAGGAAGTGGGCAAGTTGTTCGGCCAAAGGTCGATTAACTTTTAGTACTAAGCTTTTGAAAAAACCACCCAAGGTAAGGAATAAGATTATAATTCATGAGATTCTTCATCTTAAATACCCCAACCATGGGAAAATGTTCAAGACATTACTTAATGCATATTTTGAAAAGAATTTAAAAAATAAACAGAAAAACAAAGTTTAAATTTTTTTTGCATTACGATATTTATTAAAAATTTAGAAAAACATGGAGGTGAAGACATGTTGTATAAAATAAGAGGAAAAGAAGTTGAAGAGGTAAATCAGACCAAACTTAAACAAGAAAACAAACTAGAACAGAATTTAGAAGACTGGTTAGAACAAGAACCGTCTATTTTAGGCGAAAGATTGCTAATATTGGGAAGACAAGTCCAAATCCCAGAAGTTAATGATAGAATTGATTTATTGGCATTGGATACAGATGGGAATATTGTCATAATCGAAATAAAGAAAGAAAAGCTTAAGAGTCCTGTTGATATTCAATCCTTAAGATATGCCTCTTATGTTTCAAGATGGGAATATGATGATTTAGAAAAGCAAGCAAATAATTATTTTTCTGCGAAAGGGGAAGAAGAGTTTAATTTTAATGAAAAGTTCGAAGAATTTTGTTTAGATGCAGGGATTGATGCAATTCCTGATTTAAACCAAGAACAAAGAATCATAATTGTTGGAGGTAAATTAAAAGAAAAGTTAGGTTCTGTTGTATTGTGGTTAAGAGGGCATAAAATAGATATTAAAATAATTGAAGTTTCTTTTTTTAAAGATGGAGAGAACCTATTTTTATCGCCTCAAACAATTATTCCTATTCCTACTACAGAGAAATTTGAAATTGGAAACCATGCATGGGAAAAAGGTAGGCCTTGGTTGAGTGATGGTAAAGAATGGCATTTAAATAAAAGATGCGGAAGAGAAATGAAAGAAAAGCTAATCCAATTTAACAACATTATTAATGAGAATTTTGGCAGTGTTGAGGGCCCAAATTGGAATCAAAAATTCTATGTGTCCTTTAAAAAAGGAAATCATGTCTGGATTTTTATCAACACTCATAAGGCAACACTTGCTTCCAACATTTACATTAAAAAAGGAGACATGAACGTAAACAAGATAGTCGAAGATTTAGGTATCAAGATTTTTGATAAGCAGTCTTCTTTAGCAGAAAAATTCCAATTAGAAAGCTCGGTCGAAATAACAAACAAAGGAGATTATGATAGGGTTAAAATAAGAATTAAGAAAGAATTTGATATCTCATCTGGTAAATTCTTAGAGTTTTTGAAGAACTCCTATGCTTCGTTCATGAAAGTATAAATTTGCCTTTGCCTTATTTTTCTTTTATTTTACTCTTTTGTGGCAATTTGGATGACATCTTCAGTTTTTGATTCATCTATAGGTGATATAACTTTAGTTGTAAAGCACTTCATCTTCATGTGTATTTTCTAAATCTGTTGAGCCACATTTTGGGCAGCGAAGCATTTATAGAAGTTTTTCTCCTTGCCTACTTTGTTGTCGTAGTTAGTCGCAAAATAATGCGGTAATAATTGCTTTTCTTATCTGTGACAGGTGAGAGAGGACATTATTATATTAAATACCTACATTAATTTTGCACTTCTAATGATGACCTCTTCGGCTATAGACTTTACTAAAGGTATTTCTTTAGATAGAGATTTTTCATCTTTAAATGAGACGTATCTTGGTTTATCTGATTCCTTACTGTGAATTATAGAATTTCTTGTTTTATAAATTCTATCAGTTACATTTTGTAGTGTAACATTAGTATCTTGATTGTTCCAATTTATGGTATTGCCTTTAGAAAAAGGGACTGGATTATTCTGATAATAATCCAGTAAAGTTTTGTCATCATATTTCTTCAGTTTTTCTTTGAGTTCATCTAAATCTGTGATATACTTTTTTAATGTAAGGCATAATGCATAATTTTCGTTATAAGTAATAACCTCGCCCCTGGTCTGTATTTTACTCTTGACAATCTTTATAAGAGCATTTAAATCTGAGTCATTTTTATAAGAGAAACCAGGATCTGTAATCTTGTTTCTCATTTTGTTAAACAGTTCCTCTTCATAGATCTTTTCAAAAAAGTACTCTAATATTTGGTAAAACGAAATAAATTGGAGCATTGGGTTATCTGTTGCAATTCCCATTTGGTAGTGATGTACCAAACTCGGTATATATTTTCTGCGTGGAGGTTCAATTTTTTCTATGCTATTTCTTTTTATTCGATGGGTTCTTTCCATAGGTATATATTCATCTAAAAACTTTATTTTTACTATTGCTACGCTCAAATTATAACTAATGTTAAATATTAAGGAATCAGCTAATTCTTCAAATTCCTTAACTGTTTTTTCAGATTCAGAATAGATCTTTAAGCTATATCGGGCAGGGATCGATGCTTTTCTCAATAAATCAAGAAAATCTTTAATCTTTTCTTCCTCCATAAATTGCTTATACCTGTAATGGGCTCTATACCCTGCATGCCCTATCTGCCTTATAGCAAACAATGGATTTTTTATCCATTCATCTCCAAAATTTTTGAGGGCAAATAACAAATATTCTTTGGAAGGATACCCAACATTATAGTTTATTTTGTTATCAGAGTCTTTTATAGCAATATCTTCCCTTGTTGGAATCCTGAAAGGAAAAGAAGAAGACTCTAATTTTAATATTGTTTCATAAGAGTGCTTATCATACATGATAGTCTCTCCTTCAAGTTTCTTCTTATGAACATCTTCCAAGATTTTATTCAAATGACCAAGATCTATTTTCCAGTTGCTGGTGAAGCCATATTCTTCAAGGTTAATAGATATTTCTTTCTTTGTTGAGTTAACCACAGCCTTAGGAAGCAATTTAGTGATAATTTCCTTGAATTCGTCTTTACTGATTTTTGCTTCTTTCATTTTCGCCTCCCCTTTCGTTCTTTTCATTTTATCCTCTTTACAAAATATCTCCAAATTTATTTCGAGAGTTTTGTGATAATTTTTAAAGGTTGTTGAGTGTTCTGTTCCTCATGTATCTTGCAGCAGGGCATGCGATGTAAAATTCATCAGCAAACTATCCCAGAATTTAACATTTTGAAAATAAATTTTTAGATACAGACCTTGAAGATTAACATTATAGGAATATATAAATAGAAGAAGGCTTTATTTTAGCAGCACTGCAGTGTTGCTAAGTACGATTTTATTTTTGTAGAGTTCCCGCCTATATTATTTATTCTCCATAAATTAAGTTAATCTCTTCAATAAATCTTGCAAATTTATGAATTCTATTGATTTGAATTCATTTGGTATATTGAAGAGGTTGTAACTTAAGTTTCTCATAACAAAATAATTTTTTACTTTCCATTTTTTGTCAGTAGCTTTAATACCTAATGATTTTAGAATCTGTTCTAAATTATCCTTTACAAATCTTATTCTTTCCGCAAATTTAGTTGCATAATCAACTCTTCTGTCATTTCTTTCTTTATGGAAAAGGCTTTTATATTCCCTTTTTATTTCACTTGGCACAAAGGAAGATCTCAAATCTTTTGCTTCTATAAGTAATATTTCCTTGTTTTCTATAGACAAACCGAAAACATCAAAATCTCCTAAGTCTTGAGGGAAATTTTCGCCAAAAGAACGGTGTAAGTCTAAATCCTTTTCACATATATCCCATTGCTTTACTTTGTCAACTAACTTGAAAACAAAATCTTCCAATTTCTTATCCAAAAATGTTTTCCTATCATTTAGCGCCGAATTGATTGTTGAATAATTTGCGTTTTCTCTAATAGAATAAGGAAAGAGCCCTTCGAGTATTCTGTACAACCATATAATAAATGTCCTATAAATAGAGAATCGGCCAAATATTATTTTCTTGTCGTCCGTTTCAATTAACGGCTTTATCCTGAACCTGTGCTCATCATTCGATATTTTTGTCGGTTTGTATTCATTTATATTTTCTTTCCTTAGGATTAGATAGTCAAGTACATTGTCAATAGAATTAATATCCAACTTGGGATAAAGATTAGCCCGTTCTTTAATCGTCTTTGCGAGTTCTTCTTTGCTATTAAAAATCTGCACAACATTCAACTTCTCTTCATCATAAGATCCGTCACGCAATACTGCAAGAACACTCATTAAATCCATAAAAGTAAAATCAAGGTCTTTTTTAAAAGTAGTATCCAATTTTTCAAAATAGATTGAGTTTTCTTCTTGAGAATCAAGGGATTCAACTTTGCCAAAAAGTTTCTGCGAGGAAGCCTTAATTATGAGTTTTTGATAACCTTGTGGTTCTTCCTCCAGTTGTCTTATTTCATATTGCTCTGTAATTTCAAAACCATAATTGCTCCAAATGCCATAGTAAATGTTGTCAGAAATGGAATACAAAGTAAATAATTCGTCGCCTAAAGCCAGAAGCTCTGATAGTTCTACATTGGTTATATACGTTTGTAATTTGTTATTACTGTTTTTTAGCAAAAATTCTATAAGGTATGTAACAGCTTTTGTAAATCTTTGCTCTTCATTCATCACCTCGGACAAAGAATTGATAGGGTCATATTCAATGTATGTTTCCACTCCTGTACGATTCTGTTCTTCAGTATAAAGCAACTTGAACTCAAAACATTCGATTTCTAACAGAAATTTATTAAGTAAATCTTCTTTGTTATATTTATTGATTTCCTTGTAGAGTATGCTTTCCAAATACGAGACGATTTTGTTAATTATGGTTTTGGCTTCCTCTCCATAGTATTTGCCGGGTTTAAACCCATATTTATAACATGCCTTGAAAGTCAAACCTTCCGCAAAGCACTCGTCTTCTTTTGTTGGAAGCATTGGCTCAGGGAGGTGCTCTTTCAATGGAACAGGGAAATCCATGTGCTTAAAAACATTTCGAGGCTTTCCCGAAAATTGCAAAAAAAGTTCTTCTGAAGGAGTTAATCCAATACTGTAAAGTAGCTTTTTTACAAATTCAAGTTCGTTATCGTTGTCATCTTTGCTTCTGTCAAACAGTTGCGCAATCTTTTTCTCGTTGAAAATAACCGTAACATCAATTGAGTTATACACTTTGTTAACTACAAAAGTGTATGGATTTTCCAAATCCTCTGTTTGAATGCCAGCTAATAAGCCTTTCAAGTCTTTTTTATGCTCGTTGAGGGCCTCAACTGAATAAAAATAGAAGTGAATGTATCTATGCTGCTTGAGATTCTCGTATAGAAAATCTTCTGTCTTGGAAAAATAGTAAGAAAGCATATCTATAAGGAAAGTGTTTATCAGCAAGTCTCTTCCAGAGAGATATTTAGCGTTTTTCATAAACCACAAATAGAATTTGTTTCTAATAACCAAAACTTTTGCTTGCAAATTTCTGTTTGGGATAAAAGCAAAAAACAAATCGTTGCCTAAAGGCACAACTTTCCGTATAAAAGGCTTTTCATTACTTATAAACTTAATAATGTTTGTCCACTTTTTGGAAAGGGAATCTTGGCGATAACTACCCCAAATGTTTAATAAGGAAATCATTTGATATGGTATCCCTCCAAATGATAGACATTTACGTAATTTAAAAGCTGAAAAAATTTCTCCAAAACTGCTCCATTGAGAAATTTCCGTATTTTCTCTTAAGTTTCTAAACTGTTTGAGGAACTTTACTAATGAGATTCCATTATCTATCTCTTCAATAAACCCAAGAAACTCATCTAAACTCACAAAATTTATGCTCGTGTCTAGCTCATCTGAGGAAATTTGATATCGTCCAAAATCCATAGCAGGTGTTATTACAAAGGGGAAGAATTTATCCTTTGATATTGTCACGTAATATTCACCAACTGCTGACTTTACTGTCTCCAAATCAAACCCTGTTACAGTTGGTCTGACAAGGTCTGAATTTATTTTTAACTTCTTTGCCTCTTCCGTTAAGTCAACTTCTTTTTCTTTAGGAGGATAAACGATATCGATTGGTAAAAAATATAGCCCGTCAACAACCAACAACAAATCTGATTTGTAATCAATGCCATTTTTATCTTTAATTTCACTACCAATCATCACTTTGACATAATCAACATTATTGTAGATTCTGTTTGCTAATTCAAAAACAAGCCTATTTTTGATCATATCCAAAACATCTTTGGTATAGAAGTTCTGCACAAATATTTTTGCAAAGTTGTTTATCAATACCATTGAAATATTTTTAGGTCTTAAGTAGTAAGAATCTCCAAGTTTGATAAACCAATAAGTATCGACTTCGTTTGAATTAAACTTTTCAACAAAAATATTTGAATCTATGTTAAAATTCTCTTTATTATTCACCGAAACAACAAAACTATTGAAAAACAAATTCTGCTCTTCTTTGCTAAACTTCAGACCTTCTAAAATTAACTTCATATCATGTTCTTTAAAGGTGATGGTGTTTCTAAGAGGCTCAAACCAGCTTTCATCGCTTGGAAAATATAACTGCCCCAATTCCACTTCTTTTGAGAGACTTTCAAGATATTCATCATTTTGAAGCAAAAAGTCCAGAACACGGTTTTGCAAAGATAACGCTAATAAAAAGAATTTCATCGGTGAAATATTTAAACTCTGAACAAATGGCTTTTCTAACTCAGAATATATAATCTCAAACTGCTGAAACCAATCGTATATATTGCTTGCATTTACTCCATAAAATATTTTGTGATTTTGCCCTTTGTAAAAGTATTTAATTTTCCCGCCATCTAACTCTGGGACGAAGTCTTGAAGGTGAGATATGTCATCTCCAAATTTATCACGCATATAGTTAACAAATTCTGTAAAGTCTGAATCTATGTGCTTAATAGTTCGTTTTTCTCTATTCAGTATCAGAAATAAATAATAAGACAGCTCAACAGTTAGATCTCTGTTGAGCGGATGAAGCTCAAGGGATAGTATTTTGTAAATTTTCTCTTCTATGTCTTTCATTTATCTTCTATGCAAATCTCTTTACACCTTCTTGTTTTTAATATATCTTTAATTTCATAAAAATCAATTCTTATAAATATTAATAACTCATCTTCTTTATTGTTACAATATATCTTTTATTAGTTTATTTTTCTTCAATAATTTTTTTGGGGTTGTTGAGTGCCCTGTCCCTCATGTATCTTGCCGTGGAACAGGAGATGCCGAGTTTTTAGAAAGTTGATCTCTTGATATTTTAGTGTTACCTTTAATCTCATTTAAAACCTTTTTCTCTAATTCTGTAAGTACAACTTGGGGGGTAACTTGGGGGGTAACTTGCGGGGTAACTTGCGGGGTGTGTTTGTATTTAAATGCAATTGCGTAATGACCAAAGTCTCCTGTGATAGTTGGTTTCATTTTATGGAATCCTGAGCCTCCTTTTCTCCCTAGTTTTCTCCACAGTTTTTTCCACAGTTTTTTCCACAGTTTTTTCCACAGTTTTTTCCACAGTTTTCTCCCAACTCTTTTTTAGGCAAATCTTTGTTCTCTTTAAGTAGCTCTAATATTTTCTGGGTAGTTTCTGGGTAGTTTCTGGGTAGTTTTATCCTCAATTACTCTTTGCTGATAACTATTAGCAATGATTTTAATCCTTCATTTAATCCTTCATTTAATCCCTCATTTAATCCCTCATTTAATCCCTCATTTAATCCACCAACAACGAAATCTACGGATCTATAGAACCATAATACGAGGTCTTGAAATATAAGATTTTTCTTATGAAAAACTATGTATCGCCTCTCCCAGTAAATTCATGGTTAATTTTCATTGTATCCAAATTCTCTGGATTTTAGGACATTTTTCCAGTGTGTTTCTTGCTCTATTATCTCTTTCTCATCGGTAATACTAGATCTAATCTCTAGAATAGAAAATTGGAAATTTGATGCATATTCTATCCCGTTTTCGCTAATGATTTTTTTCAACTCTTTATTTCCGCCATGTCCATTCTTGGCATAAGAGGACCATCTGCTCCAGAAGGATTCAGTTCCATATGCGGAGCCGACATAAATTTTTCCGTTATTTTTGTCAGTGATAATATAAACTCCTTTTACAAAAGAAAGGGCAGTTTTCCATGATGGTTCTCCCTTTTGTATAATTGTTTTTAAAGTATTGAAATCTATGATGACATTTTCATATTTTCTCGGGAATTCTTATTGCTCCTTTGCTTTAAAATAAACATTCTTTTAACCTCCACCTAATCGTGTAATAATCGTGTAAAAAACTAAATAATCGTGTAATTGTGTAATTATCATGTAATTTATCCTATAATCGTGTAACTTCATTTTGCGAAGTATCTAATACTTCTACCTTTTCCTTCATATCTTACCATATCTAATTTTACAAGGTCATTTAAGTCTGTAGCAGCTGTTTTATTTGTCACGCTGAATAATTTTCTATATTCCCTATTCGTCATAATTTTTCTTTCGTTTACCATCATCCGCAATGCTCTTATTTGTCTCTCGTTTAATCCTAATGCTTTTAAATCGGTTTCTCTTTTCTTGGGGATACTTGATACCAAATCAAGTATTTTATCGCTGGGGCCATGGAATATTACCCTAAAGAAGTCACCGGGTTCGCTAAAAAAAGGGGGTTTTAAACCATGATCTTTCATAGCTTTTTTCATTTTTATAATTCCTGTGCCATATCTTTCCATATCCTTTGTTTCATGAAGGATATCACAAATTTTTTTATTCCTTGTTTTATGAATACCTGCAAGTTTTTTTATATCTAATCCAGGGAGAAGACCTCCGGGACTTGTTATTTCTATTCTATCATCAAATATTTCTAACTGGACATTAGCTCCTTCAAGAAAATAATTTCTGTGTGCCATTGCATTAATTACTGCCTCTTTTATGGCCTCGAAAGGATATTCGGGGATATCTACTCTTTTGAACTCCACAATCTTACTGGCTAACCTTGTATTTCTTTTGAAAAATAGTTCAATATCTCCAAGAATTTTATAGAAGGGACCAAAAAGTTCTCTTGAATCAATAAACTCTATGCGTGAATTTCCCCTGTATCTTGCTACTTTTACACTGCTTTGTGGGATAAACTGTTGAGGATTGTCACAAAAAAATAGAATTGCGGTATTAGTTGGCCTGAGTTCTCCATCAGTTTCTTTAACAACACCTATAGTTTTTATCAAAAAATCTTTAATAGATATTTTTGGAATAGCTATTTTTTGTTTCTCAGCCCTAAGAGTTAAAAAGTCCTTTACAAGTTTTTCATTTATACTTTTATAAGTTGCATCTTTGAAGGAAATAGAATCAAAAGGGGCTTTATTGAAAGCACCTTCTTCATCGAGGAAATCTACAAGGCTGTTATAAACACACTTCTTCAACTCAGCAATATTATTGAATGCTTTATAAATGTATCCACTTTTTGGATCTCGTATCTCTTTTATAAGGTTTTTAACTCGTTCGCTTCTTTCAGGATTATTTTCTTTCTCAAGGTAAACCAGGATTTTTGATTTTTTTTCTTTTGCCTTTCGAAATTCTCTCTCAGTAGCTGACAACCCATCAGTATCTGTATCTGTATTTCCATACTCCTTTCCCAGTAATAGTATCAAGATGTCACTTTTTGAAATCTTATTAAGGTAAACTCTTTCTGCCGATTTACTCTTAGCAGGTAGATCTTCAAAAAGGAAAACTTCAAAATACTGCTTTAAAAGAACATCTTGCGTTATAATTTCTTTTACGGCTAATCTCTCATTTTTAAGTTCCCCTTGAACACCACTTACAAAGACATTATATTGTTTCATGCTTGATCGCTCCCTGCAGTAAATACGAATAATTGATTAGCCATTTTACCTCTCCTTTCGTTCTTCTTTTATTTTATCGACTTTACAAATTATTTCCAAATTATAGGGAGCTACGGATACTTTAAGTCAAAAGCTTTTATCGTCAGGGAAGAAATTGTGATTATTGTGTATAGGATAATAAAATCCAGGCAAAACTGAGTTAATTCATCTTTTTTATTATGACCTAAACTTTGAACTATTCAGAAGAAATATCTATTTTTACTCGACAATCGATCTGTTATTTGTCATCTCCTGCGATGCTTTTGTTATCACTCGGTGAAGGAATGAATTTAATGACATCGCCTTTACTGTAACTGTAATCACTGTATGCATAGTTTTTGCTATCATCTATGTTATCTCGTCTTTTATTTGTTCTCAATACTTTTGCTGTTAAATTATTCCATTTAATCAAGTCCTTTAGGGTATATTTTCCAGTAAGTTCAAGATCCTTGAAGTCTTTAGATTTTGTATAAAGCAATCTTCTATAGTTTGCACCAATTCCCATAAAAGGAACTGGGAACATCTTCAACACTTTTATATTTGAAATTGGAGACAAATCCTTAAACCAACCATTTTCTTGGGTAAATAATTTTTGATAAACACCCAAAGCTTTTGGTATCTCTTCTACAGGAATGCCAGTTTTATTAAATAATAATTCATATTCTTGTTCTTCATAATCTTTTAAGATAAATCCTCCGAATAGCCACATGAACCATTGCCAAAAAACAGGATATCTACAAAAATACTTATCATTAGAAATAACATCTAAACCTTCTTTAAATTTTGGTGGTAGTGACTCCAACAAAGATACTTCAAGGCCCCGACCATTAGGCATATTTTCTGTTTTATTCTTATCTTCGGCAGTTTTATAAAGTTTATAATCAACAGCGTTTTTTAAAATGGCCAATCTTGCCCTATGTTCTATAAAAGTAGAAATTTGAATATCATTATAATTGCATTTGTAATAAGTATCGCTAAAAATTGACTCAGGCAAGGTGTCGTATTCTTCATCGAAAGGGTTCCCCATATTTTCATTTCCGCATTTAGCTGAAATGTGGGGAAATTCTTGGAATGCAGCGTACAATTCAATTAGCCTCTGTATAATATTTTCAGTAAAAAATACTCTGCTATTTACTTCAAAATTATATTTATCTAAAGCCTTAAAACATTTTTTGTCTTTAATGGACTTTTTCTTGCCAGTTAAACGATTTAATAGGCTATCTTCAACCCAGTGAGAAAATTGCCACATTGAAATATCTGTATCATCAATAGTTTTCCGGTTTGTATATTTGGACAATACTTTTTTAGATTTATCTAATTTAGGAATTGCCACTAAATCTATATTTAGTTTTTCCGCTTTCTTCTTGTAAAATTCAAAATTGTCTTTTTTATTATTAACAACAAACATTCCGTTAGTAATATTTAAGTAATTCATCCATCCATAGATCTTAAATATATCTGGAAAACCCCAACTTCCTGATTTTGCTTCAACAAGTTTATTAACATCAGGAAAAGGTAAATTATAATCCGTTAAAATAATGTCTAATTCTAAAACTTCCTCGATACTTCTTTCGGTTATATTTCTTTCGATATAATATCCACTGGACTGGAAAAGAGCAGAAACATATTCCTCAAATTCTTTTTCCTTTGGAAAATCAGGTAAGCGAACAAACAATACTTTTTCACTATTTGTGTTAGGAATTTTATTAGATTCATCTATATTGGATTTCTGATTTAAACTCCAATTATTCTTTTTTATTTCTCGCCTCCAGGATTGCCAATTACTTTATTTTATAGCAAATTACAAATATAGACAACAATGCCATAAAAAGAAAAAAACTCATATGGGTTTGGGGTCATATGGAGTCCGGAGTCATGTCTTGAAATATAAGATTTTTCTTATGAAAAACTATGTATCATCTCATTTGCAGCAAATTCGTGGTTAATTTTCATTGTATCTAAATTCTCTGGATTTTAAGACATTTTTCCAGTGTGTTTCTCGTTTTGTTTTTAAGGTCACAATTTGCGACCTCAAAGATTCAAACTCTTCTTTTGTAAGTTGAAATCTGAACTCTTCGGGGAATCTTTCAATATTCCTTTTTACTTGTTCATTTAATCGTTTTATTTCCACACCATAAAGCTCGGCTAAATCGCTGTCAAGCATTACTTGCAGGTCGCGGATAGTATAAATTCGTTTTTGTATTTCGTTTGCTCAACTTTACTCAAATTTTGTGCATGCCTCCGTTGCTATGCACAGCAATTGTGCATTCTTATTTAGTTTGCACAAAAGTAACAAAACATTGTGCACTTTCAAATTACTATATAAAATTTCGTTGAATTTGTTCATACCTTATGCCTTCAAAATTTTATATAATTCTATATTCTTAAAAATAAACTCGTTGCCAACTTTCAATTTTCCAATACTTATTAAATCCCAATATTTGAGAATTTTTCCGATTTCCGTTTGTTTAAATTTAGTCATTGCTATCCTTATTTACAACTTCCCAGTGGCCGCCTTTAGCAGGCCCAACTCTTTTAATAATTCCGGTTTCTTTTAATTTTTTTATGTTCCATTCAATGCCACGCCTTTTTAAGCCAGTTATTGTTTCTAATTCTTTTTGAGTTATTTTTGGATTTTTTTTCATTGCTAATATTATTTTCTCCACAGTTTTCTCCACAGTTTTCTCCACAGTTTTCTCCACAGTTTTTTGTGGTGTTGGCGGCCTTTTGAAAGTTACAGTGAAAAAATTAGTAAACTCAAACTTTGGAGCTGGCAGGCCTGCCTGTTTCATAGCATTCCTCATCCTACCAATACCAGAGCCAACCTTTTCAACTAAATCAGCGCTCTTGAACAAGCTAAATAAAAGAGGATTTCTTGATATGCTTTTCTTTCCAAAGTCTTTTTTCTTAATTGCAGAAACTAATCCACCGGGGTTGCTTATCTCAACTCTGTCATCAAAGATATCAATTTGAATATTGGCTCCTTTTTCATTATAATCCCTATGAGCCATTGAGTTTACCACTGCCTCTCTTAAAGCATCTTCTGGAACTTCTAAAATCTCCTCTCTTGGACCTGCCGTTTCAATCTTATACTCCAATCTTAGATTTCTTAATAAAAACCTCATTGCATTATTATAATTCGAAAGAGCATCTTCCGTAAAATCTTTTCTATCTATTATTTTGTATTTGTCAGTTCCTTTATACAAAACGCAAGTAATTATTGCCTGCCTGAAAAATTTCTCAACATTATCACAGAAGAACAAAACCCCTGCATTTTTGAATTTCCCAGTTTCAGTTAAAACTCCCAAATTTCTTAATATATCCTTATCTGGAATAACTCTGCTTATCCTGGCTTTTTGTAAAAAAGTATCAAACTTAGCTTTATCAAAACCATTCTTAAAACCGAACTCTTTATTTATAGCTTCGTCAAAGAATATCTTTCCTTCTTTGTTAAAAAAATCTCTTATTTCATCGGTTGATAATTTTTGAGAATTACTTCCTTGTCTTAAAAAGAATCCGGCCGAACACCTGTACGGTTTATTTATCCCCTCATCAACATTTGCAATAAGAACATTGTTAATTGTTTCAAGTTCAATATGTATTGATGGATCGCAGTTTCTTGCTATATTTTGTAGCTCAGATTTTAGTTTGTTTGTTATTTTGATGCCTTTAACTACGCCTATATCATCAACTCCAATGAATATTCTTCCCCCTTCGGTATTTGCAAATGCAACGAGTTCTTTACCGATATTCTTAGAATCAAAGTTCTCTTTAAATTCTGTTTTTAATCCTTCTCCTTGTTTCAGTAAGAACTCAAACTCTTTTTTATTCATCCTCAAACCTTAAATCCTATGCTCTCCAGATTTTTTTTGCTCTCTTCGTTCAATCTTGTTGATTCTTCCATCTGCTTTGCAATAAGTTTTTTCATTTTATCTCCCTTCGTTCTTCTTTTGTATTTTACCGCCTTTACAAATATCTCCAAATTATTTTGTGAGGCGTTTGTGATAATCTTTTGAAATGAAAGTTTACTGGAGAAAGATTAAGACAAGAAGAATGCAAAAGCGAGATTCCGGAAGAATCAAAAGCGAGATTGCCGCGTCAGTCGCTGACGCTCCTTTCTCGCAACGACAAACCGGGATTCTTCGGTCACTACGTTCCCTCAGAATGACAAAGAGGCCCGGAATGACAAGGAAAAGTCAAAAGAGAGATTGCTTCGTCGGCAAAATGGCTGCCTCCTCGCAAAGACGACGAGGGAAGAGGATTCTGAAACAAGACTTGGCGTAATGCGTGCCAAGGAAAAGAGCGGTCACTACGTTCCCTCAGAATGACAAAGAGGTCCGGAATGACAGGAAAAGAATGCAGGAACAAAGAGAGATTGCCGCGTCAGTCGCTAGCGCTCCACGCAATGACGAGGAAAAATGAGCGCGACAAAACAAAAAGGGCAGGTGTACACCTGCCCTTTTTGTTGTCAATAGCTATTTAACTAAAGTATCTTTCTACGGCCAGTAATATATTGTTACAGTGCGAGAGTCATTATCCCATTCAACAACTCCATCAAGGTGTTCTACTATGAATCTTAAAGGAAGATAAGTCCTTCCGTTAATGATGATCGGGGTTACCTTGCTATTGTTTGGGTCTATCTGCATTTTAATGCCGTCTACTGTTGCCGTATTGTTGTCTATTGTAAGGATTATCGTGTGGTAGTTAAGGTTGATTGTTACTTCTCTTGTCTCTTCGTTCCAGGTAATGTTTCCGTCTAATGATTCTATCAGTATTCTTATTGGAATAAGTGTCCTGTCATTTACTATGATTGGTTTGCTCCCCTGTGCATCAATAGTTTTGGGTATGCCGTTTATTGTAATTTCAGGGTTGTCTATCTGTAGTGTAATGATCAAAGGTGTTTTAATGGAAAGCCTTGCAAATGTTACCTCTATTGTATGGTTAGCTTTTATGTTCATGAACCTATATTTCTGTTCTGTCGAAGTTATTGTTTTGTTATCTACAATTATCTTATCTATTCTGTATCCTGAGTCGGGAGTGATGGTGAATGATTGAGTTGAATTGTATTTTACAGTTACATTCCCTAATGGAGATATTGTTCCTCCCTCTCCTGCTTTTGCTTTGATTATATATTCATCTCTTTCAAGTGTTACAACAATGTTATGGTTTTCATACACTGCAAGGATTGTATAGGTATATGTGCCGTTTGCATTCTCTACAAGCTTTGTCATAGGAACAGTGTTATCATTATCTATAACTCCTGTTATATGGTATCCTGCATCAGGGTTAATTGTTACAGTAGCAGGACTGCCTGATTGAACTGTCTGTTCTTTAGGAGTTACTGTTGCGTAACCTCCATATACGGATACTGATGCTTCTACTACAAATGTTGGTATCGGTTTTAGAGTAAATGTTGCTGATATTGTATGGTCACTTGTTACATTAATAAAGGTATATGTATCTCCAGAAGTATGGATAAAATGCACAGGAGAGCCATCAACAAGTATCTTACTTATCATATAGCCTGTATCAGGAGTAATTGTAAATGTCTTATTGCCTCCGTAATTAACCCCTACGATGCCTGAGGGGGATATTGAACCACCGGGACCTGCTGTCGCAATGATTGCAACAGAACCTTCACAAATTGTATCAGATTGAATGGTTGGTGAATTAGTGATTACAGCGGCTGTGTCTCCAAGATCTGCTATCGATGTTGTTGATAAAGTTGGTTCTGTTACAGTCAGTTCACATGACTCAACAGTGGGACTACAATCTTGAAGATAATCACAGCTCCCTCCGATTTCCCCATTTGAATCAAGCTTTACAATAAGGAAATCAGGAAAATAAACTACATCAGTAGAAGAATTAATAGATGTTGTGTCGAAAGAGGCAATCTGTCCCACATTAGGAGAGTCAGAAGGTACTCCACTAGAAGAGAAAGCTGTTCCTGCTACGATATATCCTCCGTCTGATGTTTGCTGGATAGACTTAGCCCAGTCAAAGTAATCTCCTCCATACGTTTTTGCCCAATCTACTGTGCCATCTGCATAAAGTTTTATAACGAGGAAATCAGGAGTATAAACAGGAGTAAAAACTTTACTAATAGAAGAATTAATAGATGCGGTGGTAGGAGAAGCAGGAAGAATAAGCCATTCACCAAAAAAACCAGGTCCTCCCGCTACAATATATCCTCCGTCAGATGTTTGCTGGATAGACTCAGCCCAGTCATATTCATCTTTGTTATACGTCTTTATCCAATCTACTGTTCCGTTTGCATAAAGTTTTATAACGAGGAAATCGGTGTTTGAGTCGAAAGACCCAGTTGCTCCCGCTAAAATATATCCTCCGTCTGATGTTTGCTGGATAGACTTAGCCCAGTCAAAGTAATCTCCTCCATACGTTTTTGCCCAATCTACTGTGCCATCTGCATAAAGTTTTATAACGAGGCAATCAATATTTGCTGTTACAGTAGAATCAATAGATGTTGTATCGAAAGAAGCAATCTGCCCCACACTAGAGACATCAGGCTCTACACTAAAAAAGAGAGTCGTTCCTGCAACGATATATCCTCCGTCTGATGTTTGCTGGATAGACTTAGCCCAGTCAAAGTAATCTCCTCCATACGTTTTTGCCCAATCTACTGTGCCATCTGCATAAAGTTTTATAACGAGGAAATCAG
>CAZLBY010000006.1:0-39426 GCA_964558085.1 uncultured Caldisericales bacterium
TTTAAGAGAATATGAGAGCTGATATTTAACGATATAGCAATTAAGGTTGTTATTTGAAGGAGGTGGTGCAGTATGAGAGTCATAAGCTGATGAATAAAAGGATAAGGAACGATTTTCCCGGGGCAGAAAATTGTTAACATCAGTTTCTGAATTCAATAAAAGAGTAAAATGGTGAAAAAATCCTGAGTCTTTTCCAGAATTGATAAACAGCAGAGCTTATAGTAGAACCTCATATAAAGTAAAGCAGTTTGCAAAGAGCATAAAGCTCACATCTGCAAACTGCAAAGAAAAATTTGATTTGTAATTATTAAACAAAAATTTTAAACTAATTAGGAGGTTAATATGAAAAAACTAATTACAGTAACATTGATCTTAGTAATGGTATTTGGATTAATGTCATTTAGGGCATTGGCTAATAACGGGGAATTGACGGCAGAGCAATCACTTAAAATGCTCCAGTCTGTTAATAAAAATATTGCAAGCTACGATATTAAAATGCACCTTGTAACCTATAAAGATGGGAGTAAGCCTGTTTATGTAACACCTCCTGGTGAACATCCACAGAATGGAGAAGTCACCTGGGCATACTTTATCGAACAAAAGGGAGATTTGAGAGGATGGCTAAAGCTTCCTTTAAAGGAAATAATCAGAGAGAAAGCACGAATAGTTAGAGAGTTCAAAAAATTACATGGAATTGATTATGAAGCAAAATCATCCAGTGGCTATGATTTTCCTGACTCGTATTATGTTTCTTGTACCCAATTTCCTCAGGACTGCAATAATTGGTGCGGTCCTGCTGCCACCCAATCAGTTCTTTCTGGGTGGGGTATAACGGGATTACAACAATCAGATATAGCACAAAGAGAGAATGTACCTTGTAATGTAAATTATGGTACAAGCGAAAATGCGATTGCATCCACATTAAATTTCTACACAGGAACAACTTTTTACAGTGTTACTCATTTCTATAACGAACAACAACTCTGGGGAATTGTCCTTGCAGATATAGGATATTGGGAAACTCATGAGGCTTTTGTCGGAGAATGCAATACAATTCACTTGACTGATTGGAGAGAAAATGTATCTGATGGCCCGACAAACAATAGTAGAGTACATTACATTGGAGTTCGTGGTTACTGGACTCCCACCGATAGTACACCACCTGATTCGGATTGGCAGGAAGCAAACATTTACTACACTGATTCTGCAACTTCAATTTATCCAGGGCTCCACAAATATGTAAGCCAGGATTTTATCGATGGAAATGACGATGGTGGTTCATACTACGATGCAAATTATAACTGGCCTACAATTGCATAAAGGATCGGTAATAAGATGATTAAAAAGAAACTTATAATATTTTTGTTGTTAATTTGCCTGATTTTCATTACGGTATTCGGATACGGTTGTAAAAAAGAATCTCCATCCAACTTGCCCGAAGAAACATTTTCCATTGCACCTCTTACTGTCAAAACAAGCAAAGATTTGAGTGAACACCAGGAAGAATTCATCAAAATTCGGGATTTTAAAGACGACGGTTTTCCTATTTTAGGCGGATTCCGAAGCTATGACAACATAGCTTTAATTTGTGGTGGTTTTGAAAAGATACCAGAAGGACAACCTAAAAACGCAGTCATAGGATATTACAGCATGATTATTTATGATATTAAATCCGATAAAATTCTAGAGGTCATCAAGTATGATGAAAACGAGGGTTTTATAAGTGTCTTTCCTTATGGTATAAACGAAAACTGGATCGTATACGAAGAAGATGATTATGACGAATTTAACCCTAATTTCGTATTCTATGCAATAAATAGAAAAACAAATGAGACTAAAAAACTTATTGAGAGAAAGAAAGGACATGATGAATTCTTCACTAAGGGAGAAATTATTCCAAAAGATTCAGGTTGGCGGATTGCTTCCCCTAAAGGTCTCCTTAAAGGCGATAAATTCTATATGGAAATTTATTTGACCGGGAATAAAGTTGAAGAAGAAGCTGGTAGTCTGCCAGTCATTAGTGACAGTATCTATGAAATTGATTTAAAAACAGGGGATATTAAAAGAATTGTCCACAAGACAGAACGTTATGGAGGAATAGTTTCTCTCAGCATAAATGATCACTACCTTGCCTTTTGTTTTGCTAAACAAGACTTTGAAAAGAAAATGTTAGTTGAGGATATTTACCTCTATTCTTTTAAAAGCGGAAAAGTCTTAAAATTCACAGATAATGGAGTTTCTGAAACTCCAGTGCTAACTCCTGATGACTGGATTATCTATCAGGTATGGCTACCTTCGGCGCTTACAAGCGACCCGGCAGTACAACCTCAAGGAGGTGGGGGGCAGTTCTATAACGTAATAAGACCTATAAATAAAGAAAAGCCTGTTTTTACAGTTACAACCGGTGACAAGGAAAAACACTATCTCTATCCATCCTTTAGGGGAATTTCGTCAAGTGGCAGATTTATCCTTTTCCTATCCCCGTGGCGAATCCTTGACAGAAAAACGAACACCATCACTACCCTAACAGGAATGACCGGGTTTAAGTCTTCTTTCCCCACCTTTCGTCTAACCCAATTTGCTTCTGACAATACATTACTCGCAATTGGTTCCACTAACATACCTCGAGAACAATTAAGCTTCGAGCTCCAGCTATGGCAATGGCTCTACATAATAGACTTTAATAAATTGTTGCAAGTAATAGAAAATAAGTAAGTCAAGGATTGTTTAAATATTTTAATGTGGGTAAGTTAATACATTCAAAACTTACCCACATTTTAATTGTTACAATGTCTACGTCACCTTTCAGGCAAGTATTGCAAATGTGCACCCTAATTTATGAGGGGATATTTTCTTCCTTATGTTTATTCTTTCCCTCTAACTTTTGAAATATTTAAAAATTCTTATAAAAATGGTGGAAAATTTTCCGACTTATGGATCTAAATATATGAGAAACAAAAATTTAATAAGAGGTACGTCGAAATAAAATAAGGAAGAGAAAATGCTTTAAAAAGAAGCAGTGTGATATGAGAGTAAGAGATGTTAAATAAAAAGATAAATGAAGAGATTTATTTACTAAATTAATGAAATTGCAACAATTATCAAACATTGAAAAACTTTTTATATTGTCACATTTAGTTTATAACCATTAAATTTATCTGCAATCTTTTTGAATCCATCCGATTTTATTGCATCAAGTATCAGAGAAACCTCTTTTCTATTGATATCGCCTTTTAAGAATACAAGGTCATACTGTTCAGTTTTAACAGGAATAAAATCCAGACCAAGTGCATCTCCCACATAACGAATTGCCATACCGCAATCTGCGCCACCAAGTTTTACATTGTTTGCAACAGCAAGATGTGTATACTCCTCGTGAGAATAACCTTTTATATCTTTGGGGTTTATTCCGTTTCTTTTTAAAAGATAATCAAAAAGTACACGGGTGCCAGAGCCCTTTTGCCTGTTAACAAATGAGACATCCTTTCTTGTCAGATCTTTTATGTCCTTTATATTCTTAGGATTGCCTTTTTGAACAACAAATCCCTGTTTGCGAAGAATAAAAGGCACCACAACAACTTCTTTTGTCACATACTTTTCTAAAAATGAGGTGTTATATGTGGATGTGCTTGCATCAAATAGATGTGCTGCAGTAAAATTGCACTCTCCTCTTTCAAGAGCAAGCAGGCCACCTAAACTTCCACTATTTATAATACCAACCTTAAAATCAGGATGAGACTTTTTTATAAAGGCTATTAAAGCATTAAGAAGAGGGTCATTGCTCCCTATAAAAATTAATTGATTTTTAATTTTGTCCTCACTTTTTATCAACTCAACGGATACCCTGCTTCCACTTTCTATGCCCTCATCGTCAAATGGTACACAAAGCAGTCCGTCAGCACGAGCAACAGACGAAAGAACGCCAGCCCCTTTTTTTAAAGGTACTGCAATAGTTTCGCCTTGCACTTCTCCGATCTTTACACACACAAACTCGTCCACGCCAATTGAAGAAGTAATTGCCCTTTTTACTATCGCTTCGATGGTTTTAGGTTTATCTTCGTTAACGCCTTGCATTTTAAAGATAGCTTTTTTTAGAAAAATGCGTGAAGCAATGTATGCTGATACGGGGAATCCGGGCATTCCCATCACAGGCTTCTCATCAACCACTCCTAAGATAACGGGCTTACCGGGCTGAATAGAAACACCGTGAACAAGCACTTTACCTAAACGTGAAAAAACTCTTCCCGTGAGATCTTTGTTTCCTTTTGCAGAGCCGCCTATAACAAGTGCCATATCCGTTTTCGAAAGAACTTTTTTGACTTCTTCAGATATTATATTTATATCGTTTGGTTTAATGTCGGTAATAACACCTTTTCCACCCCATTTTTCTACCATTGCTTTAAGCATATAAGAGTTTGTATCGATAATATTCCCTTCGGTAAGTTTATCTCCGGGTTTTTTAATTTCCTCACCTGTTGGAATAATTGCAACAATCGGTTTCCTCTTCACCCAAACTTCTGTAACTCCACCGGCAAGCATAACCCCGATATGGGAAGGATGGATTAACTCACCGGGGAAAAGAAGCGTCTCTTCTATCCCGATATCTTCCCCGATGAGCCGCACATTCTTATACGGATTAATAGAAGAAAAAATCTTAAACGTATTATCTTTTATATCTATGTTTTCAACCATAATTACCGCATTGCAACCAAAAGGAAGAGGGTCTCCTGTGTTTAGCAACACACCGTCCTTGCCTAACATCAAAACCTTAGGATTGGCTAATGTTGCCCCGTACGTATCTTCGGCATTTACAGCAACTCCATCAACAGCTGAAGCCATATAAAATGGCGATGAAAACCTTGACCGTACTTCTCTTGAAACGATTCTGAAAGCAGATTCTTGAGTAGAAATTTTCTCTTCGCTAATTTTTCCTTTAAGTCCTAATTCATCCAGTACATTTTCCCAGATCTGCAACGCTTCTTTTAATGATTTTTTTTTCAAAAACAGTTCTCTTTCTACCATAATTCAAACATCACCTTTTCCCCTTTTTTTAGACCTTCGCTCATAAGCGGGATGGTTATAATGCCGTCACCAAAAAGTAGAGGGCTTACAAACGCTGACTCAGAAAATATTGGTGCAACAAAGTTCTTGCCATTATCCAAACTAAATTTCCCTATAATAAATTCTTCTCTTCCCTTTCGAGATGGAATATTCTCAGTAATCTCTGCAAATACAATTTTTCTTTTTAATTTAATACCCATCTTTTGGAATATAATATTTCGCACAACGCTTCGGTATACGAGAAAAGATGCAAGTGGATTGCCTGAAAGCCCCACAATAAGCTTGCCGTCGATCACTCCAAACACAGTCGGCTTCCCGGGCGAAAGGTGCATCCCATGGAAAACAACACCGGGTTTACCTAACAAGTCGATTGCCTCCACAGTAAAATCAAAGCTACCTTTGCTTGTGCCTCCACTCATAAGCACAACATCATTTTCATTAAGTGCGGTTTTTAAAGTGGAGATAATTTTCTCCTTATCATCCTTCACAATTCCGTACCTATTGGCAATGAACCCGTCTTTAATAACCTCTGCAGCAAGAGCATAGCTGTTGCTGTCATATACTTTACCTTTTTCAAGCTCTCCTTCGTCGCAAAGTTCATCTCCCGTGGCAAAAATACCCACCTTTACGGGTTTGAAAACAAAAACTTTTTTTATTCCAAAACTTCTTATTCCGGCAATCTTTTCGGGTGTAATAAAATCTCCCTTTTCGAGTATGATACTGTCCTTTTGTATATCATCACCGACAGGTAAAACATTTTCACCTTTTGAAACCTCTTTCATGACAAAGATTTCATTGCCACGCATTTCAGTATATTCAAACATAACAACAGCATCAGCTCCATCGACAACTACTCCACCTGTCGGCGTAAAAACTGCTCCATCATTAGCTAAATGGGTAGAAGGAAAATCTCCAATATGCGTCTCGCCAACTAATTTGAGCGGAATAGGATTGCCGTTTGATGCTCCCCTGGTATCTTCGCAATGCACAGCAAAACCATCGACAAGAGATTTTTTAAAAGATGGAACACTAAATGACGCAAAAACATCCCTGCTAGCAACCTTGTTAACGGCAGATAAAATATCCATCTCCTCATAAGACAAAGAAAGAGTAATAAGAGAAGGAATCTTCTGTATTATATCAGTCCTTTTGCTTACAGTGAAAAACTTTTTAGGCATTTCTTAAGATCCTTTAAAACAACTTCAACAGGCTGATTAATTGAAATTTCACTCTTTGAAAAAATTGGGGCATTAGGGTTGCTGTTCACTGCGATGATATGCTTCGCATTAACCCCGCTCACATGCTGCAGCGCACCTGAGATACCCAATGCGATATAAATATCTGGTGAAATAGATATACCTGTCTCTCCTATCATTCTTTCTTCGGGCAACATCCCTATATCTGCTAAAGGCCTTGTGCAACCAATTTCTCCATTAATACTTTTTGCAAATTTCTCTACCTCTGGCATAAGAGAATGCTTTACTCCTCTTCCTACCCCTATAACAATACGTGCTGTTTTAATAGGATTTGCAGATGCTTTTTTAACAGAGTCACGTTGGATCAAATCGCTTGTCTTAAATGAAACATATTTAGGCTTTATAGGAGGCATCTCCACTACTTTGTCATCTTTTAAAATAAGAAGTACAGGACAAGAAACAGATAATACCTCTGCAAAAAGATTATTCCCCCCGGGAACTGTACCTATCAACCTGTCGCTATTCATTTTCAATTTCTTGCTGTGAGCAATCAGTCCAAGCCCTTTCTTGCCAGAAAAATAAGAAGCAGCTTCTCTCAATATAAGGTCAGACGAAAAAAAGATAACATCGGGGGTAAGCTCTTCACAAACTTTTTCCAAAAAGCTGCATCCTTCGATTGCATTTGTTATTTCGCAAGAAGGCACAAAATTAGCACTGCTTTTTTTGTCAAAGCTAGCAACAAAAATTTCCCCGCCTAATTGTCTTGCCTTTTCAATAATGCTATTATATTTGTTCACTACAATAAGAAATTTCATATGACGCCTGCCTTCTCAAGAAAATCCGTAAGATGTTTAGCCCCACCGTCTTTTATCAATTCAGTGCTAAATGGAAGCTCAACCTGAATAACGTTCATTACTTCTGTCTTTGACCCTGATTTGCCAATTCTTCCTTCCGGAAGCTTCAATTCTTTATTCGTATATATTTCAACGCTTTTTTTTCTTTCGTCCATAAGGCTAAAAAGATTCACTGCTATGCCATTATTAATCCCTCTCCTCACGGAAACGAGTGCAGGCAATTTCAGCGTGTATCTCTCCATTGATTCTTCTGCCAATCGTTCTACTTGCAGCGATTCATCCATTTTTACAGAGCTCGCCTGAGAAACAAAAGGAATATCCAAAAGAGCTGCCATTTCGCCTCCAAGCTGGCCCGTTGCGCCATCAAGAGAATAATCGCCTTGCAGGATTAGATCGTAATCCGGAATAAGTTTTTTCATCACACTGCTCAACACAAAAGCCGTTGCAATAGTATCAGAGCCAGCAAATGCCCTATCAGTAAGCAGTATCACGCGATCAAACCCGTACTTAAATAAAGTAGAAAGTAATGCGCCTTCCTGTAGAGGCGCCATTGATACTGCTATAAGTTCCCCACCGAACTCTTCTTTTAATTTTCTTCCCTCCTCAGCAGCAAGAAGGTCAAGTGGATTAAAAATAGATTTAACATTCTCCCTTATCACGCTTCCGGTTTCTTTGTCAATTATAATCTCTTCAGGTACTACCTTTACATTAACAACAATTTTCATCTTTCCTCCTCATGTTCAGCCTAACTTTTCGCCAATTTTTAATCTAGTTCCGTTAATGAACTCTGAAGCACAAATACGTCTTTTTCCTTCAATCTGCACTTCTTTAATAAGTAATGCACCCGCCCCACATTGTACAACAAAACCTTCTTTTAATAAATCAATAATTTCTCCGGGAGTTCCTTTATTGAGATCTAAAGTATCTGCCTTAAACAGTTTAAGCCGTTTCCCTCTAAAAAAAGTAAACGAAGCGGGAGAAGGATAAAGTGCTCTTATCTTGTTGTATATATGTACATTATCTTCTTCCCAATGTATCAGTTCGTCTTCTTTTGTAATCTTCTTTGCATAACTTCCTTTTCCTTGCTGAGTTATTTCGCTGTAACTTCCACCCTTCACCATAGATATAGCTTGTTTTACCAACGGGATCCCCATATTTATAATTTTCTGCTCGACGTCTTCCCGCGTATCATCAAACAAAATTTCAAAAGACTGTTTTAGAAGTACACTGCCTTTATCCAATTTTTCATTCATTACCATAACAGAAATAGCGCTCTTCGTCACACCGTCCATTATTTGTCTCTCTATAGGGGCTGCACCCCTATACAATGGAAGCTCGGAAGGATGCAAGTTCAAAGCACATTGTGCAATAGATAAAATAAAATCAGGAATAATTTTCCCGAAGGATACAACGACAAATAGATCAGGGGAAACAGATTCTATCTCGTCCTTACAGTCTAAATCGAACTTTTCAACAGTAATAAATGGGAGTCCAAGTTCTATTGCTCTTTTCTTTACAGGATTGGGAAAAAGGTTTTTCCCTCTCTTCTGTGGTTTATCGGGCATAGTTACAACAAGTACTGTATTTTCTTTTAGCGTCTCAAGAAATGGAATAGAAAAAGGAGAAGAGCCAAAAAACACAATTTTCATTTTCACTTTAACCTCTCTACTAATTGTTCGGGCAGTTCATAACCCTCTTCCACGGTAAATTCTTCTATCTTTTCAATATAATCAGTAAAAATAATACCATTTAAATGATCCGTTTCGTGCTGAAATACACGAGCTTTCAACCCATCCAGCTCCATTTTAAATCTTTTACCCTTAATATTTAATCCTCTAATAACGATTTTCTCGGCACGCTTCACCGGACCATAAACACCTGGCACGGAAAGACATCCCTCTTCTTTTATCTCTTCTCCTGTTTTAGAAACAATCTCGGGATTTATTACAACATCTTTGCCGTCACCCAATTTATATACAAATAAGGCAATAGAAACCCCAACCTGCGGGGCAGCAAGACCCACTCCAGGAACTTTGTTGGCATCCATTGTTTTAAACATTTTATTTACAAGGTCGACTATTTTTTTATCAATACTTTTTATCTTTTGCGCCTTTTTTCTAAGTACCGGATTACCATACGTTATTATCTTCATATATCTATTTCTCCCTTTCTTAACACTGCAGAAGTCTTGCCTCTGCAATCGATTACAGTAGAAGAAACATTACTGCTCGTTACATTATACTCAAAAAGTATTGGATACACAGCGTCGCCAAAAACATTTACAACATCTTCTTTTGTAAGCAACGCAGGTCTATTAGATACATTGGCACTCGTCGTAAGAAGGGGCATTTTTATGTATGCAAGAAAATCAAGTAAAATAGGTAAATTCGGAATTCTTACGCCAATGCTTGTCCCTTTGCTCAAAGGAGTTGTATACAAAACTTCATCAGAATAAAACACTGCAGTCATTGGCCCGGGGAAATACGTCTTAAGTAAAGGATATGCGTAAGATGGGATAAATCTTGCATATTTCAAAATCTCTGTGAAAGAATAAGTAAGCAAAGAAAGCGGTTTTTCATGAGACCTATTTTTTAATGCAAACAGCTTCTTCACTGCGAGCTGGTCCAGTCCGTTCACGCCAATCCCTATAACTGTATCCGTAGGAAAAGCGATAATCTTGTGCTCTAACAAAGCTTTCCTGGCTAATTCAAATTCTTTCATCTACTTAACTCCCTTGGCCATTCTATAGAACCCTGCAAGGTCCTTTGAGATTTTAATATCTTTATATCCAGTTTTTTCCATTTCATTCCTTATTGTGTGTTCCATTCCATCATCAATTTCAATAATCAATACCCCTTCTTTCCTTAAAAATTTATAAGACTTCTCGATAAGGCTCGGATAAAAATCAAACCCGTCACTCCCTCCGTCAAGGGCGTTAGCGGGCTCAAAATAAAGATTTTTACAATTCTCCTTTTTTACATATGGAGGATTAGAAATAACAATGTCAAATTCCTCGTCAAAAGTAAGTTCTTTATAATCTCTCCGCACAAAATTTACTCTACCAGACAGATTAAATTGCAATGCATTTTTTTGAGCTGTTTCAATAGCAACATCCGAAACATCAATACCCAGACCACTGCTTTTGTGATTATAATAAAGAAAAGAAAGAATAATACAACCTGTTCCAGTGCCTATATCAAGTACATATTTCTCTTCCCGCTTAGATATTTTTATCGCCTCTTCCACTAACATCTCTGTCTCGGAACGAGGAATGAGTACTCCTTCTCGTACAAAAAAATCTAACCCCATAAAAGCTTTATGGTTTGTTATATAAGAAAAAGGATATCCTGATTGCCGTTTTTTGACAAGCAATTTAAAATTTTCTTCGTCAGCAAGCGAAATATCTTTTGTAAAACTTGCAAAAATCTTTTCCCTCTCCTTTTTTAACACATAAGAAAGTAAAAGCTCAGATTCTAAACGTGGAGTATCGGTTATATTGTTTAAAGATTTTTGACCAAACAGAACAAGAGACTTTACATCCATTAACAAATCACTATTCTTTAGTTTCCAGCAGTTCTAACTGTTCCCTCTCATCTTCTTCAATAAGTTTGTCGAGTAACTCGTCTATTTCTCCTTCGAGAATAGAAGGTAGATTATACAGCGAAAAGTTAATACGATGATCTGTCACACGCCCTTGCGGAAAATTATATGTCCTGATTCGTTCATTTCGATTTCCACTGCCAACCTGGGAACGCCGTTTTTCAATCATTTCCTGATCTTTTTGACTCTGAAAAAAATCATACAATCTCGCATAAAGAATTCTCATCGCTTTAATTTTATTCTGGAGCTGAGAACGTTCATCCTGACAGGTTACCATAGTACCGGTTGGTTTATGCAAAATGCGTATAGCTGTTGCCACTTTTTGCACATTCTGCCCGCCGTGCCCGCTCGCATGATAAACATCTATGCGTAAATCCTCCGGGTTAATAATTTCTTCCAAATCAACCGTCTCTGCCTCAGGAAGTACTGCAACTGTCACAGTAGATGTGTGAATTCTTCCGGATGATTCTGTTTCAGGCACTCTTTGAACCCTATGTACCCCGCTTTCATATTTAAAACGTTTATAAGCATTTCTTCCTGAAATAGAAAAAATAATTTCCTTAAATCCTCCGATATCAGTTGGGTGAGAATCCATTATCTCTACCTTCCAACCCTTCTTTTCAGCATATATTGTGTACATTTTATACAAGTCTGCTACAAAAAGAGCTGCTTCATCCCCACCAGCTCCTGCACGTATTTCCATAATAATATTTTTCCCATCCATTGGGTCCTTTGGTAAAAGTGAAAGTTTTATGTCTTTGAGCGCCCTCTCCTTTTCCTCTTTCAGAACCTCAATTTCTTTTTCAGCAAGTTTTTTCATTTCGGGATCGTCACTCGTTAGTAAATCAGATGCTTCTTTCAACTCTTTTTCAAGTCTTAGAAATATTCTAAACTTTTCTATGATATCCTGAAGTTCTTTGCGTTCTACTGAATATTTTTTGACAAGTTGCTGATTGGAAAACACTTCTTGTTTTGAAAGAAGGTCGGTCAGTTCATCATATCTTTTGACCAGCTTTTCTAACTTATTTCTCATAGCTTACTTACTCTGCTCGTCAGGTTTATTTAAAACATAATGATGCTTTCGGCACCGCGCTTCATATTTTTCCAATGCCCCGATTACAATAATAGGGTCATCATAATTTGCCGGTTTCCTGTCAATCAGCCGCTGTGTCCTGGTAGCTTCTTCGCCACAAATAGCACAAATAGCGTGAAGTTTTAATATCTCATCTGCAATAGCCATAAGATTGGGCATTGGCCCAAAAGGCTCCCCACGAAAATTCATATCTAATCCTGCCACAATAACGCGCCTGCCATCACCTGCCATATTGTTAACAACATCCACAAGTGCATCGTCAAAAAACTGTGCCTCATCGATTGCAACCACATCTGTATCACTATCAATTTTATCCATAATTTCCACTGCCGACTTTACCGGATACCCCTGCGCCTTTTCTCCGTCATGAGAAACAATTTCTACCTCAGAATATCTTGTATCAACTAAAGGTTTAAATACCTGTATCTTCTGCTTTGCAATGCGCGCTCGCCGAACTCTTCGCAGAAGTTCCTCGCTTTTTCCAGAAAACATACAGCCTGTTATAACTTCTATTTTCCCTATTCTATTTTTCATCGCCGGTCATTATACTTTCGAGAAACTCTTTATTTGATTCAGTTTTCTTCAGCATATCCAGTAATCTCGACAGAGATTCAGAGGGATCAAAAGCGCTAATGAATTTTCTCAAAGTCCAAATCTTTTTGTATTCCTCAGGCGTATATAAAAGTTCTTCCTTTCTTGTACCTGACCTCTTTATATCTACAGCAGGGAACAACATCTGTTCCGCAAGTGATCTGTTCAATATAATTTCCATATTACCCGTGCCTTTAAACTCTTCATATATAACCTGATCAAGTCTGGATCCTGTATCGATCAGTGCGGTAGCAAGCATTGTGAGACTTCCGCCATTTAAAATATTTCTTGCAGCACCAAGGAATTTTTTAGGCCCTTTAATTGCAGCTGGATCCAAACCACCTGACAGAGTTTTCCCCGTATTTGAACTCAAAAGATTGTACGCCCTGGTTAACCGAGTAATACCGTCCAATAAAATCATTACATCATTTCCCATCTCAACAACTCTTTTTGCCCGCTCAAGTGCCAGCTCGACAACTCTTATATGATTTTCGGGGGATTGATCAAATGTGGAACTTATCACCTCAGCAGAAACAGACATTTGCATATCCGTCACTTCTTCCGGACGCTCATCTATCAGTAAAACCATAAGTATAATTTCAGGATGATTTTTAGTAACACTCTGAGCAATTGCCTTAATGAGTGTTGTTTTTCCTGCTTTAGGCGGAGAAACAATAAGTCCCCTCTGCCCCTTGCCCAACGGGTCAACAAGATCCATAATCCTAAGGGCAATATTACATCCTGGAGTTTCCAGTCTAATCCTTTGATCCGGATACATAGGCGTGAGGGTTTCAAATACAGGGCGTTTCAAATAACCTGTAACTTCTACCCCATTAATTGTCTTTACTGTAACTAAAGAAGAGTATTTGCTGCCGTCCCTCTGTGGTCCCTGGACTGGTCCGGAGATAGTATCCCCGGTTTTTAAACCAAATCTTCTTACTAACGGTGGAGATACGTATACGTCAGAGTAGGAAGGGAAATAATTAGACCTCAAAAATCCATATCCGTCAGGATGTATCTCGAGAAGTCCTTTAAAAAACATTTCTTCCTTTTTTTCGTCTCTGCCTGTTGCTATTTGCCCTTTTTGATTATTTTCGGATTGTTGAGCAGGTCCTACTGGTCTTTCTTTTGTTTTGTTTTCCTTATTCATTTGTACTTTTGCAGCCCCCTGTATCTCACCTTTATCAACATCAATCCCGCCGCCGGGCGCTCCTCCGCCAATGCCCTTTTCTTTCTTAATTTCGTTCATTCTTTTCTCTATTTCTACAAGAAGATCAGGTTTTCGAAAATGGGTATAATTTTTAACTTTTATGGCTTTTGAAATTTTATAGAGATCCCTTGCAGTCTTTTTGTTAAGCTCTTCCCTGGTAATACTTAAATCCACATCCGTGTCGTCGTAATTCATTTGTTAATTAATCCTCCTTACTAAAATTCATCCATCATACTTTAGGATTAAGACGCCTTTGAATCTTTTCCACAAAAACATCTAACTTGCTTTTTACAAAAAGTATGATTTTTGTTGCCTCATCCTCTATTTCCTTTTTAAAATTCTCGTCTTTCAAAAATTTTAAGTTAATAACTACATTGTAAAAAGCACCTCGAGTAGCAGTATCTGCGAGAAGCAATGCTACTCCTACGTCACTTATGGCTGAATCCACTGTAGTGTTTATCACAAAATCAAAATAATCAAACTCCTCTTTAACGTTGCGCATCACCTCAAGTGGCACAAGAGACGCAGCCTTCAGTCCTAATTGTATTTCCTTTCTTCTCCGCTCTTTTTCTTCCTTCTCTTTCCTCGGCATTTTATATGCCGCCATCACCTTATCAAAAGCACTTGCGTCTTCGTCCACAAGCAAAATCAGCTTTTTTGATAATCTACTACACTTTTTTGCTATCTCTTTGCATTTTTCTATTTCGTCCGGGTCATCTTTCTTCTTTAAAGAAATCTGCAAAACCATTTCAATAAGAGCTGCACTCATCGAGCCAGTTAAAGCAGCTGCGCTTCCTCCGCCGGGAGTAGGAGTATCTAACGCTAGATTTCTAATGAAATCTTTTACAGAGAGTTCTGTAAGCATAGCTTCACCTCTTTTCTCTAAACCGTATTATATATTGAAGGTACTTGCTAAAATCTTTTAAATGAGCTCCTTGGGAAACAGCGATTAATACCTTTGTGGGGTTTAGTACTGTACTTCCAGCAAGCGCATCCACGCCATACTCAAATAAAACATCGCTCATTATTACGGATGGCCCAAGTAATATTGTATAACAATTTTTAGATAATTCAAGTAGTCTCTTGTAAGTTTTATTAACAAATACGCTCCCCGAAATTACCACTATATCCGCCCGTGGAATAAGAAACTCAGATGCAGTATCGGGATAATCACCTTCTTTTGGTACCTTCTCTATAATTTCTAAAGACCTTGCTCTGTTTTTTATCTTATCCAGTCTAGGGAAATGCCCGATGAACACAATTTTTTTCCCTTGCGCAATTTCCTCAACATAATCTAATCCATTAATTTTCTTTCCACTTGGATCTATTAAAGAATTAATGGCAGCAACTCCAATGCTTGCCTCCGTCGGATTCCAGGATTTCGAAAATTGAGCAATTTCCTTTGCACTTTTACCGATAAGCTCGCCTGTAAATCGAGTGAACATATGATATGTCTCAGGGAAATTTAATCCAAACCCGCAATTTTTGCTTTCAACTACAGTCCAGTTTTTACCGACACGTACATCTTTAATAGAAAAATCAGTCAATGTCTGGAGAATTTCATCGAAAATTTTCATCCCAAGTACATAATAAAAGCTTTTTGTCATTAGTCAAGTCGCTGTATGAGTTACATACATTTGAGTTACTATGATATTTTATATAGCTTCGTAAAGTCTCTGTTAAGCAAGCACAAAAAGGAGGGCAAGCAAAAGAGCGCAATGATGAATAAAAAGCAAAAATTTCGGTTGATTTATCTTTGTTTTAGTAATATCTATTTGTATTCTATCTATAGCCTACAGTACTTCTGATAAAAATTTTCTGGCATAATAGTTATAAAAATCAGATTGGCACAATGTTATGTTTGAGAAAAGCTTTTTTGAAAAAATAGTGGCTCCATCATTTTTGTAATCGAAATGTTGGAGGCTAAAAGCCCCAGTATATTATCAGCAAAAATAAATAGGAGGAAGACAATCACCCTCCCAAAATGCTGCATCTCTGATTTGAGTTAGTAATTTGCCCTTTTACATTCCTCCAGTCATTTAGGAAATACGATAGATGAGTTTTTATTCAAAGTTGTAGTTGAAAGAACATTTCCATCTTTGTCCATTATTTCCACGTTGCCATTTACAAGATGCATCATTCCCACCTTTTCTCCATTTTTAAAGGCATATATATAGTGGTCATTACCTGCACCTTTAAGAATAATAAATTGAGCAATAATCATATCATTAAAGCTACCCAAAATAGAAGCGTAATATCCAATATCCTCTTCGCTTCGTTCAGATGCTACTATTTTCTTCCACCTACTGCAAATACGCTCTTCTATATCAACTTTCGCTATACTACAGCACCCACTGGGTACATAAAAACTTCCGTCAAAATAAACAGAGGTGGTGGAGTCGGAAGATTTACCAGGGGAAAGACCTGCATCCTCTTCAACAGAAATCTTGTTCCATTTGATTGCCCAGTTTCCTTTATCCACAGTGCAGAGAAACAAGTCCATTCCTGTTTGAGGATTATAACCACCAGAAACAAGAATATTTAGATTGGTTCCATCATTGCCAATCGCAATTGGATAAGAGGGTTGAGAATTTGTATCTTGAAATTCATAATTAAGATTAAGTTCTTTTTCAACATACTTTTCGCCGTCCCATAGTTTTACAGTGTATTTATAATCACGTTCATCCCCAGTTGCAATTCTTTTCATCTCTACATCTTTCCCAAAAATTAATCTATCTATAACTAGAAAACCATTTAGCATTTCTTTAGATATATCAACAGTCTCTGTTCTCTTGTATATTTGCTTTGGGATCTTGAAAAATGAAAATGAAGGAAGAATAATGCAATCCTTCCCGTCCCAATACAAGGGTCTATCGCCGTTATATCTCTCGTAGCTTGCCTGTTCGCTTTTTATGTCAGTTGTTTGCGTTACAGTATAAACAACTTTGTCAGTTTGGATAATCTTCCCATTCTTTAAGTCCCAGAAGTTAAGGTAAGCTTTTTTAACGTTTTCATTGTTAACACTTTCCGGTACTAAGGTAATAAAAGGAATAGATCCGTCTGGTGTCTCAATATTGATAGATTGCCCAGGTGTTTTAATGTTACCTGTCTTACCACATCCAAGAAGAGTTGTGCTAATTACAAAAACAACTAAAATCAAAATTATAATTTTTGACTTCATTATTTCCTCCTATAAAATAGTATAGCACAGGTGGAGGCAATGCCTCCACCTGTTTTGTTTCAAAATTTAGCCTACTGCACGATATAATACTCCCAGCCACTGTAATCATAATATATATACTGTTTCCTATCGTTGGTATGCGCGCTAAATTTTCTTGTAACCGTGTCATTTAATACAATTACCATGGTATGGGAATCATTCGGCATCACTATTACATTACCAGCATTAGCATTTGTAAAGTTTGAAGTAGTCCAGTGTCCATTGTTAATCATATAGCTTTTTAGATAGGGTACGTAAATCCATGTACCTCCATCTTTGAGACGCTCCCAGTGTCCTGGATCTATCGGGATACCACCAGCATGAAGTGCTTGCGAAACATAGTCTGCACAATCATTACAGTAATCTCCAGAATACCTTGGATATTGAGTTGTATTCCATTTACTCGCATCCATAAGACAATCTCCGTTGTCGGAAGCATTCGAGGTCCAGCTATTTGCATAATCTCTTGCATTCAAACGATTATACGTGGTACTTTACTTCATTAGTATTGTTTGCAGTAGGAGAGTCGCCCGCTTTCTTAAACGTCTCTTCCATTGCTTCTTCACCATTCCTTTCCATCTTCTCGGCAGTTTCAAGCATCGGTGAAGGCACTGGATAGAAATCATCTCCCTTGCTTGTTGAGGATGGCTCACTGATATACAATTTCACACTGTCTTTTTCTACAGTACCATCATTTTTCAGATTTGCTGCAATCTTATACGTTGCATAGGCCGTAGGTTCGGGTTTACCTATGTAATCCTTTAGTTCTAATTTCCAATCATTTATTAAGTTATTTGCTGCTTCAATTTGGGCTTTGGAAGCAACTGCTCTTTTAGAGTTTAAATAATTTAGCATACCTTTCATAAACGGAAGATCTTCGATTCTCTCGGCTTTTAGCGTTAAATCAATTTTTGCATCAAAAACAGCACTTGCAACTCCATTTCTTACTGTTACGGAATCTGGTTCAAGTGATAGATCAACACCAATGTTTTTATAGTATTGAGAATAGTTGCTAATAATCCAGTTTTGTAATGCATCTGAAAGTTCTTGAGAGAGTGTTTTTGTATCATAAGGAATACTTGCATTTGCAAAATTCTTTACAGAAAAACCTGCTGCTATTGCTGTAATGATAACAGCAATCAATAAAACCTTGTAAAATTTTCTCATAATGTTTCTCCTTTCTTTTAATTTTAATAAACTTTTAAAAGTATTTACTTCTCTCTAAAAATACTTCATAATCTTTATTTTCAGTTTAATTTCAATTTTTTCCTGAACCTTTATCGATAATTTTTACCTTTTTCCTTTTTTGCGCAATTTCCGCTCAGCTGTTACCTGCTTCTGTACGAATAATTCTTCATTTGCCTTTTCTTATCAATTCTTTACTCTCATATTGCACCACCTTCTTTAAATAAAAGTCTCCTTAAAATATGCCCATTTGTTAAGGTTGAGATTGCCACACTTCACTGCGTTCCGCTCGCAATGACCACCTTTTCTTCATTTCTTCCTGCTGCATCTCCTACTAAAAATTTACTCTTCTATATATAAGACGCAAAACTTGCAAAAATGTGACACTTTTTTGAGGAGAATTTTTTAATGAATGACAAAAATCTTTTTCAGATTTTAAATACTTCAAGAATTCTTAAGAATTCAATGCATATTTGCAAGATCTTCTACTGCTTTTTTGTTGATAATTTCTATCCTTGCTTCTTTAGCAAGCTTTAATTCTAATTTGGAAATCACCTTTTCTGCTTCTACTTTTTTCTTTGATTGTTTCACCAAAAATGCAGCTTCCCCTCTGGAGATAGCACGTGGCGCTTCGTAATTAAAAATGCAAACAAGATGATACTCGTCATTGTCCTTCACTTCGGAAAGGTAAGGAAGTTCTTTATTTTTTTGAAAAGCTTTCTTAAGATAACCCGAAAAATCATTAAAATCTGTAAATGTTAAATTAGTCAAAGCACCCTGGGAAGTTTTTTGGGTAATCTCGTCAAGCATAACATAACAAGGATTATATTTTGCTTCAAATAAAGCAAAAGCTTTATCTGCTTCCTCTTTTGAGGGAAAGGTAACCTCCGCAAATGTAATAAGCCCTTTGCCACGCGTTGCTATATAATGGTTTATTTCCTCTTCAGTTACATCGGGAACAGTTATGCTATCTTCAATGTCTTCCTTAAGTGCGCGGGTATACTCGTCAGTTTTCAATTGAGGCACTATGATTTTGTCAAAAAATTCATCTTCGGTAAGATTACTGTGGCTCACTGCATCTCTTATGATTTTGCTCTTTTCTTTAAAATATTTGTGTGCAATAGGATCCAGGTGAATACCCTGTGGAATATCGCCTTGAACTTCATAATCGAACCATTCCTTTTGTGGTATAAAAATTATATCAAGCTCGTAACCCTTTCTACGCATATATTGAGCAAAGAGTGCTTTATTTATCATATCGTTCAGTATATCTACGGGATCTGGTGGAGTTCCTACAAATTGTTCTCCATAGTACTTTTCATGAAACTCATAAGAAGCCTTTTTTAAGAAGTACTCATTCGCTACATTGGAAAGATAAATAGGTACACCATTCACTCTTGCAACAACCGTATCGTTCATCTTTGCAAAATAGATATATTTTCCGAATACGCTCAAAAATGGAGGCGCACCCTTTACATAACCATTAAGCGCGGCACTCCCAAAAATAATAAAGAAAACTATTGCTATACTTACAAGAGCAAATGCAAATTTCCTTTTCCGGCGTTGCCTTTGCATCTGGACAAGTTTTGGGAAGTTATTATCTATAAACCTCCTCTCGCACCACAAAACCTCTTTTCCAGGTAAGCATGGTGCTTTTACTTTTTCAAGCATTTTTATCAATTCATCCTTTTTCATTTTTATCTCCATATATAAGACGTAAAATTTCCAAATCTGTGACACTTTCTTCAATATCTTTTTTCAAAGCATCTAATGCTCGATAAAATGTTCTTCTTGCTGTAACAGGTGTTTTATTAAGAACTGCAGCTATTTCTTCATTGGATGCATTACTGAAGAATCTTAAAATAATCACAGTTTGATAAGCAGGCTTAAGATTTTTTATATGCTCATGCAGTATTTTATAAGAAGACTCTTCCTGGGTAATATCTTCCACAGGCAAATTATTTTTCAATTTTTCTTTTTGCTTTCTGTTTCGTATCTCTTTTCTATAATAATTATTTACAACATTTGTTGCAATCCTTAATATCCAGAAGATTAAAGGACATTTCCTTTTGAAAGAGTGGAGATTATTGAACACTTTTAAAAAAGTTTCCTGAGTAAGATCTTCCGAAACGTTTCTGTCAAAAGTCCTTCTATATATGTAATTGAGCACTTCTCCATAATAGAGATGTACGAATTTCTCAAACGCTTCTCTGCTCTTCAATGCTTTGTCTATTAAATCGTTTTCATCTATTTCCATCTTATATTTCCATCTTATATATTATAGGATAAATCCATAGAATATACATACCGAATATAATCGCAAAATTCCTGCCTGGAATGGAGAAAATTTACTTTATCACAGTATCTGACCACAGTAGTAGTTGCAAATATTTTTTCCTTTTGTAAAATTGCAATTAGCTATTAATGTTTTTACGGAGGAAAATATGAAAAATATAGCAGTATTAGGATTAGGCTTTGTGGGATTACCGTTATCGCTCACATATGCAATGCATGGAAAAAAAGTATACGGCATTGATATAAACAGTGACTATATCGAAAACCTTAAAAAATACAAAACGCACATCATTGAAAATTACAAAGGCGAAACAATAGAAGAGATTTTAGAAAACGCAATAAAAAAAGGTCTTTTTATCCCCACAAACTCGGTCGAGGAAGGCCTCAAAAACGCGGATAAAATTATTGTTACCGTAGGAATCCCTATTACAAATGGCGCGCTGCAAAAGGAAATTTTTAATGCTGCAATAAAATCAGTAGGGAAAAACCTCAAAAAAGGAGATCTCGTGATTATTCGCTCCACCGTACCCCCAGGCACTACAAGGGAAGTAGTACTGCCTATCCTTGAAAAGGAAAGCAAACTAAAGTGCTCAAAAGATTTTTATTTAGCATATTCTTCAGAACGCATTGCGGAAGGAAAAGCATTTGAAGAATTTCAAACGATGCCAGTAGCAGTTGCAGGAATAGATAAAAAAAGTACAAACAAAGCATGCAAGCTGCTAAAAATAATAAATAAGGAAAGTATAATAGTCGCAACAGAGCCAGAAGTTGTAGAAATAGCAAAACTCATTGAAAATAGCTCAAGAGATGTAAACATTGCACTTGCAAATGAACTTGCTTCACTCACAGAAAAAATGGATATCGATACTGTAGAGGTAATAAATGTAGCAAATACACACAAGCGTGTACATCTGCTCAAGCCTGGAATCGGAGTAGGAGGGCACTGTATCCCATATTCCTCCCTCTACATCTTTGATAAAACAGATAAAATGAAATTACCGATGGAAATTTTACATACAGCAAGAGAAGTAAATCAACAAAGACCAAGAAACATCTTAAATTGTTTAGAAAGTACATTAAAAAAAATAGGCAAAGAAGTTGAACACAGTAAATTTGCAATCCTCGGAATAGCAATGAAAGATAACTCCCCTGATGCTTCAGAAAGCCCTGCAATGCGATTAAAAGACCTTATACTGCAAAGCGGCGGAGAAGTCAATTGGTTTGACCCCAATGTAACCGGGAATTTCCCGCTAAAAAGAAATAGCATTCAGGAAACTGTCAAAGATGCCGATGTTATTATTCTCCCAATAAAACAGGACAACATCGAGATAGAACCCAACAAATGGAAAAATTTAACTAAAAAAAACGCTATTATATTTGATGCGAGAAGACTCATTGACAAAGAAAAAGCAAAAAAATCGGAATTTATATATATGAGGATATGAGGATAAACATTGCCGACATCCCCGTTGACAATATCACAATAGAAGAAGCAATCGATAAAATAAAAACCTTTCTACATAATAAAACGCCGCGTTTTGCCGTAGCAATAAACCCAGAAAAAGTTCTTCAAGCAAAAAAAGATGACGAATTAGAAGAGATTTTGAAAAAAAGCGACCTGAACTTTGTCGATGGAATTGGAATAGTTTGGGGATCAAAAATATTATATAAAAAGAAAATCAAAGAACGCATTGCAGGAATAGACTTATTTATGTCCGTTTTAAAACTTTCGGCCGAAAATAAATACAGAGTTTATCTACTTGGGTCAAAAGAAGAAACAATAAAAAAAGCTATAACCGTAATCAAAAACACTCACCCGCAAATAGAAATAGCCGGATTTCATAATGGGTATTTTGAAGACGAAGAAAAAGTCGTTACCGACATAAAAAACAGCAATGCAGATATACTATTTGTTGGCATGGGAAGTCCGAAACAAGAAAAGCTTATCTATAACAATTTAGACAAACTAAATATAAAATTTGCCATGGGAGTAGGAGGAAGCTTTAACGTGCTGTCCGGTGAATTCAAAAGGGCACCACAAATTGTCCAAAAATTGGGGTTAGAATGGTTTTATAGATTCATCCTGAATCCAAAAAGATTGCCAAGAATTCTTTCGCTTCCAAAGTTTATCTTTTTGCTTACCTGGTACCCTGAAAGAAAAAAAGAAGAGATAAATTTTTTCAATATAACAATATCCAATCGAAATATGAGAAATACATTACATATCACAGAACAATTCATCAAATCAGGGAAATTTCATCTCGTTGTAACGCTAAACGGAGAAATGGCTGGAAAAGTTTTTAAAGATAAAGCTTTTTTTGATATTGTCAAAAAAAGCGACCTGGTCATTCCAGACGGAATAGGTATCGTATGGGGAGCCAGGATGCAGGGAGAGCGAATCTTGCACAGAATACCCGGAGTAGAGTTCACATGGCACCTCTTAGAGCTTGCAAATAAAAAAGGATACAAAATATACCTGTTGGGAGCCAAAGAAAAAGTGTTAAAAAAAGCAGTCAAGAATATAAAGGATACCTTCCCTTTTGTCAATATAGTTGGTTTTCATTCAGGCTATTTTGACGAAGGGGAAGAGAAAAATATCATAAATGAGATAAAGAAAAACAACACTCAGATACTCCTTGTTGGAATGGGAGGCGGAAAACAAGAAAAATGGATATGGCGCCACAAGGATGAATTAAATACACCGCTCAACATAGGAGTAGGGGGATCATTAGATGTCTGGAGCGGTGAAGTAAAAAGAGCCCCCAATTTTATTCAACGAACGGGATTAGAATGGCTGTATCGCATTATCATACAACCCAAAAGGATTATAAGAATGGGAAATGTTATCGCGTTTGCTTTTAGAGTAATGATGGAGAAAGGGAAAAGATGAAAATTCTGCTAACAGGATACTTTGGCTTTGGAAATGCGGGAGACGAAATGATCTTTCATGTTATGAAAACAAAATTCGAAAACGAGGGACATTGCGTGTATTCCCTCACAAAAAATCCCAAAAATATGAATGAATTCAAGAGAAACAGCATAAAAGCAATTTACTCTGCCATTAAAAAAAGTGATGTCGTAGTCAGTGGAGGCGGAGGGATTCTACAAGATAAAACAAGCTCAAAAAGTTTGTACTACTACCTGTTTATTATAAAAGTTGCAAAATTGCTGCATAAAAAGGTCGCCGTATTCGCGCAAGGCATAGGCCCATTGAATAAACAGATAAATAAAATTGCAGTAAAAAATGTCATTAGCAAGACAGATCTTATAACGGTAAGAGATATACATTCACAAGATATGCTAAAAAACACAGGCATCACAAAAAAAATCAATCTAACAAGCGATTTGGCCTTTCTTTACAAAGAGCAAAGAAGTATACCCCTTCCGTTTGACCGTTTCATTGTCTATGCAATAGGAAAAGCCGGGAAAATGCCCCACTTAATAGTACTTGCAGATGTTGGAAATTATATTAAAAAAAGCACAGGCCTTCCAATAATTATTCTTCCATTCTACCCGGAAAGAGACGAAGAAATTGCAAGAAATCTATCAGGAATTTTAGAAAGTCCGTTAATCACGCCGGAGTATATTGAACAATACCCCTACATAATAGAAAAAAGTGAATTTGTCGTCGGAATGCGGTATCACGCAATTCTCCTTTCGACCCTGAAAGAAAAAGCATTTGTAGGCCTATCCTATGACCCAAAAGTTCGCTCTCTTATGGAGGAGTTGGAAATAGATGGGATAGAAAGCTATGAAAATTTATCGATAAAAGATTTTAAAAACGTATTTAACAAAAATTTCGCGGAACGGGAAACAATACAGAAAAAACTCAAAGAAAAATTAACTACTCTCAAAGAAAGGGCAGAGGAAAATTTTGACATCTTTAGCAAAGCATTTGGTCAATAAATTTAATCCTTTAAATCTCTTGCTCCCCACTCACTGTCTGATATGCGGGAAAAATACAGATGGAGAAAATATATGCAGTGACTGCAAAGAAAAAATAAGATACCTTGAATACCCCTTAATTGAACATAAGAAAAACATCTATTTTTATGCAATCACAGAATACAAAGGGACAATGGAAAAATCAATTAAAATATTAAAGTTCAGAAAAAGAAAAATCATTGCAAAAGATTTAGCTAATATAATAATTGATTTCGTAAGCAAAGAAAAGATACAGTTTGAACACATAGGATTTGTGCCTATGACATACTCCGAATCAAGGGAAAGAGGATTCAATCAAACATATCTGCTGGCAAAAGAAATTTCTAAAACAAATAAAATTCCCATTTTGAGCGGACTGAAGAAAACAAAAGAAACTAAAAAACAGGTTGGATTAAACAAAAGAGAAAGAAAAGAAAATCTAAAAAGCGCCTTTAAAATGACCGATAAAGTAGAAGGAAACATAGTGATCATAGATGACGTCTACACCACAGGGAATACCGCAGCTGAAATCACAAAAGCAATCGCAAGAAAAACAAAATCAAATATTTACTTTATTGCTCTCTCAAGAAAGATAAACTAAACAAACATAACGCCGGATAACTATTGTGCAGCAGCTTCTTGATACTCTTTCATTAATAAACCAAAAAGTTCTTTAACCGATACAATTTTGTTCACCCTCCAGGCATTGGCTCCGGAAAAAGCAAACCCATTTTCAAGAAAACCTTTCTTGGCATTCGTCAATGCAAGAGCAATACAGTACGGAACTTTTTTATAATCACACGTTTTTAAACATTTATACGTGCATGTAAAAGGTTGCTTCTTTCCCATTGCAACATCTTCAAGAAATTTATTTCTAATTGCTCTTCCCGGCAAACCTACAGGACTATCGATAATTACGATATCTTCTTTTTTGCACTTTATATATATCTCTTTGAATTCGTCCGAAGCATCACATTCATGAGTGCCAACAAACCTTGTAGCCATCTGGACACCGTCTGCTCCTAACTGCATAAATTTATGGATATCAGCACCAGTGTATATTCCCCCTGCCGCAATGACAGGTATATCTTTATTAAAACGCTTCGCGAAAGATTTCACCACAGAAATCACTTCCGGTAATATCTTTTTAAGGCTGTAATTCTTGTCATTGATCCGATCTTTTGCAAAACCAAGGTGGCCGCCGGCCAGTGGCCCTTCAACAACTACTGCATCTGGCACTTCGTTATAATGTCGTGCCCAGTAGGTAAATATGAGCTCGGCAGCTCTTGCGGAGGATACTATGGGAACAAATTTAGTTTTGACCTCTTTTGTGGTATCCATTACTGCTTTGAGGCTTTTTAGTGGGAGCCCTGCCCCTGCAAAAATTAAATTTGCACCCTCTTCCACTGCAACACGGACAAGACTAAAAAAATCCGAAAGAACTACCATTATATTAACACCGATAATGCCGTTTGTCTTCTTTTTTGCTTTTCTGATTTCTCTTTTTAATGCTCTTTTATTTGCTTCTTCAAAATTACTTCTGAAATCGGGTTCCAGCATACCAATTCCTGCTGCGCCAATTACCCCTATTCCTCCCTCGTTTGCAACTGCAGAAGTAAGATTCGAGAGAGATATGCCAACGCTCATCCCTCCCTGAACAATCGGAACGGTAGCAGTCAAATCGCCTATTTTTAGAACAGGCATTTTTTTGCGAGCTTCATGGCTCATTTTTGGCATCATTAAACCTCCTATTTCGAAGCATACAACATTAATGGTCTTTTCTAACTAAATTATAAGGTCTTTAGAAAAAAGTCAAGTTGCCATTTTTTCTTTCGCCACTTCAGCTTGACAATTTCACCTTCATTTTTAAATAGTCATCACCTCTACATTTCATTAATTCAATGCGTAACGTTTGAAATAAGAGTGAAACTTGCTATAATTCCCCTTAAGGAGATCGAATATGAAAGCAATTAAAAAATCAGTTTTTGTTATTCTAATCATATCAATGATATTTATTTCACTGCCAACCACTTCTACCTCAAGCTACCAATTCAATTACTCAACAGATTCTATATATATCAGAGATACATTAAACAATAACTTTATGTTGCCGTACAAACCTTTCATAAAAAATAATGTTTTGCTAATACCACTCAGGGCAACGGTAGAAAGCGCGGGAGGAATTGTAGAATACAACAAAGAAGACAAATCAATTTTGCTTAAATACGGAAACAGAACGGGGAAACTTACCTTAGGGGAAAACACAGGGATAGCGGAGAATAAAACATTTATTTTTGCGGAAAAACTTTTTGTTATAAACGGAAGAACAGCAATAGATGTGCGATATGTTGCTTTGCTCGTTAACGGCATTCTGAAACAAAAAAACAACTCCTGCTCAATTACTTTTTATCCCATATTCAATAAAAAAGATGCCCTGCATCAAGACACTACCTTGTACTCAGAACCACATAGAATTATATCGCTTGGAGCAAACATCACAGAAATATTGTACGCTACCCACGCAGAGGATAAAATAGTTGGCGTATCAAATTTTTCCGATTACCCGAAAGAAGCTAAAAACAAAACACAAGTAGGAGGATTCTTTAATCCTTCCATAGAGAAAATTTTTGCACTTTCCCCGGACATAATACTCATTGCAAGAGGTACACCGCTCACTGTGATAGACAAGCTCCGGGCTCTCGGACTAAAAATATACACCTCTGACCCGCATACAATAAACGATATATACACACTGATCCTCTCAATAGGAAACATCACCGGCAATGTAGAAGAAAGTGTGAATTTAATAAAAAAACTTCAGGGAATTGAAAACAACATAACAAACAAAGTAAAAAATATCCCGGAGATAAATAAGAAAAAAATCTACGTAGAAATATGGAACAACCCACAAATATCTGTAGGCAAAGATACATTCGTAAACGCTCTAATCGAGGGAGCTGGAGGCATAAACATCACAAAAAATCTAAAAGGAGATTGGCCCATAGTAAACAGTGAATATATAATAAAAGAAAACCCTGACACAATTATTCTCCTCTACACGAGCGAAAAAACAGACATTGAAAAACGGCCAGGATGGAGCGAAATAAATGCCGTAAAAAATGGAGAAATTTACATTGAAGACCCGGACATATTTGAAAGGCCTTCACCGAGAATTCTGAACGGCCTGGCAAGACTGTACGAAATCCTGTATGGAAAAGACTAACAACAAACTAAAATTTTTGTTAATACCTCTAATATTTACCTTTGCCATCATATTCTTGCTGTCTCTCATAATAGGAGATATCAATACTCCGCTAAAAACAGTATTTAAAGTATTAACAGGAGATGGAGATGCATTGTCGCGGAGTGTTATCCTCCAGATAAGACTCCCCAGATTTTTAGCCGCAGCTGCAGTAGGGAGCATGCTTGCAATTGCAGGCCTCATCATGCAAACAATCTTTCGAAACCCGCTTGTCGATCCGTACTTTTTAGGCATATCATCGGCTGCAGAATTAGGAATAAGTGTTGCCATTATGCTTGGTGTAAGCAGTACGCTATTTGGCATATCCATAATGTCCATTATTGCTTTCTCGTTTTCAGTAATACTAATATTTGGCATTGTAAAAATCGCAAGATTAAAGAATTTCCTGGAATCAAAAATAGCAATAGTTCTCCTGGGTATCGCAATATCGTATATGCTATCCGCTGTAAATAATTTTCTTATTTTTTATAAAAAAGACATATTTATTAAAAGCACATTTTGGGCATTAAAGGGCTTTAATACTGCAAACATCTCGGAATTTTTATTTGCAGTCCCTTTTCTTGTCGCAGGATTTATATACATTCTATCCAATGCAAAAAAGATGAACATCTATCTTTCAAGCGACCTTACCGCTCACTCGCTTGGCATCAATCTCAGCAAATTTGTACCGCTCATGCTTGCCGTTTCTGCCCTGATTGCAGCAGCGTCAGTAATGATTGCCGGGAGCATAAGCTTCATCGGACTTTTTACACCGCACATCGGAAGGCTTATCGCAGGTGAAGAAAGAAAAAAATTAGCAATTGTTACACTTCTTTTAGGCGCCACGCTGCTTCCCGTATTCGACTTAATATCAAGAACGGTGCTCCCTTCTCAAGAAATACCCATTAACACTATAACCGCGCTTATCGGTGCCCCTTTCTTTATTTATCTCTTCGTCAGGAGTAAAAATGCACAGCATTAATATAAAAGGATTATGTTTTTCATACGGGACAAATAACGTCCTGAACAACCTCGATCTGGAAATCAAGGAAAACGGCGTTTACTGTCTCATCGGGAAAAATGGAAGCGGAAAAACCACACTCCTTAAAATACTTATAAAGTTTCTCCCTCAAAAAAATGGAAGCATTTCAATCAATGAAAAGGATTTAAGTTTGTTCTCTCTAAAAGAAATTTCCCAAACAATAGGATTCCTTGAAAGTGAAATGCCCAATATTCCTCTTTCAATAGAAGAAATAATCAGCTGGGGAAACTTTCCGTTTGAAAAAGCAGGCAGAGAGATCCAAGAGGTAGTTAACGAGCTGCATCTTGAAAACATCAAGGACAAAAATTTCCTTTCACTGAGCACGGGAGAAAGGAAAAGAGTCCTTCTCGGCAGAATATTTGCCCAATCGCCCGACATCGTTCTGATAGATGAACCCTTCAATTTTCTTGACCCCAAATACAAAATTGAAGTTTCCTTGCTGCTAAAAAAACTTGGAGAAAAAAGTATCGTATTCATCGCAACACACGATATTGAAGCCGTACAATTTGTCAGCAAAAAAGTGTTCGTACTATCGAACGGGAAAATTCAGCTGGAAGATACACCGGAAAAAGTAATAAAAAGCAGCTTCATCAATGAGGCATTCGACATCCCGGAATCGCTACGTAAAAAATTCAAACAGTTCTACCACATAGATTCCAATAGTTGATTTTTATCGAAAGTTTAGTATAAAGTATAGGGAAGGAGGTCAACCTTTATGAAAATAGTAGATGTAGACAGAGAAGTTGCAGCAGCACTGGAAGATGAACTAAACAGACAACGCAATAAACTCGAACTTATCGCATCAGAAAATTTTGTCCAAAATCCTATCCTCGAAGCACAAGGATCGGTGTTAACAAATAAATACGCCGAAGGATATCCAAATAGAAGGTACTATGGCGGATGCGAATTTATTGATGTCGTAGAAAGCATTGCAATAGAACGCGCAAAAACTCTATTTGAAGCAGAGGGAGCAAACGTACAACCTCACTCGGGTACACAGGCAAATGTTGCCGTGTACTATGCAACGATGGAACCGGGCGACACATTCATGGGAATGGATTTAAATGCCGGAGGCCACCTGAGCCATGGAAGCCCTGTAAACATATCAGGGAAATATTTCAACGTGATACATTACGGAGTGGATAAAGAAAAAGAGCTTATTGATTACAACGAAGTAGAAGATCTCGCAAAAAAATACAAACCAAAGGTTATTGTCGCAGGAGCAAGTGCATATTCTAGATTTATAGATTTTAAAAAATTCCAGGATATTGCAAAATCGGTAGAAGCATACCTCATGGTAGATATTGCTCACATTGCAGGTCTTGTCGCAACAAAGCTCCATCCGACACCTGTTCCTTTCGCCGATTTTGTCACAACCACAACACACAAAACGCTAAGAGGGCCACGAGGGGGAATGATCTTATTCAAAGAAGAGTATGCAAAAATGATAAACAGAGCGATATTCCCCGGAACGCAGGGAGGACCGTTAGAACACGTTATTGCAGCAAAAGCAGTAGCATTAAAACTTGCAATGCAACCGGATTTCGTAGAATATCAAAAACAAATCTTAAAAAATGCTAAAACCCTTGCAAATTCGTTAAGCAACCACGGATACCGGCTGGTAAGCGGAGGAACAGATAATCATATGTTAACCATTGACCTGACAAGCAAAAACATTACGGGACGGGATGCCGAAAGACTGCTTGACTCAGTAGGAATAACGACAAATAAAGAAGCAATTCCATTTGACCCTCTCCCGCATACAAAAACAAGCGGACTGAGATTGGGAACACCTGCCCTTACGACAAGGGGAATGAAAGAAAAGGAAATGGAGATTGTAGCAGAATTGATTGATAAAACAATCGTTAGTAGAAACAATGAAGAAGAACTTGAAAAAGTAAGAAAAGGCGTAAAAGAATTAACAAACAAATTCCCCCTTTATCAGGGAATTAGCTATATAAAATAGGAGGAGTCAATGAAAGAAAATGTTCATCTATTAAACCATCCTTTAATGCAACATAAATTAACACTACTGAGAGATAAAACAACGACTACAAAAGAATTCAGGGAACTCGCCAAAGAAGTTTCTGCCTTGATGGTGTACGAAATTTCCCGTGACACAAAACTAACGGAAATAGATATAGAAACTCCCATAAGTAAAACAAAAGGAATGGTGTTAAAAAACGATATTGCCGTTGTTCCAATCCTCCGGGCAGGCATTATAATGGCCGAAGGGATTGTAGATCTTATTCCAACAGCAAAAGTTGGGCATATCGGTTTGTATAGAGATCCGGAAACACTCCAGCCTGTCGAATATTATTGTAAACTGCCAGACAATATAAGCTCCTGCCACGTGTTTATTGTTGATCCGATGCTTGCAACTGGCGGGTCTGCAGTAAAATCGGTAGAGCTAGTAAAAGAACGCGGAGCAACCAACATTGTCTTTGTATGCCTCATTTCTGCACCGGAAGGAATAAAAGTATTGAGCGATCGTTTTCCCGAAGTGCCTATTTATACAATTGCAATTGACGAGAAGCTCAATTCGCACGGGTACATTGTACCCGGATTAGGAGACGCAGGAGATAGAATTTACGGCACAAAATAATGAAAGATATACTGAGCCTTGTTGCTAAAAATGTGATTTCACTAAAACTCTACTTTCTGTATGGATTTTTCTTTGCATCATTTTTCACTCCGATCGGCATCTGGGCAGGAAAAAAATTCAACATAATAGATATTCCAAAAAATGAAAACGGAAGAAATAAAGTTCATACCGCCCCCGTTCCACTCACGGGAGGCATTGTAATATACAGCAGCTTTGTACTTCTATCCTTCCTCATCCACAAATTTACCCCGCAATTCATTGGACTATTTATCGGGGCAACTATCATATTTTTAGGTATGTCCCTGGATGATAAATACAACCTCAGTGTAGCCAAAAAATTCGCCATACAATTCGCTGCTGCATTCGTAATCATTATAACCGGCACAAAATTTACGTTCATAACAAACCCCTTCTCAGGTAATCTCGTTAACCTGGGATGGATAGGAATAGTGTTTTCAGCGATATGGATTGTAGGCATTACAAATGCGCTAAACATTATAGACGGACTTGACGGGCTTGCATCGGGCATTGCTGCTATTTGCTCCATAACCCTTTCAGTTGTAGCAATATATAAAGGAAATATACCACTTGCACTTCTTTTACTTGGCATTAGTGGTGTACTTGTTGCATTCCTCATATACAATTTTCATCCAGCGCGCATATTTTTAGGTGATGCCGGTGCAGGACTTTTAGGATTCCTGCTAGCGTCCATTTCAATTATGGGAGCATACAAAACTGCAACATTTTTGACAATGGCAGTCCCGCTGCTAACACTGGGCATACCTATCACAGAGATCGTCACATCCATTTTTAGACGAACAAGAAAAGAGATGTCTCCATTCCACTACGACCTGGGGCATATACATTACAGACTCCTTGAAAAGGGTTGGTCGCAGCAAAGAATAGCCATTTTCTATTATCTTGTAACTACAACACTTTCAGCGGCAGGGCTTTATATTGCATTTGGTGTCAGATGAGAAAGAAAAAAGTTTTTCTCATCTTTGGCACACGCCCCGAAGCAATAAAAATGTATCCTGTCTATAAAGAACTAAAAAAATACAAGGAAATTAACACAAAAATTGTGATTACAAGCCAGCATCAAGAAATGCTGAAACAAGTATTAGATATATTTGATATGAAAGCAGATTATGATCTCAATGTGATGGAAGACAGACAAACCCTCACGAAAATTACAATGAAAGTGCTGGATGGACTAAAAAAAATATTCGATAAAGAGAAACCAGATCTTGTCCTTGTACACGGGGATACAACAACCACATTCTCTGCAGCGCTTGCAGCATTTTACGAAAAGATACCCATAGGCCATATCGAAGCGGGATTAAGAACTCATAACAAATTCTTTCCATTCCCTGAAGAAATTAACAGAACACTTACAGACACCCTGGCAGATTTGCATTTTGCTCCTACCAATTCTGCAAGAAAAAATTTGTTAAAAGAAGGAACTTCAGAGGAGTCCATTTTTGTTACAGGAAATACCATAGTAGATGTCATACAGGAAATTTTGAATTTAAAAACAGATACTACTCCTTCAATTGTAAAAAACGATGAAAAATTTATTATCGTTACAGCTCACAGGAGAGAAAACTGGGGCAAACCCATGCAAAATATCTGTGAAGCAATAGATTTTGTGAGCAAAAAGCATAAAATACAATTTATATTTTCTGTCCACAAAAATCCATTAGTCCGTAAAACTGTAAAAAATATCCTGGGCAAAAACAAATACATAAAACTTATGGAACCGATGAGTTACACAGATTTCATACCACTTGTTGCAAAAAGCTTATTTATTCTCACAGACTCTGGAGGTATCCAGGAAGAGGCACCGTCGCTGCATAAACCCGTACTGCTGTTAAGAAATGTAACAGAACGACCAGAAGCTGCAAACAGTGGAATAGTAAAAATTATCGGAACAGAAAAAGAAAATATTATCAAAAACATAGAAAATTTACTGAGCGACAAAGAGATTTACAATAAGATGTCACATGTAAAAAATCCTTTTGGAGATGGCAAATCCGGGAAAAGAATCGCAACCATAGTAAAAAACTTTTTAACAGAGGAGAACACATATGGAATACTTTGAAATTAAAGGCGGCAGACCCCTTAACGGTATCGTAAAAATTTCTGGAGCAAAAAACGCAACGTTCCCCATCCTTTCGGCAGCTCTGCTAATAGAAGGAAAAATGCGCATCAAAAAAGTCCCAAGAGTAATAGACGTAATAAATTTCATCAATATCTTGAAAAAACTAGGCGTTAAAATTGAAGAAAATAAAGACGAAATTACGATAGACACAACCGGGAATATAAAATCAAAAATAGACCATAAGAAAAACCATAATTTAAGAGGCACCCAAACACTGTTGGGAGCACTTATGGGAAGAAACAAAGAAGCAATGCTTCCCTCTCTGGGAGGATGCAATATTGGAGCGCGCCCAATAGACCTGCATCTTAAAGGACTAAAAGAATTGGGAGCTACAATAAGCTGGAAAGAAGGATATCTTCACACAAAAGCAAAGAAACTTATAGGAAGCTCTATATACCTCGATTTCCCAAGTGTTGGAGCCACAGAAAATCTGATTATCGCAGCGACAAAAGCTGAAGGTACTACAATATTAGAAAACACTGCAAGAGAGCCTGAAATAGAAAATCTTATAGATTTCCTGAACAAAGCAGGCGCAAATATCCAGACCAAAAGACCAGGTGTCATATATATCAAAGGCGTGAAAAAGCTTCACCCTGTAGATTTCACTCTCATCCCGGACCGCATAGAAGCTGCCACATATCTTATAATGGGAGCGATAACCCGTGGAGATATTACAATTAAAGATGTAAGAACACAAGATTTTGAGCCGGTCATTATGAAATTAAGAGAAATGGGTGCAGAGATAGAAAAAAACGGTAATGAAGTACATCTATTTGCAGATGGAAGGTTCAAAAGCGTAAATATAAAAACGCTCCCTTTCCCTGGCTTTCCAACAGATGCCCAACCGCAAATAATGTCTCTTATGTCAGTATCAAAAGGAACGAGCATAATCACAGAAACCATATTTGAAAACAGATTTAGAGCCGCAGAAGGACTGCAAAAAATGGGAGCATCCATACGAATAGAACACAATACAGCCATAGTAAGCGGATTAGAACGTCTAAACAGCGCAAATGTAGCAGCCACGGATTTAAGAGGAGGAGCAGCTCTCATAACGGCAGCGCTTGCAGCAAAAGGAACAAGCAAAATACTTGACATCTATCACGTCGATAGAGGATATGAAAAAATAGAAGAGAAAATAAAAAAATTGGGAGGACATATTGAAAGAAAAAATGATAACATTTGAAAAATATCACGGTGCAGGAAATGATTTTATCATCATAGACGGGAGAAAATTTCCTCTAAAAGATCCTCCTTCAGCAGCAAAAGAACTTTGCAAAAGCCATTTTTCTATAGGAGCAAATGACGTTCTCTATCTTGAAGAAAGCAGTATTGCCGACATCAAACTACGCATCTGCGAACCGGATGGAACAGAAGCAGATATGTGCGGTAATGGAGTACGATGCGTCGGAGCATATCTGTTAAAAGAAAAGGACAAAGAAGTCACTATCGAAACATTATCGGGAATAAAAAAAGTTTCAAAAAAAGACAATCTATTTACCGTAGATATGGGAGAAATGCAATCAATAGAGAAATTCATCACTCCCAAACAAAACAAAATAATGGTAAATATGAAAATAAACGAAAAAACTTTTTATATAGTCTCATCCGGAGAGCCACATGCGGTAGCTTTCACCCGCAATTTAAAACAATTAGACATAGAGAGAGAAGCTCTGCCAATTGCTCATAAATTTGAAGTTTTTCCGAAAGGAATTAACGTAGATTTTATAGAAAAAGAAGGAAATGACATCAAAGTAAGAACCTTTGAAAGGGGCGTTTGGAACGAAACACTTGCCTGCGGCACAGGAGCTGTCGCGTCTGCATTTGTCGCAAAATATCTATTCAGCATAAAAAACGGAATAAAAGTACAAATGAAAGGTGGCGAACTCTTTGTAGCATTCAAGAATAAAAAAAGTTTCCTCACAGGCGAAGTCAAATTCGTATATAAAGGAGAAATAGAAGTCATAGAATGAAAAAATTGCTGATCTTGTTTTTGCTCATTGTCTTAGTGCTAACTCCACTGTACGCAAGAGCAGGAGAAGATATCAACTGGAATAACGAAACTCGAACCGTAACAATGTATTACTGGCCGTAGAAAGATACATAAAAAAGAAATAAATACTCTTCTACTCTGAACCATTTCCCCACGTCATCACGCTCTTTCCCCCAATGTGTCATTCCGGGCTTGGTCCGGAATCTCATCTTTGTCTTCCACCCGTCATTGCGTTTTTTTGTCATCGTATATATTACTCCAGGTTGTGAAGAAACATATCTTTGATTATACTTCGTATGTATGATTGAGGATATGGGGGAAAGTGAGTAAGTTTGTGCTCGTCATTGGTTCATAGAAACCGTGCGCAATGTTAAACCCACTTTCCCTGTTCCCCTAACCTGGACAAGTACATTAGGCAAAAAGCCTGTATGACGATGATAGGCATAAGGAACATTCCATATCACAATCAAATCCATTAAAGTATAGGAGGGATTTGTAATGCTGTCAATAGGAATTGACGTCTCAAAAGAGAAAGTAGATATAGCACTGTACAATGGCACAGACTATGCATTTAAGAGTTATGAGAACAGTACTAAGGGTGTAAAAAGAATGATTAGAGAAGTAAAAAAGATGAGAGTAAGTAAAGGATCGAGCCAGGAAAGAAGAAGTAAGGTAAGACAACAGAGAAAGAGAGATAACAAACAGCAGGAAGTAAACCCGGAGATTCATTTCATTATGGAAGCAACAGGGACATATCATTTAATGTATGCTAATACTCTGCATAAAAATGGATACGATGCATATGTAGTAAACCCCCTTATCATAAAGAGATACGGCGAAGAGAAACTGAGAAGAGCAAAAACAGATAAGGCAGATGCAAAACTCATAGCAGAGTTTGGATACCATAATATTGTTAACAAAGCTAATGATACTAATTCTTCTGTTTCTCCTTACCTCTTTAGACCTAACAGTAAAACATCGATGAAGATTAAACTGATGGTAAGAACCATTGACCAGCTATACATTTCAAAGAACCGTAGCTCAAATCAGATAGAAGCATTGAGCCAGTATGACAATGGATACAGCAAAGAATCTATCAAAGCTTTAAAGAGTATAAACAAGAAGATAGATCATGAGATAGAGAAGCTTGAGAAACAGATAAAAACATTAATAATGAATACAGAGTATAGAGAGACATATGAAAGGGTTACCAGCATCCCGGGTATAGGTGATAGAACAGCCAGTGCATTGATAGGATATTTCGAGAAGTTTGATAACTTTGAGAATGCAAAACAGATAGCAGCATACATAGGATTAAACCCTAGCATAAAAGAATCCGGAAAGAGTATAAAGAAGAGAGGAAGGATTTCAAGGATAGGTAATCCATATCTCAGAAAACTTTTCTTTATGGCAGCACTATCTGCATCAGTTCATAATACTCAATGCAGAGAACTATATGAAAGATTGTTACTGAAAGGAAAGGATAAGAAATTAATCATTACAGCTGTAGCACATAAGTTACTAAGACAAGCATTTGCAGTAGTTAAATATGAAAGGATGTATGACCCAGCTTACTAATAATCTTACTAACAACCTGTATTTATCAATATTTATTTAATGTTTAGGAGGTTTATGAAAAAAAAGTAAATTTTCTTCTCATAACTACTTGACACGACACAGTACATTGCGCGGAGCTTAGCGACAAAGCAATCTCTGTTTTCTCAGCGGCAATCTCTCTTTTGACTTTTCCTTGTTTTTTGCTATCGAGATACTATGATCTTTGTCAATAGGTATAACATAAATTTTTGTCATTTTTAACATCCTTATCCTTTACATAAAGAGGTTTGTATTTTGTTTTATTTATATAGATCTGATGAGCTATTAAAAGGAGTTTCTTCATACAGGCTGTGAGAGCAACGTTACCTTTCTTATGATTATCAATGAGACGGTTATAGAATATCTCTATCCGTTCATTATGTTGAATGGCACTCATACAGGCAAAGTATAGAACCTTTCTTAGGAATGAATCACCTGCTTTGCTTATCTTTCTTCCTTTGTTTAAAGAAGTGCCTGATTGTTTTCTTATGGGATCCAATCCTGATAATGCTGTTATTTCATTTCTGTTTGCATCAGGATACTTTCTGAAGAGATGTAACAGAGCTGTTGCACTGATTGCTCCCACTCCTTTGATGGAGAGAAGGTTGTCAAAGTCTCCTCTTAACTCCGGATTAGTCTTACAGAATGTTTTCATCTGTTTCTTTATTGTTTCTTCCATCTGTTTAAGCTTTTCTGTTTCTTTCTTCAGTGATTTATTTAAATCTGTACTACTGTTAGTACCAATAGTGTTCTTATCCTTAATAATAATTTCATACTGTTTGGAGTGCAGATGGTTGGAGAGCATTGTTCTTGTCTTCTGGATGATCTTGTAGCTACTGATATACGACCCTAACTGTTCTGCTGTTTTATCAATAACAGGTATCTTTAAGTCTTCTTCATTCAACAATACATTAAACCTGTAAAGCATCTTAGCATCTATAGCATCTGTTTTAGATCGATTACCCAGGGCTTTTGCAAAGTTAGAACTTTTCTTTGGATTCACTACATAGACTCTTATTCCATTCTTAGATGCAAACTCATGTAGATAGTTTGAATAAGGACCCGTTGATTCATAGATCAGCTTGACTTTATTCCATTCTTTACCGTAATTCTTCTTAAATAATTTTTTAAGGGTTTTTAATCCTCTTTCATTTGGAACATCATACTCTTTTGTTCCATCAAAAATTGCAAGTGATTGCTTTGAAACATCAATTCCTATATAATGATACATAGGAAACCTCCTTTTTGTTATGAGGAGAGTTTGTGCTGGGTTGCCCTCTCATAAGCGTTTCTTCTCGTATCCAACACAGGCTGGAAGGTTTGCCTTCTGCCTCTGATACTATCCAAACTTTGGGAGGGCGATCCATCTCAGCTGCAAGCTGATGAATCATTTCATCGCTTCGACTGCCAACATGATCTACCCTATCCATATACTCTCCCACATTATTTTATTCCTTCGTAATATTATATGGTTATTTAGACTATTTACATTGTACGAGACTGCCACACTCCTTACAGTCGTTCGCAGAGACAAAGAAAATGTGTCATTCCGGACCTCTTTGTCATTCTGAGGGAACGTAGTGACCGCTCTTTTCCTTGGCACGCATTACGCCAAGTGAATCCCGGTTTGTCGTTGCGAGAAAGGAGCGTCAGCGACTGACGCGGCAATCTCGCTTTTGATTCTTCCGGAATCCCGTCATTACACTCTTTTCCCCAATCATCACAAATAAAAAATCATCAAAAAATCAAAATAAATTTACTTGACAACAAAAATAATTATGTTAATCTTAAAAAAATACCTCAGAAGGGAGGTAAAAATGAAGAAAGTATTAGCATTAGTTATCGCAGTAGTAATGTGTATTTCAATCTTTGCTTTCAATGTACATCCTTTTAAAACAATCGCTCAAACAGCTGTAAACGAAAATAATATATCTGTTATGAACTCAAATGTAGAACCGGCAGTCCAATCAGTAAACTTGAAAGGAATTAATGCAGCAAGCATCAAACAAACCGATGTGACGGAATACTACAAAAATCAAGATTCTATTGCAAATCTTCTTTCAACGGCAACACCTACTGCTGTAGGAACAACCTGGGCAAAGACATATGGAGGAGATTACTTTGACTGGGCTAATTCTATCCAGCAAACATCAGACGGGGGATATATCGTTGCAGGAACGACTCTCTTGTTGAGTGGGGTACCTGCTGATTCTTCTAATATAGGACAGATTGCCTCTTTTGGCGCGACACCTACTAATTTTTCTGCTGTAATAGCAAATATTGATTGCCTCGTTATAAAACTTAATTCAAACGGTGTTGTAACCTGGGCAAAAACATATGACAAAAATGAATATGACTGGGCTGAGTCCATCCAGCAAACATCTGACGGAGGATATATTTTAGCGGGAGCAACTGGGTCTTTCGACTCAAACACCGATTTCCTCGTTATAAAACTTGATTCAAACGGTGTTGTATCCTGGGCAAAAACATATGACAAAAATGAATATGACTGGGCTGAGTCCATCCAGCAAACATCTGACGGAGGATATATTTTAGCGG
>CAZLBY010000007.1:0-8355 GCA_964558085.1 uncultured Caldisericales bacterium
TTTAGCAGAAGGAGGCAAAAATGAAAATTTGTCCAAAGTGTGGAAAAGAAAACAGCAATTACCAGCAAATTAATTAAGTGATAAAAAGGGAAACACAACAAATATGAAAATCTTAGTAACAGGATTTGAATCATTTGGCAAAGAAACAATAAACCCCGCACTTGAAGCAGTCAAAAAATTAGATAACAAAATTAACGGTGCAAAAATAGTAAAAACAAAAATTCCTACGGTATTCAGAAAAGCCATAGAAAAACTTGAAAAAGAAATTGAAAAAGAAAAACCCGATATTGTTATCTGCGTGGGGCAAGCAGGAGGAAGATCAAAAATTACAGTTGAGAGAGTTGCAATAAATATAGACGATACAACAATAAAAGATAATGAAGGAAACAAACCGGTAGATAATAAGATATTTAAAGATGGGAAAAACGCATATTTTTCTCGCCTTCCCATTAAAACAATAGTCAAAGAAATGACAAAAAACAAGATACCAGCATCCATCTCGAACACGGCAGGAACATTTGTATGTAATCACCTTATGTATGGCCTACTCTACCTCATAGATAAAAAATATCCAAATATATGGGGAGGGTTTATCCATGTCCCATTCATACCTGAACAAACGCTTCATAAGGAAGCCCCCAGCATGTCTTTAGATGACATAATAAAGGGACTCACCGTTGCAATAAGCGTTGCAGTAAAAAACAAGAAAAAATCAAAATGTACTGAATGTGCGTAGATTTGCCAATTTTAAAAATCCCTATGTAATTTATTGGAAATTGAACAAATGAACGAAAAAAAATTAATTAAGAGAGCCTTAACCGATAGAAATGCCTTTTATGAAATTGCGCACCTTCATTACAAAGAGGTACTTACCTATATCTATAAAAGAACACTTGACAGAGAGCTTTCAAAAGACCTTACTTAAGAAACATTTCTAAAAGTTCTAAAATATCTTCCATCGTATAAAGAAAAAAATCCCTTAATTTTCTGGCTGCTAAAGATAATCTTTAAAGAAACCTTGTATGACAAACTTATTCTATTTGTTTTTTTTCGGCGGCCTGCATATAATATTTATTGAGGTGAGATAATGGCAACTGTAACTGTGAAAATGTATGCAACGATAAGAGAAAAATTCAATCATGATTCAGTTCAAATTTCAGGTAATATTTTTATTGAAGCTATAAGGAAGCTTGTTTCGGAGTATCCAGAGCTTAAGGATGAGGTGCTTAATGAAGATACGAACCTCAAAGAAGATTACATCTACCTTTTGAATGGAAGGAATGTTGAATTTTTAAACAAAGAAGAGACCCTAATCAAAGATGGAGATAAGATTTCAATTTTCCCACCGGTTGGAGGTGGTTAGATTCACGGACACTGAACGATTCCTCTTGCCCAAAGGCAATCTGCGCAAGAAGGAATGTTGCCAAAACAATCCGAGTCTGTTGTCAAACAAAAATCACAAGAACCTTTAAGCGGACAATCAGTGCAAGAAGGAAACAATGCATTTTTTACACTGTATCTGAAAGATTTGTAATCCCTGCTATTCCAAATATTCAAGAGCGTATCTTTAAACACATTTCCGAAAGAGTACGCATTAGCCTGCTTTTCTCTTCCAAAGATATATTCTGTATAGCTGTGAAGCAATCTATAGCAAGGGACAACTTCTCCGTCAGACCTTATCACGGTTGCGTTTTGTTCGATAAATTGGCATTTTCTTTCTGTCAAAAGTTCAAATTTTGGGAAAATTATCTTAAGCTTGTACTTACCAACTTGATTGTTCATTTTGTCGATAAAGGCATTGTAGTCAAAAGACCCATCATACAAAATTTCATTAGAAAGATCCTTACTAAAAGGCATGATATTTGAAATTATAACAGACGTAACTCCCAATTTTGAAGCAAGTGGAAAAATATTCGGAAGTAAATCCAAGTTACTCTTCATTGCAACCACTTCAATTGCAATCTCTGGATTGTGGACATTGAGTTTTTTCTTTGTTTCCTGAATTTGCATCACATTATCCTCAATCTTAGAAAAATCTGTTCCTCTTATATCTTCATATATCTTCGGGTCTGGCGCATCTATTGAAACGATAATTTTGTCGATACCTAACCGAATGATGTCCTCTGCATATTTATTGAGAAGAGTACCATTTGTCCCAAATTCAATTCTGTAGCCTGATTCTTTTGTTCTCTTAATGATATCGAGAATTCTTGAGTGAACCAGCGGCTCTCCAATCCCACCAAGGTACACTGTCACAAGGCTTGTGAATTCCTTGAGCTCTTCGAGTATCTTTAGATATTTTTCGAAATCCATTTCGAAAACTTTATCTTTCCAGAATCTTCTAAAACACATCTTACAATTTAAGTTGCATTTGCTTGTAATTTCAATGTAAACTTTCTTCAAGTTCCTGTTGTCTGGAATTTTAACAGTAAAATCTTCAAATGTTAATTCGTCTTTTTCCGTAGTTGCTCCTTCTAAAAAGGCCTACCTTTTTGGGCAGGCCTTATAATTGATCCTGTTATAGACCAAGGTCTTTCAGTTTTTCTTCAGTTGGGACGCCCTCTTTGCTCCAGCCTCTCACGTTGTAGTAATCAGAAAGAAGCTGTTCAAGATGAACGATTTGTCCTTTTGCTGCACCATCCGGAAGCGGGTCATTCATAAACCTTGGTGGAAGATAATCATCTTTCTTGGTCATGCCAATCTTCAGGTTCCAAAGTTTCTCTAAGTTCCAGATTCTATCACCTGCTTTCATAACCTCATCTGTCGTGTAATCAAAACCTGTTGCTGCGGAAAGCATTGCAGCATAATCATCTGCACCAAGAGCAAAAGAAGTGAAGAGACAAAGCCCTTCGGAATCAATAACTGCGGTAAGGTCCTGGAATATCTTTACCCACTTCCCCTTTCCTTCAACCACAAACGGGTCAAGTTTCTCAGGAAGTCCTAAAATTTCAGGAGAAATCATATAACCCCTTACGTGGCAGCCTCCACGGTTTGATGTTGCATACTCAAGCGCATGTCCCTGCGCTCCTCTCGGGTCATATGCTGGCATTTCTTGCTTCTTAACGCTCATAGAAAGCTCTGGGTGTCCGTACATTGAAGCAAAATTATAGGAACCTTCGGCAAGTTTATCACCCAAACCAATTCTTTTAGCCATTAATTCAGGGTAGACAAGTATGGTTTCTACGTTTCCAAACTCAAATTCCGGAGCATTTCCAAGCTCTTCCTTTTTCAAAAAGCCTTTCTCATAAAGTTCCATTGCGCAAGCAATGGTAGCACCTGTTGCTATCGTGTCGAGACCCATTTTATTGCACTGGTCGTTTGCTTTGATAACTGCAGCAAGGTCGTCAATGCCGCAATCTGCACTGAAAGCCCAGCTTGTTTCATATTCAGGTCCCTCGGTTTCTTCCTCCATATCAGGCAGTTTGGATACCCTCCCGCAACTGATGGGGCATTCATAACATGCTTTGTTTCTTACAAGATACGTATCTTTTAGTTTTTCTCCCGAAACATTATCAATCTTATCAAATGTGCCTTTCTGGAAGTTGTTGGCCGGATAAAGTCCGTGCTCGTCAATAATATGATTTAAGACCATCGTACCATACGTAGGAAGCCCTTGCGAAGTAACTCCATTTGTCTTTATCTTGTCTATTGCAACTCTGAGTGCTTCCTTGAACTTCTCGGGATTGGCAATTGGAGCTCTCTTAGTACCTTTGGCAGCAACGGCCTTAAGCATCTTTGAACCCATAACTGCACCGACTCCTGTTCTTCCAGCAGCTCTTGCTTTGTCGTTGATCACAGCCGCAAACTTAACGAGATTTTCTCCAGCAGGTCCGATGCAAGCAACTTTTATGTTTTTGTCGCTAAGCTCCGAAAGAATCGTATCTGTTGTAACGTGAGTGTCTTTTCCCCAAATGTGACTTGCGTCTTTAATTTCAACTTTGTCGTCTGTAACCCAAAGGTAAACGGGCTTATTTGATTTACCCTCGACGATTAGAAAGTCGTACCCTGCTTTCTTTAGTTCCGGGCCAAAGAAACCTCCAGAGTTTGAACCAGCGATGACACCATTCAACGGGCTCTTTGTAACAACATTATACCTTCCTCCTGTCGGCGCTGTTGTGAGAGTAAGTGGACCTGTTGCAAAAATAAGTTTGTTGTCAGGACCAAGTGGATCAGCGTTAGCAGGCACTTCATCAAAAACAATTTTTCCGGCATAACCCCTTGCCCCGATAAATTTTCGTGCAAGTTCTTCATCAATTGCCTCCTCAGATATCTTTCCTGTAGTAAGATTTACTCTGAGGATTTTTCCCATGTAACCACCAACCATACTGCACCTCCTTTTTAGATTTATTATTTAAATTCTCTCATCTTTTTAAGAGGAGAAGAGGAGAGTCAAAAAAACTTCTGTGTTCTATAAAATAAAAACAGAGCCTCTAATGAGGCTCCTTTGCAAGCAGCAGGCTTACCAATTACTCAGCAAACCCTATCGCCTTAACTCTCCCATAAGGAGAATTAAGGTCGAAACCTTTTTAATAATTATAATCAATTTTCAAAAATGTCAAAAAGGCAAATTGCCTCACGAAAAATTTTATTACTATAGAATCACAATTTCCCCATGCAACTTATTAAATTAACATTCTCTCGTAAAATCTGCCGAAAGAATCGCAGGTTGCGGAGGAGTAAAAAATCCCAATCCTATTTAGGGTTTTACTGCAGAAATCCTCTCTTGTACAATGAAGCAGAAAGCTACTTATTTAAATAAGCAATAAGTCATAAATAGGGTCTATTTGAATATTCGACTCCAAACTATTGCAAGAGCAATTGTAATTACTATAATGATGATGATTGCATATACTGGAAACTTAACTTTAGGAATTTTTACACCTTTTTACTTAGCAAGATTCTGTGTATATTTAAGACTATAAGTGTTCAAAGAAATCATCCCTATGGCAAAGATTATAAGAATTGTTCCTGGAAAGGACTCGGGTAGCTTGAGGATAGCAAAGATCGTGTTTGCAATAAGAAGCGGGATCGTAAAAGCAAGCATTAAAAATGAGAATTTTTTGTTTGCTTTCTCCCATATTTCATGATCGCTAAGAGATTCAGGAGTTCTAACTCCAAAAAAATAATTTCGCTTTGCTCTCATTCCAAAAATGGCATATAGCATATAGGCAACAATTACTAAGGTGGTAGGAATGTAAAGGTTGGTACCTTCAGGCAATGGTCCAAATGGCATACATGCACCTCCCTTATGGAAATATTGTAATTCGTATAAGGGCACTTGATTCCAATTTAGAAGGAGTAATGAAGTGCTTATTTATATCCTTATTCGCTCAACATCCACATAGACATGTAGGGACATAAGAGTTCACTGCTTTTGCTTGATCTATCTGGATATGTTTATACAAACCAAAAGAAGCTAAAACAATTGCCTCAATTATCACCATAAACAATGCAGCCAAAATCAATTTCTTTCTATTTTTATCCCGCTCTTTTCTTTATTTTATTCTTCTTTTTCTTTGCATTTTGCAAATTCTCACCTCTTGCCTATCCTTTGAGGAATTATTCCATTCTGTAAAACCCATTGCCTCCTTTCTGAGACCTAAATTGAGCGATTTTACTTTTCTGTTTTTTTATTTTGTAGGTTTTTAATAGCTTCAGTAAATTTAGCAAATTCAGTAGGGACAAGGATAATCAGGCTGTTTTGTTCTGCACCAATCTCCTGCCATGTTTGAAGTTGCCTCAAAAGAATTGCTCCAGGTGCTTCTGCCATAGTTTTGGCCGCTTTTTGAAAAGCTAAACTCGCATCTTCTTCTGCAGATGCTTTAATTTGACGAGCTCTCTTTTCTCTTGTTGCTTCAGCTTCTTTTGCCATTGAACGCTTCATGTTATCAGGTAGCTCGATATTCCTAATCTCAACGCTTACAATGGTTATTCCCCAATCATCTGTTAGTACCTGCAAGATTTCGAGGATTTCTTTTCCTATTTTATCTTTTTTTGAAAGAAGAGTATCAAGGTCATATTTTCCTACAACATCTCTTAATTTTGATTGCGAAAGAAGCGTTGAAGCAGAAATAAAATCTTCAACCTGAACAATTGATTTCATTGCATCAAAAACTTTATAGTAAATAACCGCATCAATTTTAACCGGAACGGAATCTTTTGTCATAACTTCTTGTGGAGCAACATCCATTGTGCGAGTACGCACATCTACATACCGAACATATTCAAAAATAGGTATTATTAAGTTGAACCCGGGCTTAAGTTCCCTCTTGTACCTTCCAAGAAAAAAAACAACACCTCTCTGCCACTGTTGCACGATCCTGATACTCAGCGCAAAGATAATGATTGCAATTGAACTTATAGGTATTAATATCATATTTAACCTCCTTGTATATATTCTAAATTGAGCGATTTTTTATCACTCTAGGGAATTTTATTCCTTTTTTTAAACATTGCAATTTTTTTAAGTATATTTTTTCTGTTTTCACTTTTGTCTTGTTTAATCAAAATGGTTTAACATCCGGTAAAGGTATTGTGTCTTTCTTCTGTTGGGATTTTTTATCATTTTTCGCCTGGTGCTTGATACAAAATGATCATTTCTTTAAAAGTTCAAAAATTTTCAGAAACAGCAATTTATGCCTAGTAAATAAAGATTTGCCAATTTTAAAAATCCCTATATAATTTATTGGAAATTAAACAAATGGATGAAAAAAAATTAATCAAGAGAGCCTTAACCGATAGAGAAGCCTTCGGAGAAATTGTAGACCTATACTATAAAGAAGTGTTCAGGTACATCTATAAAAGAACATTTGACAGAGAGCTTTCAAAAGACCTTACTCAAGAAACTTTTTTGCGAGCATTGAAGTACCTCAATTCATTCAAAGGCAAAACTCTTTTTATCTTTTACCTTTTGCGAATCGCAACAAACCTTATAAATGATCACTTTAAGAATGAGAAAAGGTTACGTGATATTAAGGACAAACATTTAAATTCCGTTTCTGCCAAAAGGGATATACGGAGTGATTCTTATGATTATTCATTTATGTTTGATTACCTGAAGAAACTACCCGAGATTCAACAAACTGCAATAACACTGGTATATTTTGAGGATAAAAATATAAAGGAAGCGGCAATAATTATGGGAAAATCTTACGCTGTTACCAGAATAATACTCCACAGTGCACTGAGCAATTTGAAAAAAGAAATAAAAAAAGATATTAAAAATTTTTAAAATCTTCGGTCTATATATGGAAGGAGGAAATATGAGAAAAAAGAATAAAAAGGACATAGAAAAAATAGAGAATATGTTTAGAAGCGTTAAACCACCTGAATTAACTGACGAGGAAATAGAAAGCTATAAAGAGGATTTTAATAGAGTTTTATTGGAAAAATTCTCTGATATTACCCTTCAAAGAGATAGAAGGCGTGTTTTAAGAGTGAAACTTGCTTATGGCTTGGCTATATTTGCTTTGGTTTTAACTTTATTTTCATTTATGTATGTGAAACCATATTTAATTAGGGTAGCTACTGCAAGGATAATAAATGAGCAACTTAGAATTAACATTGCACTCAAAGACGTTATAGTTAAGGATGGCGTTGGCATTGTAATTTACAATTATCAAGAGGTAGTAGTGAATGTGCCAAGTGAAACAGTTGAAATTTTCCAACCGGTTGAATACGAGCCTTCCGATAAAGAGAGAGAGCGGGCAATTGAAATAATAAGGAACAGCAAAGAATCAAAAGACTTTGTTGCAAAGGAAGGAGAAGCCCCACAGGATATTAGTAAAAACGATGTTGTATCCATTGAAGGTTTAATGTTTCCAAATTCAGGCAAGAAATTGGTAGAGGTGTATATCACATACACGCCTGAACGTTATCCTCCCAATGCAATGCTTTCAATGACAACTGCTAAATTTACCGTAGACATCGAAAAAGGAGAAATCCAGCCATAAGACGCAATAATTATTACTGTTTTCTTTAACTACACATAATCATCCTTACGATTTGGAGACTCATCTATTGAAGTTTCCTGAAACAACTTATCGAAACACAGCATTAAACCAATCTGATTTTTTAATCTTCTGGAACCTTCTCAAAAAGAGCAAAGGTTAGAGAAGAGCAAACCCACAATTTTTTTCAGTGGATTATAACGTCTTGTTTAATGATTAACTAAGATTTTTAAATTTTCTTTAAAAAAGTGTTACTTTTTTTTACAAATTCGAAGTCTTTAATCTTCTGTAATCACAATCCTTTTTGCGATTCTTAATCTTCTGTAATCTGCACGCCTCGTCAGCGGATTCTATGAGAGAAAAAAGTTTTTTAAAAATTCTTTCAAAAAAATGTAACAATTTTTTG
>CAZLBY010000008.1:0-6583 GCA_964558085.1 uncultured Caldisericales bacterium
ATACTTTTGGTAAATCATGCGAAGGAAGAGTAATATTGCTTAAGTCTTTTACTTCAGATGACTTGGAATTTCTTGGAGTAGCTATCATGATAGCTACAACAGAAAATATAAGAGCTAATACAATTAAGACTAATATGAAATTTTTCTTTTTTTGTACTACCTGCCTTTTGAGAGATTTTTTCTCCTCTCATATATATAGACTCTCAAACTCACAAAAAAGTTGCATATTTTTAAAAGAATTTCTAAAATGTTTAGGAAAATCCCCTTTTTTTGAATAATTACATTCCAAAATTTTGGAAAAGTTAAGCAAAATTTATGCTACTTATCCAATTTTACGCTGCAAATCATAAAAAACCTCTGGTCTTGAGAAGACCAGAGGCATACAGAACCTCAGTTATAAACAGCTAATTTTTCCCAAAACTCTTCGTAAATTTGATAAATCTGTATTGATATGTGGTTGTTGAGACTTCAGGTTCAAATCTTGAGAAGAGAAGTCCATCTTTCATATAGAGTATATGGTAGTAATAGCCATCTTCTCCAAGAACAAAGTCTTCTTTATAATAAAAAGGCGGAGGAAGTATGTTCTCTCTATCTTCTTCTCCTATAACCATAGTATAATTTTCTTCGGTTTTTGGGTGTAAGTTAAACACAGCAATGTGGGTTGTAACAGTTTTTATTTCTTCGTTCCACGAGTCTGTAGTTTGATACAACATGACGATCTTCCTGGAATTGAAACTTATACCAAGTGAATCGATTGGGGCTCCATTCTCTAAAGGTTGCGATAAAAACATTGTTCTCCCAGTTTCAGGATCCTTAACCTCTATCCTTGCATTCTCGTAAAGCCATGTATCCTTATATCTGTTGAATAGTAATTTAACTCCTGGTGTTATACCATCAAAACTCTCATTTTTTAATTCTTTAACTATTTGTGTTCTCCCTTCATCATCAACGATAACTGCTTTGGGTCCTTTCCATACAGACTCATCTTCTGGAGGAATACTTAGAGTTAGAACAATCTTGTTGTTAACGAGTCTGTCCATATACACACCTATAGGACCTTCAAGAAGTTCTTTTGCATCAAGCATCTTAATATCATCATCTTTTATTATAGAGACATAAATCGAATTAAGATCCCCTCGTTCTTCATTCTTGCACCCTCCTCTATAACAGTGCAAGAGAAACATAACTTTATTGGTTACAATGAGATTAATGGGCAGCAAATTAGCAGCATGAGGCATAGACAAACTGCCAGGAAAACTACCAGGGTATTTTTCATAATGGAAAAGTTTATCTATATTTACGTTTTCCAAAACTTCTCCTTTTTTATTTACCTTAAGAATTCTTTTATTTAACTGGTCAACAATATAAACATTTCCTTCCTTATCCACATCAAAGGTTGCAGGACCAAAATACCAGAAATTCTCATACGGACCCGATAAACCTACCTCATTTTCTCCACTTCCCCATTTTAACATTAAATAAGGAACTGGCTCCGCTTTTCCGGCAGAGACCCTTGTAAAATGGGATGAAAAATCAAAAAAGAAAGTTAATAACAATACAAAAATAACTAAAATTATTGCTATCTTTCTCTTCATTTGGCACCTCCTAATTTCCTCTGCCAATGTCTATCCAATGATAAACTGTTGGCTTATCAAATATTGTTTTATATCCCGAGGGGATAACTTCCTCATAAACTTTGTTTCTTGCACTAGATGAATGTATGATATACCAACCATTGCTGTTTTTATATGTTGCAATGGTTACATGCGTAAAATAACCTTTCGTTAGTTCCCACCAAGCAAATATATTGGATTGCTTAGTAACAGTATAATACTTTGGGTCAGAGCTTGTTTCCTTACCATCTTTTTGCATGTAAGGACCTCCTCCCCATGAAGTAGATGTTGTTAGTACGTTTATGCCATCAGCAGGGAAATTACCATAATATAGGTTATATTCCATTTCTCTAAATACTGTTGCAACAAACCCAGTGCAATTAGTGCCCTTACCATCATCTCTTGAAACAGTGTTAGCACCCGATGCAACATATGGATACGTTTCAAGCCATGTTCTTGCCTGTCTTATATAGGCAAGCCAACTTGAATTCCATTGAGTAATATTAACAGATTTGTATACAGTATATGCTGGACTATTCTCTGGAATAACTTTAAAGTAATACATGCCACGTTGGCATAGGTTGCAAGTTCCACCTTTATCAGAAGTCCCATCCCAGGCTGCAGAATACGTTTGTCCTCCAACAGCATAGATTCTTTTAACAGTTGCTTTCACTACTTCCCTATAATAGGTCACAGCATCAGGAGAGTTCCACACATTAGTATAAGAATAGGTTTTAGAAGCATCGTTAAATGATGTAAATTGGTTTACAATTTGAACTTTAACATATTGCGTACTGTCCACAGAAAATGAAATTGTAGAGGTCTGGCCAGATCCAGGATTAAAAGGATTTGGCGAAGGATTTGTTACCGTAATAGCATAAACACTACTCGTAACTACAAAAGATAATGCCAGGAGTATTATTATTGCTTCAAACAAACCTAACATGTATTGGATTTTGTTCTTCATTTCAACCTCCTCATTTTACATTTTTGTTTAAAACTACAAATTACTTCCTTTTCGTGATAATTTTTCTGTCTCTTCATCTCCTATCTCAAACTTTAGGAACTATTCCCTCTTCCAACATCCATCGCCTCCCTTCAAAGGGTTGAATTTGTTTCTCTTCTAACAATAGTTTAATTGCTTTCTCTTTTTTTTTTGCAAGAGTTTTTTAATTTTTCCTCTCATATATAAGACTCCCAAACTCCAAAAAAAGTTCCACAATTTTCAAAGAATTTTTCGAACTGCTCAACTAATTTATCTATCGTTTATTAAAAGACAATAAAAATAATTCCCACTCGACCCTATATATATTCTTTGATTGTGGATTTTAAGAGAATAAGCAATCCAATTATCTGTTTTATACTTCCATATAAGTTCTCCAGTATTACCATTGAGGCAGTAGAGATAACAATCTGTGGAGCCTGTATATAATTTTCCATTATTGATTATTAAAGAGTGTTGGATCTGCCCTCCTATTTTATACTTCCATATAAGTTTTCCAGTATTTTTATTGAGACAATAAATACAGCAATCATCAGCTCCCACATATAAGCTATCATTATATATAACAGGGGTTGATTGAATATTTCCTTCTGCATTATACTTCCACACAAGTTCCCCTGTATTTCCATTGAGGCAGTAAAGGCTACCATCAAGAGAGCCTACATAGAGCCTTCCACTGTCAATTTCTAAGGGGGAACGTATCTCTCCACTTGTCTCATATCTCCATAAAAGTTTCCCTGTTTCGCAATCAAGGCAATAAACATATCTATTGTCTGCTCCTATATATACCTTTCCATTATGCACTGCAGGGGAAGTATAAATGCCTCTGCCTTGAGGTAAACTGCTTCCGTTTGACTGATATTTCCATATAAGAGTTCCCGTATTCTTATCAAGGCAATACAAGTAGCTGTCGGTTGAACCTGCATAAACTGCTCTATTATAGATCTGTGGAGCAGAGTAGACATCTCCCTGGGTTTCATATTGGAAGACAAGATTTCCTTCCTCCACATCAATACAGTAAATATAGTTCCCTGCTCCTACATATAATTTTCCATCATAAATTTCCGAAAGAGACCAAACAGCTCCCTGAGTCTTATATCGGAAGACGAGATTTCCTGTATTTTCATCGAGACAATAAATATAACCATTCTCTGAGCCTATAAAAAGTTTCCTGTTATAGGAAATTATAGAAGACAAAACAGGTCCTGTCTCATACTTCCATATAATTGGACCTACAGACAACGATCTTCTACATCCTTGAGAAACAACCACTAAGAGCACCAGAATTATTATTACCCACCTTTTTGTCATCTTTTATTCCTCCTTACATAAAAATACCTGGAGAATCATTTAGAATAGTGCTTAAAAAGAACCTCCCCAACTAATAAGTTGGGGAGGCAGTCACTATAACTTATGCGATCTGTAAAAATACTCTGTTTGTGTTACTTCAGGTTCAAATCTTTGGATTTGTAGTTCATCCTTCATGTATATCATCCTGTAGAAATATCCATCTTGCCCAAGAACAAAATCTACTTTATATGTAAAAGGTGGAGGAAGCATATCTTTTCTATCCTCATCTCCAGCTACCATGATGTAGTGCTCTTCTTTCCTTGGAGAGAGTGTAAAAATTGAAATATGGGTTGTTACAGTGTTATTTTCTTCATTATACGTGTCAGTGCTCTGATACATAAATACAGCTTTGTCCCCATTAAAGTTTAATCCCAATGAGTATGTGATTGGCGCACCATTTTCTATGAGGCTTGAAGTAAAAATGACTTTGTTTGCCTGCGGATCTTTCACCTGTATTCTCACATTACGGTAAAAATGGGTATCTTTATCTTCACTGAAGAGAAGGGAAGCAAAAGGCGTAGTGCCATCAAAACTTTCATTCACTAATTCCTTTACTATTTGTATTTCTCCCTTTTCATTCACAATCACTGCTTTTGGTCCTTTCCATGTAGGCAAGTCTTCTGGAGGTATGCTTGGAGTCAAAACCACTCTGTTTCCATTTAACCTATCCATCATCACATAAATTGGTTGTCCTAAAAGCTTTTGTGCATCAATCTTGATAATTTTCTCTTTCGTGATTATAGAAACATAAAGCGAACCATATCTTGGTGGATAACTGTATGGATCGGGAGGGGGTAAATCGAAGCTATAAACATGGAGGAGAAACATACATTTATCTGCAACAATTAACTGAATTGGACCGTATTTAGCATTAGGATCATTGTTAGAGATAATTTTTGAGATATCAATACTATCAATGACTTTACCACTTTTATCAACTTTGATGATTCTATTATTTAGTTGGTCAACAACATAGATATTCCCTTCCTTATCTACATCAAAGGTTGCAGGTCCGTCATACCAGAAATCTTCATATGGCCCTTTCAGCCCGACTTCGTTATAGCCATTTCCCCACTTGAGAGTTACATACGTTACAGGTTGAACCTTCCCTGCCGTTACAATGGAAAAGTTACTGAAAAAATCAACTACAAAACCAATAATTAAAAGAACTGCAAAAAATATGATAAGTTTCTTTTTCATTTTAACCTCCTCAATTGCTACTGCCAATGAAATTCCAGTAATACACAGTTGGCGGGGCAAAAGTTGTAGCGTACCACGAAGGGATTAGTTCTTCCCACACGGCATAACCATAATGTTGATAGGAATACAAAGAAGAGTGAGTAATATACCATCCACTTGAAGTTTTATATGTCGCTATTGTCACATGTTCATAACTGCTACTCGGTTTCTTCCATGCAAGAATATTTGATTATTTAACTAATGTGTAGTATATCGGGTTGGCTTGTTGCTCAGTTCCCACTTTAGTCATATATGGTCCTCCTCTTGTATTATCAGGATGTGTGGTCAATACGTCAATATCACTTGCAGGAAAATTACCATAATATGGATTATATCCCATTTCCCATATGACAGAAGTTACAAAACCAGTGCAGTTTGTTCCCTGCCCGTCATCTCTTGAAACAGTTGGCCCATCGGCTTCAGTCGCACGATAAGGATACGTTAGATTCCAGGTCCTTGCTTGCCTTATATAAGCAAGCCAAGATGAATTCCACATTGTAATTTACACAGACTTGTATACGGTATACTGAGGGCTATTTTCAGGAATTACCACAAAATAGTAAGTTCCTCTTTGGCATAAATTGTATGTGCCACCTTTATCAGAAGTTCCATTCCATGAGACTGTATATGTTTGCCCAGCAGTTGCATATATTCTTGCAACTTGAGCTTTTATTATTTCTTTGGCATACGTCACTGCATCCAGACCACCGTATACATTTGTGTAGTAATATTTCCATGTAGCATTGTTAAAGGAGGTTCGGCAGTTTACAATTCTAACTGTTACGTATTGAGTATTATCAACAGAAAATGAAATGCTTGTTGTTTGCCCAGAACCGGGGTTAAAAGGGTTAGGGGTAGGATTGGTTACAGTAATTGCATAAATTCTTTGCACAATCAACAGAGAAAACAAAAAAATAACTAAGGTTAAACCTATCAAGTAGAAAAGATGTATAAGTGCTTTCTTCATTTATACCTCCTATTTTATCTTCTTTTTACAAACTACAAAATTACTTTCTTTTCTTCTCAATTCGTCAAATTTTCACCTCCTATTTATCTTCGAGGAACTATTCCCTCTTGCACAACCATCGCCTCCTTTCAAAGGGTTTAATTTATTCCTCTTCTATACTTCTTTGTAACTTGCGCTCTTCTTCAGCAGATTATAATAGCTTAATCTTTTTTTCTTTTTTCTTTTTTTTTTGCAATAGGTTTTTTAAATTTCCCTCTCATATATAAGACTTCCAATTCTCAAAAAAGTTCCGTAATTTTCAAAGAATTTTTGCAATTTTTTCATAAAATCATTTCCTCGTATATATAATGCTTGAAAGTGAAAAAAGTTCGGTGTGGGAGCTTTAATTTTGTTTTGGCAGTATCCACTTTA
>CAZLBY010000009.1:0-4125 GCA_964558085.1 uncultured Caldisericales bacterium
CTTTATATATTATTTATTTTACAATAAAAATGCAAAAGTTAATAATATCTATTATTTAACCTTCTTCACATTTTCATTTTTTTAGCGTTTATTATTGTAAAATATTACTATTGCCTTAAATTATGTCAAGTAAATAAAAAAATAATTTAAAACCAGGATAGACAAATCCAGAATAATAAAACCAGGACAAACTATCTAACAAAGTTGTAAAAGAGGGGATTGCCGCGCCTTCGGCTCGCAAAGACGAAGAAAAGAAAAATGCAAAGACAAAGAAAAAGTAAAGATAAGATTCCGGACCAAGCCCGGAATGACAAAAAAATGAAATGACGAGGGGAAAAAGAATGTAGGGACAAAGAGAGATTGCCGCGTCACTGGCTCGTAAAGACGGGGAAAAAATGCAATGACTAGGGAAAAAGAAAGTATGGACAAAGAGAGATTGCCGCGCCTTTGGCTCGTAACGACGAAGAAAAAGCAAAGATAAGATTCCGGACCAAGGCCGGAATGACAAAAAAAAATGAAATGACTAGGGAAAAAGAATGTAGGGACAAAGAGAGATTGCTTCGGCTACAAAATGTAGCACTTGGCGTAATGCATGCCAAGGAAAAAAGCGCAATGACAGGGAAATACGGTGACAAAAAAGAAATAAAAAAAGCCCTGGCAACGACCTACTCTCCCGCACAGTTTCCCATGAAGTACCATCGGCCCAAAAGGGCTTAACTTCCGTATTCGGAATGGAAACGGGTGTTTCCCCTTCGGTATGGTCACCAGGGCACTCTAAATTGTACCCTTAAAACTGTATAAGGTGTAGTAAATCCTCGACCTATTAGTACACGTCAGCTCAACACATTGCTGTGCTTACACCTCGTGCCTATCAACCTCGTGGTCTACAAGGGGTCTTACCCCTTTCCCGAAGGAAAGGATGGGAGATCTTATCTTGAGGTCAGCTTCACGCTTTAGATGCTTTCAGCATTTATCTGGTAGAAACTTAGCTACCCAGCACTTGCCCCTGGTGGGACAACTGGTACACCAGCGGTTTCCTTCCCCGGGTCCTCTCGTACTACGGGGAAACCCCCTCAAATCTCCTGCGCTTACAGCGGATTAGGACCGAACTGTCTCACGACGTTCTGAACCCAGCTCGCGTGCCGTTTTAATTGGCGAACAGCCAAACCCTTGGGACCTTGTTCAGCCCCAGGATACGACGAGCCGACATCGAGGTGCCAATCCTCCCCGTCGATATGGACTCTTGGGAGAGATAAGCCTGTTATCCCCGAGGTAGCTTTTATCCGTTGAGCGATGGCGTTTCCATACACAACCACCGGATCATTAAGCCCCACTTTCGTGCCTGTTCGACCTGTCAGTCTATGCAGTCAAGCTCCCTTATGCCTTTGCACTCGATAGCTGATTTCCAACCAGCCTGAGGGAACCTTTGGGCGCCTCCGTTACTCTTTAGGCAATTATGTTAATCCAGTTTTTCGGATATCTTATGTTATATATTAGAAGTAATACTGGACTCCCTTTAATACGGGCTCGTATTCGCATACGAGTTCAGACTATATCACCATCCTTAAAGGATGTCTGGCGTTTAGTCGTTGAGGGGTTCCACTTAGGAACTTCCCTGCGGATTGTCTGCACCAGAGCATTTTTACTATTAAAAGTATCTCTGGATTCTGCATCCCTTTTAGGGAACAGATTTTCCCGCATATAGCCAGATTTGCATTTAGCATTGCTGCTAAAGGGCCCCACTGTTGAGGCGACCGCCCCAGTCAAACTACCCGCCTGACATTGTCCTCCTACCCGATTCAGGGTATAGAGTTAGAATTTCAGCATATTAAGGGTGGTATTCCAAGGATGACTCCCCCGAAACTGGCGTTCCGGGTTCAAAGTCTCCCACCTATCCTATACGCAATATGCCAAAATTCAATATCAGGTTATAGTAAAGCTCTACGGGGTCTTTCCGTCCTGCTGCAAGTAGCCCGCATCTTCACGGGCACTGCTATTTCACCGAATCCCTCTTTGAGACAGCGTTCAAGTCGTTACGCTTTTCATGCGCGTCGGAACTTACCCGACAAGGTATTTCGCTACCTTAGGACCGTTCGTTTATGTTATCTTTAAAAAAACTTGTAAAGACAATTGGCTAAACTGCAGCCAATACTCCATATCGCTATGGAGACCGGACTATATCATCACCCAAATGGGTGCTCAGCGTATAGTCTCTGAGGATTCTTCCAGAGAAGATATGATCTCTTTTGAATTATACTTTCTCTTTGAATGGTCACCATTTATTTCTTCACGTAATTTTGCAATTTTTTTGATGCCATCCTCTGTTAAGTGCTCGCCATTTAAAACCATTTCCAGCACTCCTTTGAATTTCGAGAAAGCTTTCTTCTTTTTTTGCGAGAGGAAGTGAAACTTCTTAAAAAATGGTATAACTTTTTCAGAGAGAGCATTAACATTTGTTACTTCATAGTACCAAATGCCATCTTTTCTCATCCTTAAAGTTCCACATCCAAGGTATCTCTTAAATAGCGTAAGAATTAACTTTTCATCTTGAGAGACATTAAAGGAAAGGGAAATTCTCCATTTATTCCTATAATCTTCCCTCGGTCTAAAAGAAACGTTAAAACTACCTTCGCCATCTGCAAATCCTGCAAGATACCATCCTATCTTTGGAGGAATATTTATCTTTTTTTCACTCATTTTTCCTCCTTTACTTAAAAGCCTTTCCTGCTGATTGTCCGCACTGGTCACATTGTCACGGAGATTAACTCTCGTAGTGCCAGATACTAACCGGATTTTCCAGCATTTAGCTGAGTTTTATAACTACAGCGTCCAACCTATAGTTACGGCCGCCGTTCACTGGGGCTTAAGTTCAGAGCTTCGCAGACCGAAATCTGCTAACCCCTCCCTGTAACCTTCCAGCACTGGGCAAGCGTCGGCCCCTATACATCGTCTTTACGACTTAGCAGAGACCTGTGTTTTTGTTAAACAGTCGCTTGAACCTATTTACTGAGGCCCAGAATCGCAAAGGTAAGTATTTACCTTCACCTTCCCAGGCACCCCTTCTCCCGAAGTTACGGGGCAATTTTGCCGAGTTCCTTAAAGAGGGTTCTTTCGTACGTCTTAGGAGCATTCTCCTCATCTACCTGTGTTGGACTGCGGTACGGACACATATCTTCCTCGTTAGAGGTTTTTCTTGTGAGCATGGAATCAGCTACTTCGCCTTGCGGCTCCCCATCACTTCTCAGAGTTTAATACATCCAGGGATTTTCCTCCGGATGCCTCCTACGAGCTTGGACGCGGACAACCAAAACCGCGCTTAACCTATCCTTCTCCACCACCCCATCCTGATAGCGGAAGATACATGGTACAGGAATATTAACCTGTTGTCCATCGCCTACGCCTTTCGGCCTCGGCTTAGGACCGACTAACCCTGGGCGGACAAACCTTCCCCAGGAAACCTTAGATTTACGACGACAGGGATTCTCGCCCTGTTTTTCGTTACTTAAGCCAAGATTCTCACTTCCTATCGCTCCAGTACTCCTTACGGTATACCTTCTCTGCAATAGGAACGCTCTCCTACCGCTCAAGACGTCCGAAGACATCTTAAGCCCACTGCTTCGGTAATAGACTTAGTCCCGTTACATTTTCGGCGCAGAACCGCTCGACTAGTGAGCTGTTACGCACTCTTTGAAGGGTAGCTGCTTCTGAGCTAACCTCCTAGCTGTCTAAGCAATTCCACATCCTTTCTGAACACTCAGTCTATTTTAGGGACCTTAGCAGATGATCTGGGTTATTCCCCTCTCGACGACGGATCTTAGTACCCGCCGACTCACTGGTAGGGTAAAAACAAATGGTATTCGGAGTTTGGTTGAGTTTGGAAATCTGGTAGGATCCCTAGCTCATCCAGTGCTCTACCCCCACTTGCGAATTACCTACCGCTGCACCTAAATGCATTTCGGAGAGAACCAGCTATCTCCAGGTTCGGTTAGAATTTCTCTGCTATCCACAGTTCATCCGATGAGTTTTTTCCCCCAACCGGTTCGGCCCTCCCCGAGTCTTAAGCCCGGTTCATTCCTAACAATGGTTTGACCCCCTGGTTCCGGTTCTATGGCCAGCAACTACGGC
>CAZLBY010000010.1:0-4079 GCA_964558085.1 uncultured Caldisericales bacterium
TAAAGTGGATACTGCCAAAACAAAATTAAAGCTCCCACACCGAACTTTTTTCACTCTCAAACGTTATATATACGAGAAGTAAATTTTCCACAGGAGCGAAATCTCCCTCGGGAAGGAAGGTGAGGAATTTAAAATGAGGGCAAGGCTCTGAAGATAAGAGAGGTGGGAAAGGGAAAAAAGAAAGAAAAGGTATTAAAGCAACTTTATGCAAAAAGAGTTTTGAAAGTTGTAATAATTAGATAAAATTTTAACTAGGAGGTTAAAATGAGAAATAAAAGAATTTTATTGGTTACATTAATCATGTTTTCTTGGGCGTGCTTTTTCCCTTTGAATAGCATTACAGTAGCTTATAATCCTTCGACTCCACAGCTTAACGTCCAAGCTAAAGAGGCTCTTCTTAATGCACCAGCTTACTCTCTTATAAATATATACTCCGGTCCTGTGTCTACTACGAATCTTGGTAGTGTTGAAGTAATTGATTCAAGCATAGTCTATACTTATGCAAATCTGGATGATTCTCAATTTAAAGAACTTATTAGATCAAAAACTGAATCATTAGTAGATAATCCTAATATTGAGTGGAATAAAGATTTTTTGGATGGTTATCTTAAGGATTTGTTCCCTGATATCTATTATGAGATAATAAATAGCAATAAAAGCAAAGTTAAAGTTTTTCACTCGGATGGGGTTTCAACTAATGGAGTTACTACAACCCAAACAAATCTTATAGTTTATCCAAAAACCTTGCTTGGAGTAACTCTAGCCGAATTTGACTGTTATATTTACTGGTCATGGAATGGCACCCAAATTATTTCTGTACTGCCGACTACCTATGGTCAAGTATATGCTCCCAGTTGGAACTATATAGGGATAAATAATAATATTCAGTATTTCTATAATAATAACTATAATTTCAAGAAAATTGTAACTGGAGATTTTACCTTTACTTATCTTTCACCTTACTGGGTCAGACATTATTATCCGAAGCTTGATATAACTCTTTATGCGAATGACGATGTGATGGATACTGATTCAGGGTGGTAGTGAAAACTTATGAATGAAAAAGGCAGGCGTTTAATTATAGATAGGCTACTTGGAGTTATAACATTGTCAACATGTGCAGTTATTTTTTCTTACTTTGTGGTTGCCCCTAAAATTAGCCACACAACTGCTTTAGTGCCATCACAGGCATTTTTGTTTACTACTCATTATTTCTTGAATGTTATATTGATTGCCTATTCTATAGTATTCGTTATAAAAATAATTGTGTTCATTTTTAATAAAGAATTTGTGTATAAGTTTGGTACTCCTTTAGTTTTTGATTTCATTGTCATTTTAATAGGAATTTTGTTTCCCAGGATGCTATTAATATAGTTTTCTAATTACAAGTCTTAAAGAACAATGTTATCATTGGTAAACGCTGAAGAGTACTAAGTAGCAGTGAAGGGTAGGCACGACAGCTGTCCTGTAGATCACTTGGATAGGCAAAGTGCCTACTTTTTAATTGATGTCTTGAAATATTTCTCACTGTTGGACGAAAGAACCGCAAAAATTCTCCTAAATTTAGCGAACTTTTTTGCAGGATTCGGAGTCTTAATCCTTTGTAATCCACGATCCTTATCAGTGGATTCTATATATGAGAGGAGAAATTTATGAGAAGAATATTAGCGCAGAAATTAAATAGCAGAATTATTAAGAGGTATGCTTTAAGGGAGGTGGTGCAGTATGAGAACATTAGGTAAAAACTAAAGCGAACAAAAAGCAAATGAAGAATTATTTCGTACAGAAGCAGGTAACAACTGAGCGGAAATTGTGCAAGGAGGAAAAAGGTATAAAATATTGATAAAGTTTCAGAAAAAAATAGAAATTGAGCTGAAATAAGAGAGTTAAATTAAAAAATTTATTTAAGGAGGTTCAGAATGAGTAAAAATTTTAACAAGGAGGTAAAAATGAAGAAGACACGGTTGAGCAAAGCAGTTTTATCTATCGCACTTATCTTTGCAGTTCTTCTGGCACCCTATTCTGTATCTTTTGCAAATACACTGTATTGTGGTTTTGATGGGATAAATGCTTACTCAAGTCTATGGCATCCAGATTGTGCATATGGAGATAGGGCTGGAGCAAGTTATGTTGATAATTTATACAACGCCATCAAAACTAAATTCAGCTTAAGCTTCAAATATCTTAATAGTGATGCAAATGAATCTCATCTAAGGACAGATTCAATAGTTAATTCTGTTGATTTTTATGCTTTTTCAGGACATTGTCTTAATTCACCTTACCCATTAGAATCTTCTATGCATTTCTACACAAGAAGTTCAGGTGAAACGTGGCATGGAAGTGATATGGAAAACTATGATACAGTAAATGCAAGGACAAATGAAGTAAAATTTGGCCGCGGCACTTTAAAATGGATAACAGTGTATAGTTGTAATTGGCTTACAAACAATGGTAATTCAACAAAACAGGATAACATCTTCAAAACTTTTGAAGGAGCAACTCTCACAATGGGATTTGCTTCCAGAATGTTTCTTGACAGTCGAGAGGGAACATTATATGGCCAGTATTTAGTTGATGGATATAGTTTTATGAATGCTTTTTTCTACGCTGCTGACTATTATCAACCGCAGTGCGGTGAGACAGTAATAGCGAGAGTTGAGGGATACACTCCTGCAAAGTATGATTGGATAAGTGCGTACTATCCCATAAGACCGGTGTATGAATGGTATAAAAATTCGCCTTCTTCCTATAGCATAATTCAAGATCATTTGATTTACCCAAATTAGGAGGGAAATTATGAAACGTAAAATTGTTTTAATCATGGCATTTGTTATGTTAGCAGGCATTATGATATTTTTCGTAAACAAACAGGGTTATCCTGACCTTTATTTACCGATGCCAGGAGAGGAAGTTCCTCATGTCACATATACTTTAAAGATTGATACTTCTGACCTTCCAGAGCAAATCCTGGTTTATAAATTCGTTGAACCAGGCAATCCTCTAGCTGGAACAAACAAAATATCAAACATTTTTGGGATAGAGGGGGAAATAAAAGAGCAGAATGTAATAAAAGGTTATTTTGTAAAAGGAGAAAATAAAAACCTTCAATATTATAGTGAATCTGGTAAATGGGATGTTTGTTTAGATGAAGCAGAAGAAGGCTACCCAACAGAAGAATGTACAATCTCAAAAGAAGAAGCAATAAAAATATCTAAAAATTTTCTGACCAAGTATAATCTACTGCTTCCAGAATTTAACACTGTAGTTGCAAGCGAAAGATCACAGGGTTCTAAATTAACAGGAGACTACAAACTGATTGGCTATGGAGTATACTTTTATCCTAAAGTAAACGGCCTAAAGGTCTATGGTGTATCAAGGATTATTGTCGAAGTTAGAGGAGAAGGCAAAGTAGTAAGAGTTTGTAAGTATTATAAGGAGGTAGAACCGTATAAAATTGCTAAGCTCAAACCTGTTCGGGATGCCCTTAGTGAATTAACCAATAACAAGGCTCTTGTTAACATACCATCAGAAGCAACGAGTGCAAGCATTGAAAAGATTGAATTAGCATACTGGGAAGACGCAGGTTCCATAGAAGAGCAGCCTTATTTACAACCTGTATATGTATTCACTGGGACTACAATAATTGATGGTAAAGTTTGCACCTTTAACGCCTTCGTTCCTGCTATAGAGGGGGTTTCAGTGAGATAAAAATTCTTGTTTGGATAAATCTTGAGATATAAAATTTCTGTTAACAAATAAAATTGCCGAGAATAAAATCTACAAAGGGCGCTTTAAGAACAAAGCGCCCTTTTTCATTGTTAGAAGTTTTTCAAAAAATTCTTTCAAAAAGTGTGGAAAATTTTCCGACTTATGGATCTATATATATGAGAGAAGAATTTTTGATAGGATGTACAGCGGAAGAAGTGAAGAAAAGGTGGTCATTGCGAACGAGCCTCCAGGCGAGTGTGGCAATCCCAACCTTAACAAACAGGCATTATTTTAAGGAAACTTTATTTGAGGGAGATAGCACAAATGAATGTAAAAATATTGAATAAAAAGATAACTGTGAAAGTTATTCA
>CAZLBY010000011.1:0-3906 GCA_964558085.1 uncultured Caldisericales bacterium
TCTTCTGTAATCCGCGCTCCTCGTCAGCGGATTCTATAAGAGAAAAAAGTTTTTTAAAAATTCTTTCAAAAAAGTGTAACATTTTTTGAAGTTCGTGAGTCTTATATATGTAGGGAAAATTTTTTATGGGAAGCTCGAAGGAAATAATTAGAGAAAGGAGACAAAAAATGAAAAAAAGAAATATAATCTTGATAAGTCTTGTAAGTATTATCATCTTAGCAAGTTTTGCTGGCCATCCAATTCTTAGTAGCAAATTACATTCAACATTAAAGGCAACTAATGAATTCCGTCCTTATTGGGGGCCGTTAGAAGGTAAAGAAGTAACTATAAATGAAGCTCAATCTAAACTTCCTTTTAAGATAGTTTTACCAAATAAATTTGAAGAACCTACTTTAGTTAAGCTGATCGAAGAAAGCAATTTTCTTTATGTGATTTATTCAGACAAGAAACCTACTCCAGATATGAGCTTTGATAATATTATAGACAGCGGAGCAATAGTATTAATGGAATATCCAAATAGTTCGGCTCAGGAAAATGATTTGATAATAGACTCTGCTATTGAAACAATAAAGAAAACAGGTGGTGTTCTTGAAAAAGTTACAATTAATGGTCATCACGGAGTGTATGGTGGAAATATAGAACATGTTGTGTACTGGTTTATTGGTACTACTAACTTTGAAATAATAGCGAATCCAAATATTCCGTTCTCAGATTTAATTGAAATTGCAAAAAGCGTACAGGAAAAGTAAATATACCGGAGGCTAAAAGCCTCCGAGCCTTCGGTTGTAGAAATAATGAAGCCATTATTCTCCATGAAAGATATTTTCAAACATAACTTTGCCTCAATCTGATTTTTATAATGTCTTGCCTAACAATTAAAAAAGATTTTTAAAAATTCTTCCAAAAAATGTTACATTTTTTGGAAAACTTGAGTCTTATATATAGAGAAGTAAATTTTTGGCAAGAGGTACAGCGAAAAGAAATGCAAAAAAGAAAAATTTCTTAGTAAGGAGGTGGTGCAACACAAGATCAATGAACTGCTGGCTAAAAGGCAAATGAAGAATTATTTCGTACAGAAGCAGGTAACAGCTGAGCGGAAATCGCGCAAAAAAGGAAAAAGGTAAAAATTATCGATAAAGGTTCAGGAAAAGATTGAAATTAAACTGAAAATAAAGATTATGAAGTATTTTTAGAGAGAAGTAAGTATTTTTAAAAGTTTATTAAAATTAAAAGAAAGGAGAAACATTATGAGAAAATTTTACAAGGTTTTATTGATTGCTGTTATCATTACAGCAATAGCAGCAGGTTTTTCTGTAAAGAATTTTGCAAATGCAAGTATTCCTTATGATACAAAAACACTCTCTCAAGAACTTTCAGATGCATTACAAAACTGGATTATTAGCAACTATTCTCAATACTATAAAAACATTGGTGTTGATCTATCACTTGAACCAGATTCCGTAACAGTAAGAAATGGAGTTGCAAGTGCTGTTTTTGATGCAAAAATTGATTTAACGCTAAAAGCCGAGAGAATCGAAGATCTTCCGTTTATGAAAGGTATGCTAAATTATTTAAACTCTAAAAGAGCAGTTGCTTCCAAAGCCCAAATTGAAGCAGCAAATAACTTAATAGACGACTGGAAATTAGAGCTAAAGGATTACATCGGTAAACCCGAACCTACAACTTATGCAGAGTTTAAGATTGCAGCAAATCTGAAAAATGATGGTACTGTAGAAAAAGACAGCATAAAACTCTATGTTAGCGGGGAGTCAAGCGATTTCTATCCTGTCCCTTCACCGATACTTGAAACTCCTGAGAAGATGGAAAGGAATGGTGAAGAAGCAATGGAAGAGACATTTAAGAAAGTGAGTGGTTCTCCTTCTGTGGAAATTGGATATGAAGCAAAGTATACGTATAATCGTTTGGATGCAAGAGATTATGCAAATAGCTGGACCTCGAATGCCTCATACAACGGAAATTGTTATATGGATGCGAGTAAATGGAACAACGATGAATATCCATATTATGACAATGCTTACTGCAATGACTGTGCAGACTACGTTTCGCAAGCACTTCATGAAGGTGGTATTCCAATAGACCCGGGACAGTGGGAACGCCTCAAAGATGAATATGGCGATTACACGTGGGCCTGGACTTCTGTGTTCAGCCTTAAAGATTACATGTACAATAACGGACATTGGACTACTTCAAATTTTACAAATGCAAATGCTGGTTGTGTAATAAGAATGCCAGAGTATGATTATCATGCAGTGATGATTGTGTTAAATGATACTATCCACAGACAGTTCAGTGGACATACCAACGATAGAAAACAGTATCCATACTACAGTTCCAATGGCTGGGAGTATTATACTGTGCAGTAATCAAATTTTGAACAAACTGGTGGAGATAACTTCTCCACCAGTGCTATACTATCTTATAGGAGGAAATTATGAAGTTAAAAATTATACCCTTGGTTTTAGCTATTTTTGTAGTAAGTATATCCCTTGCTGGATGTAGAAGAGCAACAAATATGAAAGTTCCAGACCAATCTATTCCTTTCCTTGCTTTGGTACCTGATAACACTGATGGTGAAAACGTTAAAAAAGCTTACCTTAACTTCTGGGACTTAAAGAATGGAAAGATTATCAAGACTGACAAAGTTGTTTATACTGTAATGCAAACAACTGACATAAAAAGCGAACAGTCAATGTACGAAGGCCATAATGGCGATAGTCCCTTGTATTGGGATGGAAAAGATTGCATTATTCTTCCCTGGTTTTTTAAAAGCGTAACGAACTTATATAAACGTACCGAGACAATCAGTGAAGTGCCAAAAGTAGGCAAAGGTTTACAGAGTCTTACTCGAGTAATTTTTGGTAAAGACGTAGAGATGGTAAGAATTCCAACTGGCAACTCCCGTGATTATAAATACACAGTGAAACTATGGGATGGTAAGAAATATATTGAAAAAGAACTTAATCTTAATTATGAATTCCAGGATACAAATTCTCAACCCTCTTATCCAGTTGCAATTGGTAACGATGAGACCAATTTAAACATTCTTGTTTCTGGCGGTTATAACCCTCAAACAGGAATGGACTTGTTTCTCTGCACTGTAGATAAAAAGGATTGGACAAGTAAATGGTACAAGATTTCCGTGGAAGACGATGCAGGTATTGGTCCTAGCAATCCTCCATTTTCATCAAACTCCATTTATTTTGACGGAAGTTTTTATGTACCCAGTGGGTGCTGTAGTATAGCGAAAGTTGATATAGAAGAGCGTATTTGCAAGAAATGGAAAAAAATAACGACATCTAAACCCAGCGAAGAGGATATTTCATATGGCACTTCTATTTTAGGTAGTTTCAAAGATATGATTATTGTAGGATTTAGTGTTACTAGAGGTGGAGGTAATAGGTACTACATATGTGCCTTTAAAAATGAAGAAAATGTGGGGATGATGTATCTTGTAAACGGCAATGTGAATGTAATGGATAAAGATGGAAATATTCTTTCAAATGCAACTTTGAATGAAAACTCATCTATCATATTTCCCAGAATGAATGGAGGAATGTAAAAAGGCAAATTATTGACTCAAATCAGAGACGCAGCATTTAGGAGGGCGATTGTCGTCCTCCTTTTTATTTTTGCTGATAATATACCGGGACTTTTAGCCTTCAACATTTCGATTGCAAAAATGATAGAATCCTATGTTTTTTAAAAAGATTTTTTTCAAACACAACATTGATTTAACCTGATTTTTATAATGTCCTTCCTAACAATTAATTAAGATTTTTAAAAATTCTTTCAAAAAAGTGTAACATTTTTTGAAAATGTGGAGTCTTATATATGAGAGAAAAAAGTTTTTTAAAAATTCTTTCAAAAAAATGTAACAATTTTTTG
>CAZLBY010000012.1:0-3871 GCA_964558085.1 uncultured Caldisericales bacterium
ACATGCGGCTTAGTTCTCTCAAATTTTTCTTTTGCCATGTTAAACCTCCTTAAATAATTCTATCTCCTTTCAAATATTTTTCCAGGTATCTTACCTGGAGCCCACGACCAGAATTGAACTGGTGACCTCATCCTTACCAAGGATGCGCTCTGCCAACTGAGCTACATGGGCAGAAGCATATAAAAACAAAAATGGTTGCGGGAGTTGGATTCGAACCAACGACCTCCGGGTTATGAGCCCGACGAGCTACCTGACTGCTCCATCCCGCAATTTATTAATGGAGCGGGAAACGGGGATCGAACCCGCGACAACCAGCTTGGAAGGCTGACGCTCTACCACTGAGCTATTCCCGCAATGGTGGGCAGGAAGGGATTCGAACCCCTGTAGACATCCGTCAACAGATTTACAGTCTGTCGCCTTTAACCACTCGGCCACCTACCCACTTTGGAGCCGACGAGCCGACTTGAACGGCTAACCTACTGATTACAAATCAGTTGCTCTACCATTGAGCTACGTCGGCTGTCCCAACTTCTCCGAGTTACATTATATTGAGGGGACTATATTTGTCAAGAGGAAATTGGCGACTTCTTTAACCGTTTTTTGATTCTCTGCAAGGCGTTATCCACAGATTTATATGACCGGTCCAATTTATTCGAAATATCTCTTATTTTATACCCTCTAATGAGCAACAAAAAAACATCTTTTTCAAATAACGAAAGCCTTTTAGCAAAGCTCTCGAGATCTTGCTTCAGTAAAATTGATTCTTCTTCGCCATCAACAGTGAAAGATGTAAAATCAAAAGGAACGGTGCAAACTTCTTTTCTCTTCCTAAGATAATCTAATACAGCATTTTTTACTGATACATACGCAAAATCATCAAAATTTCTTCCTTTATTAAAATCAAAATTATTTACTGCCCGATAAAGCCCCATTAACCCATCAATAAAAAGATCTTCTCTATCTTCCCTATTCAAAATAATGGAATAATAACGCACAATTTTCTTAACAAACGGGGAATAAATATGAAGAATCTCATTCATTGCGTTCCTATCCCCTTTTTGGGCCTTTCTGATCAACTCATTTATATTCACTGTTCTTAGCTTTTTCTTCCATCAATCTAAATAATACGATACCTGTTGCAACAGATACATTTAATGAGCTTACCTTTCCTCGCATCGGAATAGAAACAAGATAATCACATTTTCTTCTAATCCCTTCTCTAATTCCTTCTCCTTCATTGCCCATTATGATAGCAAATGGCACATTTTTATAATCCATCTCATAATAAATTGTTTTGGCGCTAGGATCTGTACCTACGATCCAAACATTATATTTTTTTAAATAATCAATAGCACGGACAAGGTTTGCTACTTTTGCAATTTTTACATGAAAAATTGCACCAGATGAAACAGATATTACCGTATCTGTAATGTCTGCTGCCTCGTACTCAGGAATAATTATACTAGAGATGCCTACACACTCTGCCGTTCTTATGATAGCACCAAAATTTTGAGGATCCTGTATTCTATCAAGTAAAAGTATGATAGAATTTTTATATATCTTTATGTCCTCGATTTCTGCAAATTTATAAGGGTCGCCCACGCCTACTACACCTTGCGGGTTCAACACATGAAATCTTCTACTGAACCAACTTTCATCTCTTTCTAAAATTTTTACGTCTTGCCTTTTTGCAAGACGATAGATATTCCGCATAATTTCATCTCTATTCTCTGCCTTTGCACTCTCAACAACTAAAACTTTCACGGGATATTGAACTCGTAAAGCTTCAAGAACTGCTCTTTTTCCTACAATAAATTGATCTTTTTTAGCCTTATCCTTATTTTTCATTTTCTACTCCTCTTGTATAAATAAGTTTATACGTCGTCCCTGTATTTGTATCTTCTAAAACAACACCTATATCTTTTAAACGATTTCTAATCAAGTCGGTTAATTTAAACTCCTTTTTGCTTTTTAAATCCAATCTGATATCAATGAGCTTCTTAATTATATCAGAGACTTCCTCCCTCAAGGGAATAGAAGAAATCGCTTCTGCTAACTCTTTTTCTTTCTTTAGCCCTTCAACTAACACCATAAGCTCTTCCTTAAATGAGACATTTATCTTTTCTTTTATTTTACCAAGTTTTTTAATTCCAAGCACCAAAAAAATATCCTGCAAAAGTTTATCTACTTCTGTTAGTGATTCTCTATTTAATTGACTCCCTTTGACATTAACAAATTTGAATATATCAAACAAAAGGGCAACAACTAAAGCAGTATTAAAATCATTATCCATTGCATCTTCAAACCCTTCTCGCCATTTCTTTGCCAATTCAATTGAAGATGGGCTATTATCTTGGCCGGATAACTGTTTAAACCTTATATAGCTCTGGTTAAAATATTCATAGTTTTTACTTGACTGTTCAAGGCTTTCTAAATCGAAACTCAGAGGCTTATGATACGAAATAGATATAAGGTACAACCTTACAATCTCCCCATCATACCGCTTGAATAATTCATTCATCGTAAAAAAATTATTCAAGGACTTGCTCATCTTCTCTCTATTTACTATGACCATTCCATTATGAAGCCAGTATCTCACAAACGGCACTTTCCCTGTATATGCCTCGGATTGAGCAATTTCATTTTCATGATGTGGAAAAATAAGGTCATCTCCTCCGCCATGGATATCAAAAGAACTCCCCAAATAATAAAGGCTCATTGCAGAACACTCAATATGCCAACCTGGACGCCCTTTACCCCAGGGACTATTCCAGGAAGGTTCTCCTTCCTTAGCTTTTTTCCATAAGGCAAAATCAAGTGGATCTCTCTTTTCAGGGTTTACCTCAACACGAGCTCCTTCGCGTAGCTCAGTAATATCTCTACGAGAAAGCTTGCCATATTCCTTAAATTTAGAAACTTCATAATAGATACCGTCGGATATTTCATATGCATATCCCTTTTCTTTAAGCACCCTTACCATCTCAATGATTTGTGGTATATGTTCCGTAGCGCGCGGGTACCGATAGAGCTTTTTTACATTCAGCATATCAAGATTGTCAAAATAAACTGAAATATATTTGTCTGCAAGCTCTTTATAATTTAAATGCAATTCATTAGAACGATTGATAATCTTATCATCAATGTCAGTAAAATTAGAAACATGGATTACTTCATATCCTTTATATTCAAGATATCTGTGCATTACATCATATATCACGGCCGAGCGACCATGGCCTATATGAGGAAAATCATAGGGTGTCACTCCGCATGCATAGATATAAACCTTGCCTTTTTCTCTTGTTTTGAATTCTTCTTGTTTTCTTGTAAGCGTATTATATACTTTAATCATTTTTTGATAACTCCTCTATTGCATAACTCAATCTTTTTATTGCCTCTTCTTTCTTTAAGAAAAATATAAACTCGTGGATTTCCAGGCCTTCCTCACTCCCTGTAATTGCAAGTCGTAAAGGAAAATATAAACTGCGCCCCTTTATCTTCGTCTCTTTGCCGGTGCTTCTTATTGTTGCAAGTACGCTTTCCTTGCTCCAATCAGAAATACCAGACAAATTGTCCTTAAATTTTCCAAGCAAAGGCAGTGCATCCATTTCTTTAAGTTTTGCCAGTACTTCATTGCTAAATGTTAATTCTTCAAAAAATGGCCTGGAAAGAACTCCTATATCTTTCAAAACAATAAGATGTTCTTTTACAGTTCCTACGAATTCTCTCCACCAATCCATTTCTTTCCCGCTAAAGTCAATATTAATAAGTTTTGCACGATCAATAATTTCTTCTGTTGAAAGATTCTCCATATAATGGTGGTTCATCCATTTAAGTTTATCAATATCAAATATAGCAGGTGCTTTGTTAACAC
>CAZLBY010000013.1:0-3844 GCA_964558085.1 uncultured Caldisericales bacterium
GATAAAAATGAATTCGAAAGTGCGCTGCACTATCGTTGCTGTGAACAATTGCAAGCTGCTGCACAAGCCGTATGTCCTGCTGGACCTGCACAGCAGCATTGTATAGTGAACGCTCTACAATGTAACTTGATGCCATAGGAGCAGCAACTCCCACCATAATAATAATTATTGCAATAACTATGATAAGCTCGATAAGAGTAAATGCTTTACGAGAGTAAGTAAGGTTTGTCATACAATATTCCTCTTAAGGAACAAACCTTTTCTTTTGAGGTTGTATTTCAAACTGAACTTCAACGATTGATTAACATCTAAATTCAGATAAGTGATATAAATATGGTTAATTATGAAAAATTTTTCAAGATATATTTGATTGTACTTTGTCATCTATTTGCCGCAATCAAAGACCTTATCGCTTCCCTGTTCCTCCCTCTTTGCAGAATAGATAAACTGAATTGCGACAAAAATTATCTCGCATTACCTTTGAACCCATAATATATTTATACGGCCAATGACTGAAACAATAATCTGAATTTGTTTACTTCCCGAGCTATTTTGTAGATTAATATAACCGTCACCTGGATTAGGACGTCCCTGGTTATCAAAATTGAGATCAACGATTGAATCAGGTGGAGCACTTGATGTACCAAACACTACAGATTTGGGGTCGTTTATACTAAAATAAACTGGAAAACCGTAAGCATCACTAAACTTTCGCGTTATGATTTTACCTACAAGTGTTTCATAATTTGCTTCTTCATTTGCCTCAATTTTATACTCGTTATTTGTTGGATCAAAATGAATTCTAAATTTACTAGTCGTGCTGTGCGTAATTGCAAGATTTTGTGCAAACCGAATATCCTGCTGAACCTGTGCAGCAGCGTTGTATAAAGAACGTTCTACAATTATGTTTGAAGTAAACGGAATACCAACTGCTACCATAACAATAATTATGGCAACGGCAATAACAACCTCAAAAAGAGTAAATGCTTTACGGGCTCGGAGGATTTTCAAATTCTTCATATGATATTTCTTTCCAGGAAGAGGAGCCTAATTCTGCTTTGGATACACCACTCGAAACAGGCCCTGAAACACTGGTTTCATTAAAGCCTGTATCTTTATAATATACCGTAACGTCCCCCAACAGCTTTATATTTCCCGGCGTTATCATTGCGCCGTAACAATCAAATGTACCGGTACCCATCTCTATCCCGCCGTCAGCATAAAGCACCCCATAAAATTCTGCATTACCAGCCTGTTTTTTAGCCGTACCTCTAATAATAAGAGCAAACTGAGGTTCTTCAGGGCTGATAGGATCGCCATATTCATCAAGAATATAATCTCCAATAATTGCCCCACCCGTGATCGTGAGATCGCCGTTTATAACGACAATCCCTTTTAAGTTAAAAAGATCAGCAGCACCTATCGTGACAGTCCCAGTGCCATCCCCGGGGGCAGGATTAATATAATAAACAATATTGTTTGCATTGTTTTGAAGATCCAAAAGCTGTTCTACATTTAATATATTAAAATCGGCACATGAATCTCCTGGAGGAACAACATTATCATCAACGTCCACAGTACAACCCATCAAATCACTATAAAACTTTTGTATTTCATCTAAAGTATTGTCCGTATCATTTGAACCAAGACAGCTCTGGATAACTGCCGCAACAATTCCATCTTCAGGTGATGTGTTTGGATAGTCCTCTGTACTACCATCATAAGGAGTAGCCCCTGTTTTAAACGCATCCGCCCATGTCTCGCTGTATTCATCAAAAGAAGGAATTATAGCAGGGTCCATTCCCGTCACTTCACCACCGCTTGCAACTCCATCAGGGATTTGGCCAACAGCATAAGCTGTCCCTCCATCAACTCTTAAACCATCTGGTCCCTGGCCCTTCGAAATTATTTTACCATTTGCAAAAATATCTCCACCTTTTTCCTGAGAATTTCCACGAAACTCAATATCTCCTCCAGCAAGTATTCCATAATTAATTAAACTTGAACTAGTCCCTATACTAAAAATAGTAGCACATTCCGTACTGATTACTCTTCTTGCAAGTACTTCTGCTTTTGAAGAATCACTGTACACCGTACCTAATGAATAAATTGCCAAAGAAACCTCTGTTGGGTTCACCGAAGGGTGATCAGGATCCCAAATATCATCATTTGTTTTTATAATCTTTACTTTATAAGTTACATAAGGTTTATCGGTTGATTCGGAATATGAATGTTCAGAAAGAGGTAAAACATAACCTGAACTATTAGATGCAATATTTCTAGCGCCATCTACAGTAAGGTATTCAAGGTTTCCAGGCGGAGCTGTAGAGCCAGGGTCAGTAAAATCTGTGTTGCGCAAATTAAATAAAACTTGTGAAAGTCCCGTTTCTGCTGTAACCAAAGCCCTTTCGGAAGAAGAGCGAGCATTAGAAACTTTTTTCTCAGATATAACTTTTGCACTTATTCCTACGATAGATATGAGGAAAAGAGCTGCAATAAGCACTACTGTAATTAATGCCATCCCTTTCCTTTTATACAATATCATTTTAATCACCTCCTATGGTAATGGCCATTGTTCATAAGCAGAATTTCTTGAAAACACTAAAGAACTGAAAGAAATTGTCCTTTCTTTGCCAAAATATTCCAGGTTCCCTACGACAATCATTATAACCTTACCACCAGCTCTTACAAAATATATTTTTACCAACTGGTGCATATCTTCGGTAACTGGTTGTGATGAACCATCGTCTACTTTCCTACAAATTGCATAAGTTCCCGAGCTTGCACCATCGCCAAGTTTGTATGTTACAATCCCAGCACTGGTGTTGAATTGTAATTCGTCCCCCATCGCATTATCACCTGGTTTAAGAATTATACTCCCGGTACCACTGCTTGCCTGTCTGAAATCGTAAGCCATCTTGTCCAGTGCAAAGCGGAAATTCTGCTGCAGAATCATCTCCTGTTCCTGAGCACTTCTCATTGCAAAAAAGCTGGAAAGCGTTGAAAAAGAGATAGCAATTATTACAATGAAAACAGCTAGAGCAACAACTAGCTCTATTAATGTAAAACCCTTTCTCTCTTTCTTGCTAGCCAATCCTTGCATCATTTTTCTCTCCCGTAACTGTAATATGCTTATCAGGAATACCATCACCGTCTGCATCTTTGCCCCAATACACAGTAACTTCAATTGTAAAAATCTTTTGTGCATCAGTTAATCCTAGTGTATTGTCAGTAATGACAATTCTTTTTTTATAGTTTGGGAATACCTCTTTGTGAAGAGTAAGGGTATAATCAATAAAAACACCTGTATCTGGTGGGTCTAGTATTTGTTCAATTCCAACACTGGTGGGAAGGAGTAAATCAGGAAGATCTCCTGTAGTTTCGCCGCATATATCTGTAAGATGCTCTATTTTAAATGAACCATTCATCAGAAGACGACCTGGTGTGCCATCACCAGAATCATAAATTGTCTCGTCTGAATCCGTATCTTCTGGATAATTAGGCAAATATATACCAAGACCAGGACCAAATTCATCGGTTTCCCCCACAATGATATTAAGCACAGAAACCGGCAGGTTCTGAATATCTTCCAGTTGCAGTTGTGCAAGATTCTGTCCAGTTGTTTGAATACGGAGGTCCACCATATTTCTGTAATAAGAGTAATAACTAGTTAGCAATCCAAGCACTACAATCATAAGGATAGCCAGTGCAATTATTACCTCAATTAAGCTAAACCCTTTTTTTGTATTGCAAAGACGCTTTATTTTCATCACTCTCTCTCCATTCCCTCTTTATATATTATTTATTTTACAATAAAAATGCAAAAGTTAATAATATCTATTAT
>CAZLBY010000014.1:0-3478 GCA_964558085.1 uncultured Caldisericales bacterium
AGGCTCCTACACAGGAAGCACCGAAGGTTGACCCAGTAGAAATTGAGGGCAAAAAAGCGATTGCTAGGGTTATTGAGGAAACAAAAAACCAGTCAGCAACTTGTCGTGCGGCGGCTCTACAGGGCGTTATGGACGAGGTGCGACAGATTACAGATAATGCAAAAGGTCGTAATGTAAAACGCAATGTCAATATCATTGCGGGCATTAGACAGCCAAAACCAAAGAAGGCTTTATCTCAAGAAGAATTTTACAAAGAACTTGAGCGTACATCTCAGGAAGCGGCAAAGTCGGGAGTTAAGGGCGTTGGAGGTATGCTAGATGCTTATGAAAAGTTTGCTTACGACAATATGACATGGAGAGAAGCCGATGCGTTTATGGCGAAACTTCAGGATGGCATTCAAAAGCATCCAACGCTTGATGGATTTTCTACGTTTGCAGATAAGACTGCCGGACAGTATATGTCCGTTAAGAATGTGATAGATAGAACGGTGCCTGTTAAAGACCTTTCAGGACGCTCTGACCTGTCAGAATACGATGTTCTTCGCTCCGTAATGGAGGCGTCTGAGAAAGCGGCAACGGGTTCTCGTCGGGCTACGGTAAATAAAATTATCGGATCTAACCGTGAAATAAAAGAAACTCTTGATTCTATGGACAAGGATGTCCGTGGAAAAGTTATTATAAAAGCAATGGGGGTTGCAGAAGTGCAGACTGACGAATCAAGAGAAAAGCGTATTTCAGAGTTTATTGACTATAGCTCTATGGTTCAACGAGCCTTTGAACATAATCAGGCATATAAGGCGTTTGATGCTCAGGCAAAAAAAGGCCGCGGCTTATTGAAGTCGGGGAAGGTTACGCCAGATATTCAAGAGAGATTGGGCGGACTGCTTGATGGGTTGCAGGGCAAACAGATAACCAAGGCGCAACGAGCGGCTTTAGATGCGGCAAAGACGGTTGAGGAGTCTGAGTTGAGTGGAGAGATTAAAGCACTTCTTGAGTATGCAGAATTAACTAATCCAAAAGACCTGACCACATCCGAGCTTAATGCGCTCACAGAAGGAGTAAAAGGACTGCTCAAAAAGTCTAGTGATTTGGCAAAAGAGATTCGGCAGAATAATAAGACAAAGGCACAGCAGGCCGTTTTCACAGCATTAAAGTCAACCGCATCGAGAACGGATCGGTTTTCGTTTAGCGACGTTGGAATGAAAGTCCCAGAAGGGGATATATTCCCTAAAGAACCTCCGGCGTGGATTAAAGCAATACAAAAATTTTTAGACTCTGCAATGTCTATGGCAAAGAATTTTGACGCAGTTCAATCAATGCCAGTATCGCTTGCAAGAACACTTGATGGACAAACGAGTGGAGAGTTCTCAAGGATTCAGTTTGAGGCTGAACAGTCATATCGAAATGTCTATAAGGTACAGCGGGGGGTGTCTGAGATTATGTCTCCTGTTGAGCCAATTATTAAAAAGCTGAACTATTCCAAAAATAAACCATCTTCTTCAATAACAGTCAATGGGGAGAAGATCGAACTTGGCGTTGCAGACAGGCTTTATTTTTTCCTTGCTAATCACGACACACAAACCAGAGAAATGGGTGTATCCGGTGAAGGAATGGGCGGGAATGGATGGCAAAGAGAAGCTGGTAAGCCGGTTATTCGTCTTACACAACCGCAGGTTGATGAGATAATTTCGCAAATGTCGCCAGAAGAAAAGGCGGTTGGTGATGCCTATATCCAGACTGCAAGATATTTCCAAGAGATTGGAAATGAGCGATCTATTGAGATGGATGGATACCGCATATTTATTAACGATGAATATACACTTCCTCGTTGGCACGTTGGAAATGTTCATATCAACAAAGACCAGATTGACATTAAGGTTGATTTGGAAAAAGGCATTGGATTTGGCGATGCGTTTAAAAAGATAACCGTAGAAAGTTCTGGCGTGTTTAAAAGCAGGACAAGCTCAAAGGCTCCTCTACAAATACAGAATCCGATGTCTACTCTTCATAGCATGGAAAAACTTGTTGCCAGATATTACGGAATGGCCGGAGTTCTTCGTGATGCAAATAGATTTATGTATTATGCGAAAACTGGTGGTGTTAACTCTCTACATGATGCTCTTGCATCGAAGGGGTATGGGCATGAATTTAAAGTATTTGATGAATACATTCGAGATTTAAATAATCCCAATGGGCGCATGATGTCAGAGCAGGATAGACTTGGAGAAAAGATTGTCGGTAAAGCAGTAGAATATCTTGGCGCACGCGCCTTATCTTTAAATCTAAAGGTTAGGTTCTTACAGTTAGCGTCTATCGAAACGGCTCGTCCATATATGAGTCAAGAGGCCTTTTCTGAAGCGCATAATATTTTTGGTAGATTTGGAAAAGAGGTTTTGTCTGCACAGTCTCCAAAAGGAACAGAGATAAAACGTGCTATTGATGAAATGGGCAAACGCTCTCCATTCCTGTGGGCAAGATATAAAGGGCGTGTTGGTATTCAGTTAGGAGATGATGCTAGAACTAAAAAGCAACAGCGAGGTATGGGTGACATTCGCAAAAATGATGCGGCGGTAATATACTCTATTTTTAAAGGACTTGAATCACAGCATTCTAAAAATGGACTTGTTGGAGAAGAGCTAGACGCAAAAATTGAATCAGATATTATAAACATTATCTTTCGATCACAGCCATCATTTGAAGACGTTTCGCGGCCTGCTCTTGCTAGAAGCAAAAATCCAATGCTTCGCTCGTTTATGATGTTTTCTTCATATCGGAATAAGCTTCATCAAATGATTCAGGATGCGGTATTTTCTTTGATTGAGGGATACCGCAATAATAATTTAACTAAGTCCGATATTGATGCGTCTAAACAGAAGTTGCAGGCCGTTGCCATATCGCAAATGATTGCGGCTGGGATAAGTGTCGCAATGGCGCAAATCATTAACGAAACTCTTGATGCAAAAGGATATAAGCAAATAGATAGGACGATGACTGCCGGTGAAAAAACTTGGGATGTAACACAACAGTTTGCTAGTTCATATATCTCTTATGCATCTGGGTCGCTCGGCCCAGTTGCGGCGGCATTAACCGGAATTATTAACTATGGCAAGTTGTCTATGACACCCGCGGATGCGTTTCTTGATGATTTAGAGGCAACACAGAGACTTGCTAACCATCTCGAAAAGCTATCAGAAGCACAAGATAACGGTGACGCAGACTCATATATGGCTGAAAACTGGATGAAGATTGGTGATTATGCCTCTCGTGTAGCATCAACTGTTACCATTCCTACCACAGGATTTAACGCCGCAAACTTCTGGAAATATTATGTTGAGCCTATTGGACAGTTCGTTGGGAGAGAAGAACGGGTTCGCCAAGAGAAGATAGACCAGACGTATGAAGACACAAATGAGGATGAATAGCCTTGACAATTTACTTAGACATAATCTAAAAAAGGGGACACATGAAAAAGACACTT
>CAZLBY010000015.1:0-2953 GCA_964558085.1 uncultured Caldisericales bacterium
TTTTTGCCCTCAATTTCTACTGGGTCAACCTTCGGTGCTTCCTGTGTAGGAGCCTTCTGGGGAAGCGAATCCCTATCTTGTGAGAGAAGGTCTTTTTCTTTTTGCGTCAACTCAAGTTGTCTATCTTTCTTTTCTTGTGCCTTATCATAGGCCTTCTGTCGAACGCTCAATGCTTTTGCTTCCTCTGCCTGTATCCGCTGTGCCTCGGCAATGTCTGCCCGAAGCTGTGCTCCAGTTGCATCAATCTCTTCGTTTACGCGCTGTTCTGTCTTAGCAACTTCAATTCCTCCCTTACCGGACTCAGCAATTTCGGCACGCATTATGTCAACCGGATTAACGAATAATCGAATCCCATTATGCTTTGGACTCATTGCACGATAAGACGCTTCCTGAATAAACTTGAAGTCTCTCATTACATCTGGTGTAGCACCTGCGCCCTGAAGCAACGGTGCAGTACGAGCTGAAAAGAAGCCATCAGCAACTAGGGATGGAAGCATCATTAGAAATTTTTCAGACCCAGACATATTGCTTTCAAGAACATCTTTATACTGAAGTCCGTAGGATAGTCCGCTGTTCATTGCGAAGTCAGTCACAACACGCATTACAGCACCATCAATAAATCCGCTGAATGCAGTTGTCCCCATATAGGCGGTTGTAACCGCTCCAGTCTGTAAGCGTTGTTTCGCATCACCTTTGGTTATTAACGCCCTGCCAACGCCCCATTTGACACTTTGCACCATACGTTCAGCCGACATTGCCAGCTTTTCCGCCATCTGCTCCGTTTTCCCCATGCGCCCTATTGTTTGAGAGATTTTTGATAGCTTCGGAAGATCGCCAGGCTTCATTCCAATTTTCCACGGAGCCGCGCCAAACAATCCTTTCATAAGAGCAATGTTTGCCCCCAAGTCGGATGCAGTCTGGCTAATTACAGAAAAGGCGATACGTCCAAAATCCTTATCATCTCCAAGAAGGTCTGCTTTCATTTCCTGCTGACCAACTGAAACCTCTTTAGAAAGCTCCTCTGTAAAATCTGAAAATTCTAATAGAAAGTTTTTGGACATTTCTTTTTGTGTGTTTCCAGTAACTAAATCGGATAGAGTAATACTTGATGGTTGCTCTGGCGTGATTTTCTCAACACCCTTGCCAGCTAATTCAGAAGTTCCAGACAAAAAGTTTAGGTATGTTTTTGACATAGCGGATGTTATGTCGGTTGCAACTTCTTCTGTAATTCCAGACAAGAATGTTCTGCCTTTTTCATCAGCAGGGCTAACCTGCTTCGCCGCATCACCAAACTTCTGCGCCCTAGCCTCGAACCATTCTGCCAGTGAGCCAAACTGCTGATTACCAAACATTGCATTACCTTCGGCAATCCTAGCCCCAGCCGCAACGCCTTCCGATATTACCTGTTCTCCGCGATATGCAATTTCTTTCACCGGAATAGCTGAAACTTTTCTTCCAAACTGATAAACGCTTTTTACTGAGTCAAAGAACGAGCGGTCATCTACTGGGTCTTTCTTCCCTGTATATGCCTGTTTGTAAAGCTCATAACTATCTGGGCTGAATGTCCCAAGTTGCCCAAGAAGATATGCCTTGTTTGCCGCAAGTATTTGTTCATTTGAATACTCAGAATGATTTTGCTGAAAAGCAGTGCGAAGCGGAGGCTTAGTCTGTTGTATGATAAAGTCGTTTTCTGTAAACTTACCAGACGACAACGCCTTGGCTTTAATAGCGTCTTTTGACGTTCCTTCGGGTACGCCCTGAATAACTTTTCCACTAGGAAGTGTAACATCCATTATAAGTCAATCCATGGTTCTTTAACTACACCATTCGTAGGTTCTGGCGCATAAGTATTACGAATATCCTCTTCCGTAATCTTCCCAATAATTGGAGCAATATATGTTTGTCTCCAATCGGAAAGGTCTGCATCAGTTACTTTAGTTCCTTTTTCATCAAACACATCGAGCAAAGCAGACATTCCAGCGTTGTAAGACCGCAGATAATCCGTGGTATCTCCACTCTTTCTAGCCAACTCGATTGCTGATAGCGTCCAGTCAGATAGCTCATTTACTGCTTTTGAGTGTGTTGCAGTTGTTTTAAACTTTGCGCTCCAAAATCCGGGATCATAAAGTTTTTCTGGCTGGAAAAGAGTCTTGATGTTACGCAATACAAGCGAAGTGGTTTGTGCGCTATATGCCGCCCTTGGAACGGAACTTCCTGTTGGCTTGATAACCAATGTTTTCATTGCTTCATCTAAAATCGCCCTATCCGTATTTGCGCCTTCTTTTAGTGCCAAATCTGCAAGTTTTTTTTGATTGGTAATATACATAGAATCAGTTACTTCTGAAGTGCTTTTACCCTGAACGATTGTTTTAAGTGCTACAGACTGCTCTTGGCTAATGTTTGGAAAATAAACTCCATTAACTGTATTGCCAGTATTCTCAGCAATTTCAATTTCCCCAATCGTAAGACCACCACCATATGCCTGAGTTTCAAGTTTAGAAAAGTTCTGAGACTGCTGAACCGTAGACATTCTGAACACCTTCTGTTCTGCCGCCTCCATCTTCATCATAATTGACTGATTCTGGAAGTCTGTGTGGTTTTCTGGCTTGTACTCAGCCTTTGCTTTTTCTAAATCATTTTGAATCAACCCGCTGATACGAGTTGTTTCAGCCTTCCGTCCAAATTCCTGAATATCTTGTATGGCATTATCACCATAAGACGGGTCAGTATCAGCCTTCTTTAGTGCGGCATACATATTTAATGTTGCCCCACTAATTACTGAACCCGCTGGATATGACTTTCCTCCATCTGGATTATGAGAAGCAAGTTCTTGAGGAACAGACCAGTCTTCAGCAAGCTCATACCCGTGTCTTGCATCTTGTGCGAAGAACTGTTCTTTTGACCATGCGGTTAAATTTCTATCAACAGCAATTTTTGCCGCACCAGTTGATAT
>CAZLBY010000016.1:0-1640 GCA_964558085.1 uncultured Caldisericales bacterium
ATAAGGCTGTTTATACGCCTGATGAAAGATTTGCAACAAATAAGTTTAAAAAGATTTGTACAGGTAAACCAAAAGGTAGAAGAGGTATCGAAACAATTAACAGGATGGCAAAAAGCAATGAGAGAATAGTTTCTGGTCGGAGTTCTGCTTTGCCAAGGCAAGCAGAAGTGTACTAATTAAATCCGGTAACCCGCTGCTGTCGCAAATGCCATTAAGACTTTGGTCAATATGGTTGGCAGTAGCTAAAACAAAAGTGGTTACTTCAATTGCAGGTCTTCCGGGCGGTTACCGCAACAACAATGGAACATTCAACAACATTGGTAACAACGGTAACTGGTGGAGTTCTACTGAGAACAATACTAACAACGCATGGAACCGCAACCTGAACTACAACAATGGCAAAGTGAACAGGAACAACAACAACAAGCAAAAAGGGTTGTCTGTCCGGTGTCTCAGGGATTTAATAACAAGCCCGTTGCACAAGGCAACGGGCTTTAATTTTAGCGTAAATGCAAACAGATTTATTTGAACCTGAATTAACATACGATTTTACAGAAGAACTCTTCCAGTCTTATTTCGACTGCCGTAGAAATAAACGAAATACTATTAATGCATTGTTTTTTGAAAAGCATTTCGAACATAATATATTTCAGTTGTACGAAGAAATTTTAGGAGGTACCTACGAGCCATACCGCAGTATAGCTTTTATTGTAAACAAGCCTGTGAAACGCGAAATATTTGCAGCCGATTTCAGAGACAGGGTGGTGCATCATTTTCTTATCAATAAGCTTAATCCATTATTCGAAAATGAATTTATTTACGACAGTTACGCCTGTAGAGTAGGAAAAGGTACACATCTTGGCATCAAAAGAGCGAATGACTTTATTCGCGAATGTTCAAAAAATTACAGCACCGATTGCTATATTTTAAAACTTGATGTGCAGGGCTTTTTCATGCATATTAACAGAAATCTGCTTTTTGAAAGATTGCAACAGCTTATACTTGAAAAATATCATCAGACAGACAGAAATTTGATAATTGAACTATGCCGAAAAGTTATTTTTAATGACCCTACTCAAAACTGCCTCATTAAAGGGCGCAAAAAAGATTGGGAGGGTTTACCTGAAAACAAAAGTTTGTTTCATAGTCCGCCCAATTGTGGCTTACCTATTGGAAACCTGACAAGTCAGGTTTTTGCCAATTTTTATATGAATATTTTCGACCAGTATGTAAAAAACGAGTTCGGCATTAGGTACTATGGAAGATATGTTGATGATTTTATTATTGTCCATCCCGACAAAGAATATTTGAAATCCCTCATTCCCCAACTTTCAAACTTTCTACTTTCAACTTTACAACTCACTATGCATCCTAAAAAGATATACTTACAACATTATAGCAAAGGCGTTACATTTTTAGGTGCTGTAATCAAGCCCAATCGAATATATATTGTCAATCGCACCAAAGGCAACTTTTATTTGGCTATACAAAAACAAAATATTGTAGTAAGCAATGCCAAGCCCGACATTGCAGCACAATCAGATTTCTTAAGCAGTATGAATTCGTATCTGGGAATTATGAAACATTATACCGACCTAAAGGTCAATCTTTGGCCTTCCGTGCAAATAGTTAAATTTGTG
>CAZLBY010000017.1:0-1545 GCA_964558085.1 uncultured Caldisericales bacterium
GACAAACAGCCGGAAAGGCACCGCGTTTCTCTTTGCGGCCTCGATCATGTAGCAGATCACCGCAGCGCACGCGCTGTGTTTGATGCAAAACTCTGCGATTGTCATGTTCATCTCTTTCTTCTTTCTGCCGGGGTCCACCCGGCGTGTTGTCTACCCTTCAAAAGTGGTCTTTGTCGCTGAAATGCGTTGGTGCAATTACTCTCATGTTCTACACTCCTCGGGGTTCATATCCCCGTCGTTCAGGGCATCGATGTTGCCCGCGTGTTTAGCGATGACGGCGCAGGCGAAAAGCTTGTCGCCTTCGGCGAAGAGCTCGTCGCCTTTGGTGTAGAGCTTGTCGTCTTCGGTGTGGAGCTTGTCGACCTCAGCGAAGAGCTTGCTGCCCTCAGCGAAGAGCCTGTCGCCCTTGGCGTAGGGCTCGCTTCGTGCTTCCCAGACTTCTGTGATAGGGTTGTGTTTCATTCTGCTCCTTGCTGGCTGCGAGACCTTGTTTCATGGTTCTGTCCTTTCTGCTGGCTGGAAAATCCAACCAGCAAATGCAAACTATCTCGCTCCGCTCGAAGTTTGATTTGTCACGTTGGGTCTACTCATACGCGGCTGCGAAATCGCGGTCGAATGCGTCACAAGCTGCCACCCCTCGTGGGCGCAACACGATTCCGCGCCCGTATCGTCGTTCCACCTTCGGCCTCGGAGCGCATACGTGTTGAGAAGAGTACGTACACGCGCCCGGCATCTGGCATTTCCCATCTTTGTTCTGGTGGCACGGGTTCTTTTCTGCGTATCGCTTCCCAAGCGCCTTCACGCGAAGGTCGCACGGAAGCCCGACAGGAAGCCCAACCAGGATGTGAGCGGTGACTTGTTTGTTGATCATGTGGGATCCTTTAACAGCACCGCCACCTGCCGCTCGGTGAGTTCCTTCGCGGCGGTCATCTCGTTTAGTTGCCTGTGCAGCCCCTCCACTAGGCTCACCAACTGACCCCGCTCGGCGGTCATGGCCGCAAGAGCCTTTTCTGCATTTTCTGTTGCTCCCTGATGCGCGGTCGCCCTTGTGTGCCATACGTTGACCATATCTCGTTCCTCGTCAAGCTCGGTCTTTTCCATGTTGTCCTTTCGTGCCCGCGTTTGACCCCACGTGGGTGGTGGTTGTGTGCCGGTCGCCCGGCGTTTCGCTGTTTTCGTTAGCCTAGAGTTGGCTGTCTCAGGAACGTCGTTAATGCACAGGCATACGTTTTCTGCCGTTTCCGGCGTCCCTCCGTCGGCTGACCCGCATGAGACGTGGAACCCGACCGGCGTACTTCCGTTCACGGTGATAAATTCCGCCTCTTCGTTGAACCCCTGCAATCTCTCAATGATCTCTTTGACTTTCATCTGTCCTTTCGTGCCCGCGTTTGACCCCACGGGGGTGGTGGTTTTGTGCCGGTCGCCCGGCGTTGGTGGTTACCACGCCGTAACATCCGAGCTGTTGAATGTACCATCGTAACCGGATTGCGTGGAAGAGAGGTTAAAGTCTGTCGGTCGCCACGCCGTAACATCCGAGCTGTTGAA
>CAZLBY010000018.1:0-1443 GCA_964558085.1 uncultured Caldisericales bacterium
TCCGGCCCTGTCCAGTTCCACTGAAATTCCTGTGGCTTAGGTCTGCGCTGTGTTTTTTTTTGATTTTTTAGTTGCAAGTCTTTCTGCGTTATGCATTTCTTGCCTTAAACGGGAGGGTTATGACCAGCAGACAGGATGTACAGCAATGGGGCCGCCAGGAGCTGCCCGAAACGATCACAAAGGAGTTTGTTTCCATGGCGACATTTGAACGGGCGATTGATCAGGTGTTTTTGACGGTACGCAGGGATCTGCTTCAACAGGTGACTCAGGAGGCTGCAGACCAGGTCGAACCGATCTGCCCCCGGTGCTCTGAGTTCTTAACGGTGGTCGATCGCAACCGTGCCAGAACGGTGCAGAGTCAGTTCGGAATGATTGAGTTCCGTCGCGCCTACGGCCTGTGCCCAGCCTGTCAGGATCATTTTGCACCAGCTGATTACCGGCTGGGGCTTCATGAGAGGGCCAAGGCATCCCCGAGGGTTCAGGAGATTGCAGCCTTGAGTGTATTGCGTGCACCGGCCAATCAGGCCACCGAAGACATTCTGCGCCTTACGGGCATTGAGATCAGTGCATCAACACTGCACCGTGAAGCCCGCCGCCAGGGTGAACGTGCACTGCAGCTGCGCGAGGAAGATGAGCTGTTAACTCAGCACGCCAAGGGCATTAAGCTGCTCCGTGCGCAAGCCCCCGCTGTAAATGCAAACGCCACGATGATCATTGAAATTGATGCCTGGAACATTCGCGAGCGCGATAACTGGGGCCGGACCGAAGCCCTTCAGAAAGAAGGCAGGGACCCCGGACGATGGCACTGGGTCTATACGGGCACCGTCTTTTTGCTCGATCAGCGCGGCGAAACCGCCTCCGGGCGACCGGTGATCAGCAGTCGCGGTTATGTGGCGACACGCAAAGGAATCGAAAGTTTCCGCAATCAACTCTATGCCGAAGCTCTGCGCCGCGGAATGAGTCAATGCGCAACGGTTCTGGTTCTGGCTGACGGGGCTGCATGGATATGGAATCTGGCCAATGACCGTTTCGCTCAGGCCAAACAGCGACTCGATCTATACCATGCTCGGCAGCATCTGTGGGCTCTGGCAGGAGAACTCCACGGCTCGGAAACCGAAGAGGCCGAGGCCTGGGTCCGTCCGTATGTGCGCTGGCTTGAAAGCCGTACAGACGGAGCTGCCGATGTCATTGAAGGACTCGAAGCCCTGAGGGAACGACTGGATGAATTTTCGGCCAAACAAGCCGAAGTGCTTGAACGCGAACTCAACTACTTCCGGAACCATCAGGACCGAATGGACTACAAAACCGGCAAGGCCCGGGGCGAACCGGTCGGCTCCGGAGCGATTGAATCGACCTGTGCACAATATCAGCGTCGCTTCAAGCTGACCGGACAATTTTGGAGCCTTGAAGGCGACGAGGCCTTTCTGGCCCTGCACACCCTTC
>CAZLBY010000019.1:0-1419 GCA_964558085.1 uncultured Caldisericales bacterium
ATAATTTTTTCTCCGGTTTTTGTATTTTTCCAACCGATTAAATTGTTGTCATTATCAAAAATTAGATAACGGCTGGTTTCTCTTTTTCTAATTGCTAAAGTCGCCAATCCATTCAAAGCTAAATGTTTTTGGTACATTTTCTTTAAATCCAAATCAGTCAAAACATCGACATTATGAACTAAAAACGGCTTGTTATCGCGAAAAAACCAGCCGGCCTTTTTTAATCCTCCGCCAGTATCTAAAAGCTCTTGTTCCAAAGAGAAATTTATTTTTACGCCGAAATCTTTTTTTATTTTAACAAACTCAATAATTTGTTCTGGAAAATGGTGAAGATTAATAATAATATCGTCAAAGCCGAAACTTTTTATTTTTTCCACCACGATTTCCAAAAGCGGTCGGCCATTAATTTCAACCAACGCTTTTGGTTTATTGCTTGTTATTTGGCCGAGCCTGGTTCCCAGCCCAGCTGCTAAAATCATTGCTTTCATAATTTATTTTCGTCTTGAGCTAAATGTTTAACACATATTTTCGCTTTCGGAAACTTTTTTTCCAATATTTTTGCTATTTTTTCTGCGCAATAAACTGATCGGTGTTGTCCGCCAGTGCAGCCGAAACTAGCCATCAAATGGCTGAATTTGCGTTCTAAATAATTTTCCATTGCTTGATTGATAATTGCTTCAACATTTTTAAGAAAAATTCGAATGTCTTTTTGTTTTTTAAAAAAACTAATCACGGATTTATCCAAACCGTTTAATTCTTTGTATTTTTCAATTCTTCCCGGATTTGTCAGCGCCCGGCAGTCAAAAATAAACCCCCCGCCATTACCAGAAGCATCAATTGGCAAACCTTGTTTGTAGGAAAAACTGTTAATACTTACGGTTAAAAAACTGGTTTGTTTTTTTTCAAAAACTTTTAACGCTTTTGATTTAACCATAATCTTAAGAACATCAGTTAATGGTTTCGTTTCTTTCGGCAAAGTCATTTTTTTTAAAAGATAATCCATATTTTTTAAAGCATAGGGAATACTCTGTAAAAAATGCTCTTTTTTTTCATAAAAACCACGGAAACCATAAGAGCCCATCGCTTGCAGAATTCTGATTAGGCAGTATGGATAAAAGTATTGAAGGAATTTTTCTTCATTGAATTTCTCGTCTTTTTTCGCTTCGTTTAAATAATACTTTAAAAGTTCTTCCCTGATTGATTGGGGCAAATCAGCCTTAGCATCAAACAATAAAGAACCTAAATCGTATTCTCGCGCCCCTTTTCGTCCGCCTTGATAGTCAATAAAATAAGGGCGGTTGTTTAAAATCATTATATTTCTAGATTGAAAATCGCGATAAAGGAAAAAATTAAGGTCGGTTTCCAAAAGATAATTGATAAAAGCGCGGAATCCTTTTTCCAGTTTTTGTTCGTCAAAGG
>CAZLBY010000020.1:0-1292 GCA_964558085.1 uncultured Caldisericales bacterium
CCGGTGGGAAGGGCCCAGGTCTATGTGCATATCCGGCAAACGGGCTCGCAGGGCAGCAACATCTTCGAATATGCAGCTCTCAGTCTGGGTGGGGATATCACTTTAGGTACAAACAAGAAAATTATCATAACATCGGATGATGTGTTGAGCATACACAACTGTGATACTGTATGGGCACGTGTACCGAGCACGGTGGGCTGTGCCAAAGTGTCTTCTCCCAGAGCCAGTGGATTGTATTACGATACGGCCGGGTATAGCGCGCGCATGGTCATGACCAACGCCATGGCCGGAAACCTGGCATACAGAAACATCACTGCTCTTAATATCTCTGATTACGAATATGTCAAACTGTGGATACAATCGACCCGGGCATTGAACGAGGGTGAACTGGTGTTTAAGCTGGCGACAGGCAACAACCTGAGCGGTACCGTCCAAACACTTCCTCTGCCATATGTACCAGTTAATGCAGGAGGAACCCGTGTATTGCTGTCCATCCCGAATCAGGAGGTTTTCACCGGGCTTCGGTCTATCGGTATACAGCAGACGGTGTCGGGCCCCCTCAGTTACACGGTATATATAGATAGCGTGGTGGCTACCAATAATATCTCCGACGGTGATATTTTTGCCAATGGTAACTGCAATATTGCCGGCACGGTAATGGGAGACGCCAGCGCCACAGGCGCCGTTATCGTTAATCAATGGAATGGCAAACTCTGGGGCACGGCAACTCCTAATTCGCCTGCCTACGTACCGCAGAACATTACTGTTGAAAACTATGTATCAGAGTCAATGGCAGGCACTCTCTATAGCGCTCCTCCCTCGTGGGGGACCATCTACATAGGGCCCGGGCATTATAACGGCGACGTGACCTTCGGCGGCAGCTTAACTGTATATATTCAGGGGCCTATATATGCTTCAGGTTCAATAGAAATAGCCAATAGTGCTGTTGTCAGCGGAGCCTATCCGATCGTAGCTGAAAATAACGTTACGATCAGTGGAGATGCCAGGGCGCAGTTGGCAAAAGATGCTGTGCCACTCATCGTTGCCCGAAACGGTGATATTTCAGTCAGCGGAAGCTCGGCAGCTTCGGCCATGTTGTACGCGCCAAACGGCACGGCCACTATCAGCGGAGGAACTCCAAGCCCCCCGGGTTTTAACGTTTACGGTTCTGTCGTCGCAAAGGATGTAAATATGAGCGGCAGCACAACAATCAAATACATGACGGGCGTGAGGACATTGCCGTGGCCGCCGGGATGGGGGTTGGGTGGAGGGCCTGCAGGCGGAGGTGGAAC
>CAZLBY010000021.1:0-1259 GCA_964558085.1 uncultured Caldisericales bacterium
TATGAGAGAAAAAAGTTTTTTAAAAATTCTTTCAAAAAAATGTAACAATTTTTTGAAATCGGAAGTCTATATATAGGAGAGGAGAAAAATTTTTAAAAATTGATTGAAAATGGAGGGAAAATTTTGAGTTTAAACATCTTATATATGAGGAAGAAAATTTAAAGAGAATGTTAAACCGGTTATTTAATGGTATAGCATTGAAACCATTACTTTAAGGAGGTGATGCGATATGAGAGCATTTAGCTGAAAATTAATGTCGATGAAACAAGTGGTTGGTGAAAATGTGGAAGCGGCATCAGAAAGTCTTTAGTCCTGAACTTGTTTCAGGATTGTGGCAAGTAGAACCTATTCAAGGCATATGTAAAAGTTTTAAAAAGTAAAATTTATCCAAGGAGTCATTAGTTATGAAAACAAAAGAAATTATAAGAGAGAATATCAAGAACGTGACATGCCGGACGAAAGCAGTTAAGGTATTTATATTGCTTCTGGCAGTATTGCTCTTAATAAGCAATACTAGCATTTAAGCAATAGGGAAGGAGGTAAAAATTTTATGAAGGTATCAAATAAACGAATGATTGCTATTGCAATCTTAATTATTGCTGTATGTACTTTAATTACCCTCAAATCATTTACTTTTGGTGGAGTTGTTTCTACTTTACCTCTACCACTTAATGCTCCTCAGGGAGCCAGCTATAAGATGCCGGATAATTTACCAGGTAAAACGGGAGGACCATTTTTAGAAATTGAAAAAGTAAAAGATATTGCTGCTGATGTAGCAGCAGGTCGCGGAGAATCGGCGCCGATAATAAAAGACATAATCCTTACTACGCATGGTGCACTTATCCAAGAAGGTATTTTTAGTCCTTCTTTCTCCGTATCAAACGACAGAGAAGTATATCTTGTTACGATGGAAGGAAGCTTCGTATTTCTTCGAGTCCCCCATGGAGTGAAACCGATTAGATCTTCCTATATTAATATTGAGATTGATGCAACAAATGATGATGCCCTGGCAATAGGAACAGGCCCCTATGTTACCCCAGAAATTCTACAGAGGCTCAAAGCCAACCAATAACCTTTAGAAATCCTAAGTTGGATTCATCTTGCGATAAAGAAGCTATTTCAAACATATTTCAGGTTGATGAAAAACAGAGCAGGATTTTCTCCTGCCCTTAAATGTTTTAGCAATCCTTTTTGCGATTCTTAATCTTCTGTAATCCGCGCTCCTCGTCAGCGGATTCTATAAGAGAAAAAAGTTTTTT
>CAZLBY010000022.1:0-1215 GCA_964558085.1 uncultured Caldisericales bacterium
GGATCTGTTAGGCGTATCCCCCTTTTTTCGCTCATGGACGGATCCTCCCCATTTTCTAAGCCCCGCGGCATTATAACAATGCCATTATAGCACGTTTACCGGCGATTAGGATACCGGCTAGCCCTTAATCGGTCGATCCCCCGGTTTCGGTCCGATGATCTGGTTCCCCGGCGGGTTAGGTCCAGGAAACAAATCTTCGGCGGTTATCATCTTGCAATGGTCCGGCCTGACTTCCGTGGTTATCTGCCCCGCCTTGTCAAAGGCGTTATACAGCATATCCAAGAAATACTTGTCATCCTCAACCCTGCAAGTGAAGTCTGTATTTCGCCATGGCTGGCTGGTAAAGTGTATTGACTCATCGGCCGTGTTTACTGCGTCCGCCTCGCCGTGGAGCCCCTGCCCTCGCAAATGCGCCAGGAATAAGGCTAGCCCCTCCGCGTCCTGTGGCAACTCTTTCGGCAATACGCCGGTTTCGGCATAGTCCGCCGACATTTTCTGACTTTGCGATTTCGTCCGCCCTGCCAGGTATGTCCGCGCAATATCCCGCTGCAATATCCGCTCTTGCGTTTCAGGCTTCCCGGCCTCGCTCAACCGGTTACCCAAAAGTTCATTGTCGGCCTTTAACTCCTGGCTTTTCTTAAAGGCCGCTGAAAAGAGGTTCCCTGCGCCCTCTTTAAGCCGTTTCGTGTAGTCGATTTTCATGGCCTGGATGTCCGTGGATACGAACATATCTTTTTTTCGGCGGTTGTAGTCCGCCGACAAGCTGTTTGACAAGGTTTCCAACCGGTGGCATAGTTCGTCCGGAAGTTCGCCGAATAACCAACCGTTTTCTTTGTTGCGCCTTGTCCGCCTTGCTCCCCTGCTCCTGTCCTGGTATTCCTGAAACTCTGGCATGATAAACAACTCCCCTCATATTTTCCGTGCTGATTGCTTGCTTTTCTGTAGTTCCCAGCCCTTCGGCCAGTTCGTCCGCCGATAGAGGATCTCCCCGATCAGTTGCCGTTGCACCTCGAAATGCAGCGGACTGCCCGCTTTTGTCAAGTCCGCGATAACCCCTCTAACCTCCTGCCGGTTGAAGTCTCCCGGAAGTTCAACCCAGAAGCTGATGTCATGTAGCATTGCCAATCCCTCCCCCCTAGCTGCTGGCCGCTGCCGCCTGAAATGTCGGCATGGCCTCGATACCGTACGGTTGCTGCTTCAATAGTTCGTAATCCT
>CAZLBY010000023.1:0-1112 GCA_964558085.1 uncultured Caldisericales bacterium
CTGTTTTCTTTTCCACACTTTGGACAAATTTTCATTTTTGCCTCCTTCTGCTAAAATTATAGTCAATAAAACAGAAATAAGAAACGAAGATAAAAAAGAACAAAAAGAAAAAACTAAATATTAATTGAAGGAGAATATTAAATGAAGAAACAAATACGTGTTCGTTATGCCCCAAGCCCTACGGGTCATATACATATAGGCAATGCAAGATCAGCTCTATTTAATTATCTATTTGCAAGACACAATAACGGTGTATTAGTTATGAGATTGGATGATACGGATAGAAAACGTTCAACCGATGAAGCAATAAAAACTATGCTTAATGATATCCAGTGGCTTGGCATAGACTGGGATGAAGGGTACCTTAAGGGAGGAGACTATGGTCCCTACAGACAAACTGAAAGAATGGACCTCTACAACCATTACATCGATATCCTTCTTAGCGATGAAAAAGCATATGAGCTGTACTACACAGAAGAAGAGATACACAACATAAGAGACAGTTATGAAAAAGAAGGTAAAAAGTTCAGCTACAGAAACCTAAAGGAAAAAGAAACAAAGCAGTTAAGAAATGCTTTCAAAAACAAAAACCTTAAACCTGCAATAGTTTTTAAAGTAGAAAAGGATGAAGAAATAATAGTCAATGATTTAGTACGTGGCAATGTAACCTTTAACTCCAATGAGTTTAAAGATTTTGTCATAAGAAGAGAAAACGGTATCCCCGTATACAACTACGCTACGGTTATTGATGATGCCCTGATGAAAATTACCCACATTATAAGAGCCGAAGAACATCTCTCTAATACTCCCAAACAACTATTCATCTTTAATGCACTGAACTTTCCTCCACCTCAATTTGCTCACATCTCCCTTATATTAGCACCTGATAGAACAAAACTCAGCAAAAGACATGGTGCTACTTCAGTGGGCCAGTACAAAGAGATGGGGTTCCTTCCCGAAGCTCTCCTTAACTACCTTGCTCTTCTCGGATGGTCTTCTAAAGACGACAGAGAGTTCTTTACAAAAGAAGAACTTATCAACCTCTTTACCCTTGAAAGTGTTAACAAAGCACCTGCTATATTTGATATTGATAAACTTAAATGGATGAACCA